>NZ_CP090349.1:3305000-4505000 GCF_021398735.1 Methylobacterium oryzae
ACAGGCGTGTGACGCCCGATTCGCCCTCCCGTTGAGCGTGCTCAGGCCTCGAGGCTCAGGGTCATGCCGTCATAGGCGGGCACGATGCCCTCCGGCAGGCGTGCCGCGAGGGCGCCGAAGTCGAGATCCGTGTGCAGGTTGGTCAGGACCGCGCGGCGTGGCTGCACCGACTCGATCAGCGCGAGGGCGTCCGAGACCGAGAAGTGGGTCGGGTGCGGGGTGTCCCGCAGGGCGTCGATGATCAGCAGGTCGAGACCGCGGAGCCGGGCGAGGCTCGCCTCCGGGATCAGGCTGACGTCGGGCATGTAGGCGGCCGCGCCGAAGCGGAAGCCCAGGGCCGCCTCGTTGCCGTGCTCCACCGGGAGCGATTCCACGGTGATCGCCCCCCCCTCCCCCTCTAGGGTCAGGTCGCGGCCGGCGGCGAGGTCGCGCAGGTCGAGGATCGGCGGGTAGGCGCTCCCGGGGGGCGTCTCGAAGCAGTAGCCGAACCGGGCCGTGAGCAGCGACCGCGTCAGGGCGTCGGCGTAGACCGGGATGCGGGCCCGCATGGCGATCACCAGCGGGCGCAGGTCGTCGATCCCGTGGGTGTGGTCGGCGTGGGCGTGGGTGTAGAGCACCCCGTCGAGGCGCGTCACGCCGGCGTCGATGAGCTGCTCGCGCAGGTCCGGAGAGGTGTCGACCAGGAGCGTGGTCCGCCCCGCCCCCGACGCGCGCTCCACCAGGATCGAGCAGCGCCGCCGGCGGTTGCGCGGCTCCGCCGGGTCGCAGGCGCCCCAGCCGCTGCCGACCCGCGGCACCCCGCCGGACGAGCCGCAACCGAGGATGCGCAGGGTCAGGCTCGCCATCCGGATCTCCCGCTCCGACTCGTCACGCAGCGCCCGGGCGCGTTCCGGCGGCCTTGTCGAACAAGGTGAAGAAATTCGCCGTCGTGGTCCGGGCGAAGTCCTCGGCGGTCAGCCCCAGGGTCCCGGCCAGCGACCGGGCGGTGTCGGCCGTGTAGGCCGGCTCGTTGGTCCGTCCCCGGTGGGGCTCGGGGGCCAGGAACGGCGCGTCGGTCTCCACCAGGATCCGGTCGAGGGGCACGGCCCTGGCGATGTCGCGCAGGTCGTGCGAGCGCCGGAACGTGACGATGCCCGAGAAGGACACGTACAGCCCCAGCTCCACCCCGGCCTCCGCCAGCCGCCGCCCCGACGAGAAGCAGTGCAGCACCGCCCGGAACGGCGCCCGGCCCATCTCGTCGGCAAGCACCCGCTCCATGTGGTCGTCGGCGTCCCGGGCGTGGATCACGAGCGGCAGGCCGGAGAGCCGGGCCGCCGCGATGTGGGCGCGCAGCACCCGCTCCTGCACGGCCTCGGGGGCGGCGTCGGCGTAGTGGTAGTCGAGGCCGGCCTCGCCGATCCCGACGCAGCGCGGGCTGGCCTGGGCGAGGCCCGCGATCGTCTCGGCGGCGACGTCCGGCTCCTCGGCGGCCCCGTGGGGATGGGTGCCGACCGTGTGCCAAACCTCGGGATGGGCCTTGGCGATCGCCCGGTAGGTGTCGGCCTTGGCGACCCGGGTGGCGATCGTGAGCATGCCGGCGACGCCCGCGGCCTTGGCGCGGGCGATCACGCCCGGGAGGTCGGCGGCGAAGTCCGGGAAGTCGAGATGGCAGTGGCTGTCGATGAGCATCGGGTCTCGGGGCCGTCGGGCGGCAGGGTCCTTCAAGCGGCAAGGTCCTTCAGGCGGACGGAGTCTCGGGGCGCTCGAAGCGCGGGAAGATCGGCGCGGGGGCGGGGAGCGCCGTGCCGGGCACGAGCCGGCCCCCCTCCCCCACATCGGCGAGGCCGCGCCGGTCGGCCGGCACCGCCAGCAGGTCGAGGAGCTTGGCCGCCGCCCCCGGCACGAAGGGCTGGGTCAGGATGCCGAAGACGCGCAGGGATTCCAGCGTCGTGTAGAGCACCGCGTTCATCCGCGCCGGGTCGGACTTGCGCAGTTTCCATGGCTCCTGGGCGGCGAAGTAGCGGTTGGCCTCGGCCACCACGGCCCAGATCTCGGCCAGGACGGTGTGGAGCGCCAGCTCGCCCATGAGGGTCCGGGCCCGTGCCGGCAGGGCGTCGGCCTGGGCCAGCAGGGCCGTGTCGGCCGCGTCCAGGCTGCCCGGATCCGGCACCGCGCCGTCGCAGTTCTTGGCGACCATCGTGAGCGAGCGCTGGGCGAGGTTGCCGAGATCGTTGGCGAGATCGGCGTTGATCCGGCCGATGATCGCCTCGTGGCTGTAGCTGCCGTCGCCGCCGAACGGCACCTCGCGCAGCACGAAGTAGCGCACCGGGTCGACCCCGTAGGTGTCGGCGAGCTCGAACGGGTCGAGGACGTTGCCCAGCGACTTCGACATCTTCTCGCCCTTGGAGAGCAGGAAGCCGTGGCCGAAGACGCGCTTCGGGAGCGGCAGCCCGGCCGACATCAGGAAGGCCGGCCAGTAGACCGCGTGGAACCGGACGATGTCCTTGCCGATCACGTGCAGGTCCATCGGCCAGAATCTTTTTTGGGGGTTCTCCGCGTCGGGGAAGCCGGTGACGGTGAGATAGTTGGTGAGCGCGTCGACCCACACGTACATCACGTGGTTCGGATGCCCCGGCACCGGCACGCCCCAGTCGAAATTGGTGCGGCTGACCGAGAGGTCCTTGAGGCCGGAGCGCACGAAGCTCGCCACCTCGTTCCGGCGCGTGTCCGGCCCGATGAAATCCGGCTGATCCGCGTAGAGTTCCAGCAGCCGGTCCTGGTAGGCGGACAGTCTGAAAAGGAAATTCTCCTCCTCCATCCACTCGACCGGCGTGTCGGTGGCGAGGCTGCGGCGGCTGCCATCCTCCAGGAGCCGGGTCTCGGACTCGTCGTAGTAGGCCTCGTCGCGGACCGAGTACCAGCCGGCATACTTGTCGAGGTAGATGTCGCCGTTGGCCTCCATCCGCCGCCAGATCTCCTGGGCGGCGGCGTAGTGGTCGGGCTCGGTGGTGCGGATGAAGCGGTCGTAGGCGCAGTCCATCCGGTCGGCCATGGCCTGGAACCGGGCGGCCGTGCCGTCGACGTAGGCGCGCGGGGTGGTGCCGGCCCGGGTCGCGGCCTGCTGGATCTTGAGCCCGTGCTCGTCGGTCCCGGTGGAGAACAGCACGTCGTAGCCGTCGAGCCGGTGGAAGCGCGCGATCGCGTCGGCGGCGATCACCTCGTAGGCGTGGCCGATATGGGGCGCGCCGTTGGGGTAGGAGATCGCGGTCGAGAGACCGAACGTCTTTCGGGGATTCGCCGGGGCGTTGGACGTCACGTCTGTGGTGTTCCGGATGAGCGCGGGAAGCTGCCCGCGTTGTCGCGCGGCCGGCGCCGGGACGCAACCGTCGCCGCCTGCGGGCGCGACGGCGATCCTCCGCGGCGGCCGGCACCGGACACGCGTGATCGTCCGCGCGCGCGCGTGGCGCCGGGGGCATGGCCCGGGAGACGGCACGAGGGACGCGGGACGCCGCGGGAACCCAGGTGTCGGCCAAGTACGCGCGGGATCCGATCCCCGCGGCGCCCCGCGGCATCGACCGGGCATGGTCCCCAGCCGCTGCCGTCTGTCTCGTCGCGGCGTCTCCGACGTCCCGGTCCTGCGACTCCCCGTGAGCGGTCTCGGTCGCGGTGCGCGCACGCCGTGCCCGCACCTCCGGAACCCGCATCGGCGCCGTGGCCTTCCAGCCGTCCCCCGCCTCGTAGTGGGCGGGTCCGCAGGTCGCTCAGGGTCGGCCCAGAGGCGGGTCGGCGCGGGGGCATTTCCTCACCCCGCCGGGCACAGTGCCGCCCGGTCTCACGCCCGCATCCGAGGCACGCCCCGCACCGGTCCGTCGCCCGGGGCGATGGCGGCTGAGAGCCACCGACGCGGGCGCCGCCCCGTCCCCGGACCCGCACGGTCAGCCACCGGGCGGGCCCCCGAAGGACGCCCCGGGATCGCTCCCGGGCCGCCGCGGACAGGTGCGGTCAGGAAGCACAAAATAGGAACATTGTCAAGGGAAGCTGAGCCGCGCGCTGCGGTCGACGCGCACCTCTCCGTCATCGCGAGCGCAGCGAAGCGAGCCAGGGCGGCGCAACATCGGCAAGGTCGCGCTGCTGGATTGCTTCGCTCCGCTCGCAAGGACGTCGGTGCCGAAGACTCATCGGCCGCGGGCACCGTCACATGGGCCGAGCCCTGCCGGCGTTCCGTCGCGCCGCCGGATCGGTGCACCACGCACGGCTGCCATCGACGTCACATCGGCCCGGAATGCCGAGCGCCAGCGGACGCAGATCCGCTCGCTAAGTTATTCTCGGAGCTTGAGGGACGCAGGAGCGTGACATATGAGCGATTCGAATCGGTATTGCGGGGTCTTTGTCGACGAAATGTATATAGAGATCGGACTTATGGCCGTACACGGTTCGATATATTGCGAATAACAGAGACAATAAGTCGATTATTGCTGAATTGGTCGATCGAATATGGGGGCGATGTGATCTATCTTTCGTTGATGTCTTGTCTTCAGGTCACGCTCCGGGGCATCCGGCTCCGCGCAACGGACGGGTTCTCCGGAGGCCGCGCGCCGGCGCCTCTCCGAGCGGCCTGAGCGCCGGGTCTTCTCGACGGCCGGGACACATCCCCGGACGCGCTTCAAGCTCTGGCAGGAGGTCGTCGCCGAACGGATCGGGCCGATCGAGCAGCGCCGGCGCGCCGACGGGCCGTTCGCGGGCGAGATCGAGATCGGCGCCGTCGGCCCGCTGACCTTCAGCCGGATCACCCAGAGCGCCCTCACGACCACGATCACCGCCGATACGGTCCGGCGCCGGCCTGACGGGCTGATCCGCTTGAACTTCCGTCTCGTCGGCGCGTCCACCTTTCAGCAGCACGGCCGCGAGGCGGTGCAGGGGACGGGAGACCTCACCGTCATCGACCATCACCCGGGCGTGCTGGACGCGCGCACGGATGGCCAGACCCTGGTCATGGCCCTGCCGCGGGAGCGCCTCGAGAGCCTGCTCGGACCGGCCCGGCTGTTCGCGGCCCTGACGATGCCCGCCGGATCGGCCACGACCCGCCTGGTGACGACCTTCTTCGGGGATCTGCTCCGGGTGAACCGGCAACTCTCCCCCGAGGCAGCGGAGCGCATGGCGACCATCGGCGTGGATCTGATCGTGGCCGCGCTCGCGGATCGGATGGCCCGGGAGGTGCCGCATTCCCTGCACGGCAGCGTCGTGGTCCAGCGCGCCAAGGCCCATGTCGAGGCGAATCTCGGCGACCAGACCCTCGATCCGCCCCGGCTCGCCGCCGCGATGGGCGTGTCCCTGCGCCGGCTCCAGGAACTGTTCCACGAGCGCGGCCAGCACATCTCCGACTGGATCTGGGAGCGCCGCCTCGCGGCGGCGGCCAGGCGCCTCTCCGATCCGGTCAGCCTGCACCGCCCGATCGGCGTCGTGGCCTACGAGTGCGGCTTCGCGACCCAGGCCCATTTCGCCCGGCGCTTCAAGGACCGCCACGGCCTGTCGCCCCGCGCCTACAGGGAAGCCGCGATCTTGCGCCTGTCCGGCAGCCGGCCGGATCCGTGAGACGCCGCGACTCCGGTGCCGGTCGCGGGCGGCCGGGACGCGGCGCCGGGACGAGGGGCGGTGCCGTGCCCCGGGGCACGGCTCCGACGTCGCGGCCCCCGCCGCCCTCACCCGGCGCAAGCCGCCTCCGGCCGCACCACTTCCCCGGCCGCGCGCCCCGCCGCGTCGAAGAGCGCGCGGCAATACGCGATCAGGCGATCGGTCCGGTCCGCGCCGCTCCGGAAGGCGATGTGCCCGTCCGGGCGCACCAGCACGAGCGCCGGCCGGCCCTCCAGCCCGTAGGCGCCGTGTGCCCGGCCGTCCAGATCCGACAGGACGGGCATCTCCGCCGCGATCAGGGGGCCGGCGAGGACGAGCCGCGGACGCAGCCAGGGCCAGGGCGCCACGGCCTGGACCGCCTCCAGAAGGAAGGGCGCCGCCTCCGGCGACCGTCCGTCGAAGCACAGGAGCGCCCAGCCCGTCGTCCATCCGTCCGGGTTGTAGAGGAACGGGAACAGGCGCGTGCGCACCCCGTCCCGCGTCACCGGCGCGTCCGGCGCGCGCTGGCCCGGCTTCGGCCCCGGCCGCAGCAGGTGCGTCAGGTTCGCGAGGCCCGACAGGTGATCCGCGTTCAGGAGGCTGCCGGGATAGGCGACGCCCATCTGCTGCATGTCGTCCGTCCCCTGCAGCAGGGAGCCCAGGTTCGGCAGCGCCTTCGCGGCCAGCCCCAGCACCGTGTCGGTGACGGGGCCGCGATAGACGGTCCACCGGAACCCGCGCACCTGCTGGGCGCTCAGCCGGGCGTGCTCGCCGCCGCGCTCGCCGTCGTAGGAGTCGAGGATGGCGGGCGCCGCCTCGCCCCGCAGGGTCATGGCCAGCCGCCACGCGATCTCGACCGCGTCGTGGAGGCCGGCATTCATCCCCTGGCCGCCGATCGGCAGGGACAGGTGCCCGGCATCGCCCGCCAGGAACACGCGGCCCCGCGCGTAGCCGGGGGAGACCCCGTAGGCGAAGCGGCTGTGGGTGAGCCATTGCGGGTCGCTCAGGGTGAGGGTCTCGTCGCCGGTGACCTCCCGGGCGAGGGCCTGGATCTCCGCGAGCGTCGGGTCGCGGTCCGGCACGCCGGCGTCGTCGGCCAGGAAGAACAGCCGGTGGTAGCCGCCCCAGACCGGCATGATGCCGGCGAAGCCGCGCGGGTAGTAGAAGAACCAGAGCTGGTCCGGCTCGGACCCGCGGCGCCAGGACAGCCGGGCGTCGACCTGCCGGTTCATGCAGCCCGCGAGCCGCTCGGGCTCGAAATCCAGGCCGAGCCGGGCGCGGACCGTGCTCCGGGCCCCGTCGGCGGCCACGCAGTAGCGGGCGCGCAGCCGCGTCTCCGGCCCGTCCGCGCCCCGCCGGAGGGTCACGGTGACGCCCGCCGCGTCCTGGTCGATGCCGGTCACCGTGCAGCCCCGGTCCAGCCGACCGCCGCGGGCCTCGAACGCGTCGATCAAGGTCCGCTCGATCACGTCCTGCCCGCTGTACAGGACGTCGGGATAGGGGCTGGCGACGTCGGCGATGGGGATCGGCGTCGTCGGCGCGCCGTCGACGAAGAAGTTGATGGTGCGGACCGCGTAGGCGTTCTCCGCCAGGGCGTCGCGCAGGCCGATGCCGGCGAGCAACTCCTGCGGGCGGGCCCAGAGATTGTTGGCCCGCGAGTACGCCCTGACCTCCGCGCGCTGCTCCAGGATCAGGCACGACACGCCGTGATGGCGCAGGGCGCAGCCCGCGGTCAGGCCGACGGGGCCCGCGCCGACGACGATCACGTCGGCGTCGTAGCCCGGGGCGGCGTGGGCGTCGGTCATCGGTCGGTCTCCTGTCGGCTTTCCTGTCGGGTCTCGTGCGGGGTCTCGTGCGGGGTCTCGTGCGGGGTCTCGTGCGGCGTCTCCTGCCGGGCCTCCGCGGCGATGGACGCGATGGCGGCGTGGGAGGCGCCGATCCGCCGCTGCAGGCCCTGCAGCAGCGCGGCGGCGGCCTCGACGGCCTCGGGCGCGAGGCCCTCGGTGAGCCCGTCCGACCAGAGGGCGTTGCGCGCCATCGCCTGCCGATAGGCCCCCGCGCCCCGCGGGGTCATGGCGACGAGGGGCGCGCGGCGGTGGTGGGGGTTGGGCGCGAGCCGGATCAGCCCGTCGGCCCGCATCTCGCCGACGAGGCGCTGCACCGACTGGCGGGCGAGGCCCATGTTGCGGGCGATGTGGGCGACGGGCAGCGGCGCCGGCGCGAGGGCGATGGCCCCCAGCACCTGCCAGCGGGCGCTGGTGAGCCCGAGATCCTGCACCAGCGTGTCGCCGGCCGCGAGCAGGTCGCCGTTGAGGCGGAACACCGCGACCACGAGGTCCGACAGGGCGTGCCGGGTCCGGTCGCGGTCGCGGGCTGTCCGAGGCGGGTCGGGCTCCATGGGGCACGTCCTGACGGCAGGATGTTGTCAGAATGACAGTATGCTGTCATCGCGCGGACAACGGCGCCGGCGCCGGACGGTTCCACGCCGGCGGCGGGCCGGATCCCGATGTCGGATACGGGGACGGGTGCCCGCCGGGCCCTAAGCCACCGCCGCGAGATCCCCGAACAGCGACAGCACGACCGGGCGCCGGTCGAGGTTGTAGATCGCCGCCTCCCGGGCGGCGCGGCCGAACCGGTCGGCGACCTCCACCAGGGCCGCGAGGCGGGCGGGGGGCTCATCCCGGCGCCGGTCGATCTCGGCCGAGACGAAGCGCAGCACCGCGTCCTGGGCGGCCTCGAACCGCGCCTCGGCGTCGCGGCCCGCCAGGGTCTCGGCGAGCTTGAGCACCCGGCCCCAGTCGGGCGTGCGCGCCCGCGCCAGCAGGGTCTCGATCTCGGCCACGAGGCCGGCGGTGACCGGATCGAGCATCGCGAGCGCGCGGGCGACCGAGCCCTCGCACTGGGCCAGTGCCCGGGCCAGGGCGGTCTCGTCGGGCTGCGCGAAGGGCTCGGGCAGGCCGCGCACCACCCGGGCGACGTCCTCGGCCGGGAGGGGGCGCAGCATCAGCGCCCGGCAGCGGGAGCGGATGGTCGGCAGCAGCCGGCCGGGCTGGTGGGACAGGATCAGGAACAGCGCGCGGGGCGGCGGCTCCTCCAGCACCTTGAGCAGGGCGTTGGCGGCGTTGGCGTTCAGGTCCTCGGCGCTGTCGAGGATGCAGACGCGCCAGCCCGAATCCGCGGCCGTCGAGGCGAACAGGTCGAGGGCGCGGCGCACCGCGTCGACCGAGATCTTGGTCGGCAGCGTCTTGGCGCCGGCGCTCCGGTGGCGGCGCAGGACCACGAGGTTCGGGTGCGACAGGCCCGCCACCTTGCCGAGGACGGCGTCGCCCGCCGGCACGGCGAGGCCCATCGGGCCCCCGCCCCCCGGGTAGGCGAGCAGGCGCCGGGCGACCCGGTAGGCCAGGGTCGCCTTGCCGATGCCGGGGGCGCCGCCGATCAGCCACGCGTGGTGCAGGCGCCCCGCCGCGATGGCGGCCGCGAAGGCGTCGGCCGCGGCCGCGTGGCCGACGAGCCCGAGGGTCTCGCGCGGGCGCGGGATCCCGGCGAGGTCCCCGGGCTCGACGTCGTCGGCGGCGCGGTCGGTGGGCTTCACGGGGCGGGTCTCATGGGGCGGGCTTCACGGGCGGGCTTCATGGAGTGGGTCTCACGGCGCGGGCCGGCGGCCTCCGATCTGGGCGGCGCGCCCGCGCGACTGCTTACACGGCCGCCGGCCAGGATGGGACCGGTCGGGACGGGACCGGCCCCGCCCGTACGGCCGCTCACGCGGCGTCGCCGCTCCGGCCCGCCCCCGCCGGCCGGTCGGGCAGGAGCGCCGGCAGCCGGGACGCGACGGCGGCGCGGATCGCCGCCTCGACCGTGTCGGGATCGCGGGACGCGTCGATCACCGCGCAGCGCCCCGGTTCCGCCCGGGCGATCGCCAGGAAGGCCTCCCGCAGCCGGACGTGGAAGTCGAGGGCCTCGGCCTCGAACCGGTCGGCCCCCTGCCCCGTCCGGGCGCCGCGCCCGGCCGCGCGGGCGAGGCCGGACTCGGGGGCGAGGTCGAGGATCAGGGTGAGATCGGGCCGGGTCGGGCCGACGACGACCCGCTCCAGGGCGTCCACGAGCGCGGGATCGAGCCCCCCGGCGGCGCCCTGGTAGGCCCGGGTCGAGTCGATGAACCGGTCGCACAGCACGGTCTCGCCCCGGCGGAGCGCCGGGCGGATCAGCCGGTCGAGATGGTCGATCCGGGCGGCGCTGAACAGCAGGGCCTCCGCGAAGGGGCCGTAGGGCTTGGCGACGCCGTCGAGCAGCGCCGTGCGGATCTCCTCCGCCCGCGGCGAGCCGCCGGGCTCGCGCGTCACGCAGACGGGCCGCCCCGAGCGCGCGCGCAGGGTCGCGGCGAGGCGGGCGATCTGGGTCGACTTGCCGGCCCCCTCCCCGCCCTCGACGGTGATGAAGGTGCCGCCCGCCCCGGCGGGATCCCCGGACAGCGGCCCGGTCACGCGCGCGCCGTCACGACGGGTTGGCCGCCCCGGCAGCACCCTTGTCCCCGCCCTTGTCGGTTCCCTTGCCGGCCCGGTCGAAGGCCTTGCGGACGAGGCCGGTGCCGAATTCCAGCGCCGCGTCCATCGCCCGCTGCGACAGGGTGCCGGGCTCCACCGCGGCGCCGGCGAAGAGCGGCTGGTCGAGGGCGACGGTGTCGCCGCGCTGGACGCGCAGGATCCCGACCCGCTGGCCCTCCTCCACCGGGGCGATGAGCGGCCCGGTATAGATCGCCCTGGCGCTGACCCGGTCGCTGGAGCCCCGCGGCAGCAGCACCCGCACGGGCTTCTTCGCCACCAGCGGCACCGAGCCCGACTGGCCGCCGAACACCGAGGCCTCGGCCACGGTCTCGCCCGGCGCGAAGACCTGCCGGGGCTCGAAGGCGCGGAAGCCCCACTCCATCAGCTTGCGCGACTCGGAGGCGCGGTCCCGGGCGGTCTTGAGCCCCGAGACCACCAGCACGAGCCGCTGGCCGTTCTGCACCGCCGAGCCGGTGAGCGCGTAGCCGGATTCCTCCAGGTAGCCGGTCTTGAGCCCGTCCGCGCCGATGTCGAGGGCGAGCAGCGGGTTGCGGTTCTGCTGGCGGATCTTGTTCCAGGTGAACTCCTTCTCGGCGAAGATCTTGTAGTAGTCCGGGTAGGTGTCGATGATGTGCAGCGCGAGCTTCGCCATGTCCCGGGCCGTGACCTTCTGGTCGGGCGCCGAGTAGCCGGTGGCGTTGCGGAAGGTCGAGTTCGTCAGCCCGATCTCCTTGGCGCGCTGGTTCATCAGCCCGGCGAAGGCCTCCTCGGAGCCGGCCATGTTCTCCGCGATGGTGATGGCCGCGTCGTTGCCCGACTGCACGATCAGGCCGCGCAGCAGGTCCGACATCTTGATGCGGCTGTTCACCTGCGCGAACATCGACGAGCCGCCGCCCCCGGCCCCGCCGCGCTTCCACGCGTCCTCGGTGACGGTGAACTCCGTGTCCATCGACAGGCGGCCGGATTTCAGCGCCTCGAACACGATGTCGGTGGTCATGAGCTTGGCCATGCTGGCCGGCGAGAACCGCTCGTCGGCGGCCTTCTCGAACAGGACCGAGCCGGAATCGGCGTCGATCAGGATCGCGTGCGGGGCCGCGGTCTGGAAAGTCTGCGCGGCGGCGGCGGCGAGGCCGGCGCCCAGCGCGCAGGCGGCCGCGAGAAGGGTGAGAAGGGGTCTGCGCATCACCGTTCCGTCCCGCGCCTGCCGTCGGGCCGGAAGCGTCCCGCCCGTATCCCAATAACAAGCGTGACCATATTACGGTTTCGGCGCCGGATCGAATGCGAAATGCCGCATCGGCCGCCACATCGACCGCCACATGGGCCGCCGGACCCGTCGGGCGGCCGCGGGTCGGCCCGGGCGCCGCCGTCAGTAGATCCCGGCGAGGCGGGCGTGTCCCGCCTTGCCGGCGGTCTTGGTGGCCGGCCCCTTGGCGGCGGGGGCCTTGGGGGCGGTCTTGGCAGAGGTGGTCGCGGAGCCGTTCGCGGCCGGCGCACCGGCCTTCGTGGCCGACGCCCTGGCCGGCACCGCGGCGAGGCGCGCCATGGCGAGCTTGGCCGAGGCCGGCATCGCGGCGGGTATCGCGGCCGGGGACGCGCCGTGCGGCGCGGAGGACGGGCCCGACGACGCCTTGGCGAGCTTCACGGTCCCGGGCGCCGGGACCGCCCGGCGATGGACCTCGGCGAGGGCCGGGCCGGCCTTCGGGCCGGCCTTCCCGGCGGCATGACCGTGCGCTGGCGGCGCGGCCGGGGCGAGGCCGGGGGTGTGGGCCGGGTTGAGACCCGCGACCTTCAGGGGCCCGGCCCCGAGGCCGCCCCTGGCGGCGACGGCCGGCACGGGGGCGGGCCGGAACTCGCGCACCCGCGGGGCGGTGGGCTGCACGGCCGCCGGGACCGTCACGGCGGCCGAGGCCAGCACGATCGGCGCGCGCACCGGCGCCGCCCGCTCGGGCCGGGCGGCCGGGGCCTCGGCGGGCGCCTTCCCGGCCGCCGTCCCGGCCTCCGTCCCGCTCTCCTCCGCCTCCTGGGCGGGCCTGAAGGCCAGAGCCGGGGCTGAGCGCGTGTAGCGCTCGGTGTCCTCCGTCGGGCCGAGATCGGCCATCATCACGGTCGAGCGGCCGGCCGGCCGCCCGTCGGTGCGCAGGCTCGCGAGGAGCTTGCGGTCGTCGCTGCCGGCCACCGAGGCCTTGCCGACATACTCGACGCGCACCCGCGCGGTGCCCCTGCGGTGGAAGCCCAGCGCTTCGGCCGCATCCTCCGACACGTCCATGACCCGGCCGGCATGGTAGGGGCCGCGGTCGTTGACGCGCACCAGCATCGAGTAGCCGTTCTCGAGGTTCGTCACCCGGGCGTAGCTCGGCAGCGGCAGGGTCGGGTGGGCGGCGGCGATCGAGTGGCGGTCGAAGACCTCGCCGTTGGCGGTCATGCGGCCGTGGAAGGCCGAGCCATACCAGGAGGCGAGCCCCTCGCGGACGTAGCCGCTCGGGTTCTCCTTCGGCACGTAGGTCTGCCCGGCCACCACGTAGGGCTTGCCGGTGTAGCGGCGCCCGCCGCCCTTCGGGATCACGTCGCCCTCGTTGTAGAGGCGCGGGCTCGCCTTGACCCCGTATTTCGGGTCGATCCCGTTCCCGGCGGCGAGCTTCTGCTGGGGCGAGGTCGCGCAGTTGGCCGTGGCCAGGGCCACGCCCGAGACGGCGATGAGCCGCAGGGCGAGGCGCGCCGGCCGGGGAAGCGTCGTGCGCACCATCGTGGGGTTCACCAAACTCTACGCGTGAGCGGGGCCCGACCGGACCGGAGCCGGCCGCGTGCACGGGGCCGCGATCGGTCCACCCAGATTTGTAGCGGTCGCGTAAAGGAAGCCTGAACGATGGGCTGCGGCCCGGTTCAGGAAGCAGGCCGCGCGGCCGGTCGGTTCTCGAGCATTGCGCGCGGATCGACGGGCAACATCTTGTTCGGGAACGGATTTTTCAAATTCTTACTGGCGCGCCCGTCCGACCGCCCCCGGGCGCGGCGCTCCACTTTTCCGTGTGGGAGCGGGGCCAGGATCGCGATGGCTCGGGACCGAGCCGGTGCGGAGGCCGCGGGCCGCGCTTGATCCGCGCCGGCCCTCCGCGGCGCCGCGGTCCCGGAGGGCCGGAAGGCGCCGCGCGCAGCAGCGGCACGCTCCGGAGCGGCCGCGCCGCCCCGGGTGTAATAGGCCGAAGGCCGAGTTCGCCCTCAGCGGGACTGCGTGTCGGTGAGCTGCCCGATCGACTGGGCGCCCCGCTGCTTGAACAGCAGGTCGAGGCCTTCCAGCATCAGCGCGTGCATCTTGGTCCGCTCGGCGTAGGCGAGGTCGCGCAGCTGGTCGTAGACCGGCGGCTCCAGGTAGACCGACATCTGGCGGGCGCGCTGCTTGAGCGTGGCCGCCTGCTTCGGCGCCTGGGGCGCGAGGGTGAGCGACACGATCTCGGCGCCCTGCGGCCGGGCCGCCTGGGGCCGGGCCGGCGGGCTCGCCGAGGCCACGATCGCCGCGAGGCTGAGCTTAGGCGGCTTGGACATGCTGGCCCGTCCTCAGGGACTGCGTGCGGCGCTCGATCCACGACCAGAGGCGGCGGACCTCGCCGGCGGCCTGGCCCTTGGGGTTGAACTCGGTGACGCCCTGGCCGAGGCCGATCGCGTCCTGGTGGTCGGTGCGGGCGACGATGTTCACGTCGGGCAGGATGCCGAGCACCGCGAGCCCGTCCGCGGCGTCGCGGACCCGGTAGGAGCGCGGCGGGGTCTGGTTCAGCACGAAGGCGAACTTCTTCTCCAGCCGGTAGACGGCGGCCAGGGTCGGCTTGAACGCCCGCAGGTCCGCGGGGGTCGGCCGGCACGGGATGATGCACAGATCCGCGGCGCGGATCGCCGAGAGGGTGCCGGTGGAATCGACGCCGGGCGTGTCGATGAACACGTAGTCGTAGGCGGAGTCGCGCAGGCGCTCCATCACGGCGTCGATCTGGGTGGCGTCGATCTGCGCCACCTCGGGACCGTCGGCCGTGCGGTGGTCCAGCCAGTCGGAGATCGTGGCCTGCCGGTCCATCTCCAGGATGCAGACCGTGTGGCCCGCCTCCCGGGCGGCCACCGCCAGGGAGATGCACAGCGTGCTCTTGCCGCTGCCGCCCTTCTGCGTGACGAAGGTGATCGCTTTCATCCCGGGCGTCCTCCAGAAGGCCCCATGCATCCGTCCGGGCGCCCGCAACTGCCGGTCGCCGCGCCGTCTGTGCCAACCTCAGGTATGGGATTCGCGGCGTGCCGCGATCCTGTGACCCAAGGATGTCGGGGCACAGGTTGGGGCCGACATGGTTAACGAGCCGTTAAGACAACGGTCCCTCGCGGATATCCCCGCCCAGTGCGGCAGCAGGACAGCAGTCTAAACTTCAAGTTAAGATTCTTGGCATATAGAGGGTTAACAGCCTTTCCAGCGACGCCCGGATACCGTAGCGTGAGCGCGGGTGAGACGAGGAGCTTGGTGGGGGTGAAAACCTCAAGTTTAAAGACAAGGATCGCCCTATCGAGGAATGGCATGTCCGAAGCCCCGATCCCGCAATCCATTCTGGAGGCCTCCGGCGTCGTGGGCACCTGGGCCCACGATTACTGGGCGGGGCAGCTGGCGCTCTCGGCCCCGCTCGCGGATCTGCTCGGCCTGGACCCCGAGGCGGCCGCCGCCGGCGTGTCCCTGGAGGCCTTCCTCGACCGCACCCATCCCGAGGACCGCGTCCGGATCGAGAGCTATCTCCACGCGGTGGCCGAGACCGGCGGTCCCGTCGAGGCGGAGTTCCGCACGAAGGACACCCGCACCGGGATCCGCACGCTGCTGATGCGCGGCCGGATCGAGCGCGACCCCGCCGGCGGGGCGACCCGCGGGCGCGGCATCGCCATCGACCGCACCGAGGAGCAGGCCGCCAACCTCGTGCAGAGCGAGCGGGTGGTGAACCGGATGGCCGAGCACGTCATCGCCCTGCGCGACCTCGCCCGCGCCCTGCACCGGCCGTCGCTGACCGACCGGATCGAGCACCTGATGATCGAGATCGGCTTCGAGCTCGCCCGCTTCCTGCCCGAACCCGAGGACGAGCCGCGCCACTGAGCGCGCCACTGAGAGCGCGACGGGACGCGGAAGCCCCGCCGGACCGATTGATCGCGCCCGTTCCGGCAAGCTACTGTCCCGGCAACACTTTGCCGGGAGGACGGGGATGGCCCGCGACACGATCTACGACCGCGACCTCGACCGCGTCCCGGCCAACCACCAGCCGCTGACGCCCCTGCTCTACCTGGACCGGGCCGCGCGGGTGTTTCCCGACCACGTCGCGGTGGTCCACGGCCCCCTGCGGCGGCCCTACCGGGAGGTCTACGCCCGGGCCCGCCGCCTCGCCTCGGCGCTGGCGGCGCGCGGGATCGGCCGCGGCGACACCGTGGCGGCGCTGCTCGCCAACACCCCCGAGATGATCGAGTGCCACTACGGCGTGCCGATGACCGGGGCGGTGCTCAACACCCTCAACACCCGCCTCGACGCCGACGCGATCCGCTTCTGCCTGCAGCACGGCGAGGCCAAGGTGCTGATCACCGACCGCGAGTTCTCCCGGACGGCCGCCGGGGCCCTGGAGGGGCTGGAGCCCAAGCCCTTCGTGATCGACGTCGACGATCCCGAGTACGACGGCCCGGGCGCCCGCCTGGGCGCGACCGACTACGAGGCCTTCCTGGCCGGCGGCGACCCGGAGCACGACTGGCGGCTGCCGGACGACGAGTGGGACGCGATCACCCTGAACTACACGTCGGGCACCACCGGCGACCCGAAGGGCGTGGTCTACCACCATCGCGGGGCGGCGCTGCTGGCCCTCGGCAACGTCATCACGGGCGGGCTCGGCCAGCACCCGGTCTATCTCTGGACCCTGCCGATGTTCCACTGCAACGGCTGGTGCTTCCCCTGGACCCTGTCGATCGTGGCCGGGACCCATGTCTGCCTGCGGCAGGTGCGGGCCGAGACGATGTACCGGCTGATGGCCGAGCACGGGGTCACGCATCTCTGCGGCGCGCCGATCGTCATGCAGATGCTGATCAACGCCCCCGATGCCGAGCGCCGCGACCTGCCTCGGCGCGTCGCCTTCTTCACCGCCGCGGCCCCGCCGCCGGAGGCGGTGCTAGCCGGCATGTCGGAGGCCGGGTTCGACGTGACCCACCTGTACGGCCTGACCGAGAGCTACGGCCCGGCGGTGGTCAACGCCTGGCACGCCGACTGGGACGCGCTGGCGGCCGACCAGCGGGCGGCCCGGAAGGCCCGCCAGGGCGTGCGCTACCCGGTGCTCGAGGCCCTCGACGTGCGCGACCCGGAGACGCTGGAGCCGGTGCCCGCCGACGGGGCGACGATCGGCGAGGTGATGATGCGCGGCAACGTGGTGATGCGCGGCTACCTCAAGAACCCGGCGGCCACGCAGGCCGCCTTCAAGGGCGGCTGGTTCCGCACCGGCGACCTCGGGGTGAAGCACCCGGACGGCTACGTGCAGCTCAAGGACCGCTCGAAGGACATCATCATCTCGGGCGGCGAGAACATCTCGTCGATCGAGGTCGAGGACGCCCTGTTCAAGCACCCGGCGGTCGCCGCGGCCGCGGTGGTGGCCAAGCCCGACGCGAAGTGGGGCGAGACGCCCTGCGCCTTCGTCGAGCTCAAAGCCGGCGCGACCCCCACGGCCGACGAGCTGATCCAGTGGTGCCGGGGGCGGCTGGCCTCCTACAAGCTCCCCCGCCACGTGGTCTTCGGCGAGCTGCCGAAGACCTCCACCGGCAAGGTGCAGAAGTTCATCCTGCGCGAGCGGGCCCGGCAGGACGGGGCCTGATCCGCGCCCGGCCCGGCACCCGTCGATCGGAGCGGCGGGCCGGTCAGGCCTGCGGCGGATCCCGGCGGTCGACGCGCACCGGCACCGGCACGGGCTTCGGGGCGGACCCGGCGTCGCGGAGGTCGGCCAGGATCTGGGCGACGAACGCCTGGAGCGACACGAGGCTGAACAGGGTGATCGACGCGACCAGGGCGGCGGAGACCAGGGTCTTGGCGGTTTCGGGATCCACGGCGGGAGTCCTTGGCTTCGCCCCGCCGCGGGCGATCCGGGCGGGGGGCGCCGCTGTGGCGCCGGTGCCTCCCCAAAGTGGGCGCGCCGCCCGCGCCGCGCCAGCGCCGCCGCGGTCGCGCCTGGCATGCGCGGAGGGCCGGGCTCGGCCGCGATCCCGGTCGCCGCGACGCTTCGTCCGGCCGGGGATGATCGCGCGGGACCGTGCAGCTTTCCTGGCTGGTGGAACGTTGCGTTTCCCGCAATAAGCGCCGGCGCGGAGCGGCGCGCATCCGGGAGAGACGGCATGGCCGGCAGCGGCATCGCGGGCGGCATCGCGAACGGCACCCGCGCGGCGCTGCTCGCCGTTCAGGGGCTGATCCTGGCCGCCGGGCTGGGGGCCGGGCTGGTTCCCGGCCCCGCCCGGGCGCAGGGGCCCGTCCCGGCCCAGCCCGCGCCCCAGCCCGCCACGCCTCCGAACGCCCCGCCCCGGAGCGCCGCGCCCGCGCCGGGAGCGCCGGGAGCGCCGCCGCAGGCGGCGGAGCCGGGCCTGGCCGAGCCGGTGACCCGCGCCGGCTACTTCTACATCGGCGGCCGCTACCAGAAGCTCGGCGACAAGACCGTGATGGTCGGCCAGATGTTCGTGCAGTCACGCACCCCGGCCCGGGTCACGCAGCCCTACCCGGTGGTGATGGTCCACGGCCTCGCCCAGACCGGCGTGAACTACCTCGCGACCGCGGACGGCCGCCCGGGCTGGGTGCAGCGCTTCGTCGAGAAGGGCTACCAGGTCTACGTGGTCGATCAGGTCGGGCGCGGGCGCTCGGGCACCAACCCGGAGGTCTACGGTCCCTACGACCGGCTCGGCACCCGCAGCCTGGAGCGCACCCACACGGCGCCCGAGGTCTACGACCTCTACCCGCAGGCCAAGCTCCACACCCGCTGGCCGGGCGGGGCCGGCGTGCAGGGCAACGCCGCCTTCGACCAGTTCTTCGCCAGCCAGGTCCCGTTCCTCGCCAACAGCCAGCAGACCGAGGAATGGGTCGACCCGGCCCTGGTGGCGCTGCTGGACAGGATCGGGCCGGCGATCCTGCTCACCCACGGTCAGGCGGCCCTGTTCGGCTGGGCGGCCTCGGACGCGCGGCCGGACCTCGTGAAGGCCCATGTCGCCGTCGAGCCGAACGGCCCGCCCTTCTTCGACGTGCAGTTCCGCGGCGGCAAGGAGTTCTGGGAGAAGACCGGCGACGGGCGCGCCCGCGCCTACGGGCTGACCCGCATGCCGCTGACTTTCGACCCGCCGGTCCGGGCGCCCGAGGACCTGACGGTGGCGCAGGCGGCCAAGGGGTCCGAATCCAAGTCCGACAGGGCCGCGGACGGGCGGATCCGCTGCTGGCTGCAGGGCGAGCCCGTCCGGTCCCTGCCGAACCTCGCCAAGGTGCCGGCCGTGGTGGTGACCGCGGAGGCCTCCTTCCACGCGACCTACGACGACTGCACCGTCGCGTTCCTGACCCAGGCCGGCGCCAGGCCGGACGTGGTCCGGCTGGCCGACCGCGGCCTCCACGGCAACGGCCACATGATGATGCTGGAGACGAACAGCAACGCCGTCGCGGACGTCCTGGCCGGCTGGCTCGCGGACCGGGTGAAGTAGCCCCGCGGGACCGCCCCCCGCCGCACCACCGATACGTGTCGCTACGGCAACAGGCGTCGCCTTCCGCGTGAAGGCCGCTTGCGGCCGCGTCCGGCTGCCCGTAGTCCGGATGGAGAAAGATCAAGTTTTACAGTACTTTATCACAATTCTAAACAGCGCGGCCGAGACGCCGGGGTGGGTCCCGGCGCGCGCGGTCGGCTGCCCGCAGCGTCGCATCCGGCAAGAGACCATGAGAGCCGTCCACCCCCTCCCCGGCATCACCCTGCGCGCCCTGCTCGCCGGGGCCTCGCTCGCCGTGCTGGCGCAGGCCGCGCCGAGCCTCGCCCAGGACGCGCCGCGCCGCGGCGGCGCCGGCCCGACCGCCGGCGGCAGCGTGCAGCTCGAGGAGCTGAGCGTCACCGGCCAGGGCGGCGGCCCGGCCTCCGGGGGCCCCGCCGGCGCGCCCGTGCGCGGCGCGGAGAGCCCGACCGGCCCGATCGACGGCTACGTGGCCCGGCGCTCGGCGACCGCGACCAAGACCAACACCCCGCTGATCGAGACGCCGCAATCGATCAGCGTCGTGGGCCGCAAGCAGCTCGACACCCAGAACGCCCAGACCCTCACCCAGGCGACCCAGTACGTCGCCGGCACCTACGCGGGCACCTTCGGCGCCGACACGCGCCTCGACTTCTTCCAGCTCCGCGGCTTCGTGGTCAGCGATTACGGCCTCTACCTCAACGGCCTGCAGCTCCTGAACTACGGCTTCGCCTACAGCCGCGTGAACACGTTCGGGCTGGAGCGCATCGAGGTGCTGCGCGGCCCCTCCGCGGTGCTGTTCGGCGCCGGCAATCCCGGCGGCCTGATCAACCAGATCAGCAAGCGCCCGACCGAGACCCCGTTCGGGCTCGTCGAGGTCGGCGGCGGCTCCTTCGACCAGCGCTACGCCGCCTTCGACGTCGGCGGCCCGGCCGACGCCGAGGGCCACTGGTTCGGCCGCCTGACCGGCTACGCCCGCAACGGCGGCACGCAGGTCCAGGGCGCGCCGGACGACAGCTACTACATCGCCCCGGCCTTCACCTATAAGCCGGACGGGTCGACCAAGTTCACGGTCCTGTCGAGCTTCCAGCACGACAACACGGCCGTGACGGCGAACTTCCTGCCCTATTACGGCACGGCCCGGCCGACCGTGCTCGGCCTGCGCATCCCGCGCTCGCTCAACGTGGGCGATGCCGGCTTCAACACCTTCCGGCGCGACCAGGCCTTCATCGGCTACGAGTTCGAGCACGTCTTCGACGACACCTGGGCGGTGCGCCAGAACGCCCGCTACGGCTACACGCAGAGCTTCCAGAACTCCTATATCGGCCAGCTCGGCTACACCGACCCGCTCCAGACCCAGCTCGGCCGCTACTTGTTCCGGGATTCCGCCAAGATCGCGCAGCTCGACGTCGACACGCAGGCCGAGGCCAAGTTCTTCGACGGCTTCTTCCGTCACGACTTCCTGATGGGCGTGGAGTACCGGAACTTCCAGATCCACGACAACCAGGCCTCGGGCTTCCCCGGCCCCGACCTCAACATCCTCGCGCCCGCTTACGGCCCGCAGGCGGTCTCGGCCTCGCCCTACCTGATCAACGCCAACTCGTTCCAGCAGGTCGGCCTCTACTTCCAGGACCAGATCAAGCTCACGCCGGAGCTGACCCTGATCCTCGGCGGCCGCCAGGACTTCGTCCAGAACACCGTCTACGACCGCCTGACGCCCGCCAACACCAACGGCCGCAACGACAGCGCCTTCACCTACCGGGCGGCGGCGATCTACAACTTCGACTTCGGCCTCGCGCCCTACATCATGTACGCGACCTCGTTCCAGCCCCAGATCGGCGTGGACATCAACAACCGCACCTTCAGGCCCGATACCGGCGATCAGGTCGAGGGCGGCGTCAAGTTCGAGCCGCCCGGCCAGGGCTACTTCCTGACGCTGGCGGGCTTCGACATCCACCGCAGCAACGTGCTCACCCCCAACCCGGTGAACACGATCTTCCAGACGCAGGTCGGCGCGGTGCGCTCCACCGGCTTCGAGGCGCAGCTCGTCGCCAACGTCGCCGACGGCCTCAACCTCGTGGCGTCCTTCACCAAGTTCGACTTCACCACCGAGCGGGATGCTGATCCGGTGCGGGTCGGCAAGACGCCGGTCAACATCCCCCAGACCCTGGCCTCGCTGTTCGCCGACTACACCATCCCGCTCGGGCCGTGGCGCGGCTTCGGCTTCGGCGGCGGCGTGCGCTACGTCGGCAGCTCCTTCGCGGACGTGGCCAACACCCTGCGGGTGCCCGACTACGTGCTGTTCGACGCGCAGGTGCACTACGATTACGAGAACTGGCGCTTCCAGGTGAACGCCTCGAACCTCGCCGACCGGCGCTACGTCGCCTCCTGCCAGTCGAACGTGTCGTGCTTCTACGGCGACGCCCGGCGGGTGCTGGCGAAGGTCAGCTACAAGTGGTGAGGCGGTCCGGGAGGTTCTTGTTAGCGGCCGCCCGCAGCATGGTGACCAGCCCCGTCATCGCGAGCGCAGCGAGGCGATCCAGGGAAGCGCGCCATCGGCGGGCGTGGCGCTGCTGGATTGCTTCGCTCCGCTCGCAACGACGGCGGCGCTCCGATCAGCCGTCCGCAGCCTCCGCCCCGGTGATCGGCTGCGGCCCGGAGAGCCGGGTCGGCAGGGTGTCGATCCGCAGGGACCGGCGGAGCGCCCGCGAGAACGCGTCGACCGCCATCGTCACCAGCGCGGTGGCGGCGATCAGCACCAGGGCCACGTCGAGGCGCAATTCCGAGATCGCGGCGTCGACATAGAAGCCCAAGGTCGTGACCCCCAGGATGCCGAAGATCGCGCTCTCCCGCAGGATCAGCTCCCAGCGGTAGAGCAGGTAGGCCAGGAACTGCCCGTAGAGCCGCGGCACGGTCTCGTAGGCGTAGAGGTCGAGGCCCCGCGGCGCGTCCACCCGGTAGGGGATCGCGTCGGCGTGGCGGCCCATCAGGTAGGCGACGATGCCGGCATTGTGCAGGGCCAGCGCCAGGATCGCCGGCAGCATCGAGGGGCCGAGCAGCTGCAGGGCGACGTAGGCCAGCATGTATTCCGGCGTGGAGCGCACCACCACGAGGAGCGCCCGCCCCAGCGGCCGCCCGATCGGCCCGGCGAAGCGCCGCGCGGTCAGCGGGAACAGGACGAGGGCCCCGAGGGCGGTGGCGGCCAGGGCGATCTGTGCCAGGATCAGGGTCTGGGCGGTCCCGGGCAGGACCTGCTCGGTCAGGATCGGGCGCAGCCACGACCAGAGCCGCGCCCAGGTCTCGGGCTCGGCGAGCGGCGCGCCCCGGAGCGGCGCCGGCACGACGTCGTGGCCGAGGAAGCGGGCGAGGCTCGGGCCGATCGCCGCGCTGCCGACGGTCGGCGGCAGCGCCAGCACGGCGCCGACGAGGAGGAACGGCAGGGTCCGGGCGCGCACCCAGAGCCGGCGCGTGCCGATCAGCGCGTAGAAGATCAGGAGCAGCGCCCCGGCCTCGGCGTAGCGGCCCTGGCGGAAGGCGGATTCGAAGGCGAAGCCCATGGTCGGCAGGCCGATGAAGCCCAGCACGAGGCTGGAGCGCAGGCCGCATTCGAGGCGATAGAGGGTGTAGTCGCGCATCCGTCCGGCCACTTCGGGCAGGCGCGCGTACAGGAAGGCTGAGACCGCGCCGGTGCCCGCGGGCAGGACGCGGAGCGCCGCGAGGTCGGCCTCCTCGATCAACTCGGCGTAGACCTTGGCGCAGATGCCCGCGTAGGGCAGCGCGATGGCGAGGACGCCGGTGGTCGCCGACAGGCCGAAGACCTGCATCAGCAGCAGCGCCCAGAACAGCTCGTGGACGGCGCGCAGGCCCGCGCAGGCGAGCCGGACGGCGCGCGAGCGGGCGAAGGGGACGGCGAGCAGCAGCCCCGTCCCGGCCCCGAGCCCGACGCCGAGCATCGCGAAGGCCACGGTGTAGAGGACGCTCCAGCCCTCGACCGCGAGAAAATCGGGCCGGATCAGGCCGCCCAGCAGCCGGGCGAGGTCGGCGAAGGGATGGAGGGTCGTGACCTGCAGGTCGGCGACCAGCAGGCCGGCGAGCGCCGCCGCCAGGAACCAGCGGCTCACCGCCGCGTAGCCCGGCCGCGGCAGGAACCCGGCCTTGCCGGCGAGAGCGCCCATCAGGCGGCCTCGTAGAACGGGCTGAGCCGCGCCGGATCGAGGCCGGCCGACGGCGCGTCGAGGACGATCCGGCCGGCCTCCAGCACCACGATCCGGTCGGTGTGGGCGAGGGCCAGGGCCACGTCGTGGAGCGCCAGGATCAGGGTCTCGTGCCCGCGGGCCAGCTCGGCGAGGACCCGGCCGCCCTGCTGGCGGTCCAGCGCCGAGACCGGCTCGTCCGCCACCAGGATCGGCCGTCCGTTGTAGAGGGCGCGGGCCACCGAGACGCGCTGCTGCTGGCCACCGGAGAGTTCCCCGGCCCGGTCCCAGAGCCGGTCCGCGAGCCCGACCCGGTCGAGGACCGCCGCCACGGCGGCGACGTCGGCCCGCGCCGGCCGGACCAGGGTCCGCAGGTTGTGCAGGGTCGAGCGCCGGTCGAGGCGGCCCATGTAGACGTTGTGGAATACCGAGAGCGGCCGCACCAGGGCGGCCGCCTGGGGCACCAGGGCCACCCGCCCGGGGGCCTGCCCGTGGATCAGGCCGATCAGGGTCGACTTGCCGGCCCCCGAGCGCCCCATGAGCGCGACCCGCTCGCCCGCCCGCACGGTCAGGTCGAGGCCCGACAGAACCGGGCGCCCGTCATGGGCCGCGGAGGCGTTCGCCAGGACGATGGCCGCGCCGGACCCCGCGCCCGACTCCTCGCCGGCTGCCGCGCCGCGCGACACGCGCGTCAGTCCAGGAGGCCGGTGGAGCGTCCGACCTCGACGAGGGGCTCGTAGGCCGCGTTGGTCACGGGGATGAACTTCGAGCGCCCGAACGGCTCCAGGATCGCCGGGTCGGCGATGCCTGTCAGCGCGGCCCGCAGCCTGTCGGTGAAGCCGGCGCCGTAGGTCTGCTCCACGTCGCCCCGCACGGTCCACTGGTAATCGGGGAAGGTTGGGCTCTCCCAGATCACCGAGACGGCCTTCGGGTCGACCTTGCCGGCCTTCGAGTCGAGGTCCCAGACCGAGTAGTCGACGGCGCCGACCGCGAAGGCGCCGGACTGGACCAGCTGGATCGTCCGGGTGTGGTCGCCCGAGAAGCCGACCCGGGCGAAGACCTGCTCCGGGGTCTTCCCCGGGAAGGCCTGCCGGACGAAGTACTCGGGCATCAGCCGCCCGGAGGTCGAGGCGCGGGCGCCGAACGTGAAGGTCCTGCCCGCGACGGCCTTCGGGAAATCCTTCTCCGGCTTCAGCCCGGTGGCGGCGTTGGCGATGAGATAGGTCTTGAACGCCGCGTCCTCGGCGCCCTGCGCGATCGCCTGGGAGCCCGGCACGGCCTTGCGCGCCTGGACGCCGGTGAAGCCGCCGAACCACGCGAGCTGCACCTGCCCGTTGGTGAAGGCGGTGACCGCCGCCGGGTAGCTCTTCACCGGGATGTAGCGCACCGGCACGCCGAGCTCGGCCTCCAGATAGGCGGCGACCTTGCCGAAGCGCTCGACCAGCCGGCTCTCGTCCTGGTCGGGGATGCCGGTGAAGACGAGGGGCGGGAGCGCCTTCGCGGCCGGCTTCTCCTGCGCCCGCGCCGGCCCGGCGGCGGCCAGGGCCGCCAGGACGCCCAGGGCGAGCCGCCCCAGCCAGCCCGGTCCCGGCTTCGATCCCGACCTCGATCCCGGCTTGGAGCCCGGCTTGGAGCCCGGCTTCGATCCCAGCGTCGATCCCTGCATCGCGTCCTCGTGGCACCACGCCCACGCACGGTGGGCTCGCAACACGGCGGGCGTAGCAGAAGACGCCGCGCGCGCCAGCCTCGATCCTCGCGATCCCGGCGCCCTGCGGCGCCGGGAGACCGCCGAGACGCCGCCGGGATCCCCCCGGGAATCCGTCTCAGGCGCCGGGCGCCACCGCGATCGCCGACAGGGTGAGGTGCTCCGGCAGGGCGGCGTCCGGCACCGGCACGGCCCGGATCCCGGCCGGGAGCACGCCGCCGAGCAGGTCCAGGAAGTCTCCCGACGCGGCGATCTCGATCTCGGCCGCCTTGGCCTGGGTCTCGATCCGCGCCAGGGCGTTCATCGCCGGGCCCAGCACCGTGTACTCGGCCCGCACGCCGTCGTCGAAGACCCCGACCAGCAGGTCGCCCGCGTGCAGGGCGACCACGACCCGCAGGGGGAACAGATTCTCCCGGGCGCGGGCCGCGTTGAGCGCGGCGATCCGGTCGCGGATCGACAGGGCGCAGGCGAGCGCCGCGCGCGCCTGGACGTCGGGATGGCCGACGACGAACTGCACCAGCACCGCGTCGCCGATATACTTGTCGACGAGGCCGCCCTGCTCCGCCACCGCCGCCTGGGCCGCCGCCCGGACCCCCAGCAGGGCCGTCACCATGGCCTCGGGCGGGTGCTCGCGGGAGAGCCGCGAGAAGCCGCGGATGTCGAGGATCATCAGGCAGGCGTGGCGCCGGTGGATGCCGAGGCCGGAATCGCCGTCGTCGGCGGCGAGGTCGAGGGCGACCGTGTCGGGCACGAAGCGGGCGAGCTGGGTCCGCTCGTGCTCCATGCGCAGGGCCCGCACCACCGCGGCGCGCAGGCGGACCATGCCGTCGACCACCAGGAGGCCCGCCGCCATGAAGGTGGCGAGCCCGGTGAGCTGCGCGGTCGGGAAGGTGTCGGCGTTCGGGAACAGGTCCGGATGGATCAGGCCGACCAGGAAGGCCGCGCTCCAGCAGACGGTGACGAGCCCGCAGAATAGCAGGGTCTGCGCCACCCGCATGCTCAGGCCGGTCTGGAGCAGGAGCAGGAAGGCGGGCAGGCGGCTCACCGCGTCGGCGCCGAGCCCCGCCCCGCCCCCGGCCAGCATGTGCTCGATGATCACGTAGACGGCGAGCCCGGCATTGAGGCCGGTGCCGGCCCAGCTGTAGACGGTGGCCGCGGGGCCGCCGCCCCGCTCCCGCAGCCCGAACCAGATCGTGCCGAGGCCGTACAGGCCGAGGATGAACCAGTGGCTCAGGGCGTGCAGAGAGCCGTCATAGGCCTGGGCCGCCATCAGCAGCACCAGCACGATCACCACCCGGAGGCCGAGCAGGCGCAGGCCGCCGCCGGCCTGCATGGTCCGCAAAACCGCCTCGTCGTCCGATCCGGGATCCGCCCGGCCCTCGGCAGGAGCCCGCGCGGGCCGCAGCGCGGAGAGCGTCGGGTTGCCGGCGCTGCCCGAGGCCATCAACCGCCCCGGCCGAGGCGCCGGGCCGCCGCGAAGCGGTTGAGGAAGCGCGGCTCCTTCTCGGGGGCGATCCGGATCGCGAGATGCAGAGTGCCGTCGGCCTCCGACCGGCGGTCGAGGATCTCGGCGTTCTCGTAGAGCCAGTTCAGCGCCGCCCCGTCCTCCGGCGGCAGCGCCACCGCGAAGCTCGCGCGGTTGCGCCCGATCCGCGCCTCGATCCGGGCCGACAGCGCGGCGAGCCCCTCCCCGGTCACCGCCGAGACCAGGACCGGCGCGGCGCTGTCGCGGTCGTTGCGGGCCCTGGCCTGGCCGCTGAGGTTCAGGAGCCGCGCGCGCTCGTCGTCGTCGAGCAGGTCGGCCTTGTTCCAGACCTCGATGATCCGGTCGGTGCTGGTCTCGATGCCGAGCTCGCGCAGGACCTCGCCGACATCCTCGGCCTGGGCCTCGGAATCGACGTGGGCGACGTCGCGCACGTGGAGCAGCACGTCGGCCTCGATGGCGTCCTCGAGCGTCGCCCGGAAGGCCGCGATCAGGGGCGTCGGCAGGTCGGAGATGAAGCCCACCGTGTCCGACAGGATCACGGTCTCGCCGTGGGGCAGCTTGGTCGCCCGGGCGGTGGGGTCGAGGGTCGCGAACAGCATGTCCTTGGCGGTGACCTCGGCCCGGGTCAGGGCGTTGAACAGGCTCGACTTCCCGGCGTTCGTGTAGCCGACGAGCGCGACGATCGGGTACGGCACCCGGGCCCGGCTCTGCCGGTGCAGGCCGCGGGTGCGCACCACCGCGTCGAGGTCGCGCTCGATCCGGGTCATGCGCTCCTGGATCATGCGCCGGTCGGCCTCGATCTGGGTCTCGCCGGGGCCACCTAGGAAGCCGAAGCCGCCGCGCTGGCGCTCCAGGTGGGTCCAGGAGCGGACGAGGCGGGACTTCTGGTAGGCGAGGTGGGCGTGCTCGACCTGCAGCGTGCCCTCGCGCGTGGAGGCGCGGCGCCCGAAGATCTCCAGGATCAGGCCGGTGCGGTCGATGACCTTGGCGCCCCAGGCCTTCTCGAGGTTGCGCTGCTGCACCGGCGACAGGGCGCAGTCCATCACGACGAGGCCGATCTCGCGGGCGCGGATCAGGCCGGCGATCTCCTCGACCCGGCCCTTGCCGAGATAGGTGGAGGGCCGGATCCGCGGCAGGCTGACGGCGAGGCTCTCGACCACGTCGAGCTCGATCGCGGCGGCGAGCCCGGTCGCCTCGTCGAGGCGGGCCTCCACGGAGCGCGACGGCGCGGCCGGTCCGGGGCCGGCCCCCGCCGCGCCGCGGGCGAGGTAGGGGCCGATCACCAGGGTGTGGGTCGCCGCGGCGATCTCGCCCTCGGGGGCGGCCTGCGCCTGGAGGCGGGCTTCGCCGGACGTCAGCGTTTCGGTCATACGGCCTTCGGCGCCGCCGCCCCGGGCGACGGCTTCGTTGGAGAGGTCGGAGTGTCAGAATGGGGATGCGGGCGGGCCGGGCCAAGATGCCGGCCGCGAACGGGCACAGATATCCGTCGGCGGGCGGGGTATCCGCCCTCCCCCGCCGCGGCCGCGCCGGTCGCGCGGCGTCGCCCGCGCGGCGCATCGGGCCTCCGACCCGCCCGATCCCCGGCTTCCGGCCCGCTAGGCGCCGGGGCCGCCGGCCCTCACGCCTTCTCGGCGGTCTCGTCCGGCTCGAACAGCTGCACCGGGTGGCCCGGCATGATCGTGGAGATCGCGTGCTTGTAGACCAGCTGCGAGTGCCCGTCCCGGCGCAGCAGCACGCAGAAATTGTCGAACCACGTCACCACGCCCTGCAGCTTGACGCCGTTGACGAGGAAGATGGTCAGCGGAATCTTGTTCTTGCGGACATGGTTGAGAAAGGTGTCCTGAAGGTTCTGTGCGCGTTCGCCCGCCATCTTCTTGGCCTTCTTGTTGTCCCGGCTCGCTCGGTCCGGGAGGAGTATGCCGCGGGCCGGATCGTCCGATCATCCGGTCCAGGGCCGTGTATACCAACACCATGACGACGTGAAAGCGTGGGTGCAAGCAACCCCCGTTCCAGCCGATCCGTGACGGATCGGCCCCGCCCTCAACGCGCGCCCCGGCGCCGCGGCCTCACGGGCCGATGCCGAGGGACTTCAACTTGCGGTGCAGGGCCGAGCGCTCCATGCCGATGAACTCGGCGGTGCGCGAGATGTTGCCCGAGAACCGCGCGATCTGCGCCACGAGGTACTCGCGCTCGAAGATCTCGCGGGCCTCCCGGAGCGCGAGGCTCATCAGCTTCTCGCCGCCCGCGCCGCCCGGCGTCGTCGGCACCAGGGCGCCGATCTCGGAGGGCAGCATCTCCGAGGTGACCTCCTGCTCCGGGTCGGCCTGGGTCAGGATCATCAGCCGCTCGACGTTGTTCTTGAGCTGGCGCACGTTCCCCGGCCAGTTGTGCGACTGCAGCACCGCCATGGCGTCCTCGGCGATCCGGCGCTTGGGCAGGCCGGTCTGGGACGAGATGTTGTCCATGAAGAACTGGATCAGCTCGGGCACGTCCTCCCGGCGCTCCGACAGGGCCGGGACCCGGATCGGCACCACCGACAGGCGGTGGAACAGGTCCTCGCGGAAGCGGCCGGCGGCGATCTCCTCCTGAAGGTCCCGGGAGGACGAGGAGATGATGCGGACATCGACGTGGACCCGCGTCGTGCCGC
Organism: Methylobacterium oryzae; assembly: GCF_021398735.1. NCBI lineage: Bacteria > Pseudomonadati > Pseudomonadota > Alphaproteobacteria > Hyphomicrobiales > Methylobacteriaceae > Methylobacterium > Methylobacterium oryzae. Next base: position 3,333,874 of record NZ_CP090349.1, read on the forward strand.
CGACCCGCTGGAAGTTCTGGTCGACGAGGACGCGCAGGATCCGGTTCTGGGTCTCCCGCGGCATGTCGGCGACCTCGTCGAGGTAGAGGGTGCCGCCGTGGGCCTCCTCCAGGGCGCCGACCCGCCGGCCGCTCTCGCCCTCGACCCCGAACAGCTCGGCCTCCATGGTCTCGGGCAGGATCGCCGCCGCGTTGAGGAGCACGAACGGGCCGTTCGAGCGGGCCGAGGCCTTGTGCAGGCTGCGCGCCGCGAGCTCCTTGCCGGCGCCCAGCGCCCCGGTGATCATCACCCGGGCGTTCGTCGGCGCCACCCGGTCGAGGGTCTGGCGCAGCTGGTTGATGGCGAGCGACGTGCCGACGATGCGGTTGGTGGCGCCGGAGCGCGCCGTCAGGTCGCGGACCTCGCGCCGGAGCCGGGAGGCCTCCAGCGCCCGCTCGGCCACCAGGATCAGCCGGTCGGCCTTGAACGGCTTCTCGATGAAGTCGTAGGCGCCCGCCTTGATGGCCGAGACCGCGGTCTCGATGTTGCCGTGGCCCGAGATCATCACCACCGGCAGGTCGGGGTTCGCGGCCTTGATCAGGTCGAGCACCTGCAGGCCGTCGAGCCGGGAGCCCTGCAGCCAGATGTCGAGGAAGACGAGGTGCGGCCGGCGCGCCTCGATGGCGGCGAGCGCCTCGTCCGAGCCGCCGGCCGTGCGGCAGCGGTGGCCCTCGTCGTCCAGGATCCCGGCGACGAGGTCGCGGATGTCGGCCTCGTCGTCGACGATCAGGATATCGGCGCTCATGCGTGCATCTCCGCGATCCGGGGGGCCGTCGGCGCGGCGCCCTTCTCCTCTGTCGTGACGGGACTGGTCTCGGGGGCCGCCGCCGCCGGCTCGGGCCCGTGCTCGCGCGGGACCCGCATCCGGACCTGGCCGCCGCGGCCGGCGGGATTGTCGTTCAGCTCGATCCCGCCGCCGTGCTCCTCGAGCACCTTGCTGACGATAGCAAGCCCCAGCCCGGTTCCACCCTCGCGGGTGGTCATGTAGGGCTCGAGCAGGCGCTGGCGCCCCTCGGCCGGGAATCCCTTGCCGTTGTCGGTGACGGCGATCACCGCGAACCCGTCCTCGACGGCGAGGTTCAGGCTGATCTTGCCCTTGCCGAGCTCGGCCTCCGGCACCTCGGCCACCGCCTCGACGGCGTTCTTGAGGATGTTGGTGATCACCTGGCTGAGCAGCCGGATGTCGAAGGCCGCCACGATCTTCTCCGCACTGCCCGCGCCGCCCTGGGCCGAGAACGCGAAGTCGATGTCCGGGTGCGCGACCCGCATCATGAACAGGTTCTGCTTGGCGATCTCGGTGAGGTCGTTCGGCGCGATGGCGGGCTTCGGCATCCGCGCGAAGGCCGAGAACTCGTCGACCATGCGCTTGATCTCGTCCACCTGGCGCACGATCGTGGCGGTGCACTGGTCGAACACCTCCTTGTCGGCGGTGATGACCTTCCCGTACTTGCGGCGGATCCGCTCGGCGGAGAGCTGGATCGGGGTCAGCGGGTTCTTGATCTCGTGGGCGATGCGGCGCGCCACGTCGCCCCAGGCGGAGCTGCGCTGCGCCTGGACGAGGTCGGTGATGTCGTCGAGCGTCACCACCGAGCCGCGGGACGCCCCCTGCGCCTGCTCGCTCGTGACCCGCACCGTGATGGTGCGCTCGCCCCGGGACCGGGTGAGCTGGACCTGCTGCTGCTGCAGGCTGCGCGGGCGCGCCTCGCTCTCGGCCAGCACCGGCGCGAGCTCCGGCACCGCGCGGGCCAGCGGCTCGCCGACCAGGGCGTCGCTCGCGAGGTCGAGCATCCGCTCGGCGGCGGGGTTGGCGATGGTGACGAAGCCCGCCGCGTCGAGACCGATCACCCCGGGCGAGACCCCCGACAGCACGGCCTCGGTGAAGCGGCGGCGGGTGTCGATCAGGTCGCTCGCGGCGATCAGGCCGGCGTGCTGGCGGCGCAGCTCCTGGGTCATCTTGTTGAAGCTCTCGCCCAGGTGGGCGAGGTCGCCGCTGGTCTTCTTGGTCGGCACCTGGGCGTAGAAATTGCCCGACGCCACCTGGTCGGCGGCGTTGATCAGCCGCCGGATCGGCGCCACGAACCGGTTGGCGAAGTTCATGCCGAACCAGACGGCCGAGAGCAGCGCGATCAGCGCGATCAGCAGGAACACCGACGCGAAGGTGATCTGGATCGAGCGGCGCAGCGAATCGTAGGTGAGGTACTCGGCCGCCGCCGCCCGGGACACGCCGGGGAACTCGATGGCGAGCTGGCTCACCTCCCGCTGCACCATCAGCACGGCGTCGTCGTAGGCCGGCATGCGCAGCAGCGCGGCGAAGACCCGGCCCTCGGTGGGCAGGAGGCAGATCGGATCGGCGGAGTTCGCCGCGTCCTCGAAGGCCGCCGCCGAGGGCAGGCGGTTCGTCTTCAGGACGTCGATCTTGGCCCGGGCCACCACCTCGGTGGGGCCGCGCATGATCTGCGCCACCGGCAGGCCGAGATTGGTCGCCCGGGTGGTCAGGAAGGTCTGGAACCAGTCCCGGTTCACGTCGAAGTTCGGCCGGGCCCGGGTGAGGTCGTCGGCGAGGATGCGGATCTCGCGGGCGAGGCTCTGGCACTGGTTCTCCTGGTAGGCGTCGGCCACCTCCACGGATTTCAGCACCACGTCCCGGACCCGGTCGGTGAAGCCGAGCGACAGGCCCCGGTCGATCGTCACCGAGGCGACCACGGCGAGCAGGATCGTCGGCAGGATCGCGATCAGCGAGAACAGGCCGACGATGCGGGTGTGCAGGCGCGCCACCGCGGCGTTGGCCTTGCGGGCGTGCAGGAAGACCCGCGCCTCCCAGGCGATGATGACCGCGAGGCCGAGCACCAGGGCGGCGTTGATGGCCAGCAGCGTCACGCCGTAGGCCGGCGTCGGCGTCACCCGGATCACCCCGGCCAGGATCAGGAAGGTCGCGAGCGCCGAGACCAGGGCGGTGATCACCATGGCGGCGCCGATCCAGCCGGGACCGCGCGGGCCCGGCCGCAGCGATTCCGCCAGGGGCGTGCCGGACGGCTGGGACGCCTCGGGGCCCGCGGGCGTGCCCGCGTCCCGCTGATCCGCGTCCCGCTGATCCGCGGCCGGCTGGACAGCGTCCTGCTGGACCGCGTCCTGGCCCGCCCCGTCGGCACCCCTCTCGGGGACCGACGCGGGGCCTTCCTCTGTCCGTGAGCGTCTCAGGAACGGCATGACTGGTGCAGGGCCACAACAGTGTGGCGGAATTAATACGAATCCAGGCGTCCGGGCGGCGGATCGGCGGCGCGATCCGCCGCACGCGGCCGGCCTTGACCCCGCCCCGCCCCGCCCGTACCCCCGGTCGCGGAGGCGAACGGGGTCTGGTGGCCCTCCTGGTCTTCAAAACCAGCGGTACGCCAACAGCGTACGGTGGGTTCGATTCCCATCCGCTTCCGCCACGCTTCAGACAATCGAAACCGATGAACCAGTGTTCGCCGATATTCAGGCGACACGTGCGATTAAATTCGCGATACTGCTTCATCGGAACTGTGGGGGTGCCGGCTCGTTTCCCGCGATCGATCCCGCACGGGTGCCCGCGTGAAGAACCGATCCGCCGCCACCGTCCCGTTCCCGCCGGCCGCGGCCGGCCGCGCGCGCTGAGGCCGGCCATGCTGGACAGACTCGTCACGCTCCTCCCGCCCGGCGCCCGCGAGGCGCTGCGAACCCTCGCGGTGCGCCGGCCCGTGCGACTTCCCGCGGGACTTCCCCCGCGTCGGCCGGGCGCCGAGGCCACGATCCTGCCGGGGCTCGACGCGCGGCCCGCCCCGATGGCGCCGCTGCACCCGCCCGCCGCCATCAACGACAATCCCCTCCAGGCCCTCCACGACGCCGTCGAGCGGGACCTGCGCGCCAGCGGCCACCTGCGCTGAGCGCGGGCCGCGCGGCCGACCGTCAGCGCTTGGCCGGTGCGGGGCCTTCGGGAATCGTCCCGGGCGCGATCCAGTGGCAGGCCGTGGTGCCGCGCACGGCGGCGCAGTCGTAGCTCGCGCCGCCCAGCGTCACCTTGTCGACGATGCCGGCGAGGTCCGTGCGCGCCAGCGCCGCGCAGCCGAGATGGTCCGCCTTGGGGTCGGCCAAGTGCGCCGCGGCCGCCGCCGCACCGTCGCGCATCAGCATGCGGTAATTGGCCAGCGACGGGCAGCCGATCACCGGCGGCCCGGCCCGCCGGTCCGGGACGCTCCTGTCGGGGCGGGGCGCGCGGGGCGCCTGCTGGGCCTGGACCTGCGCCGCGCCGAGGCCGAGGGCCAGCGCGACGAGGACGGCGTCGGGGAGGAGGCGGCGTGTCATGGGCCGCTCGTAGCACGGCGCGTCCGGTGTTGCGCATCCACCGCGCCGCTACGCTCAGCCCCCCGGCCGGCCCCCTCGCCCGGCCCCCTCGCCCGGCCGCCGCAGACCTGCGGCGGATTCGGGGCTCGCCTGCGGATGTTCAGGCTTGACCGCGGGCCCGCCATTTGCGAGCGCCGCGCAGGAACGGAGGACGGGCCATGACGACGGAAATCGACAGCGACCAGAGACTGCACTTGGTGTTCGGCGGTGAATTGCAGGATCTCGACGGGGTCCGGTTCCGGGACATCAAGAACCTCGACATCGTCGGCATCTTCCCGGACTACGCCACCGCCCAGGCCGCGTGGCGGGCCAAGGCCCAGGCCACCGTCGACAGCGCGCAGACGCGCTACTTCGTGGTGCACCTGCACCGGCTGCTGGAGCCGCCGGCCCCCTGAGGGGACCGGGCGCGCGGGGATCCGAACCCGGGTCCGGGGCCGGGTCCGCCGCGCGCGTCCGCGGTGAGAGCGGGGTAAGAGCGCGGCCGTGAAGGCATTGTGACACTTCCGGCCCGCTGCTAAGAGCCTCGCCCGTCATCGGATCGTTCCGGCTCCTCGGGAGACCGGTCTGAACAAGAGCGGCGGGAGGTCCGGCCGCGAGCGAGCGGCCGCCCATGAAATCCTCGATCAAGATCATCGCCGGGAATGCCAGCCGGCCCCTGGCCGAGGCGATCGCGGCCTATCTCGAATTGCCGCTCGCCAAGTGCATGGTCCGGCGCTTCGCCGACATGGAGATCTTCGTCGAGCTCCAGGAGAACGTGCGCGGCGAGGACGTGTTCATCGTCCAGTCGACCTCGTTCCCGGCGAACGACCACCTGATGGAGCTGCTGATCATGATCGACGCCGCGCGCCGGTCTTCGGCCCGGCGCATCACGGCGGTGATCCCGTATTTCGGCTACGCGCGGCAGGACCGGCGCACCTCCGGCCGCACCCCGATCTCGGCCAAGCTGGTGGCGAACCTGATCACGGAGGCCGGCGCCGACCGCGTCCTGACCCTCGACCTCCACGCCGGCCAGATCCAGGGCTTCTTCGACATCCCCACTGACAACTTGTTCGCCGCCCCCGTGATGGTACGCGACATCAAGGAGCGGCTGCCGAGCGCCGACCGGATGGTGGTCTCGCCGGACGTCGGCGGCGTGGTCCGGGCGCGCGCCATCGCCAAGCGGATCGACTGCCCGCTCGCCATCGTCGACAAGCGCCGCGAGCGCCCCGGCGAGTCCGAGGTGATGAACATCATCGGCGAGGTCGAGGGCCGCTCCTGCATCCTCGTGGACGACATCGTCGATTCGGGCGGCACCCTGGTCAACGCCGCCGAGGCCCTGCTCAACGCCGGCGCCAAGGACGTCTCGGCCTACATCACGCACGGCGTGCTGTCGGGCGGCGCGGTCTCGCGCATCGCCGCCTCGCGGATGAAGGAGCTGGTGATCACCGACTCGATCCAGCCGACGCAGGCCGTCAAGCTCGCCCGCAACATCCGGGTGGCGACGATCGCGCCGCTGCTCGGCGAGGCGATCGGCCGGACCGCGACCGAATCCAGCGTCTCCAGCCTGTTCGACTGACGGCGCCGTCCGGCCGATTCCGGCCGGCCCTGAGGCGCCCCGCCCCTACCGGCCCGGCACCCAGCCGCCCCGGTTGCCGGTCTCGGTGCCCGGCGCGGTGAGCACCAGGACCGTGCGGCCCGGCAGCGGCACGGCGGTCCCGGCCGCGATCGCCGGCGCGCCGGGGGCGCGGGCGCCCGCGGGCTCGCCCGTGTCGAAGGCCGGCGTCCACGGGCCGCCGATCACCGGGGCGAGGCGGAAGCTGACGGCCTCCGCCCCGGCATTGAACAGCATCAGCAGGCGCTCGCCCGGGTCGCCGTCGTTGCCGATCTGCATGCCGAACACCTGGAGCCCGTCGTCGGACCAGTGCCGGACCTCCATCTCGATGCCCTCGGGGGAGAGCCAGTGCACGTCGCGCAGGGGCTCGTCGGGGTCGATCAGCGCGCCCGTGAAGAAGCGCCGCCGCCGCAGGGCCGGTTGGGCCCGGCGCAGGGCCAGCAGGTTGGCCACGAAGTCCGTGAGGGCCGGATCCGGATCGACGCTCCAGTCCATCCAGCTCGTCGGGTTGTCCTGGGCGTAGGCGTTGTTGTTGCCGCCCTGGCTGCGGGAGCGCTCGTCGCCCATGAGCAGCATCGGGACGCCCTGGGCCAGCATCACCGTCGCCAGCATGTTGCGCTTCTGGCGGGCGCGCAGGGCGAGGATCGCCGCGTCGTCGGTGTCGCCCTCGACGCCGTAGTTGCGGCTGACGTTGTGGTTATGGCCGTCGCGGTTGTCCTCGCCGTTGGCCTCGTTGTGCTTCTCCTCGTACGACACCGTGTCGGCGAGCGTGTAGCCGTCGTGGCTGGCGATGAAGTTGACGCTGGCCAGCGGCGAGCGCCCGGACGGGGCGAACACCTCGCGCGAGCCGGTCAGCCCCTGCGTGACCTTGGCGAGCGTGGCGGAATCGCCCTTCCAGAAGCCCCGGGCGGCGTCGCGGAACTTGTCGTTCCACTCGCTCCAGCCGCGCGGGTAGCCGCCGAGCTGGTAGCCGCCCTCCCCGACATCCCACGGCTCGGCCACCATCTTGACCCGCGCCAGCACCGGGTCCTGCGCCACGGCCTGGAAGAACGCCGCCTGCGGGGTGAAGGCGAAGGGCGCCCGCCCGAGGCTCGAGGCGAGGTCGAAGCGGAAGCCCGCGATGCCGTAGGCGGTGACCCAGTGGCGCAGGGAATCGAGCACGAGCTGCATCACCCGCGGGTGGCTCGCGTCGAAGGTGTTGCCGCAGCCGGTGCAGTCGCGGTTGCGGCGCGGGTCGGCGGGGTCGAGCTTGTAGTAGCTGGCGTTGTCGATGCCGCGGAACGACAGGGTCGGGCCGGTATGGTCGCCCTCGGCGGTGTGGTTGTAGACCACGTCGAGCCAGGTCTCGATCCCGGCGGCGTTCAGCTCCCGGATCGCCGCCTTCAGGCCGCCGAGGCCGCCTTCCCCCAGGTAGCGCGGCTCCGGGGCGAAGTAGCCCAGGGGCTGATAGCCCCAGAAATTGACGAGCCCCTTCTCCACCAGGAAGCGGTCGTCCGCGAAGGCCTGGATCGGCAGCAGCTCCAGGGCGGTGACGCCGAGCTTGACGAGGTGCTCGATGATCGCCGGGTGGGCGAGCGCCCCGTAGGTGCCGCGCTCCGCCTCGGGAATGTCGGGATGGGTGCGGGTCAGCGCCTTGACGTGCGCCTCGTACACCACCGTCTCGGCGAGCGGCCGGCGGACCGGGTTGAGGGCGAGGTCGGGCACCTCCGGCGCGGTGACCACGCAGCGCGGCATGTAGACCGCGCTGTCGCGCCGGTCGATCCGGTCCTCGCGCCCGCCGCCCCGGCGGTGGCCGTAGAGCGCGTCGTGCCAGCGGATCCGGCCGCGGATCTCCCGCGCGTAGGGGTCGAGGACGAGCTTCGAGGCGTTGAACCGGTGGCCCGCCGCCGGGTCCCAGGGGCCGTGCACTCGGTAGCCGTAGAGCTGGCCCGGCAGCACGCCGCGCAGGTAGCCGTGCCAGACGTCGTCGGTCCGGCAGGGCAGCCGCACCGTGCGGGTCTCGTGCCGCTCCCCCGGCTCGAACAGGCAGATGTCGACCGCGGTGGCGTGCTCGGAGAACAGGGCGAAGTTGACGCCGCGCCCGTCGAAATGGGCGCCGAGCGGTGCCGGTACCCCGTCGTCGACGGCGATCATGCGGGGCGTCCGGTCACACGGATGGCGGCGGGCGGGAGCAGCGGGAGGCGCCGGCTATTCGGCGGCCGCGGCGGCGGTGGGCGGCTCGCGCTCGACCGTGCGGAAGTTCTCGAGTTCCGCCAGGAAGTTGCGCGCCCACCAGTCGACGTCCTCGCGGGTCATGCGCTCGACCATCGGCTTCCAGCGCGCCAGCCGCTCGGCCTTCGGCATGTAGAGGGCCGCGCGGATCGCCTCGGCGACCTCGAACCGGTCGTAGGGGTTGATCAGCAGCGCCTCGGGCAGCTGCCGGGCGGCGCCGGCGAATTTCGACAGGACCAGCACCCCCGGATCGTCCTCGCTCTGGGCGACGACGTACTCCTTGGCGACGAGGTTCATGCCGTCGCGCATCGGCGTGACGAGCCCGACCCGGGCGGCCCGGTAGAGGCCGGCCAGCACGGGCCGCGGATAGGCCTTGGTGATGTACTGGATCGGCGTCCAGGCCGGGTCGCCGAGCGAGCCGTTGATCTCGCCGACCTTCTCGTTCACCTCGCGGGCGAGCTGCTCGTATTCCGGCACCTCGCTGCGGGATTTCGGCGTGATCTGGATGTAGGTGACGTTGCCGCGCTGGTCGGGATTCGAGGCGAAGAAGCTCTCCACCGCCTCCATCCGCTCGGGCACGCCCTTGGAATAGTCGAGCCGGTCGACGCCGATCAGCAGCTTGCGGGTGCGCAGGCCCGCGATGGTCTCGCGCACGACCTTGTTGGAATTGGCCTTCTCGGCGGCCTCCTTGAAGCCCGCGACGTCGATGCCGATCGGGAAGGCGCGGATCCGGGTCCGGCGGCCGTCGACCATCAGCGAGCCGCCGCCGAGCGGGATCGCCCGCTGGGTATCGACGAGGTTGCGCTGCAGGTTCTGGACGTCCGCCTCGGTCTGCAGGCCGATCAGGTCGTAGTCGACGATGGCGCGCAGTAGTTCGGTGCTCGCCGGCAGCGAGTTGAACACGTCGGCGGCGGGCCAGGGGATGTGGTGGAAGTAGCCGATCGGGTTGTCGAGCCCGAGTCCGCGCAGCTCGGCGGCGAGCGGCAGCAGGTGGTAATCGTGGACCCAGATGATGTCGTCGGGCTCGACCAGCTTGGCCAGCGCCCGCGCGAAGGTCCGGTTCACGCGGCTGTAGCCGGCATAGTCCGAGCGCGAGAAGGCGCCGAGCCCGAGCCGGTAATGCATGATCGGCCACAGGGCGCGATTCGCGAAGCCGGCGTAGTATTCCAGGTGATCCTGCGGCGAGAGGTCGACGACGGCGTACTGGACCCGGCCCCGATCAATCAGCGTCGGCTCCTCGGACGGCTCGTCCGTGATGGTGCCGCTCCAGCCGAACCACAGACCTTCGTAGGCCGTGAAGGCCTCCTTGACCGCGACGGCGAGGCCGCCCGCCGCCACCGCCTTGCCGCCCTCCTCCGGGACGGCGACGCGGTTCGATACGATCACAAGGCGTGCCACGCGGGTCGGCTCCGGATCAGGGGCGCGGGTCGGGTCGAGGATATCGCCGCGCCTGCATCGGGACGTCACTACTATGTCAGAACGCGCGGAGGCCCTGCGCGATCCTTTGTCGGTCGTCCCGCAACCCAAGCGTGAAGCCGGGCGCGGGTCAAGTCGAGGCCCTGCCGTTCCGGGACAGGGCGGCCGCTCCGTCCCGGTCGGGCGCCCCGGTCGGGCGCCCCGTACGAGCGTTGTACAAGCGTGGCGGTTCTGGCAGATCTTGCCTGAACGGCGCGTGAGCGGTGCCGCCCGTCGCGCCGGACCCCGCGCACGCATCGGAAGGGCGCACAGGGACCGGAACCCGCGACAGCCGAGTCGGTTACTCAGCCATCGCGGGGCCCGCGGCCGCCGCGAGCGGCCCCGTTCCCGCGCCGCGAGGAGTGTTTTCGAGATGGCCGGCAACGAGTTACCGCAAGGCACCCCCGCGGATCCGATCGCGGATCCGCACCGCGAGGGGCCGCACGCCGCGCCGCACGACGCGCCCCACACCGCCGGGGAGGAGCGCGCGCAGTGGCGGGCCCTCCAGGGCGACGTCGAGGGGCTCGCCGACGTGGCGGCCGAGCGCGGGCGCGGCCTGCTCGACGCGGCCCGGCTGCAGGCGCAGAGCTACGTCGAGCAGCGCAAGAGCGACGCCGCGCAGTCGGTCCACGACCTGGCGCAGACGATCCGCAATTCCGGCCGCGATCTCGGCGACAAGCCGAACGTCCGCGCCTTCTTCGACAGCGCCGCCGACGGGCTGGAGCAACTCGGCTCCTCGATCGAGCGCCGCAGCCTCGGCGAGTTCTACAGCGAGGCCGAGTCCTTCGCCCGGCGCGCGCCGGTGGCGGTGGCCGTGGGGACCTTCGTGGCCGGCCTGATCGCCGCCCGCTTCATCAAGTCGTCCAGCCTGCCGCCGGAGGCGCCGGACGGCGACGCCCGCGACAGCTTCCGGGCCTGACGCCATGACCTACGGCTCCGACCCGCGCCAGACGGGCCCATCCACGGGTTCCTCCACGGGCCCCTCCAGCATCCAGAGCCTGATCGGCGACGCCCTGCGGGAGACCAACGAGCTCGCCCGCAAGGAGATCGCGCTGTTCCGGGCCGAGATGGCCGGCAACGTCCGCCAGCTCATCGTCGGCCTCGCCTGCATGGTCGGCTCGGCGGTGTTCGCCGTGGTCGCCCTGCTGGTGCTGATCGGCGCCTTCGTGAAGTGGCTCGCCACCATCGTAGGCTCCGAGTGGCTCTCGGCCCTGATCGTCGGCGGCGTTCTGCTGCTCCTCGCCCTCGGGATGGCCCTGTGGGCGCGCAGCGTCCTCTCCCTCTCGACCCTGGCCCCGAAGCGCACGACGCGCCAGGTCCGCCAGGATGCCCAGGCCCTCTCGGAGCGCGTGTCCGGATGAGTACGATGAACGACCTCGAGAAGGAGATCGAGGAGAGCCGCGCCCGGCTCGACGATACGATCGACCGCATCCAGGGCCGGCTCTCGGTGCCGAATCTCGTGGACGAGATGCTGGGCAATGCCCGGCGGGTGCCGGCGCTGAACACGACCTACGATTCGGCCCTGGAGGCGGTGCGCCGCAATCCCGTGCCGGTGCTGCTGATCGCGGCAGGCGTCGGCCTGCTGTTCAACCGGATGGCCCGCGACGCCCAGCGCCGCCGCACCGAGGTCTCGGCCGAGCGCGTGCCCACCCTGAACACCGGCGCGGCGCGCGGCTACGACCCCGACCGCCCGACGGTCCGCCCGGCCCGCGATCCGCTGGACACGACCGAGATCTGAGGACCGGACCCGTCCGGGTCCGGCCGGATCCGGGACGAGACACCGTGCCGCCCGGCCGGACGACCGGGCAGACCGGCACCGAAGGCGGGCCGGCGAGACCGACATCTGAGGACAGCGCCATGACCGACAAGCCGGGTATCCCCTCCAGCACCCCCGAGCAGCTCGCCGCCGCGGCGGGGATGCCGCACGGCGCCGACGACAAGAGCCTGCGGCCGGATCCGACCGGCCTCGGCGACCCGGGCGCGCCCGGCACCGCCGCGGGCGACTTCACCCTCCGGCCGGATCCGCGCGGCCTGCACGACCCGCTTCGGCCCGGCGCGGCGACGGGCTCGCACGACGCCGCCCATGACACTGCCCAGGACGCTGCCCAGGACGCTGCCCAGGACGCCGCTTCGGCCGCGAAGGACGGCATCCGGGTGGCGGGCGACCGGGCCACCGAGTTCGCCGGGCAGGCGCGCCGCACCGTCTCGGGCCTCGCCGACGACATCAACGACCGCCTCGGCGGGGCGGCCGATCAGGCGCGCGACCGCGCCACCGCGGCCTACGACGAGGCCCGGGAGCGGGCCGGCGCCCTCCATCGCCGCAACATGCGGGCGCTGGACGACCTGACCAACCAGGGGATCGAGGGGATCAACCGCGGGCGCACCGCCGTCGAGCGCTTCGTGGACGACAACCCGCTCCTCGTCGGCGTCGTCGGCGTGGCCGCGGGCCTGCTCCTCGGCGCGCTGCTGCCGCGCACCCGCCAGGAGGACCGGAGCATCGGTCCCTGGGCCGACGAGGTCCGCGACCAGGGCCTGCGCTACGCCCGCGAGGTGACCAATATCGGCCGCGAGTTCGTCCAGACCGCCCTCGACCCGGACAATCTCAACGCCGCCGCCCGCAAGGTGGTCGATCCGGAGAGCCACACGCCGCCCGCGGGCGAGCGGACGCAGCACAATCTCTGATTCGGTGGCCGAGGCCCCTCCGTGGGGGCCTCGGCGCCGTCATCCCGGGCGAGGCGACGTGCCCCGGAGTTGCGCGACGTCGAGCAGCGTGGCGCCGCCTGGATTGCTCCGCTCGCAGCGACGCGGTGGCCGGATCCTCGCTCCGTCGACCCTCCTGACAGGACGGCGCGTCAGTCCCGGTACAGCCCCGCATGCGCCTCGCGGAGCAGGTTCTTCTGGACCTTGCCCATCGTGTTGCGCGGCAACTCGTCCACGAACAGGACCCGCTTGGGGCACTTGAACCGGGCGAGGCGCCCCTCCAGGGCGGCCTGCACGCCGGCCTCGTCCGGGCAGCCGGCGCCGCCCACCACCACGGCGGTGACGGCCTCGCCGAAATCCGGGTGCGCCAGGCCGATCACGGCGGATTCGACCACGCCCGGCAGGGCGTCGATCTCGGTCTCGACCTCCTTCGGGTAGACGTTGAAGCCCCCCGAGATGATCAGGTCCTTGCCGCGCCCGACGATGTGGACATAGCCCCGGCCGTCGACCTTGCCGAGGTCGCCGGTGATGAAGAACCCGTCGGCCCGGAACTCGGCGGCGGTCTTCTCGGGCATGCGCCAGTAGCCCTGGAACACGTTCGGGCCCTTCACCTCGATCATGCCGACCGCGTCGGGCCCGAGGGCCGCGCCGGTCTCGGGATCGACCACCCGCAGGGACACGCCCGGCAGGGGGAAGCCCACCGTGCCGGCGACCCGGTCCCCCGCGTAGGGGTTCGAGGTGCTCATGTTGGTCTCGGTCATGCCGTAGCGCTCGAGGATGGCGTGACCCGTGCGGGCCTGCCATTCCCGGTGCGTCTCGGCGAGCAGCGGCGCCGAGCCCGACACGAACAGGCGCATGCCCCGGGCCGCCTCCGGCGTCAGGCCCGGCTCCTTGAGGAGCCGGGTGTAGAAGGTCGGGACGCCCATCAGGGCGGTCGCCCGCGGCATCAGGCTCAGGATCAGCTTCGGGTCGAGCCGGGGCAGGAACAGCATGGAGCCGCCGCTCGCCAGCACCGTGTTGGTCGCCACGAACAGGCCGTGGGTGTGGAACACCGGCAGGGCGTGGATCAGCACGTCGTCGGCGGTGAAGCGCCAGTACGCGACCAGCGTCCGGGCATTCGACGCGAGGTTGTCGTGGGTCAGCATGGCGCCCTTGGAGCGCCCGGTCGTGCCCGAGGTGTAGAGGATCGCCGCGAGATCCTCCGGACCCCGGGGCACGTCCGCGAAGGCGGCGCCCGCATCGGCGGCCCGGTCAGCAGCCTCCGCGGCGCTGCCGCCGCCCGCCGCGTCGAGGGTCCAGACCTGCCGGACGCCGGCGGCGGCCTCGGCGAGCGCGTCGCGCCGGCCCGGGTCGCAGACGAACACGGTCGGCTCGGCGTCGCCCAGGAAGTAGCCGATCTCCGCCGGGGTGTAGGCGGTGTTGAGCGGCAGGAACACGGCGCCGGCCCGGACCGCGCCGAGATACAGGAAGATCACCTCGGGGCTCTTCTCGACCTGCACGGCCACCCGGTCGCCGGGCGCGACGCCCGCCGCCCGCAGGGCCGCCGCGTAGGCGCCGGAGCGGGCGATCAGGTCCGCGTACGCGTAGCGGCGCCCGTCCGGCGTCTCGATCACGGTCTTGGCGGGATCGGCGGCGCCGTCCCGCACCAGGGAGAAGAGGTGGTTCGTCATCGTGAGGCTGGGCTATCACGGGCTATGGGTCGCGCGCACCCATAGCCGCCCGGAGGCCCCCTCGGCGAGCCCTTTCCGGCGGCGCGTCGTCCGCGCGGCCCGGTGAGTCGCGACGCCTACGCCTCGGCGAGCACCACGGCCCGGGGCGGCGGCAGCTTGGCGCGCAGTTCCCGGGTCACCGCCGGCGCCGCCACCACGGTGCCGAGATTGGCGTAGGTCTCGTGGTTCCGCTCGATGGCCGCGAGGTCGTAGAGGTAGTTGACCATCAGCCCGTGGGACTGCGCCAGCCCCTTCTTGGAGGTGTCGCCCAGGAAGTTGATCCGGTCGAGGCGCGCGCCGTTGCCGAGATGGAACCGGGCCACCGGGTCGAGGGGGCGCCCGCGCTCGTTCTTGGCGCGCAGGAAATAGGCGGCCGCGGCCGGGATCAGCGCCCGGCGCACCGTCTCGGCCCGGGCCTTGTCGGCCGGCCAGGCCGGGTCGTCCAGCGCCCGCAGGGTCTCTACATCCTCGGGCAGCAGGCCCTGCGGGCTGTCGGCCCGGCGCTCCCGCGCCAGCCACGCCGCGAAGCCCGGCACCGGCGAGAGCGTCACGAAGGTCTTGAGCGTGGGGACCTCGCGGGTCAGGTCCTCGACCACCTGCTTGATCAGGAAGTTGCCGAAGGTCACGCCGGCGAGGCCCTTCTGGCAGTTCGAGATCGAGTAGAACACCGCCGTGGTGGCCGCCTGCGGCTGCAGCGGCTTGCGCTCCTGCGACAGGATCGGGGCGATCGCCGGGGCGATCTGGTCGGTGAGCGCCACCTCGACGAAGATCAGCGGCTCGTCGGCGAGCGCCGGGTGGAAGAACGCGAAGCAGCGCCGGTCCGGCGGCTCGATGCGGGCGCGCAGGTCGTCCCAGCCGGAGATGGCGTGGACCGCCTCGTAGCGGATGATCTTCTCCAGGATGTGCGCCGGCGTCGTCCAGTCGATGTGGCGCAGCACGAGGAAGCCGCGGTTGAACCACGACGCGAACAGGTGCTCGAAGTCGCAGTCGAGGCTGTCGACGGCGTCCATCAGGGCGGGGTCGGCCTCGTCGCCGGCGCGCAGGGCCCGGCGCAGGTCGAACAGGTCCTCGCGCATCCGCACGAGGCTGAGCGTGCCGCCGCGGGCGAGGTTGAGGCGGCGAATCAGCTCCTGGCTGCGCGGCTCGGCGGCCTCGTGCAGGCTGCCCAGGCGGGCGCGGGAGGGGGCGGCGCGGTAGGCGGCGATGGCCTCGTCGACGGCGGCGTGGTCCGCGTCGAAGTCGAGGGCGATGGCCCGCAGGAAGGCGTGGCGCTCCGCCTGACCGAAGCTCGCGTAGCGGTCGAGGATCAGGCGGGCCAGCGCCACCCCGGAGGCCTCGCCGCGCCGGGAGATCAGGTCCTCGCAGAGCTTGACGAGGTCGCCGGCACTCGCCCGGGACGCGATGTCGCCGCGCCCGATCCCGATCAGGTCGCGGCCGCGCTCGCTGATGGTCTGAAGCAGGTCGCCGAAGAAGGAGATCGCCGCCATGACCTTCGCACTGACCCCCGATGACCCGGATTCGAGACGTGTCCGGTCCCGCGACGCCGGCTCGTCGGTCGGGCGCGGACGGAACGGGATCCGGACGCCGGCGGGCGTCCCGATCCGCCCGCCATTCTACGGCGCCGCGGCCGCCGCGACCAGAGCTTGACCGGTCGCCGACGCGGGGATCCCAGAGTGCGGGAGCGGCACGAAGATCGTGTGACGGGTGGGGCCGCGCGACGGGTCCGGCCGGGCGGTCGTCAGAGCCGCTCGGCCACGGTGGCGAGGTCCGCCCGCTCGCGCCAGTCGCCGACGCCGTGCTGGCGGGCGAAGCGCAGCTCCGCGGCGCGGCGGGCGCGCTCGGGATCGCGGGCCCGCGCGATCGCGACCGAGCCGATCGTGAACGGCACCCCGAGGATCTCCTTGGCGAAGTCGACGCGGTAGTTCGGCATCCCGTACTCCCTGCTGCGGCGGCCCCGGCGCCGTTCGCACGGAACGAAACCGCCCACTCGTTCGTAGTCCGGTCCATAAACCTCGCGAGGCCCGGCGCCCGGCGCATCGGTCGCGGCGCCCGCTGGCATGCGGGCGCCGCCGGCTGCGTCTGTTGCATATGGTGCGCCGCCGGCTCCGGTGAAGGGGCCCGGGGCGTCCCGGCAGGGATGCATCGCCGCAGCTTGCCCGGCGGCGCGCTCCGCCCGTATCGCTCGCCGCTCCGATCGCCCTCCCCACACGGACCCGACCATGGCTCTCCCGCGGCGGCCCACCCGCCTGCCCCCGACCCGGCCGTGACCGCACCCCTCGACGCGAAGGCCCGGCTCGGCCTGACGCTGATCGCCGGCGGGGCCGTGGCCAACATCTACTACAACCAGCCGCTGCTCGGCCTGATCGTGGCCGAGTTCGGCGACCGCGCCGCCCTGTGGGTGCCGACCACGGCCCTGGTCGGCTACGGGCTCGGCATCGTCGGGCTCGTGCCGCTCGGCGACGCCCTGCCGCGCCGCGCCCTGATCGTGGGGCAGTGCCTCGGCCTCGCCCTGGCCCTGCTCGCCGTGGGCCTCGCGCCGAACCTCGCCTGCCTCGCGCTCGCCCATCTGGTGGTCGGCGTGCTGTCCTGCGCGGCCCAGCAGGCGGTCCCGTTCGCGGCCGAGCTCGCCCCGGACGCGAGCCGCGGGCGGATCGTCGGCCAGGTCATGACCGGGCTCCTCACCGGCATCCTGCTCGCCCGCACGGCGAGCGGCTTCCTGGGGGCGCATCTCGGCTGGCGGCCGGTCTTCCTGGTCGCCTCCGTGCTGGCGCTCGCCATGGCAGGCATCGCGCGGGCCACCCTCCCCCACACGGTGCAGACGCACCCGCTGCGCTACCGCGCCCTGATGCTGTCGATCCTCCACCTCGCCCGCACGCAGCCGGTGCTGCGCACGGCGAGCCTGTCGCAGGCGCTGCTGTTCGCGGGCTTCAACGCCTTCTGGGCGACCCTGGCCCTGTTGGTCGAGGCGCCGCCCTTCGGCCTCACCGCCGCCGGGGCCGGGCTGTTCGGCGTGATCGGCGTCTGCGGGGCCTTCGTGGCGCCGATCTCGGGCCGCTTCACCGACCGCCGGGGCGCGAAGCCCGTGGTCCTCGGCGGCAGCCTGCTGGTCGCCCTGTCCTTCGTGGTCCTGTGGGGCGGGGGCACGTGGTCGCTCGCCGCGGTGGCGCTCGGCGTGCTGCTCATCGACATCGGCATGAACGGCGCGCTCATCGCCAATCAGACCCGGGCCTACGCGCTGGTCCCGGGCGCGCGGGGCCGCATCAACACCGTGCTGTTCACCACCCTGTTCGTGTTCGGGGCGCTCGGCGCCTATGCCGGTTCGCAGGCCTTCCTGCTCGTGGGCTGGCCGGGCGTCTGCGCGGTCGGCCTCGCCTTCTCGGCGCTGGCCGTGCTCGTGGCGGCCCGCGACCCGCACCCGCCGGGGGCTCGGCCTACTTGAGCACCCGCGACAGCCGACACCAGCCCGCCCTGTCGGGCGGAAGCCCGAAGCGCAGGCGCTCCGGGCGCCCGGCGAAGCGCCGCACCGCGATGCCGGCCGCCGCCAGCCGCCGGTAGAGGTCCGGCCCGTCGGGGAAATCGGCGGTCCGGAACAGGCAGGTGCCGCCGACGACCCGGCCGCCGGCCCGGGCGATCATCCGGTCGAGGCGGCCCGCATCCGCGGCCCGGGCCCGGGCGGCCTCGACGCGCCAGCCCGCGTCCGACAGGGCCGCGCGCCCGATCGCCAGGGCCGGGCCCGACACCGCCCAGGGTCCGAGCGCCGCGGCGATCCGGGCCGCCGTGCCGGGCTCGGCGACCGCGAAGCCGAGGCGCAGGCCGGCGAGCCCGTAGGTCTTGCCGAAGGAGCGCAGCACCACGGTGCCGGGCCCCGAGTCCGGTGCGGAGACGTGCGGGCACAGGCTCTCCACCGGCTCGAGGTCGGCGAAGGCCTCGTCGGCGACGAGCAGGCCGCCGCGCCGGCCGAGCGCCGCGGCGAGCGCCCGGCGCTCGGCCAGGGGATGGGTCCGCCCGTCCGGGTTGTTGGGATCGACGATCACCGCCACCCGGGCCGCGCCGAGGGCGTCGACGCTCGAGACCTCCGCCACCGCGTGCCCGGCCCGCGCCCAGGCGGCGGCGTGCTCGGCGTAGGTCGGCCCGAGAACCGCGACCCGGGTCGGGGCCAGGAGCCGGGGCAGGGTCTCGATCAGGACCTGCGTGCCGGGCGCGGGCACGACGTGGTCGGCGTCCGGCGCGCCGTAGGCCGCGGCGGCGGCCTCCCGGAGCGCGCGGACCTCGGCGGCCTCGGGCAGGCGCGCCCAGGCGCTGGCCTCCAGCGCGGGCACGGGATAGGGGACCGGGTTGATCCCCGTCGAGAGGTCGAGCCAGGGCTCCGGCGCGTCGGGAAAGGCTTGTCGGAGCCCGCCGAGATCGCCGCCATGCGCGATCGGGGCGGCCTCACGCGCGGGAACGCTCCACACCGAATGGTCCATCTGCCCGGTACGTTCGCCGACACGCTCGCCGTCCTCGCCGTCGCCCTCGGGATCGAGGCGGCGGCCGGCTATCCCGACGCGCTCTACAGGGCGGCCGGTCACCCTGTCACCTGGATCGGCCGGCTGATCACCGCCCTGGAGCGCGGCCTCAACCGCGGCTCGGCGCGCCGGCGGCGGGTCGCCGGCTGCCTCGCGCTGGCGCTGCTCCTCACCGCGGTGGGCCTGGCCGCCCTCGCCGTCGCGGCGCTGGCGGGGCTCGCCGGCCCCCTCCCCGCTCTGCTCCTCCTCGGCCTGCTCGGCGCGAGCCTGCCGGCGCAGCGCAGCCTGCACCAGCACGTCGCCGCCGTGGAGACGGCCCTGCGCGCGGGCGGCCTCGAGTCCGGGCGCCGGGCCGTGGCGATGATCGTGGGGCGCGACCCCGACCGCCTCGACGAGGCGGCTGTCTGCCGGGCCGCGATCGAGAGCCTGGCGGAGAACTTCTCCGACGGGATCGTGGCGCCGGCCTTCTGGATCGGCTGCCTCGGCCTGCCGGGGGGCGCCCTCTACAAGGCGGTCAACACCGCCGACAGCATGATCGGCCACCGCAGCCCGCGCTACGCCGCCTTCGGCTGGGCGGCGGCCCGGCTCGACGACGGCGTGAACCTGCCGGCCTCCCGGCTCGCGGGCCTGCTGATCGCCGGGGCGGCGGCCCTGCGCGGCGCCGACGCGCGCGGGGCGCTCCGGGCCATGGCCCGGGACGCGCGCCGGCACCGCTCGCCCAATGCCGGCTGGCCCGAATCCGCCATGGCGGGGGCGCTCGGCCTGCGGCTCGCGGGGCCGCGGGTCTATGACGGCACCCTCGTCCCGGACGCCCATATGGGCGACGGCCGGGACGCCGCCACGGCCGACGACATCGCCCGGGCGCTGGCCCTCTACCGCACCGCCTGCTGGCTGCAGGGCGGGCTCGTGCTGGCGCTCCTCGCGCTCTGCCTGTCGCTCACCGGCTGAGCCGTCCTCGCGAGCGGAGCGAAGCGCGCCAGGGCCGCGCGACCTCTGAGATCGTGGCGCCGACGGGATCGCTTCGCTCCGCTCGCAGAGACGGCGGCAATTCCCGATCGGGCCTTGGCACGGCCCGCGCACCGGACGCATCGTGGCCGGACGGGGCAGGATGAGGGAGACGCCGATGCGTGCCGTGTTCGTGGATGCCAGCGAGACCCTGGCGGCGGTGGCCCGGCGGCTGCTGCGGCCGGACGATCCGCCCTTCGCGGTCCACGCGGATCCCGGAATCGCGCCGCAGGACCTGCCCGCGATCCTCGACGGCGCCGAGACCGCGGTGATCGACCACACCGCCCTCCCCCTCGACGTGGCCCGGGCCTGCGCGGGCCTGAAGCACGTCGTGTTCCTCGGCACCGGCGCCCGCAGCTACATGGACCCGGAGGCGCTCCGGGACGCCCTCGGCGTCACCGTCCACACCATCAAGGGCTACGGCGACACCGCGGTCGCCGAGTGCGCCTTCGCGCTGATGTGGGCCGCCGCCCGCGGCCTGCCCGAGATGGACCGGGCGATGCGCGCCGGATCCTGGCTGCGCACCGAGGGGATCCAGCTCACCGGCAAGACCGTCGGCCTCGTCGGGTTCGGCGGGATCGCGGCCGAGATGGCGCGCCTCTGCCGGGGCGTGGGCATGCGGGTGCTCGCCTGGAACCGGACCCCGAAGACCCATCCCGGCGTCGACTTCGTCCCGCTCGACCGCCTGCTCGCCAAGAGCGACGTGGTCTCGCTCCACCTGCTCCTGACCGACGCGACGCGCGGCTTCCTGTCGGCCGCGCGGATCGCCGCGATGAAGCCCGGCGCGATGCTGATCAACACCGCCCGCGGGGCGGTGCTCGACGAGGACGCCCTGGTCGCGGCCCTGCGCACCGGCCACGTGGCGCGGGCCGGGCTCGACGTGTTCACCGTCGAGCCCCTGCCGCCGGATCACCCGCTGGCGCACCTGCCCAGCGTCACCCTGTCGGCGCACTCGGCGTTCCGCACGCCCGAGGCGAGCGACAACCTGATCGGCGCCGCCCTCGACCATTGCCGGCGGATCGCCGCCGGCTGACAGCTGCGCCGCGGGAGCGGCCGCCCCGGTGCTCGGCTCTCCTAGTGCTCGGTGCCCTGCATGTTCGGGCGCGGCTCGCCGCCGTGGTGGTGGATCACGCTGGAGCGCTCCGGGCTCCCCTTCGCGTCGGCGACCTGCTTCCGGGCCGCGGCGGCCAGGAACCAGATGCCGCCGAGCGTCCCGAAGGCGAGGATCATGAGCGGAAATCCCTGACTCATCGCGGTGCCCTCCTCGACGATGGCCCGCGGGCTTGCGGGTCTGCATCATCCTGCCGGTCATGCCGGCCTGAGGAAGGATAACGCACGAATCCGGACCGTGTTCAGGCCGGTCTCGCGGCCGTCGGCACCGCCCGCCGCGCCGCGTCGCGGCGCAGGGCGGAGAGCACCACGAACATGAGGCCGGCCCCCACGGCGAGGCAGGCGGCCAGGAACAGCATCGGCACGAGGTCGCTCTGGGTCTGGTCGCGGATGAACGGTACGGCGTTCTGGGCGACGAAGCCGCCGAGATTGCCGACCGAATTGATCGCCGCGATCCCGGCGGCCGCCGAGGCACCGCGCAGGAATGTCCCGGGCATCGACCAGAAGACCGGCTGGGCGGCGAAGGTCCCGGCCGCGGCCACGCACAGGCAGGCGAACTTCACGGCGTTGCCCGGCAGGACGACGGAGAGCGCGAGGCCCGCCGCCCCGACCAGCGCCGGCCCGACCACGTGCCAGGTCAGGGCGTTGCCCTGCGCCCCCGTGCGGGCGGCGTGGCGCGGCACCCACCACAGGGCGAAGGCCGTGGCGAGCCACGGGATGATGTTGAGGAAGCCGTTGGTGAGGTTCGAGACGCCGAAGCCCTTGACCACGGTGGGGAGCCAGTAGCCCAGGCCGTAGGCGGCGAGCGGCAGGGAAACGTAGACCCCGGCGAGCATCAGCACCCGCCGGTCGAGGAGCGCCGCGAACGGGTTGCCGTGGTCGACGTGGCCGCCGTCCTCGCGCTCGGCCCGGAGCGTGCGGGCGAGCCAGTCGCGCTGGGCCTGCGACAGCCAGGGGGCGGTCTCGGGGCCGTCCGGCAGGACGAACAGCACCACCGCGGCCATGAGGATCGCCGGCGCGCCGGTGGCCAGGAACACCCACTGCCAGCCCTGGAGGCCGAGGAGCCCGTCGAGACCCAGCAGCGCGCCGCCGATCGCCGCACCGACCGCGTTGGCGATGGCGCTGGCGATCATGAACCAGCCGATCATCCGCGCCCGGTGCGCTTGCGGGAACCACAGGGTCAGGGCGAACAGCACGCCGGGGAAGAAGCCGGCCTCCGCGGCGCCGAGCAGGAAGCGCAGCACGTAGAACATCGCCGTGCCCTGGGTGAAGCCCAGCAGGACGGTGACGATCCCCCAGGTGATCATGATCCGGGCGAACCAGATCCGCGCGCCGACCCGCTCCAGGAAGACGTTGGCCGGCACCTCGAACAGGAAGTAGCCGAGAAAGAACAGCGAGGCCCCGAGCCCGTAGGCGGTCTCGGAGAGGCCGAGGCTGCCGACCATCTCCAGCTTGGCGTAGGAGACGTTCTGCCGGTCGATATAGGCGATCAGGTAGAGCAGGCCGAGGAGCGGCATCAGCCGCAGGGTCACGGTCCGGACGGTGCTCGCGGCGAGATCCTCCCCGGCGGGGGACGGCGTGGGCGGCATGGGGCGTTCCTCCGGGGGCGTGCGGCCCTTCGTGGCGGGGCCGGCATAACACAGAGTAATCCCTGGCCCGCGCCCCGCCTACCGGGCAAGCGCCAGGAGGCGGTCGCAGTCGACATGGGCCGCGATGTGTCGCGCGAGGCCGTCCAGCGCCGCCTCGACCCCGGCCTCGTAGCCGGCGCCCGCCGAGGCGGTGCCCAGGCGCGCGAGCCACGCCGCCCGCTGGGCGTCGTCGGCGAAGAGGCCGTGCACGTAGGTCCCGGCCACGCGCCCGTCCGCCGAGACCGCCCCGTCCGGGCGCCCGTCGGCGAGGCGCAGCAGCGGCCGGTCCGCGTCGGGGCCCTCCGTCGCGCCGATATGCATCTCGTAGCCGGCGAACGGCACGCCGTCGGGCAGGCTCGTGCCGGTGACGGCGGCGAGGCGCTTCTCCGGCGTCATCACGGTGTCGACGGCGAGGAGCCCGAGGCCCGGCACCGTCCGGGGCGCCCCCTCGATCCCGTGCGGGTCGGCGAGGCTGTTGCCCAGCATCTGGTAGCCGCCGCACAGGCCGAGCACCCGGCCGCCCCGGCGGACATGGGCGCGCAGGTCGACGTCCCAGCCCTCCCGGCGGAAAGCCTCCAGGTCGTCGATCGTGGTCTTGGAGCCCGGCAGCAGCACGAGGGCGGCCCCGGCGGGGATCGGCGTTCCGGGCCGGACCAGCACCACCGACACGTTCGGCTCCGCCCGCAGCGGGTCGAGATCGTCGAAATTGGCGATGCGCGGCAGCACCGGCACCGCCACCGTGACGGAGCCGGCCCCGCGCGGGTCCGAGCCGGCGAGGCCCAGCACGTCCTCGGCCGGCAGGCGCGCGGCGTCGGGGAAGTGCGGCACGAGGCCGAGCGCCGGCCAGCCGGTCCGCTCGGCGATCAGCCGCATCCCGTCGGCGAACAGGCTCGGATCGCCGCGGAACCGGTTGACGAGGAAGCCGGCGACCATCGCGGCGTCCGCCGGGTCGATCACCGCCTTCGTGCCGACGAGGCTCGCGATCACCCCGCCCCGGTCGATGTCGCCGACCAGCACCACCGGCGTGTCGGTGGCCCGGGCGAAGCCCATATTGGCGATGTCGCCCGCGCGCAGGTTTATTTCCGACGCCGAGCCCGCGCCTTCGACCAGAACCAAGTCGGCCTCGTCCGCGAGCTGGGAGAAGCTGTCGAGGACGGCGGACATCAGCCGGGGCTTCCAGGCTTGGTAGTCGCGCGCCTTCACGGTGGCGACCATCCGGCCCTGCACGACCACCTGGGAGCCGACCTCGCTCTGCGGCTTCAGCAGGACCGGGTTCATGTGCACGGAGGGTGTCACCCGGGCGGCCCGGGCCTGGAGCGCCTGCGCCCGGCCGATCTCGCCGCCGTCGGCGGTGACGGCGGCGTTGTTCGACATGTTCTGCGGCTTGAACGGCCGGACCCTCAGGCCCCGCTCCGTGAAGGCGCGCGCGAGCCCCGCCACGATCAGGGACTTGCCGACATCGGAGCCGGTGCCCTGGATCATCAGGGCCTTCCTGGGCGCCGTCGCGCGCGGCGGGCTCAGAACTCGATCCCTTCCTGCGCCTTCACGCCGGCGGCGAAGTGGTGCTTGACGCTGCCCATCTCGGTGACGAGGTCGGCGGCCTCGATCAGGGCGGGCTTGGCGTTGCGGCCGGTGACGACGACGTGCAGGTCCGGCCGGCGCGCGCGCAGGGCGGCCAGCACCGCGCCGAGGTCGAGATAGTCGTAGCGCAGCGCGATGTTGAGCTCGTCGAGGACGAGCAGGCGGATCGCGGGATCGGCCATCAGGCCCTCGGCGACTGCCCAGGCGTGGCGGCAGGCGGCGATGTCCCGGGCCTTGTCCTGGGTCTCCCAGGTGAAGCCCTCCCCGAGGGTGTGCCACACGACCCTCTCGCCGAAGGCCGCCACGGCGTGGCGCTCGCCGGTGTCCCAGCCGCCCTTGATGAACTGCACCATGCCGACCCGCCAGCCGCGGCCGAGCGCCCGCAGCATCAGCCCCAGGGCCGCCGTGCTCTTGCCCTTGCCGGGGCCGGTATGGACGAGGAGCAGGCCCTTCTCGAGGGTTTTGCCCGCGACCTCGGCGTCCTGGACCGCCTTGCGCTTCTCCATCTTCTCGCGGTGGCGCGCGGCGTCGTCGCTCATGCGGAGGCTCCTGTCTCAGAGGTTCGCGGCTTCACCACCAGCGGCAGGCCGGCCACGGTCAGGACGACCCGGTCGGCCCGCGCGGCGAGCTGCTGGTGGAGGCGGCCGGCGGCGTCGCGGAATCGCCGGGCGAGGGCGTTGTCGGGGACGATCCCGAGCCCGACCTCGTTGCCGACCAGCACGAGCGGGCCCGGGACGTCGGCGCAGGCAGCGATGAGCCGCGCCGTCGCCTCCGCCACGTCGGCCTCCGCCAGGATCAGGTTGGTGAGCCAGAGCGTGAGGCAGTCGACCAGGACCGGTCCCTCGGCCTCGGCGACCGCCTCCGGCAGGGCGAGCGGCACGTCGCGGGTGCGCCAGGCGCCGCCGCGCCGCGCGCGGTGCTGGGCGATGCGGTCGACCATCTCGTCGTCGAAGGCCTGGGCGGTGGCGAGATAGAGCCACGGGCCGGGGCAGGCTTCGATCAGCCCCTCCGCGTAGGCGCTCTTGCCAGACCGCGCCCCGCCGAGGACGAGGGTCATGCGAGGGGTGGGCTGGGGCATGGCTCTCCATCGCCCCAACCCGGTGCGCGGTCAAACCCAGGACCGACAGTGTCAGGGTCTGTGACCTCAGGACCTGCAAACTCGGGACCTGTGGCACCTGTGCCGCGCCTGGACGGTTGCCGGGCGTCTCCGGTCCGACTATAGAACCCCGGCCCAGCCAGAGCGCCCTTCGTCTAGCGGTCCAGGACGTCGCCCTTTCACGGCGAAAACACGGGTTCGATTCCCGTAGGGCGCGCCAACAAAATCAAGCGCTTGGCTGCATCTGGCGGCCTGCCTAGCTTCTCTTGGGAAAAATTCGCGGCGAAATGGCTCCTGCCGTGTCCCCGTGGCTTGGCCTGTTCCTCATCGCCCTTGAATGCGCAGGCCGATTTCGCTGTTGCGGCCTTGCGCCCACTCTCGCAGCCTGATTTTCACCAACGGGCGGTTGCAGAGGGCCGGTGCAGGGCACCGGTCGAACGGCTTTGTCCCTGACTCTCGGCAATGCGGGCGCACTTCTGCTTCCCCGCTCCCGGCTTCAGTCCCTCACGCGGGCGATGACCGCTACCGGGCCGCCGCCATCCGGCCCCTGATGCTCAGCGCCGCCGGAGACGAAGAGGTCCGTCCGGCCGATCGCCGCGGCGGCCACGCCGCCGACCAGGGCGCGGGCGTGCCGGGTGGCGTTGATGTCGCTGTCGTCGTTCATGATGTGGCGCCGTCCCCGGATCAGGCCGTCATGGGAGGGCTCCGCTTTGGCGAGCAGGGCGATCACGCGCTCCGCCTCAGGAGGCGGCAACTGCCCCGCCTCCAGGAAGCCGAGGTCGGTGAGCACCCGCCGAATCGCGGACAGGTCGATGCCGTCGTCCATGACCCGGTGGGCGATGGCGAGCGGGCCGGTCCAGCCCTGGGCGTTGCCGAGCACGATGATCTCGTTGCGCATCAGCTCGATCCCCGCCGAGCAACTGGCGCGGCCGGAGAAGAGATCGCGTCGGGTGCCGATGGCGGAATCCGCGAGATGTTCGCGGTCGACCTCTCCTAGGGCGAGCGCGATGCCGAGCGCCGAGGCGCCGCGGGATAAGCCCATCGAGGCGTAGGTGTCGTGTGTGGCGACGCCGTGGCCCCGGGCGGCCGCCTCGGCGATCCGAGCGCTCGTCAGGAGCGGGCACTTCACCTGCACGAAATGCACGTCCGCGGGATCGGTGAGCCCCGCCTCTGCCATGGCCCGGCCGACCGCCGCCGCAGTCGCCTCGACCTGCGCCATCCGGCCGATCTCCTCCGCGCGGAACTCCTGGGTGAAGGCCGTGCCGATGGCGAGCGCCTTGCCCTCCGGCACCGCGGGGCCTTCACGCCGGGCGAGGACGAGGAAGTGCGGCGACAGCCCGCCTTCGGTGCCGCCGGACATGACGAGGGCGATCCGCGCTCCGACCTCCGCCGCCGTACAGCCGAGGGCGGTGGCGAGCGCCGTCTCCAGGGCCATCACCGCGAGCTGCCGGGTGAAGTCATTCACGCAGCCGTTGCCCTCGGTCTTGCCGAAGATCGCGACGATCTCGGTCGCGTCCACCGCCCCGGAGGCGACGAGGCCCATCACCTCGGAGACGTCGGCGGGATGCTGCGCGGGCACGCGGAAGACGAGGCATTCGGGCATGGGGGGACCGGGGTGGAACAAGAAGGGGCGCCGCCCTTCCATTCGGGCGATCCCGTCGTCTGTCCGCGTCCCGCGACGACAGAAACCGGCACGATCGGGTGGCCAGCACGGGCAAGCACAGACCGGACCATCTTCGGAGAATCCCCGAGCCTTCTACTGAGCGGGAGAAGCAACGCGTTGATCGGCTCCCGACGCCGAACCAGCAGGATGGCCCAATCTGTGGTAGAAGCAGATCGTCGCTAGACCACTCCATGCCGCCGTTCCGGTCGCGACCCTGGCTGTGTCGAAACCTCGATGGTGGTAGCTCTGTCCGGCACGCCCGGGGGGCGGCATGGAACGGTTCGTTGTCGGCGCCGAGCGCGATCAGACGACGCTGTTCCCGCCTTATCTCGAAGATCGGATCGCCGAGGACAACCCTGTCCGGGTCGTCGATGCCTTTGCTGCCTCCAGGGGCACCCAAACGGAAAGGTGGCTCAGGGACCGAGAGGCGTGAGGCTACGAGCTACACCGCGTCTTCGCGGGCGCTACCGGCCTCCCGTCCCAGGCGAACCATGACCTCCCGCAGCCAGCGATGGGCGGGATCGCGGTCATAGGAGGCGTGCCACAGCATGGAGATGACGATCTCCCCGGTCGGCACCGGGACGGGGCTCGTCGCCAGGCCGAGTTGGGTCGCGAAGGTGGTGGCCAGCTCGTCGGCCATCGTGGCGATCAAGGGCGCGGCCTGCACGTGAAACGGCACGGTGGCGAAACGCGGCGTCGTCGCCGCCAGCCTCCGCGTCCGGCCCACCTTCGCGAGCGCCTTGTCCACCACCCCCGGGCCGACGCCGGTCAGGTACGTCAGGATGTGCGGGAAGCGGACGAAGTCGTCGAGCGAGAGCGGACCGCTCACGCCGAGCAGCCGGGGATTGAACAGGCTCAGGAAGCCGAAGCGATAGAGGGGCCGCACCTTGTGGTGGACCTGGCCCTCGGAGATCATGCCGACGGCCATGTCGATCCTGTCGGCGTCGAGGTCCCCCAGCACGCTCCCGTAATCGAGGCCGACCAGGTGCAGGCGGATGCCGGGCGCCTCGCAGGCGAGGAACGCGAGCAGGCGCGGGATGAGACGGACCTCGACGCTGCCGGGGATGGCGAGCGTGAAGGACCGCTCGACCTGCGAGGGGGCAAAGTCGTCCTCCCGGAGGACGATGCCCTGGAATTGGCGCAGGGCGGCGCGGACCGGCTCGAGGAGGGCGAGCGACCGCGGTGTCGGGCGCATGCCGTCCGGCGTGCGCGTCAGGAGCTCGTCGCCGAGGAGCCTGCGCAGGCGGGCAAGGCTGCTGCTCATGGCGGATTGCGTGATGCCGACCTTCGCGGCAGCGCGCGTGACGCTGCTCTCGGTCAGGAGTGCGTCCAGCGCCACGACCAAGTTCAGGTCGATGCCCGCGAGGTCACGGTGCTTGATCGTCATGGTCAGGTCCGCCGGTGGCTCGCGACCAGGGTCTCGGCGACCGGACAATGCGGCATCCGACCGAGCGAGACCATCAGGCTTCCGAGCCGCATCGGCCGCGCCATCGCGGCCGTCGAAAACCGAACCATCATTTACGGCGTAGATACTGGGTATCAACCGCATCTGTTTGATGAATACGCCTCCCGGCAGCATCTCCTCCTCATCGAAAGACGGGCCACCCCGTCACACCGAGAGGATCGAGAGATGACCCATCGTACCATCACCCTCACCGCCGCCCTGACGATGACCGTGGCGTCCCTCCTGCCGGCCGCCGCGTCGGAGGTGACCCTCGACACCGCCGCGCACGGCGCCTTCTCCGTCCCCGCCGTCATCGGCGCGGCCCACCATACGCCGGGTCTCGCGCTGAGCGCCGCCGACGTCCGTGCGCAGGGTGGTCACCTCGTACCGGCCCTCACGCGCTGGCAGGAGGCTCGGCCGGCCATCGCCTCCGTCGAGCCCTTCAAGGCGCCCGCCACCATCACCGTGGCCTATCGGAGCCGAGACGTCGCGACGCATGCCGCGCAGGTCCTCAAGCAGGGGGGCTTCGCGACCGCGGGCGTCGTCCGGTGGCTGCCCGACGCGCCTGTTGCGGTCGAGGCCAACACGAACACGGTCAAGCTCGGGTCGCTTGAGGCCATGAACTGAGCGAGCACTCGGACAGGCCGAGGACGAGCAGTCGAGGCCCGCCCGGCGAGCCGCCCGCTGCATGAAGTCAGGAGATCAGATCATGTCCGACCACTTCGCGTCGACCGAAATCGCGGTCGAGCACGTCACCCTTTCCTCGGCCAAGACTTTCGAGGCGGTCCGATCCGCCTTGGAGGCTTCGGTGCCCGTCATCGACCTCGATTACGCCACGCTCCTGAAGGCTGGACGAGTGGACGAGGCGCGCGACCTCCTCGAACGGCAGGCGCCGCTCTCGATCTTCGGCTCCCGAGACCATGGCGACGTGCTGCGCACCGCCGGGTTGAGCCGCAAGGCCGTCCAGTACGACATCGGCAACCCGCTGACGGCCGCGTCGATGACCCGGCACGCCGTTTCTGCCGCCTTGTACGCGCCGATCCGGGTGCTTCTGCGTGAGGATTCCGAGGGTGGCGTCGCCTTCGAGTACGACCGCCCGGTCAGCACCTTCGGCCAGTTCGAGAATCCGCAGGTCGACCGCGTCGCTGGCGAACTCGATGAACTGCTTCGGAGCACGCTCGCCGCGGCCGCCGCGTGAGGTGAGGCGCTCGAGAACGCCGCGGATCGGGGCCGAGTGTCTCCGTTCCGCGGGGCGCGCCGTGACGCGGCAGCTCTGTTCCACGCGCAGTTCCGACGCTTGTTCGGCTTCACGGCAGCTTCGGCCGCGACCAGACCGTCTCAAAGCCACCCCTCCGAGACGTTCGAGCGGTCGTTCGGTGGTGACAGAGGCTGGCTGATCGAAGGCAACCCGCTCACGGCCGAGCAGAGCAGGAGCGGACGCGCGTTTGGTAGGTCTCAGAACCGGAGGAGTCGCCGGAAGCGGGCGATGTTCACGAGCGACACGAGGGACGAGGCCACGTAGGTGAGGGCTGCGGCGCGCAAAACGGTGCGGGCGCCACGCATGTCGTCAGCGTCGAGGAAGCGGCCCGTTTCCAGGATGGGCAGAGCCCGCCGGTAGCTCGCATCGAGCTCGACGGGCAGCGTCAAGAGGTGAAACACGAGGCGAACGCTGAGGAGCGCGATGCCGAACCCGACCTGCAGGGTGAGCAGGGCGGGGGATTTGATGACGGCGAGCATGATGGGCGCGGTCATCATCACCAAGCCTGCGGCAAGCTCGAAGCCCTGCACGACCGGCGCGAAGGTCACCCGCGCCGCGAGCAGCCGGTCTCCCGCCGCGTGCTGGAGCGCGTGGGAGACCTCATGTGCCGCCACCGCGACCGCCGTGATGGAGCGGCCCTCATGGTTCTCCGGCGACAGGCGCACGACGTTCGCGACCGGATCGTAGTGGTCGGCCTGCGCGATCTCGACGGGAACATGCTCGAGCCGTGCCAGGTCGAGCAGATGGCGGGCAAGCTCGCCGCCGGTCCCGGGCAGGTCCGGCCGCTCGGTGGCGTGTTGCCGCATCACCCGGCGCACCCACCACTGGGGGCCGAACACGAGACCGAACAGCAGGGCGGCGCCGAGCGCCAGGAGGATCGGCATACCGGGTATGTAGGCGCGGGGCCGAATCCGTGGAAGCGCGGCGCTGGCTCGACCGCTGGAGCCACAGTCGTGGATCGACTGGTGGCTGAGGCGTTCGCGCTTCGGCCGTCCGGCGGGTCACCGCGGCGGTCGACGAGGTGCGCGCGGCGTCGAACGGTGGCCAGTCCGAGCTCGATCAGGGGCGCACGGCCGGCGTCTCCAGCGGCAGCGGCGCGGCGCGCGTCGCGAGGTAGAGTTCGAGCGCAACATAGTCCGGCGCGCCGTACCCGAAGGGCTCGGCGCGCATGCCGGTGAGGCAGTTGCGCAGGCGCCGTTGCAGCGAGCCGAGACCTTGCCATTCGAGGCGGTAGAGCGGGTAGCCGGTCGGGTGTCCCTGCGGGATCATCGCTGCGCCGAGGCGGTGACCCCGATGGTCGTCGTGGCAGATGGCGCAGGACAGGCCGAGCTGGCCCTGGCGCGTCTCGAACAGCGCGCGACCCGCCGCCCGCGCGGGCTCGAGCCGGGGATCGTCCGGCGGAGCGATCGGCAGCCCGCGGGACTGCACGGCGACGAAGGCCGTGAGCGCCAGCAGGTCGGGACTCTCGTAGGCGAGGGCCTCGGAGCCCTGATGCTCGCGGCGGCACGCGTTGACGCGAGACTGGAGGTCGATGGGCCTGCCCGTCCGCGCGTCCCAAGCGGGATAGCGTGCCGCGACGCCCCGCATCGTGGACGAGGCCTCGCCGTGGCAGCCGGCGCAGGCGAGTCCCCCGGAGATGGGCGCCTTCGCCCAGAGGTCCTCCCCGTCCGCGACCGCGAGCATGCCGGGATTGGCCCCGTCGTCCCGCTGCATCGCCTGGATCTCGGGGCTCATCTGGTCGAAGCCCGAGCGTCGCTCGGCCGGCGGGACTGGCTCCGACCGCGCGAGAGGGCTGGAGAGGAGCAGCGCCACGAGCGCCGTCTGCAGCGGGGAGCTCGAGCGGCGCGGCACGGCGGAGACTCAGGCCACGGTGATCGCCGCGGATTCGGTCTGATCGAAGCCGCCATCGCCGCGCCACGTGAAGCTGAAGCGGCCGCTGCGCGTCGCGACCCAGGTGAAGGTCAGGTAGGGGTTGGCCGCCGAAGCGGGAAACAGCTCGGCCCGGAAGATCTCCTCGTCCTCGAAGCGGCAGACGAAGTCCGTCACGATGTTGCGCGGCAGGATCCGGCCGTCGGCACCGGGGCGGAAGCCCGTCTCCATCGGGTGCGAGATCAGGGTCCTGATCGTGATCGTGTCGCCGGGCTCGGCGGTCTTCGGCAGGTTGATCAGCGTGCGGGCCATCGGGGTCAGCCCTCCAGGCAGGCGGCGAGGGTCACGATGGCATCGGCGCTCGCCGACCAGTAGGTCCCGTCGCTCATCTCGGCGATGGCGGTGATGCGCTGCGTGTCGGCGAGCCGGATGCGTGTCGAGACCTGCGCGCGGCCGGCGCCCGGCCGCAGGTGGACCGTCACGACGTTCGGCTGCGGGTTCCTCTCGTTGAACACCCCGATCCGGCGCACGTGCTCCTCGGGCGTCATCGCGCTCTCGACGGCGACGGTGAGCGGCACCGTGTTGCCGTTCTCCACGAGCGGCGGCAGGTCGAGGGTCACCCGGCCCGGTCGGATCGGGTTGTCACCCGCGAAGCGTCGGATGGCGGATTCCGTCGTTTCCGTGCGCGGGAGCGTCGCCGCGGCGGCGGGGCGCAGCGCGACGGCGAGCGCGGTGCCGACAGCCCCGGCGAGCACACCGCGCCGGTCCATCGAACGCGCGCTCCGACTCCTGTGCCTGCTCATCGACCTTCCTCGGGACCCGCCTCGCGCAGCGTCGCCAGGAAGGCGACGACATCCTCGATCTCGGCCGCGCTCAGGATCGGCCGCCCCTGCCACGGCCGCCCCACGCGGGTGAGCCCGGTCAGGCTATAGTACGGTGGCATGATCGTCTCCGGGTTCAAGACCCGTCCGTCCACCAGCCGCAGGCGCAGCTGACCCGAGCCCAGCCGCCCGCCGACGCCCGCGAGATCCGGGGCGAGGTTGCCCTGGAACCGCTCCTCCGGGAAGGGCCCGGTATGGCAGAGAAGGCAGAGCCCGCGGGTCCGGTCCACGACGATGGCCCGGCCGCGCGCGGCATCGCCCGGCGCGCCGGTCAGGCTCTCGGGGATGGCGTCGCCGACGATCGCGGTGGGGACCAGGCCCTCCCCGGCCTGCGCCGGCGGGGCGGCGACTGCCAGCACGAGCATGGCGGCCACGCGGCCTTCCCTCATCCGAACACGTCCCGGGTGATCGTCCGGTACCAGCTCTCGCCGTAGGCCGCCTCCTGCGCGCGCACCGCGTCGGGCGCGTCGAGGGGGCTGATACCGCCGGCTCCCGGAACGTCCGCCAGGAGTCCGTCGGTCGGGCGGAAGACGCCCGCGATCGAGATGCCGTTGCCCGGTGCGACGAGGCTCCAGCAGGTGTTGATGAGCCTCGGGCTCTCGGGCTCCCGTCCGGCCATCAGGTCGATCACCGCCTGCGCGCAGACTTTGGCCTGCGCGTTCGCCGAGAAGGCGGATTTCGGCATCGCCCCTGCGATCGCCGCGTCGCCGATGACATGGATGCCCGGCACGAGGCGCGATTCGAAGGTCACCGGATCGATCGGGCACCAGCCGCTGCGGTCGGCGCAGCCGGCCTGCGCCGCGATGGGGCCGGCGCGCTGGGGCGGGATGATGCACGCCACATCGGCCTTGTACTCGGCGAAGTCCGTGCGAACGACCATCGCGGCGGCGTCGACTTCCGTGACCGCACCGCCCGAGGCGAGCGGCACGTATTCGAGCACGTCCGGGTACAGCTTCGCCCAGGCCGCCTCGAACAGTTTCTGCTTCGAGAACGTGTCCTTGGCGTCGAGCAGGACGAGCTTCGCCTTCGGCTTCCGGGTCTTCAGGAAATGCGCGATCAGGCTCGCGCGCTCGTAGGGGCCGGGCGGGCAGCGATACGGGTTGGCGGGTGCCGAGAGGACCACCGTGCCGCCCTCCGGCATGGCCTCGAGCTGGCGGGCGAGGAGCACCGTCTGCGCCCCGGCCTTCCAGGCATGCGGCATCGCCTCGGCGGCCTTCGCGTCGTAGCCCGGCACGGCGTCGAAGCGCAGCGCGATGCCCGGCGAGAGCACCAGGCGGTCGTAGGGCAGGACTGTGCCGTCGCCGAGCGTCACCCGGCGCGCCACAGGGTCGACCGCATCCGCCGTTCCGCGCACGAAGCGGAGCCGAGCCCGGCCGAGGGCCTCGTAGCTGAAGGTCTGGGCCTCGATCCCGCGCAGGCCAACGACGACCGCGTTGCTGCCCGTGCAGGCGACATAGCGCTCGGCC
The DNA here is from genome assembly GCF_021398735.1 of Methylobacterium oryzae. NCBI lineage: Bacteria > Pseudomonadati > Pseudomonadota > Alphaproteobacteria > Hyphomicrobiales > Methylobacteriaceae > Methylobacterium > Methylobacterium oryzae. The sequence goes on from NZ_CP090349.1 coordinate 3,367,444, forward strand.
GCCTCGACCAGGGTCACGTCGACGCCGCCCGCGGCGAGGCAGCGCGCCGCCGTGGCACCCCCGAACCCGGCGCCCACGACCACGACGCGCGGCGCTGTGCCACCGAGGGCCGGGCGCGCCAGCGCGGCGGCCGCGGCTCCGCCGATCAGGGCGCGGCGGGTCGGAGAAGGAGCGCGCATCACCGCGATCCCTGCGCCGCGAACCAGGCGGCGATGGCCTGGCTCTCCTGCGCGCCGAACCCCTTGGCGATGCGGTTCATGAGCGTCGCCGGGCGCGCGCCGGTCCGGAAGGCCTCGAGGGCGCCGACGATCTCGGCTTCCGGCCGCCCCGCGAGCACGCCCATCGCGGAGCCCTCGGCGTGGCATCCGGTGCAGGACGAGGCGCCGGGCGGCGGCCGCATCTCGGCGGCGCCCGCGCCCGTTCCCCCGGCGAGGGCGGCGAGCAGCGCGAGCGCCGGCGTCATCGCCCTCATGCCCGGCGGAGATCCGTGTCCTTCAGCGGAAGCTGGCGGACGCGCTTGCCGGTCGCAGCGAAGATCGCGTTGAGCACGGCCGGCGCGGCGACCGCGATCGTCGGCTCGCCGACACCGCCCCAGAAACCGCCGGACGGCATCAGGATGGCCTCGACCGCCGGCATCGCGTCCATCCGCATCACGGGATAGCTGTCGAAGTTCGTCTGCTCGATGCGCCCGTCCTTCACCGTGCAGGCGCCGTACAGCGCGGCCGAGAGACCGTAGACGAAGGAGCCCGCCACCTGCGCGTCGATCTGCTGCGGGTTGACCGCGTGGCCGGGGTCGGTCGCCGCCACGATACGGTGGATCTTCAGCTCGCCCCGGTCGGAGACCGAGACCTCGGCCGCGCCCGCGACGTAGCTCCCGAACCCCATCGTCTGGCAGATGCCGCGGTAGACCCCCTCGGGCGGCTTGCTGGCCCATCCGATCCGCTCGGCCACCGCCTGCAGCACGGCCCGGTGCTTCGGGTGGTTGTCCATCAGCTTCAGCCGGAAGGCGAGCGGGTCCTGGCCGGCGGCGTGGGCCAGCTCGTCCATGAAGCATTCGAGATAGATGGCGTTCGGGTTCAGGTTCACGCCCCGCCAGAAGCCCGGCAGGATGTGCGGGTTGCGCATCGCGTGGTCGACCAGGATGTTGGGGATCGTGTAGCCGATCGCGGCCTCCGGACCTCCGGGGTTGAGACCCTGGAAGGTGACCGGGTCGCGGCCCTCGACCATGCGCTGGGGGGCGACCGAGGCCAGGATCGACTGGCCGGAGATGCGCATGTGCAGGCCGGTCAGGTTGCCGTCCCCGTCGAGGGCGGCGCGCATCCGGCACTGCGTGACCGGGTGGTACCGGCCATGCGTCATGTCCTCCTCGCGGGTCCAGATCAGCTTGACCGGCGTGCCCGGCATCTCCCTAGCGATGAGCACCGCCTGACGCACCCAGTCGTGCGTGGCGCCGCGCCGGCCGAAGCCGCCGCCGAGATGGATCTTGTAGACCTCGCACGACGTGGCCGGCAGCCCGGCGGCGTCGGCGGTCGCGGCCAGAGCCGCCTCGCCGTTCTGCGTCGGCGTCCAGACCTCGCAGCGCTCCGGCGTCCAGAGCGCGGTGGCATTCATCGGCTCCATCGTGGCGTGATTCTGGAACGGTACGCCGTAGACGGCCTCCACCACCTTGGCGGCGCCCTTGAGGGCGCCGGCCACATCGCCGGCCTTGTTGCCGACGAAGGCCTGCTCGGCGTCGAGTCCCTCGCGCAGGGTCGCCGCGATGGTCTCGCTGGAAACCATCGCGTTCGGTCCCTCGTCCCAGGCGACCGGCAGGGCGTCGAGGGCGGTCTTGGCGCGCCAGAACGTGTCGGCCACCACCGCGACCGCGCTGTCGCCGACCTGGAGCACTCTTCGGACACCGGGCATGCCCGACACAGCCGCGGCGTCGAAGCTCCTCACGCTGCCGCCGGTCACCGGACAGTCGCGGATCGCGGCGTTGAGCAGGCCGGGCAGCTTGAGATCGATCCCGTAGACCTGGCTGCCGTCGAGCTTGGGCAGGGTGTCGAGCCGCTTCAGCGGCTTGCCGGCGATGGTCCAGTCCTTCGGATCCTTGAGCACCACGTCCTTCGGCGGCTCGATCCTGGCCGCCTCCGCGGCGACGGCGCCGTAAGTGATGCTGCGGCCGGAGGAGCCGTGGGTGATCACGCCCCGCTCGACACGGCACTCGGCGGCGGGTACGCCCCAGCCCTTCGCGGCGGCGGCAACGAGCATCGTGCGGGCGGCGGCGCCGCCTCTTCGCACGTACTCGTGAGAATCGCGCACGCCGCGGCTGCCGCCAGTCGAGTAATCACCCCAGACGCGCTTGCGGGCGAGGTTCTGGCCCGGGCTCGGATACTCGGTGGTGACCCTGGCCCAGTCGCAGTCGAGCTCCTCGGCGACGAGTTGCGCGAGGCCGGTGAGCGTGCCCTGGCCCATCTCCGAACGGGCGATGCGAATGACCACGGTCTCGTCCGGCTTCACCACGACCCAGGCATTGACCTCCGGCGCGGTGGGCGCCGCGTCGAGGGTTGCAGCCCGTGCGGGGAACGGGATGTGGAAGCCGAGGGTGAAGAGACCAGCGCCGGCGAGCAGCGTGCGGCGGCTGGGGCGGGCAGCCTTCGGGGAGGCCTTGGATTCGAGGCTCATCTGCTCGTCCCCCGTCAGCCGGACTGGCCGCGCTCGGCGGCGATCTTGATGCCGGCGAGCACACGGTTGTAGGTGCCGCAGCGGCAGATGTTGGTGATCTCCTGGCGGATCTGCTCCTCGCTCGGACGCGCGTTCTGCGCCAGCAGCGCCGCCGAAGCCATGATCATCCCGGGCTGGCAGAAGCCGCATTGCGGCACGTCGAGCTCGGCCCAGGCTTGCTGGACCGGATGGCGGGCATCCGGCGCTAGCCCCTCGATCGTGACGATCTTCTGCCCCGCCTCGATCGCCGAGAGCGGCACGGAGCAGGAGCGGACGGCCGCCCCGTCGATATGCACGGTGCAGGCGCCGCATTGGGCGATGCCGCAACCGTACTTGGTGCCGGTCAAACCGATCTGCTCGCGGATGACCCAGAGGAGCGGGGTGTCGGCCTCGGCATCGACCTCACGCACGACGCCGTTGACGTTCAGTCGTGCCATCTGACCCCTCTCCCGAACGAGATTATGTATCCAGTATCCTCAAAGCGGGGGAGGCCTCAAGGGAGGGCGTGAGCGACCGTCGGCAGCAGCCATCCGGCGCTCGGACAGGTCGACGTCTGCGACCCGAAGGCGCCAAGGCTCTTGAGGCCCAAGGCGTGACCTCTCCTGCCATCGAACCGACTTCCCGCAGATCCCGGCCGCCGTCAGCTGGATCGGAACCGAGCACCATGCTGTGCCCGCTGGCCTGACGCTGCTCTCCGAGCGGATCGACGCGCATCCTCCCAGCCACACGCCTCTGCTCGACACCTTCAACGATGCTTCGCGTACATCTGAAGACCATCATCCACCGCGAGACGATGTCCGCTTCCGGGATACCGGCGCTGATCGCCGAATGGCCGTGACGAGCGCGAAGCCGAATGCCCGTGTGTGGACGCCCCATCGGATTCAAGGGGGTGTTGGAGAGATTTGTGCGCGCAGGATCAGGTGCTGCCGTGTGTCCGGCCTGTTGATGCAGCCTTCATCACGGCTGCTGGCCTGTATGGAGAGCGCGGATCGGGTCCAAGTCGCTTTGGCGCGCTCGAGGCGCTTGGCCATTCACTGGTTTTCCCGACCCCGTCTTCTGACCGTTGCGCCATACCTCTCGACTGACCTTCCCTGCCTCCCTGACGCCTCAGGCCGTGGCGATCACGCCGTGGCCGGAGCTCTGTAGGAGCCGCCATGGGCCATCAAGGCCCAGACGATCCTCGCCATCTTGTTCGCAAGGGCGACGGTGATCAGCATGCGCGGCTTGCGCGACAGCATGCCGGCCAACCATGCCCCAGCTTTATCGGGATCACGCGCCGCGACCTTGGTCGCAGAACTCGCGCCCAGGATCAGCAACCGTCGCAGGCTGCGCTCGCCCATCTTGGTCGTTCGCCCCAGCCGCTCCTTGCCGCCGCTGGAGTGTTGCCGCGGGACGAGACCGAGCCAAGCCGCAAAGTCGCGCCCGCGGCGGAAGGTACTGGCGGCCGGTGCCAGAGCCACGAGTGCGGTCGCGATCACCGGGCCGACACCCGGTATCGTCATCAGCCGCTTGGCCACGGCATCGTCCTTCGCGCGTTGGGCGATCTCGCGGTCGAGAAGTGCGATCTGCGCCTGGAGCGCCTCCAGGCTGCCCGCAATGATGGCCAAGGCCGGCCTTGCCTCGGCCGGCACGTCAGATGTGGGGTCGCGGACGATCGCCACGAGCTGGCCTACGTGCCCGACACCTTGGCGAACGACGTACCCGAACTCCGTGAGGTGCCCGCGCAGTGCATTGATCAATTGGGTCCGCTGACGCACGAGCAGGTCGCGCGTACGGAACACCACTGCGGAGGCCTGGGCCTGCGCGCTCTTTCCCTGAACGAACCGCATTGTCGGCCGCTGCGCCGCCTCGCAGATCGCCTCAGCATCGGCCATGTCGTTCTTCTGCCGCTTCACGAACGGCTTCACGTAGGCTGGCGGGATGAGCCGCGTTTCGTGGCCTGCCAAAGCTATCTCACGGGCCCAGTAATGAGCGCTGGCGCATGCTTCCATAGCAACCACGCAACGCGGAAGTGTCGAGAAGAACGTCAGCACCTGATCACGCCGCAGCTTCTTGCGGAAAACGACGACACCGCTCGTATCCGCGCCGTGAACCTGGAAAACTGATTTCGCCAGATCGATCCCGACTGTGCTAACCTCACCCATGGACGCCTCCTGCAGTGGTGTTGCAACACCTCCACTCTGGCACATCGATGCCGTCAGGGGGCGTCCACCCCTACGGTTTTGCGAGTGACAGTTATCGGTTGAGGCGAAATCTGGCCGAAAGCCGCCGGTCCGCTTCCGGGAAGGAACGCCAGAAAAGGCGGACGGCCTTCTATCTACCCCGATCAGACACAACAGTTTACCATCCGGTGAGCCGAGAGCGGGCAACCTCTCACCGCTTCGCTCTGGTGCCGTCGTGCACGTCTCCGCAGGGCATCAGCGTGGACGTGGCCGCCCCCGTTCCACCTACCTGTTCTGCAAGTCGGATGGATCGCGGGTGGATGACCTGAAGAAGGCGTTCGGAGGAGCCTGCTGCCGGGTGGGATCGAGTACTTCCGCTTCCATGACCTGCGGCACAGCTTCGCCAGTTGGTTCGTGCAGGACGGTGGGGATCTCTACGGCCTCAGCCGGATCCTAGGCCATGCCAAGCATCAGATGACGGCGCGATGTGGTCATCTGTGGACCGAGGATTTGCACGAGGAGCTTGAGCGTGTGGCCGAACGGCTGTCACGCAAAGGGTAACAGGAACTCCGAACGGAAGCTGACGGATCGTCGGTGATAGTAGTGTAAGACTATCCGGGATGATGGGCCAAGCCGTTGATCTACAAAGGTCTAAAATAATCCGAGATAATCGGTAGGAATGGCGCGCCATTCCTCGTCACTCCGAGCTGTTCCGGACGAACAGATCCTTCTCCTTGGGTCCGTACGGTCGCCGCGCTTAACCGCTCGGGTCAACATCGGTTCCGTTCTATCTGCGCCGGCGTAACGGCCGAGGGCTCCGTCATCAGCGGGGCGCACCAGTCGTTCACCCTCCGGCTGTCAGCCCATTCCGAACTCGCGCTCAGGGCAGCGCGATCGAGGGCGCTCTGCACATATGCCGGCGATGCACCGAGCAGGATGAGACGGCATCGGCCGGGCGCAGATCGTCGGCAGAAACCTCGAAATTTGATCTGATGCGCGGTTCTATGGCGGAAAGCAGCAGTTCGGAACTGGTTGATCGAGCCATTGTTCTGTTAGGTGTCAATGAATGTGGGTTCGGGCCGGTGTGGCGCCTCGCCTGCACGCCCGCGAGGTTCGTCATGCCGGGATCGAGATTGAGGGTGGTCGTGCTCGGCGTCGCATCCTTCTGGTGCGCCACGGGCGTCCTGGCACAAGGTGCCCCCGTCCCGAACGTCAACGACTGTACCTTCATCCGCGACCCGACGGCGCTCCGCGATTGCATCGAGCTCTACGAAGGCCAGCGCCTCGCGCCCGGCCCGCGGCCGGCGGCCTTCCAGCAGTCGCCCGTGATCGACCAATCCCTGCTCGACGCGGCGGGCCCGATCCCGGCGACCGGCGTGTCCCGGCGCGGGAAGCGGCGCAAGCTTCGGCAGAGTCGCCGGCCGGCCACACCGGCCCAGGCCGTCCAGGTCGAGCAGCTGGCGCCGCCTCAGTAGACCGCCTGGACCAGACAGGTGCGTCCCTGCCCGTTCAGGACCGCACAGAGGGCCTGCTCGGATCGCGGTTGCTGCGACTGAGCCGACAGGCGCCTAGCCCCCCGCTTGGCTGACCGGTCGCTCGCAGCCGCCATGCTGCGCGTGACCGGTCGCGCCTCGAACACGGGCGAAGGGCGCGCCGTGGGATCGGCGGCCCAGCCCGCGACCGGGCCGAAACCGCGAGGGTTCGAGAAGAGCGACGGGGCGCTCAGGAAGGACCGGCCGCTCTCCGCCGCCCATTCCTCGACGGTGCGGCCGGTGATCCGGACCACGTAGTCGCGCGTCTCGGTGGGCATGCCCGAGCGACCCTCGAGCCAACTGCGCACCCGCTGCGGCCCGGCATTGTAGGCCGCCGCGGCCAATCCGAGATTGCCGAAGCGCACCCTGTGTTCCCGCAGCAGCTCGGCTGATTTCGGGATTGCCTCCAGCGGATCGAACGGGTTGCGCAGGCCGCGCTCCGCGGCGGTTCCCGGCATGAACTGGGCGATGCCGAGCGCCCCCACTGGGCTCACGGCGTTGGGATTGAGGCCGCTCTCCTGGCGCAGCAGGCGCAGGAAGAAGTCGCCGGGCAGGCCGTTGGCGGCGGCCGCGGCGATGATCAGGGCGTGCATCCCGTCCCCGGCCTGCGGGAACAGCAGGGCGGTCGCCTCGATCGGCCGGAACGCGCCGCGGCCCAGAATCATCAGGTCGGCGTTCACCGGCGCGATGATCGGTGACGCCGGTCCGTCCGCGTGCCCGTCCGGCAGTCCGAGCGGCGGCGGCGCCGCGATCGGCGCGAAGGGCGTGAGGGCGGCGACCTCCGGGACCGCCGGGCTCCGGGCCGTGCTGGAGGCTCGCGAGGCGATCACCGGCGTCAGGGCGCCGGACACGACGAGGCAGAGGGCCAGCGTGCCTCGCACGCCCCTCCGGCGGCGGCCGAACATGTGCGTCGGTGCGACGGGCAGGCTCATGGCCGATCAGGACTTCACCACCAGCGGGCCCGCCGCCACCGTCGGTCCCGGAACCTCAAGGGGCGTCGGCCGATCGCGAGCGAGATACTCGCCGACGAGACGGGTGCCGAGCACCGGGTCGCGGAAGCGCCACAGCTTCTTGCGGCTGCCCTCAATGATCGTCGCGTAGACGGCGAGGTCGATCGCCTCGCGCACTGCCATCTGGGTCGGCTCGTTCCGGGTCACGCCCGCCTCGACCTGGAGCAGCTTGGCCACCGCGACGTAGCGGTAGGCGTTGGCGTTGAGGGCGACCGAGTAGATCGTCTTCGTCACCGTGACGCTGTTGAGCACCTCGCCGCTCTGCACGGAGACGATGCGCATCGCCACCGTCACCTCGTCGCGCCGGTACTTGGTGTCGCCGCCGATACCCAGGAGGTTGGCGCCGGCGCCGCCCGTGACCGTGTTGGCGTCGTAGCCGATGATGCCGCCCTCGACGATCAGGCCCGCGAAGCGGATCGGCGGCAGCGGCTTCGCGTCCGTGCCCTCGAATTCCTGGCGGGTCGCCCGGATCAGCTGCCGCTCCTGCAGCAGGTTGGCGAGGCCGGTGCGCTCGACCACCGAGAACCATTGGCCCCGCCCGGCGCGCCGCAGCGCGTCGACCACGAAGGCGCCGCCGCCCTGGGTGACGGCGCGGGAATACTCGGCGATGTTGTCGTTCGGCTTATTCTGGCCGGTCAGGTCCGGGAAATTGTAGATCGCGATGTCGATCTTGCGGGTCGGCGGCGGCAGCGTCTCGAGATTGAGATCGGTGGGGGAAGGCGGCGTGACCACGGGCGCCTGCGCGAGCAGCTCGCGCTCCCACGGGGCGCAGGCGGCCAAGCCCGCGCAGAGCAGCGCGGCGGCGGCCAAGCTCTTCAGAATGCTACGCACGGGCCACCCCGTCTCCGTTCCGCTTCGGCGCTCCGGCCTCCCGCGCGCCCGCCGGGGCGGGCGACGAGAGGCCGGAGCCGGCTCCGCCTTCGATGCTCGACAATCATCGCTGCGCGCCGCGCTCAGGGCGCGCCCAAGAGCGGTGTCGCGCCACTCGAGCCGCCCACGGCCGCGGTCGCAGGGACGACGATGGTGGTGGTCGACTGGCCGTCGAAGATCTGGAGCTGGATATTGCCGCCCAGGCGCTGGAAGGTCACCTGCGATCCGCCGAAGCTGTAGCTACCGCTCTGCTGGGCGTTCTCGCCGAAGAGCGCCTGGGTGATCTGGTTGGCCAGCGAGCTGTAGATCTGCGTCTGCAATTGCTGGGCGAAGATCTGGCCCGGAGTCTTGGTGTTGGCGGCGCTCTGATTGGCCGAGAACAGCTGCTGGTCGCGCTGGGCCGACCGCTGCGCGTCGTTCTGGGCCGCAGCCTGGGCCTGCAGCCAGGAGCCGTTCAGCGGACTTCCTCCGAAGGACGGGTTGACCGGCTGGTAGACAAGGCTGCCCGCCTGGGCGCCCACGACGGCGAGGAGAGCGCAGCCGCAGACGAGCGGCCCGAGGAGACCGGACTGGCGCATGGGACTACCTCTGGGTGACCGAGACGCTGGGGCCGTTGCCGACCCGCGTGATGCTGATCGGCGTGGGGTTGGTCCCCTGCTGCTGCGCCGAGATGGCGTTGTTGTCGCCGCGGACCGTGATGGTCGCCGCCGCGCCGCTGCCGTCTTGCTGGGTCCCGATCGTGTTGGACTGGCCGAAGACCGATACGGCCGACTGGTTGTAGGATCCGGCCTGCTGCTGTGTCACCGTGTTGCGCGAGCCGATCACGTTCTGGACCGCCACGTTCGCGTAGCCCGACATGTCGATCGTGCCCGTATTGCCCGAACCGATCTGCAGGGCGCGGGCCTGGTTGGCCTGCGCCGACTGGGGCGGGCCGCTCGGGTTAAGCAGCAGGATGCCAGACTGATTGCCGAGGATGTAGTCGCTCTCCTGGATCGCCCGCCCGGGAGGGCCAGCGGGGCGCTGAGCGGCCGCCTGGATCTGCTCGATCGCGACGCGCTCCTGCGCCGCAGCTGAGCCGGCCGCACTCGCGACGGCGAGCGGGACGGCAACGAACAACGCTCGACCTGCAGCGCGGCTGCGACGCGTACGGCGCATTATCTGCCTCCCTAGCCCCTTTTGGGCGACCTTAAATCAATGTCCCGCACAGATGTACAGTAACAAGGCTTATCCACACGTGACTACTACTGATATGTGGTGAATTAGACACACCGCTCGAGGATGGAGACTCCATGCGGCTGTCTTCCGTATGAGGCGATGTCAATGGAGCCGCGGTCGCTCGTCCCATCAGGAAGTGACGTAGCCCGACCGACCGCTCTTCAGGGCTCGAACGGCGTGTTACAGATCCTGCGTGCTGTCGTAGGCGCAATCGATTCTGCGGCCGTCCACGTGTACGGAGGCCTCGACACTCAACTGGCCGTCCGGCCGGACGCTGATGGTCAGCTTTCCGACCTCGCGGGTGTCGCCATCGGCGAGGTCAAAGCCGCCGCCCTGCTGCATGGTGGCGGTGCCGGCTGGGTCGATCTTGCGCACGATTAGGTTGTATCGACCTGCGGTCCGGCGCGGCGTTTCGATGCGGAGGCCCAGGCGAGCCACGTCGGCGGAGCGATTCTCGACAACGCGGCAGATAACGGGGGGATCGACGGTGAAGCTGGGCATGATCGGCATCACAGCCGCGGCTGGATTTGTGTCGGTATCGAGCAGGGGGAGGGGCGCTCCTGGTAAGAGCGCCCCTCCCATGGCTCTCAGGCCGAGAGCAGGTTTGAGACCTGAGTCTTACCGTTGCGTAATGCGCGCCGTGTTGCCGTTGCCGATCTGAGCAAAGCCAGCGTTGGAATAATAGCTGCCGTACTGGGTGATTGCGCCAGTGTTGCCGTTGCCGTTCTGGTAGCCAAACGCGCCCACACCGGCCGTTCCGGCCTGGCCGATAGTCGCGTAGTTGCCGTTGCCCACCTGAAGAAGGGCAGCATAATTCGTCTGTCCGTACTGATCGATATAGCCTTCGTTACCGCTGCCGACCTGGCGAACGACCGCGTAGGCATCCTTGCTTCCATCGTGCTGATAGATGCCCGCCTTGTTGTCATTTCCGTCCTGGAAAATGCCGGCGTACGTATTCTGGACGTTGCTGTCCACGGTGATGGTGGCTTGGTTTCTATTGCCCCGCTGCTGGAACTGTGCCTGGCCATTCGTGCCGTTCTGGGTCACCGACGCGGAATTTCCATCTCCGGCGCTGAACGAGCCATTGTTCGGATTGAATGAGAAATCGTACCGATCGAGGTTGCCATTCGTGGTTACGACTTGGTTGTTCGTTCCGGCCTGTGTGATGGTAAGGCCGTTGCCGGATCCGTTCTGGAGAACAGTGCTGGCATATTGAAATTGATAATTTGCGTCGCCTTCAGTAATTTTGGAGGCCGTCAAATCGACCTGATTTGTGAGAGATCCGGCCTTAACATTCGTGCCCGTCTGGTTAACGGTCGCATTGTTGTTGTTGCCCCGCTGGAGCACGAAAGACTCGTTCGCCGTCGTGCCGTTGCCGAGAATCGGCGAGGTGCTCGACTGCGCCGAGGCACCGGTCGCGAAGGCGGTCAGGCTGGCGACAGCCACGGAAGCCAGAACAACTGATTTCAACATAGATACACTCCCTCTTGTATTTTATGTGCTCTTCTGAACACAATCTATGCCATCGCAGTCGCTCTGTCGTCGCGGCGCTTTAACGGCTTGTTAAGCGTATCCATAAGCCGAAGACGAGTGTCAAGCGCCGGCTGAGACAAAAAATACAATTGTCGGAATTTCTCATCAGATCTCGGACGACAAAGTCGCGATGTCGTCTGTTAAACGACGCGGAGAAAACTGAAATCTCTCAATGATTTAAGACGGCGCGTTAACGATCTCAGGAGTCGGTGTCCAGAACCGGATTAGGCAGTTTTCGCCGCCGAAGGACCGGGCCGCTATATGCGTGTTAAATTGGACACATCAGTCATCGCCAAAAGTGGTATTCTATTGAACAAGCAAGACCGTTCTGAATGGTCGTATGCGGCGCGATTCCTCGGGGGTGAGCCCTGCCGCTACCGAACGGCCGTCGCCCTTGCGTGAGCCGGAGGGTTCACCTGGTCGACGGAGCGGTCGATGTCCTCGCGAGGCGGAAACCGTCCGCGCCGTGTGTTGATTGGGAGGCTATGATGAGGCAGCGCGGCCCATCGCGCGTGCAGATCCTGCTCGCCGCCGCGACCGTATGGTCGGCCGGGATCCTGTCGGCGGGCGCACAATCCGCGGCGCCACCCGGGCCGCCGCAACCGGCGCCCGCACAGCCCGCACCGATGCAGGCCAACACTGCCAATCCCGGGACGGGGCAGCCCGCCCCCGCCGCTCCGGGCTGCGACGCCACCTGCGTGCGCGCCAACAACGAGCTCGCCTCGCAGATCTGCGCGCCGCGGATCGAGGCGCAGGCGCCGACGGATTTCGAGTGGGTCTCCCGGCCCTTCGCCAAGATCTTCCAGCAGGCTGAGGCGCCCGAGGGCGGCGCCACCGTGGTCCGCTACCGCGGCGACTCGATCCGCTTCCTCAGTCCCGCCAAGGAGTGGGTGCGGGTGACCTACGAGTGCGGGTTCGACGCGGCCAAGCGGTCGGTCGAGTACGTGCGGGTGCGGCTCGGCCGGCTCGACAAGGCGGACGCGCCCGCGCAGCCGGCGCAGCAGGGCCGGGCCAGCGCGCTGGCGCCGCAGCCGGTGTCGCCCCAGGCGCAGCAGCAGGCCGCCCGCACCGGGACAGCCGCCCCGCGCAAGCTGCTGCCGTCGGAGCCAAGCGAGATCGAGGTCCGACAGGTCAATCCGCGGATCCGGCAGGCGCAGCCATGAGCCCCGGGCCGCTAACGCGGGGACGCGCGGTGCGAACCGCCTTCGGCGCGCTCGCGCTCCTCGCGGCGGGCGCGACGGCGGCCCCCGCCCAGCCAAGCCCGCTCTCGGTGAACGACTGCACGCTGTTACCCGATCCCGGCGCCCTGCGGCGCTGCCTCGATCAGGCGGAGGGGCGCGTCGTCACGCCGCTGCAGCCGGTCGCGAACCCGGCCTTGATCGACCGCCCCGAACAGCCGGCGCAGTCCGTGCGCGGCGCGCCCGCCGCGAAGCCCGCGACCGCGCCGCCGGGCGATTTCCTCAGCAACCGCGGGCCATCCCTGCGCAGTGCCCAGCCGTCCTCCCGGAACGTCATCGAGCTCGAGTGAGGCGCGCTGGAGCGGTTGAGCCACATCGTCTTGCGAGCTGTTCCGGGACGACCTCGCCCGTGCCGTGCCGCGCTCGGACGAGTCGAAGGGCGGTCGCCCACCGTTCGACCTCGTGTTCATGTTCAAGGTGCTGGTCTTTCAGGCCAGCCACTCGCTGTCGGACGAGCGTGACCCAAGATCCTGATCAAGGGTCGGTTCTCGTTCATGCGCTTCCTAGGGCCTGGGCTGTCCGATCCGGTGCCGGACGCCAACACGATCTGGACCTTCCGGGAGGCGCTTACCCGGGCCGAGATCGCGGGTCGGCCTGCGATCGAGGTGCTGTTCGCGGTCTACGATACGGCCCTGCGGCAAGCCGGTGTCCTGGCGTTGGGCGGGCAGATTGTCGACGCCACGGTGGTGGCCGCTTCCAAGCAGCGCAACACTGAAGCCGAGGAGGCGGAGCTAGAGCGTTTTCGGTCTGAGCTGCATCGGGTGTGTGGGGTTCACGCGGCGGTGTGACGCTGATTCATGACGAGCTCCAGACAAGGAGCGAGACATGGGCCGACCCTCCAGCCAGGACCTCGGCGAACGCATCGTCGACGCGGCCGGGACGACGTAGCGTCGACAGGCGGCCGCGCTTCGGGGTCGGCGTGGCCACGGCGATCCGCTGGATGGCTGCACTGACGACGACCGGGACGGTGGCTCCCCGTCCCCGGGGCGGGCGCGCCGCTCCAAGCTCGACCCGCACGAGGCCTACCTGCGAGGTCTGATCCCCGAGAGGACCGACATCACCCTGGAGGAGATGCGCGCTCGCCTGAAGGACGAGCGCGACCTCACGGTCGGGCTCGGCACTCTGTGGGCCTTCCTCGATGCGCGCGGCTTGACCTACAAAAATGACAGCCCACGCCGCGGGGCAGGACAGCCTGGACGTGAAGGCGGCCCGCGAGGCGTGGGTTCGAGGGCCAGCCCGACCTCGACCCCACCCGCGTCGTGTTCCTCGACGAGACCTCGACCTCAACCAACATGGCGGGAACCCGCGGACGCTGCCCGCGCGGCGAGCGGCTGCGCTCTCCGGTGCCGCACGACCATTGGAAGACCACGACCTTCGTCGCGGGCCTGCGCCTGTCCGGGATCGCCGCGCCGTTCGTGCTGGACGGACCGATCAACCGCGACGCCTTCCAGACTTACGTCGCGCGTGTGCTCGTGCCCGAACTCGCCCTCGGAGACGTCGTCGTCATGGACAACCTCGGCAGCCACAAGAGGCCGGCCGGCCGCGAAGCGATCGAAGCGGCGGGCGTACGGCTGCTGTTCCTGCCGCCCTACTGCCGGACTTCAACCCGATCGAGATGGCCTTCTCCAAGCTCAAGGCGTTCCTGCGCAAGGCGGCTGAGCGCACGGTCGAAGGACTATGGGTCGCCATCGGCTGGCTCATCGACACCATCACGCCCGATGAATGCGCCAATTTCTTCGCTGCTATGGGATATAATTCAGATTAAATCGAAACGCTCTAGATGATACTAGGCCTTATCATCAAAATATTTGGGTCATTTGCCTTGCTTCTCCTAAATGGAGCCGAATGTCCGCTCTCACTTTTCCCAAGCCTCGAAGCGGACGACCTGTTTACGGCCAGCTTTTGCTCGACCCCGTACGTCCGCTCTTTTATTCTCTGCACCCGAAAGCGGAAGGACAGGAAACCACCCACCCTGGTCATCCGAGGTACAGACCAGTGGGGCTGGACTTGGCCGTAAGCGGAACGGCCGCTTCTGAACTCATTCGCTGGGAAATCGGACGGGCTCCTGGCGATCCAAGCCAGTCAACCTGATCGCCGAAAGCTCTTTCCTGATACGTCGATGTGGATGCCACCTGCCGGCATCGATCAGCCGGAGTGAAGATTTTGCAAGACCATTGCCGGAGGCATCCACCCCGACGCTTCCGCATGAGCAGACCGGACGAATGGCTGAGGCCTCCACGACATGCTAGCGGTGCTGCAACCGACAGCGTAGCAAGGCCATCTCTCCGGGATCGAACGGGAGTGCGATAGCGACAGCTGCATGGATACGCGGGAAGGCAGAGCCGTTCGCTACATCTTCGACGATTTCGTATTGAGCCCGTCCGAGCAGCGGCTTTGGCGAGCCGAAAAAGTCGTAAGGCTCGGGGGACGACCTTTGGAAATTCTGACCGCGCTCGTCGAACGCGCAGGTCAGGTCGTAAGCAAGGCGGATCTCCACAAGCGCGCATGGCCGCGAACGACGGTTGATGAGTCCAATTTGAAGGTCAACATCGCGGCGATCCGGCGCGCACTCGAAGGAGCGGAACCGGAGAAGCGCTTCATCGCGACGGTGAGCGGACAAGGGTACCGCTTCGTCGCGCCCGTCGACGTCATGTCCTGGCCGATTTCGGCAGCAGCGCGGCGCCATAACCTTCCGAAACCGACGGACCTGCTCGGCCGATCCGAGGATCTCGCGGTGATCGCGACGAAGGTGCTGCAGCGACCGCTGGTCACGATCACGGGTCTCGGCGGCGTCGGCAAAACCAGCCTGGCCGTGACGGTGGGGCACGCTCTCGTCGGGCAGTTCCCGGACGGGGTCTGGATGGTCGATCTGTGCGTCATCGACAGCGACCGCTATCTCGCGAGCGCGTTCGCTCAGGAAATGCGCATCGCAATCCATGCAGACGATCCACAGGCTGCACTGGCGACTGCCCTGGCGGATCGGCAGTGCCTGCTCGTCCTCGATTGTTGTGAGAACGCCCTCGATCAGGCGGCCCGGCTGGCCACCATGCTCGCGACCGCCGCGCCCGGAACTCACGTATTGGCCACGAGCCGGGAGCCGCTCCGGATGGCGCACGAGACCGTGCATCGCCTCCAACCCCTGCCGGCTCCGACAGCGTTCGGGACGCTCAACGCGAAGGATGTTCTGACTTTCCCGGCCGTGGCGCTGTTCGTCGCGCGCGCCTCGGCCGCTGCTCCAGACTTCAGCCTCGAGGACGACGATGCGTGGGCCGTCGTCGAGATCTGTCGCCGCCTCGACGGGTTGCCGCTGGCGCTGGAACTTGCCGCGACGCGGGTCGGGGCGTTTGGACTTCGCGGCCTCCTCCGTCTGCTGAACGAGCGCCTGGACCTTCTGGACGACGGCCGACGGGCAGGTCATCCCCGGCACCGTGGCCTGACCGCGACCTTGGACTGGAGCTACGGACTGCTGTCGCAGGGAGAGCAGACCCTGTTTCGACGGCTGTCCGTCTTTCACGGCGTCTTCCCGCTCGACGCCGCGCTCGCGATCGGCCGTTCTGCTGGGGAGGCCGAGCATGCGTGCATCGGCCACTTGGCCGATCTCGTCGCCAAGTCGCTGATTGTCGCTATTCCTGGGTGGTCGGCCCGGTACCAGCTTCTCGACACGACGCGGGCCTACGGATTGCAGCGCCTCGCCGAGAGTGGCGAGGATGATGCGGTCCGTCGGCGGCACGCGGAGTTTTGTGTCGCGCAATGTCGCGACGTCTCGGCGCGCAGGAGCGCGAAGGCGGCATCCGACCCGCGCGAGGAGTTGGTCGCGCTCGTCCAAAACGTCCGCGCCGCACTCGACTGGTGCCTAACCGACCGGCGCGATCCCGTCCTCGGTCGAACGCTGGCAGCCGAGGCGCTCGTGGTGTGGGACACGCTCGCGCTGCTCCAGGAACGGATCGAGGCGAGCGAGTGGGCGCTCGCGTCGGCCGCCCCCGCCGACGGTCCGGAAGACCGGTACGAGATCACGCTGCGGGCGTCGCTCGCTGCGGCCCTGCTGCAGGTCGAGGGTCCGACGGCGCGGATTGCGGAGTTGTGGAGCGGGGCGCTCGCCCGCGCCGAACGGCTGTCCGACCGCGATGGCCAGTTGCGGGCGCTCTGGGGCTTGTGCGACTTCCAGACCTGGGTTGGGGACCACGGCGCCTCGTTCGCCCTGACGGAGCGCATCAGGACGCTGGCGGCCGCCAGCGGCGATCGCGCGGCCGGCGCGGCCGTCGACAGGCCCGCCGCCACCGCGCTCCGCTATCTCGGCCGTCTCGACGAGGCTCGCGAGGCAGCGGAGCGCCTGCTGGCCCGTGCGGCCCGCCGTGACAGTCCCGGCCGGCGGCTGGAGGATCACGGCTTGATCGCGGCACGCGGCACCCTCGCGAACGTCCTGTGGCTCCAGGGACGGCCGGATCACGCCGTCGCGGCGGCGCGGCGCGCGCTCGTCGAGGCCGAAGCCAACGGCCAGGCCTTCGCCCTTACGAATGCCTTGGCGCACACGGTGATCCCGATTGCGCTCCATGGCGGCGATCTCGACGAAGCCGAGCGCGGCCTCGCCCGCCTCGGGGACCACGTCGCGCGTCACGCCATGCGCATCTGGCAGGTCATCGCCGATTGCCTCGAAGCGATCGTGAGCCTCAGCCGGGGCGATGCGGGCGGGCTGCACCGCCTCGAGGATGCCCTCGTCGAGATGGGGGAGATCGGCTTCCGGATGCGGCGTCCGGCCTATCTCGGCTCGCTGGCGTCCGGCCTCGCGGCGCATGGCCACCTTCCGGACGCGCTCGCTCGCATCGACGACGCGCTCGCCGCCTCCGAGCACGGCGGCGAACTCTGGTGCCAGCCGGAACTGCTGCGCATCAAGGGCGAGATCCTCCTCGCCTCCACCGGCGTCGCCGGCGAGGCGGACGCGGCGCGGCACTTCCTGCAAGCGATCGATCTGGCCGGCAGCCAGGGAGCGGCGATATGGCGCCTACGGGCCGCGACGAGCCTCGCCGCGCTGGATGACCGGTATGGTGGCCCGGCAGCCCTCGCCGCCGTCCTCGGCGGCTTCGACGAAGGGCTCAACACGCCCGATCTCAGGGCTGCGCGGGCGCGCCGTGCTGGTCGGGGGGGACTTGGCAGCGATGCGGGCCGGCCGGTCTCCCTGGCCTGACGCCGCCGCCCATGAGCCGATGTGCGGCGAGGGCAGCGGATCGGCGCTCAACAGGCTCTCTCCTTTATGCGTTCCCTGAAACGTCCAAGGTCGGATAATCGGTATAACCCTCGGCTCCCCCGCCATAGAACGTCGCCTGATCGGCCTCCGCGAGAGGGGCGTTGCGGCGCAGCCGCTCGACCAAATCGGGATTCCCGATGAAGGAGCGACCGAAGGCGATCATGTCGGCGTAGCCGGAGGCGATCGCCTCGATGGCGAGCTGCCGGTCGTAGCCGTTATTGGCGATGTAGGCCCCACCGAAAGCGGCGTGCAGCGCCTTGTAGTCGAACGCGGACGACCCGTTCGGCCCGCGCGTCTGCCCCTCGACGCAGTGGAGATAGGCCAGTCCCAGCTCCCCAAGCCTCCGAGCGAGATAGCCGTAGGTTGCCTGCGGGTCGCTGTCGAGCGGGGTATCACCGACAGCCCGCGTCATCGGCGAGAGCCTCAGGCCGACGCGGTCGGCACCCCACACCTCCGCGACCGCCTCTACGACCTCAACGGCAAGCCGCGTGCGGTTCTCGACCGAGCCGCCGTAGCGATCTGTCCTCCGGTTCGTGCTGTCGCGGATGAATTGATCGAGCAGGTAGCAGTTCGCGGAATGCACCTCGATCCCGTCGAAGCCCGCCTGCATGGCGAGGAACGCGGCGCGCCGATAGTCGCCGATCAGATCGGGAATCTCGTCAGTTCGGAGCGCGCGCGGCATGGATGGAGGTGCCTGCGTGCGGCTCTCGAGGAAGACGAGCTCACCGGCCTGGATGGCCGAAGCCGACACGGGCGCCTCGCCATTCTCCTGGAGGCTGACATGCGACATGCGCCCGACATGCCAGAGCTGGCAGACGATCCGGCCGCCTGCCTCGTGCACGGCCGAGGTCACACGCGACCATGCCTCGGCCTGCACCTCCGTGTAGATGCCCGGCGTGAAGGCATAGCCCCGGCCCTGCCGTGAGATGTTGGTCGCCTCGGTGATGATGAGGCCGGCCGATGCGCGCTGCCGATAGTACGCGACGGCGAGATCCGAATGGACGCCGTCCATGCCGGCACGCGAGCGCGTGAGCGGTGCCATGGCGACGCGGTTGGCGACGTCGATGGCACCGATCTTCGTTGGAGAAAACAGATCACGATCTGCGGTCGTCGGCATGTGCGGGATCTCTCCTTGCCTCACAGGTTGCAGACGCGCGCGTTGCCCGGCATTGGGAATCCGACCGCTGCGTTTGCAAGTCTCGCCTCTCACTCCGCCCGGGCGGCCGTCGCGCTCCGGTTGGCGTACATGAGCTCCGTCGAGTGCGAGTAGATCTCGATCAGGTTGCCCCAGGGATCCTCGCAGTAGACCGCCTTGAACGGCTCTCCCTCGAACAGTGTCCAGACCTTCGAGCGCTGCTTGCCGCCCATCTCGGCGATCCGCCGCGCGAGGCCCTCGACGTCGGGGTCGACCAAGCAGAAGTGGAACACGCCGGTCTTCCAGTAGCGGAAGTTGTCGTCGACGGCTTCCGACTTCGGTGTGACGAACTCGAAGAGTTCGATCCCCACCCCGTTCGCGGTGGCGAGGTGGGACACGTATCCCTCCTCGAACCGATCACCGAAGATCCCCTTGAACACCTCGCCGATATGCGAGCCGTCGTGCCTGACGTGCAGGGGCCCGATGATGTGCCGGCAGCTGAAGGCCTTGGTGTACCACTCGGTCGCTGCGCGGATGTCGGTGACGGTCAGGCCGACATGCGTCACGGGAACGGGATGATAGGCCATCTCTCTCTCCGCAGGTGAAGAATCAGGCCGCGCGCGGCAGCCGGTCGAGCAGCTTGTCGAGGGTGATGGGATAGTCGCGGACGCGGATGCCGGTGGCGTTGTAGACGGCGTTCGCCACCGCCGCGGCCGCCCCGCACAAGCCGATCTCGCCGATGCCCTTGGCCTTCATCGGGGACGAGACCGGGTCCGGATGGTCGAGGAAGACGACGTCGAGGTGCGGGATGTCGGCATGGACCGGCACCTCGTAGCCGCCGAGGTCGTGGTTGATGAAGAAGCCGTGGCGCGTGTCGACGACGAGCGCCTCCATGAGCGCCGACCCTACCCCCATCGTCATGGCGCCGATCACCTGGCTTCGCGCCGTGAGCGGATTGAGCACCCGGCCGGCATCGATGACCGCGAGCATGCGGCGGACGCGCATCTCCCCGGTGAACCGGTTCACGGCGACTTCGGCGAACTGCGCCCCGAAGGTGGCCTGGACGAACTCCTTGTCGAGGTCGCCGTAGGTGATCCGGTCCTCGGCGGTCAGTGGTCCGGTCTCAACGGCGTCGCGGAGAGGTACGCTCCGACTGCCAGCCGTGACCCTCCCGTCCGCGAACGCCACATCCTCGGCATTGAAGCCGAGCCGCGCCGCGACGCTCGCCCGCAGCGCCACGCAAGCGGCGTAGAGCCCGGACGTGGCGTTGTTCGCGCCGAACTGTCCGCCGGACCCGGCGGCTTCGGGGTAGTCCGAGTCGCCGAGCCGCACCGTCACGGCCTCGATCGGCACACCCATCATCTCGGCAGCCGTCTGGGCGAGGATGGTGTAGCTGCCGGTCCCGATATCGGTCATGTCGGTCTCGACCGACAGCCGGCCATCCTGCTCGAGCCGGACGCGGGCACCGGACGGCATCAGGAGGTTCTGGCGAAAGCCCGCCGCCATGCCCATGCCGACGAGCCAGCACCCATCGCCCACAGCGCCGGGCACCGGGTTGCGGCGCGCCCAGCCGAAGCGGTCCGCGCCGAGTTGGAGGCACTCGATCAGGTGCCGCTCCGAGAACTGCCGGTGCGGCTTGCGCGGATCGACCTGCGTGTCGTTCCGAATCCGGAAGGCGACGGGATCGATGCCTAGCTTCTCGGCCATCTCGTCCATCGCGATCTCGAGCGCCATCAGGCCCGGGGCCTCACCCGGAGCCCGCATGTCGTTGCCCTCGGCGAGATCGAGGGTCGCGAGCCTCATGGACAGCTCGCGGTTCGGGGCCGCGTAGATGAGCCGTGTCGGCGCGATCGCCGCCTCCGCGTAGGCGCCGGACAGATTTCCGTTGAGGCTGTGGTGGCCGATCGCTGTGAGCCGCCCGTCATGAGTCGCACCGAGACGGATGCGCTGGATCGTGCCGGCGCGGCGCGTGCCGTTATTCGCGATCAGCGGACGCTGCAGCGCGACCTTGCACGGGCGTCCGACGGCTCTGGCGCCGAGGGCCGAGAGGAGCGCGTCGCTCCGCATTATGAGCTTCGATCCGAACCCGCCGCCGATGAACGGCGCGTCCAGCCGCAGATCCTCCTTCGCGATGCCAAGCGCCTGCGCGAGGCTGTTGCGGTGCCAGGAAACGACCTGCGCCGAAGTCCAGATCGTCAGCTTGCCGTCGCGCCACGCGGCCGTGGTGGCGTGCGGCTCCATCATCGCATGAGTCTGGTCGGGGGTGGTGTAGATCTCGTCCAGGATCACGGGAGCGGCGGCGAGCGCTTCCTCGAACGCCCCGATCCGATCGACCACGGGGTAGTCCGGATTGTCGCGATCCGCGATCGGCTCGGCCTTGCCAGCCTCCGCCGCCAAATCGCAGCGCGCCGGCTCGGCTTCGTAGTCGACGCGGACGAGGTGGGCGGCCGCGCGCGCCTCCTCGAAGGTCTCTGCCACGACGAGCGCGACGGCTTGATGATAGTGGCGTACCTCGGCACCGCCGAACAGGTGGAGGGTCGTCCGGAACCCCGGCGGGGCGGAGTCGTGCTCGAGCGTCGTCAGGATCGCGAGGACGCCCGAAGCCCTTCGTGCGGCCGCGGCGTCGATCCGCGTCACCCGACCGCGGGCGATCGTGGCGCCGACGATCCAGCCATAGGCAGGATCGGTCGCCGCATCGTGCCGCTCGTAGGCGTAAGGCGCCGTCCCGGTGACCTTCAGGGCGCCGTCGACGCGCCGATGGGGCTGCCCGACGATGGTCTGACCGTCGATGGAGTTCTGCCCGGCAGGCGTGTCGAACCGCATGTCACACCCTCCCTTCGCTCAGCACCAGTGCGAGCGCGCGCTCGGCGAGCGGGATCTTGAAGGCGTTCCCGGCCGTGGGCGTCGCGCCCTGGAAGGCCGCCGTGACGACGGCTGCCGGTCCACCCGGCAGGAGCGCCTCCGCATCCTCCACCCGCCACGGTCGCGGTGCGACGCCGCCGAATGCGACCCGCCCCGTCCCGTCCTTGTGCAGGACGACTGCGACTGACACGATCGCGAAGGCGTAGGAGGCCCGGTCGCGGACCTTGTGATAGTGGTGCGTCCCGCCCGGCGGTCGCGGGAGCGTCACGGCGGTGACGAGCTCGCCCGGTTCGAGCGGGTGCTCGATCTCCGGCCGGTCGCCCGGCAGCAGATGAAAA
The DNA here is from genome assembly GCF_021398735.1 of Methylobacterium oryzae. Lineage (NCBI taxonomy): Bacteria > Pseudomonadati > Pseudomonadota > Alphaproteobacteria > Hyphomicrobiales > Methylobacteriaceae > Methylobacterium > Methylobacterium oryzae. The sequence continues at coordinate 3,389,284 of NZ_CP090349.1, forward strand.
TCGCCGATCGCGATCCGGCGCTGCGACCCGTCGGGCCTGACGGTCTCGACGGTTGCGTCGAGGACACGCAGCGCCACGGCCATGTCGCCCGGGTTCTGAGCGATGCAATGCGGGCTCGTGCCCACGACGGCGAGCGAGCGGGTGACGCCCCCGAGGGCCGAGCAGCCCGAGCCCGGCTGGCGCTTGTTGCACGGCAGGGACGTCTCGTAGAAGTACGGGCAGCGATTGCGCTGCAGCAGGTTGCCGGCGGTCGTCGCCTTGTTGCGCAGCTGCCCCGTGGCGCCGGCCACGATCGCCCGCGCGAGGACGCCGTAATCGCGCTTCACGCGCGGGTGGGCGGCAACCTCGGTGTTGGTGGCGAGCGCACCGATGCGCAGACCGCCGTCCGGCAGATCCTCGATGGCCTTCAGGGGCAAATGCCGGATGTCGACGAGATGGGCCGGCGCCTCGATCTGGAACTTCATCAGGTCGAGCAGGTTCGTACCGCCCGCGATGAACCGAGCGCCTGGCCGGGCGGCGACGGCCGCCACGGCCGCTTCGGCGCTCGCGACGCGCTCGTAGCTGAAGGGCCGCATCAGGGCCTCCCCGCGACGTCCGCCACGGCATCGGCGATGTTGGAGTAGGCGCCGCATCGGCAGATGTTGCCGCTCATGCGCTCGCGCAGTTCGCCATTGTCCAGCGTCATCGGTGCCATGAGGTCGCCGGTGGCGTAGCTCGGCACGCCCGCCCTGATCTCGGCGAGGACAGCCACCGCGGAGCAGATCTGGCCCGGCGTGCAGTAGCCGCACTGGAAGGCGTCGTGCGCGATGAACGCCGCCTGCATGGGATGAAGCCGGTCCGGCCGGCCCAATCCCTCGATCGTCGTCACCGCGTCCCCGTCGTGCATGGCCGCGAGGCTGAGGCATGCGTTGATGCGAATCCCATTCACCAGCACCGTGCAGGCACCGCAATGGCCGTGGTCGCACCCCTTCTTGGTGCCCGTGAGGTGCAGGTGCTCGCGCAGGGCGTCGAGCAGCGTCACGCGGCTGTCGAGATCGAGACGCCGCCGTTCGCCGTTGACCGTGAGCGAGAGGGAAAGCGAACCGGATGCCTCCGGAGCGTGCTGATCGACCGCCCTTTGATCGACCTCATGTGGCCTGGGAGGACTCATCGGGTATCCCTTCCTCGTCGATCCAAACTGGCGCGATGGCCGTTCCGCACGGCCGAAGCGCCGAAATCAGGCTCTCGTCTCCCCTCTTCGGCCACCTCACCTCAGCCCCGGTTCGTCGCCGCCCGGCGCGCCTCGGCGGCGTCAGCAAACGTCTTTTTTACGGGACCGAGCACTTGGACGAATTCGAGCTGCTCGCCCTCGGGCCCCTTGCAGTAGATGATCGACCAGCCGTTCGACGGACCCTCGTGGATCTTGATCGTATTGGTATCCCTCGGCGCCGCGCGGCGCTGCTCCTCGGAGTGCACGGGTACGGTGCGGTTCGCCCTGACCTGCGTCATGCCGCGGCGGGCGCACTCGGCCTCGAGATCAGCGATGTACTTGTCGAAGTTCACGTCATCGCGGACGTAGAAGCAGATGTGCATCGAGCGCGGGTAGGCCGGGCTCATGTGGTCGCGCGGCTCGGCCCAGCTGTCGCCGCCGCCCATCGGCTGCGTGGCGTCGCGATACTGCAGGAGTTCGATGACGACGTTCTCGAACTGGACGAAGCGGACATCGAGCCGCTGGGAGCCACCCTTCAGGTCCGGGACGCCGATGGTGCGAGGATCGACGCGGCGCTCGCGGGCAACGATCTCTTGATCGGCCATCAGCGTGAAATGGACCGGCTCCCCCTTGAAATCGCCATCACGCATGACCTCGGTGCCGCCGAGTACCTCGGTGTAGAAGGCGAAAGCCCGGTCCATGTTCTGGACCGTGACGCCGAAATGCTGCACGCCTTGCAGGCGCGCGCCGAGTGGACCATCGTCACGTCCGCCCAGTCGCCCAGTCTGCGCGGAGGCAGTAGTTGCTCCGAGAAGGCCCACGGCTGCAGCGGCACCGGCAACCTGAAGGACTTCACGGCGAATGTGTCCGCCATGCCCGTCGTTGCTTTGATGGTTCATAACGATACACCGGCTCGAGGTTCTCAGCCCAGAGCTATACTAATGTCGCGAGCGATGTGCAGGTAAAAAAAGGTTAAATTCGACAAGGCGCCGGCTCTCTGATGGGGCGGCGCGCAGCACCGAAGGTCTGCTTCTTGGCTAATGACCGAGTGCAGGTTGTGGTGAAACTGGAATGCGCAAGTTGAGCTGCTATAAAGTCCGCTTCGAAGAAGCGGGCCCGGAAACGCGGACGGGCTAATACCGGCCCAGCCCGGCTGCCTGGCAACGTTCACGTCGGCCTCGAGAGCGGTCATCAGCAGCCGCGCGCTCGTATTCGGGTTTGCCCGGTGTCGTCTGGACGCGGTGATAGATCCCGGCGACGCCCTCGATATTCGTCGAGATCGGGACGCGCATCGCTCAGACTCCGAGGATATCGGCCCAGCCGGGCAGGAGATCGGTCAGGGCGTCCCGCCGGTGGCCGTCGCGGCCCGTGACCGCCTCGGCCCGCCAAAGGGCGTGGACGATCGCTTGCTCGATCCCGTCCGCGGCGGCCTCGAACAGCGGGTCGAGCTCCGCGTCGTGCAGCAGGGCGGGCGCCGGCATCGGGCGGCCGGGATCCTGCGGCACCGTGTAGGCGGTCGAGAAGGCGAGCGCGATATCGCCGCTGCCGTGGCCGAACACCGAGCCGGTCCGGGCGAGGCCTGCCCCGGCCCGCAGGGCGAGGCGGCGGAGCTGACGCGCGTCGAGGGGCGCGTCGGTGGCGACGATCATGATGATCGAGCCCTTCTCCGGCGGTTCGGTGCCGGATTCCGGCTCCCCGGCGGCCGCCCGGAGCTGAGCGGCGAGCGGCACGCCGCGGACCCGAATCTGGGACGGCTTGCCGAAATTCGACAGGACGAGCGAGCCCAGCGTGAACCGGCCCCGCGCGCGCGCGCGGACGCGCCGGGAGGCGGTGCCGATGCCGCCCTTGAGCCCGAAGCTCGACATCCCGCGCCCGGCCCCGACCGACCCTTCCGCGACGGCGGCGCCCGCCGCGTCCAGGGCGTCGCGATAATGGGACGCCTCAACCGCCATCCGCTGAAGGTCGTTGAGGTAGCCGTCGTTGCACTCGAAGACGAGCGGGTTGAGCGTCGGCAGCGCGCGCCCGATTTCCGGATTGTCGGCGATCGCGGCGCGGATCTGGGCGGCGACCACCGCCGGCACCGCGAAGGTGTTGGTCAGGGCGATCGGCGTCTCCAGCACACCGAGTTCCTCGACCTGCATCAGGCCGACGGACTTGCCGAAGCCGTTCAGCACGACGCCGGCCGCCGGAACGCGGTCCCGGTATGTATCGCCGCCGTGCGGCCGCACGACTGTAACGCCAGTCTGAACGTCGCCCTCGGCCAGCGTGCAATGGCCGACCGTCACGCCCGGGACGTCGGTGATGGCGTCGCGCGGACCCCGCGGCAGGCGGCCGACGCGGGGCGCGGGGCGCGGGGGGGCGGCCGGCGTCACAGGCGGTCGATCTTCGGGTCGAGGGCGTCCCGGAGGCCGTCCCCGAGGAGATTGAAGGCCAGCACCGTGAAGAAGATCGCGAGGCTCGGGAACAGCGCGACGTGCGGCGCCGAGACCATGTCGGCGCGGGCCTCGTTCAGCATGGCGCCCCATTCGGGCGTCGGCGGCTGCGCGCCCATGCCGAGGAAGGACAGGCTCGCGGCCGTGATGATCGAGGTGCCCAGCCGCATGGTGAAGTAGACCACGATGCCCGAGATCGTGCCCGGCAGGATGTGGCGCAGGATGATCGTCCGGTCCGGAGCGCCGATGCTCCGCGCGGCCTCGATGTAGGTGCTGTTCTTCAGGACCAGGGTCGTGCCGCGAACGAGGCGCGCGAAGGCCGGGACGCTGAAGACCGACACCGCCACCACGACGTTGACGAGCCCCGAGCCCAGGATGGCGACGACGCCGAGCGCCAGCAGGATGCCCGGGAAGGCGAACAGCACGTCGGACATGCGCATGACGATCCGGTCCCACCAGCCGCCGTAGTAGCCCGCCAGGAGACCGAGCACGGTCCCGACGAGCCCGCCGACGGCGACCGAGAGGAAGCCGGTCGCCAGGGAGATCCGCGCGCCCTCGACGATGCGGCTCAGGATGTCGCGCCCGAGGGGATCGACGCCGAGCCAGTGCGCGAGCGACGGGCCCTCGTTGATCCGGTCGTAGTCGAAGTCGTTGACCGGGTCGTAGGGCACGATCCACGGCGCCAGCACGGCGACCACGACCAGCAGGCCGATGAAGCCCAGGGCGAGGACGGCGACGCGCTGGCGCCGGAACTTGCGCCAGAATTCCGACCACGGCGTCCGGATGCCGGTGGGGACGGGCGCGACGGTGGGAGCGGCGGGGACGAGGATATCGGTCACGGCCGGCTCACCTGTAGCGGATGGTCGGGTTGATGAGGCCGTAGAGCACGTCCACGATCAGGTTGATCAGGATGAACTCCAGCGAGAACAGCAGGACCAGGGCCTGGATCACCGGGTAGTCGCGCTGGTTCACGGCATCGACGAGCAGACGGCCCATGCCGGGCCAGTTGAACACCGCCTCGACGACGATCGAGCCGCCGAGCAGGAAGCCGAACTGCAGGCCCATCATGGTCACGACCGGGATCAGAGCGTTGCGCAGGCAGTGCTTGGCGATCACGACGCGCTCCTTGAGCCCCTTGGCGCGGGCGGTGCGCACGAAATCCTCGCCGATGACCTCCACGAAGGCCGCGCGGGTGAAGCGGGCCATCACGGCGGCCACGGCCGCGCCGAGCGTCAGCGACGGCAGCACGTAGTGCCGCCACGTGTCGGCGCCGACGGTCGGCAGCCAGCCGAGCTCGACCGAGAAGATCTGCATCAGGAGGATGCCGAGTGCGAAGGCGGGGAACGAGATGCCGGACACGGCGAGCGTCATCCCGAACCGGTCGGGCCATTCGTTGCGGTAGACCGCCGAGACTATGCCGATGATCAGCCCGAAGGCGACCGCCCAGGCCATGCTGGTGAGGGTGAGCAGGAGGGTCGGCAGGAAGCGCTCGCCGATCTCGGTCGAGACCGGGCGGCGGGTGCGGATCGAGACGCCGAGATCGCCGCGGGCGAGGTTGGCGAAGTAGCGCACGAACTGTTCCGGCAGGGGCCGGTCGAGGCCGAGCTCTGTGCGTACCAGGGCCACCGTCTGGGCGTCGGCATCCTGCCCGGCCGCCAGCCGCGCCGGATCGCCGGGAAGCAGGTGGACGAACAGGAAGACGAGGACCGAGACGATCAGCAGCGTCGGCAGCAGCCCGAGGAGCCGCTTGAGCAGGAAGGTCAGCATAGGCTCGCGCCCGCGATCCGAGGTTTGCGTGAAGCGATCGCGCGGGACGTCCGCGCCGGGCCGGCCATCGTCCGGGCCGCTCGGCGCGGGGTCCGCTGGCGGCGGCTAGGGAGCGACGGCGATCTCGCCGGAATCGATGTTGCCGTCGGGCATGACGTAGACGCCGGAGAGCCGCGCGGAGGTCGCGTAGAGGTTCTGCTCGGTGACGAGCGGCGCCCAGGGGGCGTCCTTCATCACGATCTCCTGCGCCTTGGCGTAGAGCTCGGCGCGCTCCGCGTCGTTCGTCGAGACCAGCGCCTTGGCGAGAAGGGCGTCGAACTCGGCGTTGCTGTAGTAGGCGGTGTTGTTGAGCTTGGGCGGCCACGCCTCCGTCGCGAGCAGCGGCCGCAGGCCCCAGTCTGCCTCACCGGTCGAGGACGACCAGCCGGCATAGTAGAGGCGGACGCGGGCGGTCTTCGGATCGGGGGCGGTCTGCACCCACTCGGTGCGCTGGCCGGGCTCCAGCGCCAGGGTCTGCACCTTGATGCCGACCTGGCCGAGCTGCTGTTGGAGGAACTGGATCGCCTTCTGGGCGGTGGTGGTGGTGTAGGCGCTCCAGAGGGTCGCCTCGAAGCCGTTGGCGTAGCCGGCCTCCTTGAGGAGCTGGCGCGCCTTGGCCGGGTCGTAGGGCCAGGGATCCATCTTGTGGGCGTAGCGCACGCCCTGCGGGACGATGCCCTGCGCCGGGAAGGCGTAGCCCGAGAAGGCGACCTTGGCCAACGCCTCCTTGTTGATCGCGTAGTTGATCGCTTGGCGGACGCGCAGGTCGTCGAACGGCTTCTGAAGCACGTTCATGCTGAGATACCGCTCGATGATCGAGGCGTGCACCTCGATCTTCAGCTTCTTGCTGGCTTCGAGCATCTTGGCCTGCTCGTAGGGCAGCGGGAAGGCGAAATCGGCCTCGCCGGTCTGCAGCATGGCGGCGCGGGTGCCGTTCTCGGGCACCGGCTTCCACGTGATGGTGTCGACCTTCGGGAAGCCGGCCTGCCAGTAATCGGCGAACTTGGCGCCCTTGACGTAGTCGGTCTGCTTCCAGTCGACGAAGGTGAACGGCCCGGTTCCGACCGGGTGGAAGGCGATGTCCTTGCCGTACTTCTTCAGGGCCGTGGGCGAGATGATCGCCGCCGAGGCGTGGGCCAGCGAGTTGATGAACGGCCCGAAGGGCTCCTTCAGGGTGATGCGCAGGCTCGTGGGCGAGAGCACCTCGATCGTCTTGATGCGGTTGAACTGGTTGTACCGCGCGAGGTGGTTCTCAGGGTCGAGGACGCGGTCGAGGTTGGCCTTCACCGCGGCGGCGTCGAACGTCGTGCCGTCGTGGAATTTGACGCCCTCGCGCAGCTTGAACGTGTAGACGAGGCCGTCGGGCGAGGTCTCGTAGCTCTCGGCCAGGACGTTGCGGACCTTGAGATCCTTGTCGAAGCCGAAGAGGCCCTCGTAGAACGACTTGGTGACGGCGGTCGTGAGCGTCGTGTTGGTGTTGTACGGGTCGAGGGTCTCGGGTTGGCCGCTGATCGCCAGGATCGGGTCGCCCGCGGCGGCGGCGGGCGCGGCCGCCACGGCGAGCAGGCCGGCGGCGAGGAGGAAGCGCTCGAACATGGTCAGACCTCGGGGCATGGGACGATCCTGCTGGCGGGGATAGGCGGTGTCAGGCGGCAAGGCCGCCGACCGTGTGGCGGGCGACGAGGTGGCCGGGGCCGATCTCGACGAGGGGCGCGACCTGCGGCTCGTCGCCAAGCGCCCGGACCGGGCTCGGGATCTCGTCGGTCAGGAGCCGGCGGGCGCGCAGGTGCCGGCGGGCCGGGTCGGCGACCGGAACCGCCGCCATCAGCTTGCGGGTGTAGGGGTGCTGCGGGTTCTCGAAGATCGCCCGGCGCGGGCCGATCTCGACGATCTGGCCGAGATACATCACCGCGACGCGGTGGCTGATCCGCTCGACCACCGCCATGTCGTGGCTGATGAAAAGGTAGGCGAGGCCGAACTCCCGCTGGAGGTCGAGCATCAGGTTCACGATCTGCGCCTGGATCGACACGTCGAGGGCCGACACCGCCTCGTCCGCGACGATGACCTTCGGGTTCAGGGCGAGGGCCCGGGCGATGGCGATGCGCTGCCGTTGGCCGCCCGAGAACTCGTGCGGGTAGCGCTGGGCCTGGTCGGGGGTCAGCCCGACGCGCTCGAGCAGCCACGCCACCCGCGCCTCGGCCTCCCGGCGCGTCGCGATCCCGTGGACCAGCAGCGGCTCCATGATCGAGAAGCCGACGGTCAGGCGGGGATCGAGGGAGGCGTAGGGGTCCTGGAAGATGAACTGGATGTTGCGCCGCAGGCCGCGCAACTGCCTGGGGGGCAGGTCGCGGATGTTGCCGCCGTCGAACTCGATCAGGCCGCTCTGGCTCTCCACGAGGCGCAGGAGCGAGCGGCCGGTCGTCGACTTGCCGCAGCCGGATTCGCCGACGAGGGCCAGGGTCTCGCCGGGATGGAGATCGAAGCTGACGCGCTCCACCGCGTGGACGCGGCGGCGCACGCGGTTGAGCAGGCCGCCGCGGATGTCGAACCGGGTGACGAGGTCGCGCACCCGCAGGATCGGCCCGGCGCCGGTGCGCACGGTGTCGTGGGATTCGTCGACCGGGGCGGACGCACCCTGCCCCGCCGGGTGTTCCCGGGCCTCGGCCCGCAGCAGGTCGAACTTCCGCGGCAGGTCGCTGCCCGCCATGGCGCCGAGACGGGGAACGGCGGCGAGCAGCGCCCGGGTGTAGGCGTGGCGCGGCGCGGTGAAGAGCGCGGGCGCCGCCCCCTCCTCCACCTTGTCGCCGCGGTACATGACCAGCACGCGGTCGGCGATCTCGGCCACGACGCCCATGTCGTGAGTGATGAAGACGACGCCCATCTTCATCTCGGCCTGGAGGCTGCGGATCAGTTCGAGGATCTGCGCCTGGATCGTGACGTCGAGGGCCGTGGTCGGCTCATCGGCGATGAGCAACTGCGGCTTGCAGGACAGGGCCATGGCGATCATCACGCGCTGGCGCATGCCGCCGGAGAGCTGGTGCGGGTAGCGCGTGAGGACGTTGCGCGCCTCGGGGATGCGCACGAGGTCGAGCATCCGCAGGGCCTCGGCCCGGGAGGCTGAGGCGCTCTTCCCCTGGTGGACGCGGATCGATTCCGCGATCTGGTCCCCGGCGGTGAAGACCGGGTTCAGGGAGGTCATCGGCTCCTGGAAGATCATCGCGATCTCGGCGCCACGGATCGCCCGCATCTTGGCGTTCGGGGCGGCGGCGAGATCGAGCACCTCGCCCGAGCCGCGCCGGAACAGCATCTGCCCGGCCGCGATCCGGCCGCCGCCGTGCTCCACGAGGCGCATCAGGCTGAGCGAGGTCACGGACTTGCCGGACCCGGACTCGCCGACGATCGCCATGGTCTCGCCGGCGTCGACGTGGAACGCGAGGTCGCGGACCGCCTCCACGACCCGCTCGGAGTTCGCAAAGCAGATGGGGTGGATGGCTCCCGCTCCGACTGACGGCATCTCGGTGCCAAGATGTGGTCGCTGTCGAAGCAGCAGCCACGCTCATGCAGGAGCCATCCCCATGGAGATCACCACCGTCGGCATCGATCTGGCCAAAAGCATCTTTCAGGTTCACGCCGTCGATGCAGCTGGGCACGTCGTCGTTCGGAAGGCGCTGCGGCGGGCGCAGGTCACGCCGTTCTTCGCCAAGCTGCCGCGGTGCCTGATCGGCATGGAGGCGTGCGGCACAGCGCACCACTGGGCCCGGGAACTCATAAAGCTCGGCCATGACGTGCGGCTGATGCCGCCGGCTTACGTGAAGCCGTACGTCAAGCGCGGCAAGACCGATGCGAACGATGCCGCTGCCATCTGTGAGGCGGTGACGCGCCCGAGCATGCGCTTCGTGCCCGTGAAGGCGACCGAGCAGCAGGCGGCGCTGGCGCTGCACCGGACGCGCGACCTGCTGGTCAAGCAACGCACGCAGCTGGTGAACATGATCCGAGGCCTGCTCGCCGAGTTTGGGATCGAGATGGCGCGGGGCCTGCGGCACGCGCTCGAACTGGCGGCCCGGCTCTCGGCCGGAGACGCGGCCGAGGTGCCGCCGTTAGCCCAGCGCGTGGTGACCGGGTTGGCCGATCAGATCGGTGCCTTGCAGATTCAGCTCACCCGACTGGAGAAGGAGTTGCTCACCTGGCATCGAGACAGCGACCTGTCGCAGCGGCTTGCGACGATCCCGGGTGTCGGCATCGTGTCGGCAACCGCGCTGGCCGCCTCGGTGAGCGAGCCCGAGCGCTTCCGTTCCGGTCGGCAGTTCGCTGCCTCGTTGGGCCTGACACCGCTGCAGAACTGCAGTGGCGGCAAGGAGCGCCTGGGCCGGATCTCACGCATGGGCGACCGCTACCTGCGCCGGCTGCTCGTGGTCGGCATGACGTCTCTGATCCGGCGCGCGAAGACGACACCGACCTCGGTCGACCCGCGGCTGCCGGCGCTGCTGCAGCGTAAGCCAGTGCGCGTGGTGACTGTGGCGGCGGCCAATCGCACGGCGCGGGTCGCCTGGGCGATCATGACCCGCGGCGGCACCTACCGCGCACCGGCGGCCACGGCCGCCTGACAGCACGTAGAGGAGACGTTTCCAGGTTGCGAGGACGATGAGAGTTGATGGCGAACCGGTCAGACCGGGAGCCGGGACACCCCGCCGGCTGTCCAGGGCGTCATAGCCCGCAAAGCAGAGTGGGACCCAGCTCACGGATACCATCAGGGCCAGCAGTCAACATGAACGACTGCATCAACAGGCCGGACACAAGACTGCACCCGACCAACGCGTCAGAAGCTCAATTCGCCACTTGCAATGCGGGAGCCATCCACACAGGACGGTAAGGCCGGTGACGGAGACGACCCGTCCGTCGGGCAGAGCGGCAGGAGAGGCGGTCCCGGCTGCGATGGTCGGCATGGCGGATCTCAGCGCGCTGGTGCGGGGACGCGGCGGGTCTCGCCGAAGATCGCGGTGGCCGGCGCCTCGCCGGAGCGGACGAGGCCGCGATACATGCCCTCGGTGTTGAACGGCATTGCGACCCGGCCGCGCGCATCGACGGCGATCAGCCCGCCGCGGCCGCCGACAGTCGGCAGGTGCTCCTCGACAACCGCCCGGGCTGCCACCTCGAGGTCCTGGCCCCCGTAGGCCATGCGCGCGCAGACATCGTGCGCCGCCGCGACGCGGATGAAGGCCTCCCCCGTGCCGGTGCAGGAGACCGCGGCGGTCCTGTCGTCCGCGTAGGTGCCCGCGCCGATCAGCGGCGAGTCGCCGATCCGGCCGGGACGCTTGTTGGTCATGCCGCCGGTCGAGGTCAGGGCGGCGAGGTGGCCGTCCCGGTCGAGGGCGACGGCGCCCACCGTGCCGAACTTGCGGGTCTCGTCGAGGGGCCCCGACGCCGTGTCGTGGTCGAGGGCGACTTGCCCGGCGGCCAACGCCCGGCGAAGCTGGTCGCGGCGGGCCTCTGTCGAGAAAAAATCGGGCTCGACCATCTCAAGGCCGTGCCGGCGCGCGAAGGTCTCGGCGCCGGCACCAGCCATAAGGACGTGCTCGCCGGCCTCCATCAGCGCGCGGGCGGCGCGGCCAGGCCGGCGCACCCGCGAGACGCCCGCGACAGCGCCGGCCCGCAGGGTGGCGCCGTCCATGATCGCGGCGTCGAGTTCGTGGGTCTCGGCGCTGGTGAAGACGGCGCCGTGGCCGGCATTGAAGAGCGGGCACTCCTCCAGGAGGTCGACGGCGACACTCACGGCGTCGAGGGCGCTCCCGCCGTCGGCGAGGCAGGCCGCTCCGGCCGCCAGGATTCCGGCGAGGGCCGCGTGGTAGCGCGCCTCGCCGGGATCGGCCTGGCCCGACGCGATTGTCCCGGCACCGCCGTGGATCACGAGTACGGGGCGGTGGTCGCTCATGGAACGGCTCCCGGAGGCGGGGTGTCGGGCAGGTCGTCGGCTCCGCCCTGCGGCGGCCAGGCGGCGTAGTCGCGGTCGAGCCAGGGCAGCACCGCTTCCGTCACGCGCGTCGCGGCCGGGACGAGATCCTCGGTGGCGTGGGCGAAGGCGCTCGCCAGGGCCTCCACGAGGGCCGTCAGGCTGGCATCCGAGGCGGCGAAGTAGTGGCAGTCGGTCTGCGCGTAGAGCGCGACCGTAGCGGTGGCGACGAGGGGTGAGTGCGGTCCGTCAGTCAGCGCCAGGACCGCGGCGCCGTGCTTCCGTGCGATCTCGGCCAGCCGCACCGTGTCGGCGAAGTACCGCGGGGTTGCGAGCGCGATGACGAGGTCGTCGGTCGTCAGCCGGCGCAGGCTCCGGGCGGCGAAGCCGGGCCCCTCCAGTGTCGCCAGCAGATGGACGTCCTCGCGGTTGACGTCGAGGTTGCGCGCCAGGATGCCGGCCGGCCAGCTGCTGCTGCCCAGGCCCACGACGTAGACCCGTCGGGCCCGGCGGATCGCCTCGACGGCCTGCGCACAGGTCTGGCCGTCGAGCCCACGCCGCGTCGCCTCGATGTTGCGGACGATGTCGGCCAAGGCTCCGTCGAGGATGCCGGACGCGGTCGCGGGCTGATCTCGGCTGCCGCGCAGCTTCTCGACCGGTGCGAGCGCCTTCTCATAGCCGAGGACGAGGGCCGCGCGGAACTTTGCGTAGCCCTCGTAGCCCACGGCGCGGGCAAACCGATTAGCGGTGGCGACGGAGACGCCAACCAAGTCTGCAAGCTCATTCACGGGCAGAGTCGCGGCGCGCAACGGATGATCAAGGACGAAGCGGGCGACCTCTCGGTGAGCGGAGCTGAGCGCCGGAAACGCGTGCGCGATCCGTTGCGCGACAGAAAGTTCCTTGGGTTCCAACGCCACGACGCTCGAGCCGATCAAAAATTCTCACTGCCGGACAGTCTGAGAATTTTTTCGATCACCCGCAAGCGCTTCGACGCTTATTTTCGCGGCACCAGTTGCACAAATCGCTGAACTTCCCAGACAAATTGGGTGACCTCGCTCCTAGTCAGATGCGCCTCCCCGTTCACGGCAACTGCGTTGGCCGATGGCTGCAGTTGCGCTCTGCTGTGGGGGGCTCACTGCAGGTGCAATGGCGACCGGTGAGCCGATCTATGCTGATGTCTGCTTCGGAGATGCCGGCTGACGCCACCGAATGGCCGTGACGGGCGCGAAATCGTCGATCAACTTCCTAGCTCAAGGCCAAGGTCCGGCAGCAGCGCGTCCCAAACCCAGGTGACAGAACGGCGCTTTGACGCACGGCTGCGCATGTCGAGCGCGTGTCTCACCGGTCGCCATTGCACCCAACCCCACTCGACCCACGCCCGGACCTCGGACAGGGCCGCCGCCGCTCCCACGGCACCCCCGCCGCCGCCGAGCCTCGCTTGCCGTGCAGCCGGTGCCGCTCCCCCGCTTATGCCCATTCTGCGGCACTGCCGGTGCCGCGTGGTGGCGGCTGTTCATCCATCAACCCATCCCGGGAACTCCGTCTCGGCCGCGGCGACCCGCGCTTCACTGCCGATCGCACCGCCTTCGTCGTCATCCGTGGCACCGCCCCAACCGGCGCCCGTGCCATCTTCTGCATCGAAACGAAGAACAGTGGAGCCGGCCACGACCCCGCGCTGCCGCCTCATCCGCGGCACCAAGAAATCGGACGCACGACGACCGGCCTATTCATCGCCCCCGAGGGTCCCGCGCTGACCGGCCCGGCCTGCCGGCAGCTCGGCCTCGCCAGCGCAAGGATTTGAAAGTAGAGCGCCCTCGCCTCTTCGATTCCACGCACAAACGGCCTCATCCACGACCGGCGAGCTCTAGCTAAGCCCGGCCCCGACAACCGCCCCTTGCGCACCGGTGCGTTCGCCCTGCGGCATCGGGAGACGGCACCGACCCTTCGCCACTGGATCAGAAAGACAGGATCTCGGCGCGTCGCAGCTCGTCCTCCTGAGAGCTGCGCGCGGAACGCGGTCTGACAGGATCGCCCAGGCTCGTTGCATTTAATAATCAACCGGTCTATTTCTAATTCATGCAGTCCGATTCGGTCTCGGTTGTCACCGCGCGCAAGAGGGGTCGGCCACCTAGGCCTGAGCCGGCCTACGGCACGTCGCGGGCGGCCTTGATCCGGGTGGGCGTCGCGCTGCTATCGGAGAAGGGCTACTCGGCAACCGGCCTCGAAGAGGTCCTGCGCACCGCGGGTGTGCCGAAAGGTTCGTTCTATCACTATTTCGCGAGCAAGGACGTCTTCGGCGCCGAACTGATCGAGGCGTACGCAGCCTACTTCGCGCGCAAGCTCGACCGCTGGTTGCTCGATGAGAGTACGACCCCGATCGAGCGCATCAGGAACTTCGTCGCCGACGCGAAGGCCGGCATGGCACGCTACGAGTTCCGTCGCGGCTGTGTCGTCGGCAATCTCGGGCAGGAGATGAGCGCCCTGCCCGAGCTCTTTCGGGACCGTCTGCATGGCGTCCTCCTCGACTGGCAGGCGCGGACGGAGCGCTGTCTCCGGGACGCCCAGGCAGCCGGCCAGATCGCCGCGGATGCCGATTGCGCTGCGCTGGCGGCGTTTTTCTGGATCGGCTGGGAAGGCGCGGTCCTGCGCGCCAAGCTCGAGCGCAGCCCCGAGCCTCTCGACCTCTTCGCCACCCTATTCCTGACCTGTCTTACGCGCTGAGCGCCCCATGGAGTGCCCCGAATGTTCAAGGCAATCCTGATCGAGAAGGATGAGGCGGTCTACCGCGCCGGCCTACGTGAGATCGACGAGGCGCAGCTCCCCGAGGGCGACGTCACCGTGGATGTCGCCTACTCGACGTTGAACTACAAGGACGGGCTCGCGATCACCGGGAAAGGCCCGGTCGTGCGCAAATTTCCGATGGTGCCGGGCATCGACATCGCCGGCACCGTCCGCGAATCCCGGCATCACGACTACAAGGCCGGCGACCGCGTCGTCCTCAACGGCTGGGGCGTCGGCGAGACCCATTGGGGTGGGCTGGCGCAAGTCGCACGGCTCAAGGGCGACTGGCTGGTGCCATTGCCGGAGGCGCTCACGCCACGGCAGGCGATGGCGATCGGCACTGCCGGTTACACGGCGATGCTGTGCGTGATCGCCCTCGAGCGCCACGGCGTCACCCCCGACAAGGGCGAGGTCGTCGTCACCGGCGCGGCCGGTGGCGTCGGCAGCACGGCGGTCGCTCTCCTGTCGCGCCTCGGCTACACGGTCGTGGCGGTGAGCGGCCGTCCCGAGGAGGCCGATTACCTGCGCCGCCTCGGCGCAGCGGAGGTGCTGGATCGGGCGACATTCTCGGATCCGGGCAGGCCGCTCGCCCGGGAGCGCTGGGCCGGGGCCGTCGATGTGGTCGGTAGCCACACGCTGGCGAACGTCTGCGCCGCCATGAAGTACCGGGGCGTCGTAACGGCTTGCGGTCTGGCTCAGGGGATGGACCTGCCTGCGAGCGTGGCCCCCTTCATCCTGCGCGGCGTCAGCCTGCTCGGGATCGACAGCGTGATGTGCCCGCGGCCTGAGCGGATCGAGGCCTGGAACAGGCTGGTCCACGACCTCGATCCGGTCAAGCTCGAGGCGATCACGGAGGAGATCGGCCTGACAGAGGCTGTGGCCACCGCGGAACGCCTGATGTCGGGCCGGGTGCGCGGCCGCGTCGTCGTTGACGTGCATCGCTAGGCGTTCTCGCCGCCTCTCGCCGCCGTTCAACTGCGGAACAGACGGAAATCATACAGGGAAGACTTGGGTGTGATGGCTTAATACTGAACGCGGCACTGCCGCCGGACTGACAAAAACAAACACAGTCCGTTCATACCGATGGAGGAAAGACCATGAAGGGTGTATTCGCGCTGGCGATCCTGTTTGGCGGCCTGTCCGCCGTGCAGGCCGACCCGCTGCCGACCTTCCGTATCGGCGTGCTGAATGATCAGTCCGGGCTCTACGCCGACATCGCGGGGCCGGGCTCCGTCGAGGCCGCGCGCATGGCCGTCGAGGACTTCAAGCCGGACGTGAGAGGCTTCCGCGTCGAGGTTCTCTCGGCCGACCATCAGAACAAGCCCGATATCGGCGCGGCCATCGTGCGACGCTGGTTCGACGTCGACCAGGTCGACGCGATCGTCGACGTACCGACCTCTTCGGTCGCCCTGGCCGTGTCGAACATCGCGAGCGAGAAGGACAAGGCATTCCTGATCGCGAGCGCCGGGTCCTCGGATCTGACCGGGAAGAACTGCACCCGGACCAACGTCCATTGGACCTACGACACCTGGGCTCTCGGCAACAGCACGGCGCGCGCCGTGATCAAGCAGGGCGGAAAGTCCTGGTACTTCCTCACGACGGATTACGCGTTCGGTCACGCTCTGGAGCGCGACGCCACCGAGGCCGTGACGAAGGCGGGCGGCAAGTCCCTCGGACACGTCCTGGCTCCGTTCCAGAGCACCGACTTCTCCTCCTACCTGCTCCAGGCCCAGGGCAGCGGTGCGCAGGTGGTCGCGCTCGCCAATTCCGGCGGCGACACGATCAACGCCATCAAGCAGGCCTCGGAGTTCGGCCTCACCGACGGCGGCCAGAAGCTCGTCGCGCTCCTCGCCTTCATCTCGGACATCCACTCAGTCGGCCTGAAGGTCGCCCACGGCCTGACTCTGACCGAGGCGTTCTACTGGGACCTCAATGACGGCACCCGGACCTGGGCGAAGCGGTTCGCGGCACGCAACGGTGGCCGTTACCCGACGATGAACCAGGCCGGCACCTACGCGGCGATGCTCCACTGGATGAAGGCGATCGCCGCCCTCGACAAGGACAAGGCGCATCGCGGCACCGACATCGTCGCGCAGATGAAGGCGATGCCGACAAACGATCCGCTGTTCGGCCACGGCTCGATCCGCGCGGACGGGCGCACCATCCACGACCTCTACCTGTTCCAGGTCAAGGACCCGTCCGAGTCGAAGGGGCCGTACGACTACTACAAGCTCGTCGACACCATCCCCGGCGACCAGGCGTTCCGGCCCATGGCCGACGGCGGCTGCCCCCTCGTAGCCCATACGGCCGCGAAGTGAGGCAGCCTAGCCATGGCACGTCCTGACGCGGCCGACAGCGCGACCATCAGCGCAAAGCGGATGGCGATCGGGCTGCTGCTCCTGAGCGAGGTGGCGGCTATGGCGACGTGGTTCGCCACCACCGCCTCGATCGGCGCGATCCGCACGCAGTGGACGCTGAGCCCGTTCCAGGAGGCCCTGCTCACCAACAGCGTGCAGGCCGGGTTCGTCGCCGGCACCCTGGTCAGCGCGCTGCTGGGGCTGGCCGACCGGTTCGACCTGCGCCGGCTGTTCTGCGGCTGCGCCGTCGCGGCCGGTCTCGCCAACCTCCTGATGCTGGCCTTCGCGCCGACCTCGCCGATGGTGCCGCTGCTGCGCTTCGTGACGGGGGCCTGCATGGCCGGCGTCTACCCGGTCGGCATGAAGATCGCCGCGACCTGGGCGGTGGGTGACCTGGGGCTGCTGATCGGCCTTCTGGTGGGCGCGCTCACCCTCGGCTCGGCGCTGCCCCACCTCGTCGCGGCCCTCGGCCAGCTCGACTGGCATCTGCCGGTGCTCGGTGCGGCGTTGGGCGCCCTCCTCTCGGCGGCCCTGATCCGCTTCGTGCAACTCGGGCCGATCCGGTCGGAGGCCCCGCCCCTGCGCTTGGAGAACGCCCTGGAGGCGTGGCGCAATCGCGGCGTGCGCTTGGCCAATCTCGGCTATCTCGGCCACATGTGGGAGCTCTACGCGATGTGGGCCTGGATCGGTGCCTTCATGGCGGCGAGCTTCCGTGAGCGTTACGGCAACGCGCCGCCGTTCCCGCCGGAACTGGCCGCCTTCGCGGTGGTGGCGGCCGGGGCGTTCGGCGCGATGCTGGGCGGCTGGGCGGCCGATCGACTCGGGCGCACTCTGGTCACCGGCGCCTCGATGCTGGCCAGCGGCTGCTGTGCCATCGCGGTGGGTTTCCTGTTCGGCGGCCCTGCCTGGGCGGTGCTGGCGGTGGGCGTGCTCTGGGGCGTCGCGGTGATCGCCGATTCGGCGCAGTTCTCGGCGGCGGTGAGCGAGCTGAGCGACCGCAGGCTGATCGGCACGATGCTCACCGTGCAGACCTGCCTCGGCTTTCTCCTGACGCTCGTCAGTATCCAGCTCATCGCCTTCGCCGGGACATTCCTCGGCTGGCGCTTCGCCTTCGCGCTGCTGGCCGTGGGGCCGTTCCTGGGTCTCGCTTCGATGCTGCGGCTGCGGCGCCTACCCGAGGCCAAGCGGCTGGCGGGAGGACGCAAGTGACAGCGAGGAGAAAGCCACCCGTGGCCTTCAAGACGATCACCTACGAGACGCTCGCGCCGGTGGCACGCATCACCCTGAACCGCCCGGAGCGCACCAACGCGATCAGCGCGACCATGCTCGACGAACTCGCGCAGGCGATGGACGCGGCCGAGGCCGACGATGCGGTGCGCGCCGTGATCGTGCGCGGGGCCGGCACGGCCTTCTCGTCGGGCTTCGATCTCAAGGATCAGATGGCGCTGCGCCCTGAAGGCGTGAGCCAGTGGCGCCCGATCCTGCGCAAGGATTTCGATGTGCCGATGCGCTTCTGGCACTGCCCGAAGCCGACCATCGCGGCGGTGCGTGGTCCCTGCCTCGCGGGCGCCTGCGAGTTGGCGTTGGCCTGCGACGTGACCGTGGCGGCCGAGGATGCCTTCTTCGGCGAGCCGGAGCTGAAGTTCGGGGCCGGTATCGTGGTGATGATCCTGCCCTGGATCGTCGGCCCGAAGATCGCCAAGGAGATCATCCTCACGGGCGAGGACCGCATTCCGGCGCGGCGCGCCTACGAGATCGGAATGGTCAACCGAGTCGTGCCGATTGCCGAGCTCGACGCGAGCGCGCTGCGCCTTGCCCGGCACATCGCGGCGATCGACCCGAACCTCGTCAAGGAGACGAAACGGGCCCTCAACCGGTCGATCGAGGCGCGCGGCATGCTGGAGGCCCTGGAGACGGCCCTCGACATCGACCTGCTGATCGAGGGCGAAGGCTCGCCGGACAAGCGGGCCTTCATGGACATCGCCCGGTCGCAAGGCCTCAAGGCGGCACTGGCCTGGCGCGACAGCCGCTTCCCGGGAGCCGGATCGTGACCGGGGCGCTGGCGGAACTCCTGGGCGCTGGGCTCGGCCGCCCAGGCAGCCGGGTGGACGAGAGTTCCGGCCCCGGGATGACGGGGCGCGACCTCGGTGCACACGCGGATCTGGTCGCCGGTCGGCTGCGTGCGGCAGGCATGCGCCCGCACGAGCCGGTGCACCTCACCATCGGCAACCGGGCGCTCGATCTCGGGACGCTGCTCGGCCTCTGGCGGGCGGGCGCGGTCGCGGTGCCCGTTCACCGAGCCGCTGCACCGCTCACCCGCGCGGCGGTCGAGCGGGCGACGCGTGCCCGCTTCCGGGCCGACGGGCTCAGCTTGGAGAAGATCGCGGAGGATGCGCCGCCGGTGCGGCCGCTCCTGGACGGGGCCGCCCTCGTGGTCTTCACCTCGGGCAGCACCGGCGTGCCGAAGGGCGTGGTTCTCGGACACGATGCCCTGGCGCGCAAGCTCGCGATCCTCGACCGACTGCTGGGCTTTCGCCCGGACGACGTCGTCGCGGTGCCGCTCCAGCTGACCTTCATCTTCGGGATCTGGGCGAGCCTCCTGGCGATCCGCTCTGAGGCGAGACTCGTCCTCGTCCCGAAGTTCACGCCCGCGACGCTCGAGGGCCTGCTCGCCGCGGAGGGGACGGTGTTGGCCGCTGTGCCGACCATGCTGCGAGCCCTGCTGGCCGACGGTGTCCCGCCGGCCCCCCGTCTGCGGGCGGTGCTGACCGGCGGCGAGGCGCTCAGCCCGTCGCTGACGCAAGCAGTCCGCGGCGGATGGCCGAAGGCCGAGCTCGTCGACCTCTATGGCTCGACCGAGACTGGCTCCTGCGACTTCTGTCACCGACCGCGGGACGTCTCGGAGGCTGGGTCGATCGGCATGCCAACCGAGGGCGTGTCGTTCCGCATCGTCCGCGACGACGGCGCGCTCGCCGCTCTGGGCGAGACCGGCGAGCTGCGGATCCGAACTGCCTGCGGCATGCTCGGCTATCTCGACGGCGCCGAGCTCACGCGCTCCGCGCTGGAGGCGGACCACTTCCGCACAGGCGATCTCGCGCGCCTGCGCCAGGACGGTCACGTCGAGCTCGTCGGGCGCTCGAAGGAGATCATCGCGCGGGGCGGCAACAAGATCGCGCCCCTGGAGATCGAGAACGCCCTGTGCGCGCATCCGGACATCGCGGCGGCCCTGTGCGCCGGCGTGCCCGACCCGCGCCTCGGCGAGGCGGTCCACGCGGTCGTCGTGCTGAAGCCTGACCGCGCGCTGTCGGCGGACGAACTCAGGCGCTGGGCATCGGCCCATCTCGAACGTTACAAGGTGCCGGACGTGATCGTCTTCAGCGACACGCTGCCGTCGGGCGCGACCGGAAAGGCGAGCCGGGCGATGGTCAGTACGCTCACGCTGATCCACGCGGAGACGACGTCGGCCGACCTGCAGGGCGCGCCAGTGAGCTCCTAGGCTGGGACGGGGGGCCGTCCGCACGATCGTCTTGTCCGCGCTCTCAGCACCGCGGGGAGCCTATTCGCGCGAGCGCCCTTCCGGCTCGAGAGCCGGTCCGCCCTGTCCTGATCGACGTGGACCTGCCGGCGCCGGTGCGCATGCCGCCGAAGCGGATCCGGGTTCGTCGCAAAAACGCGTGGTACAACAAGGATCCAGAGCTGCCGGCTTGATGCAATCAGGTCGGAGCCGGTTCTGGCCTGGGTCGGCCGCGAACGTGCGCCACACCGAGGCGGGGCGGTGAGACGCGCTGCCGTTCGCGTAGACATGTGTCCTAGGAAGCGGCCAACAAGCTACGCAGCGCCTTGCGGTCGGTCTTGCCGACGCCGTTGACCGGCAGCACGTCAAGCCTGCGAATCTGCGCCGGCACGTAGATCCGCGCGAGGGAACCCCGTACGAAATCCTTGAGCCCCGGCTCGTCGAGGCCCTCGCCCTCCCGCAGCACCACGAAGGCCACCGGTACCTCGCCGAGATCCGCGTCGGGGGCGCCGACCACGCAACAGTCGCAGATGGCCGGATGGGCAGCGAGTTGCCGCTCGATCAACGCGGGCGAGATATTCTCGCCGCCGCGAATGATCACGTCCTTGATGCGCCCCGTGATGGCGAGGAAGCCGTCGGCGTCGAAGCGGCCGAGATCACCGGTGCGCAGCCAGCCGTCCACGATCGGCTGGTCCGCGCTGCCGAGATAGCCGGCCATCAGGGCCGGGCCGGAGATGCGGATCTCCCCTTCCCGGCCGGCCTCGACCGGGCGATCCGTGGCCGGATCGAACAGGTCCACATTCTGGCCCGCGAGCACGGTCCCGATCGTGCCGATGCGACGCCGGCCCGGCGGGTTCATGGTCGAGGTGCAGGTCGCCTCCGACAGGCCGTAGGAGACGAGGAGCGGCACGCCGAAGGCCTCCTCGATCTGCCGATGCAGGGTCGGGGTGATCGGCGCCGAGCCGCAGCGCAGGAAGCGCAGGCCCGGGAAGCGCTCCCCGGGGCGCAGCAGGGGCAGCATCCGCGCGTAGATCGTCGGCACGCCGGTCATGTAGGTGATGCCGCCAGATCGCAGGCGGTCGAGGGCGGCCTCGGCCTGGAAGCGCTCCATCAACACGATCTCGGCTCCGGCCAGGAGAGGCACGATCAACTGGTTGTTGATGCCGTTCGTGTGATGAAGTGGCATGACGTGGAGAAGCCGGTCCGCAGGCCCCGTACCGGTGTGACGGAGCACGCCCGCGGCGTTGCAGATCAGGCCTTCGTGGCGCAGCAGCACGCCCTTCGGCCGGCCGGTGCTCCCCGAGGTGAAAAGCAGCATGGCCTCATCCCGCGGGCTGACCTCGGCCGCGAAGGCCGCGCCGTCGGCGAGGCTGTCCAGTGCGCGGACGTCCAGGCCGGTCAGAGCGACGGGCGAGGCGTCGACCTGGGCGACGATGAGATGCCGCATGCCGACGAGCGCAGCCTGCTCGGCCACCACCTCCGGCGCGAGCCCCGGCTCCAGGAAGCAGACGCAGGCGCCGGCCTGCATGGCCCCGAAGTAGGCCACGATGGCCGCCGCACTCTTGGGCGCGATCAGTCCGACCCGGTCACCCTTGGCGGCACCCCAGTCCCGGACTGCGCCCGCGGCGGCGTCGATCCGCGCGCCGAGGTCGGCATAGGATACGACGTCGGAGCCCGAGAGCGCCGTGCGGCCCGTCCCCGCATGATCCGCGATGGCCGCGCGCAGCCGCGCGCTGATCGAGTCCGGCATGGCAGCGCTCATGGCGGCGATCTCCTGTCCCGTCTGTCTGCCCCGCGCCTCAGCGCAGGCGGATGCCCGCATCGGCCTCGAACCGGCCCTCCGGGTCGAGGACCGCCAGCGCCGCCCGCTCCGCCGGGGTCGGCGGAGGCGTCGAGGCGGCACCGTCCGCCGAGAACGCGAAGCCGGTGCGGTCCCGGACCTCGTCGAGGCTCGCCTCCGGATGCCAGGAGGCCAGCACGAGCCGGCCCTCGCGCTTCGTGAAGACGGCGATCGGCGTGACCACGCCGTGCATGCCGCCGGCCGCGGTGACGAAGTCGAGGGTCTCGACGAGGGTGCGGCGGGAATGTTCCGTACGCCACGTGACCGCCCGGCGGGCGGTGGGCAGCATCACGGCGCCGCCGCCGCCGCCCGGCAGCCGCACCCGCGGCGCGTGCCAGTCGCCGATGCAGGAGACGTTCGTGCGGCCCAGCCCGTCGACCTGCGCGGCGCCCAGGAAGCACAGGTCCATCAGGCCGCGGGTGCAGAGATCGTAGAAATCCTCATTGGCGAAGATCGCCCGCGAGCCCTCGGCGAGGACCGGGTCGGAGGACGAGATCGGCACCTTCGACGGGTTCGGGTCGACGCCGCCGGCGACGTTGATGTAGGTGAACGCGAAGGGATAGGCCTGCTTGGCCAGGAGGCAGGCCAGCATCGGCAGGGCCGAGTTCACGCCGCTGAAGGTGATCTCGTTCGGCCGCACGAACCGGGCGAGATTGGTGACGATGTAGGAAAAGCCCGACCAGGCCTCGATCGCGTTGGACGGCGCCTCAGACATGGGCAGCCTCCCGGGCCTCGGGGCCGGCGGCGAGGTGATCGGCGAGCACGCCCGGGGCGTCGGCCATGTAGGCCTCCACGGCCGGGTAATCGATCTCGTAATCCGGCCAGAGCGAGCCGGGCCAAGCCCCGTTCGGCACGATGCTCAACGCCTCGACGAGGAAGTGGGGCACCAGCGTCAGTTCGGGCTGGTCGCGGAAGGAGGCGTCCGGGGCGACCCGCTCGGCCACCACGAGCACGCGCTTGGCCGAGCGGCTCATGATCCGGTCCCAGTGCGAGGTCCCGAAGACGCGCACGTCCCCCGACGCGCTGACCTCGTTGGCCTGGATCACCGCGAAGTCCGGCTGGATGCGCGGGATGGCGTAGACCGCCTCGCCGCTGCCGTAGGGGTCCTCGATCGTCTTCCAGCCGTTGAGCGCCGGCAGGTCCGAGCCGTGGATGCCGCCGCAGGGCATGAACGGCACGCCGAAGGCAGCCGCCCGCAGGCCCGCCGTCAGGCTGGCGCAGGCGTGCTCCTCCAGGCGGACCTCGCCGGACTCGATCGCCCGGCGGTACCAGGGCGCGAGGCCGAAATTGCCTTCCATGGCCACGATCCCCGCCTTCGCCCGCGACAGGGCGCCGGCGCGGCAGAGAATGTCGATGTCATAGCCGGGCGACTGCTTGACGACTTCGAGGTCGCGGCGGCCCTGGCGGATCAGCTCGCGCACGAACGCGAAGGGGCCGCGGTGCAGGAAGCTGCCGCCGAGCGCCAGGGAGCTGCCGTCCGGCACGCGGGCTGCGAGGTCTGCGAGGGGGACGATCTTCTGGGTTCCGGCGCTCACGGGGCGTCCTCCGATCGGGCGTGTGTCAGGCCGCGCGGTAGGCGCGGATCCGGTCCTTCAGCCCCGGGCGCGCGGCCGAGGCGACGAGGTCGG
Source organism: Methylobacterium oryzae (assembly GCF_021398735.1). NCBI lineage: Bacteria > Pseudomonadati > Pseudomonadota > Alphaproteobacteria > Hyphomicrobiales > Methylobacteriaceae > Methylobacterium > Methylobacterium oryzae. Next base: position 3,412,778 of record NZ_CP090349.1, read on the forward strand.
CGAGGTCGTCCGCGCGGGTGTCGCGGGCGGCGGCGCGGTTCAGGGCCGCCCCGGCCCAGGAAGACAGCCGCGTCGCCGCTTCCGAGGCGGCCGCGACGGTGTCGAACCACGAGTCGGTCGCCGCGACGGCGGTGAGGAACCCGTCGGACAGGGCCTCCGGGGCGTCGAAGACCCGCCCCTCCTGGAGGACGAGCCGGGCCTTGGAGCCGCCGACCCGCTCGGCGTAGCGCCGCGTGCCGAGCACCAGCCCGAAGGACAGGCCCGGCATGCGGAAGGTGGCGGCCGGATCGCCGACCCGCCGGCCGCAGGCGCAGATCACGTCGACCCCGGCGCCGAAGTTCCGCCCGTGCGCGAGCGCCAGCGTGTCGAACGGCGCGTGGGCCAGCGCCTGGAGGAGCTGCTCGATCCGCACGAACCGGAGCAGCAGGTCGCCCTCCGACAGGTCCGCGTAGCCGCCGAAGTCGAACCCGGCGCTGAAGTTGCGCCCCGCGCCCTTCAGCACGAGGAGCCGTGTCCCGTCGCCGGCCGCAGCCGCGACGGCGTCGAGCAGCGCGTCGACCAGGGTGGCCGACAGGGCGTTCATCTTGTCGGGGCGGTTGAGCGTCAGGGTCAGCGTGTCGCCGCTGCGCTCTTTCAGGAGTTCGTCCATGGCGCCGCCCTCAAGCCGTGCGCGCGCGAGCCGGCGCGGCCTCGCCGAACAGTTCGGCGTTGTGCTGCCCGAGGGCGGGCGGCTCCCGGTAGATCGGGAAGCCCTCCCCTGAGAACTTCAGCGGCGACACGAAGGTGCGCGTCTCAGCGCCGGACGGCAGGGTCACCGGCTGGACCCAGCCCATATGCGCGACCTGCGGGTCGGCCAGGGCGTCGGCGTAGCCGTTGATCGGTGCGCAGGGCACGCCCGCGGCGCGGAACCGGGCCAGCAGGTCGGCGCAGGTGAGGTCGGCGAAGTCGCGCTCCAGAATCGCCAGGAGTTCGCCCTGGTTCTGCGCCCGCAGGGCGGTCGAGGCGAAGCGCGGATCCTCGGCGAGGTCGTCGCGCCCGATCGCCGCGCAGGCGGCGCGGTAGAGGGCGTCGTTGCCCGCCGCCATGGCGAAGTACCCGTCCTGGGCGCGGAAGGCCTGATAGGGGGCGTTGCGCGGATGGGCCGAGCCCAGGCGCTTCGGGTCGCGGCCGCTGCCGAAATACTCGCTGGTCTGGAGCGCCCCCATCGCCAGGGAGGCGCCGAACATCGAGGCGTCGATGTGTGCGCCGGGTCCGCCCGCCCGCACCTGGAGCAGCGCCGCCGCGATGGCGTAGGCCGCGTAGAGGCCGGTGCCGAAATCCGAGATCGGTACGCCGCACTTGACCGGGGGCGCGCCGGGCTCGCCCGTGACGCTCATCACGCCGCTCATCGCCTGGAGCGTCAGGTCGAACCCGGCCTCGGCGGAGCGCGGCCCCTCCTGGCCGAAGGCTGAGATCGAGCAATAGACCAAGCCGGGCCGCCCGGCGCTGACGCGCACGTAGTCGAGGCCGAGCCGCTTCATCACGCCGGGGCGGTTGTTCTCCAGCACCACGTCGGCAGAGCCGATCAGGTCCAGGGCGCGCGCCTTGTCGGCCGGATCCTTCAGGTCCAGCGTCACAGAGCGCTTGTTGCGGTTGAGCGAGGCGAAGTTCTCGCTGAAGCCCGCGTTGAGGGGCGGCCAGGCCCGCATCGAGTCGCCGCCCTCCGGATTCTCGACCTTGATGACGTCGGCTCCCATGTCGGCGAGCAGCATGGCGCAGAATGGCCCGGCCGCGACACTGCAGAACTCGATCACGCGGATACCGGACAGCGGTCGCATGGGCCTACTCCTCGATCAGGCAAGCGCCGCCGGCGCGCGCGGGGGCGCTGAGCCTCGGGCATGCCGCGGCGCGGCAGGGGATGAGACGGTGATGGGGTTGTAGCCGAGGGCCCGCGACAGGCTGCGCGCCGCGTCGACGACCACGTCGCTGAAGCGGCGGAGCGCCGTGGGATTCAGGCGATCGGCCGGCCCGGAGATACCGATCGCCGCGACGGGACGGCCCATGGCATCGTGGACGATCGCGGCGAGCCCGCACACGCCCTCCCGCCACTCCCCGCGATTGATCGCGAAACCCTGAATCCGGACCTGCTCGAGTTCCCGCCGCAGGAGGTCGAGGGTCGCGATCGTGCGCGGCGTGTGGACCTGGAGCGTCTCCGGCAGGTGGGCCAGCGCCTCCTCCTGATAAGCGAGCAGCGCCTTGCCGGACGCCACGCAATAGGCCGGAGCGCGGCCACCGATCGACGAATAGGCGCGAACCGGCTGGGGGCTCTCGATCTTGTGCAGGTAGATGACGTCCGCCCGGTCGAGCAGCGACAGGTGGATGGTCTCCTGGGTTTGATCGGCCAGGGTCCGCATGAAGGGCTCGGCGACCTGCCGGACGTCGATCCGCGCCACAACGGGACTGGCGAGCTCGAAGAGCTTCAAGGTGCAGGCGTAGGTGCCACCCGTCTGGGCGCGCACGTAGCCGGCGGCCACCAGTGTCTGGAGCGTGCGATGCACATTGCTCTTCGTGAGGTTGAGCGCGCGTGCCAGTTCGCTGACGCCCCGGGGCGTCTCGCTGCCGGCCAAGTGCTCGATAAGCATCAATCCCTTGAGGAGGGTGCTGTCCATCGTTCCAACATTCGAAACGCCGTTCTGGTAAAAGCTAGCGTTGCCCGTGGCGCCTCGTCAAGTGCAGTCCTCTGAACGAGTTGCAACAACAATGGCGGTTTCTCGAATACCGGCCGCGCGGTCGCGAATTCTGCAGGTTCTCCATTGACTGCAGGCCAGGGCGTTCATAGCCTATCAATTCCTGATACGTCGTTCCAAATAATAGAACAACTTGCGTCGTTCTCAGGCCGGCACAGCCTTCCGAAGAGGAGGCCGATTCATTGACGGGAGAGAAACCATGGACGCTTCGGTGCAGCGACCGCCCTCGAAGAAGGACGTCTTCCGCGTCGTGAGCGGAAACTTCCTCGAAATGTTCGATTTTATGGTCTACGGCTTCTACGCCGCTGCGGTGGCAAAGGCCGTCTTTCCCAACGACAACGAGTACGTCTCGTTGATGCTGTCGTTGGCCACCTTCGGGATCGGCTTCCTGATGCGTCCGCTCGGCGCCATCGTGCTTGGCGCCTATATCGACCGCCACGGCCGACGAGCCGGGTTGGTCATGAGCCTCGCCATCATGTCGGTGGGCGTCGCGCTCATCACGTTCACGCCGACCTACGCATCGATTGGCATCGCCGCTCCCATTCTCGTCCTGATCGGCCGACTGCTGCAGGGGTTCTCCGCCGGCGCCGAATCCGGCGGCGTCTCGGTCTATCTGTCGGAGATCGCGACGCCGGGGAATCGCGGCTTCTACGTGAGCTGGCAATCGGCGAGCCAGCAGGTCGCCGTGGTCTTCGCCGCCGTTATCGGCGTGACCCTGCGCGGCTTCCTGACGGAGGAGCAGATGCTCGCCTGGGGATGGCGCATTCCGTTCCTGATCGGCTGCCTGATCATCCCCGTCCTGTTCTGGATCCGGCGCTCGATGCAGGAGAGCGAGGATTTTGCGCAGCGGGCGAAGCATCGCCGCGTAACCCTCGGCGAGATCTACCGGTCACTTCTCCAGAACTGGGCGATCGTGCTCAAGGCGGTGCTGCTCGTCACACTGACGAGCGTCTTCTTCTACATGATCACGGCCTATACCCCGACCTACGCGCGTCAGGTTCTTGGCCTAAGTGCGCATGACAGCTTCGTGGTCACCGTCTGCGTCGGCGTGGCGAACTTCGTCTGGGTGCCCGTTATGGGGGCGGTGTCGGACCGGGTCGGGCGGCTTCCGGTGCTCCTGACCTTCTCGGTGTTGATCGGTCTCACGGCTTACCCGGTCATGGCGTGGCTCGTGACAGACCCGTCCTTCGGCCGCTTGCTGGCCGCCCTCATGTGGATGTCGTTCCTGTATGGCGGCTACCAGGGGGTGATGGTCGTCACGCTGACCGAGATCATGCCGGCCGAGGTTCGCGCCACAGGCTTCTCCCTGGCCTACAGTCTCGCACAGGCAATTTTCGGCGGCTTCACCCCGGCGATCTGTACCTATCTGATCCACGCAACGGGGAATCGAGCCATGCCAGGCCTCTGGCTCGCTTGTGCGGCCCTGTTCTCGATCGTGGGCGCTCTGACCCTCTACCGCAACGTGCACATCTCCCGACGTGGGACGACGGCTGTCACGCCGGCCTGAGCGCGGACCGGCACAAGCGCGTTGGCCGACTCGTTCAATGGCCGCCTGCGCGACGAGTGCCTGAACGCGAACTGGTTCTCGTCGTCGGCCGCCGCGAGGAGCGAGATCGATGCGTGGCGGCCGCAGGCCAGCCCGGCTGGACCACAGCCTCCGTCTCTGGGCGCCTCAAGGCGTTTCAGCTCTTCCGACGACGGACACGCGGCGCGGCCCCGTCATCGGCGTCGTCGACCCGCAGGCGGCGATCAAACGCGACATCGCCGGCCACAACCGACACGCCGAGCCCGTCATCTGGACCCGGCCGGCCACCGATATCCTCGCAGCCGTCAGCCTGGCCTACTGGTACCCTTTCGGGAACGGATCGGGCTTGATCAGCTCGGGGCTGGTGTAGACGATCTCGAACTGGCCGTCGGGCTTCGCCCGGCCGACACGGGTCTTCGACCAGAGATGGTGGTTCTCGTCGATCTTCACGTAACCTTCCGGCGCCCCCTTGAATTCCAGGCCGGGCGAGGCCGCCACGACCTTGTCGACGTCGAAGGTGCCGGCCTTCTCGCAGGCCATCTTCCACAGGAACGGGCCGAGATAGGCCGCCTGCGTCACGTCGCCGATGACCGTCTTCTCGCCCCACATCTTCTTGAACGCGGCCACGAACGCCTTATTGTTCTCGTTCTGGATCGACTCGAAGTACTTCATGCACGAGTAGGCCCCGGCGATGTTCTCGCCGCCGATGCCGTCAACCTCGTCCTCGGTCACCGACAGCGTCATCAGCACCTGCTTCGACAGGTCGATGCCCGCCGCCTTCAGCTGCTTGTAGAACGCCACGTTCGAGCCGCCCACGATCGTGGCGAAGATCACCTTCGGCTTGGTGAGCTTGATCTTGTTGATGACCGAGTTGAACTGCGTGTGGCCGAGGGGGAAGTACTCCTCGCCGACGACCTTGCCCTTGAGCACGGTCTCCACGTGCTTGCGGGCGATCTTGTTGGAGGTGCGCGGCCAGATGTAGTCGGAGCCGATGAAGTAGAAGCTGTCGCCGCCCTTCTCCTTGTGGACCCAGTCGAGGCCGGCGAGGATCTGCTGCGTGGCCTCCTGGCCGGTGTAGAAGACGTTCTTCGACTGCTCCAGGCCCTCGTAGAAGGTCGGATAGTACAGCAGGCCGTTGTACTGCTCGAAGACCGGCAGCACCGCCTTGCGCGAGGCCGAGGTGAAGCAGCCGAACACGGCGGCGCAGTGGTCGTTGACGAGGAGCTTCTTGGCCTTCTCGGCGAAGGTCGGCCAGTCGGAGGCGCCGTCCTCCTGGATGATCTTGATCTTGCGTCCGAGCACGCCGCCGGCGTCGTTGATCTGCTGGATCGCCAGCTTCTCGCCCTGGCTCGGCCCGGTCTCCGAGATCGCCATGGTGCCGGTGATCGAGTGCAGGATGCCGACCGTCACCTCGCTGTCGGTCACCGCCAGAGCGCCGGCCTCGGCGGCCGCCGCGACGCGCGGCAGCGATGCCGCGAGCGGGGCCGCCGCCAGCCCGAGCAGCAGGCGCCGGCGGAGGGTGAAGTGCGCGGGATCGTCTGTCGCCATGGGGGGCAAATCCTTCAGATCGTTCGAGAAGGTGGGCCGCCCCGTCCGCACCGGATCAGCCGTCGCGCACGGATCGTCTCCTTCGGCATATTTCTTCAAAAGAAAATAAATTTCGCAAGATGAAAACATCGGCAGCCTGCCCATATCGGCGGCGGCGATCCCGGGCGCCGGCTTCCTATTTGCGGCGGCGCGCCGGGGCGAGCCCGGTCAGCGCCGCGAAGGCGCGACCAGCGGCCGCCTCCAGCCCCGCCGCCAGGGTGCCGCCGTCGGGCGCGAGGAGCCGGAGGCCGAGCCCGGCCGCGTTCGGCAGCGGGCTGAGCCCGGCCCGGCAGCCGGTGCGGTCGGCCGCGGCCTGGACGTCCCCGGGATCCGGCAGGCACGGGGCCGGACCGAGGATGACGAGGGCGCCGTAGGCCCGCCACGGGCCGAGCGGCGAGGCCGGATCGCGGAACTCGGCGCCGGCGATGCGCGCCCGCTCGCGGACCAGGACGGCCCCCGCCGCCGTCTCGATGCCGAGGGCGAGCTCGACGTGCTCGAACGGCCTGCCGCGGCCCTCCGGGTCGTGACACGCAATGCTCTCGGAGACGACGGCACGGGCCCCGGGCTCGAGCGTGACCCGGGTCGAGGCCGAGAGGGCGGCGCCGGGGAACAGGATCAGGGGATCGGGCACGCAGTGGAGGAAGGCATCGGCGCCGACGCGGATCCGCGTGTCCTGGCGGGCCGGCTGGTCGGCGCTGCGATGGACGACCGTGGCGGCCTGGGTGGTGACGTGCGCCGCCGAGCCCGGACCCATCGTGATGTCGAGGCCGAGACGGTCGCCGCGGTAGAGGCCGCCGGAGGCCGATTGCAGGTACAGCGTGATCAGCTCCGGCCGCTGCGGATACAGGCGGAACGGCTTCGTGATGTGGAACGGGTACGGCACGTGCTGGTCGGCGAGCACGCTGGTCCCGCCGCCGCGCACGAAGCCGAGGCGGGCCGTCGCGCGGCGGCCGGTCTGGACGTCGTCGGGCACGGCTAGGGCGCGAACAGGACGGCCCGGCCGATGGCATCCGCCACCGCGTCGATGCCGAGGCCCGCGCGCGCGTTCGTGGCGAGGACCGGCCTGCCGCTCCGGACCCGCGCGGCCTCCGCGAGCATCCCGTCGAGGTCGACGCCGACATGCGGCGCGAGGTCGACCTTGTTGATCACGAGGAGGTCGCAGCGCAGCACGCCCGGGCCGCGCTTGCGCGGGATGTCGTCGCCGCCGGCCACGTCGATCACGAAGATCCACCAGTCCACGAGGTCGAGGGAGAAGGTCGAGGCGAGGTTGTCGCCGCCGGATTCGAAGACGAGCAGCTGCAGGCCCGGGAAGCGCGCCTCCAGCGCGTCGCCCGCGGCGATGTTGAGGGTCGGGTCCTCCCGGATCACCGTGTGCGGGCAGGCCCCGGCCTCCACCGCCTCGACGCGGCTCGGATCGATCAGCCCGGAGCGGCGCAGCCGCTCGGCATCCTCCTTGGTGACGAGATCGTTCGTGATCACCGCGAGATCGACGCCCCGCGCCCGCAGCACGGGGATCAGCCGCTCGATCAGCGCGGTCTTGCCGGATCCGACCGGGCCGCCGATCCCGATCCGGGCGGCGTTCGCGGGAGTCACGTCGGTCATGGGGAGCGGGGCCGTGAGAGGGGTGGCGGGGTTCGGCGCCGCTCAGCGCAGCATGTAGCGCTGGGCGAGCGGCAGAGTCCGGGCCGGCTCGCAGGTGGCGAGCACGCCGTCGACGAAGACGTCGAAGGTCTGCGGGTCGACGCGGATCTCCGGGCAGGCGTCGTTCCAGAGCATGTCGGCCTTCGTCAGCGTGCGGGTCCCGCGGGCGGGCAGGAGCGCCTTGCGCAGGCCGAGCCGGCCGCCGAGATCGGCCTCGATCGCCAGGGGGTGGACGAAGCAGGCCGAGAGCGCCTGCTTGGCGCGCCCGAAGGCGCCCCATTGCGGGCGCATCAGCACCGGCTCGCAGGTCATCAGCGAGGCGGCGGAATCGCCCATCGCGCCCCAGGCGATGAAGCCGCCCTTGATCACGAGCTCCGGCTTGATCCCGAAGAAGGCCGGCCGCCAGACCACGATGTCGGCCATCTTGCCGGGCTCCAGCGAGCCGACATGCTCCTGGATGCCGAAGGTGCGCGCCGCGTTGATCGTGTACTTGGCGATGTAGCGCCTGATCCGGGCATTGTCGCCGAAGCCCGGCCTCTCCTCGGGGAGCGGGCCGCGCTGGTCCTTCATCTTCGAGGCGAGCTGCCACGTCCGGCAGACGACCTCGTGGATCCGGCCCATGCCCTGGCTGTCGGAGCCGAGCATCGCGATCGCCCCGATGTCGTGGAGCACGTCCTCGGCGGCGATGGTCTGGGCGCGGATGCGGCTCTCCGCGAAGGCCACGTCCTCCGGCAGGGCCGGGTTGAGGTGGTGGCACACCATCGTCATGTCGAGGTGCTCGTCGAAGGTGTTGACCGTGTAGGGGTTGGTCGGGTTCGTCGACGAGGGCAGGCAGTGCGGCAGCCCGGCGACCCGGATGATGTCCGGCGCGTGGCCGCCCCCGGCCCCCTCGGTGTGGTACATGTGGATGGTGCGGCCGCCGATCGCCGCCAGCGTGTCCTCCACGAAGCCCGACTCGTTCAGCGTGTCGGTGTGGAGCTGGACCTGGAAGTCGTACGCGTCGGCGAAGCCCAGGCAGGCGTCGATCGCGGCCGGCATCGCGCCCCAGTCCTCGTGGATCTTGAGGCCGAGGACGCCGGTCTCCAGCTGCTCCTTCAGGGCGGCCGGCCGGTGGGTGTTGCCGCGCCCGAGGAAGCCGAAATTGACCGGCCAGGCCTCGGCGGCCTGGAGCATGCGGCCGGTGTTGAACGGGCCGCCGGAATCGATGCCGACGGTGATCGGCCCGAGCGAGCCGCCGAGCAGGGTCGTGACGCCGGAGGCGATCGCGTGGTCCGGCAGGCCGGCGGAATCGAAGTGCACGTGCACGTCGATGGCCCCGGGCGTCGCGATCAGACCCTCGCAGTCGCGCACCGTCGTCCCGGCCGACACGATCAGGCGCGGGTCGACGCCGTCCATGATCGCCGGGTTGCCGGCCTTGCCGAGCGCCACGATCCGCCCGTCCTTGATGCCGAGATCGCCCTTCTGGATGCCGAGGACGGGGTCGATCACCACGACGTTGCAGAGGAGGAAGTCGAGCGCGCCCTGCGCGGCGGTCACCCCGGGCGCCATCCCGATCCCGTCGCGCAGGGTCTTGCCGCCGCCGTGCAGGCACTCGTCCCCGTAGACGGCGTGGTCGTGCTCGACGACCGCCACCAGGGAGGTGTCGGCGAGCCGCACCCCGTCCCCGGTGGTCGGCCCGTAGAGGGCGGCGTAGTCGCGGCGCGGGATCGTCACCATGGCACTCTCCCTAGGCGCCCTTGAAGCCGCGGGCCTTGGCGCGGGCGAGGGCCGCCGCCCGCGCCGCGTCGTCGGGCAGGGTCCCCTGCGTCAGGTCGTTGAGCCCGGTCAGCTCCCGGGCGCCGCCGAAGCCGACCAGCGTCACGGTCTTGCGCTGCCCCGGCTCGAAGCGGATCGCCGTCCCGGCCGGGATGTCGAGGCGGTAGCCCAGGGCCGCCGCCCGGTCGAAATCGAGCGCCCGGTTCACCTCGAAGAAGTGGTAGTGCGAGCCGATCTGGACCGGGCGGTCGCCGGTGTTGACGACGTCGAGGGTGACCCGCGGGCGGCCCGCGGCCAGCTCGATCGCGCCGTCGGCCGGCAGGATCGCCCCGGGCTCCAGGGTGTCGGCGGGGGCGCCCGCCCGGGCGCGGACCGGCTCGTGGACCGTGACGAGCTTGGTGCCGTCCGGGAAGACGCCCTCGACCTGCAGGATCGGCAGCATGGCGGCGATGCCCGGCATCACGTCCTCGGTCGACAGGATCGTGGAGCCCCAGCCGATGAGGTCGGCGACGCTGCGCCCGTCGCGCGCGCCCTCCAGGATCTCGTCGGTGATGAGCGCCACCGCCTCCGGGTAGTTGAGCCTGAGGCCGCGGGCCCGGCGCTTGCGGGCGAGCTCGGCCGCGGTGAAGATCGTGAGACGTTCCAGCTCGGTGGGCGTGAGCAGCATCACCCGCTCCCTAGTTGGCGAACAGGCGCAGGTCGGCGCGCGCGTGCCGCATCGCGGCGACCTCGATCAGCGGCGTGAAGCCCGTGAGGACGATCGCGCCGTCGGGGTCCTCGGTCACGGGCCGCTCGGCGATCTCCGCGACGAGCGACAGCACCGTCTGGAGGGCCTGCTGGCCCTGGATGGCGCCCACCTGACCGAGCCGGACCGTGGCCGAGACCAGGCCGGAGACGAGCTGGTAGCCGGCGACGGCCGCCGCCTCCGCTTCTGACAGGCCCAGCCCCCGCCACAGGGCGCCCTGCACGGTGGCGAGGTGCCCCAGCATGAGCCCGGACCGGATCGCGGCGCGAATGTCCCCGGCACCGGGCGTGGCGAGCCGCGCGTGGGTGGTCAGCAGGGAGGCGCCGTTGCGCCGGCTGCCGGTGCGCATCGCCTCGACGAGGGTGGCCGCCTCCACGGCGGCGTCGATGCGGCCGAGCCGGGCCGGATCGGGGCCGGCGCGGTGGGCGAGGATCAGGGCGACGCGGTCGCTCTCCGCCCACCGGAAGCGCACGAGGGCCGTGAGCGTCCGCGTCAGGCTCACCGTGTCGAAGGCCGGGTCGCCCGCGACGAGCCCCTCGATCCCGTTGGAGAAGGCGAAGCTCCCGCTCGGGAAGGCGGCGTCGGCCTGCTGGAACGCCAGGAGCCGGCTCAGCACGGCGCCGCCTCGTCGAGGATGGTGTGGGTCACCTGCCGGTCGGTGACGAGGGCGCCGAGGCGGACGAGGTACGCGTCGGCCGGTCCGTCCAGGGCCACCAGGAGGGCGCCGTCGGCGAAGCGAACCCGCCAGTGGAGGTTGCCGGCGTGGTAGCCGAGCTCGAGGGCGGCGGCCTGGCTGTCCGGGACGAGGCGGAGCCAGCGCTCGGAGCCGACCCGGGCGACGAGGGCGCGGTCCGCCTCCAGCGCCAGCACGGCCCCGTCGAAGAGCGGCTCGTCCCGCGGCAGGGCGAGGGCGATCTCCTCGCCGGACTGGGTGGTCGCGCGGATCCGCCGCCGGGCGACGTCGGTGCTCGACACGACGAGCACGTCCACCGCGCCGTGATGCGCGAGATGGTGCAGGCGCTCGGCCATCCCGGATTCGTGCCGGCTGCCCAGGATACGATGGATCACACGCATGTCGGTCCGCGTCCCGCTCCCCGTCGCCAGGATCGAACTGGGCCTTGCAAGAGCCGGTCCGCCGTTCGGCGCGTCACCGGCAGCACCGGCTCAGACATCGAGCGTGGTCTCGCGCTCCCAGGCGGTGAAATGGGCGCAGTAGCTGTCCCACTCATTTTGCTTCAACTTGAGGTAGGCGACGGAGAACGCGCCGCCCAGATTGTCCCGCAGGGCCTCGTCGGCCTCGAAGGCCCGCAGCGCGTCCAGCAGGTTGAGCGGCAGGCGCGGCGCGCCGGTGACGGCGTGGCCGTCGCGGTACATGTCGACGTCGCTGTGCGGCCCGGGATCGGCCGCCGACGCCACACCGTCCAGGCCCGCGGCCAGGATCGCCGCCTGGAGCAGGTACGGATTGGCCGCCCCGTCGGGCAGGCGCAGCTCGAACCGGCCCGGCCCGGGCACGCGCACCATGTGGGTGCGGTTGTTGCCGGTCCAGGTCACGGCGTTCGGCGCCCAGGTCGCGCCCGAGATCGTGCGGGGCGCGTTGATGCGCTTGTAGGAATTGACCGTCGGGTTGGTGATCGCGGCGAGCGCGGGCGCGTGCCGCATGATCCCGCCGAGGAAGTGCCGGCCCCGGGTCGAGAGGCCGAACGGCATCTCGGGATCCGCGAAGGCGTTCACGGTGCCGGCCGTGTTCCACACCGAGACGTGGCAGTGGCAGCCGTTGCCGGTGAGGCCGGGGAACGGCTTCGGCATGAAGGTCGCCCGCAGGCCGTGCCGCTCGGCGACCGAGCGGACCATGAACTTGAAGAAGGCGTGCTTGTCGGCGGTGGCCAGCGCGTCGTCGTACTCCCAGTTCATCTCGAACTGGCCGTTCGCGTCCTCGTGGTCGTTCTGGTAGGGCTTCCAGCCCAGAGCCAGCATGTGGTCGCAGATCTCGGCGATCACGTCGTAGCGGCGCATCAGCGCCTGCTGGTCGTAGCAGGATTTCTCCGCCCGATCGTGGTGATCCGAGATCGCCGATCCGTCCGCGCTCAGCAGGAAGAACTCGGCCTCGACGCCGGTCTTGACCCGCAGGCCCTCGTCGGCGGCCCGCGCCACGAGCTGCTTCAGCACCACCCGGGGCGCCTGGCCGACGGGGGCGTCCGCCATGGTGCAGTCGGCCGCCACCCAGGCGACGTCTGGCTTCCAGGGCAGGCGGATCACCGAGGCGGCGTCCGGCATTGCGAACAGGTCGGGATGGGCCGGGGTCAGGTCGAGCCAGGTGGCGAAGCCCGCGAAGCCCGCGCCGTCGCGCTGCATGGCGCCGATCGCCTGCGCGGGCACCAGCTTGGCGCGCTGGCAGCCGAACAGGTCCGTGTAGGAGATCATGAAGTACTTCACGCCGTGCTCGGCGGCGTAGGCGGAAAGGTCGGTCGTCACGGCAGCCCCCTGAGCGCGGATCGGGTGGGGGCCGGCCGCGCCCCGTTCCGGCGCGACCGGCGGGGTTGAAGGGCCCTAGAAGCCCGCTTTGCCCGGGTACCAGTCGGTGCCGGCCAGCGGCACGCGGGCCATGGCGGCGGCCTCGAGCGTCAGCGCCACGAGGTCCTCGGGCTCCAGATTGTGCAGGTGGTTGTGGCCGCAGGCGCGGGCGATGGTCTGCGCCTCCAGGGTCATCACCTTCAGGTAATTGGCGAGCTTCCGGCCGGCGCGGACCGGGTCGAGGCGGGCCGCCAGCTCGGGATCCTGCGTGGTGATGCCCGCCGGGTCGCGGCCCTCGTGCCAGTCGTCGTAGGCACCCGCGGTCGAGCCGAGCTCGCGGTACTCCTCCTCGTAGGCCGGGTCGTTGTCGCCGATGGCGACGAGCGCCGCGGTGCCGATCGAGACCGCGTCCGCCCCGAGCGCGATGGCCTTGGCGACGTCCGCGCCCGAGCGGATGCCGCCCGAGATCACGAGCTGCACGCTCCGGTGCAGGCCGAGATCCTGCAGCGCCTGCACGGCGGGGCGGATGCAGGCGAGCGTCGGCTGGCCGACATGCTCGATGAACACGTCCTGAGTCGCCGCCGTGCCGCCCTGCATGCCGTCGAGGACGACGACGTCGGCCCCGGCCTTCGCGGCGAGCGCGGTGTCGTAATAGGGCCGGGCGCCGCCGACCTTCACGTAGATCGGCTTCTCCCAGTCGGTGATCTCGCGCAACTCGCCGATCTTGATCTCGAGATCGTCCGGGCCGGTCCAGTCCGGGTGCCGGCAGGCGGAGCGCTGGTCGATGCTCTTGGGCAGGTCGCGCATGGCGGCGACCCGGTCGGAGATCTTCTGGCCGAGCAGCATGCCGCCGCCACCGGGCTTCGCGCCCTGGCCGACCACCACCTCGATGGCGTCGGCGCGCCGGAGGTCGCGCGGGTTCATGCCGTAGCGGGAGGGCAGGTACTGGTAGACGAGGATGTCGGAATGGCCGCGCTCCTCGTCGGTCATGCCGCCGTCCCCCGTGGTGGTCGAGGTGCCGGCCAGCGTAGCGCCGCGGCCGAGGGCCTCCTTGGCGTTGGCGGACAGGGATCCGAAGCTCATGCCGGCGATGGTGATCGGGATCTTCAACGCGATCGGTTTCTTGGCAAATCGCGTGCCGAGGGTGACGCCGGTCCCGCAGGCCTCCCGGTAGCCCTCCAGGGGATAGCGGGACATCGAGGCGCCGAGGAACAGCAGGTCGTCGAGATGCGGGAGCTTGCGCTTCGTGCCGCCGCCGCGGATGTCGTAGATGCCGGTGGCCGCGGCCCGGCGGATCTCCGCCAGGGTGTGGTCGTCGAAGGTCGCCGACTTGCGCGGCGGCATCGGCGGGTTCTGATAGGTCATGCCCGGTCTCCCGCTTGAGCCGCTCCCGATCGGGAGCGGCTTTAAGTCCTTGATTCGACGCGCTCGCTCGCGCCGAACCGGTATCCACTCCGGCGGCGCGCTCTCAGTAGGCGTCGGCGTTGTCGATGTTGAAGCTGTAGAGTTTGCGGGCCGAGCCGTAGCGCCGGAACTCTTCCGGCCGGACGTCCGCGACCCCGGCGCGGTCCAGCAGGGCCGCGAGGTGCGCGCGGTGCTCGGGGCGCATCGGTTTCTCGATGCAGTCGGCCCCGAGGCTCTTCACGCTGCCGCGGACGAACAGCTTCGCCTCATAGAGCGAGTCGCCTAACGCCTCGCCGGCATCGCCCAGGACCACGAGGGATCCGGACTGGCCCATGAAGGCCGACATGTGCCCGATCGAGCCGTGCACGACGATGTCGATCCCCTTCATGGAGATGCCGCAGCGCGAGGCCGCGTTGCCCTTGATGACGAGGAGGCCGCCGCGCCCGGTGGCGCCGGCATATTGCGAGGCGTCGCCCTCGATCACGACCGTGCCGGACATCATGTTCTCGGCGACGCCCGGGCCCGCCGAGCCCTGCACCGTGACGGTGCCGCCGTCGTTCATGCCGGCGCAGTAGTAGCCGACCGGGCCGCGCACCGTGACGGTGACGGGCCCGTCGATCCCGACCGCGACCGCGTGCTGGCCCCGCGGGTTCAGCACCTCGAATTCGGTGTCGTTGGCGCCCGGCGCGACGCCGTGGAGGGCCTGGTTCAGGGCGCGCAGGGGCGTCGCCGCCAGATCGAAGACGGGCATGGGCGAGATCCGTGAAGGCTGCGGGGGGAGCGGCTCAGGCGGCCTGCCGCTGATCCCAGAAGTAGACGGTCGCCGGCTCGGGCTCCCAGACGCGGGCGGATTCGATCCCCGGCAGGCCGACGAGCGCCCGGTATTCCGAGCCGAAGGCGACGTAGCGCTCGGTCTCCGCCATGATCGCCGGCTTGCAGGCGATCGGGTCGCGCAGCACGCCGAAGCCGGACTTGGTGCCGACCACGAAGGTGAAGAACCCGTCGAGATCCGTGAGCGCCCCCGCGAGCGCCGCGCCGAGGTCCCGGCCACGCGCCATCGCGGTGGTGAGATAGGCCGCCGCGACCTCGGAATCGTTCTCCGTCTCGAAGGCCATGCCGGCCCGGGCGAGGCTCCGGCGCAGGTTGTTGTGGTTCGACAGCGAGCCGTTATGGACGAGGCACTGGTCGGCGCCCGTCGAGAACGGGTGCGCGCCCATCGTGGTCACGGCCGATTCCGTCGCCATCCGGGTGTGGCCGATGCCGTGGGTGCCCGACATTCCTGCGATGCCGAAGCGCGCCACCACGTCCTTCGGCAGGCCGACCTCCTTGTAGATCTCGACGCTCTCGCCCGCGCCCATCACGCGCAGATCGGGCGCGAGGCCCTTCAGGGCATCGCGCGTCGCGGCGAGGCAGTCGGACGCCACGGTGATGACCGCGTGCGAGCTCTTCACCGCCACCCGCGCCGAGCCGCCGGAGGCCTCCGCGAGGCGCTGCTCCAGGGCGGGGAAATCCGCCTCCGGGCGTGCCGACTGCACGGTGATCTTCGACAGGCCGGGGGCCGGCGGCCGGTAGATCGCGAGGCCGGCCGAGTCCGGCCCCCGATCCGTCATGGTGACGAGCATGTCGGCGAGCAGCGCGCCGAGCTGCGGCTCCAGGGCGGGGTCCTTCAGGAACAATCCGACGATGCCGCACATGGCACCACCTCCGTCGCGGGTTCGCCCGGAGCATAGGCGGCCTGCGCGGCGGAAATCAACCCTCAAGAAATAAGATTTCTTCTTGAGAACAACGCGGCCCGTCAGCCGGTGCGGCCCGACTGCGGATACGCGATCACCGAGAGGTAGCGGGCCGGCAGCACGAGCAGCTCCGCCGGCCCGTGCGGGGCATCGGCGTCGAAGAACAGGCTGTCGCCGGGCTGCATGTGGAAGTGCCGGTCCCCGTGCCGGTACAGCACCTCGCCCTCCAGCATGTAGAGGAACTCCAGGCCGGGGTGCTGGAAGGTCGGGAACACGTCCGAATCGGTCGTGAGCGTGATCAGATACGGCTCGACCGTCACGCCGCTGGTGTTCTCGTGGATGTGCCCGAGCAGGTTGTACTGGTGCCCGGCCCGCGTGCCGCGCCGCTCCAGCTCGATCCCCTCCCCGGCCTTGACGAAGACCGCGTTGCGGACCTCCTCGTAGCCGCGGAAGAAGCCGGTGATCGGCATGCCGAGCGCCTGGGCGAGCAGCTGCAGCGTCGTCAGGGACGGCGAGATGTTGCCGTTCTCGATCTTCGACAGCATGCCGGGCGACAGGCCGGTCGTCGCGGCGAGGTCCGCCGAGGTGATGCCGAGCCGCTTCCGGCGCTCGCGCACCGCGTGGCCGATCGCGCGCTCGAGGTTGTTCTCGCGCGGCTCGCGGACGGCGTGCGGATCCTGCAGCAGGACCGGCTCCCGCTCCGGCCGCGGGGCCTCCCCTGCCGTCCGGTTCGAAGCGCCTGACGGCATGGCGGATCTCCCTCCTCGGCGATCGTGGGCTCCGGCCAAGCGGGTCCTCCGCCGCCGTGCCGTGGCCCCGGACGCCTGTCAACGTCGCGATCCGCGACCCGTCGAAGAATCGCGGTTGAGGACGGATCGGCGCGCGGCGCCGACGGCCGGAGCGCGGGCGCTCGACCGCGCCGGGGGCGGCGTGGCATCGTCCCGGCCGGCGGCGCACCGCGCTCCGTGCGTGATCTCACGCCGCCGGATCCGAACCCGTCGCAGGGTTGGCCGGCGGGGCGAGCCGGTCGCCCCGCCGGCGCGAATCGAGGGTGGGCATGGCCGGGACAGGACCGAGCAGGCGCGGGATCCTCGCGGGCGGCGGCGCCGCGGCGGCCGCCGCGCTGCTGCCGCGGACGGCCCGGGCCGCGCCGCGGATCATCCTCAACGACGCGAGCGGCCTCAACCCGACCCCGGTGACGCGCCACGCCGTGCTCCCGACGGGCTCGACCGACGCCCTGATCGAGGCCGTGCGCGCCGAGATCCGGGACGCCGCCGCCGCCGGCCGGCCTGTCGCCGTCGGCGTCGCCCGCCATTCCATGGGCGCCCAGAGCCTCGCCCGCGACGGGACGGCCGTGACCCTGGAGGGCGGCCCGATCGAGCCCGACACAGCCGCCGGCCTCTACCGGGTCGGGGCCGGCGCGCGCTGGTCGCAGGTCATCCGGCAGCTCGACCGGATCGGCTACTCGCCGACGGTCATGCAGTCGAACAGCGATTTCGGGGTCGGCTCGACCTTCTGCGTCAACGCCCACGGCTGGCCCGCGCCGCACGGCCCGTTCGGCTCCACCGTCCGCGCCCTCCGCCTCGTCCTGGCCGACGGCAGCCTCGTGACCTGCTCCCGCGAGGAGAACGCCGAGCTGTTCGGGCTGGCGATGGGCGGCTACGGCCTGTTCGGCATCGTGGTCGACCTCGTGGTCGAGATGGTGCCGAACCGCCTCCTGACGCCGACCTTCGCGGTGATGCCGGCCGCGGATTTCGCGCCGGCCTTCGCGGCGGCGGTGGCGCGCGACGCCCGCCTGCGGATGGCCTACGGCCGGCTCTCGGTTGCGCAGGCCGGATTCTTCGACGAGGCGATCCTCGTCACCTACGCGGAGACCGAGCACCCGCCGCAGGTCCTGCCCGCGGCGGCCGCGCAGGGGGCGTTCTCGGCGGTCTCGCGGGAGATCTACCGGGCCCAGGTCGGCAGCGAGTTCGGCAAGCGCGCCCGCTGGATCGCCGAGACCCGGCTCAACCCGACCCTGGATCCCGGCCTCGCCACCCGCAACAGCCTGATGAACGAGCCGGTCGCCAACCTCGCCTCGCGCGACCGCAGCCGCACCGACATCCTGCACGAGTACTTCGTACCGCCCGAGCGCTTCGACGCGTTCCTCGCCGCCTGCCGCGAGACCATCCCGCGCTCGGGCTGCGACTGCCTCAACGTCACCCTGCGCTACGTGGCGGCGGACCCGGACTCGACGCTGGCCTACGCGCCGGGCCCGCGGATCGGCGCGGTGATGTCGTTCTCGCAGGGGCTCACCCCAGGCGACGAGGCCGCGATGATGCGCATGACCGAGGCCCTGATCGAGCGCGTCGTGGCGATCGGCGGGGCCTATTACCTGCCCTACCGCCTGCACGCCCGGCGCGACCAGATGGCCCGGGCCTATTCGAAGCTCGACGCCTTCGTGGCGGCCAAGCGCCGCTACGATCCGGGGCTGCTGTTCCGGAACGCCCTGTGGTCGACCTACATGGCCTGACCGCGCCCCGGCACGGATCCGCCTCGCGCGGGCCGCGCGTGCCGACTCAGGAGACGCCCATGAGACCCACGCCCCCACAGGTGGCCGCCCTCGCCTTCGCGGCCATCCTGCTGTTCGCCGCCGCCACCGACTACGTCCCGGCCTTCCGGGACGCGGAGGGCCGCGTCTTCGGCCTGTTCCGGCTCGACGTCTACAAGGACGCGCTCCACCTCGCCTCCGGCCTGTGGGCGCTCGCCGCCGGCCTGTGGTCGCGCTCCGCCGCCGTGACCTTCCTGCGGGCCTTCGGGGCGATCTACCTGCTCGACGGCGTCGTCGGCGTGCTCACCGGGTCGAGCTTCCTCGACCTGTCGCTGTTCCTGAAGGGCTTCCAGGACAGCCCGCTCCTCTCCAACGGCCCGCACCTGAGCCTCGGCCTCGCCGGCGTCGTGCTCGGCTGGTGGCCGTGGCGCGCCCGGACCGCGGCCGGGGTCGCCGCGTGAGCCCCCGGCCCCCCCGCCGCCGGCGACGGGTCGTCCGCTGGGCGGTCGCCGGCCTCGCCGTTCTGGCCCTCGCCTGCGCCCTGCCCGTCGCGGCGATCGAGGGGGGCTGCACTGTCAGGCCCGATCCCGCCGGGCCGGGGCGTTCGGCGGGCGGCTCGCGCTTCGGGATCGCCCCCGAGGGCTACAAGCGCGCGGCCGGCGACAGCTACCTCACCTTCCCCGAATGGGACATCGTCCACGCCTACGCGGACCTCGCCGGGGTGACGCGTTCCGCCTCGGAATCGGCCTTCGACTACTGGGCGGCGACGACGGGCTTCTGGACGAGCCTGTGCGGAGCGACCCGGGCGGCCGGGCGCACCGGCGACGTCACCGCGGGCCAGAAAGTCACCAACTACGTGATCGGCCTGAGCTTCACGGCCGAGATGTTGATCCAGGGCGCCTACGAGCGCACCCTCGGGGCGCTGACCGCGTGGTGGCGGGGGCCGGAGCCGACGGACGAGGACCGGTTCAACGCCCGGCTGCTCGGGGATTACGCCGCGTTCCTGCGCCAGACCCCCTGGTACCGCTACCCGTTCGACGCGGAGCTGTCGCGGCTCTGGCACGAGGTCCCGTTCACGCCGTCCCTGCGGGCGGTCGAGCGGCGCGGCGCGCTCACGCTGCAATACGGGGTGAAATGGGCCTACGCCCAGGGGATCGCGTGGCTCGCCGGGATGGACCCGGCCGGCCTGACGATCCGCAGCGTCGTGGCGGGGCTCGATGCCGGCGACGCGGCCGCCGACCCGCGCATCACCCTCCTCGGCCCCGTCCCGGCCGGCGACGGCGGCCCGGCCGCCCTGATGGAGACGCCGCGCTACCGGGCCTTCACGGAGATCGTCCGGGGCCTCGGCGCGCGGGGCCGGAACGTCCTGGAGATCGCCGGCAACCACCGGATCCTCACCACCGTCCTCCTGCCGCCGGGCCGGACGGTCACCCTCGGCGGGGCCGAGCCGCTGTTCGCGATGCCGATCCAGTCCGAGCCGGGCTGGCAGCGCGTCGGCTACGACACCGCGGTAGAGCAGCTCGTCGCGCAGATCCGCGACGTGGAGGCCGCGGGGGGCCGGTTCGAGCATGCCTACGATTACTGATCGGCGCCCCCGGCGCGGCCTGCCGGTCGGCGCCGTCGCGGCGGCGCTCGCCGGGGGGCTCGGCGTGACCGCGCTGACCGCCCTCGCGGTCCAGCCGGAGACCGTGGTGGCGCTCGGGAACCCCGCCGCCCTGGCGGCCGCCGACGACGGGGCCCTGGTCTCGGCCGGCCGCGCGTATCTGGTGCTCCGGCCCGCCGCGCCGGGCGCGGTCCGGCGCCTCTACGCGGGCGGCGCCTGGCTGGTCCTGCCGGCGCCCGGGACCGGCTGCCTCGGCGTGCGCTGAGGACAGCGCCCGCGGGGCGGCCGGAGGGCCGGCCGCGGGCCGGTGCTCAGTAGGGATCGGATCGCTCGAGGATCTCCTGCCCCATCAGCACGCAGCTCCCGGGCATCGGCGCGTAGATCAGCCGGATCCGATACGCGCCCTTGTAGATGCTGCCCTCCACCTCGATCACCTGGAAGCGCCGCGTCCCGACCAGGGACGCGACGGTGCCGACGGACCGGACGGACGCGGGATCGACCGTGGCCCGCGCGTCGCCGTCGCTGTGGAAGCGCAGCAGCTTGAGGGCCTGCCGCTCGGCGTCGGCCGCGCAGGGGGGAATGGGGGCCGCGACCGCGGCGGTCGCGGCCAGGCCCGTCACGGCGATCAGCGGCAGCGCCCGCAGGATCCGTCTCATCGGCACGCGACCCCGTACTCGTGGACCTCGGGCAGTTCGCCGTCGCCCGTCGTGGTCACCGAGAGCGTGCCGGCGGCCCCGGGCCGGCGCAGGGCCCGGATCAGGCGCGGGGGCGTGCGGTCCCATCGTCACCGGCTGCTCGGGGCGCCCGCCGGCGCGGGCGGGCTCGATCCCGGGGCCGTCCGGGCCGCCGAAACCGGGTCGGGCGGCGGATAGGCGGGGTCGGTCAGGCACGCCGAGAGCCAGGTCTCGGCATCGGCGTCCGGGGCCAGCTCGACGTCGAGGACGGGCCGAGGTCCCGCGGGTGCCGCCGCGCCGGCGACGGCCGGGGCGGCAGGCCGCGCCCAGCGGCCGTCGGCGCTGTCGGGACCCGGGCATTCCGCGTCGTCGCCCCCGCCGATCGTGCAGGTCGCGACCGTGCGCGCGGCGCCGTCGACGACCCGCGCGACCGTGCGCGTCTCGGAGGTGTGGCCGCTCGCCCAGTCGTCGGACAGCGTGCAGACCCGGTCGCCGTTCTGGTAGCGCCGGCTGCCGAAGCACCCGTAGACCCGGTCCTGCCCGACGGGCAGGAAGTCGCACGCCGTGTCGAACCCCGCGAAGGGGCCGCCGGTGAACCGCGCCGCGAAGGCCCGCTGCCGCTGCGCCGCCGCGATCCAGTGCGGTCGGGCGGGATCGCTCTTCGAGCGGCCGGACAGGTCCTCGGTCCGTGCCCGGATCGCCTTCAGCACGACGGCGCGCGCGTCGGCCGCGTCCAGGTCGCCGAGCCACGTGTCCCGGGCCGCCACCCAGCGTTTCTGGCTGGCGACCAGCATCGCGCGGATCTCGGCGTCGTCCGTGCTGTGCAGGAGGCCGGAATAGGCCGCACCCAGGGCGGCGTCCGCCTTCCGGAGCGCCGGGTCGGCGCAGATCACGCGCTCGAGTGGGCTGGCCGCCTTGCGGCAGTCGATCGCGCGGGCCGACGACGGCGCCAGGAGGGTTGCGGCGAGGAAAGCGGCGAGGGCTGCCGCGAGGGTGGCCGCCGGGAGGCGCGTCACGGCCGGCCCCGCGCTGAGCATCGCCCCGAACCTTGCCCCGAAGCTCGCACCGGACTGCGCATCGGAACCTCGCCTCTGGGCCGCGTGCCTGGAGCCGGTCGGCATCGGGGGCCTAATGCGCCGCGGCATCGACGATGCGGCACAGGTTCTGGTCGACGTCCTGGCCGATCTGGCCGGCCTGCACCATGAACAGGGCGTCGACCCGGCTGCCCGCCCCGGCCTTGCGCACGACGACCCGCAGCGTCTGCGGTCGCCCCGAACCGGATGTCTCCTGCTGGGCCGTCAGGGTGCCGAGCGCCTTCTCCACGTGCACGCCCACGAACCCCTCGGCCAGGACCGCCCGCGTCACCCGGTCGAACGCGGCCCTGGGGCTGACCGAGGGGAAGATCATCCACGTCTTGTAGGTGATGGCCTGGAGCATCGGCGTCCCCTCGCTCCGGTAATGGTCGCGGCACGTCTCCGCCGCGGCCGCCGGGAGCGGGAGCGTCGATAGGATGGCCGCGTAGATGGACGCGTTCCGCATCGATCCCATGGGGCGCCTCTCACTTCGCTCTGCTGGTGGTTCTACTGGTGGCTCTGTCGGTGACCTGCCGGACCTGTGCAGCGGGGGCCCGGTCAGGCGTGGATTCGCCGGATGAGCGAGGCCGGGCCGCACCGGCCGGCCCCGCGGGTCTCAGAGCTGCGGCGTGGCCGCTGGCCGGGGGCGCGGCGCCGGCGCCATCGCGCGTGGCGGCGGAGGCTCGGTCCGAGGCGGCGCGCCGGGCGCGTCCGCCGCGGCCGCCTCGGACTTCGGAGGCTCCGCGACCGGTGCCGGCCGCGGGGCCGCGACCGAGCCGCGGACCGTGTCGCGCAGGAAGTCGCCGGTGCTGGTGCCGGCCTCCCGGGGGGCCGGAGCCGGCGTCGCCCGGGCCGCCGGCGCGGCCTGCCCGGCGCCGCCCGCGCGCGGGACGGGCGCCTGCGACACCGCCGGGGCCCGGCGGGGCTCGCCCGGCGGCACGGTGATCCGGAACGTGTACGGCACCGTGGACCCATCCCCGAAGGTGACGTCGATCGACAGGGTGTCGAGTCCGGAGAAGTCGGGCCGTGCCGTGTAGTAGAGCGACATCGAGTCCTTCTTGGCGTCCTCGCAGCCGTCCGGCTGCCGGATCTGCGCCCCCGTCTCGTCGACCTTGCCGCTGAGGATCCGGAACTCGCGCCGCTGCTCGATGCGCCCGCCGCGCGGCGGCCTGACGAGCTCGATCGTGGCCGCGCGCGAGCGGCACCCCTGCGTGGCGAAGTAGTAGGTGAAGCCCTGGAGGAAGATCCGCTGGCCGGCGCGCGCGGTCTTGTTCTCCACCTCCGCCCGGGCCGGCAGGGCGAGGCAGAGCGGCAGGCAGAGCGGCAGGCAGAGCGCCGATCCGAGGGCGAGGACGCCGGCGCCGGCGCGCCGACGCGGTCGGGTCGGTGCCGCGGATCGGGGGGCGTTCGGGAGGCGCTGATGCACGGGACTCGTCCTCGGCTTGGCGGTGGGGGTGCGGGCGGCCGGTCCGGCCGTCCGCGCCGGAGCTGCGTCAGAGCTGCGGCGCGGCGGGCGGGCGCGGTGGTGCCAGCTGCTGCTGCGGCGGCGGTGCGGGCGTGCCGGGCACGGGCGCCGCGGCCTCGGCGGCTTTCGGGGGCGGCGCGGCCGGCGCCGGCCGGGTGGCCGAGACCGCGCCCCGGACCGCGTCGCGCAGGAAGTCGCCGGTGCTCGCCTCCCGGGGCGCCGGAGCCGGAGTCGCAGCCGGAGTCGCGGCCGGAGTCGCCCGCTCGGCGGGAGCGGCGCGCGCCGCCGGGGCCGGCCGCGCGAGGCCCGCGTCGCGGGGGGCAGGTGCCTGGGACACCGCCGGCGCCCGCCGACCCTCGCCCTCGGGCACCGTGATCCTGTAGGTGTAGGTGGCCTCCTCGCCGGTGACGAAGGTGACGATCACCGACACCGTGTCGTGGCCGGCGAAGTCGGGCCGGGCCGTGTAGTAGAGCGTCCGCGCGTCCCGCTCGACGTCCTGGCAGCCGTCCCGCGACGGGGTGCCGTCGATGTTCTGGCCGAGGACCAGGAACTCGCGCCGCTGCTCGATGCGGCCGCCGCGCGGGGGCGTGACCAGCTCGATCGCGGCCGCCGGAACGGACGGGCAGCCCGGTCGGGTCTCGTGGGTGGCGTAGCCGTCGAGGCGGACCCGCTCCCCGGGCCGCGCGGTCACGCTCGTGGATCCCGCGAGCGCCGGTCCCGCGAGGCAGAGCCCCAGGAGGCCGACGAGGATCCCGGTGCCGCCGGCCCCTCCCGTCGTCGCAACGCGTCGTGCCATGGGATCCTCCTCGGGTTCGCGGGTCGGGCGATTCCGGTCCGCGGCGAGAGCCTCACTTCGCGTCGCCGCGCGTCAGGACCGGCTTGCCGCCGTCGGTGCGGAACCGGACCGCGTAGGTGCTGTTCGCCGACTGGGCGTTGCAGGTGATGACCACCGGGCCGCCCATCGGGTTGGGCATCTCGCAGGTGCCCTTGACCTTGAAGGTCGACTGGTCGCGCTCGGCGTACATCAGCTCGTCGACGGGCTGGTGCAGGGTGCCGCCCTCGACGAAGCCCTTGGCCGAGGCCATGAACGCCATGGCCTTGCCGTCGGTGGTGCCGAAGATGAACCCGGCCTTCGGGCTGCCGACGACGGAGGTGTTCACCGCCTCCGGGGCGCAGGTCGCGGTGAGGTCCTCCCCGTCCATCATCAGGGACTCGCAGCGGCCCTTGAAGGACAGCTTCAGGAACGTGCCCGGCGGCGGATCGCGCCCCTCCGCGCCGTCGCGCGGCGGAGGCGGCGCCTGTGACGGTGGCGGCGACGGCGGCGTCTCGGGCGGGGCCGGAGCCCGGGCCTCGGCCCGCCGGTCCCAGCCGCCGCGGGGCTGGCCGGGCTGCCAGACGCAGAGACGGGCGCCGTCATTGTCCCAGCAGGGGCCGCTCGGCGACAGGGCGCCGAGGGCCTCGGCGGCGCGCAGGCCCCCGGACGACCCGTTCCAGAAGGCCGTGGCCTTCAGCGGGTTCTGCGGGTCGCGGACGAGCTGCGCCACGACGTCGAGCTTGCCCGCGGCGTAGGAGCGGATCTCGAAGCCGCGGGCACCGGTCTGCCCGGTCTCCGACCGGAACTGGCAGGCCCCGTCGAGGCGGACATCGCCCGCGACCTCGAGGTAGCAGTCGGCGGCCCGCGGGGCGCCGGCCTCGGGCGCCGCCGCGGGGGCGCCGCCGAAGCCGGGGCGGCCCTCGCCGACCTTCCAGGCGCAGATCCGGCTCCGGGACCCGGTCCAGCAGGCGCCCTCCGCGGTGACGCTGTCGGCGGGGCCGTCCTCGGGCTTGCCGCCGGGCTCCCGGTTCCAGGTCGCCGTGCCCTGGCCGGGCGCCGTCACCGACACGACCACGCCGTCGCGCAGGTAGCCGTTGGTGTAGGTGGCGAGGCGGAACCCGCCCACGCCGTAGCTGCGCGCGTCGGTCAGGAACTCGCAGACCCCGTCGATGACGGTCCTGCCGTCGGCCGCGAAGAAGCAGTCGGCCTTGCGGACCTTGATCTGCGCCTGCGCGGCGGCGGGCAGGAGGAGGCCGGCCAGCAGGCCCGCCATCAGGGCGGCGGTGCGGTGGCCGATGCGGCTTCCGGCCCTGGGGGCCGGGAACCGCGCGGGATCCTTGCGGCGGGGACCCATGATGGCCGTCTCCTATGGATTGCCGAGGAGGCGGCGCGCCGCCTGGATGGTCCGGTCGTTGCGCTGGTCGACGACGCGGCCCTGGTAGAGATTCCGGTCGGCGAGGCGCTGCTGGAGGGCGGCCCAGAAGCCGGCGCCCCACTGGTCCTGCTCGAGATTCTGCAGGATCTCGGTGGACTTGAGCTCGAGGGCGCGGATCGTCAGGTCGGCCGCCTTCGCGGGATCCCGCTGCAGGCCGGCGCCGCCGAGGTCGTACAGGAAGGCCGCCGAGGCCGCCGCGGGGGCGAAGGAGCGCTCGACCGCGAGGCGCTCGAGATAGCGGCTCGCGAGGGGGCCGTCCGGCGCGGTGACCCGCTGCTCCTTGTTGGCCGGGGACAGGTGCATCGCGGCGTAGAGGTACTGCGCCACCGGGACGCCGCTCTCCGCCAGGCCCCGGAGCTTCGCCGCGTCGGCGGCGTTGGAGACCGCGCTCTTCGACAGCGCGATGAGGTCCTCGACGCTCGGCGTCGCCGCGGGCGGTGCCGGAGGCGGCGGGCCGGCGGGCTTTCCGGCTCCGCTGTTGCCGGCTCCGGGGTTGCCCGCCCCCGCACTGCCAGCTCCCGCGTTGCCCTGCGGGCCGGCACCCCGGCCGGCCAGGGCCTGCACGGCCGCGCGCGTCTGCGGCGTCGCCGTCCCGTCGGCCGGCCCGGTGTAGAAGCCGCGCTTGGCGAGGTCGCGCTGGATCGCCGCCACGAGGTCGGGGGGCTGGCGGCCGAGCTCGTCCGTGAAGGTGGTGACCGCCCGCGGCAGCTTGGCCGCCACCGTGTTCATGTAGAGGTCGGCGGCCTTCTGCGGATCCCGCGGGACGCCGCTCCCGGCATCGGTGTAGCAGCCGGCGATCCAGTAGAGCGTCGACCAGGAATCGAGGTAGTTGTTCCGGACCGCGACCGGGTTCGCCTGGAAGGCCAGCCCGTAGCGGCAGCCCCGCTTGAGATCGTGCTGGCCGCGGGCGGGGTCGAGCAGGAGCTCGGTCATGCCGCGCTGGGCCCCGGGGAAGCCGAGGTCGGCGGGCTTCTGGTAGTAGGTCAGCGCCTTGGCGGCGTCGGGCTTGACCGGGTTCTTGGCGTAGACCGCGGCCCATTCGGGATTGTAGAGGGCGCCCATGAACGAGCGGGCGCTGACGTCGCCGGCCTCGGCGGCCGTCCGCAGCTTCTCGAAGGCGGCCCGGTCGCCGTCCTTGCCGGCCTTGTCGAGCAGGTCGAGATAGAGCTTCTCGTTCTCCTTGCTGTCGGCGGGCTTGCCCCACTCGCCCGCGGGCTTCAGCAGCGCCAGGGCGAGGCCGGCCAGGAGGGCGACCGCGGCCTGGGGCAGGACCAGCCAGGCGAGGCGGTAGCGCGCGTCCGCGTACCAGAGCGTCGCGTGCGCCCGGAGCCGGTCGGTCCCGATCGTGACGCCGCTCATGACTTGGCTTTCATGTAGGCGCGCAGGGCCGTGATGACCGCGGAATTGCGCTTGTTCTCGACCGGGAGCGTGTAGAAGCCGCGGGCGGTCAGCGCGGCCTGGATCGCGCCCCAGAACCCGTCGCTCCAGTTGCCCGCCTCCGGGAACAGCAGCCAGAAGGTGATCTGGTCGTCCTTGAGGTCGACGCCCCGCAGGGCGAGGGCGGCGGCCTTCCGGGGATCCTTGGCGACGTTGCCGTAGCCGGAATCGTACAGCACCGCCGCCTCGCCGGCCGCCATGCCGTTGCCGGCGGCCGCGGCGCGCTCGTAGGCGGCGACGGCGACCTGCGCGTCCGGCGCGAAGACGTCGCCCTTGTTCATCACCGGGTTGAACAGGCGCGCGTAGGCGGTGAGCGCGTCCGCGTCCCCGGCCTCGGCGCGGCTCTTCAGGTCGGCCATCTTCCGCCGGTCGCCGGTCCGGGCGGCGGCCTGGAGGGCCAGCACCTCCGGATCCGGGCCCTTGGGCGTCACCCGCCGCGGCTCGGGCCGCGGGGTCGCGACCGTGTTGGTGATCCCCGCCTCCACCTGGAGGGCCGTGATGATCCCGGGATTGGGCCGCCCGTCCACCGGGCCGATGTACCGGCGCTGCTCGGCCAGGTGCCGCTGGATGCCCGACACCAGGGCGGGGTTCTGCTGCCCGAGATTGTTGATGAAGGCGTCCATCGTCGGCCGGTGGCGGCGCCACAGCACCGCGGTCACCAGCCCCCCGGCCCGCACCGGGTCCTGCGGCAGGCCGCTCTCAGGCTCGACGTAGCAGGTGGCGAGCTTGACGGTCAGCCGCTCCTCGCCGGTGATCGTGCGCTCGAGCGTCTCGGGGGCGTCGATCCAAGTCTGGGCCAGGCGGCAGCCGCGCCGGAGGTCGCGGTTGGGGTTGGCCGGGTCGAGCAGCACGTCCGCGAGGCGCGTGACCGCCAGGAGATCGCCGATCGCGGCGCCCGGTCCGTAGAGGGCGGCCGCCCGGTCGAAATCGTTCGGCGCGGGCTTGTTCGGGAAGTAGGCGGCGGTCAGGGGGTCGTAGAGCGTCCCGAGCTTGGTCGCGGCGTCGATCTGGCCCTGGGTGGCCGCGGCGGTCAGCGCGTCGAACGCCTTGCGGTCGCCGTCCTTGCCGGCCCGGTCGCGCAGGGCGCTCAGCTCGGCGAGCCGCGCCTTCGAGGCGGTGGCCGGCTGACCCCAGACACCCTGCGCGGCCAGCGCCATGCACAGGCCCGCCACCGCGCAGGTCACGGCCTGCGGCAGGGCGAGCCAGGCCAGGCGGTATCGGCGATCGTCGTACCAGAGGGCCGCGTGCGCGCGCAGCCAGTCCTCGCGGGCGATGCTCATGGCTGCGACGGCTCCCGGGCCGTCACGACAGGGCGGCGGCGCGCGGGGCCCCGCCGCCGAGCGCCCGCTCGACATCCACGAGCTCGAACTGGCCGTAATCGCCCAGGGGATCGCTGGCGAGGCGCATCGCCTGGGCCTCGCGCAGGCGCTCCAGGAGCGTGCGCATCTCGCGGGCATTCGCCCAGTCGTGCCGCTGCGCGCGCTGCTCGACCCACGGGATCAGCAGGGTCTCGAAGCGCGGCGGCAGCCGGAACGATTGCCGCGACGCCATCAGGCGCAGGATCTCGACGAGGTCGTACGGGTCGTAGGCCGGGAACGCGACGGTCTTGGTGAAACGGCCGGCGAGGCCGGGATTCGTGTCGATGAACCGGGCCATGTCGCCGGTGTAGCCGGCGACGATCACGATGATCCGGTCGCGGTTGTCCTCCATGAACTTGAGGAGGGTGTCGATCGCCTCCTTGCCGAAGTCGCTGCCGCCCCCGCCGCCCTCGGCCAGCGTGTAGGCCTCGTCGATGAACAGGATGCCGTCGAGGGCCTCGCGGCAGCGCTCCAGGGTCTTGGCCGCGGTCTGGCCGACGTAGCCTGCCACCAGCCCGGCCCGGTCGACCTCGACCACGTGCCCCTTCCGCAGGACGCCGAGCGTCCGGAAGATGTCGCCCATGATGCGCGCCACCTCGGTCTTGCCGACGCCGGGGGGCCCGGTGAAGACCATGTGCTGGCTCACCGCGCCGACCTCGATGCCCTCGGCGCGGCGCCGGGCATCGACCAGCACCCGCGCCGCCACGGTCTTCACCTGCTCCTTGACCGGCGCGAGCCCGATCATCGCGTCGAGGCGGGCCATGACCTTCCGGGCCGCGTCCATGTCGACCGCGCCGCCGGCTTGGCGGCCGAGGGCCGCGGCGATGTCGGCGGGTTCGAGCCGGTTGATGTCGCCGCCGGGGCTGGCGGCGAGGCGCAGCGCCTGCGCCTGGCGGGCCTTCTCCAGGACCGTGCGCATCTCGCGGGCGTTGGCCCAGTCCTCGGCCTTCGACCGGGCCCCGACATAGGCGGCGAGGTCCTTCTCGAACCCCTCCGGCATGACGAAGCCCTGGCCCGCGGCCATGCGCTTCAGGATCTCGGCGAGCTCCGGCGGGCTGTAGGGCGGGAACTCGACGGTCTTGGTGAACCGGCTGGCGAGACCGGGATTCGCGTCGATGAACCGGCGCATGTCGTTGGTGTAGCCGGCGACGATCACGATGATCCGGTCGCGATTGTCCTCCATGAACTTGAGGAGGGTGTCGATCGCCTCCTTGCCGAACTCGCCGCCGCTCCCGCCGCCGGGAGCCAGCGCGTAGGCCTCGTCGATGAACAGGATGCCGTCGAGGGCCTCCTTGCAGCGCTCCAGGGTCTTGATCGCGGTCTGGCCGGCGTAGCCCGCCACCAGCCCGGCCCGGTCGACCTCCACGAGGTGGCCCTTGCGCAGCACTTTCAGCGCCTTGAAGACGCTGCCGAGGACCCGCGCCACCTCGGTCTTGCCGACGCCGGGGGGGCCGGTGAACACCATGTGCTGGCTCATGGCCGCCACCGGCAGGTTCTGGGCGCGGCGCTGCTGCTCCACCTGCATCCGGGCGATGACGCCCTTCACCTCCAGCTTCACGGGGTCGAGCCCGACCATGCCGTCGAGGGTCGCGAGCGCGGTGGCCAGGAGGTCCTTCTTCTCCGCGGCCGCGCCGTCGTCGACGAAGCGGATCGGGCGGATCTTGCGGCTCGCCCGGGCCCGGTCCAGGGCGCGCCGCGTCGCCTCGATCCGCGCCGGGATGTAGCTCGCCGCGAGCAGGCCGCCGACGAGGCCGCCGAGGATCAGGCCGTTGCGCAGCAGCGCCGACGGCGTCGCGGCGAGCGACCCGAGCACGTCCGGCCGCAGGGCGACCAGCAGGCCGGTGGCACCCAGCACGATGACCGCGAAGAGCGCGACCGGATGCTTGTCGAGGCGTTCCATGGACGTGGTGAACCTTGGTGCTGGCCCTGGTGATGGCCTGGGTGCTGGCCTGGGTGCTGGGCGCGCGTGGCCCCTCGGGCCGCCCTCAGGCGTCCTCGCCGGTGGCGCGGAGCAGATCGACGATCTCCAGGCGGCGCAGGTCGCCGCCCTGGAGGGCGACCCGGGCGGCCTGGGCCTCGCGGGCCTTCTCGAGGAGGGTGCGCATCTCGCGGGCGTTCGACCAGTCGTCGGCGCGGGACCGCTGCGCGAGCCAGGGGGTCAGCGCCGCCTCGAACCCCTCGGGGAGCGCGAATTGCTGCCGGGCCGCCATGCGCTTCAGGATCTCGCAGAGATCCTTCGGGCTGTAGGGCGGGAACTCGATAATCTTGGTGAACCGGCCGGCGAGGCCGGGATTCGTGTCGATGAACCGGCGCATGTCGTTGGTGTAGCCGGCGACGATCACGATGATCCGGTCGCGGTTGTCCTCCATGAACTTGAGGAGGGTGTCGATCGCCTCCTTGCCGAAGTCGCCGCCGCCCCCGCCGCCGGCGGCCAGGGTGTAGGCCTCGTCGATGAACAGGATGCCGTCGAGGGCCTCGTGGCACTTCTCGAGGGTCCTGGCCGCGGTCTGGCCGACATAACCAGCCACCAGGGCCGCGCGGTCGACCTCCACGAGATGCCCGCGGCGCAGCACCTCGAGGGACCGGTAGATCTCGCCGATCGCCCGCGCCACCTCGGTCTTGCCGACGCCGGGGGGGCCGGTGAACACCATGTGCTGGCTGATCGCCGCCACCGGCAGGCCCTCGGCGCGCCGCCGCTGCTCCAGCTCCAGCCGCGCGATCAGGGCGTTGACCTCGCGCTTGACCGGCGCGAGCCCGACCATGGCCTCGAGATTCGCGATCACGGCCTCGGGGGACCGGGCCTCCACGACCCGGCGCGGCGCCACGATCAGGCGCGGCAGGGCCAGCAGGCCGCCGGCCGGCTGCCCGAGGCCGGCCTCCGCCTTCCGCGCGGCCGTCGCGGTCGCGGCGAGGCCCAGAGCCGCCAGCAGGGCGACGGCGATCCCGATCGCCGCCTTCCAGCGCAGCTCCGGCCCGGCGGCGTTCCACCAGGCGATCGGGCCGTAATCGGTGCTCAGCAGGAGCGGGGTGAGGACCGCGACCACCAGCCCGGAGACGACGAAGGGGAGGATGGCGGATTTCGACATCCGTCAGCCTCCGCAGGGCTTGCTGGTATTCCAGATCACGGGGATCCGCTGGACGCCGCCGGTCGTGTCGATCTTCAGGCCCGGCGTCAGCTCGACGAAGACGTCCTTGGCGGCGCCCTCGATGGTGATCTCGCCCTTGCCGGTCTCGTAGGGCGCCGGGAACGGGACCGCGATGTTGATCGGGCCGTCGGCGACGTTGAAGGCGGGGGACAGGTAGTTCCCGGCCCGGATGCGCACCACGCCGCCGGCATCGGCCGCCATCTTCGACAGGCGCATCTGGCCCAGCGGGGCTCGGCAGGCCTTGGCCTCCGCGACGATCTTGTCCTTCTCGTCGGAGGGCAGGGTCTCGGCGGCCTTGTCGATCTCGCCCGCCTTGACCAGCGTCAGGGCCGGCCGCGCGGCCGTCCCGGCGGTCTCGCCGCCGCCCGAGAGCAGCACGCCCGCGACGGCGCCCGCCGCCACCAGGCCGCCCACGATCGCGATGAGGCTCGGCGAGAGGCCCGCCTTGGCGGCGGGCGGGGCGCTCGGGGCCGCGCGGGGCTCGGAAAGCCTATCCTGAGCCTGCCGCTCAGCATTCTGGTGTTCGACTTCCGACATCCAGCGGGCCCCCGAACATGGAACGACGTAATTCGTGCGTCGCGTCGGCGCGCACGACATGACCTGCAGCCTCGCTCTTTTTGGAAAGATTCGAAGAAATTAGCGGGTCGATGCCTGTCACCATGACCGGCCGACTTCTAGGCAGGCGGAAAAAACCGGTCTACTAGTGTATATGACCTATCGTCGCAGCCTTGACACGCCGGGGATTTTCCTCGGCATGGCTCCGCGCCGCGACGTCATGGGGATAGATTCCGATGCTGCGACCGGGAGTGGCATGAACGGCTCCGCGCGAGAGACCCTGATCGTTGCCGACGATCACCCGCTGTTCCGCGAGGGCATGCGGCGCATCGCGGAGCGGCTCTACCCGCAGGCCCTGGTCCGGGAGGCCGCCACCATGGAGCAGGTCCTGGCGATGGCCCGCGCCGGAGCGCCCCCGCGGGCGTTCCTCCTCGACCTCCTGTTCCCCGGCCTCGATCCCCGCCACTCCATCGGCGCGCTGCGCGTCGAGTTCGAGCGGGCCTCGATCATCGTCGTGTCGATGATCGAGGACGAGAGCCTGATCCGGACCGTCATGGCCGAGGGTGCCGACGGCTTCATCGGCAAGGCGCTGCCCGCCGCGGAGATCGCCCAGGCGATCGCGGCGATCCGCGACGGCGAGTTCGTGATCCGGCGCAGCCCGGTCTCGGGTCTCGCCGCGCCGCGCGGCCCGCTCCCGCCCCTGACGCAGCGCCAGCGCGACGTGCTGCGCCTCGTCGCCCTGGGACGCACCAACAAGGAGATCGCCCGGGAACTCGAGATCTCCCCCTTCACCGTCCGCATCCACGTCTCGGCGCTCCTGCGCGCCCTCGACGTCACCTCCCGGTCCGCCGCGGCCGCGAAGGCCGCCACGGCCGGCGTCGGGGATTGAGGAGGCGGACCGTGCTGCGGGGCCGATCGTACACCTGTCCGAATGGCCCGGTGCCGGGCTCCGTGGCAGAGCCCGGCGCATGAGACGGGCGGGACGGGGAGACGGGCGCGCGGCCCGCGGGCGTTTTCTGACGGGCCCGGCCCTGGCGGTGCTGCCGGTGCTGGCGGCCGGACTGGCGGTCGGACTGGCTGCCGGGCTCGCTGCCGCGCCCGCCGCGGCCGATCCCGACCTCGCCATGCTGCCGCGCGCCACGGTGCTGGCGGCGATCTGCGGGCGGCCCGCCGACAAGGAGGCCGAGACCTGCCGGATGAAGGACGGCCGCACGGCGGAATTCTGGACCGCCGCGATGTTCTCCACCGAGACCGGGAGCCGGTTCACCGGCTTCGTCACGATGCCGGCCCCGGGCGCGGACGCCGCGGCGCCCGACCGGCTGAGCGTCGCGGCCGCCACCTACGTCCTCAAGGATATGCGCTGGCGCCTCGAAGACGTGCAGGTCCTGTCCGGCCGGATCGGGACCGGGAACCGCAACGGCGGCGCCCCGGAGGTGGACGAGCGGCTCGGCGCCGTGTTCAGGCCGCTGAGCCGGGGCCGCCTCCTGATGGGCCTGCGCCTCACGGTCTACGGGACGGCCGGATCGCAGGGCTTCTCGTACCTCCTCCTCCAGTTCCGCGACGCGCCGGCGCACTGGACGCTCGCGGGCGAGGTCGCGGCGGGCGCCGACGAGACGGCCGGCTGCTCGGAGGATCCCTGCCGGCTGGGATCGAGCACGGGACGGCTGGAGATCCTGCCGGAGGATCCGCGCGACCCCGCCGCGTGGCCCCCGGTCCGAGTCGCCCTGAGCGGCACCGTGCTGGGCGCGGACGGGGTGCTGCGTCCGGCCACGGACCGGGATGCCCGGGTCTATCGATTCGATCCGGGCGCCGGCACCTACCGCTGACGGCGCCCGCGACCGTGCGTGCGGCCGGTCGACGAGATCAGACCTGCAGTGAAGTAAAAAATAATCTGCCGCATATTTTCCGCAGGAACGTCTCGCTGCAGCACGGGGACCATTGTAGCGGAGACTGAATAAGCGGTTCTAGCACCGAAGACTCGTCCGCGCCGCCACATCGCGGGCTCCCGCCGCGTCTGGTGGCGTCGATCACCTTCAGGTAGACTTGTCAGATCTGTCCGCGATCGGCGACGGCGGCGCGCCGTTGCCCGGATCCCGGGCGGCGACGCGGCAGGGCGACTGCACGATGAAGCGACAGCGGGAGACCGGGGCCGGCACGGCGCGATTCAGGGCGGACGCCGCGGGGTCCGCTCCGGCGGAGCGGGTGCCCGGCCTCGGTCTCGGTCTCGGCGTCGCTGCCGAGCGGGCCTGAGCCGACGATGTTCGGGTCGCGGCGCCGGCGGGACGAGACGTACGACAACGAGAAGGCGCAGGCGCTGATCCGGGCCGTCGTCATCGGCCTCGCCTGCCTGTATCTCCTGCCCCAGATCTACGGCGGGATCGCCCCGCCGGAGGCCCGGTTCGTCGCCTATCTGGTGACGTGCCACTGGGTCTTCGCCGTGGCGCTGTACGGCTGGATCAGCCGCAACCCCGGCAGCAACACGCCGCGCCGCGTCGTCACCTTCCTCCTCGACCTCGGCGGGATGACCTACACGATGGCGGTGGGCGGCGCGCCGTTCCTGCCGCTCTACGCGATCGTCATCCGGCTGATCGTCGGCAACGGCCTGCGCTACGGCGTCACCGCCCTGAAGGCGTCCACGGCGGCGGCCCTGGTCTCGATCGCGGTCACCACGTACTTCAACGCGTACTGGCGCGCGAACCCGTTCCTCGTCCTGACGCTGACGGCCATCACCGTCCTCGTGCCGACCTACATCTACAGCCTGCTGGAGCGCCTGCGCGGCGCCTACGAGCGCGAGCAGGAGGCGAGCCTGTCCAAGTCGCGCTTCCTGGCGCAGGCGAGCCACGATCTGCGCCAGCCGATCCACGCCATCAGCCTGTTCACCGCCTGCCTGCGCGGCGCCCGGCTGGGGCCGGAGGAGCTGCAGATGGTCGAGAACATCGACCGGTCGCTGCAGAGCGTCTCGCGCCTGTTCAAGTCGCTCCTGGACATCTCGACCCTCGACAGCGGACGGGTGGAGCCCCGGCCCGAGCCCGTCGCGATCAACGACATCCTCGAGGATGTCCGGCGCCAGAACTCCGAGGCCGCCCAGATCGCCGGGACGGCCCTGCGCAGCCGCGCCTGCGCGGTCGTGGTGCGCACCGACCGGGCCCTGCTCACGACCATGGTCCAGAACATCGTCAACAACGCGATCAAGTACGCGCCCGGCCGGCCGATCCTGATCGCCTGCCGCCGGCGGGGCGACCGGCTCGCCATCCAGGTCTACGATCGCGGCCCCGGGATCCCGGTCGCGCATCAGGAGCGGGTCTTCGACGAGTTCTACCAAGTCCGCCGCCGCGGCGACCGGGACGTCGAGGGGGTGGGCCTCGGCCTGCCGATCGTCCGGCGGCTCGGCGCGCTCCTGGACCTGACGGTGACGCTGCGCTCGGTGCCGGGGCGCGGGACCTGCGTGACGATCGGTGACCTGCCCCTCGCCCGGGCCCCGCAGCCCGTGGCCCTCCCCGCCCGGCTCGACCCGCCGGCGACGATCGGCGGCCTGCGCGTGCTGCTGGTGGAGGACGACGCTGCCGTGCTGCGGGCGACCGCCAGCCTGCTGGAGAAATGGGGCTGCCGCGTCCGGCCCGAGACCGGGATCCCCGACGCCGTGCCGGAGATCGACCTCCTCATCACCGATTTCGAGCTCGGGAACGGCGTCACGGGGACGGACTGCATCGCGGCGGTCCGGAGGCTCGCCGGCCGCCCGCTGCCGGCGGTGGTGATGAGCGGCCACGACGAGGCGCGCGTGCGCGAGGATCTGGGGGCGCCGGACATCCCGATCCTCTCGAAACCGGTCCGGCCGGCCGAGCTGCGCTCCGTGCTCACCGCCGCGAGCCTCCGGCTGCGCCCCCGGCCGGCGCCGGCCGCGTGAGGCGCGCGGTCGGCGCCCTACCGGGCCGGTTCGCCCGGGGCCCTGCCCGGCCCCCTGCCCGGCTCCTCGCCGGGACGCGCGGTCCCCGTCCGGCCGCCCTGCTGGTCGAGCATCGCCCGGAGCAGCGCGTCCCGCGCGAGGCCGTGCTCGGTCGCGATGCGGTCCACGATCCGGAGCGCCTGCGCGGCGGGGGAGCGGTCCGTCACCGGCAATTGCGCGAAGGCTTGGCTGAGTCGCGTTCCCGCGACGTATCCGATGACGATCCCGACGAGGACGCCGCAGGCGCCGGCCAGGATCAGGACGCCGAACTTCATCACTCACCCGCCGGCTGCCGCGAGACTGCCGGCCTTCTGACCATCCCGCGCGGGTGATCTCAAGAGGCGGGCCGCCGGCTCGGCGGCCCCGGTCGCCGCGTCAGCCCTGCTCCGCGCGGTCCGCGCCGTCGCGGGCCTCGGCCTCCCGCCGGGCCGCGCGGGCCTGGGCGATCAGGTCGACGGCCGTCAGCGGGGCATTCGCCCCCACGCCGCCGGCCAGCAGCAGGCCCGGCGGCACCGTCCGGACCTGGGCACGGCCGCCGCGGACGCCGCGGCGGCCGGCCCTTCGATCGGTCGCGTTCGTCATGACAGCGCGCCGCCCGTCAGCGCGGGCCGGCCTGCGGCCGCGGCCGCGGAACGGCGATGGTGACCAGCTCGCCGGTGATCGGATCCAGGATCGTCATGGGCCCCCCGTGGTTGTGCCCCATGGCGGACCTGAATTGTGTTTTAACATTGGCCAACCGGGGCCGTGTGCACAGATTTGGCGGTCGATGTCGGCCCCGGCCGCGCTCCGATTGTTGATTATCCGTCCCGATATCCGGATCGAAGTGCGGTATTCCCGGGCCCGGCGCCGGCGGGACGTGCGGCGGGACGTGCGGCGGGCGCGCTAGACGGACATCCAGCGGAGCACGTCGGCCTCGACCATCCCGGCCCGGGGGCCGGCCAGCACCACCTGCCCGCGATCCATCACCGCGTAGGAGTCGCAGAGGTCCCGGGCCCACTCGAAATACTGCTCGACCAGCACGATCCCCATCTCGCCCTTGCCGCGCAGGTAGGTGATCGCCCGGCCGATATCCTTGATGATCGAGGGCTGGATCCCCTCGGTGGGCTCGTCGAGCACGAGGAGCTTCGGCCGCGTCACCAGCGCCCGGCCGATGGCGAGCTGCTGCTGCTGGCCGCCCGAGAGGTCGCCGCCGCGCCGGTGCAGCATGTCCTTGAGCACCGGGAACAGGTCGTAGATCTCCCCCGGGATATGGCGGTCGCGGCGCCTGAGCGGCGCGAAGCCGGTCTCCAGGTTCTCCTTGACGGTGAGCAGCGGGAAGATCTCGCGGCCCTGGGGCACGAAGGCGATCCCGGCCCGGGCCCGGTCGTAGGGCGCGAGGCCCTGGATCGGGCGGCCGTCGAGACGGATCGCGCCGGAGCGCACCGGCTGCTGGCCGACGATCGCCCGCAGCAGCGAGGTCTTGCCGACGCCGTTGCGGCCCAGGACCGTGGTGACCCGCCCGGCCTCGGCCGTCAGCGAGACGCCGCGGAGCGCCTGCGCGGCGCCGTAATAGAGGTCGATGCCGTCGACGGAGAGCATGGTCATCGTCCCAGATACACCTCGACGACCCGCGGGTCGGCCGAGACGGCGTCGATCGAGCCCTCGGCCAGCACCGCGCCCTCGTGCAGGCAGGTGACCCGGCAGCCGAGGTCCCGGACGAAGTGCATGTCGTGCTCGACCACCAGCACGGCGTGCTCGCCGGCGATGCGGCGCAGCAGGCGGGCGGTCTCGGCGGTCTCGGCGTCGGTCATGCCGGCCACTGGCTCGTCGACCAGCAGGAGCTTGGGGTCCTGCGCGAGCAGCATGCCGATCTCCAGCCACTGCTTCTGGCCGTGGCTGAGATCGGCCGCCGGGCGGCCCCGGTGGGCCAGCAGGCCGACGGTCTCCAGCAGCGAATCGATCCGCGCGGCCTCCACCCGGTTGCGCCAGCCGAACAGGGACGCGAAGGCGGCGCGCGGACCTTTGAGGGCGAGCAGGATGTTGTCGGCGACCGTGTGGCTCTCGAACACGGTGGGCTTCTGGAACTTGCGGCCGATGCCGAGGTCGGCGATCGCCGGCTCGTCGCTCCTGAGCAGGTCGTGGGTGCCGTCGAACAGCGCGATGCCGCTGTCCGGCCGCGTCTTGCCGGTGATGCAGTCCATCATGGTGGTCTTGCCGGCGCCGTTCGGGCCGATGATCGCCCGCAACTCGCCGCGGGCCAGCGTCAGCGACAGGCCGCGCAGGGCCTTGTAGCCGTCGAAGGTCACCCGCAGGTCGTCGAGGTAGAGGAGCGCGTCCGTCTCGCGCTTCCGGTTGGCGGGGCCGCGGGCAGCGGCATCCGGCGGTTCGAGGAGGTCGGTGCTCACGAGCCCTGCCCTTCTTCGGCGAGTTTCGGGGCGATGGCGGGCTCCGGCGGCAGCTTGGCGGCGGCGCGCCGGGAGCCGAACCGCTCGATCGCGGTGCCGACGAGGCCGCGCGGCAGGAACAGCGTCACGAACACGAACAGGCCGCCGAGCGCGAACAGCCACGCGTCCGGCATCGCGCCGGTGAGCACGGTCTTGGCGTAGTTGACCAGCACGGCGCCGAGCGCCGCGCCGACCAGCGTGCCGCGACCGCCCACCGCCACCCAGATGACCGTCTCGATGGAGTTGGTGGGCGCGAACTCCCCCGGGTTGATGATGCCGACCTGCGGCACGTAGAGGGCGCCGGCGACGCCCGCCATCATGGCCGAGACCGTGAAGGCCAGCGTCTTGAAGTGCTCCGGCCGGTAGCCGAGGAAGCGCGTGCGGCTCTCGGCGTCGCGCACGGCGATCAGGATCTTGCCGTAGGCCGAGACCGTCATGACCCGGGCGATCAGGTAGCCCAGCGCCAGCGCGATTCCGGTGGCCACGAAGATGCCGACGCGGAAATTCTGTGCCTGAACCGAGAGTCCCAGGAGATCCTTGAAGTCGGTCAGCCCGTTGTTGCCGCCGAGCCCCATGTCGTTGCGGAAGAAGGCGAGCATCAGCGCGTAGGTCAGCGCCTGGGTGATGATCGACAGGTAGACGCCGGTCACCCGCGACCGGAAGGCGAGCCAGCCGAACACGAAGGCCAGCAGGCCCGGCACCAGCAGCACCATCAGGGCCGCGAAGGCGAAGTGGTCGAAGCCGTACCAGTACCAGGGCAGCGCCTTGTAGTTCAGGAACACCATGAAGTCGGGCAGGACTGGGTTGCCGTAGACGCCCCGGGCGCCGATCTGGCGCATCAGGTACATGCCCATCGCGTAGCCGCCGAGGGCGAAGAACGCCCCGTGGCCGAGCGAGAGGATGCCGCAATAGCCCCAGACGAGGTCGAGGCTGACCGCGAGCAGCGCGTAGGCGAGGTATTTTCCGAAGAGCGAGACGAGGTAGGTCGGCAGGTGCAGGCCGGAGCCCTCCGGCACCGCGAGATTCAGCACCGGCACGGCGAGGCAGAAGGCGGCCAGGACGGCGAGGAAGATCCAGCCCTTCAGGTCGATGAGGGGGGTGCGAGGCGGTATGGGGCTCACGATTCCACCGCCCGGCCCTTGAGCGCGAACAGGCCGCGCGGGCGCTTCTGGATGAACAGGATGATGAAGATCAGGAGGCCGATCTTGGCGAGCACCGCGCCGATATACGGCTCGGCGAGCTTGTTCACGACGCCGAGCGTCAGCGCCGCCACCAGCGTCCCCCAGAGGTTGCCGACGCCGCCGAACACCACCACGAGGAACGAGTCGATGATGTAGCCCTGGCCGAGATTGGGCGACACGTTGTCGATCTGCGAGAGGGCGACGCCCGCGATCCCCGCGATGCCGGAGCCGAGCCCGAAGGTCAGGGCGTCGACGTAGGGGGTGCGGATGCCCATCGCGGCGGCCATGCGGCGGTTCTGGGTGACCGCCCGGGTCTTCAGGCCGAAGGACGTCTTCCGCAGCACGAACAGGAGGCCAAGGAACACGGCGAACGCGAACACGATGATCCACATCCGGCCCCAGGTGATCGACAGGCCGTAGAAGTCGAAGGCGCCGCTCATGAAGGCGGGGGCGCCGACCTCGCGGTTGGTTGGGCCGAAGATCGAGCGCACGCCCTGCTGCAGCGCGAGGCTGACCCCGAAGGTGGCGAGCAGCGTCTCCAGCGGGCGCCCGTACAGGAAGCGGATGATGAACCGCTCGATCAGCACCCCGACGAGGCCGGCGACCAGGAACGCGCAGGGGATGCTGATCGCCAGCGACCAGCCGAACAGGACGGGCGCCTTGGTGCGGATCAGCTCCTGCACGAGGTAGGTCGTGTAGGCGCCGAGCATCACCATCTCGCCGTGGGCC
The DNA here is from genome assembly GCF_021398735.1 of Methylobacterium oryzae. Taxonomy (NCBI): domain Bacteria; kingdom Pseudomonadati; phylum Pseudomonadota; class Alphaproteobacteria; order Hyphomicrobiales; family Methylobacteriaceae; genus Methylobacterium; species Methylobacterium oryzae. The sequence goes on from NZ_CP090349.1 coordinate 3,452,771, forward strand.
ATGTTGATCACGCCCATCACCCCGAAGGTGATGGCGAGCCCGATGGCGGCGAGCAGCAGGACCGAGCCGAGCGAGATGCCGTACCAGACGTTCTGGAGGGCGCCGATTATCGCGAGCCGCGTCTCGATCGCCGCGATGCCGCGGGCGGCGGCGGCGCGCACGGCCTCGCTCGGATCCGCCGCGAGACCGCGCAGGATGCCCATCGCGTCGCCATCGCCCCGGGCCTGGATGGCTGGAATCGCGGCAATCCGGTCGGGTTCCGCGGTGCCCGGCCTCGCGAGCAGCACGGCGGCGCGGGCCTCGGTGAGCGCCTGCCGGACGCCCGGACTGGTCTCGCGGGCGAGCGCCGCGTCGAGGGCCGGCAGCGCGGCCACGTCCCGCGCCTTGAACACCGCGTCGGCGGCGGCCCGGCGCCGGGCCGGGTCGGGGCTCGCGAGGTCGAGCTGCCCGCGGGCGGCCTCGATCGCCCGGCGGACGCGGTTGTTGGCCCGCACCGGCTTGAGGTCGGGGCTGTCGGCGGCCGGGGCGCCGGTCCTCGCATCCACGACGGCGCCGCCCTGCCGGATGAGCAGGGTCTTGTCCGGGCCCACCAGCAGGCGGCCGTCCGACAGGGCCGAGAGGATCGCGTCGGCGCGCGGGTCGCCAGAGGCGGCGAGGCCGGAGACGCCGGCCTCGATCTCGGCGTAGCCGTCGCCGGCGAGCTGCGCGTAGGGATCGGGCGCCTGCGCGAGCGCCGGGGCGCAGAGCAGCAGGACGAGGAGAGTCAGGAGACGAAGCATCGGGGCCGTTCTGCGAGCCGGGAGCGGTGCGCCCCACACGGGTGAGGCGCGTGTCCCCTCTCCCCGCTCGCGGGGAGAGGAGGTGCAGGGCTTACGCGCCGCCGCAGGACTTGGTCTTGGTGTTGTAGTTGCCGCACTTGAGCTTGACCCAGTCGGCCTCGAGGTCCTTCGAGCCCTCGAGCTGCTTCGACCACGCCTCGCCGGGGATCAGGCCCTCGGTCTTCCAGACCACGTCGAACTGGCCGTTCGACTCGATCTCGCCGATGAAGACCGGCTTGGTGATGTGGTGGTTCGGCAGCATCTTCGCGGTGCCGCCGGTGAGGTTCTTCTGCTCGATGCCCGGCAGCGCGTCGATCACCTTGTCGGGGTCCGTGGTGCCGGCCTTCTCGACCGCCTTCACCCACATGCTGAAGCCGATATAGTGGGCCTCCATCGGGTCGTTGGTGACGGCCTTGGGGTTCTTCTTGAACGCCTGCCACTTCTTGATGAAGGCCTCGTTCTCCGGCGTCTTGATCGACTCGAAGTAGTTCCAGGCGGCGAGGTGGCCGACCAGCGGCTTGGCGTCGATGCCGGCGAGCTCCTCCTCGCCCACCGAGAAGGCGACGACCGGGATGTCGGTGGCCTTGATACCCTGGTTGCCGAGCTCCTTGTAGAACGGCACGTTGGCGTCGCCGTTGATGGTCGAGACCACGGCGGTCTTCTTGCCGGCCGAGCCGAACGCCTTGATCTTCGACACCTCCGTCTGCCAGTCCGAGAAGCCGAACGGCGTGTAGTTGATCATGATGTCCTCGTCCTTGACCCCCTTGGACTTGAGGTAGGCTTCGAGGATCTTGTTGGTGGTGCGCGGGTAGACGTAGTCGGTCCCCTCCAGCACCCAGCGCTTCGCGCCGCCGCCATCCTCCGACATCAGGTAGTCGACCGCCGGGATCGCCTGCTGGTTCGGGGCGGCGCCGGTGTAGAACACGTTCCGCTCGCTCTCCTCGCCCTCGTACTGGACGGGGTAGAACAGGATGTTGTCGAGCTCCTTGAAGACCGGCAGCACGGACTTGCGCGACACGCTGGTCCAGCAGCCGAACACGGCCGCGACCTTGTCCTTGCTGATCAGCTCGCGAGCCTTCTCGGCGAAGAGCGGCCAGTTCGAGGCCGGGTCGACCACCACCGGCTCCAGCTTCTTGCCCAGCACGCCGCCCTTGGCGTTCTGCTCGGCGATGAGCATCAGCATCGCGTCCTTGAGGGTGGTCTCCGAGATCGCCATCGTGCCCGACAGCGAGTGCAGGATCCCGACCTTGATGGTCTCCTGCGCCCGGGCGGCGCCCGCTCCCAGCGTGCCCATCGCCAGCCCGGCGGCCAGCGCGGCGGCCGAGGCCCAAGTTCCAAATGCCTTCATGGCGGTCCCCTGCGTCGTCTTCCTCGCGACGGGCCGGGCTTCGCAAATCGTGTGCCAATTATTTAGGCATGGCGCGCCGGGAGGCTGCTCGGGGCGCGCCGGCGCCCAGAAGGACGGCGTTTCGCCCGCCGGAGCGGCAGCGCCGTGCCGCGTCCTGCGGCGTCGGGGGGCACGTCGGGGGGCGGGCGGACCAAGCGGTGGGCACCGGCGACCGCAATCTCGCCAGCACGTTGAACGGATGCGGATCGATGCCACTTACCTCAGCCCGCGGGGCGGGCGGCACCCGTCCGCCGGGGCGGGAGGGGGTCCTGGGCTGAAGGCTGTCATGGCAGAGCGCTACTATTTCCGCCTGAGGAGCGACGGCGAGACGATCGAGGACGAGACCGGCGTCCTCGCCGCGTCGGTCGCGCACGCGGAGGCGGAGGCGCTGGTGCTGATCGAGGAGTTCCGGAAGGCCGGCGAGCTGCCGGACGCTGCGGCGGGCTGGCGGATGGAGATCCACGACGCGAACGGCACAGTCCTGCGCACGCTGCCGCTCTCCTGATACGCCGACCCGGCCCCATGCCCCGACGGGCACGGCGCGGCGCGACCCCAGCGCGATCCGGTACGACCTTCGCGGCCGATGCCGGGAGGCGGCCCCGGTCCGATCGCGCCGAGAGCCGCATCCGGGCGTGGCGATCATTTGATGCGTTCGCGGAGTAAGGATAAGCCGTCACGCGTTTACGCAGAGGCGGCTCCGCGCGCGTGGCAGGATGTCCGGGAGATCCCTTGAACCCCTTCCTTCGGAAGCTGGCCCTGCGCGCGAACCTGGACGAGGGCGACGTGGCCGCCCTGGCAGCGGCCACCAGCGATGTCGCGCAGGTCGAGGCGGGCCGCGACCTGGTCTCGGAAGGCGTGCGGCCCGACGCCGCCTACGTGATCCTCGACGGGTTCGCCTGCCGCTACAAGCTGGTGCCCGACGGGGGGCGCTCGATCCTCGCCTACCTCGTGCCCGGCGACGGCTGCGACCTGCACGCGTCCCTGCTCAACCGGGCGATCCACTCCGTGGCGACGCTGACGCCCTGCACCGTCGCCTCGGTCCCCTACCGGACGATCAAGGAACTCGCCGCCCTCCGGCCCAACATCTACCGCGCCCTCTGGTGGTCGATCCTGGTCGACGAGGCCGTCCTGCAGGAATGGCTCGTCGGGGTGGGGCGCCGGTCCGCCGACAGGCAGGTCGCCCACATCATCTGCGAGCTCTTCGCGCGCCTGAACGCCGTCGGCCTCGGCCTGGAGCCCGATTACCGCCTGCCGCTGGCGCAGTCCGAACTGGCCGACACGGCGGGGCTCTCGAACGTCCACCTCTCGCGCGTCCTCTCCGATCTGCGCAGGGCCGGCCTGATCGAGAGCGGGCGCAAGAGCGTGCGCGTGCCGAATCTCGAGCGTCTGCGGGAGTTTTCCGGGTTCACGCCCGACTACCTGCTCCTGCCCGGCCCGAACCCGCCCGTGGAGGCGCTCGGCGCGCTGCCGCAGATGACCGGGCAGGTGCGGGCGGCGTCCGGCTCGTGAGGCTCACCGGCCGTCGCCGTCCCAGTCCGTCTCGGGATCCTCGGCCACGCGGCGCCCGATCTGGGCCGTGAGCGGCACGCGGATCGCGCAGCGCAGCCCGTCCGGCTCGTAGCGCTGGTCGACCGCCGCGCCGAGATCGTAGGCCAGCATCTCCGTCAGCACGTCCGTGCCGAAGCCGCGCCGTCCGGAGGCCTGCACACCGCGGCCGCCGGTCTCGGCCCAGTCGAGGCTGAGGACGGGCGGTCCGGCCTCCGCGTCCGTCACCCGCCACGCGGCGCGGATCCGGCCCTGGGGGAGCGCCAGGGATCCGTGCTCCACCGCGTTGCTGGCCAGTTCGTGCAGGGCCAGCGCGACGACCTGGGCGGCCTTGGGGCGGAGGCGCACCCGCGGGCCCGCGAGGCTGGCCTGCTCGCCCTCGCGGGCGAGGTGGAACATCAGCTCGTCCGAGATCAGCGTGTGCAGGTCCGCGTCGCCGAACGCGTCCGTGGCGGCCTGCACGCGCATGATCGCCCCGAACCGGCCGTCGAGATGCGCCACGTAGCTCTCGACATCCGCGGCGCTCTCGGCGGAGCGGTGCATGACGGTGCGCATCATCGCCATCGTGTTGCGCATGCCGTGGCGCAGGCCGTCCGGGAGCCCCGCCGCGTCGAGCAGCCGGCGCAAGCGCGCGTTGTTGGCCTCGAGGGCCGCGAGTCGCTCCGCCGGATCGCGAGGGTCTGTCATGCCGGGCCACTCCGGATGTCGTTCAACCTGGCTCAATCACCGCGGGGCGGCCAGGGTTCAGCGCGCGGCGGCGTGGCCGGCCTCGGTGAGATGGAGGTACGCGGTGTCGAAATGCGCGAGCCGGGCGAGCGCGGCCGGATCGTGGATCGTCAGGCGCCGGCTGCGCAGGGTGATCAGCCCCATGCCGCGCAGTTCCTGGAGCGTGCGGTTGATGTGCACGCTGGTCTGCCCCATCGCGTCGCCGAGATCGTTCTGCGTCATCGGCATCGCGCAGGTATTCCCGTCGTTCAGGCCGATGGCTGCCAAGCGCGCGTGCACCTCGCAGAACAGGTGGGCGAGGCGCTCGATCCCGGTGCGGCTGCCGAGGCTGACCGTCCACTCGCGCTGGATCGCCGCGGTGGCCAGGGCCTCGCGATGGAAGGCCATGTCGAGCCGCGGGCTGCGGGCGATCACGTCCCGCATCGCGGGGCCGGAGATCTGGCCGAGGAGCACGGGCGTGATCGCGCCGATCGCGTGATCCATCTCGTCGAGGAGGAAGATGTGCGGGTCGCACGGGTCGCCCGGGAGCAGGAGCGAGACGATCTGGCGGCGCCCGTTGGCGAACTGCCGGTACCGGCAGGCCCAGCCCTCGAGGATCACGTTGATCGCGCGCGGATCGTCGCCCTCGTGGATGATGTCGGTGCGCGCGGCGACCATGCGGCTCGGGCTCATGGCGTCGGCCAAGCACATCCGGTCGTCTTCGGAGAGCCCGACATAGCAATTTAGCTTGTGCACGAGCGGGTTTGGCATGGCGGCGTCTCCACGACGGCGTGGGGGCGCGAACCTACATTTTGTTTCAAGCCATGAATACTTACGCAGATTAGTTTATGCTACCGTAAGGTGTCTTTCCGCCCGCCGCACCTGGCCGAATCGCCCGGATCCGGGCCCGTCACCGTCGCGAGGCGGCAATATCTCGGCGGTTCGGGCGGCCCATCGCGAGGACTAGGGCAGTGATCCCGCGCCGGACTCTCCCGGAGGGAGAATGTTCGCGCGTCGTGTCGAAATTGAAAAGACTGTGCTTTTGACTTCGTGGGCCCGGCGGAGCCCGATTTGACGGGCGGGAGTGCCGGAATATCGGCTCGGGACACGTCGTCGTCCTGTTCCTCGCCTTCTCTCAACGGGTTCCGCCGGTTCGCGCCGCAGCGGACGGCCTATCGTGGACGGATTCCTGCCCATGCAGCCTGCGCTGCGCCTCGTCCGCCCGGTCCGGGACGGGCGACCCCCCCTCCCCCGGCCCGCCGCCCGCCCGGCGGCAGGCCCCGGCGGCGGCCCGCACCGGGACCGGGCGGACGCGGTCCTGTCGGTCGAGGGGCTGTCCCTCGCCTTCGGCGGCACCGTCGCCTTCGCGGAGATCGACCTCGCGGTCGGGGCCGGCGAGATCCACGCCGTGATCGGGCCGAACGGCGCCGGCAAATCCTCGCTGATCAACGCGATCACCGGCCTCTACGCGCCGCGGGCCGGGCGGGTGCGGCTCGGCGCGGAGAGCTTCGCCCGGGTGCCGGCCGGGCGGCTCGCCGCGCTGGGCGTCGCCCGAACCTTCCAGAACCTCGCCCTGTTCGCGGGCCTGAGCGTGCGCGACAACGTCCTCGCGGGGCTCTCAGCCGCGCGGCGCGCTGGGCCCGCGGCCCAGATCCTGGGCCTGCCCTCCGCCCGGCGGGAGGCGCGCGCCCACCGCGCCGCCGCCGAGGCGGTGATCGGACGCCTCGGCCTCGCGGCGGTGGCCGACCGCCTCGCCGGCAGCCTCCCCTACGGGCTCCAGAAGCGGGTCGAGCTCGGCCGGGCCCTGGTGGCCGGGCCGCGGCTCCTGCTCCTCGACGAGCCGATGGCCGGCATGACGGCGACCGAGAAGGCCGAGATGACCGGCTTCATCCGGGCGGCGCGGGATCGGTCCGGGGCCGCGATCGTCCTGATCGAGCACGATATCGGCGTCGTCATGCGCCTCTCCGACCGGGTGACCGTGCTCGATCACGGCCGCCGCATCGCCACCGGCACGCCCGCGGAGGTGCGGGCGGACCCGGCGGTCATCGCGGCCTATCTGGGGCTCGCGGACGGGGAGGCGGATGCCGCCGCGGATGGAGACGCGGATGGAGACGCGGCCGAAGACGGGGACGCGGCCGCCGCATGAGCCCGGATCTCGCCTTCCTGATCGAGGTTGTCGTCGGCGGCCTCCTGTCGGGCGTCATGTACGCCCTCGTGGCGATCGGCTTCGTGCTGATCTACAAGACCTCGGGCGTGCTCAACTTCGCCCAGGGCGCGATGGTGCTGTTCGCCGCCCTCACCTTCGTGAGCCTGACCGAGCGCGGCCTGCCCGTCCCGGCGGCCCTGGCCGCGACGCTCGCCGCGATGGTGGTGGTCGGTCTCGGCGTGGAGCGCCTGGTGCTGCGGCCGCTCGTCAACCAGCCGCCCATCACCCTGTTCATGGCGACGCTGGGCGTCGCCTACGTGATCGAGGGCGCGGCCCAGCTCGCCTGGGGCACCCAGGTCCACGGCCTCGACCTCGGCATCGACGAGACGCCGATCGATCTCGGCGGCGTGCTGGTCAGCCGGTTCGACCTGTTCGCCGCCGCGGTGGCGGGCCTGATGGTGGCGGTCCTCGCCGCCTTCTTCCGCTACACCCGCACCGGCCTCGCCTTCCGGGCGGTGGCGGACGATCCGCTCGCCGCCCTCAACACCGGCCTGCGCCTGCCCCGGATCTGGTCGGCGGTCTGGATCGCCGCCGGGATCGTCGCGCTGGTGGCGGGGCTGCTCTGGGGGGCGCGGCTCGGCGTGCAGTTCTCCCTGTCGCTGGTGGTGCTGAAGGCGCTGCCGGTGCTCGTGCTCGGCGGCTTCGACTCCGTCGCCGGGGCGATCGTGGCCGGGCTGCTCGTCGGCGCGGCGGAGAAGCTGTCCGAGGTCTATCTCGGGCCGGTCATCGGCGGCGGCATCGAGGGCTGGATCGCCTACGTGGCGGCCCTGGGCTTCCTGCTGGTCCGGCCGTCGGGCCTGCTCGGCCTGCGCGCCGTCGAGCGGGTCTGAGCCGCCGTGGTGGCCCTCCCCCGCGCCGTGCCGCGCCCGCACCTGCCCGCCGGGACCCTCGGCCTCGGCGCCCTGCTGGTCCTGGCCTACGGGATCCTTCCGCTCACCGGCACGAGCTACCTGTTCGAGGCGCTGCTGACGCCGTTCCTGGCCCTGGCGCTGGCCGGCCTCGGGCTCAATCTGCTCACCGGCTATGCCGGGCTGCTCTCCCTGGGCTCGGCCGCCTTCATGGCGGTCGGGGCCTACGCGGCCTTCAACCTGTCGCTGCGCCTGCCCGGCCTGCCGCTCCCGGCGTCGCTCCTGCTCGCCGGCCTCGTGGCGGCGCTCGCCGGGCTGGTGGCGGGGCTGCCGGCCCTGCGCCTGCGGGGCTTCTACCTCGCGGTCTCGACGCTCGCCGTGCAGTTCTTCGTGGCCTGGGCGCTGAACCGGATCGGCTGGATCTCCGACGACAGCCCCTCGGGCATCGTCACCGCCCCCCGGCTGGCGGTGGCCGGCCTGTCCTTCGACGACCCGCGCGGCCGCTACCTGGTCACGCTCACGGTGGTCACGCTGCTGACCTTCGTCGCGTGGAGGCTCGTGACCTCGCCCACGGGGCGGAACCTCGTGGCGATCCGCGACAACGAGACCGCCGCCCGCCTCGTCGGCGTGCGGGTCGCCCGGACCAAGCTCCTGGCCTTCGCGGCCTCGTCCTTCGTGATCGGGATCGCCGGGGCGCTCTGGGCCTTCGCGTATCTGCGCACCGTCGAGCCGGCGGGGTTCAACCTCGACCGCTCCTTCCAGATCCTGTTCATCGTGATCATCGGCGGCCTCGGCACCCTGCGCGGCGCCTTCCTGGGCGCGGGCTTCATCGTGGTGCTGCCCCTGCTCCTGTCGCGCCTCGGCGCGGCGCTGCTCGGCGACGGGTTCGATTCCGGCACCCTGGAGATGGTCCAGCGCGTCGTGCTCGGCGCCCTGATCGTCGCCGTGCTGATCCGCGAGCCCGCCGGCCTCGCCGCCCTCCTCGACCGGGCGGGCCGCCGCCTCGGCCGCCGCGCGGCCTGATCCCCTCCCCGCCCGACCAACCCCAGGACGACCATGCCCCTGACGACCCGTCTCCGCGCCGCGCTCCTCGCCGGCACCGTCGCGCTCGCCGGCGCGGCCCCCCGGGCCGCTTGGGCCGACGAGCAGTATTTCCCGCTCCAGAGCTACCGGGTCGGCCCCTACGCGGCCGGCGGGACCGGCTTCTTCGGCGGCTTCATCGACTATCTCAACCTGATCAACGCCCGCGACGGCGGGGTGAACGGCGTCAAGCTCACCTGGAGCGAGGGCGAGACCCAGTACGAGGTCGAGCGCGGCGTCGAGGTCTACGAGCGGCTGAAGTCCCGGCCCGGCATCGCCGCCTGGAACCCGCTCTCGGTGGGCATCGCCTACGCGATGATCGACCGCATCACCGCCGACAAGGTGCCGCTGATCACGATCAACCACGGCCGCACCGACTCCACCGACGGGCGCGTCTTCCCCTACGTGTTCCCGCTGCTGCTCAACCCCTACAGCGAGACGAGCGGCATCATCCAGTATCTCGGCACCCGCGCGGGCGGCCTCGACAAGCTGAAGGGCAAGACCGTCGCGGTGCTCTACCACGGCTCGCCCTACGGTAAGGAGACGATCCCGATCTACGCGCGGCTCGCCGAGCGCTACGGCTTCACCGTCGCGCAGATCGAGGTGCCCCATCCCGGCAACGAGCAGCAGTCGCAGTGGCTCACGATCCGGCGCCTGAGGCCCGACTTCGTGGTGCTGCGCGGCTGGGGCGTGATGAATCCGGTGGCCCTGAAGACCGCCCAGAAGACCGGCTTCCCGGCCGACCGCATCGTCGGCAATGTCTGGTCGAACTCGGAGGAGGACGTGATCCCGGCCGGTGACGCCGCCAAGGGCTACGTCGCCATCACGACCCAGGCCTCGGGCACCGCCTACCCGGTGATCCAGGAGGTCGTCGGCAGGGTCTACGGGGCCGGCAACGGCAACCTCGCCGACCGGAAGCGGATCGGCAGCGTCTACCACAATCTCGGGGTGCTGAACGGCATCCTCAACGTCGAGGCGGTGCGCATCGCGCAAGCGCGGTTCGGCCAGCGGACGCTCACCGGCGACGAGGTGCGCTGGGGCTTCGAGCACCTGCGCCTCGACGAGGCCCGGGTGGCGGCGCTCGGCGCCAAGGGCCTGTTCCACTCGATCAACGTCACCTGCGCCAACCACGAGGGCGAGGGCCGCGTCACCTTCCAGCAATGGGACGGGGCGAAGTGGACCGTGGTGTCCGACTGGATCGCCCCCGACTGGGCGAGCCTGCGCCCGATCATCGAGGCGTCCGCGACCGCCTACGCCAAGGAGCGCGGCATCACCCCGCGCGACTGCGCCGCCGAGGAGGCCGCGGACGCGGCCGGCAAGCAGGCCGCCGCGGCGGCCCGGTGAGCGCCCGGTGAGCACCGCGCTGCCCCTCCTGCAGGTCGAGGCCCTGGAGGTCGTCTACGGCGGGGCGGTGCACGCCCTGCACGGCGTCGACCTCGCGGTCCGGGCGGGGGAGATCGTCGCCCTGGTCGGCGCCAACGGCGCCGGCAAGACGACCCTGCTGCGGGCGGTGTCGAACCTGCTGCCGGCCCTGCGCGGCCGGGTCACGGCCGGGCGCCTCGCCTATGACGGGCGCGACGTGACGCGGACCCGGACCGACGTCCTCGTCCGCGCCGGGCTCGTCGGCGTGCTGGAGGGGCGCCACTGCTTCCGGAGCCTGAGCGTCCAGGAAAACCTCGTGGCGGGCGGGCTCGGGCGCGGTACGGGCCGCGGCGGCGTGCGCGCCGATCTGGACCGGGTCTACGGCCTGTTCCCGCGGCTCGCCGCGAAGCGGGGCGTCGCCGCCGGCCTGCTCTCGGGCGGCGAGCAGCAGATGGCGGCGATCGGCCGGGCGCTGATGGGGCGGCCCCGGCTGCTCGTCCTCGACGAGCCGTCCATGGGGCTCGCTCCCCGCGTGGTCGAGGAGATCTACCGGGTGCTCGCCGGCCTGAACCGCGCCGAGGGTCTGACCCTGCTGGTGGCCGAGCAGAACGTCCACCTCGCCCTGCGCCACGCCCACCATGCCGTGGTGCTGGAGAACGGGCGCAGCGCGCTGGCCGGCACCGCCGCGTCCCTGCGGGCGCGGGACGACGTCCGGTCCCTGTATCTCGGGGGCGCCGACGATGCCGGGGCCGCCGCGCTGCCGGAGACGGGCCGCCGCGCATCGGGCTGACGGTGCCGGCCCGCGTCAGACCTCGCATCAGGCCTCGCGTCAGGATTCCCGGTCGGCCCGGCGCAGGGACCAGAGCAGGGTACCGTGGGCGTCGACCAGCCACAGGGCGTTCACCGCGTCGTCCTCGATCGTCAGCGAGCGGCTGTTGGCGAGGCGCACCGCCTCCTTCGCGTCCGCGGCCGTGAGCACCTCGTCGACGCGCGGCGCGCCGATCTCACCATCCTCGCCACGGACCGCCCCGCGCAGGCGATAATCCGGCATCCGTCGAACCCCCATCTCCCCGCGGCCGGCGCCCGTCCGGGGCGTGCCGCGGGTGCGAAGATAGGCGCCGGCGCGGCGTGTCGAGGGTCGGCGGGCCGCTACGGCCCGTCGCGGCTCGCCAGGATCCGCTGCGGCTCCGTGAGGAACACGGCCCGCAGCGCGGCGGCCGATTCGCGGGCCGCAAGGTCGAGGGCCCGCCGCGTCGCGGCGATCCGGGCGGCGCAGTCGCCCGAGGGGGCCGCCGCTGCGGCCATCGACCGCGCGGTGCCCGGATCCGCGGCGGGCGCGGCCGCCCCGTCCGGCCGCGCGGCCCGTGTCCGGGCGAGGAGCGGGGCGAGCCCGTGCGACGCGGGCCGCTCGGCCCGCAGCCGCGCGTCGAGCGCCACGAGGTCGCCGGCCGCGAGGAGGCCGCAGGCCGCCGCGTCCCCCGCGCCGGCCCGCTCCAGCGTCGCCAGGATCCGCTGGCCCAGGGCGCGGACGACGGCGTCGTCGGCCGACCGGAAGCGCCGCTGCAGGTAGCCGGCGGCCATCCACCTCAACCCCGCGGCGGCCTCCGCCTCCGGCCGGCCGGCGGCGTAGCCGTCCCGGTACCACCGGGCGATCGGGTCGAGCCCCGCCGCCTCGGCTTGGCGCAGGATCGGCAGGTTCCGCAGGATCGCGGCCCGCGCCCCGGCCGCGCTCGGATCCGCGTCCAGGGTGGAATCGGGGAAGCGGTCCGGTCCGACGACCTCGGTGACGATGCCGGCCGCGCGCAGGTCCCCGTCCGTCGGGATCCAGATCCCGGCCGGGGGCACCGCCAGCGCCCGCGTCACGAAGGCCGCCGGCAGGCCGGCGGCCCGGTAGGCCGCCCGCTCCGGCGCGGAATCCACCGGGTGCATCCGGCCCCGCGCCCCGATCTCGTAGGGGGCGTGGAAGCCGAGCCGGCCGCCGGTCGCGAGGTAGCGCGTCCGGCCGCGGATGAAGATCAGCGTGCAGGCCGAGGCGCAGGCGTCGGGGACGTAGGTGGCGAGGCCGCGGGCCGCCACGAGCGCCCCGATCGCCGCCCCCTCCTCTACGAGGCCGCCGTCGCTCGTGAGATGGATCCGGGCGATCCGCGGGTGCGCGGCGAGGATGGCCCGGACCCGCGCGGCGACCCCGGCCGCGAGATCGCCCGCGAGCCTCAGGTCCCGTCCGCCCGGCCCGACCGTGAGCCGGGCCGGGACGTCCGGCACGCCGGCCGCGCCGCGGCCCTTCGGCGGGTTTCCGGCCGCGGCCGGGCCGGCGGCACCGAGCGCCAGGGCGGGCGCCAGGGCGAGCGCGCAGGCGGCCGTCCCCGTCCAGCGCCTCCACCCGCGGGGGAAGACCGACATGGCAGGTTTCCATCGTTCGTGGTCGGAGAGGCCGGCGCGGCCGGCAGCGACGCGCCTACTGGAGGTAGGCGACGAACATCTCGGACACGGCCCGGGACGCGTAGGCTTCCGGGCTCTCGCCCCAGCGGATCGGGAAGGCCTCGGCCACCGGGCGGCCGGCGAGGATCTGCGCGACCTCGTCGGGCATCAGGCCGTCGTCGAGGGCGCTCGCGAGGGCGGCGCGTTCGTGGGAGGGATGGGAGCGGACGCTCCGGGACAGGGCCCGGCCGAGGGCGGCGGCCGGTTCGGGGCTCAGGTCGGGACGGGTGTTCCGGGTCGTGTCATAGGTCAGCATCGGTGGTCGCCTCGCGTGTCTGATGTCGTGCGCTCTCCTCCTCTTGGACGCGGCAACACGGCAGACACGGCGCAGTCATCCGGGCGAACCGTTCCTTGCTGGTGATCACGGCAAACCTCCGTTGGGCTCCGCATCAACTGTATGTCGACGCCGTCAATGTAGACGCCAGGCCCGAGAATGTGCTGCCAAATTGGCGAGGACTTGCAGCGCAGGTTGTTCGTCGAAGCCGCGAGCCGGAGCAGAAGCACGGGGTCGGCGGAGATATGCCCGGATCGCGGCCGCGATCGATCGCCGGTGCCGGTCGGCGACGGCCGGCTCCCGGGACTTGCCAAAGCCGGCGCGATGCCTGAATATCATTTTGTAACAACAACTTAGCGAAACAATGCTCCGGCAACGCGCTCGTGCGGTCGAAACCTTCTCCGCCGGGCCGGGGCATCCGGAAGAGACTTCTCGCCGGCGCCGCCGGCGGCGGAATCGGGCCGCTACCGCGACCGGTTCGAGGGAGACGACACCATGGCCCCGGGGACGATGATGCGGGGCGACGCCCCGGCCAATGTGGGCGTGACGGTCCAGGGGCACGACGCCCTGGAGCGCGGCCGGCCCGGCCCGTTCCGCCCCCTGCCGTGATCGGCGACGACCGATGCATCACGCTGCCCTGCCCGCCGCGGGCGCCACGATGGCCGTGGTCCAGCCGCCCCTGCGCATCACGAGCCGCAGCACCGCGGAGGCCGAAGTCTGGGCCGCCCTGCGCGCCGAGGCCGAGGCGGCCCTGATCGAGGAGCCCCTCTATGCGGGGATCATCCAGGCGACGATCCTCGACCAGCGCTCGCTGGCCCAGGCCCTCGCCTACCGCCTCGCCCACCGGCTCGGGGACGGCGACCTCGCTCGCCTGTCGATGCGCGACCTGTGCCTCTCGGCCTTCGAGGCCGACCCGCAGGCCGGCGCCCACGCGGTGCGCGACCTCGTGGCGATCCGTGAGCGCGACCCGACCTGCCGCCGCTACCTCGACCCGTTCCTGTTCTACAAGGGACTCGCCGCGCTCGAGGCGTACCGGGTCGGCCACTGGCTCTGGCACCGGGGCCGGGCGACCCTGGCGCTGCACGTCCAGAGCCGGATCTCCGAGGTGTTCGGCTGCGACATCCACCCGGCGGCCCGGATCGGTTCGGGGGTGTTCATCGACCACGCCACCGGCGTGGTGATCGGCGAGACCACGGTGATCGCCGACGACGTCTCGATCCTCCAGTCGGTGACGCTCGGGGGCAACGGCAAGGAGAGCGGCGACCGGCATCCCAAGATCGAGCGCGGGGTGCTGCTCAGCGTCGGCGCCAAGGTGCTGGGCAACATCCGCGTCGGGGCGGGCGCCAAGGTCGCGGCCGCCGCGGTGGTGCTGCAGGACGTGCCGCCCCACACGACTGTGGCGGGCGTGCCGGCCCGGGTCGTCTCGCGCCTGCCCGTCGACGAGGAGCCGGCGCTCAGCATGGACCAGTCCTTCGGCTACGGGGACGGCATCTGAGACGCGCGAAAGATTTTTCCTGACAACAAAGTCGTCCGGGCGCCGCCGCCGGGCGCGACTCCGTAGAATTAAGTTCTCTGACATGCCTGTCTGAGGACGGTCGTGTCCTGTTCGTCGTGCATACCACGGGATCCATTTCTACGAATCGATGAAAAATAGGGACATCATTCCGTTGACCCTTGGGCGAATCAGACTTTATCCAGACATCGCCGGAACAACGATGAAGTCGGCCCGGCCGAGCGTTCGACGATGGCTGTCGGACTGCTAGAGAATACATGATTTGATTGACGGTGCGGCCGCTCAAGTAGCGATCGTCGTCGCGTTCTGATCGGAACGACTTGCGTCCGCCCCGCACAGGCTGCGGGGCGCACCGCCGCCGCGCGGATCGGCGCGGCGCGCCTGAAATCCTGGATGGAGTGAGGACGAACGATGAGTGGACCGGGTCTGAGCGTGAGCGCCACGGCGGCACGCAATCTTGCGACGGCGACCGTCACCTCGGTCCAGAACGCGGCCAACACGCCGCGCTGGCTGCTCCGGCTCCTGCCCTTCGTGGACGTGGCGGGCGGGGTCTACCGCGTCAACCGCCGCGCCGTCGTGCTGGCCCGCCCCGGCCGGATCGATCTCGTCGCCGAGGACAAGGGGGACGGCAAGGTGATCCGTCCCGCCTCCCTGCGGGCCGTGCCGCTGTTCAGCCGGCTGGGCGATGCCGAGCTGGCGGCGCTGGCGGCCAAGTTCACCGAGAGCCGGCACAAGGCCGGAACGGTGATCCACGAGGAGGGCTCCGCCGGCCGCAGCCTCACGGTGGTGGCCGACGGCACCGTCGAGCTGACCCTGTCGGGCCCCTACAAGGGTCGCCTGCGCCAGGGGCTCGCCACGAAGGGCGACTATTTCGGCGATGCGGGCCTCGCCGGTGAGCGCGCGCCCGCCCCGGCCGTGAAGGCCCTGTCGGCCGTGACCCTCCTGACCCTCGACGCCGCCGCGGTGGAGAGCGAGGAGATCCGCGCCAAGATCGCGCAGTACCGCGAGGAGCGCGACCGCCTCAAAGGTCACACCAACTCCTACGGCGAGCAGGGGATCGAGCTGCTGGCGGTCCATACCGGCGAGCCGCGCCTGCCGACGACCTTCGTGGACTACGAGGTCGATCCGCGCGAGTACCACCTCTCGACCATCCAGACGATCCTCAACACCCATACCCGCGTCACCGATCTCTACTCCAACGAGATCGACCAGCTCCGCGAGCAGATCCGCCTCACGGTCGACGCCGTGAAGGAGCGCGAGGAGTGGGAGCTCCTGAACAACGCGCAGTTCGGCCTTCTCGGCGAGGTCGGCCCGCGCCAGCGCATCCCCACCCGCGGCGGCCCGCCCACCCCGGACGACCTCGACGAGCTGCTGACCCTGGTCTGGAAGAAGCCCGCCTTCTTCGTGGCCCATCCCCGCGCCATCGCGGCCTTCGGCCGGGAGGCGACCCGCCGCGGCGTGCCGCCGGTCGTCGTCCACCTGTTCGGCGCGCCGTTCATCACGTGGCGCGGCGTGCCGCTGGTGCCGAGCGACAAGCTGCCGATCGACCTCGACCCGGTGACCGGGGCCGAGACCACCTCGATCCTGCTGCTGCGCGTCGGCGAGGGCGAGCAGGGCGTGGTCGGCCTGCAGAAATCGGGCGTGACCGGCGAGATCGAGCCCGGCCTGTCGGTGCGCTACATGGGCACCAACGACCACTCGATCGCCTCGCACCTCGTGACCCGCTACTTCTCGGCCGCCGTGCTGGTCGAGGACGCGATCGCCCGCCTCGATAACGTGCTGCTGGGCAACTACCATGACTACGCCTGAGGCTGTCGCCCTCGGGCTGCCCGGGGCGAGCCCGGGCGAGCTGGCCCACGCGGATCTCGTCGGACGCCTCGCCCGGGAGATCTACGGGCAGGGTCAGGCCGCGAGCCGGCCCTTCGCGCCGGCGCTCCCCGCCGGCCCCCAGGTCCCGCAGGCCCTCGAGAGCCTGCCCCAGGGCCCGGGCGGCGCGCCGCTGCCGAGTGCGCCCCTGGGCGTCCCTTCCGCCCCAGCGGGCGGCCAGCCCGCCGGCCTGCCGCCCGACGCCTCCGCGCTGGCGGCGCGCTCCTTCGGGGCGCCGCCGGTCGGCCTGCCGGGCCTCTCCGGCCCGACCGTGCCGAACCTCGCACCCGCGAGCCCGGCCCTCGCCGATGTCGGGGCGATCCCGCCGGTCCACCCGGCGAGCCCGCGCCCCGTGCTGCCCGATTTCTCCTTCGCCAGCGCCCCGGCGCTGGCGGCCGCCCTGCCCGGCGGTCCGGAGCTGCACCGGCAGATCGCCGCGGACCATCCCCGCGCCAACGCCTTCGCGCACGCCCTCGCGCCGACTCTCGTGCCGGCCGACCCGTCGAAGGCCGGCCGCGATGCGGCGCAGGAGCGCTTCGCCCGGACCGGCCATCTGTCCCGGGTGCCCGAGGCGTCGGCCGGCGACTACTACTTCCTGAACCTCGGCCCCGGCCCGGCCCGCAGGGCGCCGGCGAGCCCCCGGGTGGAACCGGCCCGCGACCCGGGCCCGGCGCCGCGCCTGGCCGCGCAGGGGGCGAGCCCGGTGGCGGCGCCCTTCGACGTGGAGCATGTCCGCCGGGACTTCCCGGCCCTGCACCAGAGCGTCAACGGCCACCCGCTGGTCTGGCTCGACAACGCCGCCACCACCCACAAGCCGCAAGGGGTGATCGACGCGACCTCGGAGTTCTACGCTCGGCACAACTCGAACATCCACCGGGCCGCCCACACTCTGGCGGCGCGCGCCACCGACCTGTTCGAGGGCGGCCGCGCGGCGGTGCGCCGCTTCCTCAACGCGCCCACGAAGGACGACATCGTCTTCCTGCGGGGCACCACGGAGGCGATCAACCTCGTGGCGAACTCGTACGGCCGGGCCAATGTCGGCCCGGGCGACGAGATCATCGTCTCGACCATCGAGCACCACGCCAACATCGTGCCCTGGCAGCTGCTGGCGCAGCAGACCGGGGCGACGCTCCGGGTGATCCCGGTCAACGATCGGGGCGAGATCATCTTCGAGCAATACGCGGCGTTGCTCTCCGGCCGGACCAAGATCGTCTCGGTGACGCAGGTGGCCAACGCGCTCGGCACCGTGAACCCGGTGCGGGAGATCATCCAGCTCGCCCACGCCTACGGGGTGCCGGTGCTGGTCGACGCGGCGCAATCCGCGCCGCACATGCCGCTGGACGTGCAGTCCCTCGACGCGGACTTCCTGGTCTTTTCCGGCCACAAGGTGTTCGGGCCGACGGGCATCGGCGCGCTCTACGGCAAGACCCACCTGCTGGAGGCGATGCCGCCCTGGCAGGGCGGCGGCCACATGATCGAGGACGTCACCTTCGCGAAGACCGTCTACAAGGGCGCGCCCGAGAAGTTCGAGGCGGGCACACCCGACATCGCCGGGGCGGTCGGTCTCGGAGCGGCGCTCGACTACCTCGCGGCTATCGGCATGCCGGCGATCGCCGCCTACGAGCACGACCTCCTGGGCTACGCGCAGGGCGGGCTCGCCGACGTGAAGGGCCTGCGCCTGATCGGCACGGCCTGGGAGAAGGCGAGCGTGATGTCCTTCGTGATCGAGGGGCAGACGAACGAGGCGGTGGCCCACCACCTCGACGGTCACGGCATCGCGGTGCGCTCGGGCCACCACTGCGCCCTGCCGGCCCTGCGCCGGTTCGGAGTCGACCAGTCGGTGCGGGCCTCGCTCGCCTTCTACAACACCCGCGCGGAGGTCGACGCCTTCCTGCGAGCGCTGCACACCCTGCCGCGACCGTGACCGGCGCGTCGCCGGCCGGCGGGCGCGGGGGCGTCGTGTCCGCGCCGAACCCTGCCCTGCGGGCGTGAGGATCCGCGCGACCCGTCGCCGACGTCCGGCGCGGCGCGCGGATCCTCACGCCGCCGGCCGGAGATGCCGCGTCCGCACCGTGCCGTCGATGGCCCGCAGCGCGCGGAGCACCGCGTCCGCCTCGCCCGGCGGCACGGACGCGTCCACCACGACGTAGCCGAACTCGCCGTCCGTCTGCAGGTACTGCGCGTCGATGTTGAGCGACCGGCCCGAGAAGATCGCGTTGATCTGCCCGAGCACGCCGGGCACGTTCCGGTGCACGTGGAGGAACCGCGCACCCGACAGGCGCGGCGGCAGCTGGACCTGCGGGAAGTTCACGGCGCCGAGCGTCGAGCCGGTCTGGACGTAGTCGACCAGCTTGCGGGCCACCTCCGCGCCGATGCGGTCCTGGGCCTCCTCGGTCGAGCCGCCGACATGGGGGGTGAGGATCACGTTCGGCAGCCCCTGCAGGGGCGAGACGAAGCGCTCGGCGTTGGAGGTCGGCTCCACCGGGAAGACGTCGATCGCGGCCCCGGCGAGGTGACCGTCGCGCAGAGCCACCGCCAGGGCGTCCAGGTCCACGACCGTGCCGCGGCTGTTGTTAATCAGGTAGGCGCCCGGCTTCATCGCGCGGATCCGCTCCGCGCCCATCAGCCCGTGAGTCAGCGGCGTCTCCGGGACGTGCAGGCTGACCACGTCGCTCACGGCGAGCAGGGCCTCGAAGCTCTCGGCCGGCTCGGTGTTCCCGTGGCGCAGCTTGTCGGTGAGGTCGTAGAAGATGACGCGCATGCCCATCGCCTCGGCGAGGTTCGAGAGCTGCGCGCCGATATTGCCGTAACCGACGATGCCGAGCGTCTTGCCGCGCACCTCGAAGGCGCCGGTGGCCGACTTGTCCCAGCCGCCTTCATGGGCCGCGACCGAGCGCGGCACGATGCGCCGGAGCAGCATCACGATCTCGCCGATCGTCAGTTCGGCGACGCTGCGCGTGTTCGAGAACGGCGCGTTGAACACGGGCAGGCCGCGGGCGCGCGCCGTCTCGAGGTCGACCTGGTTGGTCCCGACGCTGAAGCAGCCGATGGCGGCGAGGTCGGGCAGGGCGTCGAGAAGCGCGGCGGTGACCTGCGTGCGCGAGCGGATGCCGAGGACGGTGACGTCGGCCAGTTCGCCGGCGTCCCCGGGGCTGACCGCGCGCGACAGCTGCCGGATGGCGCCGATCCCGGCCTGGGTGAAGATCCTGGACGCTGTCGGCGCTATGCTTTCGGTCAGAACGACGCGCTCGGTCGACACGGTCTGTCCTCCCTCTACGGACGGGATGGGATCCGCGACCTTGGCGCCGGCGCGGCGCAGCGGCAAGGGCGGCGCGGGCGGGACGGGGTTGCGGGCGCGCGGCGCGGGCCGCCCTCCCCGCCCCGCGGCGGACGGCCCGGCCCCGTCGTCTCGACGGCGCGCGCCGGGCCTGCCAGTGTCCGCCTCCCGGCGGCCGAGGCCGCGGAGCGACAGGTGCACCATGACCGGATCGACAGCCCGGGCCGTGATCGTCCAGCCCGGCGGCGGCTTCGACGCGGTGACCTTCGGCGAGCGGCCCGTGCCGGAGCCCGGGCCCGGCGCGATCACCGTCCGCCTGCGGGCGAGCTCCCTCAACTACCACGACTACGCGGTGGTCAGCGGGATGTGGGGCCCGAGCGAGCCGCGCATCCCGATGTCCGACGGGGCCGGAGAGGTCGAGGCCGTGGGGCCGGGCGTGACCGAGTTCGCCGTGGGCGACCGGGTGGTCAGCACGTTCTTCCCGACCTGGCTGGAGGGCACGCCGCGCGTCGAGGGCTTCGCCACCGTGCCGGGCGACGGGGTCGACGGCTACGCCCGCGGGGGCGTAACCGCGCCCGCCACCGCCTTCACCCGCGCCCCGCGGGGCTGGGACCACGCCGAGGCGGCGACGCTGACCACCGCCGCGCTCACCGCGTGGCGGGCGCTGCACGCCGATGCCGGCCTGAAGAGCGGCGACGTGGTGCTGGTGCAGGGCACCGGCGGCGTGTCGCTGTTCGGCCTGCAATTCGCCAAGGCGGCGGGGGCCACGGTGATCGCCACCTCCTCCAGCGACGCCAAGCTGGAGCGCCTGCGCGGTCTCGGCGCCGACCACGTCATCAACTACCGCACCGACCCGGCCTGGGGCGAGACCGCCCGGCGCCTGACCGACGGGCGCGGCGTCGACCACGTCCTCGACGTCGGCGGCCCGGCGACGCTGGAGCAGTCCATGGCCGCCGCGCGGGTCGCCGGCCACGTCTCGGTGATCGGAATCCTCTCGGGGGTCGCGGGCGAGCTGCCGCTGGTGCCGGCGCTCCTGAAGCAGATCCGGCTGCAGGGCGTGCTGGTCGGCAGCCGGCGCCACCAGATCGAGATGATCCGCGGCATCGACGCCTGCGGGCTGCGGCCGGTCATCGACCGCCGCTTCCCCCTCGACGACCTCGTCGCGGCGTTCCGCCACCAGGAGAGCAACCGTCACTTCGGCAAGATCTGCGTCGAGATCTGAGCGGTCCGGCCGGACCCGAGGCGGTGCAGCGGGCGGTGCGGCGGGCGTTCAGCGGAAGGCGATCCCGAGCCCACCGGGTATCATCAGGGCCCGGGGCGTCTCGGCCTGGCTCGGCGGCGGCGGCACGTGCGCGCAGCCGTTCTCGCAGAACGTGCGGAGTGCGCGCCGGTCGAGGCCGATGTCGCTCAGCATCTCGTCGTCGAGGGCCGAGAGAATGCGAAGATTTCGCGCCGCGATGCGGCTCTTCCGGGCAGATTTCAGGAACGAGAGGATCATGATCCAGCCTCCGTTGCGCCGAAAGATCCGTGGTTTGTCCACGATCGGCCGGATCAGCGTCGCTTTAATGCGGACTATGCGCATCCTCCGTTCGGATTAAGGGTGGCGCGCGGCGCGAATATTTTTGCCGGAGTGCGCTAGGCGTCCGCGATCGGCTGCGGGCAGAGCAGGAGCAGGCGCACCAGCTCGGCCTGGCGGCGCGTCCCCGTCTTCTCGAACAGGTGGCGCAGGTGCACGCGCGCCGTGTTCCGGGTGATCCGGCGGCGCGTCGCGCTCGCCGCGAGGTCGTTCCCGGCCAGGATGTCGACGGCCAGGGCCGCCTCCGCGGGCGTGAAGCCGAACTGGTCCTGGAGAATGCCGGGATCCGGCAGGCGCGGGGTCCCGGGGTCGGTGAGACGCAGGAGAACCGCGCCCTCGCCGATCGGGCCGAGCGTCCCAGGAATCGCCGAGGCGGCGACCAGGAGCGTCCCGCCCGCGCCCTCCAATCGCACCGAGCCGCCGCGATGGCCCGCGGCGCAGCGGGCGATGACCCGGCGCAGCGCCGCGCTGTCCTCGGGCGTCGCGCCGCGCAGGCCGCCGTGCTCCAGGCACAGGAGGCCGCGCGTGACGAAGGCCTGCGCCGCGCGGTTCAGGAAATGGGCCCGCCCGTACCGGTCGGTCACCGCCAGCCCCTGCTCGAGATGCTCCGCCAGGAGATGGAGCGCCGCCTCCACGAGGGTCGGGTCCGGGAAGGCCGGGGTGCCGCCGGCCTGAACCCGCCGCTCCTGGGCGGAGCCGATCCCGGATATCGTTTCGGCTCTGCGGGTGTGCAGGTGGGATTGACTGATCACGCTGGGATCCTCGCCGGATCGACATCACGATATCAGTAATAACCCGAAACTGGCGTCCCTTATTCCCGCCTTATCCCGGCGGGCCCCCGGTCCGGGACTGAAACAGGTCGGCGAAGGCGCGCAGGTCGCGCCGGTTGAGGTCCGAGACCGCCCAGTAGGTGAGGTCGCCGAGGTGCCAGCGCTCGATCGTGGACCCGTCGCGCCGCTCCTCGCCGGCGCCGGGGCCGTCGGCGGCGGGGACCACCGTGACGCTGATGACGTGCCTGTCGCGGCGATAGACCAGGGTCGGCACGGGGGTTCCGCCGACGATGTCGACCCGGCCGCCGACCAGCGGGAAGCCCTTGTCGGACAGGTCGGGGGCCTCGGGCGCGAGGGTGGTCCGGCCGTTGAACCAGGGCTTCACCACGTGCCGGTCCGAGGAGGCGACGTCGAAGGGCTGGGGCGCCGCGAGGCCGCGGAGATGGCCGGCGAGCACGGCCGCGCCGGTATCCGGGGCGCCGTCGGGGCGGTCGAGATAGACGATCCCGCTGCCGAGCGCGGCCCCGCCGACGAGGCCGACGAGCAGCGTCGCGGCCAGCGCCTGCCGGGATCTGCGCCAGGATTCGAGCCAGGCCTCGACCCAGGTCCCGACCCAGGACCCGAGCCGGGTCCCGAGCGGGCCTCCGAGGCGGCCGCGCGACGGGGGCGGGTCGGTGAAGCCGATCTGCTCGATCACGCGCGCCCGCAGGGATTCCGGGGCGGGCGGCCCCGCGAGGGGCCCGCGCAGGGTGGCCGAGAGGTCGCGGAGGCGTTCCGCCAGGGCCCACGCGTCGGGATCCGCCGCGAGACGGCGCTCCATGGCCAGGACTTCGCCGGGCGACAGCTCGCCGTCCGCGTAGGCGCTGAGGAGCAGGAGGGTCTCGTCGTCGGTCATCGCCCGTCCTTCGCGAGCCGTGCAAGCAGGTGCTGCCGCGCGCGGCCGAGGCGCGACATCACGGTCCCGATCGGGACCCCCGTCACCGTGGCGATCTCCCGGTAGCTGAGGCCGTGGTACTCGCGCAGGACCAGCGCCTCGCGGAAGGCCACCGGCAGGGCCTCGACCGCCCGGGCGAGCTGCCCCGCGTCGTCGCGGGCGATGAGGGTCGCCTCGGGCGTCTCCGGGACCTCGGTCAGGGCGCCCCCGATCTCCAGCTCGGCGCGGGCCTCGGGGGCGAGGTCGTCGGCGAAGACCACCGCCCGCGGCCGGTGCCGCTGCAGCCAGGAATAGCCGGTGTTGCGGACAATGGTCAGGAACCACGCCCGGGCATTGCCCTCGGCGAACCCCTCGATCGCCCGGTAGGCGCGCAGACACGCCTCCTGCATCACGTCCTCGGCGTCGGTGGCGTTGCCGGTGAGCCAGTGCGCGAGCCGGTAGCCCTCGTCCAAGCGCGGGAGAACGAGCTGGCTGAAGCGCGCGCGCGCCAGGGTCGTCATGTCGGCGGCTGGGCCGGGCCCGCCCCGTCGAGAGCCTGCGAAGCCATGGGGTCCCTGCCCTCGCGCTCCTGCCTGCAGCCTTGTGCCACACAATCGGGAACCGGGCGGCGGCGGGCTTTATTCCCGCGTCCGGGCACGCGAATGTTCGGGGCGCTACTCGGGGCGCTACTCGGGAAGCCTCTCGGGCCGGTGGCGCGTCGCGACCGGCCGCCCCGGAGGCGCCCGGCGGTCCGGCGCCGCGGCCTCGCTCCGGCGGGCCTGTCCGGACGGCGATCACCGGTCGGGTGCCGGTTCCGGGCAGCCGTCCGGACCGAGGCGCTTGCGGGCGACGCGCTCGGCCGCCGCCCGTTCCGCCGCCGAGGGGTTCGCGCCGCCGCTCTGATCCTGGGCCATGGCCATGTCCAACCGGAGCGGGACCGTCCGCGGTCCCGGTCGTGGCATCCCCGGCGCTGCCGGCCCGCATCACCGCCAACGGGAAGGGGCAGGCCCCGCCTCCTCGGAGACGGGACCTGCCCCTGGATCAACCCGCGGGTCGGGTCACGGTTCGGCGCCGGACCCGCGCGTCGGGATGCGTGCCTGCGCGACCTTAGCGGCAGACGCGCCGCGGTCCCCACGGGGTCGGACGGAAGAAGCAGCGCGGGCCGTAGAAGCGCGGCCGCCGGTAGATCGGCCGGCAGCGCCCGTACGGGCCGGGCGCCCAGCCGGGGCCGCAGCCGAAGGCGACGGTGCTGACCGCGGCGGGGCCGGTGAGCGTATCGGCGCCGGCGGGCGCCAGGGGCGCCGCGCCGGCGGAGGCCAGGCCGAGGCCGCCGACGACAGCCGCGGCGGCCGCGATCATCTTCACGTGCATCATCATCAGACCTTCTGTTCGGCTCCGCGCCAGTTCGGCCCGGCGCAAGACCCGGTCAGAATGGTCATCGGGCCTGAATGTCGGCTGACCTCCGCCATCATCGTCTAGAAACAAACATTCCGGCCGGCGCCCGCGCGGGGGCGGGCGCCGCGGCGGGGCTCTAGCGGCGGTCGGCGCGGCCCAGCAGCGAGGCCGCGGCCGCGGTGGCCCCCGCCAGCAGGATCCCGGTCAGGACCGGGTTGATCGAGGCCCGGGTGTAGGCGCTGCGCATGACGTGATGGGGCGAGCCGCCCCGCACGGCCCCGTCGCGGCCGGCCGCGTGGAGGGCGCCGTCCCGCCGCTTGCCGGCCGCGCCCGCCGTCTGGCTCCGCGACATCACCTGGGCGCCCATCCAGTCGGTCGCCGCGGGGACCCGCTTGCGCAGCGCGCTCATCAGCTTGCCGCCGCCGCCGACGTAGAGGTCGCGGGGCCCGTGCTCCGCGGCGTACAGGATCGCGTCGGCGACGTCGGCAGGGTCGTAGACCGGCGGCGGCAGCTTGGGCGCCTGCGCCATGTAGTTCCGGGCATGCTCCGGGAACGGCGTGTCGATCGAGGCCGGCTTGATGAGCGTCACCGAGACCGGGGCGCCCTCCTCTTGGAGCTCCATCCGGAGCGCGTCCGTGAAGCCTTTGATCGCGTGCTTGGAGGCGGAGTACATGCCCTGGATCGGCAAGGCGAGGTCGGAGGCGACGGAGCCCAGGTTGATCAGCGCGCCGCCGGTCCGCTTCAGGTGCTGCAGCGCCACCGTCGAGCCGTAGACGATCCCCCAGAAATTGACGTCGAACAGCCGGCGATGGTCTTCGTCCGAAACCTCCTCGAGGCGGCCGAAGATCGAGAGACCGGCATTGTTGACCCAGGTGTCGAAGCCGCCGTAGGCGCGCACGGTCTCTGCGGCCAGCGCCTCGACATCCTCGCGGCGGGACACGTCGGTCACGACGGCCCGGGCCTCGCCGCCGCGCTCCTGGATGTCGCGGACGATGTCGTCGAGGGCGGCGCCGTTCCGGGCCGCCAGCACGACGCGGGCGCCGCAGCGGGCGGCCGCCCGGGCCGTGGCGAGGCCGATCCCGCTGGAGGCGCCGGTGATGACGATCATCTGCTCGCGCAGGGGCTTGTGCCGGATCTGCATGCTGCGTCTTCCTCTCTCGCGTGCTGTCTCGATGGCGGTGCTCAGCCCCGGCCTCCGCCCGGCCGGTCGCGCTCCGCGCCGAGGCTGGTCCCGCCCTGGCGCGCCTCCTCCTTCTCGGTGCCGGCCCGCTCCATCGGGCCGTCCTGCGGCCTGACCGTGCCGGTTGCGGTGTCGCGGGGGCTGTCGGCCAGGCCCGCGCGCTCCGGCTCGCCGTGCGGCATCCGCTCGGCCTGGGTGTCGTCCGGCGTGTCCGCCATGCTGCATCCCTCGCGATGGGCCTGATCCCCTGAGGGCCAACCCGTCAGGCGGCCGGCGTATCCGGCGGCCCCGGCCACGACGGCGGACGCTGCGCGGGTGGAGATGCGGGAGGGTGCGGGTCGGGCGAACGCGCCGCAGGAACACGGCCGCAGGGCCCGTGTTGTCTGCCAAATCTTTTTCACGAGGCGCCGATGTCAGGAACCGCCAAGAAGACCGACCCGAAACTGTGGGACAAGGTCAAGACGCAGGTCACGAAGTCCGAGAAGGGCGGGAAGCCCGGCCAGTGGTCGGCGCGCAAGGCGCAGGTCGCGACCGCCGAATACAAGAAGGAAGGCGGCGGCTACGCCGGCAAGAAGTCGGCCGACAACCATCTCCAGCAATGGACCGACGAGGAGTGGGGCACGAAGTCTGGCAAAGAGAGCGGCAAGACCGGCGAGCGCTACCTGCCCAAGAAGGCCCGCGAGAGCCTGACCGACACGGAATACGCCGCCAGCACGGCCAAGAAGCGCGCCGATACCCGGAAGGGCAAGCAGTTCTCGAAGCAGCCGAAGGCCGCCGCCGAGAAGGCCGCCGCGGCGCGCGAGGACGGCAAGTCCACCAAGGCGTCCGGAGAAGGCAAGACGTCCGGCAAGACGACCGGCAAGTCTGCCGCCAAGGCGTCCGGCAAGGTGGAAACGACCAAGGCCGCGCTGATGCGCAAGGCCCGGGCGCAGAACGTGCCCGGCCGGTCGCGGATGTCGAAGGCGCAGCTGGAGCACGCGGTCCACGCCTGAGGCGCGCCGCGGCGGGCCCTCGCCCCCGACGCAAGACGTCCCGGGAATGGCTCCCGGGACGCTCCTCGGCTCAAGCGGCCAGTTTGATCGGGCTGGGGATGCTCAGGTCGAGAGGGGATGCGGCCTGTCCAGAGGCCCGCGCGCCGTGCCGGTGGTCGGGACGGCGCGCGGGTGGATCTTAGTACGAGCCGAACTTGTAGTTCAGGCCGGCGCGGATGACGGCGAACTCGTCGTCGCGGCGGCCGATGTTGTTGTACACCACCGGGAAGTTGTTGGCGGCGTTGATGACGAACGCACCCTGGTTGCGGGTGTTGCGGTCGAGGTTGACGTACAGGCCTTCGACCTTGAGCGTCACGGCGTTCGAGCGGAAGAAGTTCAGGAACGAGTCGGTGGGCAGGGCGTACTCGATGCCGCCGCCGACCGCGTAGCCGGTGCGGAAGCTGTCGTTGCCGGCATAGCCGCCGAAGGAGCGGTCGGCGCTGCCCGAGCCGTAGGCGAAGCCGCCGGTGCCGTACACGAGGACGCGGTCGAAGGCGTAGCCGATGCGGCCGCGGACGGTGCCGAAGAAGTCGAGGCTGGAGAGGCCGCGCGGGTCGGTGACGTAGTAGCCGGGGGCCAGCGGACCGACGAGGAAGGCGTTGTTCCGGCTGCGGCCGAAGTCGAGGTACTGGGCGTCGGCCTCGACACCGACGACGATGCCGGAGCCCGGGGTGAACTGGAAGTTGTAGCCAACTTGGCCACCGCCGGTGAAGCCTTCCTGGTTGCGCTGGCTGAAGAAGGCGGTGGTGCCGTTGCCGTAGGGGGCGGGCACGCCGAAGCTGTTGGTGTTGTTGCTGCTGGCGTCGAAGGCGTAGCCGGCGTTGATACCGAAGTAGGCGCCGGTCCAGGTGAAGACCGGGACGGGGGTGAACACCGGCGGCGGGGCGGCGCGGCGCGGCAGGTCGGCGGCCGAGGCGGCGCCGGTCAGGAGAGCCGTGGCGGCGCTCGCGAGCAGAAGCTTCTTGATCATCTGGTCCTCTGTCTCCCGTTGGGCGGGATGTGTGCGGGGCGGACAGAACGCCAGGACATGCCGGGGCGATAGTGCATCGCTGCAACAGCTCGGAATCGGGTCTTTGACCCCGAAACAGCCGGGTGCGCTGGAGCACATCGCGAAATCGACTGGTCTAGCCCGAGAAGAACTTCGGTATCCGAATGTTTCCAGAAACAAAATGCCCCGTCGCGCTCGAGCGGACGGGGCTTCAGTTTGTCGGTGAACGTTCCCAGGACCAACCAGGAAGCTTCGAGGTTTAATAAATCCTACCGGTCGGCGGCCCGCAAGCCCGATCGCGATCCCGCGAGCGGTTAACATTAATTTACGGGTGGTGCCCGCGCATCCCCGGGCGCGCGGGTGCGGGCGGCGCCGCAGATCTCGCGCGATCCCGTCCCGTATTGCGGGGCTTTCGGACGCCATCGCGCCTCTGTGCGGGCACCACTCGCGCGTCTGGCCACGGATCTGCACAGATGAAACCGGCCGCCCGACTGGCCCGAGTCTTGATCGCGCATCCCCGGGTCTTGGCGCGCCGCCGGGGCCGGATCGATCTCCTCGGAACCGGCAGATCTCGCGGGGGATCGGCGGCGGCGCGGCGCCGGTCTCCCGGCCTGTGGAGAAGGCGCCGCCGCGCCGGGGCGGCGCGGCGGCCGCGGCTTTTCCGGCGCGCCGCAGGCCCTATCTGCCGGCCTCGTCGTCGGTGGAGATTTCAGGAGACGCGCATGCACCCCGTCGCGCTGCCTTCGATGCCGGCCCTCCGGGCCCGGACCGGGATCGGGGATGCCGGCCCCGCGCCGGCCGGGAGGCCTCGATGACCGACACGCCGGCCCCGTATCTCGCGGTGGCGTTCCTCTCGGCGCTGTGCCTGCTCGTGGCCGGGCTGCAGGCGGAGGGCCTCCTGTGGTGATCCGCCCGGTCCGGAGCCGCGCAGCCGTCCGTCCCGGCGGCCGGCGGAGGCGGGGCGCGGCGCGTCCGCCCGCGTAGCCCGCCGATGTTCGGCTTCTCCCTCAGCGCGACCGAGCCCGACAGCATCGCCCACATCATCCAGGTGGCGCTCGCGCCCGCCTTCCTGCTGTCGGCGCTGGCGACGCTGCTCAACGTGTTCTCGACCCGCCTCGGCCGGATCTCCGACAAGGTCGACAGCCTCTCGGCGGAGGCCGCCCGGGCGACGGAAGCCGAGGCCGGTCGCCTCGCCCGCCGGCTGACCTTCCTGCGGCGGCGCTCCTTCGTGCTGGACGTGGCGGTGGTCCTGGCCTCGCTGGCGGGCGGCCTGATCGGTCTTGCCGTGCTCACGCTGTTCGTCGGCGCGCTGCGCGACGCGGCGACCGCGTCCGTCCTGTTCGCCTGCTTCGGAGCGGCGCTGGTCTGCACCGTGGCGGCGATCGCGGCGTTCATGACCGAGATCCTCATGGCCGGCCGCGGCGTCCGCGACGCGGTCGACCGGCAGCAGGATCAGGTTTCGACGCCGCGGTGAGGCCCGTCCCGGATCGCCCGGACGCGCTCCGCGACCGGGGGCGGCCTCCCGGTCTTCCGGAGATCGCGGGGCGAGCCCGTGCCGCGCGCTGCGGCCGCGCCCGCCGTGCGGGCTGGGCGATCCGGCGCGAACGGGCGGCGATTTCGGTTGCGGCGTGCGCGAGCCGGGCCTTAGTCTCGCCGTGGCCCGACTCCGCCGCCGGCGACGCCCGAGTGTTCCGTCATGAGCATCGCGATCCTGATTGCCTTCGTCGCCGGCGCGCTCTGCCTCGGGATCCTGTCCGCGGTCATCCCGTTCGGGCGGCGCGAGGCCGAGGAGCTGGACGAGGCGCTCCCGTACGAGGACGAGTTCTTCGACGTGGGCGGCCCCGTGATCGATCTGGAGCCGCGCCACCTCACCTGACGGCGCGTCGGTCCGAAGCCTACCGGCCTGCCGATCCCCCGGTGCCGGGCGTCGCGGCGTCCTGCCGGGCCGACCAGACCACCCGCCCGGCGGAATCCCGCAGGGCCGCCGAGCCCGCGCGGCCGGCGCGCAGCTCCGCGAAGCGGGCCTTGGCGGCGGCGACCGCCGCCTCCACGAGGGGCCCGGGAATCTGCTCGTCGTGGATGATGATGCCGCCGGCGCTTTCCCGGTGGATCATGCACTGCAGCCGGTAGGGCGCCTGGGTCTCGGGCGTGGCCATGTGGCGATCTCCCGTCCGATCACGGGACCCGCGCGCCGCCGGAACGGGCGTGGCGCAAGCATCCCGGGCGCCGGCCTCTCTCGGTACGACGCGTCGAGCGCGATCCATACCAGATCGGTCCGGCCCGCGGGCGATCCCGCGCGGTGCCTCTCGCGCTCGCCCCCAACATCCCGCGCGGACGGGCATCGCCCGGTGGTCGGACGCCGTCCTGGCTCCGTCAGGCCGCCTCGCCCACCGCGTCGTCGGCGTCCGGGATCGTCTCCGGATCGCCCACGAGGGCGTCGCGCCGGTCGGCCGTCGCGACGCCCTCGCGGTGTGGTCGGCCACCTCACCGCGCTCAACCGCGCCTGCGGGTGTAGCGCTCGACCACGCGCTGCCGGTGCGACGGGAGCTCCGGCAGGCGGGAGGGGCCCGCCAGGGCACGGTCCCGGGCCGCGGGGGGCCGGGGCGCGGGCAGCAGCTCCGGCGGGAACCGGGGCGTCTCGACGACGACCGCCTCCAGCACGATGGGCCGCATCCGCGGCGCGGAACGCACCGGTCGGCCAGGCCGTGCCGCGAGGGTGCCGAGGGCCCAGAGCCCGAGGCAGAACAGGCCGATCAGGATCCCGTCCCAGGACGGCTCGGTCCGGCACATCAGGATCCCGGTGCCGGTGAGGGCGGCCGCGGCCGCGAACAGGCGCGGTGTCGGATCGGCGGAACGCATGCACCACCGTCGGTGCGGAGCCCTAGGGACGCGTGAACGGGATCGCTTGAATTGTCGGCGCCGCCGGATTCTCCCCAGGCTATTCCCAGGTTCTCTCCAAGTTCTCCTCAGGTTCTCCCGGTACGCACCGGCCCCGGCGGCCGGGACGGGCACCGCGGCCCGGCGGACGCGCCTCAGTCCGCCAGGCTGGACGGGGCCTGCCACGCGACGCCGGCATGCTCGCGGATGTCCCCGGCCCGGGATCCGGTATCGGCGTCGCTCGTCCAGTCGCCGGGCTCGGCGACGTGGGCGATCTCGGCGTCCGGATAGGCGGCCGCCAGGAACAGGCGCGCCTCGCCCTCGGCCTCGGCCCGGACCGTCACGAGCGGCCGCTCGCCGCCCGCGTCGCGCACCTGCGCGATGAACAGCTTGGTCATGGTCTCCCTCTGGACTCGTCCGCCGGCGCGGCGGGATCAGGCCTGCAGTTCCTCGACGTGGAGGCCGCCGGCCCGCAGATGGTTCGGGATCCGCGTGCGGTCGCGGAAGCCGGCGGCGCGCGCCATCGCGTCGAGGGCGGCCATCGGATCGAGCGCCGCACCGCTCCAGAGAATCGCGCCCGTCGCCGCCTGCATGATCCGGAACACCTTCACGCCACGCTCCCGGTCTCGACCCTCGGACAAGCTCGCGGGATTCGCGGGTGTTCCCGACGCGCGGCCGCGGGCGGCTGCGGCCGATTCGCGCCGGCCCGGCCCCGGCGGGAACGGGCGCCGCCGGGGTGCGGTTCTCCAGCCGACGCCGGCACAAGCCGGCACGGCGACGACCCGCGTCGAGACCCCGCTCGGGATCCAAGGAGAGCCATGACCAGCCGCACCGTTCAGTCCGCCCTGCTCGCCCTCGCCCTCGTTGCCGGCAGCGCCGGGATGGCCGCCGCGCAGAGCACGCCCAACGGCAACACCTCGTCTCCCGGCGCCCCCGCGGGCGACAACAGCACCGGCAACGGCGCCACCGGCAGCGGCGCGGCCCCGAGCGGCCGGTAACCGCCGGTTAACCATAAGGGTCGAAGCCCTCGATCCTCACAACCGTGCAACTCACCGTCCCGCGGCCACCCGGCCTGCGGGACGTTCTGTTTCACGGCCCCTTGCCGGCCCCTTGCCGGCCTCTCGCCGACCGCGCCGGGACGGGGCACGGCGCGGAGTCCGGTGATTGGAACGGAGTGCCACTTTTCTGGGCAGACAGAATCGCCATATTGTCGGCGTGACCGGGCCGCGCCCGGTCAGGACTAACACGGGCGATGCGACCGAAACCGATCCTGCAGCTCAGGGGCGAGAGCCCGGGTCATCGTCAGGCCGACGACTGGCGCGACGCCGTCGCGCCGTTCTGGGATTTCACGATCCGCCGGGAGGACCTACCCGATTTCCGCGGGCAGTCCCGGGTCCGTCACCTCGGCACCGCGATCGTCTGCAGCGCCCGCGCCTCCGGGCTCCGGTTCGTGCGCGCGCGGGCCCTGACCGCCCGGATGGGCGTCGACCACATCGTCGCCCACATGCGCGTCTCCGGGCAGTCCCGGGTCACGATCGGCGGCCGGGAGCGGGACTGCGCCCCCGGCGACATCTGCCTGTTCGACCTGTCGCAGCCGCTCTCCGCCGCCTCCACGGACTACGAAGCCATCACGGTGGTGCTGCCGCGCCCGCTCTTCGGATCCCGGCAGAGCGGCCTCGACGCCCTGCACGGCTCGGTGATCCGGGGCGCGACCCCGTTCGGCCGGATGCTCAGCGACCACCTGCACTCCCTGAGCGCGCACGCGACCGGGTTCTCGGAGCCGGAGGCCGCGGCGGCGGCCGAGGCCACCGCCGCGCTGCTCGGCGCGGCGACCCTGGGCCTGCCGGAGGACGGAGGGGGCACGCAGCCGCCCGAGCGGGCGCCTCTGCTCGTCGCGATCCGGCGCTTCATCGAGGCCGAGCTGGCCTCCGCGGACCTGTCCGCCGAGACGATCGGGCGGCGGTTCGGCGTCTCGCGGAGCGCCCTCTACCGGCTGTTCGTCCCCCTCGGGGGGGTCTCCGGCTACGTCCGGCAGCGCCGGCTCGCCCGCGCCTACCGCGACCTCGCCACCGGCGACGGGCGCTTCGCCCGCATCTCCGAGGTGGCGTATCGCTGGCGCTTCGAGAGCCCCGCGCATTTCACCCAGGCCTTCCGCGCGGAGTTCGGCTGCGCCCCCCGGGACGTCCGCGACCGGGCCGCGGCCGAGCCCGACCGGTCCCCGGCCGCGGAGCCGCCGGCCCAGGCCGAGACCTGGGCCGACTTCTACCAGTGGGTCCTCAAGCTGGCGGCCTGAGGGGTCCGGGGCCGGCACCCCGGACCTTGTGCCCCCGGCCTCGGATGGATCATAAGGGCCGCGATGACCTTCGGGGTTCGGCATAGGCGCCCGGCCGGGGCGCGGGGCTGGTGGGCGCTCGCCGCCCGCGCGCTCGCGCTCGTCCTGGCGCTGACCGTCGCCGCTCCGGGCGTCGGCCTCGCGGCGGATCTCGCCTTCCACGCGGGCGGCCACCACGACCGGGGCCAGGGCCCGGCCCTCGACGCGCCGGCGGCGCCCGCGACCGTCGATCCCGGCCTCTCGGAGCACCTCCATTGCGGCTGCCATCAGGCGGCCCGCCTGGAGGCCACCGAGATCGCGCCCCCGGCCGCCCCGGGCCGGGTGCTGCCGGGCGCCCTCGCCCAGGGCCGTCCCTCCGTCAGTCCCGACCGCCTGCCGCGGCCTCCGCGCGCGTGAGCTGACGCCGCCCGCGGGCGGCGCTCCGCCCGGATGCCGAACCGGCTCCGGGTTCACCCCCACGCGACACCTGAACGGGACCCTCCGGGACCGCCGCGCGCGGCACCCCGCCCTCCCGGCCGAGCAGCTTTCCCATGCGCATCATCCTGTCCGTGGCCGCCGCCGCGGCACTCCTGGCCGCCGGCTTCGCCCTCGGCGCCGCCGCCCCCGGCGCCCCGACCCTGCCCGACCGTCTCCGGCAGACCCTCGCGTCCGTCGGGCTCGCCCGAGCCCCGGCCGACGACCACGATCAGCGCTACGCGGCGGCCGCACCGGACCGGCCCAAAGCCGCGCCCGACCCGCACGCGGGCGACGATCACGCCGGCCACGACCACAACCACGCGCACGGCAACGAGCACGGCGACGAGCACGGCGACGAGCACGGCGCCGACGAGCCTCACGAGGCGGGCACGATCCGGATGCGGCCCGATCAGGTCGCCGGCCAGGACATCGTCACGCGCAGAGTGGAGGGCGGCACGCTGGCGCGCCACCTCCTCGTCCCCGGCACGATCACGCCCGACACCGACCGGATTGCCCGGGTCCCGGCCCGGGTGGTCGGGACCGTGGCGGAGATGCGCAAGCGCCTCGGCGACGCCGTGCAGGCGAACGAGGTCGTCGCCATCCTCGACAGCCGCGAGGTCGCCGACGCCAAGAGCGAGTACCTCACCGCCCAGGTCCAGGCCGAGCTGCAGACGATCAACTTCGAGCGCCAGCAGAAGCTGCTCGCCTCGCGCAGCGCCTCCGAGGCCGCGTTCGAGACCGCCCGGGCCGCCTATCTGGAGAACCGGCTCCGGGTCGACCTCGCCCGCCAGAAGCTGTCGGCGCTCGGCCTCGACGCCGCCGAGGTGGCGGCCGCCCAGAAGCGCGACGAGGCCACCCCGAACCAGTCGACGCTACGCCGCTACCCCCTGCGGTCGCCCCTCGCCGGCCGCATCGTCGAGCGCAAGGTCGATGTCGGCACGGCGGTCGGCAAGGAGGGCGATCCGGCCGACCTCTACACGGTGGCGGACCTCTCCACGGTCTGGATCGAGCTGTCGGTGCCGACCGTCGACCTCGCCCAGGTGCGGGAAGGCGCCCGCGTGACGGTCACGCCCGGCCGGACGGGCGAGACGGAGCGCCGGGCGGAGGGCCGGGTGATCTTCGTCAGCCCCTTCCTCAACCCCGACACGCGCTCGGCCCGGGTGGTGGTCGCCCTGCCGAACCCCGACTTCGCGTGGCGGCCGGGCACCTTCGTGACCGCCGAGGTCGAGATCGCGCAGGATTCGGTCCCGGTCCGGATCCCCAAGGCGGCGGTCCAGACCGTCGAGGGCCGGAGCGTCATCTTCGCGCGCACGGCCGAGGGGTTCGAGAAGCGGCCGGTCACCCTCGGCCGCTCCGACGACGAGGCCTTCGAGGTCACCGCCGGGCTCGAGCCCGGTGCCGAGATCGCGGTCGGCAACGCGTTCCTGCTGAAGGCCGAGCTCGGCAAGGCCGACGCCGGCCACGCCCACTGAGGAGACGGACGATGATCAGCCGCATCCTCGCCGTCTCGGTCCGCCAGCGCTGGCTGGTGCTGCTCCTCGTGCTGCTGGCCTCGGCCTTCGGCGCCGCCGCGCTCACGCGGCTGCCCATCGACGCCGTGCCCGACATCACCAACAACCAGGTCCAGATCAACACCCTGGCCCCGTCCCTGTCGCCGGCCGACGTCGAGCGGCAGGTCACCTACCCGGTCGAGACGGCGCTCGCCGGTATCAAGGGCCTCGAGTACACCCGCTCGCTCTCGCGCAACGGCTTCTCGCAGATCACCGCGGTCTTCGCCGAGTCCCTCGACATCTACTTCGCCCGCCAGCAGGTCGCCGAGCGTATCGCCCAGGTGCGGGAGGAGCTGCCCTCCGGGGTCGAGCCGCGGATGGGCCCGATCTCCACGGGGCTCGGCGAGATCTACATGTGGTCGGTCCAGTACGCGCCGCTGCCTGAGCGCGCGGCCGTGCCGGCGGGCCGGCCGGGCTGGCAGCCGGACGGGAGCTACCGGACCCCGGAGGGGCAGGCGCTCAGGACGGAACTGGAGCAGGTCGCCTACCTGCGCACGGTGCAGGACTGGATCGTGCGGCCGCAGATCAAGTCCGTCCCCGGCGTCGCCGGCGTCGACGGGATCGGCGGCTTCGAGAAGCAGTACCACGTCCAGCCGGACCCCACGAAGCTCACCGCCCTCGACCTGTCCTTCGCGGACGTCGCCCGGGCGCTCCAGGCCAACAACGCGAACCAGGGCGCCCGCTACCTGGAGGATAACGGCGAGAGCTACGTGGTGCGCGCGGCCGGCCGCCTGGAGAGTCCGGAGGCGATCGCCGACGTCGTCGTGGCGAGCCGCGGCGGCGTGCCGGTGCGGATCCGCGACGTCGCCACGGTGCGGATCGGGCGCGACCTGCGCACCGGCTCGGCGAGCGAGAATGGGCAGGAGACCGTCATCGGCAC
Source organism: Methylobacterium oryzae (assembly GCF_021398735.1). NCBI lineage: Bacteria > Pseudomonadati > Pseudomonadota > Alphaproteobacteria > Hyphomicrobiales > Methylobacteriaceae > Methylobacterium > Methylobacterium oryzae. The sequence goes on from NZ_CP090349.1 coordinate 3,488,078, forward strand.
CGCCCTGATGCGGATCGGCGAGAACAGCCGTACGGTGGCGGCCGCCGTCGACGCCCGCATGGACCAGATCCGGCGGGCCCTGCCCCCCGGCATCGTCGTCCAGACCGTCCTCGACCGGACGCAGCTCGTCGAGGCCACGATCCGCACGGTGGGCAGGAACCTCGCCGAGGGCGCGGCCCTCGTGATCGTCGTCCTGTTCCTGCTGCTCGGCAACATCCGGGCGGCGCTGATCGCCGCGCTGGTCATCCCGGCCGCCATGCTGATGACCGTGACCGGCATGGTCGAGGGGAGGATCTCGGCGAACCTGATGAGCCTCGGGGCGCTGGATTTCGGGCTCATCGTCGACGGGGCGGTGATCATCACCGAGAACGCGCTGCGCCACCTCGCCGAGCGGCAGCACGCCCTCGGGCGGCCGCTCGTGCTGGAGGAGCGCCTGGAGACGGTGCGGGACTCGGCCGAGGAGATGATCGCGCCGTCCCTCTACGGGCAGGCGATCATCATGCTGGTCTACGTCCCGCTCCTGACCTTCACGGGGGTCGAGGGCAAGATGTTCCAGCCGATGGCGCTGACCGTCATCCTCGCCCTGGCGGCGGCCTTCGTGCTGTCGCTGACCTTCGTGCCGGCCCTGATCGCCATCGCGCTGACCGGCCGGGTCACCGAGGCCGAGAACCCCCTCGTCCGGGGCCTGAAGGCGCTCTACCGGCCCGTCCTCGCGGCGGCGATCCGGGCGCCCGCCCCGTTCGTCGGGACGGCGCTGCTCCTCCTCGCGGGCGCAGGGCTGCTCGCCACCCGGCTCGGGACCGAGTTCATCCCGCAGCTCGACGAGAAGAGCATCGCCCTCAACGCCACACGGATCCCGTCCACCTCCCTCACCCAGTCGCAGGCGATGCAGCTCAAGGTGGAGCGGGCGATCGCCAAGTTCCCGCAGGTCGCCTACGTGTTCTCGAAGACCGGTACCGCCGAGGTCGCCACCGACCCGATGCCGCCGAATTCCTCCGACACCTTCGTGATGCTCAAGCCGCAGGCGGACTGGCCCGACCCGGGCCTGTCGAAGGCCGAACTGCAGGAGCGGATCGAGGCGTCCTTGAGCGAGCTCGCCGGCAACGTCTACGAGTTCTCCCAGCCGATCCAGCTGCGCTTCAACGAACTGCTCGCCGGGACACGGGGCGACCTCGCCGTGAAGGTGTTCGGCGACGCCTTCGAGCCGATGCTGGAGACCGCCAACAGGATCGCCGCGATCCTGCGCGGGATCCCGGGCGCCGACGACGTGAAGGTCGAGCAGATCACCGGCCTGCCGGTCTTCGAGATCAAGATCGACCGGACCGAGGCGGCCCGGCTCGGCCTCAGCACCGGGGCGATCCAGGACGTGATCGGCGCCGCCATGGGCGGTCGGGACGCCGGGGTCGTGTTCGAGGGCGACCGGCGCGTGCCGATCGTCGTGCGCCTGACCGATCAGGTCCGCGAGGACCGGGAGGCCCTGGAGAACCTGCCGGTCCCCCTGCCCCCGGGCGCGAACGGCAAGGCCGCCTCCGTGCTCCTGCGGCAGGTGGCGCAGTTCTCGGTGAGCGAGGGGCCGAATCAGATCAGCCGCGAGAACGGCCGGCGCCGCGTCGTGGTCACCGCCAATGTCCGCGGGCGCGACATCGGCTCGCTGGTGGCGGAGGCGCAGGCGAAGGTCGCCGCGCAGGTGACCCTGCCGGCGGGCTCGTACGTCACCTGGGGCGGCCAGTTCGAGAACCTCGCCTCGGCTCAGGCGCGGCTCACCGTGGTGGTGCCGGTGTGCTTCTTCCTGATCTTCCTGCTGCTCACCTCGGCGCTCGGCAGCGCGCGGGACGCGCTCCTGGTGTTCAGCGCGGTGCCGCTGGCGCTCACCGGCGGCATCGCGGCCCTGTGGCTGCGGGGGATGCCGCTGTCGGTGCCGGCCGCGGTCGGGTTCATCGCGCTCTCGGGGGTGGCGGTGCTCAACGGCCTCGTGATGCTGACCTTCATCAAGCAGCTCGTCGCCGCGGGCCGGCCGCTGCGGGCGGCGATCCGCGAGGGCGCCCTCACCCGGCTGCGGCCGGTGGCGATGACCGCGCTGGTCGCCTCCCTGGGTTTCGTGCCGATGGCGCTCGCCACCGGCACCGGGGCCGAGGTGCAGCGGCCGCTCGCCACCGTGGTGATCGGCGGCCTGATCAGCGCGACCCTGCTGACCCTGGTGGTGCTGCCGGCGCTCTACGCGCGGTTCGGGCGCGCCGGACCGGCCGACCGCGTCGCGCGCGCGGCGGAGCCGGTGGCGGATCGCGCCGCCTGACGGCGCCCGCGCCGCGGCCGCGCCCGTCGCCGGGCGGGACGGTCGTCAGGCGGGGAGGATGTGCAGCATCCCGCCGACCATGCCGAGGGCGCCGATGCCGATCAGCCCCACGGCGATGTAGAGCCGCATCCGGCTCTCGTCGGCGGCCGACGGCGGCTGGGGGTCTTCGGGCAGGTCGAACCAATCCATCGGGTGAGCGCAGCCGGTCGGGTGGGCGGGAGGCGCCGCCCTAGGCCGGCCGGATGACGACGGGATGACAACGGGATGACGGCGGTATGCCGGCCGCGCAGGCCGCTACGGCTTCACCAGCAGCACGTTCACCGCCTTGGCGAGCACGTGGACGGTGTCGCCTTCCTTGAGGCCCAGCTCCTCCAGCGAGTCGACCGTCATGACCGAGGCCATGCGGTAGGCGGTGCCGACTAGTTCCACCTCGACCTGGGCCATCACGTCCCCGCGCTTGATCGCCGTCACCGTGGCGGGGATGTCGTTGCGCGCGCCGTGTTTCATGGGAGCTTCCGGGTTGCGCGGCCCGTCCGGCCGCCGTCCAGGCCTATCGCGGCCGGGGCCTCGGCATCAATCACGACGCCGGGTCCCCGGCCTGGAGACCGCCGGGCAGCGGCCCCGGGCAGGGCCGGATCAGCGACGGCCGGAGGCTCCGGCCGAGCCGCCATCGCTGCCGCCGGGCTGGAATCCGGCCGCGTTCGGCGGCCCCTTCATCCGGCCGTCCTGCTTCGGCATCTCCGAGCCCGGAGATCCGGCCGTCGTGCCCGTCGTCTCGCCTTTGCCCGTCGCGCCCTGGCCCGCCGCGCCCTGGCCCGTGTAGCCGGCCGCGTTGGGCGAACCCTGCATGCGGGTCCCGGTATTCTCCGCGGCCGTGGCGGCCGCGCCTGTCGCCAGGAGGCCGGCGACGGTCAGGCTGATCAGCGTCTTCATGTGCGAATCCTCAAGCGCTTCCCCAGGCCGCCTCTCCGGACGTACCGGGGCAACGCGGCCGGACGGATCCCGTTCACGCCGCCGCGACCGAACCGGCGCGGGCGCCGGGGTTGCGGGACAATACTTGCTGCGATGCGATATTTCTGCATCGAAGACGGGGCGCGAGCCCGTTCCGCGAGGCAAAGTATTGATTTATGTACGGAGTTGAGCCGCCGGGCACAATTGCAATCCGCGGCAGAATCTGTTTGAATATTCGGACGCGTTGCATTCCATCGTGGTGACTGAATTCGCTTGCGGCCTATCGGGCTCCGCGAGGAGGTCGAACATGTACGCTTTGGCCAAGACCAGAGAGAGAACCGACTGGGAGCTGGTCGTCGTCTTCGGCAGCTGGATCGTCTTCGAGATCGCGATCCTGATGCTGTGCTTGGTGTCGATGTAGGCTTTCTTCGGGACTACGCCCGATCCGTCGCGCCCCGGGCGGTGCCGGATCCCCGGCCCGGTGGCCGATGCTTGGAGATGCGCGGAGACGCTTGAGAAACCCGCGCGTGCCGGGGCATGCTCTGCCGATCGCAGGAGTCGCCGACAGGGTCGGCGCGACGGCAGGGGACGGGTGCATGGCGAAGGCGGTGCGGGCGGGCGGTGATCGCGAGGCGCGTCAGAGACCCCCGGCCGAGGACGTCCACGCCGCGGAACTCGCGCGCCTGCGCGCCGAGGATCCGGCGCCGCGGCCGCCGGGCTGGCAGCTCTCGCTCCAGGCCGTCCGGCGCTTCATCTGCGGCGACGGCGCGACGCCCGCCAAGGTGGTCTGCGCCCCGGCGCTCGTGGAGCGGGCCATGGTCACCCTGGCGACCTCCCGCGCCCTGCTGCTGATCGGCGAGCCCGGGACCGCCAAGAGCCTGCTCTCGGAGCTCCTCGCCGCCGCGATCAGCGGGCGCTCGACCCTGACGATCCAGGGCGGCGCGTCGCTGACCGAGGACCAGATCCGCTACGGCTGGAACTACGCGCTGCTCGTCGCCGAGGGGCCGAGCCCGCGCGCCCTGGTGCCGGGCGCCCTCCATACCGGCCTCAGCGAGGGGCGGATAGTCCGCTTCGAGGAGCTGACCCGCTGCCCGCTGGAGGTGCAGGACAGCCTGCTCTCGGTCCTGTCCGACCGGGTGCTCGCGGTGCCCGAACTCACTGGCGCGGACGGGATGGTCTACGCCCGGGAGGGGTTCAACCTGATCGCCACGGCCAATACCCGCGACCGGGGCGTCAACGAGATGTCGGCGGCCCTCAAGCGCCGGTTCGGCTTCGAGACCATCTTCCCGATCGCCGATCTCGACGCCGAGCTCGCCCTGGTGCAGCGCGAGGCCACCGCCCTGCTGGCCCGCTCCGGCGTGCCCCGCGCCCCGGATCCGGAGGTGCTCGAACTCCTCGTGACCTGCTTCCGGGAGCTGCGCGAGGCCGTGGACACCGAGGGCACCGGCATGGAGCGGCTCTCGTCCGTGATGAGCACCGCGGAGGCGGTCAGCGTCGCCCACGCCATCGGCGTGAAGGGCCATTTCCTGCGCGGCGATGCCGGCCGGCCGGAGGACATCGTCGCCTGCCTCGCCGGCACCGCCGCCAAGGACGACGCCGAGGACCTCGCCCGCCTGCGCCGCTACCTCGACCAGCGCGTCAGCCGCCGCTCCGGCGCGGCGTGGCGGGAGTTCTACGCGGCGCGGCACCTCCTCACCCCGCAATGAACCCCGCAACGAGCGGTCCCGCGCCGGATCCCGGCCGCCTGACCGTCATCGGCGTGCGCCACCATTCCCCGGCCTGCGCCGGGCTCGTCCGGCGCACGATCGCGGCGCTGCGGCCGGCCTGCGTGCTGATCGAGGGGCCGGTCGACTTCAACCCGCACCTGCCCGACCTCGCCCTCGGCCACGACCTGCCGGTGGCGATCTTCTCGTTCCGGGCCGACGCGGCGGGCAGCGCCGCCTCCTACACGCCGTTCTGCGCCTTCTCGCCGGAATGGCAGGCCCTGGAGGCGGGCCGGGCGGTCGGTGCCGAGACGCTGTTCTGCGACCTGCCGGCCTGGGATCCGGCCTTCGGACGCCGCGCCAACCGCTACGCCGACCCGCACGGGGCGCGCGCCGAGGCGGCCGAGCGGGCGCTGGCCGCCGCCCTCGGCGTCGCCGACCAGGACGCCCTCTGGGACGTCCTCGCCGAGGCGGCGCCCGAGGCGGAGCTGCCGGCCCGGCTCGACCGCTACTTCGCCCTGCTGCGCCCGCCCGGCACGGACGATCCCGCCGAGGAGGCCCGCGAGCGCTTCATGGGCGCCTACGCGGCCCACGCCCTGCGGGCGGCCGGCGGCCGGCCGGTCGTCCTCGTCTGCGGCGGCTGGCACGCGGACGCCGTCCGGCGCCACGCCGCGCGCGCGGACGGGACCCGGCCCGAGCCGGCGCCGCCGGAGCCGGACCTGCGCACCGGCAGCTACGTGGTGCCCTACGCCTATCCCCGGCTCGACCGGTTCTCGGGCTACGCGGCCGGCATGCCTGCGCCGGGCTACTACGAGCGCGTGGCCGAGTCGGGCCTCGCCCCCGCGGCCGACTGGGCGATGACGGCGATCACCGCGGCCCTGCGCGAGGCCGGGCAGGTCGTCTCCACCGCCGACCGCGTCGCCTGGCGGGTCCACGCCGAGGCCCTTGCCCGGCTGCGCGCCCATCCCGCGATCCTGCGCGCCGACCTGATCGACGCGGCCCTCGCGGCCCTGGTGAAGGACGCCCTCGACCGCCCGCCCGCCTGGGCGGCCGGCCGCGCCGCGCCCGGCCACCCGGCGCTCGCCGCGATGCTGCGGGCGCTCACCGGCCCGCGCGAGGGACGCCTCGCCCCCGGCACCCGGCAGCCGCCCCTCGTGGCCGACGTCGCCGAGCGCCTGCGCGCCGCCGACCTGGAGCCGGGGCCGGCCCGCCGCGGCGTCGACCTCGACTGGGCCGAGCCCGGTGACCGGGCGCGGGCGCACCTGCTCCACCGGCTGGTTCTGCTCGGGTTGCCGGGGATCGCCCGCGAGGGCCCGGACCGCGCCGGGCCCGGCCTGCCGCGGGAGCGCTTCACACTCGTGCGCCACCCGCACTGGCTCGGCGCCCTGATCGAGGCTTCGCTCTGGGGCGGGACCCTGGAGATGGCCGCCTCCGCCCGGATCACCGCCCGGGTCGAGGCGGCGCCCGATTCCCTCGAAATCCTCGCCGGGGCCCTGTCCGACGCGCTGTTCGCCGGCCTCACCCTGGAGGGCGAACTGCTCGCCCGCCTGAGCGCGGGCATCGCGGCGGCGCACGACGCCGCCGCCCTGGGCGCCGCCGGGGCCGGGATCGTGCGGCTGTACCGGTTCGGCGACGCCTTCGCGCCGGCGCGGCCGGCCCTGGCCCGCCTCTGCGCCGTCCTGGCGGCCCGGGCGCTCTTCGTCGTCGAGGCCGTCCGGGACCCCCGCGCGGGGCTCGGCGCGATCCCGCTGGTCCTCGCCTGCCGCGACCTGTTCCGCGAGGTCGGCGCGGAGATCCCGGGCCTCGACGACCTGCGCGCCCCGTTCTCCGCCATGCTCGGCCGCCGCCTCGCCGATCCGGCGACGCCGCCGGCCCTCGCGGGGGCGGCGCTCGGCTTCCGGGTCGCCTGCGGCGCGGCCGGATCGGACCCGGAGGCCGCCCTGGCCTGGCTGCGCCGCTTCGGCCTGCCCGCGACGCTCGGCGACTTCCTCGCCGGCCTGTTCGCCCTCGCCCGCGAGGAGATCGCCGCCGACGCGACCCTCGCCTCCGTCGAGGGTCTGGTGGCCGCCTGGGGCGACGACGACTTCCTGCGCGCGCTGCCGTCCCTGCGGATGGCCTTCGCGTGGTTCCCGCCCCGGGAGCGCGAGCGCATCGCCGTCGCGATCCTGCGCCGGAGCGGCCTCGGCGAGGCCCGGGCCGAGGTCGAGGCCCTGGCCTGGATGCGCCAGCGCGCCCGCCCGGCCGATCAGGCCGAGGCCCTGGCCCGCGAGGCGCGGGTCGCCGCGCGGCTCGCCCGCCACGGGTTGACCTGAGCCGCGACAAGGAAAATTTTACCGCCGCGCCACGGGGAGAGGACTGCATGCAGCGTTACGAGCTGACGGCGGGAACATCCGCGAAGTTCTGGGAGGCCGGAGCCGAGGACCGCGTTCTCATCGTGAGATTCGGCCGGATCGGCACGCAGGGGCAGTCCAAGACGAAGAGCTTTCCGAGCGCGCAGGCGGCCCAGGTCGAACTCGACCGGCTGGTGCGGGAGAAGACCGGCAAGGGCTATCGCCCGGCGGGTGAGGCCGCGCCGGCCGGACCGGATCCGGCCTCCGGAGCGGGCGCCGCGGCGACGGGCAACGCCGCCGCATCCCCGGCGGCCGAAGCTCAGGTCGCCGAGGCCCGGTCCGCCGAGGTCCGGTCCGCCGAGACCGGGGCCGCCGGGACGTCGCCCGCCCCCGCCGCCGCCGCGGAGGCGCGCCGCGTCCCGATCTTCACCGGTACGCCCCTGCCCACCCGCAGCCGGCCCGGCGCGCCCCTCGACGCCGCCGCCGACTGGGCCGCCTTCGCGGCGCGGATCCGCCCGCTGCTGGCGGCCGCCCCGGACGAGGCGCGCGCGCCGGCCGAGGCCCTCGCCGCCCGGCTCGACAGCGCGCCGCCGGCCCTCGACCCGGACGAGGTCCGCGCTTGGCTGGAGCAACTCGAGGCGGCCTGCCCGGCGCTGAGCCAGCGCCCCTGGGGCGCCAAGCCCGGACCGCAGGGGCCGGCGGCCCGGGCGGCGTTCACGCATCTCGCCCGCTGGCTCGTGGCCCGCTCCGGCACCGGGGGGACGCTCGTGGCCCTGCTCGACCGGCTGCGGCCCCGTCCCTCCGGCCGCTACGGCTCGCTCCCGGTCTCGGCCTGGGACATCCCCACCACCTTGGGTCTCCGGGCGGCCCTGGTCGCCGCCCCCGAGGCGGCGTACGCGGAGGCCCTGGACGCGGCCCTCCGGCTCGCCGCTTCGGACCCGGAGCCCACCCTCGCCCGCTGGCTCGCGGTGATCTTCGCGGACGACCGGCCCGGCGCCGACCACGCCCTCTCCGCCCGCGCGGTGCTGGCGCGCTGCGACCCGCCCGATCCCAAGGCCTACGGCAATTCCCACGTCGCCCTGCCGCTGATCGTCGACCTGCCGCCCGCGCAGGCCGCGCCCTGGTACGCCGCTCCGTATCACCGAGCGACGCTGGCGACCTGCGATGTCGGGGCCGAGGAGGCCGCCGCGACGGTGATCGCCGTCGCCGACGCGGCCGGCGAGCCGGCCACCCCCGGCCTCGTCTGGCTCCTGGAGGGGGCGGTCGGCCCCGAGCGCACGATCGTCGCCCGGGCCCTGCTGGAGACCCGCGCCGCCGACGCCCTCGACGCGCTCCTGCCCTTCGTGGGCACCAAGCTGGTCCGCGACGCCCTCGACGCCGCCGACGCGGCCTTCCCCGACTGGATGCTGCGGGCCTATCTGCGCGCGCTCCAGGGCAAGGGGGAGCCCGCCTACGGCCCCAGGGCCGTGACCCTCGCCGCGCGCCACGGGCACGAGACCGCCCGCGCCTGGGCGGCGGCCGAGGGCGGCCGGGGCGCGGGGCGCCTGGACCGGCTGCTCGCCGCCGGCAGCGCGCCGCAGGCGGCCCCCGAGGCCCTGCCGTCCGTGCTCCGGGATCCGCCCTGGCGGCGGCGCGGGGCCGCGCGCGCCCGGTCGGAACGGGCGGTGGCGCCGATCCCGACGTCCTTCGCGCACGGCTTCGACCCCGACGAGGCCCTCGACCGCAGCACCTTCTACTTCGAGGCCGGGACGCTGGTGGAGTCCATGACGGACCTCGCGGCGCGGATCCGCGCCACCGAGGCGGAGGCCCTCTACGACATGCCGATCCCGCCGCCGGCCGAGCCCGTGCCCGCCGCCGACGCGGATCCGGCCATCGCCCTGGCCTGGCTCGACCGCCGGCTCGACCTGGACCGCGACGCGTTCACCGGCTTCTTCTACTTCAACTACGGGCCCTGGTTCCGGATGGTCGCGTGGCAGCCCGAGCCCCTGGCGCTGATGCTGTGGGAGAAGACCGGGCCGCAGCGCGCCCACTACGTCGCGTGGCGGCGCACCATCGCGGTGATGCTGTCGCGCTTCGGCGCGCGGGCCGTGCCCGGCCTCGTCCGCCTCGTCGCGGCGGACCCGGCGCTGCTCCTGCCGGAGGTCGAGCCGGTGGACGCCGCCGACCTCGCCCCGGTCGCCGCCCGGGCCTTCCACCGCACCCGCAAGCTGCGGCCGGCCGCGGCCGCGTGGCTGCGCGCCCATCCCCGCACCGCCGCGCTGCGGCTCCTGCCCGAGACCCTCGGGGCCGCCGGCCCGGACCGCGACGCGGCCGACGCGGCCCTGCGCTTCCTCGCCGCCGAACCCGCGGGGCGCGCCGCCCTCGACGCCGCCGTCGCGGCCTACGCGGAGCGGGATCCCGGCGTGCCCGAAGCGGTGGCCGCCGGCGTCGACAGCGACCCGCTGGAGCAGGTGCCGTCCAAGCCGCCGAAGCTCCCCGACTGGGTGGTCCCCGCCGCCCTGCCCCGCCCGGTCCTGCGGAGCGGCGGCGCCCTGCCCGACGCCGCCGTCACCGCCCTGTGCGAGATGCTCGCCTTCTCCGACCCGCTCGCGCCCTACGCGGGCGTCGCGCAGGTCCGCGCCGCCTGCACGCCGGAGAGCCTCGACGCCTTCGCGGTCGCGCTGTTCCAGTCCTGGATCGCCGCCGGCGCCAAGGCGACGGGAGAGTGGGCGATGCAGGCGCTCGCCCTGATCGGGGGCGACCACGCTGCCCGCGACCTCACCCGGCAGATCCGCGCCTGGGGGCAGGCCGGCCTCAAGCCGCGCGGCAAGGCCGGCATCGCCGTGCTCGCCGGGATCGGCACCGACGTGGCGCTGATGAACCTCAGCGCCATCGCCGAGAAGAGCCCGCTGCTGCAGCTGCGCGAGGCCGCCCGCGCCGCCATCGTCGACGCCGCCGAGGCCCGCGGCCTCGACGAGGTCGACCTCGCCGACCGGCTCTCCCCCGATCTCGGCCTCGACGCGCGCGGCGGGCTCGACCTGTCCTTCGGGGAGCGCCGGTTCCGGGTCGGCTTCGACGAGACCCTGAAGCCCGTCCTGCGCGACGCCGAGGGCCGGCGGCTCGCCGCCCTGCCCCGCCCGACCAAGGCGGACGATCCCGAATCCGCCAAGGCGGCGTCCCGGCACTGGGCGGCCCTGCGCAAGGACGCGGAGGCCGCGGCCGGCCTGCAGATCACCCGGCTCGAGGCCATGCTGGCGTCCCAGCGCCGCGTCGCCCCGGGGGTGTTCTGGCCGTTCTTCGCCGCCCACCCGCTGATCCGCCACCTCGCCGGGCGGCTCGTCTGGGGCCTCTACCCGGACGCCGCGCCCGCGACGCCGCCGGGGCACGTCTTCCGCCTCGCGGAGGATCTCTCGCCGACCGACGCCGCGGACGACGCCCTCGCCCTCGACGTCGCGGCGGCCGAGGGCGTGGTCGGCCTCGTCCACCCCCTCCACCTCGACCCGGAGGAACGGACCGCCTGGAGCGGCCTGTTCGCCGATTACGAGATCGCCCAGCCGTTCCCGCAGATCGCCCGCGAGACCTTCGCGTTCACCGAGGCCGAGCGGGGCGCCGCCGAGACCCACCGCTTCGACGGGGTCCGGGTGGGCGGCCGCCGCCTGCGGGGGCTGCGGCCCCAAGGCTGGTCGACCGACACGGGGAGCGAGCACGTCCATGCGGTGCAGCGTCCGGTCGCGCTGCCCGACGGCACCCGCCTCGTCGCGGTCCTCCGATTCGAGGACGGGTTCTGGCACCGGCCCGGCCCGGAGGGCGACGGGATCCAGACGCTGCGGACCCTGACCCTGTCCGACACCGGCTGGCGCGCCGCGGCGGCCCACCGGTTCGGCGACCTCGACCCGGTGACCGCGAGCGAGGTCCTGCGGACGCCGAGCCTGCTCGCCGCCGCCGGCGACGCGTGAGAGGGAGACAGGCCATGGAACGCTACGAGCTGGTCGAGGGCAGCGCGGCCAAGTTCTGGGAGGTCGGCGTCTCCGGCCCGACGCTCACCGTCCGCTTCGGGCGCCTCGGCACCCAGGGCCAGAGCAAGGACAAGACCTGCGCCGACGCGGCCGCGGCCGTGAAGGAGAAGGACAAGCTCGTCCGCGAGAAGACCGCCAAGGGCTACGTCCGCGCCGACGGCGCGGCTCCCGCCCCGGCGCCGGCCGCGGCCCCCACCCCGGCACCGACCGCCGCCACCTCGAAGCCCGCCCCTGCGCAGGCGTCCGGGCCGGTCGGCGAGACGGTTGTCGAGCCCGCCGCGGAGCCGGCGGCCGCCCCGCCGCCGGCCGAGGCCCCGCCGGAGCACGTCCCGCCCCCCGCCCCGGCCGCGGTCTTCGCGGCGGTGCCGCTGCCGACCCGCCTGCGCCCCGGTCCGCGCCCGGACGCGGCGGAGGCCTGGCGGGCGATCGCGGCGCCGCTGGCGGCCGCGCTCGGTGATGCCGAGGCCGCGCGCCTCGCCGGAGCGCCGCCGGACCGGGACGGCCTCGCCGCTTGGCTGGACGCGATCGTCGACGCCGCGGAGGCGCGCCGACAGGGGAATCCGGCTCGTGTCGCCACCGGCGACGCTGTCCTGCGGCGGGCGCTGGAGGCGATCCTGCACTACGCCGTGGCCGAGGACGGGACAGGGACCGTCGCCCGGCTGGCCGACCGGCGCCGCCCGAACCCGAAGACGCCGCGCGCCTACCAGCGCCTGTCCTGGGCCGAGCCGCTCCACCTCGCCCTGCGGGCCGCCCTGGTGCACGCCCCGGAGTCCGATTACGACGCGGCCGTCGCGTTCCTGAACGCGCGGATCGCCGAGGACCACGACTGGCCGGCGGCCTGCGCCTTCGCGTTCATCCTGGCCGACGACCGGGCCGCCCCGCACCCGCTCCAGCCCGTCGCGGTGGTCGAGGCCGCCGCGTCGGCGGGGATCGACGTCACGGCCGATACGGCCTACCTGCCGCTGCTGGCCGACGCGCCGCCGGAAGCGATCGCGCGCTGGCGCGCCAAGCGCAGCTACCACCTCTACTTCGTCTACTGCGCCCTCGACGCGGCCGAGGCGGCCGCGACCCTGCTGGCGGTGGCCCGCGCCGCCGGGCAGCCGGCCCTGCCGGCCCTCGACTGGCTGCTGCACTACGCCCTCGACGAGCAGCGTCGCACGGTCGCCCTGGCGATCCTGTCGACGGGCGCGGCCGGGGCGCTCCCGGCCCTGCTGCCCCACCTCCACGAGAAGCCCGTCGCGGCCGCCCTCGACGCGGCGCTGGAGGCCGATCCCGCCGCGATCCTGCCCCGCTGCCTCGCGGCCCTCGCGGGCGGCCGGTCCGAGCCCGCCCTGCGCGCCCGGGTGAACCGGGCGCTCGACGCCCACGGGCTCGACCGGGTCCGCGGCTGGCTCGCGGCGTCGGGCGGGCGCGGGGCCGGCATCCTCGACGCCCTGGCGGAAGCCCGCGCGGTGCCCCTCGCGGAGCCCGCCGCCTGGCCGCGGGTGCTGCGCGACCCGCCCTGGCGGGCCAAGGCCCGGACCCGGGACGACCTCGTCCTCGCCCTCGCGCCGCTGCCGACGCCGTTCGCCCACGCAGTGCCCGAGGTCGCGCCGAGCTACTGGCGCGCGCGGAACGCCGTCACCCTCGACGGCCCGGAGGCGCTGCGGGCCTTCGTGGCGGCCGCCGAGCTTTCCCATCCGACGCAGGGCTGGAGCCGGATCCCGCCCCCGCTCTCCGAGCCGCCGCGCGACGATCCGCCGGCCCTGATCGCCTGGGTCGCCGGCCGCGTCGCCCAGATCGACGAGGCCTGCCATTACTGGGCGAACTCGCCCTATCGCCAGCTGGTCGGCAGCCTGGAGCGGCAGCCCGAGCCTCTGGCGCTCGCCCTCTGGGCCCAGTCGCGCGTCGTCGCGGGATGCTTCCACGTCTCGCAGTGGCCGGAGATCGTGTGGGCGATGCTGTCGCGGTTCGGCGAGCGGGCGATGCCGGGCCTCGTCGGGCTGGTCGAGGCCGATCCGGTCGGGCTCCTGCCGGCGGTCCTGGCGGTGGACGATGCCCGCCTCGCCGGGCCCGCCGCCCGCGCCCTCACGAAGCTCAAGAAGGCCCGCGAGCCGGCCCTGGCCTGGCTGCGCCGCCATCCCGAGACCGCCCTCACCCGCCTCTTGCCCGACGCCGTGGGCCGGCCCGGGGCGCTGCGCGACGCCGGCGAGCACGCCCTGCGCGTGCTGGCGCAGGACCGGGCGGACGGCCGCGCCATCATCGCTTCCGTGGTCGCGCGCTACGCGGACCAGGCACCGGACGTGACCGAGGCGGTCGCGCAGGTGCTCGACCGCGATCCCCTCGCCCGCGTCCCCGCCAAGGTCGGCAAGCCGCCCGCCTGGGTCGTGCCGGCGATGCTGACCCGCCCGCGTCTGCGGGACGGGACCGCCCTGCCGGACGCCGCGATCCTGACCCTCTGCGAGATGCTGTCCTTCACCAACCCGGACGCCGTCTATGCCGGCGTGCCGATGGTCCGCGAGGCCTGCACCGAGGCGAGTCTCGCGGCCTTCGCGTGGGACCTGTTCTCCGCCTGGATCGCCGCCGGGACGCCCTCCAAGGACGGCTGGGCCCTGCGCGCGCTGGGCTGGTTCGGCACCGACGCCACGGCCCGCGACCTGACCCGGTTGATCCGCCGCTGGCCCGGCGAGGCCGCCCATGCTCGCGCGGTCACCGGTCTCGACGTGCTGGTCGATATCGGCACCGACGTGGCGCTGATGAACCTCAACGGCATCGCCGAGAAGCTGAAGTTCAAGGGGCTCCAGGAGAAGGCCCGGCAGAAGATCGCCCAGCTCGCCGAGGCCCGCGGCCTCACCCCCGAGGAGCTCGCCGACCGGCTCGCCCCCGACCTCGACCTCGACGAGCGCGGCGGCCTCGACCTCGATTTCGGTCCCCGCGGGTTCCGGGTCGGGTTCGACGAGACCCTCAAGCCCTGGGTCCGGGACGCCGCCGGCCAGAGGCTCAAGGATCTGCCCAAGCCCGCCAAGGCCGACGAGGCCGGCAAAGCCGCGGCGGCGGTGGCCCGCTGGGGCGCCCTGAAGAAGGACGCGCGGGCCGTGGCGAGCCTGCAGGTGGCCCGCCTGGAGGCGATGCTCGCCGGCGCCCGCCGGGTCCAGCCGACGGTGTTCGGCCCCTGCTTCGCCGCGCACCCGCTCGTGCGCCACCTCGCCCAGCGCCTCGTCTGGGCCACCTTCGCGGATGCCGACCCGCGGACCGGTCCGGGCCTGACCTTCCGGGTGGCCGAGGACCTGACCTTCACGGATGCCGACGACGCGCCGCTCGACCTCGACCTGACCGGGGCGGCCCCGGGCCTGATCGGCCTCGTCCATCCCCTGCAACTCGACGCCGGGGCGCTGGCGGCCTGGGGGGCGCTGTTCGGCGACTACGAGATCGTCCAGCCCTTCCCGCAGCTCGCCCGCGAGACCTACGCCTTCACGGAGGCCGAGGCCGCCGCATCGACCACGAGCCGCTTCGCCGGGACCGTCGTGGAGGCCAACCGCCTGCGCGGCATGGCCGCCCGGGGCTGGCCCCTCGGGGCGCCCCAGGATGCCGGGGTGGTGTGGTGGATCGAGCGCGCCGTGACCTTCCCGGGCGGCGCGGCCGGCCAGGCGTCGCTGACCTTCTCGGAGGGCCTGTTCACCGGCGCGGTGGAGTTCGAGGACCGGGAGCAGACCCTCGGCGACCTGACCCTCGGCTCGCCCTGGAGCAGCCGGTCGGATCCGGGCCAGCGCACCTTCGGCGAGCTCGCGCCGGTGACGGCGAGCGAGCTCCTGCGCGGGCCGAGCCTCCTCGCCGGGACGCGGCTGCGGTGAGCCTCGACCCGGTCACGCGCTGGCGGCTCATCCTGGGCGAGGCGGCGGATTCCGCCTGCGCGGGGGCCGGCTGCGCCCTCGCGGGCGATGCGGCCGCCATGGATCAGGCGCTCGACTGGCTCTACGGCCGCGACGCCGAGGGCGCGGCGCGGGGGGAGCGCCGCCAGGGCGGCCGCGAGGGCTCGACCCTGACGGTGCCGGGCTGGATCAACGCGGTCCACACGCTCTTCCCCCGCGAGACGATCGAGCGGCTGGAGCGCGACGCGATCGAACTCTACGCCATCGACGACGTGGTCACGAACCCCGAGGTGCTGTCCCGGGTCGAGCCGAACGAGACGCTGCTGAAGGCGGTCCTGCGCACCAAGCACCTGATGGCGCCCGACGTGCTGGTGATGGCCCGCAAGCTCGTGCAGGAGGTGGTGCGGCAGCTGATGGAGCGGCTGGCGCGGGACCTCGCGGTGGCGTTCTCGGGGGTGCTCGACCGGCGGCGCCACACCCGCCTGCCCGGCGCCCGCGACCTCGACCTGAACCGGACGATCCGCGACAACCTGCGCCACTACGATCCCGAGAGCCGGCGGATCACCGTCGAGCGGCTGCACTTCTTCGCCCGGAACCGGCGCCAGATGCGGCCCTGGCAGGTGATCCTGCTCGTCGACCAGAGCGGGTCGATGCTCGATTCGGTGATCCACGCCTCGGTGATGGCCGCCTGCCTGTGGAAGCTCCCCGGCATCCGCACCCACTTGGTCGCCTTCGACACGGCGGTGGTGGACCTGACCCGCGACTGCGACGACGCCTGCGAGATGCTCATAAAGGTCCAGCTCGGCGGCGGCACCGATATCGGGGGCGCCGTGCGCTACGCGGCCGGCCTGATCACCGCGCCGGAGCGGGCGATCGTGGTCCTGGTCTCCGACTTCTACGAGGGCGCGAGCGAGGCCGCCCTGGTCGAGCAGGTGCGGGCGCTCTCCGGCCAGCGGACCCGCGTGCTGGGCCTCGCGGCCCTCGATTCGGAGGCGCGGCCCGCCTACGACCGGGCGATGGCCCAGCGGCTCGTGGCGGCCGGCGCCGAGATCGGCGCGATGACGCCCGGCGAGCTCGCCGGCTGGCTCGCCGCCGCGATCCGGGCCTGAGCGGCGCCGATGGCCCGCCCCGACCTCCGCGCCCTCACGGATGACGGCCTGATCCAGCTCGCCAATGCCGGGCTGGTGAAGCGGGCGCTGCGCGAGGTGGCCGCCGGCCAGGGGCCGGACCTCGCGGAGGCCGGGGACGGCACCGTCGAGGCGCGCTTCGCCGACGGCACGGTCACGCGGCTCGGCCCCGGCCGGCCTCCCGGCGAGGCCAGCTGCACCTGCCCGGCGAGCGGGATGTGCCGGCACCGGGTCGCCCTCGTCGTCGCCTACCGGGCCGCCGCGGTCGCGGACGGGCCGGCCGACGGGACCGGCGATGGGGCCGGCGATGGAGATCCCGAGGGTGCGGCGGTGCCGGCCGCGGCGCCGGTCGCCTGGGATCCCGGCACCCTCGACGGCGCGGCCCTCGAGGCGGGGCTCGGCGGCGCCGCGGCGGCGGAGCTGCGGCGCCTCCTGGCGGGTGGGATCACGGTCGGGCTGGAGCGGGGCGCAATCCCGGCCGCGCGGCTCCCGACCGCGACCGTGCGCTTCCTCGTGCCCGATGCCGTCGGCTACGCCCGCTGCGACTGCGCGGCCGGGGGCGGCTGCGCCCACGTCGCCCTGGCGATCCGCGCCTTCCGGGATTCCGCGGGCGCCCCCGAGATCCGCCTCGGCGGCGCGGCCCCGGCCGGAGCGGAGGCGAAGCCGGCGGAGACGGACCTCGCGGAGGCCGCCGACCGGGTGGTCGCCGGCCTGCTGGAGGCCGGGGTCGTGTCCGGGCCGGAGGCGCACGACGCGGCCCTCGTCCGGCTCCGGCGGGCGGCCGAGAAGCGGGGCGCCACGCAGCTCCTGCTGGCGGAGGCGGATCTCGACGGGCAGGTCGCGGCCTATGCCGGGCGCCACCCCGCCTACGACGCGGCCGTCGTCCTGGCTCTCGCCACGGAGCTCCTCGGCCGCGTCCGGGGCGGGGAGGCCGCCCTCGGCCTCGGCCAGCCCTACGAGACCGCCATGGGCAAGACCCGCCTCGTCTCCCTGGGTGCCCGGCTCCTCGCACGCGGGCGCGGCGCCACCGCCCGGGTGGCGCTGGCCGACACCGATACCGGCGCGCTCCTGGCGCTGGAGCGCGCGTTCGCGCCGGGCGAGGCCGAGGCGGATATCGCGGCCGGCCTGCCCGGGCGCCTCCTGAGCCCGGGCCTGTCCGTCTCGGGCACCGGCCAGGGCCAGATCCTGACCAGCGTCGCGCGGCGCCGGGCCGACGGGCTCCTCGCCCTCGGCCAGGGCGCGCGGGGCCGCACGGCGCTGCTGCCGCGGGACGCCCTGGTGGCCCTGCCGTCCCCCCTGGCGGCGCGGGACGTCCCGTCGATCCTGCGCCGCCTCGCCGACCGGCCGCCCGTCTTCCTGCGCCCGCGCGACCGGCTGGAGGCCTTCCACGTCTTCCCCGTCGAGGCGGTCCTGGGACAGGCCTGGGCGCCCGGCGCCCAGACGTGGCAGGCCGCCGTCGCGCTGCCGGGGGCGGGCGGCACGCTGCATCTCGCCCGCGCCTACGACCCCGCCGCGCCGCACGCCCTGGACGCCCTCGCGGGCGCCTGCGCGGGGCGCTGGGGACCCGTGCGGCAGGTCGCCGGCCCGGTGCGGATCGCGGACGGCACCCTGGTCTGCGATCCCTGGTCGGTGTCGGTCGACCGGCTCGTCGTGCCCGACCTCGCCGTCCCCGACGGCGCCGGCCACCCGATCCCGCCGGCGCCGGACCTGGGGCCGGCCACGCTCCTCGACGAGGCGGCCGCGCTCCTGGCGAACGCCCTCCATGCGGGGCGGCGGGCCTTCGCGGCCAGCGCCCGCGCCGGCGGCGCCGACTTGGTCGCACGCCTCGCCGCGGCGGGGCACCCGGCCACCGCCGCGCGGCTCTCCGCCTTCCTCTCCGCCACCCTGGCGGCCCCGGGCGCGCAGTCCGAGCCCTTCGCCCGGGCCGCCCTCTGGGTCGCCGCCATGCGCGACGATCCCGGGCCGGAAGAGGCCTGATGAGGCCCGATCACGGAATCGTGCGCGCGCGGTTGCCCCCTCGGTCCCGCTGGGGCAGGTTGCCGCGGCTTCGGGCGCCGCGATTCGCCGGCCGGCCCGTCCCGGTCGTTTCGCGAGGAGCCCGGATGCGAGGACCCGTCGACCGTCGCGCGCGCGCGACGCATCCCTGCCCGGCCGCGCGGGCCGGCGCGGTGGCATGAGGGTCATCCGCGCGGCGCGCCTCCACCTGCGGGACGCCACCTCCGACAAGGTCTACGACGTCGACCTGATCGAGAACGAGGCCCTCGGGACGCCCGAGCGCTACTTCGTCAACACGCGCTACGGCCGGCGCGGCGCGACCCTGCGCGAGGGCTCCAAGACGCCCCAGCCCGTGACCGCCGAGGCGGCCGCCCGGGTGTTCGACAGCGTGGTCGTCTCCAAGATCAACGGCGGTTACCGGCGGGTCGACGGCCCGGAGACCGCCGCACCCGAGGCGACGCCCGACGGGCGCGATGGCGTGCTGCGGGCGCGGCTCTCCGCCTGCCTGCGCGAGAGCTGGGCCGAGCGTGACCGCGACCGCCTGCTCTGGCGCATCGGCGAGCTGCGGCTGGCCGCGACCGCCCCGGACCTGATCGCCCTCGCGCGGGGCCTCGGCCCGGCGCGGGCGAGCTACGCCCTGGTCTGGGCGCTCGCCCGGGCGGCGGGCGCACAGGCCGGTCCGGCGCTCGCGGCGATCGCCGCCGAGGCGCCCGGCAGCGTGGTCCGCGACCTCGCCCGCTTCGCGCTCACCGCCCCGCTCACCGGGCCCTACCGGCCGCCGGAGGCCGAGCCGGACCTGCCCGGCATGGTCGCCCGGCCGGCCGAGGCGGGCGACGTCGACGGGTTGTGCGGGGCGCTGGACGGCCTTGCCCGGCACGATCCGGGCCGGGTCGGGCCGGCCCTGGTGGCGCTCGGCCGCCGGGCGCAGGCGGCGCCCGGCCTGCACGCGACGCTCTGCGCCGCCCTGCTCCGGCTGCCGGCGCGGCCGCCCTACCTGATCGGCCTGCGGCGCCTCTTCAAGCACGCCGAGATGGCCGACGATGCCGCCCTGTTCGGCGCCACCGCCCAGCGCTTCGAGACCGCGCAGGCGATGTATCAGGCCGGCCGGAGCCACGCCTACGTCCCCGACCTCCGGCGTTACGTCGCGGTGGACGCGGCGCGCCAGGGGCCGGAGGCGCGACTCGGCCTGTCCACCGCCACCCGCGCCTACATGAAGCGGCGGATCTGGCGCGCCCTGCGCAAGCGCGGCGCCATCGGGGACCCGGCCTTCGCGGCGCTGGCGGCGGGCTTCCTGCTGGCGCTCGGGCCGGAGGATCTCGATCCCCCGACCCGCTGGACCGCCTGGGGGCGGAAGCCGGACGGGACCTGGGGCCGGCAGGCGCGGGCGCGGGGACCGCTCGGCCGCAACTGGACGGCGAGCCAGCTCCTGTACCGTCACGCCCCGGAGGCCCGGCCGCGGACGGGTTCGCTGACTTTCCTGGAGACCGGCGCCGTCGATCCCGACCGGCGCGACGAGGCCTTCCCCGACCTCTGGAGCGCCCGCCCGGACCTGGCGCTCCGCCTCGCCGCGGAGGGGCGGATCGAGCCGGTGGCGCGGCTGGGCCTGCGGGTGCTGCGCGCGGACCCGCGGGCCTGCGCGGCCCTGACGGCCAGCGAGATCGGGCGCCTGCTGGCCGCCCCGCACGACGCCGTGCGGACCTTCGCGTTCCGGACCGCCCAGGCGCGTCTCGCCGCCGGGATCGCCGAGCCTGCCGAACTCGCCGCCCTGGTGGCGGCGCTGCTCGCGAGCCCGGAGCCGGAGGCGCGGGCGCTGGCCCTGCGGCGCCTCGAGGCGGAGGCGCCGATCGTCTGGTCGGATCCCGACCTCGCCGCCGCGCTGCTCACGAGCCCGGAGCCGGACGTCCAGGCGGCCCTCCCCGGCCTCGCCGGGGCGCGGGCGCTGCCCACCGGGCTCGCGGCGCCCCTGGTGGCGCGGCTGGTGGCGTGGCTGCGGGCGATGCCGCCGGAGTCCGACGCGGCCGCGACGGCCGCGATCCGGGGTCTGCGCGCCGCCCTGCCCTTCCTGTGGCCGGACCGCGACCTGCCGGTCACGTCCGAGACCGCCGCCGCCCTGATCGCCCACCCGTCCGCCGCGGTCCGGTCCGCCGGCCTCGCCCTCCTGGCGCAGTCCGAGGCCGGGGCCGCCGGCCTGCCGCCGGAGAGCTGGGACGTGCTGATCGGCGCGGAATCCGAGGACATCCGGATCGTCGCCCTCGTCCTGCTGGCGCGCCTCGACGACGCGCGGCTCGGGCCCTACGCGGACCGGATCGTCGCCTTCGCCAGCGGGCCCGACGGCGCCGTCCGGCGGGCTGCCCGGCCCCTTGTGGCGCGCCTCGCGGCGGCGGATCCGGGCCTCGCTCCCCGCCTCGCCCGGGAGCTGATCGGCAGCCTGTTCCGCGCGGCGCCCGACGACGCCTACGCGGCCGACACCGTGGCCCTGCTGCGCGAGGCTCTGCCGGGGGAATGCGCCGCCCTCGACGACGGCACCCTGTGGCGCCTGCTGCAGGCGCGGGCCGACGGCGCCCGCCGCCTCGGCGCCGCCCTCCTGTCCGACCGGCGCCCCGAGGCCCTCAGCGTCCGCCAGATCGCCCGGCTCGGCGGCCACCCGTACCGGGCGGTGCGGGACTGGGCGACGGCGGCCTTCGCGGCCGACCCGGCCCGGTTCCAGGCCGCGGCGGCCGAGGCCGTCCTCCTCGTGGAGAGCGACTGGCCCGACACCCTCGCCTTCGCCCGCGGCCTGTTCGACGCGTGGCCGGAGACCGCCTGGACGCCCGAGGCGCTCGCCGTCGTCACCGACAGCGTCAAGCCGGAGGTCCTGGCCCTCGCCCGCCACCTCCTGCGCAGCCGGCTCCGGCCCGAGGACGCGGAGGCGCAGGTCCTGCGCCTCCTGGAGCACCCCGCCCCGTCGATGCACCTCCTGCTCACCGAGTTGCTCACCGAGCAGGCCGTGGCGAGCGAGGCGGCCTTCGCGCGGCTGATCCCCCTCGCCCGCATCGTGATGCTGCAGGTGCTGCGCGGCCGGGTCGCCAAGGACCGGATGGCCGCCTTCCTCCGGGCCGAGGCCCTGCGCAGCCGCGCCCGCGCCGAGGCGCTGCTGCCGCTCTTCGCCGACCTGACCCTGAGTGGCACGGCCCGGGACCGCAGCGCCGCGATCCTGGCCCTGCGCGACGTCGCCGACGCGCATCCCGATCTCGCCGTGCCCCTCGTCCGGCGCCCGCCGGAGGCGCGGGGACCCGTCTCCGTCTCGGAAGAGGCCCGATGAACTTCGTCCATCGCTACCTCGGCGAGAGCCGGGCCGTCTCGGACGCGGACGCGACCCGGCTCGGCTTCGTTCCCGACACCCTGCGCGAGCCGACCTACTTCGCCGGGACGGTGGCGCGGCACCTGCCGCTCCGGGAGGCGATCTCCGCCCTGCACCACGTCGTCGTGTCGGACCTGCGCTTCAAGCCGAAGGACCGCACCGCCTACTTCGCGTGGCTCCAGGCCCACGAGCAGGAGCTCCTGGCCGAGGCCCTCGCCGAGAAGGACAGCCTGCGCGCCGAGATCGAGGCGCTGCGCGCCGAGTCCCGGGACATCGCGGCCCGCTCCGACGCGGTGATGCGGTCGTTCTACGACGCGCGGAAGCGGTACTTCGACTATCTCTACCGGGAGAACCTCGACGCCTGGATCGTGCTCGACCCGGTCATCACCGTCCACCCGGACGAGATCTTTTTCGAGGCCTTCAGCCTCGACGAGTCGAGCTACGGGCGCCTGTCCTGCGACCACGACACGTTCGCGCGGATCGGCGACATGGCCTGCGGCACGACCAACATCGACTACAGCCACGCCCTCTACGACGAGTTCCAGAAGATCCGCAGCTACCGCGACACCGAGCTGGCGATCGACCCGACCGGCTTCGCGGTCCAGACCTCCGGCGAGGCCGCCTACCGCGAGGACAAGATCGACCTGCCCGATTCCTGGATGCGGGGCTTCCTGCAGGTGTCGAGCGCCATGGCGCAGCCCGCCCACGTGGTGGACCTGCACCCGATCGACATGCACGCGATCCTGACCCGCCTCGCCGCGCGCCGGGAGCGCCACGGCCCGCGCTCCCTGCGGTTCCTGCTCGAGCCCGGCCGGCCGGTCAGCGTGCTGATCGAGCCCTGGAACGAGCGGCTGACCTTCCGGCGCTCGATCTACCGCGGGGGCGAGACCGCGGAGATCCGCCTGTGGGGCCGGCGGCGCCTCGCGATCCTGGCCCGGACCCTGCCGCTCGCCCGGTCGGTGCGGCTGCACCTCCTCGGCACCGGTCTGCCGAGCTTCGCGGTGGTGGATTTCGGCGGCCTGCGCTTCACGCTCGGCCTGTCGGGCTGGACCGCCAACGACTGGTCCCGGGCCGGGCAGTTCGACCTGCTCGCGCCCCGGGCCGACGTCGACGCCGACACCGCCGCCCGGGTTTTCGCGGCGCTCCGGCGCCATCACGCCGCCGACACCGGGCAACTCGCCGCCGAGACGGGCCTCGACCGGTCGACCGTGGAGGCGGCGCTCGGCGGCTACGTGCAGGCGGGCCGCGCCATGTTCGACCTCGACAAGCGGGTCTACCGCCTGCGGGAGCTGACCCGGGAGCCGCTGGCGCCGGGCGCCCTGCGCTTCGCCTCCGAGCAGGAGGCCAAGGCCGACCGGTTCCTGGCGGCCGGACTGGTCACCCTCGGGCCCGTCGAGCAGGCCGGCGACAGGCGGCGCCTGAGCGGGACCGTGCTGGACGACGGCCGGAGCCTGACGCCCGCGGTGGAGCTCGATTCCGACGACCGCATGGTCGGCGGCAGCTGCCAGTGCGGCTTCTACACCCACAACCGGCTGACCCGGGGCCCCTGCGAGCACATGCTGGCCGTGCGCCGCCTCGTCCACGCCCAGGTCGAGGGCAAGCCGGTGCGGTGGCAGGCGTGAGACGGACCCGATTGATGCGGCCGCGCGCCTGGCCTATCCTCCCCGCGACGAGGGGCGTCGGCCGGGGCGGACCTTGCATTTCGGGCGGCGATTCGCCGTCCCTGCACCCTGCCCGGCAAAGCGTCACTGGCCCGCTCTTCACTGGGCCGGCACTGACCACCGGTGCGCGTTCGCGGTTTGGGTTCGCTGAACCCAAACGCGCACCGGTGGTCGTGCCGGCGTCGAGTGGACCGGGCCAGTCCCGAGACTTGACGAAGGCATCCCGGCCGACGTCCCCCGTCACGCCTCCTGCCCGCGCCGGAGGCCGCCGATGAGCCAGCAGCCCGGCAGCCTGACCCGCCAGCAGCTCTACGACCGGATCCGCGAGAGCTCGAAGGACGAGGTCATCCTCGAGGAGATGATCCGGCTCGGCTTCTGGCCGGACGGGGAAGCGCAGCCCAACCCGCCGGACGACCTGATCCGCCGCCGCGGCGAGATCGCCCGCGCCCTCGCCGACCTGCACCGGCGGGAGGCGGCGTGGCGCGACCCGGAGGCCGCCCTCAAGGAGATGCATCGCCGCCGCAAGAAGGCGGCGCTGGAGCGGCGGCGCGAGACGCGGCTGCGTAACGCCCGCGACCGCCACGCCCGGGCGCAGGCATGGCACGCGCGCCGGGAGGCGGAGATCCTCCATCTCGGCGACGGCGTCTCGGCCGGCCTCGCGCACGCGGACGCTCCGGGGCGGGGGCCCGCCCCCGGTCTCCCGCCCCTGGCGAGCCCGAAGGCGCTGGCCGAGGCCATGGGGATCGGCCTCGGCGAGCTGCGCTTCCTCGCCTACGACCGGGCGCTCAGCGCGGTGAGCCATTACCGGCGCTTCACCATCCCCAAGAAGGCGGGCGGCCTGCGCCGCATCTCGGCGCCGATGCCGCGCCTGAAGCGGACGCAGTACTGGATCCTCGACGCGCTCCTCGCCCACGTCCCCGTGCACGCGGCGGCCCACGGCTTCGTGCCCGGCCGCTCGATCGTCACCAACGCCGCCGCCCATGTCGGGCGGGACGTCGTGGTCAATCTCGACCTCAAGGATTTCTTCCCGAGCCTCGATTACCGGCGGATCAAGGGGAAGTTCCGGGGCCTGGGCTACGCCGAGCCGGTGGCGACCGTGCTGGCGCTGCTCTGCACCGAGCCGGACGTGGACGCGGTCGAGATCGACGGCGCCCGCCTCTACGCCGCCCGGGGACCCCGCCGGCTGCCGCAGGGCGCGCCGACGAGCCCCGCGCTCACCAACCTCGTCTGCACCCGGCTCGACGCCCGGCTCGCCGGCCTCGCCGGCAGCCTCGGTTTCACCTACACGCGCTACGCCGACGACCTGACCTTCTCGGCCTCCGGCGAGGCCGCCGGGAAGGTCGGCGCGCTGCTCAAGTACGTCCACGCCATCGTTGGCGGGGAGGGCTTCACCGTCCATCCGGACAAGACCCGCGTGATGCGCCGCGGCCGGCACCAGGAGGTGACCGGGCTCACCGTCAACGAGCGGGTCGGCGTGCCCCGCGAGACCCTGCGCCGCTTCCGTGCCCTCCTGCACGGGCTCGAGCGGCACGGGCCGGCCGGGCGCCGCTGGGGCGCGGCCGGCGAGGCGGGCGTGCTCCGCGCCGCGGTCGGCTTCGCCCAGTTCGTCCGGATGGTCACACCGGAGACCGGCGCGCCGCTTGTCGCGCAGGCCCGCGCCCTCGCGGACCGCCATTCGGCCCCGGCGACGTCGCCCCGGCAGCCGGACTTCCGCGCCCGGTCCGCGCGGGGCGAGGTGCCCCTCGCCCGCTGGTGGGTACCGGCCCCCCGCCCCGCGCCCGAGCCGGACCCGATCCTGGCCGAGGCCGAGGCGGCCGCGGCCAGGGCTGCGGCCGCGCCGGTTCCGGGCCGCAGCGGCGTGCCGGCCTCCGGGCGACCGCGTCTCGGCGCGCCGGAACCGGCCGCCCGCGCGGAGGCCGCGCCGGACGCGGGCGCCGAGCCCGACGACACCCCGATGAAGCCCTGGAAGGTCGTCCTGGGGATCTTCGTCCTGTTCCAGGCGGCCGCCCTGCTGCACCCGGCGCTCGGGCTGCTCGTCCTCGCGGTCGCCCTGCTCCTCGGCCTGCGACGCCTGCTGCACCGCTGGCGCCGGCGCCGATGAGCCTGGCCCGGAGCCTCCCGGCCGGGCACCTCCGGACCAGCCTCGCCGCGCTCTTCGCCCTGGCCCCGGTCCTCTCGCTCGGACCGGGGGCGTCCCGGGCCGACGAGGCGCCTGCCGCACCCGTCTTCAACAAGGCCGAGGCCGCGGAGATCGCGGCGCCGCTGCGGCAGGACCCGGCCTTGCTGCGCAGCTTCGGCACCTGCCCGGCCGACACCTTCGCGCGGGAGCGCCCGTTCTGGCGGTGGGCGTTCGCGCCCCGCCGGCCCACCGAGCGCCGCTGCGCGCGCGAGCCCGCTTCCTGCTACGCGCTCTGCACCCGGTGGTCGAACGCGCCGGCCTGCTTCGACCTCGCCCTCGCCCTGGAACACCACTCCCTCGACGTCGCCGACATCCTCGACAAGGAGCGGCTCTACGCCCTCGCCTGCGCGGGCGGGTTCCCGGCGGGCTGCACCAACCGGGCGGCCGGGATCCGGAACGGCGGCTACGCGGAGGATCCCTTCCGCGACGCGCCGCGCGCCGACACGGATGCCTGCCTCGCCCGGAGCTTCCGTCTCGATTGCGACCGGCGCGGCGCCTGGGGCTGCGCCATGCTCGGCCAGGCCTATCGCCTCGGCGAGGGCGTCGCCGCCGAGGCGTCCCGGGCCCGGGCGGCGTTCGACATAGCCTGTGCGATCAACCCGGACTTCGCGGCCTGCACCTTCGCCAAACGGCAGCTGGCCGAGATGGGCGCGCCGTGAGCGCCGGCGACGCCGGACCGGCTTCCGACGCCCTGCGGGCCCTCTACGGGCGGGTCGACCCAATGCCCGAGGGGCCGCCGGCCCCGGGCCACGCCCGCGCCTCCCTGTGCGTGGACGTGGGCGACGGGGACGACGTCGCCGCCGCCGAGCGCTGGATGCTAGCCCATGCCAGCCGGCTCACCCGCGTGCGCAGCACCGGCTGCGGCTGCTGCGTGATCGGCTGGGACATCGAGGGGCCGGCGGCGCTCGTCGCCACCCTGCCGGCGGCGCTCGGGGCAACCTCCGACTGGGCCGGCCCGGCCGCGACCCCGCGGCGCGCGGCGAGCGCGCGGGGCCGGCGCTTCTGGGCGCACGGGTGGGAGCGCTGGTGGGAGCGCTGGGTCCGCCGCCGCTGAGACGCGACCGACATGCGGCCCCTACGGGGAGCCTAGCGCGGTTCCGCGACGGCCTCGGCGCGGTCCAGCACCGGCGGCGCCGGCCTCTGCTCCGGGATCAGCCGGTCCGGCGCCGCGCCGCGCTCGAGAGTGGCGACCGCCAGGGGCGCGCCGCGGCCGCGCAGGGCGTGCGTCCCCAGCGGGCGAGCGCGGACGCCGTCGGGCATCCGGTCCAGCCGGTCGAGGAGATCCTGCGAGATCAGGATGTCGACGCCCAGCGGGCGGCACAGGGCCTCGATCCGCGCCGTCACGTTCACAGCGTCGCCGAAATACGCGATCTTGTGGCGGTCGACCCCGACTTCGGCCGTGACCACCGGACCGCCGTGCAGCGCCGCCCGCAGCCGCGGGACCGTCCCGAACCGGGCTTGCCAGGCCGCGGCGTCGGCCTCGATCCGGTCGAGCACCGCGAACACGCAGGTGACGCAGCGCGCGTCCTTGAGGCCGCGCTTCATCGGCCACGTGATCATCGCGAGGTCGCCGATGAAGTCGTCCGTGGAGCCGGCGTTGCGCCGCACCGGCTCGGCGAGCGTCGCGAACACGGCGCTGAGATATTCCTGCGCGCGCAGGTCGCCGTGGGTCTCCGCGAAGGCCGTCGAGCCGACCACGTCGAGGAACAGGAAGATCCGCTCCTCCTGCACCGGCTTGTGGTAGCGGCCGATCATGAAGTTCACGAACACCTCGCCGCCGATCAGGTCGCGCATGCGCATGACGAAGACCAGCAGGGCCGACACGGCCAGCGAGTAGGCGAGGAACCGCGGCGTGATCCGCACCGCCGTGGACAGGCTGTCGGCGGTGAGGCTGAAGGTCCAGACGACCAAGCCGCCGAGCGCGCAGCCGAGCGTGATCAGCACCACGTAGAGCAGTTCGGCAGCCAGCATGTAGACCAGCGCCGGCAGGCGGCGCAGCCGCGTCTGGACGCCCGACAGGGCCAGGCCGGGCACGAAGGCCAGCACCGTCCCGCCCACCGCCAGGGCGTAGACCAGGCCGGCGAGCATCGAGGCCCCGCCGACGAAGAGCAGGTTGTAGAGGAGGCCCGCCCCGCCGGAGGCGAGGAGGAGGGTCAGGGCCCAGAGCCAGCGGTACTGTGGGAGCATGGGCGGTCGGCGGGGTCGAGCGTGGCGGTGAGCACGGTTGGACCTACGCGATGGCGGGGGGCGAAGGCGAGAGGGGGGCGCCGCGACGGGTGGATCGGGCTGGCCGGTCGCCCGTGACCGATCCGGAGCGATTCGCGCCGTCCACCCGACGTCGTCGGCCGGTGTCGCCGCGCGGCCACAGGTGGGGGCGCGTTCGATCCGGGAGGTTGGGACCTGCCCCCCGGCGGATCCCGCGAGGCTGGTGGTCCCGGCAGGACTCGAACCTGCAACCCAAAAAGGCTATTTCCGCCAGCAGCCTAACGAACGTCTACGGGTAATGGTTAGCACTTTGTGCGAGGACTGCAAGACGTAGCGCTGGCAGTTTCGTTTGAAGGTGACCGCAGCGCGGCCGGTCCTTCATCCAAACTCTTGGTATTGCTGGCTGCGTGATCATGTCTCTTCAATCAGAGCTGAACTGCAGCGCGCTCGCACGTTTCATCAAGAGGCAGCTCTCAAGATTGCAATCGAGCAGCGGAATAACACGGTCTGGCCAAAAGAATCTGGACCTACTCCGAGATCGTTGGCCGGATAGGCAGGCAATCCGCCTCCCGACACACTGATGAGAGTTACGAAAGTCTGCCGCGATTGCAGAGGCGGTTCATTTCCAGCTTATCTATTTAGGCTTAAAATCTCCAAAGAACGAAGTCGGAATGAAAATCTTATTAAATTTCATGTCGGGATTGCGCTCATCAGCCGATAGTCATGCGCGGGTAGGATCGGTTGACTGGCTATACGGACGCAGCCTCAGTTCGCATATTAGGCTCCATGTTTCTCGGCTTGAGGTGGCCATCCACGAAGGTGCCGGCCTCCGAGAGAGCTGCGCGCCCCTCCGCAAGGTTCGGGAAGAACAGATGCCAAGCGTGGATCATCGCGGGCCAGATCCGAAGCGTGACGTTCATGCCCGCGCTGCCGGCCGCGCCGGCCAGACACACCGCATCATCGAGGAGCGTCTCGTCCGAGCCGACTTGGATCAGCGTCGGGGGCAAGCCCTTTAAATCGGCGTAGAGGGGTGAGGCCAAAGGGTTCTGAGGATCCGCGCCGCTCAGGTAGGCCGCCGCAAGTTCGGAGAGGTAGAGGCGCTGGATCATGGGATCCACCGCTGCCTTCGTCCTGAAGCTGTTGCCGCGCAAGGCCAAGTCGATCCAGGGTGAAGAGAGCCAGAGACATCCGGGCAGCGGGTCGCCCGCCTCTCGCAGGCGCAGCGCGGCGGCGACGGCGAGGCCACCGCCCGCGCTCTCGCCGCACAAGGCGATCTGTTCGGGCGAGATCCCCTGCTCCAGCACGAACCTATAGCCCGCCACCGCGTCGTCGAGGGCGGCGGGGAAAGGGTGCTCAGGGGCGAGCCGGTAGGCGAGTGCGAGGGTGCGGACGCCGGCGTCCTGCCCCGCGCGCGCAACGACGTGGCGATGGCTGTCGAGGGATCCAGCCATGTACCCGCCGCCGTGGAGGAAAATGAGGACGCGCTCGGAATCGCCACCAGGGCAGAGGGTCCACTCACCCGGCACGCCGCCGGCATCGACAGGGGTGACGCGGGTGCCGGGCGGAAGCGCGTCGCGGCGGCCGAAGCTGTCGAGCCGGGCGCGCCGTGCGACGAGATCCGCCGGCCGCGGCTGCGCCTGGAGGAAGGCCCGGATCGCGTCGATCTCGCTGCGCATCGCGTTTCCACCCGCTACAGCATGAATCGATCGAAGAAGGCCGCGAGTTCGGCATGGGCGTCCAGGGGCAGCACATGCGCGACGTGCTGGTCCGGCCGCACGACGACGATGCAACCGTCCGCCCGCCAAATGCCGCGCAGTGCGAAGATATCGCCGGCCTTCGGGTCCGGGCAGAAGACCTTCTCGCAGTCGACGAGGTTATAACGCCCCTTCGGCGGTCGCAGCAGCGGTGGCATCGCTCCTAGAACGAACTGCCGGTGGCCCTGCTGCAGGATCGCCCGCACGTCGATGACGGAGTCGATGTCGGCGCCCGCGGGTGTGAACCGCCGGATGGGCGCGTCGTCCGCTTCGGCCAGGTACGTGCACACGGCGCGCAATCGCGAGGATCGCGCGTCGGGCGACTCCGGATCCGCGAACAGGAACAAGCGCCAGCGGCCATCTGCCTTGACGGTGTGGCCGAGCTGAAGTGGCTTAGCATCGGCCAGCCGGATCACCGGCGCCGAATGAAAGCGTGTCCCGATCCTGAAGCCCTCGGCGAGGTTCTGATGCGTGGACTGGCCGGTGATGAGGGACGGCGGATAGCAGGTCTCGGTACCGGCGGTGAAGCGGCCATGCTTGACGAAGTACCGCTCGAACTCGGCCGGATCGACGCCGTCGCCGCCCGTCACGTCGGATGGCCTGGGCGGGGCGCTGAACATGCGGGCGAACGCACGGTCGAAGTCGATGAGTTCCTGGGCGACGGCGCGACGCTCCATCGAGTAGGTCTGGAGAATCTGCGGTGTACACTGCCCGCGGACCACGGCGGCGAGTTTCCAGCCGAGGTTGAAGGCGTCCTGCATCGAGACATTCATGCCCTGGCCCGCTTTCGGGCTGTGCGTGTGGCAGGCATCGCCAGCGATGAAGATCCGGGGCGAACGATGTTCACGGTGCGCAAGGCCGCCATCATCGAAGGCTTCGCAGAGCCTCTGCCCAATCTCGTAGACCGACCACCATGGGACTTCCTTCATCTCCAGCGTGTAGGGGTGCAGGATACGCCGCGCCGCCGCGATCAGGTGATCGATAGTCACCGCGTCCCTTGCCAGGCGCCGATTCGCGTCGAGCTTGTCGAGTTCGATGTACATGCGCACGAGGTATGGACTTGCTACGGTCTAATGGAGAGCGGTTTGGTGGGTGAAGCCCCTCTCGAACTGGATAGGGCTGGTGTAGCCCAGCGCCGAGTGACGGCGGCGGGGATTGTAGAAGCCATCGATGTAACGGGCCAGCGCGATGGTGGCCTCGGCTCGTGTCTGGAACGCGGTGCGCCAGACCAACTCGCTCTTCAGCGTCTTGAAGAACGTCTCGACCATCGCGTTATCATAACAATTTCCCTTGCCGGACATCGAGATCACGATGCCATGTCCTCGTAGTTCCGCCTGATACTCATTCGAACAGTACTGACTGCCGCGGTCTGAATGATGCAATAAACTTGGTCCGGTCCGTCGGACGACAAGGGCACGTCGCAGCGCGGTCAGCGCGAGTTCCTTGTGAAGACGGTCGCTCGCCGCCCAGCCCACGACCCGTCGAGAGTACAGGTCGAGGACCACCGCCAGGTACAGCCAACCCTCCCGCGTCCAGATGTAGGAGATGTCGCTTCCCCACTTGCGATCGGGCCCGGCCGCCGTGAAGTCCTGGTCGAGGTGGTTGGGCGCGATCGGGAAGGCGTGGCCGCTGTCCGTCGTGCGCCGGAAGCGCCGCGGCTGGCGAGCCTTGAGCCCGTTCTCCCGCATCAGCCGGGCCACGCGTCTTCGGCCTGCCGCCAAACCCTGCTCGCGCAGCTCGTGGGTCATGCGCGGGCTGCCATACGTCTCGTGCGAGAGCGTGAAGGCGGAGCGGACGTGGGCAAGCAGCACGAGATCCTCGCGCTGCCGCGTCGAGGCCGGGCGGTTTTTCCAGGCGAAATAGCCGCTCGGACTGACGTCGAGGACCTTGCACAGGCGCGCGACCGGGAAGTCCTTCTTCGCCGCGTCGATGAGGCGGAACCTCATCGACTTCCCTCCTTGGCGAAAAAAGCCGTGGCCCGCTTCAGGATCTCCCGCTCCTGGCGTAGCACCTCGTTCTCGCGGCGCAGGCGCTTGAGCTCGGCGGCCATGTCCTCCTGCCGATCGGCTGGCGGATGGTCCATCTCCCGCTCGCGCCGGCCGTCGATCCAGTTGCGCAGCGTCGAGAGCCCGACGCCGAGATCGGCGGCGACCTCGCGGCGGGACCGCCCGCTCGTCTGCGCCAATCGCACCGCCTCTGCGCGAAACTCAGGGGTAAAGGTTTGCTTCCGGTCTGCCATCGGAACCCTCCTCCTCCAGGAAAAGAGCTCTCCACTTTTGCGGAGCAAGTCCACCAGCGCATTGCCCCCGAAAGTGCAGATCTCATTGCCCAGCCGATGATCGCACTGCAGGGAAGCTTGAGCTTGGCCTCGCAATTCACGACCGGCCTTCCCGTCTTCCTGATGAGTACGACGGCGCTGAACCCGCTCGATGTTGCGAGCCTCGGCGGCGACGTCTCCGGGCCTGGCGGCCTGATTAAGGTTGGGCTCGGCACCCTCGAACTTGCCGGCACCAACACCTATGCCGGCGGCACCACCATCCTCGGCGGCACCCTGGCCGTTTCCCGCGACGCTAATCTCGGCGCCGCCGGCACCGGCCTGACCCTCGGCGGTGGCACCCTCGAGGTCCTCGCCGACGGCTTCGCCACCGCCCGCCCGATCACGCTCGCCGGCCCCGGCACCCTGCAGATCGACGTCGGCACCGCCACCTTCGCGGGGCCGATTGCCGACGGCAGCCAGCCGGGCGTGCTGATCAAGTCCGGCTCCGGGACCGCCGTGCTGTCAGCCGCCAACACATTTACCGGCGGCGCTGTCATCAGCGCCGGCACTCTCGCCCTGACTGCCACCGGCAGCCTCTCCGCACCGGTCCTCGTCGGTGCAGGTGCGAGCTTTCTCAATGCCGGCCTCGTCGCCGGCAGCGTCGGCAACTTCGGCGTGCTCGCCAACAGCGGTACCATTAATGGCGCGATCGCCAATGCCGGTATGGCCGTCAACGCCGGTACCATCGCCGGCGGCACGACCAACAGCGGCAGCCTGGTCAACACCGGCACCCTCGCGGGCGGTCTGACCAACACCGGCACCGCCCTCAACACCGGCGCGATCGCCGGCGGCGTCATCAGCAGCGGCAGCCTGAGCAACGCCGGCACCATCGGCGGCGGCGTCGCCAACACCGGCCTCCTCGCCACCAGCGGCACGATCAGCGGTGGCCTGACCAATGCCGGCACCGTGCTCGCCAGCGCTGGCCGCATCGACGGGCCCATCGCCAACAATGCCGGCCTGCTCGCCGTCGCCGGATCCGTCGCCGGCACCGGCCCCTTCGCCAACGCCGCCGGCGCGACGCTCGCCGTCACCACGGGCGGCAGCTACAGCCTTGCCGGCCCCCTCGCCAATGCCGGCCTCGTCGCCGTTGCCCAGAGCGCCAGCCTCACCGCCTCCGGCGGCCTCAGCAACGCCGGCCTCGTCGCCAGCGACGGCACCCTCACCGCCGACCTGACCAACACCGGCATCGCCCGCCTGTCCGGGCAGTTCAACGGCACGCTCACCAACACCGGCCTCGTGCAGATCACCGGCCCGCTCGCCGGGCTGACCAGCCTGACCAACACCGGCGCCCTCGACCTCGGCGGCACCGCCCTCACGCTCACCGACCTCGCCGGCCCGGCCTCCGCCGTCCTGGGCAACGGCGCCCTCACGGTCTCCAATGCGGCCGCCTCCACCTACGCCGGCGCCATCCTGGAGACCGCGAGCCCGACCAGCCTGACCAAGGCCGGCCCCGGCACGCTCCTGCTCACCGGCTCCGGCCTCTTCTCCGGCCCGACCACAATCCAGGCCGGCACGCTCTCCCTCAACGGGCTCTGGACCTCGCCGGTCACGGTCGCGGCCAATGGCACCCTGCGCGGCATCGGCACCGTCGCGGCCCCGGTCACGGTCGCCGGCGCCCTGCGGCCGGGCAACTCCCCCGGCACGCTCACCGTGCTCGGCCCGGTGGCGTTCGCCCCCGGCAGCAGCCTCGGCCTCGACATCGACGGACCGGGCACCGGCACCGGCGCGGGCAGCTACGCCCGCCTCCTGGCGCTCGGCCCGACCGGCACGGTCTCGGCCAACGGCACCCTGGTGCCGGAGCTGCGCGGCATCACCGGCAACGCGGGCAACAGCTTCACCCCCGCGCTCGGCCAGCGCTTCGGCGTGCTCACCGCGCAGGCCGGGCTGTCGGGCTCGTTCAGCGGGCTCGCCCAGCCGGCGGCGGGCCTGCCGGCCGGCACGCGCTTCGACGCGCTCTACGCCGCCACCGGCCTCGACCTCGTGGTCACGCCCGCCGCCTACGGCAACCTCGCCGGCCTCGGCCTCGCCCAGACCGGCAACGCCCGGGCCGTGGGCGCAGCGCTCGACCTCGCCCGCCCGGCCGCCGGCACGCGGCCGGACGCGGCGCGGGCGCGGGTGTTCGACCCGCTCTACGCGGCTGGCCCGGCGACGCTGCCGGGCGGCCTGGCGAGCCTGTCGGGCCAGAGCTACGGCGACGCGGTGATGACCGACCTCGCCGCGCGCCGGCTGCTGGCCGACACGATCGACCGGCACCAGCGCGGGCTGGGCGGCGGCGCGAGCGCGTTCAGCGCGGGCGATCCGGGCCCGGGCCCGAACCGCACGGCGCTGCAGGTGCGCGGCGGCGCCGGGGCGGCGGCGCCGCCGCTGGCGGTGGGCGAGGGCCGGGTCTGGGCCGACGCGCTGTACGGGTTCGGCGCGCGCGCCGGCGACCGGGCGGCGGCGGGCGCCGGGTTCGACGCGGGCGGGCTGCTGATGGGCGTCGACCGCCAGGTCGGGGCGGACACGCAGGTGGGCGGTGCGTTCAGCTACCTGCGTGAGGGCGGCACGTCGCGGGGCGCGGGGCTGGGTCGGTTCACCACCGACAGCTACGGCGGGACGCTGTACGCGAGCACGCGGCTGGGCGCGGTGGTGCTGCGGGGCACGGCGGGCGTGTCG
Source organism: Methylobacterium oryzae (assembly GCF_021398735.1). Lineage (NCBI taxonomy): Bacteria > Pseudomonadati > Pseudomonadota > Alphaproteobacteria > Hyphomicrobiales > Methylobacteriaceae > Methylobacterium > Methylobacterium oryzae. The sequence goes on from NZ_CP090349.1 coordinate 3,522,431, forward strand.
TACGCGGACGGGCGGGTGGACCGGACGGTGGCGCTGGGCGCGGCGGTGTCGCAGGCGTCCGGGCTGTCGTCGGGCTGGAACGGCGGGGTGTCGGGCTTTGCCGGGTACGCGCTGGCGACCGGCCTGCCGGTCGAGGTCGTGCCGGAGGTGGGCTTCAGCTACGACCGGCTGACGCGGGGCCGTGTGTCCGAGCGGGGCGGTCTGGTCGGGCAGGGCTTCGGCGGGCAGGGCTTCGCGGTGGCCGATCTCGACGCGGCGCGCAGCCTGGTCGGCGGGCGGGTGACGAGCTGGGCGGTGGCGGGCATGCCGGACCTGCGCCTGGAGGGCCGGGCGTACTGGGCGCACGAACTGGCCGACACGGCGGCGGTGGTTCGCTCGAGCCTATTCGGGGCGGGGTTCGCGGGCCGGACGAGCGCGCTGGGCCGGGACGGCGCGGTTCTGGGGGTGAGCCTGACGGGGGCGGTCGCCGAGGGCGTGCGGCTGTCAGTGGGCTACACCGGCGATGTCCGCCCCGGCGCCACCGCCCAGGTGTTCACCGCTGGCCTTCAGGCCGCGTGGTAGAGCATCGACGGACCTTCGAGCGTTCCTAGCTAGCCTTACGATCGGCGGATGCATGTCGTCGCCCGCCGATCGTTTACGTGGCCTTTTCCCCCCGCATTCGGCCGGCATAGCCTCCGACGCATCATCCGATCGTGTCACTCTCCAGGTCGGCCTCCTCGTCGACCATGCGGCCGGGGCTCACGTTCGGCAGGTACCGATCGCGCTCCACGGTGAGGGCGGCGTTTCGAGTTTGCGGCCGCCTCCAGCACTCGCCCGTCGTCGGCATCCAGGCGTGCGGGCGACCTGCTACTTCGACACCCACGCATCTTCGACCCAGATCTGCCCGTGCAGATCAGAAGCCAATGCCGCAGCTATCGCCTGCTGTGCTGCCGCCGTGTCGAGATCGGAGGCGACGACGGCGTCCTCCCCCTCGGACTCGGCGGGCCCTACCGAGAAGACCTTCTCCTTGCCGGTATCGACAAGTCTCGCATCGACACCCCGGAGCTGGACGTAGGAGACGGACTTGTCCTGAGGATCCTGCCACGCGGTAGCCCGGAGCGAGATCGCTTCCTGAGCTCCCATCGGATCCAGGTAGGACACCTTGCGGGTGAGGGCCATCTGGATCTCGCCTCGCCCGGCGTCCTTGCCCGACGAGACGATCGTCGCATCGGGGATGGCCTTCGGCAATGCGCGACCGAGGGCGGCGATCAGATCGGCGTCGCCCGGCTTCGCCTTGAGCTTGACGAGCTGGGACTTGTCGGCGACCTGCCCGTATTCCGCAGTCGCCACTCCCGGGAGCTTCTTCACCTTCTCGAGGAGCGCGGGAGCTCTCTCCGGATCGACGTCGATCGAGATCGACGAGGTGCCGCCTCTCTGGTCGGCGCAGTTCGGGACCAGACCGGCGGGATCCATCCGGGCACCTTCAGTGCGGACCAGCTTCACCAGATCGACGACGTTCGGAAGCTTCGTCGTCACCGAGAGGGTTCCGGGATCGGGTACGGGCTTGTCGCTCACGTCTTCAGTCTCGTCCTCTGCCGTCGAACCGGAGGGCAGCGCGGTCGGATCCTCCTCCGAGAACGTCAGGCCGGCGGCTGCGATGGCGACGCTATGGTCCGGAAGCTTCAGAGAGCCGTTCAGCTGCTGCTCGTCCTTCGAGCCGCTCCGCTTGATCGACACGGCGACCCGATCCCCCGCCGAGCTTGCTCCGGCTCCGGAGAAGTTCGCGCCGTCGGCCTTCAGCGGGATCACCAGACGGTCGACGCGCCGCGACAGGGTGCTTGTCGGGTAGCAGACGTCGATGCTCGCGTCGGTGATCTGGCTGCCCTGCGAGGTCAACTTCAGGACGCCGTCGATCAGATACGTCGCCGAACCGTCCAGGGACCCTTCCGAAAAGCTGAGGTAGCGGGTCGACGGCTGCTGAGGTTGCGGCTTCTTCGATTTGCCCTGGGCATTCGCCTGACCGCACAGTCCGATCAGAACAATCGTCGCCACCAGGAACCGCATGTGACCTCCCCAGGTCCGCCGATCATGTGCAGGGCATCATGCCCGACGTTGCGGTGCACGGCCACCCGATCGCGGGCCACGCATGTCGGGACAGCTTGATCGGCGACCGACGTCGGTCGTCGGTCGTCGGATCGTCCCGGATCCTGGCTGTCGGTGCCGAGAACCTCGGCCGGGGAGCGATCCGATCGAACGCCGCCTCCAGGCGCATCTCGCCGATCGTCCGGCTGTAGCCGCATCGGCCGAATGCTGGAGATGTCATGATTTGTGATGGCTCCGACCGCGGATATCTATGAATGTTGGACGTCGCCGCGAGACATCAGTTCTCAATCAAAAGACTTCCCATTCCAACGAACGTAGCCTCCACCTCCGCCATGGGCATCCATATGGACCTTCGGGATGCGCTCGCGGCCTACCTTGACGTTGGCACCCAGCATATCGTGGGCCTTCTGGAGCAATGATCCGCGACGCAGATAGAACAGTACGGAGCAAACCTGCATGCCGCAATGACTGCTCCGTGACATTTTACCGGCACATCGGATCGCCTCGTGGGATATAATCAAGTCGGGCATGCCGTCACCATCGAGATCCCGCTCGATCAGGCCGGCGGGATCGATGCGCCCTTGACGACCATCGCACCCGTCATTGATCTCCTGCTTTGCCAAGTAGGCCGCCGCTCTTGATTCCGCCACAGCCGGCGCTGCAAAGAGCGAACCCATCAGGATCACGAAAGTCAGTCTTACCATAAACATCGTACGTCTCCCGATAGTCGTCCCAAGCAGCCCGGAGTCAGCCTTTGCATTGACGCGACAGGCTTGACTTCGCCGATGCATAGCCGTCAGTCCTTACGGGCCACTTGGTGCGTTCGTCGAAGACGATGGCCGCTTTACCGCCCGAGCTCAGTAATTCATCTATGTCCGGTCGCAACGGCCAGCTGTACAGCTCGTTGTTGGTCCTCGGCGGTACGGTCAGCTTGATCTGTCGTCCGGCAGCGGAGAGGGATAGCGTATCTCCAGCGCTTAGACCGTTCTCGACGGAGTAGATCTCGAAGGACCTTTCGCCACCGCGCCGGCACGAGACGAATATGCACAGATTGGAGGAGACGCAGGAGGTGAACGCAGGATACGGAGTTCCTTTTGCCGGCTTCCACCCCGAGTTCGCGACCTGGACGCAACACAGCATGAATAGGAGGGCGACCGCACCCGATCTGGTTGACATGATATGGTCCCTACTCTGTTGAGATTGCGTCCATTTTCACGATTTTTCCCGCTGCGCCGCAGAACAGAGCCTTGATCGTCACGGTGCGGCCGTTGCGGATCAATGTGGAATATCCATCTTGAGTAATCGCTTTCTGGCGTGGATCGGGAAAATCGTACAAAGCGGGTACGTTGATGTGCTGCTCGCCGCCTTTTTGGTTAAGTGTGAATCCGCGTACCGTTCCCTGCTCGAATGTTAGATCGCTGATGCGGCCGCGCAAGGCCATCGAAGAACAGTCCTTCGCCGGCGACAGGTTAGACATCGAGACAATTTTGCCGTCGACGGAACGATTCACCCTCATATCCGCGAAAACGACGCTGGATCCGGCGGTATATAGCAGAAATGAACCTAGATATTTTCCTATGCAACAATTTGCGGCTGGCATCGAAATCTCCGTAGACGCGTATTCAAAGCAAGATTTTCGATCGCGATCCGCAGCGCAAGCCGTAAATTAGCGCAGGACTGATAATCATTTGGCTTAGAGGCTTCGGGTCGGAGCCGGCGTCACGAGTGCGGCTGGGCTCGCCGCATGCGGTCTAGTTGGACTTGGCGGAGGTCTTCTGCTTCTCTACAGGTCTATGGAGACTGTCCTAGTCAAAGACTCGCGCGATTGGCTTACAAAACTGACCTCCGGCCTCTGACCGCCTGGATCGTCGAGGATATGTCCGCTCGAGTGCCCGCGTGGCGCAGAAGCAGACCGGCAGCATTCCACCCCGAGCAGCCATACGGCTTCCGACCCAACCCAGCCGCCAGTTGCGGCTAGCACCATTCCCGAAAGCGGACCTCTGATTTGGTCCCGCAATCACGCTACCCGAAGCCCGTTCCGCTGGAGCTTCGCGCAGGTAGATGTCGATCTATCGAGGGACAAAAAAGCCCGGCCGCGAGGCCGGGCTCAGTGGGGTCCCTTTGCACGGGGACATCAAGACCAGGAAGCTTTGGAGAACAACCGGTCTCGATCGGGTGATTAGAAGTCGCGCTGGACGCGGAAGCGGAACGTGGAGACGCCGTCCGACGTCGTGGTCCGCGGTACGAAAGTGCCGTTGTTGATGCCGGCGACGTTGGAGTAGGCCGTCGGGCTCTTATCGCGGTCGATCACGCGGCCGCTCTTAAGGCCGATTTGAGTGTAGAGGCCTTCGACGCCGATATCGAGGTCCTTCACCGGCGACCAGATGATGCTGCCGCCGGCCACGAACTGGTAGGTGTCGCGCAGCGCCTCGCTGAGCTGGAAGAACCGGGTGCCCGGCACGCCGACGGCGTTCACGCCGAAGGAGTTGGCACCGGCCGGGTTGGCGAGCGCGAAGGCCGCGCCCTGAGCCAGACGGGCACCGGTGCGGTAGTCAATCTCACCGTACGACCCAAAGATGGCCGAGCGCCACTCCGGCGACCAGTAGTGGAGGTACGAGACCGTCGCGGTGAAGCTCGTAGTCTGCTCCATCTGACCCGTAAACGGGTTGATTGTCGCATCAACGAAGTACTGCGCGAACTTTTGGCCCTGGATGGTGGCCGGATTCTGCGCATAGCAGCCGCTGAAGGCGCAAAGGCCGGTGTACATCTGGGAGCCGGAGCCGTAAGCGCCCTGCAGGTAGAGGGCGTCGCCCGGCGCGATGAACGGCGTGTTGATCTTCAGGCCGCCCTGCACCGCCCAGCCGTACGAGTTGCTGGTGTGCGGGATGCTGATGTTCGAGCCGGTGCCGGTGCCGGCGCCGCTCTGCACGTTGCCGACGTTCAGCTCGTGGACGGCGGCCGAGACCTGAGCCGAACCCCAGGCCTGGTCGAGGCGCAGGGCGCCGACGATGTCGGGCATGCGCGAGCGCTGGATCGCATCGACGAAGCTGTACCGAGTCGGCACGCCGCCGGTGTAGCCGATGAACACCTCGGCCGGCGCGCTTGTCTGAGCGAAGTTCTGGATGACGCCGTTGACCGTAGCTCCAGTGGGGTTGTTGGTCGGTGAAAAGATCGGCGTGCGGCGGAAGACCGGATCTTCGGCCGAGATCGTGGCGGACAGGCCGTTGCCGAGCGTGGCCGTGTAGGCGAGCAGGTTGGTCGAGGCGACATCCGAGCCGAGCGTGTTGCCCATGATTTCGAAGTCGTGGGCGTAGAAGTCGAAGAACGATGAGGCGCGACCGGCGGTCATGCCGGCGAACTGGATGAATGCCTTGTCGACGTTCACGAACTGCTGGGCGCGGCCGAACTGGTCGATGCCGAGAGCCGGGAAAGCTTGGCCGATGCGCTGCTGTGTGCCCGACTGGCCGACGCCGGAATAGCCGGTGCGGGATCCGGCATCGAGGCGGACGAAGGCGCGCAGCGTGCCGTAGGCGGTTTGGGTGCGGGCATCGAGGTTGATGCGCATCCGGCCCTGGTAGCCCGACGTGTCGCCGCTTGTGCCCTGCCGCGAGTAGCTGGTCATGTAGCCGCCCTCGAACCGGGCGCGGCCGGAGAGACGCAGGCAGGTGTCGGTGCCGGGGATGTAGAAGAAGCCTGCACCGTAGGCGCCGCAGACGCGGACGTACTCGATCGGGACCGCCTTCTTGACCGGAAGGTCGGCGGCGTGAGCTGCTCCTACTGCCGCGAATGCGGCGGCCGAGCTTAGCAAAGAGCTTTTCAGAAATCTCATCGATATCCCCAAAACTTCGAGACCCATCTCGCGGCGACGTCCGGTTCCCGGATCACGCCTGTTCATCTTTGTTGATTGGGCCTGCGTCTTGGCGGCCGGCTCCGGCAAGCGCTCACCATGAGGAGGCTCGCTTCTGTGCGATCATGCCGGAAAGGTTTCGGACAGCAATCGCATTTAATCCCGCAACATGTCACTTTCCGCGCCAGCGCCATTTTCGCAACACTAGGTTTGCCGGCTCCACCGCAGGTATGCCCGCTAGCGTGGTCGGCCGCGCGCCGTCGAAGATATGAAAAATCAACTACTTATGAGATACTTGGTGCTTCTGTAACGAGACGTGCCGACCCCTACCCAATCCATATTTCGATAAGGCAACGTGAATAAGAATGTTTCTGAGCAGAAACACAGTTGGCCTGAATGGGGGCGATTGGTGAGGCTTGTCGTACCTCCCCATATCGATCGAGCTCGGCCATAGCCGCCTCTCATTGGCACACATCAGCTATAGTGAGTCGCAGAAGGCTTGGCGAGGCGCGGATCGATGGCACCTCGACCCGCCCGGAACGGCGGGTTCCACCGGCCTATCGAGCATGTCGAAGCAAACAGTTCCTGCTCGGTGAACCGTGTGTGTTCGTGCCCGTTGAAGGAATTCGATAGCGCGGCGCAGGCCGTCCGCTTCAACGCTATTTCGGTCGAAAGCGGAACGTCGCGAAACCACCCATTTTGGACGTTCAGATGGGCGCGTCGTGGTGGCAGATGCTGGCCGAAAGCGGAACAATCGCTTCGGAAAAGGCCGACCAGAGATGCGGACGGCCTTCAATCGATCCGGATCGGAAAGGAACGGAGCGAAACGCGTCACTCATAAGCAGATGTCCCGGCCTTGACCGAGAGCCTCCGGTTCCATCCCGGCGGCTCGAGCGGCCAACCGGCATAGGCAAGCGTTAACCCTTAAGACAGATGTGGCGGACCATGCCTCAGGTCACTGTCGCGGTGTCTTGCCAGGCTGCGCCAAGGACCCTTCGCGCGCTTGCATAAGCCACCTGCAATCTCCAGCGTGGGCGCAATAGAATGGCCGAGATGTCCGTCGATGAAGCTCTCGATCGAGCCAACGCCGATATCCAAGCGGGACGGCACCAAGAAGCCAGAAATCTTCTGGAGGCGATACTCAAGGTAGAAGACAAAAACCCTCGAGCCTTGATCGGACTTTCGGTCGTCAGCTTCCAACAAGGCGACCTGCCGAACGCGGTCAACTACATCTCGGCAATAGTCCTAGAGAATCCATTCGACAGCGACCTCCTCGGCACGTGCTCGGCCCTACTGCGGAGCTTTTCCGTCGAGGAATTCGCCGATCGTGTCGAAGCGATAAGTGATGACGCCAAGAAGGATGCGCGGACAATAACGGCGTGCCTCGACGGTTTTCTCAACATGGCGGATTTCGGATCTTCGGGCGAGGCGATCGTGCGCGTCCCATCCGAGATCGCTAGCGCGATCCACTTCATATCGCTCGACGCTCTGTCTGTAGGCTCCAACAGATCGAAGTTCGGTCGGTACTCGCCTATCAACTGTGTCATCGCTCCTACCGCGGGAGACTATGAATTCCGCGAGAAGCACTTCATCTACGCGTCCTCACTGCTGGAGGACAAGCAGGAGATCCTCGAGGCGTTCGGCCTCCGGGATCTGGCACGGGTCAAAGCGGTTCACAAGGTCAAAGCCAAGCGCATGTCGGATGCCCTCGATGAAATCGGGGTCTCAGGTCTCGACTATTTCAAGAGCGATCTGGAGGGCATAGACGGCTTGGTCCTGCGCGACGCCCGGCAGCACATCGCCGGGGCCGCCGTCGTACAGGCCGAGCTCCGTTTCATGCCGGCCTACGAGGGGGAGCCGCACTTCGACGAGACCGTCGCCTACATGCGCGGACAAGATTTCGAGGTGCTGCATCTGACCAATGAGAATTGGCGGTACGCGACCCGGCACAGGGATCACATGGCCAGAGGTCGGACGGTGTTTGCGGATACCGTGTTCGTGAAGAATATCGACACGTATCTATCGCTTCAAGGACGCTCGACCGAGGCCGTGGTTCGATATTGCCTCGCCTGCGGCGTGTCCGGCAACGCAAACTATGCCGAATTCATACTCGAGAAGCACAAGGAACTCGTCCCTTGTGATCTCGTCGCCGCTCTCGTCAACTACCTGATACCGAAGGCCCGCTTCGGTCAGCCTCAGTTCGCCAAGACCCGGCTCGGTCATGTCGCCATGTCGTGACCGGAGTTTCCAGCCTCACGCCCTGGAAGGCTGCGGCGGCGGGCCATCCAGGGCGATCAGATCGACGTTCCGCGCCTTGAGGACGCTGAACAGGCCTTCCAGTTCTCTATCGCAGGGATCGTCCACGATCGCGGCTTCCGGCGTGTCCTCCTCCAGCCACGCCTCCGCATCCCTGTTGGAGGAGAACCCGAGCGGGTCGTAGCCGAGTCTCTCGAGCATTCGGCACGCCCGTCGCCGCCGTGCGGCGCTACGGGAGAGGGCCAGGGCCGGAGGCCGGAGCGGACGAGCGGCCATCACGCGGCCTTCCGCGACTTCGAGGACGTCGCCTTGCCCGCGCCGCGGTTCGAATTTAGCCGCGACCGCTTCGAACCCGCCTTCTTCCGGGCAGCGGCCGGCTGAGCGGAGGATCCACGCTTCTCGGAGTCGATGCTGCGCCTGAGGGCCTCCATCAGGTTCACGACGTTGCTGGAGCTCGGTGCCGCCACCTTCGATCGACCCTTGCCCTTCTCGGGCTTCTTCGCCTTGCCCTTGACCAGCGCGATCAGCGCTTCCTCGTAGCGGTCCTCGAACTTCGACGGATCGAACTTCCTCGTCGACCGGGCGATCAGCTCCTCAGCCAGGGACCGCATCTCGTCGGTCGGATTGCCGTCCGGCATGTCCTCGAAGTAGGCGGTGGGCGACCGGATCTCGTCCTGGTACCGCAGCAGGGTCGCCAGCAGGCCTTTGCCGTAGGGCTCGATCAGGACGATGCGCTCCCGCTTGTAGATGACGATCCGGCCCAGGCCCGCCATCCCCTTCTTCCTCATCGCATCCCGGATGACGGCGAACGCCTCGCGCGAGACCTTGTCCTCGGCCGCGAGGTAGTAGGGCTTGTAGAGGTAGCGCTCGTCGACCTCCTCGCGCTTGCAGAACGCCTCGATGTTGATCGTATGCGTGCTTTCCAGCGCGATCTCGCTGAGCTCCTCGTCCTCGACGGGGACGAGCTCGTCCTTGGCGACCTCGCAGCCCTTCACCTGGTCGTCGCGGTCGACGCTCTCGCCGGTCACCGAGTCGACCAGCAGCTGCTTCACGCGGTTGCCGGTCTCGCGGTTGATCGTGTGGCACTTCAGGTCTCTCGACGAGCTGATCGCCGGATACAGCCCGACGGAGCATGAGACGAGCGAAAGTCTCAGTTGCCCCTTCCAATTGGCGCGCGATGCCACCGCAGCCTCCAGAATTCGCACAAGTATTCGTTGCCGGCGATGAGTCGATGCGGTGCCGATCACGAATTCGGCGACTCAACGAGAGTCGCTCTCGACTCGTTCCTGCACAGTTCGCCCTGTGGATAACTTGCGAGATCTTGCCTGCCTCCGCGGTCGGAGCGGCATCCCGGAACCGGCGATCGGCCGCGCGGTTTGCCGAAAGCCATGTCCGAGCTCCTCAAGCCGTACCGCGAGAAGCGGGATTTCGAGGCCTCGTCCGAGCCGCGGGGACGCCGCGGGCGGAAGACCGCCAAGGCGCGCTTCGTCGTCCAGAAGCACGACGCCCGACGCCTGCACTACGACCTGCGGCTTGAGATGGACGGAGTACTCAAGAGCTGGGCCGTCACCCGCGGGCCGAGCCTGTCGCCGTCCGAGAAGCGGCTCTCCGTCCGGACCGAGGACCATCCCCTCGACTACCTGCGCTGGGAAGGGGCGATCCCCAAGGGCCAGTACGGCGGCGGGACCATGATCGTCTGGGACATCGGGTCCTGGGAGCCGGTCGGCGATGCGGCCGCCGGTCTCGAGAAAGGCCACCTCGAGTTCGTCCTGCACGGAGAGCGGCTCGGCGGCCGTTGGCATCTCGTGCGCATGAAGGGTCGCGGCGGCGAGAAGAAGCAGCCATGGCTGCTGATGAAGGCCGAGGACGAGCATGCGCGCCGCGAGGGCGACATCCTCGGCGAGCACAACGCGTCGGTCCTGTCGGGCCGGACCAATCGCGACCTCGCCGCCGGCGGCGAGGTAAGACCCGACCATGCGGCACGCGCGAAGGTCGCCTCGGTGCGCGTGACGAAGCCCGCCTCGGCTAAGTCCCCGCGCGCCCGCAAGGCCGTGCTGCCGCCCTTCGTCGAGCCTGCCTTGGCGACCCTCGTCGACGCGGCGCCGACCGGAGAGGGCTGGCTGTACGAGATCAAGCACGACGGCTACCGCATGCAGGCGCGCATCGACGGCGGCACCGTGAAGCTGTCGACGCGCTCCGGCCTCGACTGGACGTCGAAGTTCGAGCCGATCGCGAAGGCCCTGCAGAAGCTGAAGCTGCCCTCCGCTCTGATCGACGGCGAGATCGTCGTCGAGAACGCGAGCGGCATCTCAAGCTTCTCCGCGCTCCAGCAGGCCCTGGCCGACGGCGACACGGGAGCGACGAACTTCTACGCCTTCGACCTGCTCTACCTCGACGGCAAGGACATCCGCGCCCTCCCCCTGACCGATCGCAAGGCTCTGCTGCTGCAGAGCCTGGACGATGCGGGGTCCGCCGGCCGGATCCGGTTCAGCGAGCATCTTGTCGACGACGGCGCGGCCATGGCCCGCCATGCCTGCCGCCTCGGGCTCGAAGGCATCGTCGCCAAGCGGGCCGACGCGGCCTACCGCTCCGGACGAAGCGATCTCTGGCGCAAGGTGAAATGCACCGGCTCCCAGGATTTCGTCGTCGCGGGCTTCATGCCCTCAGGCACGGCCCCTAAATCCGTCGGCTCGTTGATCCTGGGAACACACCAGGATGGCACCCTCGTCCACGTGGGACGGGTGGGTACGGGGTTAGGCGACGCGGTCGCGCGCGAGCTCTGGGTGAAGCTGGAGTCCCTGCGGATCCCAGCGCCGCCGTTCGACGCCGAACTGCCGCCCCTGGCGCGCCGCAATGCACGATGGGTGGAGCCTCGTCTCGTCTGCGAGGTGACGTTCCGCGGATGGACCGCCGACGGTCAACTGCGGCATGCGTCTTTCAAGACCATCCGGACCGGCGTGGCGCCCGACGAGGTCGTCCGGAAGGCGGCGCCGGCGCGCTCACGGGCGCCGAAGCGGAGAACCGCGGAGTCGACCGTGACGCTCACGCATCCAGATCGCGTGCTCTGGCCGGACGTCGGCCTGACGAAGGAGGGCTTGGCCGGGTACTATGCCCAGATCGCCGACCGCATCCTGCCGCACGTGATCGACCGGCCTCTGTCGCTCGTCCGGTGCCCGGCTGGCCTCGGCTCGTGCTTCTACCAGAAGCACGGCTGGTCCGGGATCGACGAACGCCTTCTCCGCGTCCTCGAAGGCGGGACCGGGAAGGCGGTCGTGATCGGCGACCCGGATGGCCTGCGCGCCCTGGTCCAGGCGAGCGTCCTGGAGATCCATCCCTGGGGCGCGACGGCCGCGGACCCGGATCGGCCGGACCGCTTGGTCTTCGATCTGGATCCCGGGGACGGCGTGGGCTGGACCGACCTCGTCGCCGGCGCGCTCGAGGTCCGCGAGCGTCTGCGGATCTCGGGGTTCGGCGCCTTCGTCAAGACGACCGGAGGTAAGGGACTGCACGTCGTCGTCCCGGTCGAACCGAAGGCTGGGTGGGATGAGGCGAAGGCGTTCTCGAAGGGGCTCGCCTCCGAGATGGCCAAGAACGCGCCCGACCGCTACGTCGCGACCGTGTCCAAGAAGTCCAGGGACGGCCGCATCTATATCGACTATCTGCGCAACCAGCGTGGTGCGACCGCGGTCGCGACCTTCTCGACCCGCGCCCGCGCGAGAGCGCCGGTCTCGGTGCCGGTCGGCTGGGACGAACTCCCGTTCCTCGGTTCCGGATCGCGCTTCGACGTCGCCACCCTGCCCGGTCGCTTGGCGGCGCTCGGCAAAGATCCCTGGGCCGGCTTCGAGCGTGCCGCGCGGCCTCTGGAGGCAGCCGGCAAGCGCGGGCGTCGACGAATCTGACTGGCCTGTCTGTATGGACTTGCCGTCGGCTCGTGCAAGGTCAGCGTGGGCCGGGCAGGCGAAGAGCGAGATAGCGGACGGTCTTGGCCCCGCCGTGAATGGTGGCTGCGCCGACCTCCTCGAAACCGAGCCGGGCGTGGAAGGCGTCCGAGCTCGGGTTGGGCGGCATCGAGTTGACTTCGCACACGATCAGGTCGTGACCGGCCTCGCGGGCCTTCCGGAAGAGATCCTCGTAGAGCCGCCGCGCATGGCCGAGGCCGCGGGCAATGCCGGCGACCACGACCCGGTCGACGTACACGAAGCGCGGGTAGCGACTGCGGAACCATAGATAGTTCGGGCTCGCATAGGTCGGATGCCGCTCATCGAGGGCGATAAGGAAAGCGTCATTGCGGCCAATCCGGCGTACGTGGAAGCTCCCCGCCACGAGCTCGGAGAGACCTTCCTCGTCGAGCAGGGAGAGCTCGGCCGCGTGCGCGTTGTTGAGGGCCAGTATCGGACTGGTGTCGGTCGATGAGATCTGCAGCAGCGATGTCATGCACTCTCGCGTGTCGTCGGCCGAGCGTTGTACGCCATCCCGACTGCAAACTGGATCGAGGCAGCCGTTGTGGTCCCAGCGCGGATCGCAAGCTAGGTGGCCGGGACTCGGGAGTTGCACCTCTCGCCCTGGCATGCATTATACCAGTGACCTGACGCATGGGTCGTCCTCAACGCACCTCGCGCCCTCGTCAGAAACGTCGGGGGCGTTTTTTCTTGGGAGCGGTACGGCCGGCAGCTTCGGATGGAAGCTCGACGAGGTCTGCGGCGGTCCTTCGGCCAGGAACGCGCGATGGACGCTCTCGGTCGCCGGCGACACGATGATCGCGTCGATCGCACGCGGCTTCAAGGCCGGCGAGCCGTTCACCCTGAAGCGCTGCGCCACGAGGTAGCCGGGAAGCCGAGCCTGAGGCCCGGCCGGCTATCGCTTCCCGCCGTTCGGGTCCATCCATGGGCGGGCACGCCCCTCCCCCTGGGTGCGAAGGAGCTGCGATGAGCCCGCACGACTACACGTGGCTCCTGTTTGCGACGCCCACGGCCGTCGCCCTGCTCGGCGCCTTCGTCTATGTCGCGACTGGTCTTCAGGACCGGATCGACGGCCGCTGCGACCGGTAGACCGGGCCGCTGGCCCTGCCCACGAATGGTGCGCCTGTGCCGGGCGCATGGGGCGGCATCCCCGGGCGGAACCTGAGGTTCCGGATCCTGTTGTGGGATCGGCGAGCGCAGATGCCACTTGGCCCATCGGACGCCCGCCCTTCGGAAGGATCCAGATCGGGCACCTCGGCACCATGAAAGCAATCGTCTGTCTGTCCGCCGTCGTCGTCGCATCGACGCCCTTCGTCGGCACGCCCGCCAGGGCCGACGATGCCGAGGCGGCGCGCCTGTGCCGAGGAGACGCATTCAAGCTCTGCCTGAGCGAGATCCCGGACCGTGACCGGATCACGGCCTGCATGGTCCGGAACAGGGCGCGCCTGAGTCCGGGCTGCCAGACGGTGTTCAACAAGCCGTCCCGGCCAGCCACCGTCGAGGCCGCCAGCCACACGATCCGCTGAGCAGATGACGGTGGAGGGTATCCTCCGAAGGTCAGCACCTGCGGCCGTAGGATCGTGACGCCCGCCTCCCCGCCCATCCCATGGCTGGATCGAAGCTGGAACTGTCGATTACCGAAGCGCGCCGCATCGCGCTGACCGCCCAGGGCCTCGGCATGCGCCCGCTGTCGGACGGGATCGCCGTCTCGCGGATGCGTCGGCAGATAGGCCGCCTGGGCCTGCTCCAGATCGACAGCGTGAACGTCCTCGTCCGCGCCCACTACATGCCGCTGTTCTCGCGCCTGGGGCCCTACGACCGCGGCGCCCTCGACGCCCTGGCTGTCGCAGGCTCGAAGCGCTTCTTCGAGTACTGGGGTCACGAGGCGTCCCTCCTGCCGATCGATCTCCAGCCTCTGCTGCGCTGGCGCATGGACCGCGCCCGCCAGGGCCACGGCGTATGGAACCAGCTCAAGGCGTTCGCGGGCGAGCGGCGCGCGGAGGCGGACGCCATGCTCGCCCGGATCGGGCAGGAGGGCCCGCTGGCTGCCTCCGACGTCTCGGGCCCGAAGGCGTCCAAGGGCATGTGGGTCTGGAGCGATGCCAAGCACGCGCTCGAATGGCTCTTTTGGGCGGGACTCGTGGCGTCGACGCATCGGAGGGGCAGCTTCGAGCGCGTGTACGACCTGCCCGAACGGGTGCTGCCCCGCTCCGTCCTCGCCCGACCGACCCCGGCTCCGGTGGACGCCCGGCGCGAACTCGTCGCGCGATCCGCGGAGGCGCTCGGCGTGGCGACCGCGAACGACCTGCGCGACTACTACCGCCTTTCGCCGACCGAGGCGCGCCTGCCCATCGAGCAGCTCGTCGAGGAGGGCGTGCTCATTCCCGTGACCGTCCGCGGATGGCAGCAGCAGGCGTACCTGAACAGGGATGCCCGGCCCGGCCGCCGTCACCGCGGCGCGGCCCTCCTGTCGCCGTTCGACCCGCTCGTCTGGCACCGGCCACGGACGGAGCGCCTCTTCGGATTCCGGTACCGCCTCGAGATCTACACGCCCGCCCACAAGCGCGAGCACGGCTACTACGTGCTGCCGTTCCTCATGGACGGCGCGCTGGTAGCCAGGGTCGACCTGAAGGCGGATCGACGGGCCGGGGCGCTGATCGTCCTGCGCGCGCATCAAGAGCCAGGTGCGCCGGCGGCTACGATGGAGCGGATACTCGCGGAGTTGCGATTGATGGCCTCGTGGCTCGGCCTGTCCGACGTCGTGATTTCGTCGACAGCCGGGCTGGAGAGCCGCGATCACCGGGTCAGTTCCCGGATGAGCGACCGGGCGGCGATGGAATAGCCGGCGGACCCCAGGCTACGCGTTGCGCCGGGCCGCGGACACCGCCTCGGCCAATGCCGGGAAGCCGCCGCGCAGATCAGCCGCCGTCATCCAGTACCCGGACCGCCCGAAGACCCGATTCAGTTTGGCCCTGCGGCGCGCCCCCTTCGTCCAGGACAGATGCGCGTCGGCCGTCGGGTCGATCTCCAGCACCAGCATGCGCTGCCGCTGGATTTGCATCGGGGTCACGCTACGGATCGTCTCCCAGGGGATCCAGTCGGTCGACAGCCTGCGATCGTAGATCCCACGCGGCCCGACGGACACCACCGGTTTCGACTGGAACAGCTTGGGGAAGATCAGCACCGTGCAGAGGCCGAAGAACGCGACGCCGGCATAGGCCTCGAACTCGGCGAAGCTTCCGGGCGTTACGGCCGTGCGCCCGATTGTCGGGTGCGCATAGATCAGCCAGCCGGCGAAGGCCGCGAAACCGACGGAGGCCAGGAAGAGGCCGATGGTCCGCCACGGCGAGCGATGGATCTCGACGACATCCACGTAGGCGAACTCCGCAATGCGATGGGCTGACCTGCGCCAAGTCGCTCCTCGGGAGAGCGACTATCGCGCGCCCGAAGGCGATACCGTAGCCGATGTTGGGCGACCTCCTGCATGACGCGGGCCCAGAACGCCTCGGCGCGGACGCGTTCGAGTTGATTCTCCACCTTGTTCAGGCAGGCCCGAATGAAGACGCATCCGCCGTGACGGCCTCAGCGCGGATCAGCGGGGCGGCATTCCTGGCCTGGATCTTCTCGACAATCGAGAGCAGGTGCGCGCGATCCACCGTCTTACGCGTGGCGCTGCCGGAGCGTCCGCTTCGGAGAACACGGCGGTGTACCCCGAATGGCCGGGTTGAGCGCGAAGCGAAACGGTCGGTCCTACGCGCCCCGACGATCCGGCGAGACGTAGTCTGGCCGTAAGCGGCCGATTTGCTTCAGAGCATGCCCGCTGTGGAACTGGACACTAGCGACAGGAGCGATGTCACGACCGCGTGCCGAAGTCGCAGCCCGTGTTTATTGGCTTTGATGACAGAGGTCTTTCAACCAAACGCGGGTTGCGGAGGGAGAGAATAGCCATTCCGCCGGTGGCAAGGACGAAAGCGACGAGACCCGTCGAGACGGCGAGACCGCCCGTCAGGCTCGTGAAAAATCCGAACGCGATTGGCGCCGCCAGGCTTCCGACCTGCCCCATGCTGCTGATGAAGGCGAGACTTCCCACGGCTTCGGCTTCGGTCAGGAAGCGCACCGGTATGGTCCAGAACAGGGCGGTCGCCGACAGATAGCCGATGGCGAGCAGGGCCAGGCAGGCGATGGCCGCCGCAACGTTCTGCGCGACGAGGGAGATGGCGAGGGCGGCCGTCGCGGCCAGGAAGGCGGATAGGGCGAAATGCCACCGCCGCTCGAGCCGCCGGTCCGAACTACGGCACAGCAGGAGCATGCCGACGGCACCCACGGAATAGGGGATCGCCGACAAGAGCCCGACGCTGAACACGTCGGCTACGCCCGATCGCTGGATAATCGTCGGCGCCCAGAAGTTCAGAACGGTCCCCGCCCAGGTGATGGAGAAATATCCGAAGGTCGCGATCCACAGCTTCGGATTTCGCAGGGCCGACAGGAAGGCCCTCGCGGGCGCGTGTCCCTGTTCGAAGGTCCCGGATGAGAGATCGGCCGCCACGATCGCCTTCTCCCGTGGCGTCAGCCAGGCGGCATCCGCGGGTCGGTCACTCAGCACAAAGAACGCGCCGACTCCGACGAGTACCGGCAGCGCCCCCTCTACGAGAAACAGCCATTGCCAGCCCTTGAAGCCGGCCGCGCCAGCGAGGTGCTGGATGATCCAACCGGAGGCTGGTCCGCCTACGATGCCCGACACCGCAATGGCGAGGACGAACAGCGACATCACCCGCCCGCGCAGGCGATGGGGGAACCAGAAGGTGAGGTAGAGGACGATGCCCGGGAAGAAGCCAGCTTCGGCCGCACCGAGTAGGATCCTGGCCAGGTAGAAGGTCGCCGGGCTCGTCACAAACGCCATCGAGCAGGACACGAGGCCCCACAGACACATGATACGTGTCAGCGTCTTCCGCGCGCCAATGCGGCCAAGGAGAAGATTGCTCGGCACCTCGAAGAGGATGTACCCGACGTAGAAGATGCCGACGCCGAAGCCGTAACTCGCGTCCGACAGGCCGATGTCACTCTGGAACGTCAACTTGGCGAAGCTGACGTTTACACGGTCGATGTAGTTCAGGACATAGCATAGGAAAATCATCGGGATCAGCCGGAGGCTGATCTTCCGATAGATCCTGGCTCGTTCGTTCTCAGACGCTTGCTCGATAGCAACGCGCGTCTTGGACGCATCGGCCATTCCAAATCCCCCATCGCGAGCTTGGCTTCCGCGGCGCGATCCTGTTCGAATAATTCGCGCCGTCCCGACCGAGCCAAGTCTCGCTACGAAGCATAGCAGGCCATTTTGCAGTGTTGCGATGATATATTTTCATCGTTTCAATCGATGCCATCGATCGATGATGCCGGTAGATCTGTCGCACGCCCTGCGAGGGTGTGCCGATCAATCGGCCATGAAGTCCGGAGACATCGACACAGTCCGTCCCGCTTCGGTCAAAATCACCGACCTCGGAATCGCCTGCTCGAAGGTCGCTCCAAGATCTGTCAGACGTTGAAGCAGCTCAGGCAACCGGACGAGGCATCCAGCCTCGATGTCATGAATGACCATGACACTCCAGTCCTGCTCCCGCACCTGGGCCATCGCGGTCTCGACCCAGCCGTCCGCGTCCTTCCAGTCACCGGGGACGCTGTTCCAGGTGATCGTCGTGTAGCGTTCGGCGAGGAGGTGATCGAGCGCCGCCCGACTCAACAGATGCCGGCCGATCAGTCCGTCGTTCCCGTAGGGGCGGAAGAGCTTCTCCGGTCGCGTCAGCGAACCGATCCTTTGCTGCGTCTCCTCGATCTCTCGGAGCGCATAGTCCCGGTCCGTCCGGTCCCCGAGTGCCACCGAATGCGTAAAGGTGTGATTTCCGATCCAATGCCCCGCTGTATGAGCAGCCCGCATGAGATCGGCTGCAGCGGGGTCGTCGAGCCTCTGCCCGATCACGAAGAAGGTGGTCTTGATTCCGGCCCGGTCTAGGATCCCCAGGATCTGATCCGTCACATGTGGTGTGGGGCCGTTGTCGAAGGTGAGGGTGACCTGCTTGGCTGCCATATCTGACTCCAATTCGGGCTCGTTCGCCGTAGTGGTCGTGGACACACTGGCGAGCTCCCGCGACGACATCCCCGCTACAACCGACGCGTCGAATGAGAAGTCTTATCGCAGGCTCGTCGGAGCGTGTGCAGGAAGGATGCGACGTGCGGAGGCAGGACCTCGTTCCGGCGCAATAGCACGCCAGGGCTCCGCATGGGCGTGGGAGTTTCGAGAGGAACCGACAAAAGCGTCCCATCCTCTGGGACGGCCTGTCTCGACAGGATCGCGACGATGTTCATACGCCGAACGAGGCCGAGGATGGGACCGATCGTGTTCATCTCTGCGACGAGGTGCGGGACGGCGCCGCATTGCCGGAAGCAGTCATCCAGCAGCCTGCGGGTGGTGAATTCCGGTGAGAGCAACACGACCGGCTGATGGTGGAGTTCCGCCATGCGGACCCATTTCCGGGCTGCCCACCGGTGTTCAGGCGAAAGCACGAGATCCAGAGGCTCGTCATAGAGGGGTTCGAAGGCGAGATCCTGCTGGTGGTCCGGCCTGTAGGAGATACCGAGATCGAGGGCACCGGCCAGGAGCCGCTCCTCGATCACGCTAGCGGCGAGTTCCTCCACGACGACGCGCATCGAAGGATTGCGGGTGAGGAACTCGGTCAGGCAGGCGGGGACGAGATTGACGTTAAAGGTGTGCGTCGCGGCGATCCTAAGCCAACCGGTCAGGACCTGATCCTGGGGGGACAGCGCCCGAAGGCCCTCGTCCAGTTCGCCGAGGGCCCGTAGGACACGGGGCAGCAGGTTCTGCCCGGCTTCAGTGAGGAACACGCGCTTGCCGACGCGGTCGAACAGGCGTTGCCCGACCTGATCCTCCAGTTGCCGGATCTGGTGAGACAGGGTCGATTGGGTGATGTGCGTCTGCCGCGCGGCCCGGGTGAAGCTCAGGTGCTCAGCCAGAGCCACGAAGTAACGCAGGTGACGGAGTTCCATCGGTCTGCCCGTTCGATCGACGGCATCGATCAATTGAATGCATCGATATCATTATATCGATGCAACCCGGCGCGCTATACGATGCTGACGCTGGGCTGACGGCTTCTACCTTCACGGTCCGCCACTCCGCGCAAACGCCCTGATTGGGAGCTCGAAGTGCCGAGGATTGGGAACGCGAGCCGGGCCAGCGTCGGACCAGATCACCAGGGATTGTTCGACCGCCTGGAAGCGCTGCGGGGAAAGCCGGTCGAGAACGTCTTTCTCGCCGTCGCCAACGCGCCTGCGCTGTGTGACGGGGTTCTCGCGATGGCGATGTCGCTGCGCCAGAGCACTCTGCTCGACCGGCAACTTCGCGAACTAGCCGTCCTGACGGTCGGGCTTGAGACGCGGGCTGACTACGAGGTCGCGCATCACTGGAACTCGGCGGTGAAGGCCGGGCTGTCCCAAGCCAAGCTGGAGCAGCTTGCGCAGTTCGAGACGGATGACCGGTTCACCGCTTCCGAACGCGCCGTCATGCGCTTCGCTCGCGACGTGACGCGGACCGGCCGTGTCGATGACGGCCTCTGGGCCGAATTGTGCGGGTTCCTGGACGAGCAGGAGCGACTAGAACTGGTCCTGACGACGGCTTGGTACAACTGCGTCGTTCGCATCCTCCTCCCCCTCAATATCGAACTTGAGGACTGGTTCTCACGTCTCTGATGGCGAGCGCGAGAGAACTTGCGCCCGGCGTGCCTTCGAACCGGACGGAAGTTCCGGAACAGAATAGGGAGATCATGAAAATGGACGTGACGCCCGGAGGTGATCCGCCCGTGCTTGGCCGACCGTCGGCTAAGTCATTCGAGACGGATGATGTGGATAGCGCCGCACTCTATCGAAAATTGCAGTGGCGGCTGCTGCCGTTCCTCTTCGCATGCTACGTGGCTGCCTATCTCGACCGGGTGAATATCGGCTACGCGCAGTTGCACATGCGCGCGGAGCTGGGCTTCAACGACGCGGTTTACGGCCTCGCCGCCGGACTATTTTTCGTCAGTTACTTTCTGTGCGAAGTCCCGAGCAACTTCGTCCTTCAGCGCGTCGGCGCCCGGCGAACGCTGGCGCGCATCCTAATCCTGTGGGGGCTCGCCTCCTCGGCAACGATGTTCATCACCGGGCCCCATTCGTTCTACGCGCTGAGGCTGATCCTGGGAGCGTTCGAGGCGGGCCTCGCCCCCGGGGTGATGTACTATCTGACGCTCTGGTATCCGAACCGCCGCCGGGCGGAAATGACTGCAATTTTTCTGAGCGGCAGCATGCTCGCCGGTGTGATCGGTGCACCTGTCTCAGGCTTCATCCTCGAAGGCATGCAGGGCGTCCTCGGCCTCAGGGGCTGGCAGTGGATGTTCCTTCTGGAGGGCATGCCGGCCGTGCTTCTCGGGCTCGTCGCGCTCCGGATCCTCGTCGACAAGCCTCAAGATGCTCCCTGGCTGACATCATCCGAGAAGATGCTCCTTTTGGCAGAGATCAACCGGGACGCGAACTTGGCTGCCGGCGGCCATGCATTCGGTGCGGCGTTCCGCGACCCACGAATCTACGTCCTCGCGCTGGCGTACTTCACCCTCGTCTGCGGGCTCTATGCGATCACCTTCTGGATGCCCGTGATGATGCAGGCCGCCGGTGTCCAGGGAGCCGCCGCAATTGGCCTATGGTCCGTAATCCCCTATGCGATCGGCGGCATCGGCATGGTGTGGCTGTCCCGACGCTCTGACCGACGGCAAGAGCGGCGGTGGCACTACGCCGTCTGTGTCGGTGTCGGTGCCTGCGCGCTGATTGGGGCGTCCCTCGCCGGCGCGAACCTTCCAGTCGTCCTGGCACTGCTCTCCGTCGCGACCGCGACGCTCTTCGGCGCGATGCCGATCTTCTACGGCATCCCGATGGCCTATCTCCCCGAGCGTTCGGCCGCGGGCGGCTTGGCGCTGATCAACTGCCTTGGCCTCACGGGTGGCTTCGTGAGCCCCTTCCTGCTGGGCTGGATCCGGAACGCGACGGGGAGCCTGACGCCCGGCCTGTGGTTCATGACGGGCCTGATGCTGACGGGCATCGTGGTGCTACTCCTGGCGACACGCCGCCCGTTCACGCGAGTCACGCCCCACCCCGCCAACTCCGGGCTCAGTTTCGGGTCGGAGGCAGGCCGGTGAGCCTCGATAGCTTGGCCCACCGCTGGTATGCGTCGGAAGGGAGCCGATCGCCGCTCCTCCTGCTGCACGGCACCGGAGGTGACGAAGACGAGCTTGTGCCCTTTGCCCAGGCAGCGGCCCCCGGCGCGCCGATGCTGGCCGTCCGCGGAGCCGTATCGGAAGGTGGCAAGCTGCGCCACTTCGCTCGCCATCCGGACGGTCGTTTCGATTCATCCGAGGTCGTCCGCCGAGCCGATGAGCTGGCGGCCTTCGTCGCGGCCGCCCGCGACCGTTACGGTTTCGGGCCCCCGCTTGCCCTCGGCTTCTCGAACGGAGCCAACATCGCGGCCGCACTCATGCTTCTGCATCCTGCTCTTCTGACGGGCGCGATCCTGTTGCGCGCCGTTCCACCGCTGACTGGTACCGCGGCCGCTGCCCTTGTCGGGCAGCGCGCCGTCGTTGTCTCGGGCGAGACGGATACGATCGCGCCGCCGGCACTCGGGGCCGATCTGGCACTTTGCCTGACCGAGCTGGGCGCCGAAGCGACCCACCATGTCCTACCCTGCGGCCACGACCTGACACCGGCCGATGTGCCCCTCGCCCGCGACTGGCTCAGCTCTCTCGCCGAAGGGGCACCCGCTGGACCGGCTTCCTCCCACTTGATTCGCCCTTGATCCGGAGATGATCGATGAAGCTCTGTCGTTACGGTGAGGTTGGGTCCGAGCGGCCTGCTCTGGTCGATGCTGCAGGCGTCCTCCGCGACCTCTCGTCGATGTGCCGTGATCTTGGTCCGTCCGAACTCGCGCCCGACGGTCTCGCCAGGATCGCACAGACGGATCCGACGCGGCTGCCCCGGGTAGAAGGAAGCCCCCGCCTCGGCGTTCCCTTCACAGGCCTCTCGAAGTTCATCTGCATCGGGCTCAACTACTCGGACCACGCGGCCGAGGCCGGCATGGCCATCCCGAGCGAGCCAATCATCTTCCTCAAGGCTCCGAGCGCCGTCTGCGGGCCGAACGACGACACGATCCAGCCCCGCGACTCAACCAAGCTCGACTGGGAAGTGGAACTCGGCGTCGTGATCGGATCGACGGCGCAGTACGTCACCGAGGAGCACGCCCTCGATCATGTTGCCGGATACTGCGTCGTGAACGACGTCTCGGAGCGGGCCTTCCAGCTTCAGTCCAGCCAATGGGACAAGGGCAAGGGATGCGATACGTTCGGTCCAATTGGACCCTGGCTCGTGACAAAGGACGAGATCCACGATCCGCAGCAGCTCGACATGTGGCTCGACGTGAATGGAACCCGCCGTCAGACGGGCAATTCGCGCACGATGATCTTCGGCGTTCGCGAGATCATCGCGTACTGCAGTCGGTACATGACGCTCCTGCCGGGCGACATCATCGCGACGGGCACGCCGCCGGGCGTCGGCATGGGGATCAAGCCCAAGCCCGTCTGGTTGCAGCCGGGCGACACGGTCTCGCTAGGGATAGAGGGCCTCGGGCAGCAAAGCCAGCGCATCCGGCGGACCGATCACGGCTAGGGCGCCTGTCGGCCGGCTCAGGGTCGGGAGGGCGACCCGCCATCCAATCCGGGCTGAGCCGGCGGCCTGCTCGGATCATGCATTTCGCAGGATCGCGATCTTAGGCTCGTAGGTCCGCTTCAATGTGCGGCAGGTGCAGAACTTTGCAACGGCATTGCACGTGCTGACCACGAACGCAGTGAAATGCGGAGCACTACGGGCTGTGTTGGCCAATTCGCCGTGACGCGGGAGGTAGTGGCCGAAGATGGCGTGGCATAGCAGCATGATCTAGGCCTCACACCTGAACGAACAAATGGCGCTCACCTCAAGCAGGCCAATGCCTGGCTTCCCTCGGGAGTATGCATGTGGCCGACGTTCGCTTTCATGCCTTGCTGGCCGAAATTCGATAGACAGAAAACCACTCATCGAGGACGTTCACAGAAGTGCTTCGTGATGGAAAATGCTGGCCGGAAGCGGAAAGGCGATTTGCGGAAGTGCGGGACATATAGCAGACGTGGCGTTTCGGCCTCTCGCAGAATCGCGAACTGAAGATGTGCTTCTGTTGTCGGAGACAGATCCGTCATTCATCATGGCGCCGTCAGGATTGTGTAGATCCTTAGCCTGGTTCGTCTTTCAGGACATACTCGACGAAAGCCGAGATGAGAGCGACCGTGTCCGCGAAAGCTTCGCGATGTGGTTCATGACCGACACCCGGCATCTCACGGACTGTGAGCAGGCTGGGTGGACATGATCTGCGGGCTGCAGCGATCTGGGCTTGCGTCCCGTAGGCGTCCTCGGTTCCCTGTATAAGTGTCACGGGGACGGTCAGGCGTGTCAGCGCAGCCTCGATCGTCCATCCGCGTCGGGCCGGATCCAGCCATGCGTCGTTCCAGCCACGGAAGGCCCCTTCGACATCGGTGTGCCAGCGGCCGAGGCGGGTCCTCAAGAGCCCCCGCTCGTAGGCGGCTCGGGTTCGCCGGATCGCGGACAGCGTGACCTCCTCCACGAAGAAATGCGGTGCCATCAGCACACCGCCCCGCAGGCGGGCATCACCTTCCGCCAAGGCGAGAGCGGCGATCGAGGCGCCGTCGGAGTGGCCGATCATCACGCCGCTCCTGAAATCTGCGGCGTCGAGTAACCGCGGGAGGACTGTGCGGGCCTCGTGCTCGAGATAATCGGCCGGGCGAGGCAAGGGCACCGGGCTCGACGCGCCATATCCCTGGCGGGAGACGGCCAGGACACCGCACTCTGTCGTTTGGGCGAGGGTCTCGGGCAGGGCGCCCCATTGCATCGCCGAACCGAGGCCTTCGTGGAGCAACACAAGCGTGGGGGCCACCTCCGGCTGTCGACCGACGAAATGATATTCCAGTCGACCATCGCCGAGATCGAAGAAGCCGGAGGATTGCAGACGAGCCATTTCATCGCTCCCACCGAGATTCGACCAGCACGTATCGTCCTTCCCTCGGAATAGGGAAGGACGGACTGGTCAAGGGCGTGCAGGCGGAGGACCAGCAGAACGCTCGCCCTGGGAGGTGGCTCCGCCTGCATGGGGGGCCGTCACGCCCGGTCGAGGTTGCCCTGCGTCTCCGGAGTGATAACGGCGCCAACGAGATAGACTAGCGTGACGCATGTCATCACGACCGTCAGCACCATCGGGATCTGCGTCGGCCCATCGGCGATGAGGGAGACGAACGTCGGCAGCATGCCGCCCAGCGCGAAGCCGATATTCCAGGTCAGGCCCGTCCCCGTGGCCCGTACCGCCGTCGGGAATTTTTCATTGAGGAAGATCAACAGCGGCGCGTAGCTGGCGTTGGCGATGAGCGAGAGAAGGAAGGCACAGGCCGCGACCCCCATGAGGCTCGTCGTGTTCGCCATGGTCAGGAAGAGAACGGGAAAGGCGAACAGGCGGATGACTCCCATCAGCAAGAACGACCGCTTGCGCCCGATATGCTGGCTCAGTTCGCCCATGCCGCAGGCGCCGATCGCCGCCGCCACGTTGGCGCCGATCAGGATCATCGAGGCGGTGGCGTTCGGTACGCCGTTCACGAGCTTGAGGAGGGTCGGCAGGTAGCCGGACGTGAGGTAGTAGGCCGCGCCGCCGCCGAAGGAGATGAGCGTCGCGACCGCGAAGCTTCCCCGGTTGGACGGCGAGAACAGCGAGCGGATCGGCGAGGCCTTCGTCGGAGCACCCTCCCGGAGCGCGGCCTTGCGGGCCTGCAGCTCCTTGAAGATCGGGGATTCCTCGAGGTTGCGGAAGAGGATCAGGCCGATCACCGAGGTCAGTAGGCCCGAGAAGAACATCACCCGCCAGCCCCAGTCGGCGAAGGCCTCGCCCGGCGCCATGAGCGAGACGAGATAGAAGACCAGGGAGGCCAGGAGGCCGCCGATGGCC
Organism: Methylobacterium oryzae; assembly: GCF_021398735.1. Classification (NCBI taxonomy): domain Bacteria; kingdom Pseudomonadati; phylum Pseudomonadota; class Alphaproteobacteria; order Hyphomicrobiales; family Methylobacteriaceae; genus Methylobacterium; species Methylobacterium oryzae. The sequence goes on from NZ_CP090349.1 coordinate 3,547,698, forward strand.
GAGCCCCCGCTGCCGACCGCCCCGGACATCAGCCCCCGCCACCGCTCCGGCACAGATTCCGTACCGATCGTGTGGGATGCCGCAACGACACCGCCGACGAAGACGCCCTGGACGAGGCGGAAGAATAGGAAGATCGCGGTGGCGAGCCATCCGATCTGGCCAACCGTCGGCAGGAGGCCGAAGACCGCCGTCGACAGGCCGACGCCGATCACCGCCACCATGAGGGCGCGGCGGCGGCCGAAGCGGTCCGCATAGGAGCCGAACAGGGCGGAGCCGAGGGGTCGGATCAGCAGCGTGACCGCGAAGGAGGCATAGGCTCCGGCCAGCGACAGCATCGGCTTGTCCGCCGGGAAGAACAAGGTGCCGACGACCGGCGCCACGTAGAGCAGAATGAACAGGTCGAAGAGATCGAGCCCCCAGCCGAACAGCGAGGCCATGGCGGCCGTCGCCGTCTGCCGACCAGTGGGCCTGGCGAGGGCGGGGGGATCGGATGCGAAGGTGGCGGCGGTCTGCATGGGGTTCCTCCGGGGGATGCGGTCGTTGCCGCGGTGGGGCCGGTTCGGGCTCTGGGTCTGGATGGGAGCCATTCGGGCGCGCGCCGTCGTTTCCCGCCTGGGCGGGATCGAAGCGATGCGGTGAAGGTCACGGGATGGGGGGAGCCGCTATGCAGCCCCCCGGCGCGGCCGGGCTATGAGCCGGTGAAGCGCGGCGCGCGCTTGGCGTGGAACGCTTCGACGCCCTCGCGGAAGTCATCGGCCTGCCGCAGGCGGCTGTAGCAATGCCCTTCGAGCTCGATGGCGATGGAGAGGCTCGCATCCTCGGTGTCGTTGAGGAGCTTCTTGGCGGTGCGCTGGGCGATGGGGGAGAAGGCGCGCAATTCGTCGACCAGCGCGTCGGTGGCCTTCTCCAGGTCCGCGTCGGCCACGCATTCGGTGGCGATGCCCCAGTCGAGGGCCTGCCGTCCGGGGATGCGCTTGGAGCGCATCACGATGTCCTTGGTCCGGGTGATGCCAACGATCTTCTGGAGACGGGCCGAGCCGCCGGAGCCGGGAATCTGCCCGAGCTTCTGCTCGGGCAGGGCGTAACGGCAGGTCTCGGAGACGATGCGGAAGTCGCAGGCCAGCGAGATCTCGAAGCCGACGCCGAACGTATAGCCCCGGTTGGCGGCGATGACGGGCTTCGAGCAGCGGGCCGGCGCCGCCATGTTCCAGGCGAGCTTCGAGACGTGCTCGGGCGAGGCGTCGAGGAAGCCCTTGATGTAGCCCCCCGACGAGAAGTGTTCGCCCTCCGCCCGCAGGACGATGACCCGCACGCGGGGATCCTCGTCCAGCGCCTCGAACACCTTACGGATCTCGTCGCGCTGGGGCATCGCAATGACGTTCATGGGCGGCCGCGCCAGGATCACGTCGGCGCGCTCGCGCTCCGAGTCGATCTCGACGCGGAACCCGTCGAGGTTCGTCAGGCGCGGGTCGATGGTGTGGGTGTCGCTCGTCATGGGTTTGGTCTCTCGCTTGTGATTCGGAGTGGGGGCGGGACCGTCAGGCAGCCTCGTGACCTTCGGCATGGGGCTCGGCCCCGCCTTCCAGGACGTACTCGCCGGCCACGAGTTGGCGGCGCAGCAGCTTGCCGACCGGCGATTTCGGGATCTCGTCCACGAAGACGTAGCGGCGCGGCAGCTTGTGACTCGGCAGGCCGCCGGCCCGGCAATGGGCGTCGAGCGCCGCCGCGTCGGTGCTGCCGCTCCGCTTGATGAAGGCCGCGACGATCCGGCCCCAGCGCTCGTCGGGCAGGCCGACGACGGCGACTTCGGACACCGCCGGATGCAGGGACAGGCGGCTCTCGATCTCGACGGGCGAGACGTTCTCGCCTCCGGTGATGATCATGTCGTCCACCCGCCCGGTGACGTAGAGGTCGCCGTCGGCGTCGGCGAAGCCGGTGTCGCCGGTGAAGTACCAGCCGTCGCGGAAGGCCTTGGCGTCGGCCTCGGGGCGATGCCAGTAGCCCTCGAAGGCTTCGTCGCCCTTGGCGATGACGGCGATCTCGCCCTCCTCGCCCGGCGCGGCGGTCCGGCTAGGATCGCCCCCCAGGGACACGACACGTACCATGGTGTTGAGGCCCGCCCGCCCGGCCGAGCCGGGCTTAACCGCCGCCTCGTGGTTGATCGTGAAGGTGTAGACCTCCGACGAGCCGTAATGATTGACGAAGAGGTCCGGCCGGAACGCCTCGGTCAGGCGGGCGAGCAGGCCGTCCGTCATCGGTGCCCCGGCGAAGCCGAGCTTGCGCACGGAGGTCGTGTTCGTCGCCTGGAAATCCCGGTGGTGCACGAGGTCGTGGTAGAGGGTCGGCACGAGGTAGAGGTTGGTGATCCGCTCGGCCGCGATCAGCCGCAGCGCCCCCGCCACATCGAACCGGGGAAGGCAGACGAAGGTCCCGCCGATCAGCGACATGGCGAGGAGCGAGCGCACCCCCATCGTGTGGTAGAGTGGCATCACGCCGAGCGTGCGCTCGCCGCGCCCGTAGAGGTTTTGCGCTACATGGGCCACGGCCGCCGCGCGCTCCGCCCGGTGTCGCCGTGGGACCCCCTTGGGCTTGGCGGTGGTGCCGGAGGTGTAGAGCATCAGCGAGATCGCCTCCGCGTCGGCCCGGGGCGTCGCCGACGGCTCCTCGGTGGCGGCGAGGTCGGCGAAGGCCGTCTCGCCGGGGCCGGGTGGCGTGCCGACGGCGATGCGCGGGATCAGCTGCGATGCCGCGCTCTCACGCAGGCTCGCGGCCGAGACCGGTTCGTAGGCGATGGCGCGGGCTTCCGCGTTCTCGATCGCGAAATCGATCTCCTCGGCCTTGGCCCGCCAGTTGATTGGCGTGATCACGACTCCCGAGAATTGGCAGGCCCAGTGCAGGGTCGCCGCCTCGTGCCGGTTCTGAAGGACCGTGACGAGGTGGTCGCCGGGCTTCAGCCCGAGCCGGTCGAGCCCGGCCACGGTCGCGGAAATGACCCCGAACCACTCCGCGTAGGTCAGCCGGGTCTCCCCGTCGACGAGGGCCAGGGCCCAGGGATCGCGGGAGACGCTCGCGAGGAAGCTGGTGCCGAGATCAAGCATGGGTGGCCTCCGGGGATGACGGGGCCGGGATGTCGCCCCTGAGTTCCGCAGCCGCCTCCAGGGCGGCCTCGATGATCGGCGCGTAGCCGGTACAGCGGCAGAGATGGCCCCCGATCACTTCCGTGATCTCTCGTCGTGACGGGTTCGGCCGGAGCGCGAGATAGGCGTCGAGTGACATCAGGATGCCGGCGGTGCAGAAGCCGCATTGCAGGGCGTGCCGCCGCCGGAAGGCCACCTGCAGCACCCCGAGGCGGCCAGGCTCCGGGGCCAGACCCTCGACGGTCCGCACGGCACAGCCCTCGACCCCCACCGCGAGGGTCAGGCAGGCCCGGGCGGGAACCCCGTCGATGGACACCGTACAGGCGCCGCAGACGCCGTGCTCGCAGCCGACATGCGTGCCCGTGGCCCCAAGCCCGTGGCGCAGGGCGTCGGTCAGCAGGGTGCGGGTCTCGACTTCGACCGCGGTCTCGCGCCCGTTGAGGGTGAAGGCGACCGTGTGACGGTCCTGCGCGTCTAGCTGTGGCATGGCACGGCCTCCTGATGGGTGTCGCCGCGGGCGACCTTGGCGGCTTGTTCCAGCACCCGGCGGCCGAGGCTGCGCACGAGGTCGCGGCGGTAGCGGGCGGTGGCGTGGAGGTCGTCCCCCGCGCCGAGGTCCCAGGCGAAGGCGTTGAGGGCATCGTCGAGCGCCGAGCCGTCGAGGTGGGGGAAGTCGCGGGCTGTGGGCCGGTCGGCGACGCCGCCGACAGCGAGCCGCATCCGGGTGCCGTCCACCACGGCGGCGCAGGCGACGATCGCGTAGTCGCCGTGTCGCCGCCCGATCTCAGCGAAGGCCGTGCCGGTGCCCTCCCGCCGCAGCGGATAGGCGATGGCCTCGATCATCTCGTCGTCGGCCCGGTCAGTGGCCATCATGCCAGCGAAGAAGGTCTCCGCCGCGACGCGCCGGACCTTTCGCCGGTTGCGCAGATGCACCTCGCCCTGGAGCGCCACGAGGCAGAGGGGAATCTCTGCGCTCGGGTCGGCATGGGCGACGGAGCCACACAGTGTCCCCCGTGCCCGGGTCTGGATGTGCCCGACCCACGGCAGGGCGGCGGCCAGCAGCGGCAAGTCCCGGGCGAGCCCCGGCCGGTCGAGCAGGATCGCCTGCCGCACGCCCGCCGGGATAACGAGGGCCCCCTTGTCGAGGCGAGGCTCCTTGAGAGCGGGGATGCGCATCACGTCGACGAGCACGGCGGGCTTCGTCAGCCGCATGTTGAGCATCGGCATCAGGGACTGGCCGCCCGCGATGATCCGGGCCTCGGGGCCGTGCTGGCGCAGGGCTTCGAGGGCGTCGTCCACGGACGTGGCGCGCAGATAGGCGAAGGGCGCGGGTTTCATGCGGACACCCCCAGACGCGCGAGGAGCCATCGCAGGGCGGCCGGGAGGCGGAGCCCGCGCTTGCCGGACCCGCCGGCTCGCCGGGCGAGGGCCGTGAAGAACCCACCGATGATCACCCGCGCGGCCCCGTCGAGGAGGCGTCCGCCCACCGCCGCGACCTTGCCGCCCACCGCCGCCTCGTAGACGTAGGCGATCCGCGTGCCCCCCGAGCCGTCGGGCTCCAGGGTCAAACGGCCGGTGCCGCCGCCGCTGCCGAGGCCGCCCGTCACCGTGCCGGTGAGCGTCACCGCCCGGGGCTCATCGAGATCGGAGAGGATCACCTCGGCCTTGTAGCGACCCTTCACCGGACCGACGCCGAGGGTGACGTCGGCCCGGAACCTTGTGTCGGAGAGCTTCCGCACCCCATGCGAACCGGGAATGACGGAGGCGAGCACGTCCGGGTCGAGGAGCATCGCCCAGATCGTCTCCGGCGGGGCAGTGACGGTGGCCGCGCCGTCGCCGCGCAGGGTCCGGTCGCCCGCCTTCGCGGCGGCCTTCGCGGCTCGACCGGCCGGCGGCGCCGGCTCGTCGCCCCCTGCCGCGAGGGCGGCGAGCTTGGCAGGCGTCAGGGGCAGGTCGATGGCCTCGAGGTCGAGGGCGTCGGCCACCGCGTTGGCGAGGCAGACCGGCGTCGACATGCAGTTTCCCTCACCGACCCCCTTCGCGCCGAGCGGCGTGAAGGGAGACGGGCTCTCGACGTGCAGGATGCGCAGGTCCGGCACCTCGGTCGCGGTGGGCAGGAGGTAATCGGCGAAGGTGCCGGACAGGAAGGCGCCGTCGTCGCCGTAGGCGAGTTCCTCGTAGACTGCCGCGCCGAGCGCCTGCGCGAAGCCGCCGCGCACCTGGCCTTCGACCATGCCCGGGTGCAGTACGCGCCCGCAATCGTGCATCGAGACGTAGCGGTCGATGGCGATTTTCCCCGTGACCCGGTCGATCTCCAGGCCGCAGATGTCGAAGATGAAGCCGTGGCAGAGGGAGGAATTGATATGGTCCTCCGCGTCCGGAGCGGTCAGCTCCGAGGGCGTCCAGAACACCGTCTCGCGGATCACCGCGCCGAGATCCTCGGGCACGAGGCCCGGCGACCAGTGGCTCGTGGCGGCCACCCGCGCGAAGGGCAGGCCTGCATCCGGGTTCAATCGCGAGACGATGCGCCCACCCGCGAAGAGCAGGTCCTCGGGACGTAGGTTCAGCTGCGCCGCCGCGATCCGCGCGAGCCTGTCGCGCAGGCGGGTGGCGGCGAGGTGCGCGACCCCCGCCACGGCGGCGGCGAAGCGGCTCGCATAGTTGCCGGAGGCAATGGACCATGCGTCCTTGGCGGTGTCGAGGTCGGCCGTGACCCGGACCTGCTCCATCGGGAGGCCGAGGACGTCGGCCACCACCTGGGCCAGCACTGTCCGGTGCCCTTGGCCCTGCGGCACCGAAGCGACCTGCACCGTCACCGAGCCGACCGGATCGAGGGTGATGGTGGCGGTCGATTGCGCGCCGTTCTTCGGCCCGGCCTTGGTGCGCTCCTCCGCCGTCAGGACGGTGGTGATGTAGCCCATGTTGGAGACGCTGGGCTCGACCGCCGCCGTCAGGCCGATCCCATAGAGGCGGCCCTCGGCGCGGGCGGCGTCCCGTCGCCGCTTCAACTCGACGAGCCCGCCATCCCGGGCGGCTTCGTCGAGGGCGCGCTGGTAATTGCCGGAATCGTAGAGAGCGCCTGTCGCGGTGCGGTAGGGAAAGGCGTCGGCCGGGATTAGGTTTGCCCGGATCACCGCGAAGGGATCGAGGCCCAGCGTCACGGCGATGCGCTGCATCAGCCGTTCGAGCGGATAGTAGACCTGCGGCCCGCCAAAGCCGCGCACGAGGCCGGTCGGGGTCTTGTTGGTGAGCACCACCCGGTTGCGTACGGCGACGTTGCGGATGGCGTAGGCGCCGGTGAGGTTGCCGTGCATCCGGTAGAGCGTGGCGGGTTCGGGCGCCCGCAGGTAGGCGCCGCAATCCTCGACCTGATCCCAATCGAGAGCGGTGACGCGCCCGTCCGCCTCGAAGGCGGCCCGGAGGGTCGTGACCCGGTTCGTGGCGGAGACGGAGGCCGAGAGGTGCTCCAGCCGGTCCTCGATCCACTTCACCGGCCGTCCCACGAGGCGGGCCGTGGCAGCGATCAGGACCGCGTAGGGGGCGACGCCCTGTTTCACCCCAAAGCTGCCGCCGGAATCCGGGGGCGTGCGCAGGCGCAGGCGGTTGCCCGGCACCTTGAGCGCCCGGGCAACGACCGCGTGAATGCTGAACGGCCCCTGGAAGTTCGCGAGCACGTCGTAGGAGTCGTCGGTGGGGTCGTAGGAAGCGACGACGCCGTAGGTCTCCATCGGCGAGCCGGTGTTGCGCGGGTAGCGCACGGTCACGGACAGGCTGTGCGGGCTATCTGCGAAGGCGACCTCGGGGTCACCGTAGCGGAAACGCCGGTCGCTCACGAGATTCGCGCCGACACCCTCGTGCAGGATCTCGCTGTCGGGGGCGAGGGCCGCCAGCGGGTCGACCACCGCCGGGCGGACTCGGTACTGAACCTCGATCAGGTCGCAGCCGTCCTCCGCGAGGTAGCGGTCGCGGGCGACGACGATAGCCACCGGCTCGCCGACATAGCGCACCCGGTCCACCGCGATGGCGCGGGCATCGACGGCCGCCCGCAGGGCCGGGACGAGACCGGTGGTGACGGCATCAAGGTCGCGGCCCGTGATCACGGCGATGACGCCGGGCAGCGCCTTGGCCGCCTGGACGTCGATGGCGAGGATGTCCGCATGGGCGTGGGGCGAGCGCAGGATCGACGCGTGCAGCGTGCCGGGCCGCGTGCCGAGATCGTCGATGTAGCGGCCGAGCCCGGAGAGCAGGGCGGCGTCCTCAACGCGCTCTACGGACCGTCCGACATAGCTCGTTGACACGATGCCCAAGCCGCTTCCTCCACCGGACCTCTCGATGGGGTCCTTGTCGCGGGCAGAGTGACGGATCCGGGCGGGCGCCACGATGCCGAGGCATCTCGCGACTTACCCAAACGTCTCATTTTCGACGTGGCGGAGGGCCTTTGGCTTCACACGGCGGGTTGGCCGCTTCGCCGGACAATGCTGCGGAATACGCTTGGGGGCACGCTGACATGATCCCGGAAGAAGCGCGAGAAATGGGCAGGCGCGGCGAAGCCGAGGCGCGTGCCGATCGCCGCCAAGGATTCCTCGCTGCCCACGATCGACTCGACGGCCTGCTCGATGCGGATCGCGTTGAGGAAGACGTGGGGCGGAGCTCCGGTGGATTGCTCGAACAGGCGATAGAATTGCGCTCGGGAAAGGCCCGCCTCACGGGCCAGGGCCTCGATCCCCAACGTGACACCGGGCTCGGCGCGCACTCGCGCGATAGTCCGCCGGATGCGCCAATCGCTGGCGTTGCGCCTGGCGGCGGCGCGGAGCGCCTCGGCCTCCTCACGCCACGCGGTGAACCGCTCGATTACCGCGATCATCAGGCCCGACAGCAACTGATCCTGAATGTGCGAGGAGTGCGGCGCGTAGACCATCTCCGCAGCGAGGTCGTGCGCGAAGCGGCGGATCGTCGGGGTCACGCCGCCCAAGGGCTTTCCAAAGAAGCCAGGCGCCCCGCTCGCCGCCCAATTGCGCCGGAAGGCCCCCAGCCAGTCCGGCTCGATATAGAGGGCCAGGATCATCGCCTTGGCGCGGCGCGGATCATGGAGATAAGCGTGCGTTTCCCAGGCATTGACGAGCACGGCCTGTTCGTCGGTCAGCGCAACGACACGGTCCCCAACGAGGAACTCGGTGTCGTCCCCTTCGACCTTCAGAAGAACGTGGCAGTGCGGATGCGCGTGCCGAACAAGGCTCCGGTCCATGTCGAGGAGCGCCACGCGACCAAAGGTGCCATGAGCAATCTCGAGAGCCTCAGACATGCCTGCAAGTAGCATGATTCCGGCGGCACAACCAGTTTCTGGCCGGCCGGCTGATCGCATAAAATACGCCGTGTCATCGCTCCGACGATCTTACGGGATAGCTGATTTCCGTTCCGAGCCTACCCATCAGTGCTATGGCACCATCGACTTTCAGGACATGCAATGTTCTCCGGCGCCAGTATCGATCGCTTCATTGCGGCAAACGACAGTTCCAGTTGATGCCGACACTGTCTGCTTGCCGCGAGGCAGGCAGCGCGCTCCAGCGGCGGGTATGGGCGCCAAGCCGAATGTCTGGTTTTACCCGCGATTGCGATCCAGCGTGTCGTAGTCTGGCCGATAATGGAACGGCTGCTTTGGAGATGGGGGGCAGAGAAAGCAGATGGGGTGGATGGCTCCCGCTCCGACTGACGGCATCTCGGTGCCAAGATGTGGTCGCTGTCGAAGCAGCAGCCACGCTCATGCAGGAGCCATCCCCATGGAGATCACCACCGTCGGCATCGATCTGGCCAAAAGCATCTTTCAGGTTCACGCCGTCGATGCAGCTGGGCACGTCGTCGTTCGGAAGGCGCTGCGGCGGGCGCAGGTCACGCCGTTCTTCGCCAAGCTGCCGCGGTGCCTGATCGGCATGGAGGCGTGCGGCACGGCGCATCACTGGGCCCGGGAACTCATAAAGCTCGGCCATGACGTGCGGCTGATGCCGCCGGCTTACGTGAAGCCGTACGTCAAGCGCGGCAAGACCGATGCGAACGATGCCGCTGCCATCTGTGAGGCGGTGACGCGCCCGAGCATGCGCTTCGTGCCCGTGAAGGCGACCGAGCAGCAGGCGGCGCTGGCGCTGCACCGGACGCGCGACCTGCTGGTCAAGCAACGCACGCAGCTGGTGAACATGATCCGAGGCCTGCTCGCCGAGTTTGGGATCGAGATGGCGCGGGGCCTGCGGCACGCGCTCGAACTGGCGGCCCGGCTCTCGGCCGGAGACGCGGCCGAGGTGCCGCCGTTAGCCCAGCGCGTGGTGACCGGGTTGGCCGATCAGATCGGTGCCTTGCAGATTCAGCTCACCCGACTAGAGAAGGAGTTGCTCACCTGGCATCGAGACAGCGACCTGTCGCAGCGGCTTGCGACGATCCCGGGTGTCGGCATCGTGTCGGCAACCGCGCTGGCCGCGTCGGTGAGCGAGCCCGAGCGCTTCCGTTCCGGTCGGCAGTTCGCGGCCTCGTTGGGCCTGACACCTCTGCAGAACTGCAGTGGCGGCAAGGAGCGCCTGGGCCGGATCTCGCGCATGGGCGACCGCTACCTGCGCCGGCTGCTCGTAGTCGGCATGACGTCTCTGATCCGGCGCGCGAAGACGACACCGACCTCGGTCGACCCGCGGCTGCCGGCGCTGCTGCAGCGTAAGCCAGTGCGCGTGGTGACTGTGGCGGCGGCCAATCGCACGGCGCGGGTCGCCTGGGCGATCATGACCCGCGGCGGCACCTACCGCGCACCGGCGGCCAGGGCTGCCTGACAGCACGCAGAGGAGACGTTTCCAGGTTGCGAGGACGATGAGAGTTGATGGCGAACCGGTCAGACCGGGAGCCGGGACACCCCGCCGGCTGTCCAGGGCGTCAGAGCCCGCAAAGCAGAGTGGGACCCAGCTCACGGATACCATCAGGGCCAGCGGTCAACATGAACGACTGCATCAACAGGCCGGACACAAGACTGCACCCGACCAACGCGTCAGAAGCTCAATTCGCCACTTGCAATGCGGGAGCCATCCACACAGGACGGCCGCCGACGCGACGAGTGCCTGAACGCGAACTGCGTCCCTGTCGCTGGCCGACATGAGGAACAAGATCGAGACGAGGCGGCGGCACTACAACGAGAGCGGTCCTCAGACCGCCCTGGGGTGGCCAACGGCCCAGGAATGGCCCTGGAAACGGCCTTGCAAGCCGCCCAATGAGACTTGGAAGCTCACCTTCCGGCCGGATCAAGATCTGGGCGACCCTCAGGAACGTCGTCGCCCATGTTAGGCAATTTGTGATGCATCCCGGCCCGATTGCAAGCGAGATGGTCGACGATCTTTAAGCGTTTGCAGCGCCTTAGCTAATTGGTGGTGGGCCCGGCAGGACTCGAACCTGCAACCAGACCGTTATGAGCGGCCGGCTCTAACCATTGAGCTACGGGCCCGGGAGGCGCCGACGGATAGCCGATCTCCGGCCGGCCGTCACCCGGATTTCGCCGTGCCGCGGGGGCGCCGGGCCCAGGGCGCCGGTTCCGTTCGGGTCGGCAGGTCCGCCGGTAGGTCCGCCGGTGCGGGCGCCGTGTCCTTGATCCGCCACAGGTAGCGGGCCAGGATCGAGCGGTACGGCGCGAAGGCGGCCGCCACCGCGGCGGTGTCGGCCTGCGCGGTGAGGCGGCGCAGGCAGCCCACCGCCGCCACGTCGCCCGCGGGCCAGATGTCCGGGTCGTGGAAGTGGAAGATGCCGACCATGTCGGCCGTCCAGGGGCCGACGCCGCGGATGCCGCACAGGATCGCCGCCCGCTCGGGATGCGGCAGGGCGGCGAGGCCCGGCCCGAGGAGGCCCGCCGTCTCGGCCGCCACGATCGCCTGGAGCGCCCGCACCTTGTTGCCCGAGAGGCCGCAGGCCCGCAGCAGCGCCGCGTCCCCGGCCTCGAACAGGCCCCTCGGGCTCGCGCCCGCCGCCGCGGCCGCGGCCTCGATCCGGGCCCAGATCGCCGCCGCCGCCCGGACGGAGAGCTGCTGGTTGACCACCTCGACGAACAGGCGGTCGGCGACGCACGGATGCGCCGGCGGCTCGACCCGGATCGGACCGGCCCGCTCCAGGGCGGCCCGCAGCGGCGGATGGGCGCGCGCCGCGTCCAGGAGATGGGCGTAGATGGCGGGATCCAGCATCGCCGCAGCCTTACCGGCCCGTGGGGCTTCCCGGAAGCGGGCCCGAGTCGGGCTGGAAGCGGGCCCGAAGCGGCGGTGCGGCCGCGCGCCCCGCGCCGGCCGGCCTGGACGGGACGCGCACGCGGCCCAGGTCTCGACACCATGGCGATCTTCTTCACCGCGGACACGCATTTCGGCGACCCGCACATCCTCCGCCACCGCGGTGCTCGGTTCGGCAGCGTCGAGGCCCACGACGAGGCCCTGGTCGCCGGCTGGAACGCCGTGGTCGGCCCGGAGGACGTCGTCTGGCACCTCGGGGACTTCGCCGCCCATGCCAGCCGGGCGCATTGCGCGGCGATCTTCGCGCGGCTGAACGGCGCCAAGCGCCTCGTCCGGGGCAACCACGATTCGAACCGTGTCCTGGACCTGCCCTGGGCCGAGCCGCCGGTGGAGAGCGCCCGCCTCTCCGTCGCGGACGCGCGCGGGCAGCCGCACCGCCTGTTCCTGTCGCACTACGCGCACCGGGCCTGGCCGGGCCTGTGGCGGGAGACGCGCCACCTCTACGGGCACAGCCACGGCTGGCTCGCCGACACCACGCGCTCCTGCGATGTCGGCGTGGATGCCTGGGACGACCGCCCGGTCACCCTCGAGGCGATCCTGGTGCGCCAGGACGCGGCCGCTTGCGTGCCGGAGGAACTCGCGGCCCACGGCCTGCGCTGATGGGCGGGGACCGGCGCGCTATATCGTGCGCCGGAGCATCGACAGCCCGGCAGGAGGCCGCATCGCCATGACCGACATCCCCGCCCCGCCGCCGGGCCCGGCCGACGCCGCGACCCGGGCCGCGACTCAGGCCGCCACCGAAGCCGCCACCGAACTCGGCCTCGGGACCGACTGGGCCGCCCTCGGCGCGCCGGACTGGGACCGGGTCTGCCGCCGGGCCGGCGCGATCCTCGCCGGGCAGGGCCAGGCGCCGGCGCCCGGCTGGGACGGGGCCCTGGCGCGGGCCCTCGGCCGCCCCGATCCCGCGGCCGCGCGGGACGAGCTGGCCCGCGACGCGGCCAACACCGTGCTGGCCGAGAAGGGCGAGGTCTTCGCCCCGGAGGACGATGCCTGAGGCGGACGACGAGACGCCGCCGGTCGTGCCGCCGGTCGTGCCGCCGGGCGTGCCATCGGGCGTGCCATCGGGCGGACCGGTGGTTGCCGCGGCGGGGGTGCGGGCCGATGTAGGAGGCATGCCTTATCCCGAACACCGGCCTGAACCGCGGCCCGAGCACCGGCGTGCCGCCCCGAGACCGACCGAGCGCTACGCCCCCGGCGCGGCACCCGCCGCCCTGCGGGTGATCCCCATCGCGGGCGGCCCGACCCTCGACGCGCAGACGCGCGTGCGGCTCGGCCACCAGATGCGGGCGATGTATGATCCGGTGATCGACGAGGCGTTGGATCCCCGGCTGGCGGAGCTGCTGCAGCAGCTCGATGCGGATCGGGGCGGCTCGACCTGAGATCGGGGGCGGGGGTGTCCGGCCCGCGCATCCGCTGCGGCTTCCGGTGAAGAGGCTCCCATCGGTGGATCGGGGGGGTGTCACACCGATGGGAGCCCGGCCGAGTCGACGGATCGACCCAACCCGCCCCATATCGCCCAGGCGGCGGCCCGGGCGCTTTCACCTAAGTCAATTTGCTTGCGAATACGGCCGTCGAAGTGTCGAATTGGCGTATTCGATCGTGAGAATCGTCGCGATCAGGCCGAGGTGCCGGTCACCGAGAGCATGACCCCGTCGCTGCCGATCTCGTCGCCGCCGTAGCCGAGCATGCGCGCGAGTTGCTCGCGGGCGCGCCAGACCCGGCTCTTCACGGTGCCGATCCGGCAGTTCATCACGACGGCGGCCTCCTCGTAGCTCAGGTTCTCGATCGCCACGAGGACCAGCGCCTCCCGCATCACCGGCGCGAGCCGATCCAGGGCCGCGCGCACGTCCTGCAGGTCGAGATGGCCCCCCTGCTCGGGGATGCTGGTCAGCCGGTCGGCGTAGCTGCCGTCGGTGTCGGCGACCTCGCGGCCCTGCTTGCGGTGCTGGCTGTAGAAGACGTTGCGGAGGATCGTGAACAGCCACGCCTCCAGGTTGGTCCCGGGGGTGAATCCGCCGCGGCCGCGCCAGCCGCGCAGCAGGGTGTCCTGCACGAGATCGTCCGCCGCGGCCGGGTCGCGCGTCAACGAGACCGCGAACCGGTGCAGCGCCGGCACCACCTGCAGCAGGCCCGCGCGGAACGTTCTGTCGCGCTCGCCCTCGGCCTGCGCGAGGGCGGTCTCCAGGCGCGCGAGCAGGTCGGCGAAGGGGTTCGCATCCCTGTCCGAGTCGAGGTCGATCCGGTCGTAGGCGCGACCGAGGAGCGTGCCGAGATGGGCGCGCACGGCCTCCGGCAGGCCGAAGCGGGTCTCGTCCCCGGCCTCCTCTGCGACATCCGCGATGGGATCGAGGAGCGATGGGCCTTCGGTGTCGGGCATTCGGTCCGGTCGTCGGCGGGCGGGCCGGTCAAGCCCAGAGGACCGGTTGTGGCGCGCCCCGGCCGCCCATGCCGCAACATGGGTTAACGCCTGTCCCGAACAGGGCTCAGCCGCGGGCGCCGAACCGCCGCGCCGCCGCGAGACCGGCGAGGACGGCCGCGCAGGCCCCTGCGGCGGCGAGCCCCGTGCCGAGGGCCGTACTCAGGGTTCCGGCATCGGGGACGCCCTTGCGCGCGCGCCAGCCGCCGTCGGCCCGCGTGCCCTCCAGCGTCGGCGCGCGCAGGGCCCCGTGCGTGCGCGGCCCGGGTTCGGCCCGGTCGAGGGCCCACCGGAACCCGGCACCCATCAGGTGCTCGGTCGGGTACGGAGCCAGCGCGTAGCCGACCTGCGCGAGGCGGGCCGGCCAGCCGACCGCGACCTCGTCGCGCGGGTGGCGCGCGAGGCGGAGATAGGTCTCCGCCACGGCCTCGGGGGCGTAGTACAGGTGCCCGGGATTGAGCCGCCGGCCGCTGACATTGGCGCCGTGCTCCAGGCCCGGCGTGTCGACGATGGCGGGAAATACGGCGCAGACGCGGATGTGGCGGTGCCGGGCGAGTTCCTGGCGCAGGCTCGCCGAGAAGCCGCGCAGGCCGAACTTGCTGGCCGTGTAGGCGGCGGCGAAGGGCGTCGGCGCCCAGCCGCCCATCGAGACCGTGTTGATCAGCGTCCCCCGGCCGCGGTCGAGGAAATGCGGCAGCACCGCGTAGGCCCCGTGCACGGCGCCCAGCAGGTTCACCGCGATCGTCTGCCGGTGCAGGTCCAGGGGAGCGTCCAGCAGGGGGCCGAACACCCCCACCCCGGCATTGTTGATCCAGACGTCGATGCCGCCGAAGGCCCGGAGTGCCGCCCGGGACAGGGCGTCCACCGCCTCGGGCTCTGTGACGTCGGTGGGGACCGCGACGGCCTCGGCGCCCGACGCGCGCAGGTCGCGGGCGATTCCGTCGAGCACGTCGGCCCGCCGCGCCGCCAGCACCACCCGGGCGCCCCGCGCCGCGAAGGCCTCGGCCGCCGCCCGGCCGATGCCGCTCGAGGCCCCGGTGATGACCACCGTCCCGCCGTCCAGGCGTGCCATGCCGGTTCTCCGCGTCGTGTGTCGTCGAGTTGCAACTGCACGGCGAACCCTTCCCCGCGCCGCGGCGTTCCCCCTCGCAGCTGCGGCCATTCGGACGCGCCCGGGACGGCGCGTCCGAATGGCCGCCGCGACGCGCGGCCCCGAAGGCCCGCCCCCGTCTGCCCGAACCCTGCCGAGGTCGCCGATGCCTGCCCCCGATCCAGCCCCCGCCAGGGCCGCCGCGCCCGAGGGAGGCGCCTCGACGGTCTGGACGCTCGCCCTCGCCACCGCGCTGATCGGCCTCGTCGCCCTTCCCCGCCGGTCGGCGCGCGGCGCGGTCGGTGCCTCGGTCGACCGTGCGCCCGGCCGGTCCGCCGACCGGGACGGGGCGCGCCGGACGTCGCCCGCGCATGCGGGACGGGAGGCCCACGCCGTGGCCCGGGCCGAGGCCGATCGCGGGCGGCAGGCCTCGACGCCGACCGAGATCCCCGCCAAGGGCTGGAAGGACATCGCGCTGCGCGCCTATCACGACATCGGCGAGAACCGCCTGTCGCTCATCGCGGCCGGCGTCACCTTCTTCACGCTCCTGGCGATCTTCCCGGCGGTGGCGGCCCTGGTCTCCTGCTACGGCCTCGTGGCCGACGCCTCGACCATCAACGACCAGCTCGCCAGCCTCCAGGGCATCCTGCCCCAGGGCGCTCTGGAGATCGTCGGCGACCAGGTGAAGCGGCTGAACGAGCAGGGCAACACCACCCTCGGGTTCAGCCTGCTCATCAGCATCGCCCTGTCCGTGTGGAGCGCCAATGGCGGCGTGAAGCACGTCTTCGACGCCCTCAACCTCGTCTACAACGAGCGCGAGAAGCGCAACTTCCTCGTCCTCAATCTCGTCTCCCTCGCCTTCACGGCGGGGGCGCTCCTGTTCCTCCTCCTGGCGCTGGCCGCGGTGGTGGTGGTGCCGGTGGTGCTGGAATTCGTCGGGCTCGGCGCGGACGCGTGGTGGCTGGCGCTGCTGCGGTGGCCGGTCCTGCTCCTGGCGGTGCTGCTCGGCCTCGCCCTGCTCTACCGCTACGGGCCGAGCCGGGACGCGCCGCGCTGGCGCTGGGTCACGCCCGGGGGCGCCCTCGCGGCCGTGTTGTGGATCGTCGCGTCGCTGCTGTTCTCCTGGTACGTCGGCCATTTCGGCAGCTACAACAAGACCTACGGCTCGCTCGGCGCGGCGATCGGCTTCATGACCTGGATCTGGCTCTCGACCATGATCGTGCTGGCCGGCGCCCAGGTGAACGCCGAGATGGAGCATCAGACCGCCGAGGACACGACCGTCGGCGAACCGCAGCCCCTGGGCACGCGCCGGGCGCGCATGGCCGATACGGTGGGCGCCGCCGCGGAGTAGCGCGGCGCCCGGCCCTCACCGGGGGGCACGGCCTTCTGAGCGAGGGGGGCTCGCGGAGGGCGTCGCCGGCGAGAACGCCGACTTAACACAGGTTGGCGCGCGTTTTTCTGCTGCAGGCACAAGCCGATCAAGAAGATCCGGACTTCGATGTTCGGGCGACGGTTTGGCCCCCTGCCGATAGAAATATCCGTGCCTCATTATTTGACCGATACCCTTGGCGGCGCCATCGTTCGGGACGCTTCGGATGGGCGCGACGTCGCCCGATCCCCCGTGGCCCTCCGCTTCGGCGACCTCCCCGGCGCCTGCTCCGGCGCCTGTCCCGGCGACTGCCCGGCCGCCGGCACGCCGGCGCCGCGGTGATCTGACCGGAGGCGGACGTGGACAACCCGTTCGTACGGAAGATGGAGCGGCATGTCCGGCTCGCGCCCGAGGACCGCGCGATCCTCGACGGGTTGGGGCGCCTGCATGTCCGCCACGTCGCGGCCCGGCAGGATATCGAGGGGCAGCAGAGCGACCCGTACCACACGCACCTGATCCTCGACGGCTGGGCCTGCCGGTACAAGCAGTTCCCGGACGGGCGGCGGGCGATCGTCGCGCTGCTCCTGCCGGGCGACCTGTGCGACCCGTTCGTGTTCCGCCGGGCACGCATGGACCACGCCATCGGCGCGCTGACGCCCGTCACCGTCGCGCGGATCGCCCCGGAGCAGATCGGCGACGCGGTCCGCGGCCGGCCCGCCGTCGAGGAGTGTCTGTGGCGGGAGCTGCTCGCCGCCACGGCGATCCACCGCGAGTGGATCGCCAGCGTCGGCCGGCGCTCGGCGATCGAGCGGCTGGCGCACCTGTTCTGCGAGCTGCACCTGCGGTTGACGCGCGTCGGCCTCGCGGACGGGACGACGCTGCCGATGCCGGTGACCCAGCCCGACCTCGCCGACGCCCTCGGCCAGACGAGCGTGCATATCAACCGCACCCTGAAGGAGCTGCGCACCGGCGGCCTCGTCGCCCTGCGCAGCCGCCGCCTGACGATCCGCGACCTCGACGGGCTGCGGGAGCGCGGGCTGTTCGATCCGGCCTACCTGCAGCTCTCCTGAGCGGCGCGGGCGATACGCCGCGGCACCGGAGGCCGCGTGCGCCTTGCCGCGGGGCGGCCGCGGCCGATCTGAGGTGGACCCGTCACCCGCCACCGGCGCCCGCGCGACACACGATGCACATCCACCTCGACGCCCTCGGCGGCGTCGCCGGCGACATGTTCGCCGCCGCCCTGCTGGACGCCTTCCCCGAGCATCGGGCCGGCGTGTCCGCCAGCGTCCGGGCGGTCGACGCGCGCATCGCCTGCGCGGTCAGCGCGCACAACGATGGGATCCTCAGCGGCGCGCGCTTCACCGTGTCGGCGCCCGGGGCGGAGCCCGGGCCCGCGCCGCACCGGCACGCGCATACCGGGCAGCACGACCATCCGCATGCTCACGGCCACGATCACGGCCACGATCACGGCCACGATCATGCCCACGACCACGGCCACCGTCCCTGGTCGGAGATCCGCGCCGCGCTGGAGGCGGCGGATCTCGCGCCGGCGGTGCGGGCGCACGCGCTCGGCATCTTCGGGCATCTGGCCGCGGCGGAAGCCCGCGTCCACGGCATCGCGGTCGACGCGGTGGCGTTCCACGAGGTCGGCGCCACCGACTCGATCGCCGACATCGTCGCCGCCGCCCACCTGATCGCCGCCTTGGAGGCGCGCAGCTGGAGCGTCTCGGCCCTGCCACTGGGCTCCGGCCGGGTGCGGACCCAGCACGGTCCCCTCCCCGTCCCGGCCCCCGCCACGACGCTGCTGCTGGCGGGCTTCGCGACCCTCGACGACGGGATCCCCGGCGAGCGCGTCACCCCCACCGGCGCGGCGATCCTGCGCCACCTCTGCGGCGACGATCCCGGGCGGGGTCGCCCCCGGGGGATCCTCGGGCGCACCGGCATCGGCTTCGGCACGAAGGTCCTGCCGGGCCTGAGCAACTGCCTGCGCGCCCTCGTGCTGGAGGACGGCGCCGCGTCCCGCCCGGGCCGGCGGGATCTCGCGGTGATCGCCTTCGAGGTCGACGACCAGTCCGGCGAGGATCTCGCCACGGGCCTCGACCGGCTGCGCGCCGAGCCCGGCATCGTGGACGTCGTGCAGATGCCGGTCATCGGCAAGAAGGGCCGGATGATGGCCCGGATCCAGGTCCTGGTCCGTCCGGAGAGTCTGGAGGCGGCGGTCGCGGCCTCCTTCCGGGAGACCACGACCATCGGCCTGCGTTACCACCCCGTGGAGGGCGCGGTGCTCGCGCGCGCCGCCCGCACGGTCGAGCACGACGGCCGGTCGGTTCGCGTGAAGATCGTGGCGCGGCCGGGCGGGCGCACCGCCAAGGCCGAGGCCGACGACGCCCGTGACCGAGCGGGCCACGCGGCCCGGGCCGCCCTACGCCGCGAGGCCGAGCGCCTCGCCCTGGAACAGGAGCAGGAGGAGCGGTGACGCGCCAGCATCTGGAATCCGTCCTCGCCGGGCTCGGCCCCGTCGCGGTGGCGGTGAGCGGCGGGGTCGACAGCCTGACGCTCGCCACCCTCGCCCACCGGCTGGCGCCGGGGGCGGCTCTCATGGTCCACGCGGTCTCGCCCGCGGTGCCGGAGGAAGCGACCGCGCGCGTGCGCGCCGAGGGCGCCCGCGAGGGCTGGTCCTTACGGGTGATCGAGGCCGGCGAGTTCGCCGACCCGGCCTATCGGGCAAACCCAGTCAACCGCTGCTTCTTCTGCAAGACCAACCTCTACGGCGCGGTCCGGCGCGTCACCGACCGCCAGATCCTGTCGGGCGCGAACCGCGACGACCTCGGCGAGTACCGCCCCGGCCTCGACGCCGCCCGGGCGCACGGCGTGCGCCACCCCTACGTGGAGGCCGGGTTCGACAAGGCGTCGGTCCGGGCGCTCGCCCGCGACCTCGGCCTCGGGGCCGTGGCGGAATTGCCGGCCGCGCCCTGCCTGTCGAGCCGGGTCGAGACCGGCATCGCCATCGAGCCGGAGACCCTGACCTTCATTCACGCGGTCGAGCGGCTGGTCGGCGGAGCGCTGGCGACCGACGGCGCCGGACGGGCCGTCCGCTGTCGGGTCCGCGCCGAGGGCGTGGTGGTGGAACTCGATCCGGCGAGCCTCGCCGCCCTCGACGCCGAGGGTCGCGAGACGCTCGGGGCGGGCATCCGGGACATGGCGCCGGCCCGTCTCGCCGGCCCGGTCCGCTTCGCCCCCTACCGGGTCGGCAGCGCCTTCCTGGTCGAGCCGCGGGAGGCCCGGGCGTGAGCATCTCCGAAGAGTTCACCCTCGATTTCGCCCGGCCCGAGCGGATCGGGCTGGAGGAGGCGATCTTCTGCGCCGGCAAGAGCCCGGAGCAGATCGACGCGATCCTGGACGCCGCCCGGGCGCGCGGAGCCTCGCTGCTCCTCACCCGCCTCGACCCGGAGAAGTGCGACCGGCTCCGGGACGCCGCGCGGCTCGATTACTGCCCGGTCTCGCGCACGGCGGTGTTCGGCGAGGCCCCCCGGATCACCGGCCCGGCCCGGGTCGCGGTGGTGGCGGCCGGCACCTCGGACGTACCCGTCGCCCGCGAGGCGCTGCGGGTGCTGGCCTATGCCGGACGGGCGGCCTCGCTCTTCGCCGATGTCGGCGTCGCCGGCCTGTGGCGGCTGACGTCGCGGATCGAGGAGATCCGGGCGCACCCGGTGGTCATCGTCGCCGCCGGCATGGACGCGGCTTTGCCCAGCGTCGTCGGCGGCCTCGTGGCCGGCGCGGTGATCGCGGTCCCGACCTCCGTGGGCTACGGTGTCGCCGCGGGCGGGCGCGCCGCCCTCGACGCCGTGCTGGCGAGCTGCGCGCCGGGCATCACGGTGGTCAACATCGACAACGGCTACGGCGCCGCCTGCGCCGCCCTGCGCCTGCTCCACGCGGCGGGACGCCTCGCCACGGGGACCGAACGATGACGCGGCCCGACGCATTACCTCCCCTCACCAGGACATCCTCGAACGGAGACAGCCGATGGAACGCCGCAGCTTCCTCCAGGGCGCCGTGCTCGGCGCGGGCCTCGCTGGCGCCGGCAGCGCGGGTGCGGCCGTGAACGCCCCCGTTCTCCCGGGCAGCCGCCCGCAGGACCCGGCGGACCTGCCCTTCGTCACCGATCCCGGCGAGCGCCGGGGCGAGATGCTCTACCGGTCGTTCGGGAAGAGCTCCGAAAAGATCTCCGCGATCGGCATGGGCGGGTTCCATCTCGGCAAGAGCGCCGTGACGGACGACGAGGCGACGCGGCTGATCCATGCCGGGATCGACCGCGGCATCACCTTCATGGACAATTGCTGGGACTACAACGACGGTCGCTCCGAGCTGCGCATGGGCGCGGCCCTGGCCCAGGGCGGCTACCGCGACAAGGTCTTCCTGATGTCCAAGATGGACGGGCGGACCAAGGAGGAGGCGCTCAAGCAGATCGACCAGTCGCTCCTGCGCCTGCGCACGGACCGGATCGACCTCGTCCAGCACCACGAGATCCTGCGCTACGACGACCCGGACCGGGTCTTCGCCGAGGGCGGCGCCATGGAGGGCTTCCTGGAGGCGAAGAAGCAGGGCAAGCTGCGCTACATCGGCTTCACCGGCCACAAGGACCCGCGCATCCACCTGCAGATGCTGGAGGTCGCCGCCGAGCGCGGCTTCCACTTCGATGCCGTGCAGATGCCGGTCAACGTGATGGACGCGCATTTCCGCTCGTTCAGCCACCTCGTCCTGCCCTACCTCGTGCAGAACGGCATCGCGCCGCTCGCCATGAAGACCTTCGGCGACGGGGTGATCCTGAAGGCGGACGCGCCGATCAAGCCGCTCGAGTACCTGCACTTCTCGCTGAACCTGCCGGTCTCGGTGGTGATCACCGGCATCCAGAACCAGCGCGACCTCGACCAGGCCTTCGAGGCGGTGAAGACCTTCAAGCCGATGGACAAGGCCACGGTGGCCGAGCTGCTGTCGCGCTCGAAGCCCTACGCGCTGGAGGGCAAGTACGAGCTGTTCAAGACGAGCGCGACCTTCGACGGCACCGCCAAGAACGCGGCGTGGCTCGGCGAGGACGTGGCGAGCGTGAAGAAGCTCGCGCCGACGATGGAGTAGTCGGCGGGCAAGCGCGTCCGATATTCCCCTCCCCCTTGCGGGGAGGGGTTAGGGGTGGGGATGGTTCAGAAGGAACCGCCGAGCCCTTTCCGGCCCCACCCCAACGCGGGATCTGCGATCCCCAAACTCCTCCCCGCAAGGGGGAGGAGAGTCAGCCCCTCACGCCACGTCCTCCAGCCGGATCGGCAGGCTGCGGATCCGGCGGCCGGTGGCGTGGTGGATCGCGTTGGCGATGGCCGCGTTCACCCCGATGATCCCGAGCTCGCCCAGGCCCTTCAGGCCCAGCGCATCGACCTGATCGTCAGGATCGGGCACCAGCAGCGCCTCCACCTCCGGCGCGTCGGCCGCCGTGGGGACGAGGTACTCGGCGAGATCCGGGTTGCGGTAGGCGGCGCCGTCCACCACCGTCTCTTCGAGCAGCGCCGAGCCGAGGCCCCAGATCATCCCGCCCGTGAGCTGGCTCCGCGCGGTCAGCGGGTTGAGGATGCGCCCCGCCGCGAAGGCGCCGGTGAGCCGGGCGACGCGGATTTCCCCGGTCTCGGCGTGGACGTGGACCTCGGCGAACTGCGCGCCGAAGCCCCAGGAGACGGCCTTCCCGCCCCCACCGAGGGTGAGCCCGATATGGCCCTGCCGCAGGCCCGCGAGCGCCTTCTCCCGGTCGCCGCCCTCGGGCACGAACTCCGCGACCGTCTCGACGCCTTCCGGGCCGACGGCCTCGCCGAGCGCGATCCCGGCCCCGTCCGGCGCCGCGAGCCGGTCGCCCGCGAGGCGCAGGCTGCCCGGATCGCGGCCGGCGAGGCGCCCGCCCTGCCCGGTCGCGGCCTGCGCCAGGCTCTCGCGGATCTGGCGGCAGCCGAGCGCCAGGGCGCTCATCAGGCTGGTAGTCGTGCTCGACCCGCCCGAGATCCCCGCCGCCGGCAGGTCGGTGTCGCCGAGCCGGACGGTGACCCGCTCCACCGGCACGCCGAGACCGTCCGCCGCGCCCATCGCCAGCAGCGTGGTGATGCCGTTGCCGATCTCGTGGTGCGCGCAGGCGACCTCCGCGGCGCCGTCCGGGCCGAGCCGGACCCGCAGGGTCGCGGCCGCGATCTTGGTGGGCCGCACCGAAGTCGCGCAGCCGAGACCCACCCGCCAGGGCCCGTCGCGCATCGCGCCCGGGCGCGGCACCCGGCGCGACCAGCCGAAGGCCTTCGCGCCGGCGTCGAAGCAGGCCATCAGCGGCCGGGTCGAGAACGGTTTTCCGGAGACCGGATCGACCGCCGTGTCGTTGAGGCGGCGCAGCGCGATCGGGTCCATGCCGAGCGCGACCGCCATCTCGTCGACGGCGCTCTCCAGGGCGAACAGGAACGGCACCTCCGGGGGCGCCCGCATCGGCCCCGGCGTGTTGCGATCGACCCGCACGGCCCGCTCCTCGGTGCGGATGTTCGGGCAGGCGTAGAGGCTCGCCGTCACCTCCGCGCCCTCCATGACGAAGGGATCGAAGCGCGACGTCACGGTCTCGGCCTCGTGGACCAGGGCGGTGAACCGGCCCGTCCGGTCGGCGCCGAGTCGGATGCGGTGGCGCGATTCCGGCCGATAATTGGCGATGGTGAAGCACTGTCGCCGGCTGGGCACCAGCGAGACCGGCCGGCCGAGGTGCCGCGCCGCGAGCGCGACCAGCGCGGTGTGCTGCGACAGGGCGAATTTCGAGCCGAAATGGCCGCCGATCAGCCCCGCCACCACCCGCACCTGCGCGGGATCGAGCCCGAACTGCGCCGCGAGCCCGTGCTGCACGGCGCCGACGTAGCGGGTCGGCTCGTGGACGGTGAGCCTTTCGCCGTCCCAGGCGGCCCGGGTGGTGAACAGCTCGATCGGGTTGTGGTGCTGGACCGGAGTCGCGTAGCGCGCTTCGACCCGGACGGTGGCCTCCCGCAGACCCGCCTCGGCGTCGCCCCGGGCGATGTCCGCGTGGTGGGGCTTCAGGTCGGCGAGGCGCACGGTCTCGGCCCCGGGGGCGTCGAAGCCGCCGGCGGCGGGCTCCTCCGCGTAGGCGACCTTCACCGCACCGGCCGCCGCTTCGGCGGCCGCCTGACTCTCGGCGACCACGAGGGCCACGATCTGACCGGCATAGGCGACGGCGTCGGAATCGAGCGGACGGTGCGAGCTGTTGGCGTACCCGCCGGCCATCAGGTGCTTCACCGGCGCCACCGCGCCCGCGAAGTCCCGGTGGGTGAAGATCCGGAGGAGTCCCGGCACCCGCTCGGCCGCCGCGAGGTCGAACCCGGTGACGCGGCCCCGGGCGATGGTGCTGGTCACCAGGGCCGCGTGGGCCGTGTCGCGGTCCGGGCCGGTGAGGTCGGAGCTGTAGAGGGCCCGGCCGGTGACCTTGTCGGCTCCTTCGACACGGGTGTGGGGGCGGCCGAGATGGCCGTCGGTGTCCTGCGCGCCGGCGTCCATGCCGCCCTCCCCGTTCGCGGCCCCTCGGGCCGCATCGCAAGGGGGAAGCGCCGTGAGGGCTTCACGGCTCCCCGGACGGTGGAGCGACAGGATGCAGCAACCGAACGGGCCCAGGCGTCATCGCGAGCGGAGCGAAGCGACCCAGGGCAGCGCGCCCTGGATAAGCGTGGCGCCGCCCCGATTGCTTCGCTCCGCTCGCAAGGACGGAGCGGGCTGCGGCAGCCTTCACCGCCGCAGCCCTAGATCTCAGTTCAGGACCTTGCCGTCCGGTCCGACCTTGACCTCCTGCTCCTTGTCGGCGCCGGCGACCTTGATCTCGTACTGGACCGAGGAGCCGTCCTTCTCGACCTCGGCCTCGTAGGCCTTGCCGCCGCCGGCCTTCTGCTCGGCGATGGCCAGCGCGTCCTTCAGCGAGGTCTTGGCGTTCTGGAAGTCGGAGGCCTTCAGCCGGGTGAAGTAGCGCTCGAACGGCTGGTTCTCGGTCTTGTAGAGGGCGCCGGTATCGGCGTTGATGCCGTACTCGACGAGCTTGCCGCTCGGGTAGACGACCTTGATCGCGTAGTGGGCCGGATCCTTGCTGCCGGCCTTCTCGAAGTCGGCGTCGATGGCGCGGCCGCCCTTCTCGTCGCCCTGCGACTCGGCGGTGGCCAGCGCCTGGGCGAGGCCGACCTTGGCGACCTTGGCGACCTGCCACTCCTTCATGTTGCTGTCGGCCTTCGTGGCCGGCTCGGCGGGCGTCGCGGTGGGCGTCTGGGCCAGGGCGAGGCCGGTGGAGAGGGCCAGGAGGCCGGCTGCGGCGGTGAGACGGGTGATCATGGCGGTGTGTCCCTTCGCGGGTTCGTTCACGGATGCGTGAAACGTCGGGTCCGGAAATCCGGTTGCCCACGATCGGGAAAAAATTCGGGTCCCGTCGCCCGGGCGGGGCCGGGTCGGCGCCTGGGGCCGCGCGGGGTCGACGCCCGGCGAGACGGACGGCCGGCGCCCCTGTATGACACGCGGGCGATCCGGCGCGCCCCTCGGGGACGGCGGACGTCCCCCCGATGGAGCAGGCCATGACCGCGCACGAGCCCGAGCCGCTGGACGAGTTCACCCGCCTGCACGCCAAGCTGTCCGCCCTGGAGATCGTGCTCGGCGTCCTGATCGGGCGGCTCTCCGAGGAAAACCCGGAGATCCGCGAGGACGTGAAGCGCGACGTGGCGGCGATCCTGTCGGACCTGCCGATCGACGGCCCGAGCGAGGAGATGATCGCCGCCGAGGTCCGCCGCGCCGCCGAGGTGCTGACCAGCGTGTCGATCGGCTGAGCCGTCAGCGCGGCGGCATCCGCAGCGCCCCGTCGAGCCGGATCGTCTCGCCGTTCAGCATCGGGTTCTCGCAGATGTGGCGGACGAGGTCCGCGTATTCCGACGGGCGGCCGAGGCGCGGCGGAAACGGCACGCTCTGGCCGAGCGTGTCCTGCACGTCCTGGGGCAGGCCCGCCATCATCGGGGTCTCGAAGATGCCGGGCGCGATAGTGACCACCCGGATGCCGTGCCGGGCGAGCTCCCGGGCGATCGGCAGGGTCATGGATACCACCCCGCCCTTCGAGGCCGCGTAGGCGGCCTGCCCGATCTGGCCGTCGAAGGCCGCGATCGAGGCGGTGTTCACGATCACGCCCCGGGCGCCGGCCGCGTCCGGCGCCTCGCGGGCGATGGCGTCGGCGGCCAGCCGGATCATGTTGAACGTGCCCACGAGGTTGACCGAGACCGCCCGCGCGAAGGTCTCGAGCCGGTGCGGCCCGTCGCGGCCGACCACCTTCTCCCCCGGCGCGATGCCGGCGCAGTTCACCAGCCCGTGGAGGTGCCCGAACGCGTCGAGCGCCGTCCGGACCGCCGCCGCGCCGTCCGCCTCGCGGGTGACGTCCGTCTCGGCGAACCGGGCCTGCGCCCCGAGATCCGCCGCCACCTGGGCGCCGGCCTCCGGGGCGATGTCGGCCACGACCACCCGCGCCCCCGCCGCCGCGAGGCCCCGCGCCGCCGCCTCCCCGAGGCCCGAGCCCGCGCCCGTGACGATGAAGACCCGGTCCCTGATCATCGCGCTCGCCATCCTGGCTCCCCGCCGCTCCCGGGCAGCCTACGGCGCCCCGCGAGTCCCGAGGTAGCGCGGCGCCGCGGCCGCCGGAAGGTGTCCGGCCCGGCACATGCGCCCGATCGCGCCCGCGCCGCGATTGACGTGTGATTTTTTCCCACATATACGTGGTGAGGGTGATCCAGTGTACTGGATCATATCAACGCGAGTATCTGCGAAGTTTATCCGGCGATCCGTCGCGCGGCGGCAAGTCGTTCGGCTGCGCGTATCCTGTCGTCTCCTGTATCCGGGCTGCGGACCGGCCCGCGTCCGTCATCCTCCGGTCCCGGCCGTCCGGGAGCGGCCGCTCCCTCACGCCTGATCAGGACAGCCATGGGCGCCCACTGGATCGAGAATGCGGCCCGGCACTGGCGGCACGGGCGGATCGTCGGGCACCGCTTCGCCGAGCGGCGTCCCGGCATCCGCGCGGCCCTCCGGGCGGCCGCGCCCGGCAGCGTGCTCCTCGCCGGCAATTCCCACGCGGAGCTCGTCGGCGCGCCGGATCTCGGCGGCCGGCCCTGCATCAACGTCGCGGTCGGCGGCAGCACCGCGGCCGATTGCGGCCGCCAGCTCGCGGCGCTGCGCGTCCCGGTCCGCTGCGCGGCCGCGGTGCTGATCATCGGCACCAACGACATACAGCGCTGGCGCCATCCCGAGCGGGCCCGGGTGGTCGACCGGTTCGAGGCCGATGTCCGGGACATCCTGCGCCGCCTGGAGGCCTGGGCCGCGCAGGTCTTCGTCGCCGCGATCCCGCCGATCGGTGCCGGGGCGACCGGGCGCGATCCCGCCGCCGTCGCGGTCTTCTCGGATCGCCTCGCGGCACTCTGCGCCGCGGGGGGCCGCACCTTCTTCGACCCGTTCGCGCCGTGGCGATCCGGCACCGGCGGCCTCGCCGGTCCGGGCCTCCACCGGGACGGCGTGCATCTGGCCGACTACGCGCCCCTGGCCGCGGCGCTCGCCAGCGCGGTGGTGCTCGATGCGCTCCCGCTCGCGCCCGTCCGGAGGCCCGTGCCGGCCGCGCCCCTGCGGATCCTGCGCGCCGCCTGGATCGGCCGGCCGTGAGGCTCCGCACGCGCCTCGCCGCGGCCCTGCGGCCGCCCGCGCGCGCCGGCGTGCAGCACCTGCCCCAGCGGCTCTGGCCCAGCGAGGAGGCGGCCTGGCGCGACGAGAACGGCGTCCGCCACCCGCGGGCGGTGCGCCGTGCCCTCGCGGCGCTGGCCGCCCTCGAACCCCGCGGTCGCTACGGCGCCCGGATCGAGGGACGGGGCAAGGTCGTGACCGGCCCGGCCAGCGCGCTCGTCCTGCGCGACGCGGATGCGGAGATCGGGTTCGTCCTCGGCCTCACGCCCGACGGGTACGGCGCGGAGCCGTTCTGAGCGGGTCCGGATCAGGGCGGGGTCGTGCACAGCAGGGTCGGCGCGCAGGCCGTCCGGAAGCCTGCCCGCGCGTAGAGGGCCTCGGTCCTGCCGTCGGCCGGGCATTGCAGGAAGACCTGAACCGCCCCCCGCGCCCGGGCCTCGCGCAGGGCCGCGACCGTCACGGCGGTGCCGAGGCCGCGGCGCTGCCGGTCGGCCCGCGTGCTGACATTGTACAGGCCCGCCGTCTCGCCGCGCAGGTAGAGGCTGGCGCAGGCCGCTGGGCCGGCGGCATCGCGCAGGACGAGGTGCAGGGTCACGAGGCCGTGCCGGCCCCGGGCCGCGCGCAGCGCCGGGATGTAGTAGCGGCGCAGATGCGTCCGCACGCCCGGCGCGTCGGACAGGTGGGCGAAGACCCGCTCGAAATCCGGCCCCGGCGCGGGCGTCGCCTGCACGGTGACGGCGCTGCCGGCCGGGGCCGGCGCCGGAAGCTCCCGCGCCACCATCCAGCAAGCCGGGTAGAGGATCGCGGGCTCGAACAGGGCGCGCAGCAGCGCGATCTCGCCGTCGTCCCGGGCCAGGAAGGCCGGCGCCCGGGCTCGCCCGAGGGCGGCCGCGCCCGCCCAGGCGAACTGGTCGGGATGGTGCACGCCGAAGGCGAAGTTCACGGTCGGGTCCGGGATGCTGCGCGACCAGACGTAGCCGGCGCCCCCGGGGCCGTGCTCGACGCCGTCGATCAGGGAGCCGGTGAGCGCCGCCACATGGGCGTCGCGCAGGGTCTCGAAGGTCGGTTCGGGCGCCTGCATGTCAGGCGGCCGTCCGAGCGGAGGCTCGCGCGGGGGACGGCGCCCGGGCCTCGGCGGTGTCCCCGGCCGTGCCCGGACCTGCCTCCGCAGCCGTGTCCGCGCCCGCCTCCTGGCCGTGCCTGTCCATCCGCTCGCTCCTGCGCCGCTCGGGCTTCGACGGAGTGACGGTTGAGGCGGGGCGCCGTTCATGCTGTCGCACCCGGCGCCGGCGGATGGCGCCCGCACGAAACCTCTGAACGCCGGACGGGCCCATCCGTCAGGGAGGTGCCGGCGACGCGGAGGTGCCGGCGACGCGCGGAGGACGGATGACGGACGCTTCGAGCCAGCGGATGCGCGACGCGGGGGCGCATCCCCCGAAGCCGCGCGATGACGGGGCGCGGGAAACCGCGCGGGACGCCGCCCCGGTGTCCCTCACCCTGGAGGGGACCCGCGAAGTGCCGGTGATCCGCCTCGCCGAGCCGGTCGCGCCGGCGGCGGCCGCGGAGGCGATCCTGGCGCGCGCCGAGGCGCTGACCGCCCAGGACATGCAGGTCCTGCGCATCGTCGTCGCGGCCGATCCGGCGACGTCCGGGCGGCTGCTCGACCTCGGCGCGGCCCGGCCCCTCGGTGACGGCGACGGGGTCGAGATCCTGCCGGGGCTCCTCTGGCAATGCGCCGCCCGCTGGCTCCCGCGAGCCCGGCCGCCCTTCCCCGAGCTGTTCACCGCCACGGCCGGCCGCCGCCACCCGCTGCGGCCCCGGACGCCCGCCGGAACGGTCTACGCGCGGGCGATCCCGTGGCTCGACCGGCGTCTGAGCTTCCGCACGATGACGGAGCCCGGCGACGTCGCCCTGTTCTCGACCTGGATGAACGACCCCCGGATCGCCGCGATCTGGCAGGAGACCGGTACCCTGGAGGCGCACGCCGCCTACATCGCCGGGCTCCAGGCCGACCCCGCGACCCTGCCGCTGTTCGGCTGCCTCGACGGCAGGCCGTTCGGCTATTTCGAGCTGTACTGGGCGCGGGAGAGCCGCCTCGGGCCGCTCTACGAGGCCGGCCCCTACGACCGCGGCTGGCACGTCGCGATCGGCGACGCGTCCGTGCGCGGGCGGCCCGCGCTCTCGGCCTGGCTGCCGTCGCTGATGCACTACCTGTTCCTCGACGAGCCGCGCACGCAGCGCGTCGTCGGCGAGCCGCGGGCCGATCACGCCCAGCAGATCCGGAACCTCCACGGCTCCGGCTTCGCGACGATCGCGACCGTCGACTTCCCCCACAAGCGCGCGGCCCTGGTCGCGCTGTCGCGCGAGCACTTCGTGCGCGACCGGCTCTGGGTGCCGGGGGCGGCCGCCGCCGACGCCGCGCCGCGGCCTCCCGCGGTGCCCGCCTAGACCGCCTTCCGCGAACAGGGGGGCGCGTCCGGTGACGCCGCTCGCCGCCGCCCTCGCCTACGGGCCCGTCGCCGGCGGGCTGATGATCGCCTGCGCCGGGCCGCGGCCGAGGTCCTGGCCGACGGGCGCGGTCCGGCGCCGCTGCCGGCCTGGGGCCTCGGTGCGCGCTGGGCAGGCGGCGCAGCGCCGGTCGAGGGCCGCGAGGCAGTGCAGGTGGCCGCGGCGCACGAGGCCGCACACCAGGGCGCGCGAGACCCCGAGCCGGGCCGCGATCTCGATCTGCGGCACGCCCTCGACCCGGTGGAGCTGGAAGGCCGTGCGCACCGGCTCCGGCAGCTCGGCCACCGCGGCCTCCACCTGCCGCAGGGATTCCCGCGACGCCGCGGCCGCCTCGGGGGTGCCGGTGCCGGGATCGGCCGCGTCCGGGGCGGCGTCGAGGCCGGTGAACAGGCGCCGCTCGAGGCCCTGCCGCCGCGCCCGGTCCAGGGCGAGGTTGCGCACCATCCGCCCGACATAGGCGGCCTGGATCGCGGTCTGGGCCGGGGGCGGATCGGCGATCAGCCGGAGCAGCACGTCTTGGACCACGTCCTCCGCCTGGGCCGGGCAGCCGAGGATGCGGCGCGCCCGCGCCAGATAGGCGGCGCGATGGCGCTCGAACGCCGCGAGGTTCCATGATCCGCTGGGCGGAGGGCGGCCGGGCCGGCCCGGCGGGACCGCGGCGATCCCGTGGCCGGAGGGACCGGCGTCGCAGTTCCAGGTCGCCACTGTTCCGCTCACAAGCTCCCATCGGCACGGCGCGTGCGGGTGGGACGCGTAACACGCGGCTGTTCTGTGTAACAACGTCTATCTTCGTGGATTGGAATTATTAAAACTCGACAGATTGCCGGATGCCTGAGTGAATAGAGGAAACATCTGGTGGAGCGTCCGGGAGCAGGGCGAGAAGTCATTCCGGATCCTGAATCCTACGGTGCCACGCCCGGGATCGGGCCGGCGGCCGCGCCGGATTTCCGCTCGCGCCAGGGTCCGTCGGCGCGTGTATGCTGGCGCTTCCTCGATTCGGAGCGCGGTGCGCGCGGCCGAACCCGTCCCCGCAGGATCGCGGCAGGAGAGCCAGCGCCGCGATGCCGTCCGTCGATACGCTCGTCCCGGTGGGTGCCTTCGCGCTGCTGGTCCTGGCGTTCGCCGTGAAGCACCTCGCGGCGGACTTCTTCTTTCAGACCAACTGGATGGCGCAGGGCAAGCAGCGGTCGTCCGCCTGGCTCGCCCCCCTCTGCGCCCATACCGGCCTGCACGGCCTCGGCACGCTGCTGATCGCGCTGGCGGTGAAGCCGGCCCTGTGGTGGCTGGCGCTCGTCGATTTCGCGATCCACACGGGGATCGATCGCGGCAAGGTGCTGGTCGGTCGGCGGACGAGCCTGCCACCCACGGACGCCCGGTTCTGGTGGCTGATCGGCATCGACCAGTTCCTGCACCAGGTCACCCATCTGGGGCTCGCCGTGGTGCTGGCGGCGGCCTGACCCCTGACCGGGAGAGCCGGCGCCGCCGGGCGCCTCACTGCATCTCGGCCTCGAGCAGCCGGTTCGTGTCGGAGACCTTGCCGGCCAGTTCCAGGATCAGGAAGCGCTGGAAGGCGAGCGCGAGGTCCGGGCGCTCCCGCTCCATCCGCGCGAGGGCGGCGCGGTCGATGACGACCACCCGGCAGGGGCTCTCGGCGACGGCGGTGGCGGTGCGCCGGCCGCCCTGGACCAGCGCGATCTCGCCGATCACCGTGCCGGCCGTGGTGGTGCGCAGGCGCAGGTTGCCGCGGCCGGGGACCTCCATCTCGATGGAGACGAGGCCCTGCTCCAGGAAGTAGAGGGCATCGGCCGCCTCCCCCTGGCGCATCAGCGCCGCGCCCGCCGCGAGCTCGCGGACCGTCAGGTAGGGCGCGAAGTCGTCCGGGCCGAACGTGCTGCCGAGCCGGTCGGCCATGTGCCGGGCGAAGACGGCGACCTCCCCCGGGCCGGCGCCGCCGGCCTCCGCCAGGAGCGTCGCCTCGGCGGCGCGCAGGGCCTCGTCCAGCGTGTCGAGGATCCGGACACGCGGGTCGGCGGTGAGGCCGTTGCGGGTGATCAGCAGGCGCGCGACCGGATCCACGTGGACCAGCAGCACCTCGAAGCGCCGCTGCTCGGCGAGCTGGCCGACCTTGCGGAACGCGATCAGCGCCGAGCTGTCGAGCCCCACGGTCTCGCGGAAATCCAGGATCAGGACGCGCAGATCCCCGGCCTCCGCGGCGGCCCGGCGGAAGATCGCCTGCGCGTTGAGGAAGAACAGGTAGCCCTGCAGGGTGTAGATCCGGGTCCGGCCGCCGGCCGCCTCGAGCCGCGCGGCGGCGTCGGGGCCGCGGATCACACTGCTGCGCCGGTCCGCCCCGGAGAGCGACCGGCGGATCGCGCCGATCTGCCCGTACTGGACCCCGAAGATCAGGATCGCCAGCAGGACGCCGACGAGGAAGCCCGTGGTGGCCCCGAAATACGCGGTGGCGGTGCACACGACCAGCGCGATGGCCGTCTCCCAGCCCGGCAGGGTCCGGCTGGCGACGCCGAGGTTGAACAGGAGCCCGATGCCGATGGCGATCAGGGCGCCGCCGGCCAGCGGGCGGGGCAGCAGCGCCAGGGGGCTCGCGCCGACGATGAGGAGCGCCGCCATGACCGCGAGGGTCAGCCACCAGCCGAGCCAGTGGCCGCCGCCGATGTTGTGCAGCAGCAGCGTCGAGGTCCGGCCGAAGCCCATCGCGGAGCTGCCGAACACGCTGCCGACCAGGTTGGTGGCGCCCGAGGCGACGAACATCCGGTCGATGTCGAGGTCGCGCCGGATCTCCAGCTCGACGCTCACCACGTAGAGGATCTGGATGATCACCGCCACGACGACCAGGGTGGCGATCTTGGGCCAGATCGGCAGGAGCAGGTGCGGATCGAAGGCCGTCAGGCTGCCGATGGCGGGCGGCCGCAGCAGCGTGCCCGTCGGCAGCGGCTCGATCAGCCATCCCGATGCCTGCCCAGCCGCGACGCTGGTGCCCGTCCAGGCCAGCCCGAGATGGACCACCGCGAGGCTCGACAGGATCACCGTCGGGTAGGTCCCCCAGTGCCGGACGATCCGGGGGAGGTAGAAGGCGCAGAACCCGATCACGAGGGTCAGGGCGATGCGCGCGAGCGCCCCGGCATCGATCCGGCCCGGATCGAGGTTCGCCGGATCGACGGCGTGGAGCAGGGCCGCGAGCGGGTCGTCGACATGGCCGCCGATCTGCACGCCGCTGCGCAGGAACAGCAGGCCGACGCCGCCGAGGAAGCCGGCGAGCACCGGGTAGGGCAGGAGCTGCACCAGCAGGGAGGCCCGCAGGGTGCCGAGCAGCGCGAAGATCACGCCGGTAGCGAAGGTCGAGACGCCGCAGGCGACGAGCACGAGCTGGCCGACCGTCTCCGGATCGGTGACGCCCGCGGCCTCGAGCTGCCCGGCGACCGCCGCGGCGATCGCCGCCTGCACGATCGCGGCCGCGCCGATGAAGGACAGCGAGATCCGCGCGGTGCGGCGGAGCGCGATGAAGACGAGGCTGCCCAGCACGTAGGCCGCGAGCAGCGCCGACAGGCCGGCCGCGCGGCTCTCCACCAGCGGCCCCGAGAAGATGAGCTGGGAGTAGCTGATGAGGTCGAGGAGCAGGACCATCACGGTGACGGCCGCCGCCGCTCCGATGCGGGCCCCGCGCAGGATCGCCGCGCGGCCGCCGGCCGGGGATGCGGTCCCGGCGGACGTCAGGTCGGTTGTCGTCATCGGCACGGTACCCGCGTCTCGAAATCCCGATGGGCGCGGAGATCGCAGATCCCGGTGCAGATCCCGTGCGATCACGTGCACGGATCGTCGCCGAATCGCAGGACCTGACCTTGGCCACGCCAGTTCTCAACCGATGGCAGGCGCCGGCTTAAATTATCGTGCAGGCCGCTTCCGCGCGGCAGCATTGTGGGATCGCCGCGCCGTCGGGGGCTCCCGGGTCGCGGCCGCCGCGACGGGCGTTCGGCCCTCAGCGCGCCTCGCTGACGCGCTTGGTCGCCCGCTGCTCCTTCTTGTAGGCGGTGATCGCCGCCGAGCAGTTCGGGGAGAGCTTCTTGAGGTTGGCCTTGAAGCAGGCCTCGACCTCCGGGCCGCCCGGCGCGTAGGCGCTGCAGAAATCCATGTAGTCGCCGGTGCAGTACTGCTTGAGGGCTTCCCGGGCCGGGGATTGCTCCGCGAAGGCCGCGGCGGGGCCGAGGCACAGACCGATGGCCAGGAGGGCCGTCTTGGTCGAAGTCATCGAAATCCTACGCTCGTCCAGGCCGCGCGAGCGGGTCGCGCGGCGATGGGCGGTGCGGATGGGCGCCAAGGATGGCATGACCATGACGCCCGGGCTGCCCGAACGCAGATCAGCCATGCCCCGTGCCGGCGGGGCCGCCGGTCAGTGCGCGCTGACGCGGCGGGTCGGCACGAGGTCGTTGGCGATGATCTCGCCGAACGGGCCGTCGTTGCGGGCATTGCCGGCCGGCCGCCCGGTCGTGGCGCGCAGCGGCAGCTTCGGGAAGACCAGCTCAGCGAACCGGTAGGCCTCCTCCAGGTGCGGGTAGCCCGAGAGGATGAAGCGGTCGATCCCGAGATCGATGTACTCCTTCATCCGGTCGGCGACCTGGTCGGCCGAGCCGACCAGCGCCGTCCCGGCGCCGCCGCGGACGAGGCCGACGCCGGCCCAGAGGTTCGGCGCCACCACGAGCTTGTCGCGGCTGCCGCCGTGGAGCGCCATCATGCGGCTCTGGCCGACGGAATCCTGCCGCTTCAGGGTCTCCTGCGCCTTGGCGATAGTGGCGTCGTCGAGCTTCGAGATCAGCTGCTCGGCGGCCTCCCAGGCCGCGGCCTCGGTCTCGCGGGCGATGACGTGCAGGCGGATGCCGTACGAGAAGGTCTTGCCCTTCGCCTCGGCGGCCTCCCGGGCGGCGGCGATCTTCTCGGCGACCTGCGCCGGGGGCTCGCCCCAGGTGAGGTAGACGTCGCAATGCTCGGCCGCGACCGCCATGCCGGCCGCCGA
Organism: Methylobacterium oryzae; assembly: GCF_021398735.1. Lineage (NCBI taxonomy): Bacteria > Pseudomonadati > Pseudomonadota > Alphaproteobacteria > Hyphomicrobiales > Methylobacteriaceae > Methylobacterium > Methylobacterium oryzae. Next base: position 3,582,290 of record NZ_CP090349.1, read on the forward strand.
CGAGCCGCCGAAATAGAGCGGCGGGTAGGGCTTCTGCACCGGCGGGAAGATCAGCCGGCCGTTCTCGGTGCGCAGGTGATCGCCCCGGAAGGTCACGGTCTCGCCCGCGAGCAGGCCGCGCCAGATCGTCAGGAACTCGTCGGTGACGGCGTAGCGTTCGTCGTGGGACAGGAACACGCCGTCGCCGGCGAGTTCCACCGGGTCGCCGCCGGTGACGACGTTGATCAGGAGGCGCCCGTCCGAGATCCGGTCGAGGGTCGCGGTCATGCGGGCCGCCGCGGAGGGCTCCATCAGGCCCGGCCGCACCGCCACGAGGAAGCGCAGCTGCTTGGTCAGCGGCGCCAGCGCCGAGGCGACGATCCAGGAATCCTCGCAGGAGCGTCCGGTGGGCAGCAGCACGCCGTAATAGCCGAGCTCGTCCGCCCCCTGCGCGATCTGCCGGAGATAGCTGAGCGAGACGTCCCGGGCCCCCTCCCGCGCGCCGAGATAGCGGCCGTCGCCGTGGGTCGGCAGGAACCAGAGGACGTCGGCGCGTCCGTCATTGGCTGCTGTCATCGGAATCTCCTGTGCGGCCCGGTGGCCGGATGCGGAAAAGCCGGACCCGACTGCGCGGATCCGGTGATCGTCGAGAGCTAGGGCGGGCCGCCGCTTCCGGGAAACGGCGGCCCGCGTTCAGGCGGTTGGCTGCGATCCGAGCAGGTGATCGAGGATGCGGCCCTCGAGGCGGGCGAGGTCCGGATCCCCGCGCCGGCGCGGCCGCGGCACGTCGACCCGCAGGTCGAGGGCGATCCGGCCGGCCTCGACCACGAGGATGCGGTCGGCCAGCGCCACGGCCTCGGCGACGTCGTGCGTGACGAGGAGCGCGGTGAACCCCTGCCCCCGCCAGATCCGCTCGATCAGGTCCTGCATGCCGATCCGGGTCAGGGCGTCGAGGGCGCCCAGCGGCTCGTCGAGGGCGAGCAGGCCCGGCCGGCTCACCAGCGCCCGGGCCAGGGCCACGCGCTGGCGCTGGCCGCCCGACAGGGTGGCGGGCCACTGCCCGGCCTTGTCGGCGAGGCCGACCTCGGCGAGCGCCGCGAGCGCCCGCTCCCGGCGCTCGGCCCGGGAGCCGTGCCCCGACAGGCCGACCGCCACGTTGTCGACGACCCGCGCCCAGGGCAGCAGCCGCGGCTCCTGGAACATGATCCGCTTCGGCGGCTCGGACCGGCGCGGGGAGCGTTCCGGCCCCTCCAGGTCGATCCGCCCGCCCGTGGGCGTGTCGAGCCCGAGGATGAGGCGCAGCAGGGTGCTCTTGCCGCAGCCGGAGCGGCCGACCACCGCGGTGAACCCGCCGGCCGGCAGGAACAGGTTCAGGCCCTCGATGACGGCGGTGCCGTCGAAGCTCTTGTCCAGGTCGCGGACGGTGACGGCGATCCCTCGGGCCGGCGGCGAGGGAGGCGAATCCGCGGGCAGATCCGTGGGCAGATCCGCTTGCCTGTGCCCCGGGGCGGGGCCGGGCGCCGGGCGCGGGTCCGTGCCCGGGTCGGGAAGCGCCTCGCGGCGGACGGCGTCGAGCAGCATCAGGCGCTCCTGTAGGCGGGGTTCCAGGCGAGGCAGGCGCGCTCGAGCTGGCGGGTCAGGGCGTCGGCGAACTTGCCGAGGGCGGCGTAGATCAGGATCGCCAGCACGACGACGTCGACCAGCATGAACTCCCGGGCCTGCATGGCCATGTAGCCGAGCCCCGACGAGGCCGAGATCGTCTCGGCGACGATCAGCGTCAGCCACATGATGCCCAGCGCGTAGCGCAGGCCCACGAAGATCGACGGCAGGGCGCCCGGCAGCACCACGCGGGTGAACAGCTCGGTGCGGGACATGCCGTAGACCCGGCCCATCTCCACGAGGCCCGGATCCACCGAGCGGATGCCGTGCAGGGTGTTGGCGTAGATCGGGAAGAACACGCCGAGCGCCACGAGGAACAGCTTGGCCTCCTCGCCGATGCCGAACCACAGGATCACCAGCGGGATCAGCGACAGGTGGGGCACGTTGCGCACCATCTGCACCGAGGTGTCGGTGAGCCGCTCCGACAGGCGCGACAGGCCGTTGGCGAGGCCGAGCCCGAAGCCGATGCCGCCGCCGATCACGAAGCCCGCCAGCGCCCGCAGGGTGCTGACGCCGAGATTGGTCCAGAGCTCCCCGGTCCGCCCGGCCTCCCAGCCGGCCCGGACGACGTCGAGGGGCGCCGGCATGAAGCGGTTCGAGACGAGGCCGGCCGAGACCGCGGCCTGCCAGCCGAGCAGGATGGCGGCCGGCAGCAGCCAGGGCACCGCGGAGTCGCGCAGGCGAACGAGCTTCGAGGGGCGCATCAGCGGTTCTCCGTCCGCTTCTCGGACTTGAGGGCGTCCGCGGGCCGGGGGGGCGTCCAGACCGCGTCGGCGACCCGGACGGGCTTCGGCAGGAGCCCGAGACGGTGGAAGCTGTCGGCGACCTTCTGCTGGTCGGCGATCGCGGCCGCGTCGAGGGGCGCGACGCCGTAGGACAGGCGGCCGAGCGCCACGGCGAGGACCGGCGCGGGGATGCCCACCGAGGGCGCCAGTTCCGCCGCCACGGCGTCGGCATGGCCCTCGGCCCAGGCGTCGATCTCCCCGATCGCCTGCAGCACGGCCGAGACGATCGCGGGGCTGGTGTCGGTGAAGCCGCGCCAGGACAGGTAGAACTGGCGGTTGGGGGCGAGCGCGTGCCCGTCGACCCCGCGCCCGTCGACCAGGACCCGGGCGCCCGTGGCGCGCTCGGCGGCGGCCTGGAACGGGTCCCAGATCACCCAGGCATCGACGGAGCCGCGCACGAAGGCGGCGTTGGCGTCGGCCGGCGCCAGATAGGCGAGCGTCACCGCGTCGTAGGGGACGCCCGCCTGCTCCAGGGCGCGCACCAGCAGGTAGTGGACGTTCGATCCCTTGTTGAGGGCGACGGTCTTGCCGCGCAGGTCGGCGACGCTGCGGATCGGGCTGTCCTTGGGCACGAGGATCGCCTCGCCCCGCGGCGCCGGCGGCTCGGCGGCCACGTAGCGCAGCTCCGGGCTCGCGGCCTGGGCGAAGATCGGCGGCGCCTCGCCGGCCGAGCCGAGATCGATCGCCCCGGCATTCAGCGCCTCCAGGAGCGGCGGGCCGGACGGGAACTCGGACCACGCCACCGCGGTGCCGAAGGGCTGGAGGGCCTTCTCCAAGGTGCCGCGGGCCTTCAGCAGCACGAGGGACCCGTATTTCTGGTAGCCGATCCGGATGCTGCCGGCCGCGCGGGCCGGCCGCAGCAGCGCGGCCGCCGCGAGGCCGAGGCCGGCGGACAGGAGGAGGCGGCGGTTCGGGGCGCCGTCGGATGACAGGGACAGCGCGCGGGGCGATCGGTCGGTCATGGCTCTCTGCGGTCGGTCTCAACCGTTGCGGGCGGGGGGCGTCCAGACCGCGTCGGCGATGCGGATCGGCTTGGGGATCAGCTTCAGGGCGTGGAAGCGGTCGGCGACCCGCTGCTGCTCGGCGGCGACGCGGTCGGTCATCGGTCCGATCACGTAGTCGGTCCGGTCCACCGCCCGCCGCGTCGCGGCCAGCGGCACGCCGGTGCCCTGCGACAGGAGGTCCGCCACCGCGCCGCGATTCTGCGTGCACCAGGCCGCCACCTCGCCCAGGGCGTCGATCGCCGCGGTGAGGACCGGGGCCCGGCTCTCCGCGAAGGGCCGGCTCGCCAGGAAGAAGTTGTTCTGCGGGGTGACGTCGGTGGCGCGCACCAGCACGCGCACGCCCTCCCCCTGCTCGGCGATGGCGAAGTACGGGTCCCAGATCGTCCAGGCGTCGATGCTGCCCCGGGCGAAGGCGGCCGCGGCGTCCGCGGGCGCCAGCGTCACCGGCTCGATGTCGGCGTAGCTCAGGCCGGCCTTCTCCAGCGCCGCGATGGTCAGGTTATGGGAGCTCGACGCCTTGGCGAAGGCGACGCGCTTGCCCTTGAGCTCGGCGAGGCTGCGGATCTCCGAGCCCTTCGGCAGCAAGATCCCGGCGCCGGAGCCGCCGGCCTCCTGGGCGGCCGCGTAGACGAGGTTGGAGCGCGCGGCCTGGGCGAAGATCGGCGGGGCGTCGCCGGTCTGGCCGAGATCGATCCCGTCCAGCGACAGGGCCTCCAGCAGCGGCGGCCCGAAGGAGAACTCGACCCAGCGCACCGCGTATCCGAGGGGCTCCAGGCGCTTCTCGATGATCTTCTGCTGCTTGGCGACGACCAGGATGCCGTTCTTCTGGTAGCCGATCCGCAGCACGCCGGGCTCGGCCGCCCGGGCGCCCGGGACGAGGGCCGACGCGAGGGCTGGTGCTAGGGGCAGGGCCGCGAGGGCGGCCAGCAGGGCGCGACGGTCGAGCATCGGCCGGCTCACTCGGCGGCGGCGAGGGTGAGCGGCGCCGCGGCCGCCCGGTGCACGAGCAGCGCGGCGAGCTGCCCGCCGGCCTCGCGGGCGCGGGCGCGCACTCCGGCCTCGGTCAGCGCGCCGTCGCTAAAATCTGGATCGGAGGCGTAGACCGCGGTCGGGATCTGGAGCGCCCCGAAGAAGCCGAAGAGCGGCCGGAACGCGTGCTCGACCACGAGGGCGTGGCGCGCGCCGCCGCCCGTGGCCACGATCGCCACGGGCTTCCCGGCGAGCGCCCCCGGATCGACCAGGTCGAACAGGTGCTTGAACAGGCCGGTATAGGCGCCCTTGTAGACCGGCGAGCCGACGACCAGCCCGTCCGCCTCCTCGATGGCCGCGAGCACGCCGCGCGCGGCCGGCGCGAGCTGGTCGCGGGTCCAGGCGGCGCCGAGGCCGGTCCCGGCATCGACGAAATCGAGGATCTCCGCGTCGAGGGCAGCCTGGGCGCTGGCCTCGCGGAGCACGGCATCCACCAGCGTGCGGGTCTTCGAGGGCCGCTGCACGTTGGCGCTCAGCCCGACGAGTCTCGGTCGTGTCATTCCGGATGCCTTGCTGTGAGACAGGATGACGGACCGCCCCGTCTCCGAAGAGCGGAGGTTGCGCGGCCGGACATCCGAACAGGCCGCTAGAATTGATGGCTGCGACTTCCGCCGTCAATGAAACGACGTTCCCAATTGCCCGGTGAAGGAAAAATGTTCTCCCCGAAATCGGGCGTCCAATATGGACTTTCATCTCGACCGTCGCGCGGGATGGGCGCGAGATCTTGCGTGCCGGCGGTTCATTCGCGCGAGAGGCGGGGTTTTATTCTCTCGGCGCGCCCGGCGGGAGAAGCGTGTTCTCGGTACGTGGGCGGACCTGGAACCGAATCGCCAAGCCCGGGATCCGGGGCGGCGGGGAGTCCGGCGCGACCGGAACGCCGCCCGCGCCGACACCCTCGCGGTCGTCAGCGTCGTCGTCGCAGCCGTCATCGCCGCCGCCCTCGACGACGCGCCCGGGCGGCTCCGGATCGGAAGGCGGTGCCTACTTGCGGACGAGGAGGTGCTGCACGGTGCCGTCGTCGCCGTACTTGGTCCACATCTGCGCGCAGGCCTCCTCGGGACGCTCGCGGAGCTGCGCCAGCTCCGCGTCGAGGTCGTGCTGCAGGGCGACCGAGCGCTTCTTCGTGAAGAAGTCCGCGTGGTTCAGATGGTTCTCGCGCGAGAACTGACGGAAGCGCTCCGTGTCGATCCGGACGGCCGGACAGTGTCTCGCGGCCAGATCGGCCTCGATCCCCGGGCGGAGCGCCGGAATGTCCTTCTGCAAGGACGAGCGACGGGCTTCGGCCCAGGTGCCGAACACGGCCCAGGCCAGTGCGGCCGCCACGAGAGGAGCAAATCTATTCATCGCAAGACGTATCGCTGTGCTGCGACATCCTAAATCTCGCACCTGCGATAAGTTCGATCAGGACCGCAGAAGGCAAGACACTTCTGTGTGAAAGCGCACACCCCGCGACAGGCGCGGCGTCGGGTTCGGAACCCTGACCGCCTCAGTACGCCGGGACGACGCGCGTCTCGGGCAGCGGCGCCCGCATGGTGAAGTGCAGCCCGGCCGGCTGGAAATCGAAGGCGATGTCCGCCTGGCACTGGACCTTCAGGACACGCTGCAGCAGCGTCGAGCCGAAGCCCTTCCGCGTCGGCACCGCCGTGGCCGGACCACCCCGCTCGGTCCAGTCGAGGTGCAGCATGCGGGCGGCCGGCGTCTGCTCGATATCCCACCGGATCGCGATCCGGCCCTCCGGGACCGACAGGGCGCCGTGCTTGGCCGCGTTGGTCGTCAGCTCGTGGATGGCCATGCCGGTCGGGACCGCGAGGTCGCCCATCAGGTCGATCGCGGGGCCGTCCAGCTGGATGCGGGCGCCCTCGATGTCGTTGTAGGGCCCGAGCTCGTTCATCAGCATCTCGCGTAGGGGCGCCTGCTGCCAGTAATCCTCGGTCAGGAGATTGTGGGTCTTGGCCAGCGAGATCACCCGCGCCGAGAACGACGCGTAGAACGCGTCGACGCTGGTCGCGGACCGGGCCGAGGCCCCGAGCAGCGCCTGCACGGTGGCCAGCGTGTTCTTCACCCGGTGATGCAGCTCGCGGATCAGGAGCGCCTGCCGCTCGGTCGTGCGCTCGCGCTCCTCGAGATGGGCGCGCGCCTCGAGCTGCCGGCGCTTGGCGCGATGGGCGGAGCGGGCCGCCATGACCAGCGTCGCTGGGTGGAACGGGCGTTCCAGCACGCTGACGTTGCCGAGCATGTCGGTCAGCTGCGCGTTGGGCTCGGCGCCCCGCAGCCGCAGGAGGATGAACGGGAAATCGGACCAGGGCGGCTGCGCGGCGATCCAGTCCGCCAGGGCCTGGCGGTTCGAGGACAGCAGCGCCTCCTCGGTGAGCACCGCGCAGGCGGCCGCGTCGAGCCGGGAGACCACGTCCGCGAGGCTGGCGCACACCTGTGCCGCGATCCGCGCCTCGCCGAGGATCGCCGCGGCGACGGCGGCGTCGCGGCCACCCGGCGCGAAGATGAGAACCGGCAGTTCAGCCTCGGTCATCAGCCGCGCGGGTCGGCAGGAGCGACGACCGCTCACCCTCGAATGTCGGAACGCCGGTCATGATACCTCGGAACGCGCTGAGCGGTTCGCCAACGCGGATCCCGCCGGAGTCGATCCGCAATTCGCGGATCGTGTCCTCGTGGCTGCCGGTCCGCTTCTTCACGACCGAGATCGCGCGCCGAAGCCGCCCGTCGGCCTCGAAGGTGCGGAACAGCAGGATCGTGTCGCTGAGGTAGGTGAGGTCGACAGTCGCGCCCATCGCCCCGATCATGCCGTGCTGGGCCAGGACGAGGAGCGAGAGCACGCCCTGCTGGTTCAGGTAGGTCAGCATCTCGTGCATCTGCAGGAGCAGGTAATTCTCCTCCGGCATGGCGTTGTGATAGCCGGTCAGGGAGTCGATCACGACCGTCGTCACGCCCCGGTGCTCGACCGCGTTCTGGACGATGTCGGCGAGTTCGCCGGGCGAGACCTCGGCCGGGTCGATCTGCTCGACGATGAGCGATCCGGCGGCGATCGCGTCGTCGACCGGCATGGCGAGACCGCGGGCCCGGCGACTGAGGACGCCGGTGGTCTCGTCGAAGCTGAGGATCAGCGCGCGCTCGCCGCGGGCGATCGCCGCGGTGACGCAGGTGAGCGCCACCGTGGACTTGCCGACGCCGGACGGTCCGATCAGCATCGTGCTGGTGCCTCGGTCGAGGCCGCCGCCGAGCAGCTGGTCCAGTTCGGGGCTGCCCGTGCCGCACCGGTCGTCGGGGAAGGTGCCGAGATGCTCGGCCGCGACGAGGCGCGGGAACACCGTGAGCCCGCCGCGCCGGATGACGTAGTCGTGGAAACCGCCCCGGAACGGCGTGCCGCGCATCTTGATCACGCGCAGGCGCCGCCGCTCGCCGCCGTACAGGGGCGCGAGCTGCTCCAGCCGGATCACGGCGTGGCTGAGGCTGTGCAGGTTCAGGTCGTCCGTCTCGGCGGTGAGATCGTCGAGGAGCAGCGCCGTGGTGTTCTGGATGAGCAGGAAGCTGCGCAGGGCGTGGACCTGCCTGCGGTAGCGCAGCGATCCCTGCGAGAGCAGCCGGATCTCCGAGAGGCTGTCGAACACCACGCGCTGCGGCTTGAGCCGCTCGATCTCGGCGATCGCCATCCGGACGGTCTCGCCGAGCTCGAGGTCGGACGAGTGGACGAGGCTCTGCTGCTGCCCGGGGTCGAGGCTGAGTTCCGGCGCGACGAGCTCGCAGATCTCGATGCCGTCGAGGGACCAGCCGTGGCGCTCCGCGACGTTCAGGAGCTCGCGCCGGCTCTCCGAGAGCGTGATGTACAGGCAGCGCTCGCCCCGGCGCACGCCGTCGAGGAGGAACTGCATCGCCAGCGTCGTCTTGCCGGATCCGGGCCGCCCCTCGATGAGGTGCGAGCGCTGGGACGCGTAGCCGCCGGCCAGGATGTAGTCGAGGCCGGTCACCCCGGTGGAGACCGGTGCCGCGTCGTGATCGGTCACTGCCATGTCGAGGTCTCTGCCGTCGTCCCACGGGCGGGCGGCCCGTCGACCGCGCGACGGAACGCGGAGCCCGGTCTCGTACACGATGGCGCGCGCGGCGCGAAACGCCGCCGCGCGGCCGGCCCGGCGCGCCTGCCCGACGGGCGCGCGGCGAGGCGCTGCCCCCCGCAGGTCCGGGAACCGGCGCGCACGGGCCTCGCGGCCGCGGGACGGCCCCTCCCCCGGTCAGGTCGGAAGGCCCGGCACCCGCAGGGGGCGGGCGCCGGGGCGGTCAGGGCGTCACTGGCTGCCCGGGCCCTTCGCGAGGCCGGCCAGGGTGAACAGGTCCACCGACAGCTTCGCGCCGATCACGAAGGCGTCCGGGATCGGCTTCGGGCGGAACGGGAAGCGGGTCTGGTCCGGGTCGATCACGTATTGCAGGTTCGGCATCAGCCGCACCGCCGGGGTCAGCTGGATGCCGTAGCTCAGCTCCAGGATGGTCTGCAGGGACTCGACGGTCCGGGTGCCGAGCCCCAGTGACGCGCGCGCCGCCCGGATGTTGGCCGTGCCCAGCGGCGAGAGCTTCTCCATGGCGAAGACGAGGCCGAGGGTGTCGTAGGGCCGACCCGGGAAGGTGCCGGTCAGCACGGCGCCGCCCTCCAGGAAGTAATCCTGGGTCTGCCGGCCGCCGGTGCCGCCGATCACGACGCCGAACACCGACAGGCCCTGGACGCCGCTCGGGTCCGGCCGCCAGACCATCTGGTCGAAGCGCGCGTAGACCGCCGAGCGCCCGAACCGGGTCAGCGGATCGAGACCGCTGAAGACCTGAGCCCCGCCCCGCTGGTCGAGCACGGGATCCTTGTAGTCCGACCGGTCGAAGACGGCGCCGATGCTGTAGTTGCGCGGCAGCGGATCGTTGCCGAAATTGGTCGCGTAGCCGACCTCCACCGGCACCAGGAATCCAGCGGCGCCGCTGGTCGACCAGTCGATGCCGTTCCGGGTCGGCAGCTGGTCGCGCGGGTTCACCTCGTAGATGCCGGCGTGCAGGAACACCTTGTCGTTGACCCAGGCCTTGGCGTGGCCGCCCCAGGTGGCGATCGGCCAGTAGGTGAAGTTCGTCAGCTTGAAGATGGACTTGGGCGCGCCGCAGGTCGCGTTGTTCTGGAAGTTGCAGTAGAGCGGCGAGGCCAGGAAGTTGGGGTTGGCGAGCAGGCGGCCCACCTCGATGTCGAGGCGGTTGTCGAACAGCTTCTGCTCGTAGGACAGCAGCGTCAGATGGGCGGTCTGGCCGCCGCCGTAGATCTCCTGCACGCTGCCGTTGAAGCCGATGTCATCCTGGGCCAGGCTCCGGCCGTGGCGCTGGGTGACGATCGTGTGGACCGAGCCGCCGTCGATGCCGGCGAGGCGGGCGAGATCGGCGTCGAGGCCGAACGCGATCTGGCCCGCATAGGCCGATCCCTGCCGGATGCCGCCGGACGGGTTGGCGGCGAACTCGCCCGTGTAGTTCAGGACCATGCTGATCCCGTTGCCGAGATCGAGGGTGCCCGGCGGCAGGCTGGGCGGCGTCGCGCTGCTGCCCTGCACGTCGAGGCTGGCGGCGGCGCTGCTGGCGCCCGAGAAGCTCCGCGCCTCCCGGATGACCCGCCGCCGGGCGCGGTTCGCCCGATACCGGGCCTTCTGCGCCGGGCTCGCCTTCGGTCCCGGATTCACCGGGGCCGGTCCCCCGTCCGGTGCCGTCGCCTCGACCTGCGCGATCGCCGGGCCCGCGCCCGCCGTGATCGACGCGGCGCAGAACGCCAGCGCGGCCCATCGCCAATGCTTTGCCCGATGCTTGCCCCGATGCTTTCCCATGTGTGACTCCCCCTTAACCGCGCGGCCTTGCCTGGCTCTGTCGCGTTCGTGTCCCGCAGGGGGGCCTCCCGGTCAGTCCGTGAAGGCCTCCACCGCGCGGCGCTCGCCGCGCATGAAGGCGTCGGCGGCGTGGATCAGCGGATTCAGGTCGACGTCGCTGGTGCCGGTACGGACCAGGGCGGCGAAGCGGTCGTAGAGGCCGCGGTACTCCGCCTCGGGCGGGAGCGGCTGGTCGCGGCCGGCGATCGACAGGGCGGCCCCGCCCCGCGACAGGACCAGGGGGCCGTCGTCGGTCTCGACGCGGATGTCCCAGGTCTGCGGCCCGGTCTGGCGCCAGTCGAACCGGGCGCGGATCGGGGTGCCGGCGGCGTCCGCGAAGTGCAGGTCGGCGGCGATCGGCGCCTGCCGGTTCGCCGGCACCGACAGGGTCGCACCGGTGAGGAAGAACGGCGGCAGGATGTGGGTGGCGATCGACAGGGCGTTGATCCCCGGATCGAACACGCCCATCCCGCCCGCCTCCCAGATCCAGTCCTGGCCCGGGTGCCAGTGCCGGACATCCTCCAGCCAGGCGATCGCCGCCGACCGGATCCTGCGGCCCGATAGCCACCGGCGGGCGGGCTCCACCCCCGGCGCGCAGCGGGAGTGCCAGCTCGCGAACAGGCTCACGCCCCGGTCCCGCGCGGCCGCGACCAGGAGCCCGACCTCGGCCAGCGTCGCGCCCGGGGGCTTCTCGAGGAAGACGTGGCGGCCGGCCGCGATCGCCGCCAGGGCCGCCGCGCACCGCGCCTGCGGCGGCTGGCACAGGGCGACGGCGTCGAGGTCGCCGTGCGCCGCCAGCATCGCCTCCAGGGTGGCGTAGCTCGGCACCCCGTCGAGGCCGCCGTGCCGGCTCGCCACCGCCACGAGCGCGTAGTCCGGCGAGGCGGCGATGGCCGGCAGGTGCTGGTCGCGGGCGATCTTGCCGACGCCCGCGAGGCCGATGCGGATCGGGGCCGCCATGTCAGAGCACCCGCACGGACGGCGCGTCCGCCGGCGCGATCGCCAGCGGGTTGCGCAGGGGCCGCGTGAACGGCGCCGCCGCGATCTCGAACACGTCGCCCGGCCGGGTCGCGACGCCGTCGCTGAACGACAGGGTCGCGGTCCCGAAGAAGTGGACGTGCACGTCGCCGGGGCGCCGGAACGGCGCGTACTTGAAGTGGTGCCGCTCCAGATTGGCGATGCTGTGGGACATGTTGGCCTCCCCGGACAGGAACGGCTTCTCCCAGAGCACGGCTCCGTCGCGCAGGATGCGGCTCGTGCCGCGCACGTCCGGCGGCAGGGCCCCGAGCAAGAGCTCCGGGCCGAGGGCGGCCGGGCGGAGCTTGGAATGCGCCAGCCACAGGTAGTTGCCGCGCTCGGTCACGTGGTCGGAGAACTCGTTCGCCAGGGCGAAGCCGAGGCGCACCGGCGTTCCGTCGGCGTCGATCAGGTAGATCCCGGCGATCTCCGGCTCCTCGCCGCCGTCGCGGGCGAAGGCCGGCGAGACCAGCGGCTCGCCGCAGGCGACCAGGCTGGAGCCGTCGCCCTTGTAGAACCACTCGGGCTGCGCGCCGGCCTCGCCCGGCGCCGGTTTGCCGCCCTCGACGCCCATCCGGAACATGCGCATCGAATCGGTCGGCGCCGGGTCGGCCGCGTCCGCGCGGTGCATCGCGTCGCGGCCCTCGGCGGAGCCGAGATGCGTCAGGCCGGTGCCGCTCAGCAGGAGGTGCGCGGGATCGGCGTGATCGACGGGCGGCAGGAGCCGGACCGCGTCGAGATCGACGGGCGCGCCGAACCCCGCGCGCTCCGCCGTCGCGGCCAGATCGTCCCCCGCGGCGAGGGCCCTCCGCGCCAGGGCGAGCACGCTGTCGACGCCGAGCACCCGCCGCGCTTGGCCGTCGGCGAGCAGCGCGACGGCCCGCTGCCCGTCGGCGGCGCGAAATTGTAAGAGTGATCGTCCCATCTGTGTCCTCCCGGGGATGCCCGCTTCGGGGCGTCCTGAACGCGCGGCCGTCGAGGGTCGCGCGGCGGCCCGTCAGTGGCCGGGTTGCGGGGCGCGAGCGCCGTCGATCCGGCGCGCGCGGTGCCGGGGATTGTCCGGGCGCAGGGGCGGCTGCGCGTCGGGCAGGTCCTGGGGGCGGACCGGGCGCAGGAAGCGCTCGATCGCCGGCGGTCCGACCGCGCTGCTGCGGCCGTCCGAGGTCGCCGGGAACGGGCCGCCCTGCACCATCGCGGGGGCGACCTCCGCGCCGGTCGGCCAGCCCTTCGCCAGGACCCGGCCGGACCTGCGGGCGGAGCGGACCGGATCCGCGAACAGGCGCGGCTGCCCGACCGCGCGGGCGCGCTCGCCCTCGACCCGCGCGCGCGGCTGGCCCGTCTCGGCCATCGCCCGCTCGATCGGCGGCGCACCGAGTTCGGCGATGCCGTCGGCGACAGCCTCGCGACAGCGCGCGCGTGTTTCCAGGGGCGCCCCGGAGACGTGCGGGAACGCCGCCTCCGCCGGGGCGCAGGCGGCCTCGACCTCCGCGGGGCCGGCGGCCCGGAAGACCGCGCCCGTGGCCGATTCGGCGGCGCCGCTCGGGACGCCGCCGCGCACCGAGACGGGCCCTGGCGGTTCACTACTCATACAAATAAGCTAGAGCAGTTCGCTCCCGGCCGCAAGCGTGGCCGCGGTCCCGGTGCGGCGGGCGTTCCTCTTTGCGCTCCTACAACTTCAGGATACGATCACGCCGTTCCTGCCCCGACCCGGTGGCCCGGACCGGAGGTGGATGCGGTGAGGCAGGAGCGGGGCTCGGAGAACGTGACGCTGCCCCTCGCCTCGGGGTCGCGCCGCATCCACGGCTCGGTCGCCCGCGATCTGGGCGCGGCGATCCTCGGCGGCCGCTACGCGCCCGGGGACGTGCTGCCCGGCGAGATCGAATTCTCTGAGAAATTGAACGTCTCGCGCACCGCCTATCGCGAGGCGATCCGCATCCTGAGCGCGAAGGGGCTCGTCGAGAGCCGCCCGCGCACCGGCACCCGCGTCAGCCAGCGCAGCCGCTGGAACCTGCTCGATCCCGACATCCTCGCCTGGGCCTTCGAGTCGGAGCCGAGCGAGTCCTTCATCCGCGACCTGTTCGAGCTGCGGATGATCGTCGAGCCGGCCGCGGCCGCGCTCGCAGCCGAGCGGCGCTCCGGCCTCGACATCGCCCGGATGGGACACGCCCTGGAGGAGATGGGCCGCCACGGCCTCGCCACCGAGGCCGGGCGGGCCGCCGACCAGGCCTTCCACAACACGATCCTGGAAGCGGCCCGCAACGGCGCGCTGATCGCCCTGTCGAGCTCCATCGCCGCCGCGGTCACGTGGACGACGATCTTCAAGCACCGCCGCCAGGGCCTGCCCCGGGACCCGATGCCGGATCACCGCGCCCTCTACGACGCGATCGTGGCGGGCGACCCGGACGCCGCCCGCGCGACGATGACCGAGCTGGTCCGCCTCGCCCTCGCCGACACCGAGCTGGCGATGCGGCCCTGACGGTGCCGGCGGCGGGGCGCCGCCGGCCCGGACATTGCCCGAGTGGCCCGAGTGGCCTCAGTGGTTGTCGCGCGGCACGCCCCGCGTCTGCGCGATGCGCTGGAACGCCTCGGCGCCCTCGAGGATGGCCCCGGTGTGCATCTGCCCCACCGCGGCGCGCTGCATCGCCTGCCAGGGGGTCTGCGAGGCCGGATAGGCGTAGCCGCCGGCCGCCTCCAGGGCCGCGCGCCGCCGCGCGATCTCGTCGGCGTCGACCAGCATGTCGGCGGTGCCGCGGCGCAGGTCGATCCGCACCCGGTCGCCGGTGCGCAGGAGGGCGAGGCCGCCGCCGGCCGCCGCCTCGGGCGAGGCGTTGAGGATCGACGGCGAACCGGAGGTGCCGGACTGGCGCCCGTCGCCGAGGCAGGGCAGCGCGTGCACGCCGGCCCGGATCAGCTGCGCGGGCGGGCGCATGTTCACCACCTCGGCCGCCCCCGGATAGCCCACGGGCCCGGCCCCGCGCATGACCAGCAGGGTCTCCTCGGTGATGCCGAGGCTCGGGTCGTCGATCCGGGCGTGGTAATCCTCCGGCCCGTCGAACACCACGACGGGGCCCTCGAAGGCGTCCGGATCCTCCGGGTTCGACAGGTAGCGGCTGCGGAACTCCGCGCCGATGACGCTGGTCTTCATCACCGCGGCGTCGAACAGGTTGCCGCGCAGGACCAGGAAGCCGGCCGCCTCCTTGAGCGGCCGGTCGATCGGCCGGATCACGTCCTCGTCCTCGATCGCGGCGCCGCGGCAATTGTCGCCGAGGGTCCGCCCGTTCACGGTGAGGGCGCCCTCGCGGATCAGGCCGCGGCGCATGAGCTGCGCCACCACCGCGGGCAAGCTGCCGGCGCGGTAGTAATCCTCGCCGAGATAGGCGCCCGCCGGCTGCAGATTGACGAGGAGCGGCACGTCGAGGCCGTGGGTCTGCCAGTCCGCGATGTCGAGCGCGACCCCCATGTGGCGGGCGATCGCCGCGAGGTGGATCGGCGCGTTGGTCGAGCCGCCGATCGCGGAATTGACCGCGATGGCGTTGAGGAAGGCGTCGCGGGTCAGGATGTCGGAGGGCTTCAGGTCCTCGGCCACCATGGCGACGACGCGCTTGCCCGTCAGGTAGGCGGCCTCCTGCCGGTCGCGGTAGGGCGCCGGGATCGCGGCCGAGCCGGGCAGCATCATGCCGAGCGCCTCGGCCAGCGTGTTCATCGTGGTGGCGGTGCCCATCGTGTTGCAGAAGCCGGTCGAGGGCGCCGACGAGGTCACCAGCTTGATGAAGCCGTCGTGGTCGATCTCGCCGGCCGCCAGCATCTCGCGGGCCTTCCAGACGATCGTGCCGGATCCGGTGCGCTGGCCCTTGAACCAGCCGTTGAGCATCGGCCCCACCGACAGGGCGATGGCCGGGATGTTCACGGTGGCGGCCGCCATCAGGCAGGCCGGGGTGGTCTTGTCGCAGCCCGTGGTCAGCACGACCCCGTCGAGGGGGTAGCCGTAGAGCAGCTCCACGAGCCCGAGATAGGCGAGGTTGCGATCGAGGCCCGCGGTCGGCCGCTTGCCGGTCTCCTGGATCGGGTGGACGGGAAACTCCAGGACGATCCCGCCCGCCTCGCGGATGCCCTCGCGGATCCGCTCCGCGAGGACGAGGTGGTGGCGATTGCACGGGGACAGGTCCGAGCCGGTCTGGGCGATGCCGATGATCGGTTTGCCCGAGCGCAGCTCCTCCAGGCTGAGGCCGAAGTTCAGGTAGCGCTCCAGGTAGAGCGCCGTCATGTCGATATTGTCGGGGTTGTCGAACCACGCGCGCGAGCGCAGGGGCCGTGCAATCGGTCGGTCGGTCATTTCTGGGTCCGGGGGGCGGGGCTGGTCGAGAAGCGGTAGGTGATCACGTTCCGGTAGGTCTTGCCGGGATCGAGCCGGGCCGAGCCGAAGGCCGCCTGGTTCGGCGTGTCGGGGAAGAGCTCCGGCTCCAGCGCCAGGGCGTCCGACTGGCGGTAGGCGAGGCCGGACTTACCGACCGCGGTCCCGTTGAGGAAGTTGCCGGCGTAGAACTGGAGGTCGGGCTGGTTGCTCGCCACGTCGAGGACGCGGCCCGATCCCGGATCCTCGACCCGCGCCACCGGGTGCGGCTCGGCCGTGGGCGCGTCGGTCACGACCCAGTTGTGGTCGTAGCCGCGCCCGCGCACGATCTGCGCGTCCCGCCCGTCGCGGATCCGCGCGCCGATCACCGTGGGCTCGCGGAAGTCGAAGGGCGTGCCGGCCACCGGCAGGTGTTCCCCGGTCGGGATCAGGGTGGCGTCGACCGGCGTGAAGCGCTCCGCCGGGATGGTCAGAATCTGGTCGAGGATCGAGCGTCCCGAGCCCTCGCCCGCGAGGTTGAAGAAGCTGTGGTTGGTCAGGTTGACGATCGTCGGCTTGTCGGTCGTCGCCTCGTAGGTGACCGTGAGGGTGTTCGTGTCGTCCAGCGCGTAGGTGGCGGTCGCCGTCAGCGTGCCGGGATAGCCCTCCTCGCCGTCCGGGCTGACGTAGCGCAGGGTGACCGAGGGGGCCGCGCCGCCCTTGACCGCGGTGATCGTCCAGAGCCGCTTGTCGAAGCCGGACGCGCCGCCGTGCAGGGCGTTCGGGCCGTCGTTGGTGGCCAGCGTGTAGGTCCGGCCGTCGAGGGTGAAGCGCCCGGCGCGGATGCGGTTGGCGTAGCGCCCGACGCTCGCGCCGAAATAGTTGCCCTTGGCCAGGTAGGAGGCGAGGTCATTGTAGCCGAGCACGACGTCCGCGGCCTTGCCGGAGCGGTCCGGCACGTCGAGCCTCCGCAGGAGCGCCCCCCACGACAGGATCCGCGCCGTGACGCCCTTGCTGTTCGTCAGCGTCACCTCCTCCACCGTCCGGCCGTCCGGCAGCGTGCCGAACACCGCCCGGGTCGGCTCGGCCGCCCGGGCCGGTGCCGGCGTCAGGCCCGGCAGGGCCGCACAGGCGCACAGCGCCAGGGATCCCACTCCACGCATCGCGCTCTCCCCCTTCGTGATTCCGCCCGCCGCGCCGGTCCTGCGCCGGACCGCGACGGGACTCGCGGTTGACGTCCGCGAACCCGGTATATACTCAGACAAATAAAAGGAACAACACGGGACCCCGACAAGGTGGCCCGAGAGGCAGAGGACGACGCCGGATGGCAGGACCGATCGCGACCGCGGGGACCGCGGCGCCCCGGACGGGGGCGGAGGCCGCGCGCGACCGGGGCGGCTACCGCCCGGCCCTGTCGCTGCTGGCGAGCCTGTTCTTCATGTGGGGCTTCATCACGGTCATCAACAACACGCTGCTGCCGCACCTGCGCAGCGTGTTCGACCTCGACTACACGCAGACCACGCTGATCGAGTCCGTCTGGTTCATCGCCTACTTCGTCGCCTCGATCCCGGCGGCCAAGCTGATCGAGCGCGTCGGCTACCAGCGCGCCCTGGTGACGGGACTGGGCATCATGGCGCTCGGCACGCTCGGGATGATCCTGGCCGCCCACCGGGTCTCCTACGCGATCACGCTCACGGCGCTGTTCGTGATCGCCAGCGGCATCACCCTCCTGCAGGTCGCCGCGAACCCCTACGTGGCGGTGGTCGGCCCGGCCGAGAGCGCCCCGGCGCGGCTCAACCTCGTGCAGGCGTTCAACTCCCTCGGGACGACCCTGGCGCCGCTGTTCGGCGGCTACCTGATCCTCGGCCGCTCGGCCTCGGGCAACGCCGCCGCCGGGGCCACCCTGACCCCGGCCGAGCGCCTGGCCGACGCGCAGTCGGTGCAGCTGCCCTACCTGATCGTGGCGGTGGTGCTCGTCGTCCTCGCCGCGGTCATCGCCCGCTTCCCGCTGCCCGCCATCAGCGGTTCCGGCGGCACCACCGCCCGGGCCGCCAGGGCCGAGCGCGCCGGCCTGTCGCTCTGGCGCCACCGCAACCTCGTGCTCGGCGTGCCGGCGATCTTCATCTACCTGATCGCCGAGATCGGGGTGTCGAACCTGTTCATCAACTTCGTGTCGCAGCCCGAGATCGGCGACCTGACCCACGCCCAGGCCTCGCGCTACCTGTTCCTGCTCTGGGGCGGCATGATGGTCGGCCGCTTCGTCGGCAGCTACCTGATGCAGCGGCGCCCGGCCGAGACCGTGCTGGCCGGCGCGGCGATCGGCGCCTGCGCGGTGATGCTGGTGGCGACCTTCGCGACCGGCCACCTCGCCCTGTGGGCGCTGATCTCGGTCGGCCTGTTCCACGCGATCATGTTCCCGACGATCTTCACCCTGGGCATCCGCGGCCTCGGACCGCTCACCGAGGAGGGCGCCGGGCTGCTGATCATGGCGATCGCGGGCGGCTCCCTGGTCGTGGTGCAGGGCTGGGCGGCGGACCGGTACGGGCTGCAGCGCTCCTTCCTGATCACCGCCGCCTGCGAGCTCTACGTCCTGTTCTACGCGCTCTGGGGCTGCAGGACCGGCGCCGCAGCGCGGCCGGCCGGCGCCTGAGCGTCGGCCAGATCGGGGAGCCCGCCATGGACCCGCGGATCCGCATCCTCGACCGGCCCCGGCGCGACCGGCTCGGCGAGGGCCCGGTCTGGGTTCCGGAGCGGGGCGTGCTGTTCTGGGTCGATATCGAGGCGCCGGCCCTGAACTGGCTGGACCTCGCCGACGGCGCCGTGGGCACGCGCCCGTTCCCGGAACCGCTCGGCTGGATCATCCCCCGCGCGGGCCGGCGCGACTTCGTCGTCGGGCTGAAGAGCGGCTTCGCGACCTACGACCTGGAGGCCGACCGCCTCGCGCCGATCGGCGACCCCGAGCCCGACGATCCCGACAACCGCCTGAACGACGCCAAGGTCGATTGCGCCGGCCGGATCTGGGCCGGGAGCATGCACCAGGCCGAGACCGCGGTGTCGGGCGCCCTGCACCGGCTCGACCCGGACCTGACGTGGCGGCGGATGGATACCAGCTACGGCGTCGCCAACGGGCCGACCTTCAGCCGCGACGGCCGGATCCTCTATCACAGCGACAGCGCCGCCCGGACGGTCTACGCCTTCGACCTCGCCGCCGACGGGGCGCTGACGGGCAAGCGGCCCTTCCTCCGCTTCCCCGACGATTGGGGCTGGCCCGACGGCATGACCACGGACGAAGAGGGCTGCCTGTGGATCGCCCACTGGGGCGGCGGCCGGCTCAGCCGCTTCGATCCCGCGGGGCGCCTGCTGCGCGCGATCCCCCTGCCCGCCCCCAACATCACGAGCTGCGCCTTCGCGGGTCCCGGCCTCGACCGGCTGTTCGTCACCTCGGCGGCGCGGGGGGCGGAGCACGTGCCGGAGGCCGGCGCGCTGTTCGAGCTCGACGTTGGCGTCGCCGGCCTGCCGCCCCGCGCCTTCGCGGGCTGACCGACCCGGCGCCGAGGACGTTGAGTCCCCTGCGCAGATCTTTCCTCCAGCGGGGCGGGCCCTCCGGCGGCCGGGCTGCCGCGGCGGGCGGTCGCGGGTCGGCAGTCGCGGGCAGGCGGTCGCGGGATCGTGCGTCGGCGTCCTCCGGATGGGGGATGCGGTCGCCCTGTGGCGGGTCTACGGTCGGGCCTTCTCCGAGACGAGATCACCTTCAAGCCCGCCCGGCTAGGCCGTGGCGGGCTTCTTGTCGGGCGCTACCGCCGGATCGGCAGCCGGTGGCGGGCGTACCCGGCGGCGTCGCGCACGACCAAGCTCCAGGACCGGTCGGGATCGGCGGCGCAGACCTCGTCGGCCATCTCGGCGATGACGCTGCGCGCCTCGGCCATGGCCTCGGCCAGGCTGCCGACCTCCACGCCGTCGTCGTCCCGGATCGTCTCCTCGCCGCTCTCGAGGTCGAAGTAGAAGCGCTCGGACACCGACCTCCCCCCTGCTGCAGCCCCGCGGCGATCGTCCGGATATCTCTACGTAGTGCGATGCACGACTGGGAAAGGTCTTCGGTCGGATAAACCTTAATGCATCTAAAACATGGAGTTTGCTCGGATCTGCGCCGTCCGCCCGAGATTCCGCTCACGTTATCAAGTACAAGAATCCCCAGCGTCCCCCCGCCGTCGTCCGACGGCCCGGAGCGGTGGCGCGCCTGAGCCGGGGCCCCTTGACATGTCGACCTCCGCCAACCCGCCCGACCCGTGCGCCGAGACGGCCGCGCTCCGCAAGGACAAGCTGCGCGCGCACATCAGGAGCGTGCTGTCGACAATCCGGTCCCATCATACGGGCCGCGGGGCGCCGTCGATCCGGGCCACGGGCTACGTCCTTGGAGGGTGGTTCTGCGGCTCGGCCGCGGCAACGATCCCGCTTTTTACGTAGCAACGGTCCGTCCAAGGGATGTGTTTCTCGAGGCGCCGCGATCCGGCGCTTCGAACGGCGTCCCATGGCAGAGAACACCCAGCTTCGATCCCATATCCGCGGCGTGCTGCTCAGATTGGTGCGGCGCCTGCGCGATCGGGCCGGCTGACGGGGTCCTGTTCGAGGCCGGTGGGACAATTGCGAGACAACTACGAGACAACCGCGAGGAGGCCGGTGCGCCGCGCCGCGCACCGACCCCGTCGTCCGGCCGCTCACCCCGGCTGAGCGCCCATCATCGCCTGCATCCGATCGAGCCGGGCGATGTGCAGGTTGATCAGCGGCAGGGCGCCGCGGGCGATCGCGCGCAGGCCGGGATCCTCGCCCGACCGGGCGTAGGCGCCATGGATGCCCAGCGCCTCCCGATGGCCCTGGAGCGAGGCGTTCACGAAGGTGGCGTCGTATTGCGGCCCCGGCGGCATGGCGCTGAGCTGCGCCAGGATCTGCGCCTTCTGCGCGTCGGTGGTCATGCCCTGGGCCGGAGCCGGTCCGCCGAGCACGCCGCCGACGACACCGCCGGCGACACCGCCCGCCGCATTCACGGCCGTGCCGGCCACCGCCACCGGCGCCGCGACGAGGCCGCCGATCAGGCCACCCGGGCCCGCCGCGGCCGGGCCCGGGATCGGGGCGCCGCCCGTGTAGGCGCTGATCTTGCGGGCGAGGTTCACCTGTTCGACCACCTCCGCGCGGGCGAACTTCTTGACGGCGGGATTGGTGGTCTTCGCGTGGGCGTCGCGGGCCGTGTTCTCCAGGAACAGGCCGCCGCCGGTGGCCATCTGGAGATAGGCGCCGGTCGGAATCGCGCCGGCCGGCGTGACCTGCGCGAGGGCTGTGCGGGTGACCGCCAGGGCCGCGGTGGCGCCCAGCATCGTGGTGAGGAGAGCGCGTCTGTGCATGCGACGGTGCATCATGGGAGTGGCATCCGGATTGGGTGAGGCACCCGACGCCCCGATCATCGCTTGAGGTGCTGCCCGGCGAACCGCACAGGGGGGACAAGGTTCCTGCCCGGCGGGCCGTCCGAACGGCGGGATCGGGGCACCGAGAAACCGCAGGATGGATCGGATTTCGCGCGCGAATGACCGGTCCTGCGCAGCCTTTGCGCGGGAATACGCCGTCTTCGCCGCCCGGCCCGCGGCTTTATCTCCGATCGATACAGATCTAGATTGGCGCACCGAACGAGGCAGCGCCGCGCGGGGGGCGCGGCCATCCGGACCGGCTCTCGAGGTGACGATGGGCCAGACGACGATCAAGGACGTCGCCCGACGGGCCGGCGTGAGCTTCCAGACGGTCTCGCTGGTCCTGAACCACCCGCAGAAGGTCGCCCGGACCACGCGCGAGACCATCGAGACGGCCATGCGCGACCTGGACTTCGTGCCCAGCCTCGCCGCCCGGTCCCTGCGCAAGAAGCCCAGTCGCAGCATCGCCTGCGTGTTCGCTCCGGCGCCGGAGCCCGCCGCCGACGGGGGCCGCCCGGGGGAGACGGCCGATCACGGCCACGTCCTCCGGACCTTCGGCACCGTCACCGACCGGCAGGGCTACACCCTGGTCCACCGCTGCCGCCGCGCCGACGACCCGGACGGCCCGGGCCGGATCGCCGGCCTCGTCAGCGAGGCCCGGGTCGACGGCCTCGTGGTCTTCGCCGAGGATCGGGACGACCCGCTGATCGGCCTGCTCCAGGCCAAGCGATGCCCGTTCGTGGTGTTCGGCCTGGAGGTGCCCGGCACGCACTACGTCGCGCTGGCGGAGCGCGACGCGGTCCACGGGGCCGTCCGCCACCTGATCGCGGCGGGGAGCCGGTCGATCTGCCTGCTCGCGGGCGACGCGCGCCGGCCCGCCGCCGCCACCGAGCGGTTCCGCGGCTACCGGGATGCCCTCGCGGAGGCGGGGCTGCCCCTGCGCGACGCCCTCGTGGTCTCCTGCGACGGGACCGCCGCGGGCGGCTACCGGGCCGCGCGGGCTCTCCTGGAGGCCGGACCCGGCGCCCGGCCGGACGCCGTCGTGGCCGCCAGCGACCGGGTGGCGTTCGGCGTACTGCGGGCGCTGCACGAGGGCGGCGTGCGGGTCCCCGCGGAGATCCGCGTCGTCGGCTTCGACAACCTCAGCCAGGGGGCCTACGCGATCCCGAGCCTGACCTCGGTCGATGTCCCGGTGCTCGACATGGTCCGGTCCGCCTTCGCGACGCTGGTCGAACTGATCGAGGGGACACGGGCGCCGGACGACCTCGCCCAGACGCTGTTCCCCGCGCGCCTCGTCGTGCGCGAGTCGAGCGCGCCGGCGGCACCCTAGCGAGGCCGGCTCTCACTCCGCCGCGAGGACGCCCGCGCCGGCTTCGCCGCGCCCGAACTGCGCCGCGTGCAGGCGGCTGTAGGGGCCGCCGGCGGCGAGCAGAGCCGCGTGCCGGCCCTCCTCGACGACCCCGCCCTCCCCCAGGACCACGATGCGGTCGGCGTCCCGGATGGTGGCGAGGCGGTGGGCGATCACCAGGGTCGTGCGCCCGCGGGCGAGCTCGGCGAGCGCCCGCTGGATCTCCCGCTCGGTCTCGGTGTCGAGCGCCGAGGTCGCCTCGTCGAGGATCAGGATCGGAGGGTTCTTGAGGAAGACCCGCGCGATGGCGATGCGCTGCTTCTGGCCGCCCGACAGGCGCACGCCGCGCTCGCCCACCACGGTGTCGAGGCCCTCCGGCAGGCTGTCGATCAGCCCGCCGAGACGGGCGCGCCGCGCGGCGGCGTCGATCTCGGCCTCGGCGGCGTCGAGGCGGCCGTAGGCGATGTTCTCCCGGATCGTGCCGGCGAACAGGAACACGTCCTGCTGGACGATGCCGATCTGGCGGCGCAGGCTCGCCAGGGTGATGTCGCGGATGTCGATCCCGTCGACGGTGATGCGGCCCGCCTCGACCTCGTAGAAGCGCGGCAGCAGGGCGCAGAGGGTGGTCTTGCCGACCCCCGAGGGACCCACGAACGCCACCGTCTCGCCGGCCGCCACCGCGAGGTCGAGGCCGGCGAAGACCGGGCGGCCGGGCCCGTAGCCGAAGCCCACCCCCTCGAAACGAATGTCGCCGCGCAGGGCGCCGACCGCGCGGGCGCCGGGCCGGTCGGTGATGTCGGGCTCGGTGGCCAGCAGTTCCTGGTAGCGGCGGAAGCCCGCGACCCCCTTCGGGTACGTCTCGACCACGGCGCCGATCTTCTCCAGCGGCCGGTAGAACACGCCCACCAGCAGCAGGAAGCCCACGAAGCCCCCGGGCGTCAGGTCGCCCCGGACCACGAAGGCGGCGCCGCCGAGCAGCACCGCGATCTGGACGAGGCGCAGGCCCAGGTAGTTGATCGACAGGCCGGCCGCCATCAGCCGGTAGGCCTCGAGCTTGGTGTCCCGGTAGCGGGCGTTGTCGAGGGCGAAGAGGGCGCGCTCGTGGGGCTCGTTGGCGAAGGCCTGCACGACCCGCATCCCGCCGACATTCTCCTCGATCCGCGCGTTGAAGGCGCCGACCCGGCCGTACTGGGCCTGCCAGTTGCGGGTCATGCGGCCGCCGTAGCGGATCGACACGAAGGCGATCAGCGGCAGGATCGCCGCGGTGATCAGCGCCAGCGGCGCGTGGACGTAGAGCATCAGCGCGAAGGCGCCGAACAGCGTCATCACGGCGATGAACAGGTCCTCGGGCCCGTGATGGGCGACCTCGCCGATCTCCTCCAGGTCCTTGGTCACCCGGGCCACGAGGTGGCCGGTCTTCTGGCCGTCGTAGAAGCGGAAGGAGAGCTTCTGCAGGTGGTCGAAGGCCCGCGCCCGCATCGTGGTCTCGATGTTGATGCCGAGCACGTGGCCCCAGTAGGTGACCACCACCATCAGGCCGGCATTGGCAACGTAGACCAGCGCCAGCGCGGCCGCGGCGAGCAGGATCAGGCCCCAGTCCTGCCGGGGCAGCAGGCTGTCGATGAAGCCCTTCACGGCGATGGGGAAGCCGAGCTCCAGCAGACCCGACAGAACCGCGCAGCCGAAATCGACCAGGAACAGCGTCCGGTACGGCCGGTAATAGGCGAGGAAGGCCTTCAGCATCGCGCGGCTCGGATCAACGTTGGGCGGCGCACTCGACGGGGCAGAGCGCGCCGCAGGACGGCACCCCCGGCAGGCGGTGGCGCAGGCAGCAGACGCGCCGCCGCCGGCAGCCCGAAGGTCCCGGGCAGAGCGCCTGCGCAAGAGGACTCTCGAGCGGGCTCCTAGCGCAGCCGGGGCCGGCGCGCCATCCGAGGCAGGCCGCGACGTCGTCACAGGCGGCGGCGCGGGCGGTAGGGCAGGTGGTGGAACAGGCGCTCGCGCAGGTGGTGCCGGCCCCCTCCCCGTCCCCAGCCAGCCCGGCGAGCGGGTCCCCGAGTTCCCGGGCGACGTAGTCGAGGATCACCGCGGCGTTGCCCCAGAGGACCCGGGGGGCGATCCCGCACCGGACGTGGCAGAGCTCGACGAACGGGCGCAGATGCGCCTCCACCAGCCCGGTCAGGCCGGGCGCCGGGCGGGCCGCGCGGGCCGGCCCGTCCGCGGGCAGGCGGAAGCGGCGCGGCCGGCCGGCCGCGTCGAGCTCGAGGCTGACCGCGTCGAAGGCGAGCGGCAGCGGCCGGCCGAGGCGCACCAGGGCGGTCAGCGCCGGCGTCGCCAGGGCCGCGAGGTAGAACTGGCTCCAGTACGAGACCCGGACCCGCGGGTCCGCGGTCCGGAACGCCGCGCCGAACCCGGCCCCGAAGGCGGCCAGCGTCGCGTCGAACACGGCCCCGTCCCGCAGGGCGCCGAGGGGCAGCGCGTCCGGGCCGCCTGGGCCCTCGGCGACCCCGTCCCGGTAGGCCGCGAGCGTGTCGGGAACCTGGGCGGCGACCTCGGCGATCATCGCGCCGCCCCGTCGTCGCGCAGGGTCCGGTCCACCGCGACGGCGAGCCACGCCACCGCGGCGGCGTAGAGCGGCAGGGTGGCGGCGAAGTAGCCCGGCCAGCCGATCCAGCCGGCGAGCGCCGGGGCCGCCACCCGCAGCGGCATCGCGGCGAAGAAGGCGGCGCCGAACAGGAGCGCGTAGTCGGTGGCGGGCTTCGGCCCCTGGGCCCAGCGGTAGATCATGTTGAAGACCGGCACGCCCAGGAACCCGCCCGCGACGAAGCCCAGCACGGCGGCGGTGATGCCGAGATCCGGCACCCGGCCCGCGCAGGCGACGACCATCAGGCCCCCGGAGGCCAGGACGCCGAGGGCCCCCACGGCGATCAGCCGGACCGTGCCGAACCGCGCGGCCAGCCATCCGGCCGCCAGCGCCATGACGAGGTTCACGGCCGGGAGCACGGTGCCGGTGAGCGTGCCGACCTGCCCGAGCGGGACGCCGAGATCGAGGAGCGCCAGGGTGTTGGGCCCGCCCACGAGGTAGGAGGCGGCGAAGTAGGCGCCGAGCACCAGCACGCGACCGCCCAGGCGGCGCAGCCGCGCCAGGGAGCCCGACCAGCGTTCCGGGCCCGCACCGGCCGCGGTGCCGGCACCGGCGCTCCGGGTCTCGCGCAGGCGCGACTCCCGGTAGCCCAGGATCGGCAGCAGGCAGAGGGCGTCGAGGGCCGCGCAGGCCAGGACCGCCCCGCGCCAGCCCAGGCTGTCGTAGGAGCCGACCAGCACGCCGACCCCCAGGATCCCGCCGAGGGAGGCGCCGCACAGCTTGGCCGAGGCCACGAAGGCGCGCCGCTCCGCCGGCACGGTCTCGACCACCAGGGCCTCGAGGGCGATGTCCATGGTCGCCACGCAGGCGCAGGCGGCGATCGCCAGGGCGAGCAGCGCCGGGAGCGGCCAAGCCTCGCCGAGGCTCAGGACCACCAGCAGGAGCACCGAGGCGGCCTGCGCGGCCGCGATCCAGCCGATCCGGTGGCCGAGGATCGGCAGGCGGAGCCGGTCGAGCAGGGGCGCCCACAGGAAGGTGAGCCCGACCGGCAGGTTGATGAGCTGCAGCAGCCCGACCTCGGCCAGCTCCACGCCCCGCGCCCGCAGGATCAGCGGCGCCCCGCCGGACAGGAAGCCGAGCGTCGCCCCGAAGGTCACGTACAGGCAGAAGAACGGCGCCAGCGGCCGCAGGGCCGCCAGGATGTCGACGACCCGGGTGCCGATGGCGGGTCCGGCGGAACCGGTCATCGCCCCCCGCACGCCGTACCTCGACCGGTGCCGCGATCCGGGCCGGTCCGGAGACCGCAGTTTATAATCACACTAATCTATTGATTTACCTCGGTTTTCGCTGTTTAGAGAGGCCTGTGCCGGGGATCAAGCCGGCGGGTATTCGCGGCGCGCCGCCCCGCCGGATCCGGCGTTAACCTTTCGTCAACCATGCCCCCGACAGAGTCCCCGGTGGAGGGCTGAGCCATGACCCGACGCCGGGATTTCGACGCGCTGAGCGAGGCGCAGATCGCCGCGGACCGCACGCAGGGACGCTGGGTCGAGCCGAGGGCGGGCTTCCGGCCGGCCGGGCCGCGGGCCGTGTCCGATCTGCTCGACACGATCCAGCACGTGGCCGAGGCCGCGACCGGCGAGCGCAGCTTCCTGCACCTGCGTCCGGAGGCCGGCCGGCCCCGCGGGCGCTGAGGCGAGCCGGCCCACGCTCCCGCCGCCCCGACCGCGCGGCGCACTGGCAAGGGCCGACCGGTTCTGCAACAACGCCGACATGAGACGGCGTCCGGCCCTCGAATCCGCCCCCGCGCGCGCCGATCGCATCCGCCCGATCCGGCGGCGCCCCATGGGCGCGGACGCGGCGGCCGGGCCGCTGGTCGGCCATGTCGGCCTGCCCGGCGGCCGCGACGGCCGGATCCGAGGGGCCTGCGCGTCGCCGGCTCCGCCGAGAACGCGACTTTCGCCACCTGCGGACTCGAATCGGGGATTCGGATGATCACCGAGCCGTGCTCCGTGGAGACCCTGGCCGCGCGGGCGCCCGCGCCGATCGCCGGTCGCGACTGACCGCCGATGCCACTGTCGCTGACGACCCGCATCCTGCTGCTCGTCCTGCTCGCCCTCGCCCCGGCGCTGGCGATCCAGGGCTACAACGAGGTCGCCCTGCGGGCGAGCCGCGACGCGGCCGTGCGGGCCGACGCCCGCGCCACCGCGCGGGACGTCGCGGAGGATTTCGCCCAGATCTCCGAGCGGATGCAGCAGGCCCTCGACCTGATCTCCGAGGATGCCACCGTGCAGGTGCGGGAGCCGGCGGCCTGCACCGCCTACCTGCGGCGGGCTGCCGCGCGGCTGCCGCACGTGCTGCTGATCGCCCTCACCGACCCCGACGGGGCCGTGATCTGCGACAGCGCCGGCGCGCCCGCGGGCTCCTACTCGAGCCGCGGCCGGGCCTATCACCGCCGCGCCCTGGAGCGGGGCGGCTACGCGATGGGCGGCTACGCGGTCGGCTTCCAGACGAAGCGGCCGTCGATCCACTTCGCCCGGGCCGTCCATGTCGGCGAGTCGGCGGGGGCCCCGGCGGGCGTCCTGCTCGCCGCCGTCGACCTCGACTGGCTCTCCGATCACCTGGAGC
The DNA here is from genome assembly GCF_021398735.1 of Methylobacterium oryzae. Taxonomy (NCBI): domain Bacteria; kingdom Pseudomonadati; phylum Pseudomonadota; class Alphaproteobacteria; order Hyphomicrobiales; family Methylobacteriaceae; genus Methylobacterium; species Methylobacterium oryzae. The sequence goes on from NZ_CP090349.1 coordinate 3,609,991, forward strand.
AGGCGCTCCATCAGCCGGAGACGGCGATCACCGTGACGGACCGGGACGGCCTGATCATCGCCCGCCGCCCGGACGAGGCGGCCTGGATCGGCAGGCCGATCCCGCCCGACCGGGCCGCCATGCTGGAGGCCCAGGGCAGCGACGTCCGCGTCGCCGCCGGCCTCGACGGCCGGAAGCGGATCATCGCCACCGCGATGCCGGACGGCCCGCTGGCCGGGGTGCGCGTCGTCGTCGGGCGCGACTACGCCACCGCCTTCGCGGATATCGACGCCGCCACCCGCCGCGGGCTGATCCTGATCGCCCTGGGGGCGGCGCTGGCGCTCGCCGCCGCCCTCGTGGCCGGGCGGGTGTTCATCCGGCGCCCGGTCGACCGGCTCCTGCGCACCGCGGCGGCATGGCAGGCCGGCGACCTCGCCGCCCGCACCGGCCTGCGCGGGGCCGCGGAGTTCGACAGGCTCGGCAGCAAGCTCGACGCCATGGCCGGCTCCCTCCAGCGCAGCACCGCCGAGCTGCGCGCGGAGATCCAGCGCGGGCGCGCCCTGCAGGCGCAGCAGGGCACGATGCTGCACGAGCTGAACCACCGGGTGAAGAATACCCTGGCCACCGTCCAGGCCCTCGCCCGCCAGTCCCGCGGCTCCGCGGAGGTCCTGGAGGCGCGGATCCTGGCCCTGTCGAAGACCCACGACCTCCTGACCCGCGAGGACTGGAGCGGGGCCCCCCTGCGCGAGGTGCTGGAGAGCGAGCTCGGACCCTACCGGACCGGCGACGACCAGATCCGCCTGGACGGGCCGGACGTGTCGCTGAGCCCCCGCGAGGTGCTGGCCCTCGGCATGACGGTCCACGAGCTGACCACCAACGCGGCCAAGTACGGCGCCCTCTCGGTCCGCGAGGGCCGCGTCCGGGTGGCGTGGTCGCTCGCCGCCGGCGCGGCCGGGGAGCGGCGCCTGCGGCTCAGCTGGGAGGAGCGCGGCGGCCCGCCGGTGCGGGCGCCGACCCGGGTGGGCTTCGGGACGCGGCTGATCGCCGGCGGCGTGCGGCGCGAACTCGCCGGCACCGTCGACCTCGCCTTCGAGGCCGAGGGCCTGCGCTGCCGCCTCGACGTCCCGCTCGATCCGGGTCTCGGCACCATGCTGGCGCCGACGGGCTAGGTGCAGACCGGCTCGGGCGGATTCAGTCGTCAGAGCAGAGCTTTGAGCACGGATCCTGGCAGATCGGTTGAACGCGCTCCTCCGCACGCCGCGCGTCGCGCGCGGTCGACTCGCGCTTAGAGTGCGCGCGAGCATTCCTCTGCAATACGTTGATACATTTGGGTTTTCCGGTCCCGGTATCACGCGCCGGCGCGCGTCACCTCCCGGACGTCGCGCTTCACCTGCCGCCACGTCCGCCAGGGCTCGAGGTTCGAGAGCGCCATCCGGCGAGCGCCCATCCAGCCGAGGCCGAGCGCGATGACGAGGAACGGCGCGGCGACGATCAGCGCGGCCGGCGCCTCGGCACCGAACGGCACGGCCAGCAGCTTCACCACGGCGTCGAGGCCGAGGAAGAAGGTGACGATCAGCAGCACCGGGATCGTGCCGACGATGGCGATCAGCGACACGATCGCCCGGAAATTGCCGTCGACCTCCGTCCGCGCCAGCGTGAGCAGCGCCTCGACATGCGCCGTGCCCTCGCGCAGGGCCGCGATCAGCAGGGCGAGTGTTCCGTCCGGGGTCTGACGCATGGATACGAGAATCCTCGGGGCCGTCACCGGCCGGCTCTCGCCAACGGGGCCGCGGCCCGAAGCGTTCCGCGCCGGTGGCTCACAGCATCAGGAGCAGGGCGCCGAGGATCAGTACGGTCGCCAGGCCTGCCAGGAGGACGGCCCGGCCGGCATCGGCGCCGTCGTCCGGGACCGGCTCCGGGGCGGCCGGCGCGGCGGATGCGGGCGGCGCGAAGGCCGCGCCCTGCCCCGCCTCCGCGGCCCGGACCGGCGGCGTGCCGGGCCGCGGCGCCGGAAGCGCGACCGAGACCGGGATCGCTCGGTCCGTCGGGGGGCCGAAGGCCTCCGGCTCGACGCTCACGCCCGCCGCCTCCAGCTCCAGCATCACGAGGACCAGGGCGTCGACGTCCATGCGCTCGACGGGCAGCGCGGCGCGCAGATCGTCGGCGGTGAGGAGGCCCCGGTCGCGGCCGAGGGCGACCAGCCGGTCGAGCGTCGCGCGATCCAGAGCCTGCGTCATGTCCCGCCTCCGCGGCCGCGTCCCGATGGTCCATCGAGAACGCGCCGGGGTGGCGCCGGTTACCGGCGGCCGCGGGTGTTCCGGCGCTAGGCCCCGAGGGCGGGCGCGGCCGCCGGGATCGCGCCGGGCTCCGGCCGCGCGCCGCCCGGTCCCGGCCGGAACCGGAGCATCGGCCGCTCGATCAGGTACCAGCTCAGCAGGCCGAGCGGGATGGCGGCCGCGAGGGCGAGGGCGGCGACCGTCCAGGGCGAGATGCCGGGGATCCGCGCGACCAGCAGGTTCTGCACCGGCCACGCGTAGAGGTAGAGCCCGTAGGACGGGTCGACCTGGGCGGTGGCGCGGCTGAGGGCGGTGGGGCGCACCGCGAAGGCGAACCAGAAGATCAGGTAGCCGCCGAGGATCGCGAAGGCCGGCTCGGCCAGCGGTCGGCTGAACATCAGCGGCAGGAGCAGCAGGGCGGCGCGGGTCGCGCCGCGCCGCGTGTAGGCGATCCGGTCGGCGAACAGCCGGAAGGCGCCGCCGCAGCAGAACACGAAGGTGAGGCGGATCATCTCCGACAGGGATCCGAGGGTGTCGCCCGGATGCCCGACGGGCAGGAAGAGCCAGCGCAGGGCGAGGAGGCTGCCGAGCCCCCCGAGCAGGCCGAGATAGCGCCCGCGGCGGCGCAGGGCGCGGGCGGTGCCCACAAGGCCGAGCAGCAGGTAGCAGCCGAACTCGCACGGAATGGTCCACATCGAGCCGTTGAGCAGCGGGTAGGGCAGCTCGGCGAAGGCGCCCGGGACCACCGGCATCAGCAGCAGCGACAGCCGCAGCAGCGTCTCGAGTGGCGAGGCGGCCGCGAGGTTGCCGCCGCCGAGGGGCGCGACGACGGCGATGCAGAGCAGGGACGCGACCACGAAGGCCGGGTAGATCCGCAGCGCCCGCCGCGCGAGATAGTCGCCGAAGGAGCGCTTGGCGCGGTAGCTCGCGGTGATCAGGTAGCCGCTCACGAGGAAGAAGCCGTCGACGGCGATCTCCCCCAGGGACAGGGTTCCGAAGACCTGCGTCAGCAACTCCCGGGACCGGTTCCCGTCCACGAGTTCGGGGGCGTGCGCAAGGATCACGAGGCCCGCGAACAGGAGGCGCAGGGACCCGAAATTGTTCGCCCGCGGATCCCGGCCGCCCGTCGTCTCCGCCACCCCTGCCCGCTCCGCGACGCCTCTGCCCGCCGCCCAGGGGCCGGGAAACGGCGCGCGAAGGCAAGGACGCCGGGGCAACACGCGCCGGAGATCTGGCCGCGTCGCCCGCGTCCGCACGCGACGGTGCGGGCGCCGTTGCGCTCCCGGCGCGGTTGGGCTAGGGAATGGCCACGGCCAGCACCCGTAGCTCAGCTGGATAGAGCGTTGCCCTCCGAAGGCAAAGGTCACACGTTCGAATCGTGTCGGGTGCGCCAATCTTCTCAATGACCTAGGGGGCTAAGCCCTGCGGTTGAGAGATTGCCGCGGAAGCGCTGCGGAAGCATCGTGCGTTCTTCCGAGCCGGTGCTGTCCCAAATCGCGTTACCGCAAATGTGATCGCTAGGCGGCTGAACGGCCCTTAGCCTTCCTCGTCGGCCGAGACCGCTCTTTCGAGGCGGCGAGTATCCGAGCGACACCCTCCGCGGCTGCTCGATCCGAAAGCGTAGGCTGCCGCGACGCCCCGATCGCGCGAGCTGCACGCTCCTCTGGGCTCGGATCCTCAACCGACCATCTCGGGTTCTCAGGGGCCGAGGATGGCGTCCACGGTCGCCAGCGCACGCAGTTGGGCGAGATGCGTATCGGCGGCGGCAGGAGGCCCCGTCGGACGTAATCGTCCACGGTGCTCTCGCTCATCATGAGTTCGGCGGCGAGCGCGCGGCGCGAGGTAGGTGGCGGTCGGCATACGGCCGTTCTAGGGTAGATGCTCCGGCGGCAAGCCGTTGTCGCGGCCCGAGGCCGCGTGTGAGGCCGGAACGTCACCCGGTGGCACTCCGCGGCGGCAGCTCCCGCTTCTGCACGATCCGAGCCCGATCCCGCAGGGTGACCTCGTTCGTCGGCCATTCCAGGCAGGCGGCCTCGAATGCGGCGATCGCCGCGGTCAGCGGGTAGATCGTGGCGAGGTGCAACTCGAGCTTGCCGCCGATCCGGTCCCAGATCTCGATCGTGTAGGGGGTGCTCGGCGGCACCGGCGGGATTTGCTTGAGCGCTGGCGGCAGCGTGATCGCCGCGAGGCACAGGTGCTCGTACTTACGCGCGGGCGGCGCCCCGGGCGCGCGCTGGTAGCGGCACGAGGCTGTCAGGTGCCGGAGCAGGTCGAGCGTCGAGGTGTCGGCCCCATAGCGGTCAATCAGGCTGGCGACGGTGTAGCGGCCCGAGCGCTTGCAGGCCGCGCAGTCGACGAAGACCCGACCGGGACCCGCATCCCCCAGGCGCCTCATTCTGGTGGCCCTCCGCTCGCGAACGAATACGGAACAAGCCTGAGGCGGCGATGCGCTTCAACCGACGGCGGCCGCGGCGCGAGGAATCGTGGTGGAGCGGTGTGGACGACGTTCGGAAAGCAAAGACCGGTCAGGGGTTTCGGCTGACCCGTGCGGCGCCCGAGACCGGTGGGCTATTCTCGTGCAGCCAGCGATCGAGCGAAAGCCAGGAGGCGACGGCGAGCGGAAGATCGATTGCGGGGCTTGCTGACATACCGGCGGGTAACGGGGCGAGATAAGAGCAAGGCGCCCTATCGTACTATCAACAAGGGGCACGCACAGGAAAAGCGCCTGCTGGTGATCCCAGCGGGCGCCTGATGCATTGAGCAATTAGTATCTGCGTACTAATTCGGCTTCACTCGCCTCTTAAGACGGTATTCATGAAAATTTAACCACGCCTCGATAGCTTCGAAATTTTCATGACTAAACTCTTCTGGGAAGCTGAGCGTGACGACACCTTCAGGAATGTTGCAGGTATCAGCTCGAGAGCGTCAGAGGCTGTTCAAAAGCGGCGCACGAAATCTCCGAGCTCGAGGCTCATCCCAGCTTGGAAACCGATGTGCCAGGCCCGGACTTCAGCGGGCAGCATGCCGGCTTTCAGATGCTCCTGGGCCACGATGATGCCGACCTCCTCGACCCGGCGCACGAGGCCCTGAACGCTACCTGTCTGCGGGCTCAGCGTCTTGATCATCTCGCTCGCTGCGAGCCGGCCAGCTTTTTCGCCTCGGGTGGTGGGAGCGAGCGGCTCGCTATGCGGCGGCATGGGATACGATTGCCTCACCTGCGGGAGCCGATACGCAACGCGGCCCGGCGACAGAATGGTCGGCCTTGGTTTCTGTGTCGTGCGGATGCCGGCGGGCGAGCCGTCCCGCGCCAGGATTCCAGGCACGAAAAAGCCCGCGCCGGCGGACCGGGCGGGCTTCTTAGGCTCGGCACCGACAAGGGAGTAATCCCGCCAAACCTGAAACTGAGAGTGGGTTAGGAGCAGGGAAAGACAAGCCCCCCAACGGTAGTGACGCTGGAAGCGAGGACCCGACGCCCGCCCAGGCAAATCGAACTACCCATCTTTGAAAGCGTTCACGCCCCGCAACAACGGAGAGCACGACATGAAGGTGATCTCAGCGACCGTCCTTGGCCTGGCGCTAGTCAGCGGAACCGCTCCGGCCTTCGCACAGCCATACGGCGGGCGCGACTACGGCTACGATCGCGGCGACTACGGACCCCGCGACCGAGGCTACGGAGATCGGGGCTACGGCGATCGTGACCGCCGCGACTACGATCGGGACTATGACCGAGGCTCGCGGGGCGGGCGTGGCGACTACGCGTTCAACGAGGAGGAGTATCTGCGCTGCAATCCGGATGTGCGCCGGGCGGTCATAGGCCGGGCGATCAAGTCCGGTCTGGAACACTACCGCAAGGTCGGGATGGCCGAGGGCCGGAAGTTGACCTGCAATTAGAGCGCATCTGAAGAGCAGAGCAGAGTGCGAAATAGCCCCGCGCGGCGGTGCCGGCGGGGCCGAAGGTGGTGAGTCTCGGTAACGGGATAGCAGCGTAGCGGGCGCCGTGACATCACCCGTTCGGGGGAGGCTGCCGACACGAAAAAGCCGCCGCGGCCGGAGCCGGGCGGTTCGAGGTCATCGCATCGGGGATGCTGGGTAGACCCGCGCGCGGGCTGGCGGCTTCCCACCGCTCTCGCGCTAGGCAGATTCACTCCGCGGCGACAGCAGCCTTCTTCGCCTTGCGAGCGCGGACAGGCTTCTCGGCCGGCGCGACCGCAGGCTCGGCCGCCTTCTTCCGTCCCCGGGCCTTGGGCGCCTCCGCAACTTTCTCGTCGGTGACGGCAGCCTTCGGGGCTGCGTTCCTGCGCAGGTTTCCGAGGCCGGTGTTCTTCGCCAGGGCCGAGCGCATCTCGGAGTAGCCCGGGGCGGTCATGGGGTAGTCGACCGGAAGGCCCCACTTCGCCCGATATTCGTTCGGGGTAAGGCCCACTCCTTTGAGGTGCCGCTTCAGAGTCTTGTACGACTTTCCATCCTCGAAGCTGATCAGCGCGTCGTTGCTGATCGACTTCCGGATCTGGCTCGGAGTGGCGCGGTCGACCTTAGCCTCGGCCGGAGCGGCGGGGTTGTTCAAGCCGTTGAGCGCGCCGTGGATCGCGGACAGAAGCGCCGGCATTTCGGACGTAGGCACAGAGTTTTTCGAGACGTAAGCGGACACGATATCGGCCGTGAGCTCGATTAGGTTGCTCTGATCCAGAGCCGATGTTGATGTAATGTCGTCCATTGAAGCCTCCTGCGTATGTGGCTGAGACTCACGCAGCAACAACGACGCCTAGTCAAGGCGTATCTATGCTGGGACGGCGGAGAACGTTGGATATATGGCGGCTTCCAGGATAGTTGCTGAACATGTCTGCGAGAGATCGAGGCCCTCAGGTCCAGTGGCTCATGTCTTCCTTGGCGCCAGGCTCAGTCACCCCCAAGTCGGCACTCAGGCCGCCACAGGCCTTGATCCTCATGGAAGTGGCTCGCAGGCCCGCCTGCCGCAGCCCCGTCACCTCGATCTGAGCGTGGAAGCCGGACTGGCCCAAGCGCTCGATGTGCCGGCCCAACTCGGCCACGTGCTCACGGAGTTCGGACATTCCGCGGCCGCCACCGCCACCGATCCCACCAGCTGACGCCGCCGGGACGATTGACCGGATCGACCCGTCCGGCATCTTCATCGTGCCGTCGCCGAGATCGAGGCCTTCCTTGCCGTCCAGGCCTTTGACCAGCTTCGGCTCGAGCGCCGTCGCGTCCTTGGCCACACCGGCGCCCAATCGCCACGCGCCAGGGCACGACGCAGCGCCGGATTGAATGGAGCCCAATCCTGGGGCCACCCCTGCACCGCAGGAGCGCCAGCGCGACGCGCGTCTGCTCCTCCATGCGAGCCGGCTTCGAGCGGATCTGGAAGCGAATTTCGTCACCCATGTCTCAGAGCCTCGTCCTCAGGGCTTCAGCGGCGGTGGCGAGCAGGTCGGCCTCGCTGTCGCGGCGGCCAGTCTCGGCGACGTCGCCCAAGCGATCGATGCAGCGGTCCATGAGGGCCGTGCACAGGCCGAGCTGCCAGTGAGCGAGCCGACCGGATGCGTTGGGCGTCTCGGTACCGTCGGGACCGTTCGTGATGCTGCAGGGTCGGCATGTCATTGCTGCGGCGCCCGAGTTCCCGGTCACCATCTGATCGCTCAGGCTTGGCCGGTCTCACTCATCGCTCCCGCAACCTGCATGGAGCCCCGCCGCGTGGCGCGCTCCTCCGCCGGATCCTCGCCCTTCGCCACTTGGCCCAGCAGCCCCTTCGCCTCACGGCGGGCTTCGTCAGCCGTCAGGGCGCCGTGCAGCCCTATCGTGAAGCGCCTCGACCGCCCGCTGGCGCGGTACTACGCGAGGTAGCTGCGCCGGCCGGATGCGAAGATGCGCACCCCGAAGCCCGGGAGCTCATCGCACCAGAAGAAGTAGTCCCGGCCTTGCGACTCGGCCGCCTCGACCACGCGCTTGCTGAGCTTGGGCATGCCCTCCCCTCCGGTTCTGCCGAAGCACTGCGGAAGCACGCGGAAGCAAACCGAGCCCATCCGGCGGAGACGAGAGAAATGCCCGGCGCGCCAATTTCACAAGGGGCAGCAGCGGTTTGGCAATAACGAGTAAACTCTAGCAATCACGGGAAAACATGTTAGGCTAATCCTCCGAAGGCAAAGGTCACACGTTCGAATCGTGTCGGGTGCGCCAATATTATCAATGGCTTAACAGGCGTCAGCGCTGATCTTGGAATGGTCGGTATCACCAAGGTATCACCAAGGTGTCACCGCTGCGATCCCAAAGCGCGTCACTTCTCTGCTCACTTCTGCTCCTCTCGCCGGTATGACGATAGCTAGCCCCGTGCAGGATGCCTCCGTGAAAGCGGAACTCGCTCCGACCGGTATGCTCCGAGTCGGTCTCGTTGAGGCGCCGTCCGCTGGCCTAATCTTCGTCAGCCGTGTCGCCGACGGAGCGCTCGACGGCGTGACAGCCGATCTGAGCGCGGATCTCGCCCGGCAGGTCGGCCTGCCGCTGGCCGTCACGCTGTTCCCGAACTCGGGCGCCGCGGCCGCCGCCCTCGAGGCCGCGGCGATCGATGTCAGCTTCATGCCGGTCGACGTGGCCCGGCGGCAGGTGATCGATTTCGGGCCGGGCTACTACGACCTGGAGAGCACCTATCTGGTCAGCGTCGGGTCGGGCATCACCGACGTGGCGCAGGTGGATCGGCCGGGTCTCCGGGTCGTGGCGATCGACGGCACGACGACGTTCCGCGCCTCCGCCCGCACGCTGACCCGGACGCAACCCCTCCCCGTCCCGTCCGTGGCCGAGGCGGTCGCGCGCATGCGCGCCGGGCAGGCGGACGCCATTGCCCTCTCGCGCGACACGCTGCGGCCGGTGGTCCTGCAGGTTCCAGGTTCCCGGATCGTCGCGGGCGGCTTCCAGCAGACGCAGGTCGCCGTCGCCGTGCCTAAGGGGCGCCCCGCCGCCCTCGCCTGCGTTACGGCGTGGCTGGACGAGGCGAAGCGCACCGGTATCGTCCGGCAGATCTTCGACGCCCGCGGCTTCCGCGACGACGCGGTCGCGCATTAACTGGTGCTCCGGTCGCGTCGCGTGTGGTAGCGCGACGTTCGAGAGGGAGCGAATTGAGGATTGCCGTATGGCAGACAACCACAGCAAAGAGCGTATTCAGGCTGAGGCAGCTTTTGCGAAGATGCAGGACCGGTTTGGCAGCAAGGCCTTTGATGAGCCGGCAGTCAGTGCGGCGGACCAGAACACCGCACGCCTGAAGGCCGCGCGCCTTGAACGGGACGCCGCCAAAGCTGAGGCAAAAAAGCCGTGATGCACGACGCCATAGGCGAATCCCTTACCGAGCACCTGAAGGCGAAGGGCTACCTGAAGTGAGCGACACTGACGCCCAGCCCGATGAGATCCAAGAAATCCTTCGGCTCGCGACGGCGCTGGCAGAGCAGTTCCTGCAGTCTGAGGCGGAGGAGTCCGCCCGTCCGGAGAGGCTTAAGGCCCTCATCAGCGCCGCCCAATTTCTCCACGACCATGATGTGGCTTGGCCGACCGCCTTGCGTGAGGCCGTGGGCAAGGCCGTAGAGCGAATGGAAGCGGTCAGTGGACGATGAGGACCGAGAATTCGAGCACTCTCCGCTGTCGGGCTCTTTCAGTCGCGATGGTGCGATCGTCGACGTCGAGATCTACCGCTACGCCGACACGCAGGACCCCTGGCAGTTAGTGGTGATCGATCTGTCGTCTGGCGGCTGCACCGCTTGGCAGGAGACCTTCACGACGGATCGTGAGGCTTACGAGGCCTTCACCGCGACGGTCGAAGCGGACGGCATGGCATCTTTCGCGGGCGTCGTGCCGACCGTGCGGCACTGACCCCATCCCTGCTTCGTGGCAGCGGCCCGAGTTGCGCATGCTAAGCCGCAACGGCTATCCGGGCCTAAGGGGGCTGTAGCTCAATGGTTAGAGCCGACCGCTCATAACGGTCTGGTTGCAGGTTCGAGTCCTGCCGGGCCCACCACGTCAGAGCAGCTGGCGTGACCTTCATTAAGGAGATCGGCGAGGGGCCCGGATTGCGGCTCCGGAAGGCGACATCCACCGCAACCGAGAGCCTTTCGGCTACTGACGTAGGCGAAACGCGCCCTAGGTTTTTCGCCTGTAGGTTGAGAGGAGCGTCGATGTCCGAGAATCCCAGCCACGTTCAAGGCTATCGGGAGACGAAGGCGGCGAAGGCTGCAGAGAGGCACAACCAAGCCAACGAGGTCTGGGCGGAGGTTGAGGTAGAGCGACAAGCGTTCGACGAGCAAACGGCAAAGCTGCGAGCGATGCGGCTCGCCCCAGAGAACGCCGAATCTTGATGTCGAAGGGCCACCTGAGATGAGGCGCCTACTCCTCGCCGGCCTCTTCGCAGCCGTCACCGGAGCGAGCGGTGCATATGCGCAGCCGACGCTGAGCGTTATCGACACCGCGCCGAACGACGTGCTGAACGTCCGCGAGTTTCCAACCTCGGACGCGCGGATCGTAGGCGTGATTCCACCCGACGGGCGCGGCATCGTCCCGACTGGCGAGCGCAATGGCAACTGGGTGGTCGTCCGTTACCGGAGGGTCGAGGGCTGGGTTTCGCGGCGGTTCGTGTATCTCGGGGCGCCGCCGGTCCGGCGAGGCGGGAGCCTGGATCCGGACGTCAGCGAATAGCAACGCGGGGCTTCCGAGTACCTGAGCTCATTCCAGCCGCTCTCGGCCGGCTGTTCACGCCCATAGCGCAGCACGCGACCCGTCAGCAACGGGCAGAGCAGGTCCGACAGGAGCTCGACGCCGAGTAGGCGAGTTTGAGGAGCTGACGGCCTCGCGGTCAGCGAGCTACACCGGAACGTCACCCGGTGGCGCTCCGCGATAGAAGCCTTAATTTAGTTTACACGTCATTAAGCATGTCGACCGATGGTGCCGTGACGTCGGAAGGACTTGCGATGAGCCGGGGCGAGCCCCTGCGGGAGCCGAAGGCTTTGGTGGGACCCATTCTCAATATGGCCACCGCCCATCATGCCGCCGGGCGCCTGCACGAAGCCGATCAGCATTACAGACGATGCCTTGATCTCGATCCGGGACACGCAGCGGCGCATTACAATCTTGGCCTCATCGCCACGCTCTTGAGCGATCATGCCCGTGCGGTCCTTCATCACACCGCGGCGCTTCGCTCGGCACCTGAGCAGGCCTCTCGCTGGGTGGCACTAATCGGGGCGCTCCTCGCCTGCGACCGGGTGACAGACGCCCGTAGCATCCTCGATCACTTTCTGGTGCACGGCTTCTCACCCCAGATCGTGTCCGAGCACTGCCAGCCGCTGGTTAAGGTGCTCGGCGCGAACGCTCGCCTCGCCTTCGCCGCTGGGCGGCTCGAGGACGCCGAATGCCTCCTCGAACTCTTAATCTCTATCGACAAAGATAATGGTGACGCGGTGCATCTTGCCGGGCTCACCGCCTTGCGCACCGGGCGTGCACAGCACGCCATCGATTTGATCACCATCGCGATCTACCGCGACAGCGGCAACGCCACGTACTTCGCCGATCTCGGTCTCGCCTTCCAGGCAATCGGCAACCTGGTCGCTGCTGGCTCGGCCTTCGAGAAGGCGCTCGAACTCGACCCTGCCTTGGATGACACCCGCGCCAATCTCGCCATCGTGTATCAGGACACTGAACGCCAGCAGGACGCCGCTGACTGTTGGCGCGATCTGATCGCTCGGGTTCCCGGCTCGGCCGAGTTTCACAACAATCTCGGCGCGGTGCTACACCGCCTTGGGCGCACCGAAGAGGCGATCGCCAATTTGGAGAAGGCGCTAGAAATCAATCCCGCCGCCGCTTTCGCGCTTTGCAACCTTGCACATGCGCAGCTCTTTGCCGAGCATAGTTCGGTGGAAAGCTTCTCGGAGAAGGCTAAGACCTACGGCCGCTGCCATGCTGACGCACTGCTGCGCATCCGGCCCTTCGCCAATGATCGCAATCTGGATCGGCGCCTGCGCATTGGCTTCGTCTCGGCGGATTTTCGCGATCACCCGGTGGTGCGGTTCCTCGAACCCTTCCTCCACTATGCCGATCGGGAACGCTTTGACCTCCTCGCTTATAGCAACACCAGTCGCGAAGACGCGGTGACGGAGACGCTGAAGGCCCGTTTCGACTCTTGGCGCCGAATCGATGTTCTCGACGACGAGGCCGTGGCGAACCTCATCGAGGCCGATCGCACCGACATCCTCATAGACCTAGCCGGCCATAGCGGCGGCAACCGCTTAATGGTTTTCGCGCGCAAGCCTGCGCCAGTTCAGGTGACTTGGATCGGACTGCCAGTCACCACGGGGCTGGCCGCCATAGACTACCGCCTTACCGACGCTGTCTATGATCCGATCGGCGAGACCGAGCACCTGCATTCCGAGGTTCTCTGGCGGATGCCTGGCACTGGCACCTGCTACCGGCCGTTCCTGCCGGCGCCGGATGTCGCCGAGACAGCGCCCGTCACAAGAAACCGGCACGTCACCTTCGGCTGCTTCAACCGCTTCGAGAAGATGACCGACGCCGCAATCAAGGCCTGGGCCGCGATCCTAGCAGCGGTGCCCAACGCCCGGCTGAAGCTGATCGTAACCGATATCGACGATCCAAGGACGCGCGGGCCAGTGGAAGCACGTCTCGCGACCTGCGGCCTGCCACTCGACCGCGTCGACTTCGCGCCCCGCAATGCTGCCAATCGCTATGCGATGCACGGCAGTGTCGACATCGCGCTGGATGCGTTCCCCTTCAACGGCAACGTCACGACATTCGACACTCTTTACATGGGCGTCCCTGTAGTGACGCTTGCCGGACCCCAGACAATCTCGCGGGTGGGCGCCGCCATTCTCGGGATCCTAGGGCTGCCGGATCTCATCGCCCGCGATGTCGACAGCTATGTCGCCATCGCCTGCCGTCTCGCCAGCGATCCGGACGAACTTCTCAAATTGCGCAGCGGCCTGCGCGAGCGCTTGGTCGCCAGCCCCCACATGGATCACGCCGGCCATGCCAGGGAGGTTGGTCTGGCCCTTAGCGAGATGTGGCGGCTTTGGTGCGCCGAGACAGCGCCCAGCGCGGTGGCCTCTCCCGCCTCACGATGACCCGCGCGCGGTCCCGAAGGGTGACCTCGTGCGTCGGCCATTCCAGGCAGGCTGCATCGAACGCCGCCTCGGCCATCGACAGCGGGTAGATCGTCGCGAGGTGCAGCTCGACATTGCCGCTGGTCTCTCGCCAGATCTCGACCGTGTAGGGCACACCCGGCGGCACGGGCGGGATCTGCTTGGCGGCCGGCGGCAGCGTGATCGCGGCCAGACACAGGTGCTCGTACTTCCGCGTAAGCGGCGCCCCGGGCGCGCGCTGATAGCGGCACGCGGCCGTCAGGTGCCGGAGCAGGTCGAGCGTCGAGATGTCGGCCCCGTAGCGACCGATCAGGCTGACCACGGTATAGCGGCCCGAGCGCTTGCAGGTGGCGCGGTCGACGTACACCCGACTAGGCCCTGCATCCCCCAGGTGCCCCATTCTGGTGGCCCCCCCGCTCGCGAACGAAAACGGAACAAGCTCAGGCGCCCGCGCGCTTCGACCAGCCGCCGAGCCGCGCGCGATCGTAGTGGAGCAGTGTGGACGACGTTCGGAAAGCCGAGACCCGTCAGGCGATTCGGCTGACCCAAGCCGCGAACTCCCAGACCGGCGGCCCCCCAGACTTGTGCGTCTCTGACTACAAAGAATCAGAGGAAGGATGAATCAGGCCGAACGCTTCAGCTCAGTTTGATCATCGTTCGTAACACTAGTAGCAGGTTGCTGTTGCGGTTTGAGGCTCTGCATAGAGGTGACAGAAGATGTGCGGCTGCTCGATGATGATGAGCGCCGCAGAGCGAACAACAAGGCAGCGCTTACAACACATGCTACGGCTGCCCCGACCGGCGCCACAAAGATCGAAATCGCTCCCAGCGACGGCCATATAGCCACAATCGAAAGTCCTGCGCCTACGAAGGCCGATAGAACGAGGAAGATGAGGTTCACGAGCGCACCTTTCCGCGATAGGCGGCCCGACGTGTCGCCCTCGGGTTCGAAGAACGGGGAGGTTGTATGACGATCTCAATGGCCGATATGCGGCAACTTCTGAGCGAAAACCGGTAACGGTCAGCCGGCGCGCCAAGCGTGCTCACGGCGGCATCAGCTGGGGGAGTGACTCAGCGAAGGTACGACGGCGGCAGGCAATCTCACAGCTGTAGAAGCGTCGGACGCGTAGGAGCAGCGTCATGGGCTGCCCGATGCTCGGCAGATCGGCCGGACGGCGTTCATAGCGGCTGTGAACGACAGAGCTGGTCGTATCACAGGTTGGACACTGCCCGTGCGCACGCCGCACTTGGGCGAAGACGACCGTCGGTCCGGATGACGCGCCCGATGGTACAGCCCGGCAGGGATGAGGACAGGATCAAACGCTTGGTGAACCAGCCCGTGCCATCCTCGTCACCGCGACCGTTCCACGCAAAGTGCGGGAGAACCGCAAAGCCGAAGGAAGATCATACAGTACCGAGCCAGCCATGCACTTCGAAATCCGCGTGGCCGGCCGCCACCTCTAGACTTGGGTGCTGCTCGACGCCTCCCACATGACGGTGAACGAATCGGACTGGACCTTCCCGTCCGAGGCGCAGGCTTTAGCTGCCGCGCTGGCCTTCTCGAAGCAGATGAACCGCGCCTGGAAGACGCTGACCGCGCCGATGTCGGACGGCCTGCTATGATGTGCTGCCGCGGATCCGCGATAGCGCCGCTCAGCCTAATCCCGGCTGCGCGCCATTCCTCGGCGGCGATTAGAAGGTCGCGGTAGGCAACGGCCCGTGGTCTGACAGGCTTGATTTGATCTGGACAACAATTGAAGACATGGAAAACAATAATTAACAATCATTTAAAAGTTTTTGAGCTTGATATAGATAGACTTCATGACGGTGTGCAGTCGCTCCGTCGCTGGGCGTCGACTTAGCCACATCAGTCAAAATTTTCTTGAATTTAGATCGATTGAGTCCGCGCCAGGTAATGCTGGAGACCAGTGTCGATATGACGATTTCTAACGCATGTGACCGCTCTGTCTCGTTAGCCAATTGACGTTCAAGCAACTGTTCCCTCTGGCGCGCCGCAGCCAAAATAATTTCGATTTGGTTCCAGGCGTCCATATCCCTCTCGCACGATCTAAGATCACGTAGGATCGGTGATGTTGCCGAACTTTGGCTTTTTCGGCGAGCTGTGACTTCAGCAAAAGCGAACATGGCAGAAACAAGGTCGGGATTGGCGGTCCAAAAATCTGAATTGATGTACGAGTACGCTCGCTCCCGTAAAGCAAACAATTTGCCGCCAGTGAAACCCTCGATCCGATCTCCCCACCGAGCTATTAAGGTGCTCTCTATGCTAAGAAATTCCTCTATATCATAACCTATAGTCATATTTTCCATGAATCTATCTGCTCTTTCCGCCACTAACGTGCGTAAGAATTTAGATTCTTGTGCCTGGATTGCATCTATGCCAACGAAACCAAATGCATTCCACAGGCGGATCATCTCACATTCGATGTATTCGAAAGATTTGTTGTTGTCTGTTAGCTCGCCAGGGGGACTCGTCAAGCCGAGTAAATCGGAGGCGAACTGTTGTGTCACATCAGGAATTTGATCGTACAAGAAAATCTTAATCGCGTTTCTTCCAAAAACAGATGCCCAGTTACTCAACAATAAATCTGGAACCAGTAGATGTAGGCTGCCAGGAAGCGCAATTGCATCTTGAATAAACCTAGTAAAATCTTCGACCCCGCCATGTTTAATTAATTCTTGCCACCATGAAGGGAGAAGAGACAAGATATTCCTCTGGTAATAAACAATAGTAAATTCGGAAGATGGAAGAGCCGCGCGAATCTTTTGCAACGAGGCGACTGGAAGAAAGCTAAGCTCTTCACTCGAGAGAACACAGGTTTTCTCAAGGCCCGAAAGAATCTCCAGCAGGCCGCCAAGTTTGGAATGATCAGGGTCAGACGCTGTCCGAGCAAACTCGTGCTGCCCCGTCTGATTGGCATGAGCGAAGGGGTAAACAAAACTTGCGCCACTCTGCAAAGAGCGTGCGTAGAGCATGTTTTGGATCGATGTGGTTCCCGTTTTATGCGGGCCGATGTGTATTATAAAATTTTGAGTCATAGTTAGATATTGCGCATTAGCTCCGGATTTTTAGGCAAAATTTGATCATAAAGTGGCTGTTCTGATACTGCGCTCAGCTGTAAGAGCATGTCGATTAATGGCCGTGCTGTATCGGCAATGGACTGACCCACGGTGGCGAGCGTTAAGTCAGGCTTCGTCGGCTCTTCATAGGGCGCTGTGATGCCGGTAAAATTCGGGATTGTGCCGGCGCGCGCTCGAAAATATAATCCCTTTGGATCTCGTTCCTCACAAATTGGTAGAGGCGTATCTATAAAAACTTCAATAAATGCGACGTCTCCAGCGATAGCCCTTGCGGCCTTCCGTTCCGCTGAGAAGGGGGATATAAGCGAGACAATTGTTACAAGACCAGCATCAGCTACCAGTTTTGCTGTTTCGGCCACACGGCGGACGTTCTCAGCTCTGTCGCGGTCGGTAAATCCCAAGTCACTATTCAATCCATGACGTAGATTATCGCCGTCCAGCACCATTGTTGCGCGTCCTGAAGCGGTCAGGGCTTGATCCACGACGTTTGCGATCGTTGATTTCCCTGCGCCTGAAAGGCCAGTAAGCCAAGCAATGACTGGTCGCTGACCAAGAGCCTTCCATCGTTGCTCCCGTGGCTGCAGGTGCTGCCAAGTCAGGTTCCGATCCGACGTTGGGCCTCGTGATCGGTTCATGCTTCGCTCCTAAGTTGTCCCCCAGGTATGGATACACAAAAACGTGATCGGTTGTGTTGCTACAACGTCACGTTGATGCGCTTCGTAGCGGCGGAGGGTAATTACCCAGGCCTTTGATGGCAGGGGTCAGGCGCCGACGGTTTTGAGGATGAAGCCGAATGGATTGGCACCGCTCAGGCGCGCGGTGTCGACAACGGTGCGGATGGCGGCCTCGCCCTCAGCTGGCCACATGTCGCGATAGCCGTTGGTCGCTTTCCGCTGGACGACAGCCGGACGCAGGAGCCGCTCGGAGCTGTTGTTAGTCGGCTCGACCTTTCCGGGATAGGCGAGGAAGACGAGGGGCTGATCGCGGGAGCGGCTGAGCTTGGCCTGCAACTCGCGGGTCAGGTCACGGACGCAACACGGGTGCAATGCGCTTCATATACGGCCTTCCGTCATTCGCATGAGGAAAGCGATAATCCTTAGCGCTAGAACGCGCTCGGATGTCTGGGTGGAGGCCTTCTCCGATGAGGCTTAATCTCGATTTTCCCGGTAGCTGGATCGTTAATCCCGGGTATTTGGCGCAGCGTATCGGCGTGAGCGCAACGACGCTGAAGCGTTCCGTCATCGAGGGAAACGCCAGGGTCTTGATCGTCCCCGGAAGCTGGGCGGACGCGAGGGGCGCGCGCGTCACTGTTCATCACTACGACGGTGGGTGGCAGGGCACGTTCGATCAGAGCGGACAGCTCGTGGCTGAGCATGTCTGGTAACTGCGGCCGCACCAACCGGAGGCACGGCGAGTTGTATCTCCTACTGGCAGGAGACGCCCATGAGCGCGCACACCTATCCGGACGTGAACACCAGTTCTGCAAGCGGAGCGGCTGCCAACAAGTTGACTCACCGACTTGGCGTAGACGTCAACAGCGGCGATCAGCTTCCCAGCCCATACCTGCTCGGCATCGCGCTTTCGGGTGCAGCCGTGGCGTGCCTGCTGATCCGGCTAGTGATCGGGTGAGCGGCACAACCTGCCCATGAGGCACACCCTCGGCCAGCAAGGCGACTGGGTCGTCGATCCGTGTGAGTTGGCCCCACGCCTCGGTGTGGATGCCGATTACCTGAAGCGCATGGAGCGGCAGGGACACGTCGATGCCCGGATCAAGATCGACGATGACAGCGGCACGGGCCAGACACGTGTGACCGTCCGCCTGCTGAACCGAGGCTGGAGAGGCACCTTCCATGGAGGCGGCCCCCTCATTTACGAAGAGATGTGGTAAGGCCTTGCAGTTGCAGCCGGCCCTTCGGCACTGCATAGCTCGGCCATGACAGCTGACGTACCGCACCCCTACTCGGTGACCATCGAGCCCCTGAAAAAACCGGAGGGTCATTTCGGTTGGGCATTGCGCCGAAGTGGTAAACTAATCGAGCGCTCGGACAGGGCGTTCACCACCGAGGTTAAGGCTTTCGAGAACGCTTTGAGGGCGATTGAGATAGACACGAAGCCGAGCAGTGGCGGCCGCCGCTAGGTGAGCGGACGCGCCGGATATTCCGGACAAGCGTCTCGTTTGTCCGGCGTCCGGTCGCGGTACTCATCCTGGCAACTCGATCAGCCAGAGGTGGTTGACGCCGTTGAGAGCGACCGGGACAATCAGGCTGCGGCCGAGGCGTGCTTCGACGGCTCGCTTAAACACCTTGCTGGCGGCCTCCGTCCGCTTGGCCTCATCGTCGCCGTCGGCCAGGTAGATGACGAAGAATGCCGTCCTGGCGGCCTGCAGCGGGACGGCACGAACCTTGGAGCCCTCATTGCCGAACGGCCACGCGCAGATGCCATCGTCGGTGACGCTCGTCCGAAGTGCTTGTCGGAACACCTCTGACGATGTCGGCCAGCGCTCCTTGCTGGCCGCGACGGCTACCGCGGAGGTGCCGTCCGTCTGCCACTTCACGACACAGGTAGTGATCGGCTCGCGGTCGTAGATCTCGCCGACTGTGACGACCTCCAGATCAAAAGAGATCTCGTACCCGCAACGGGTGCCCCGCACCTTCCGGATTGCCACGCGCGTGTTGTTGATGGCGCCGCCCTTATAGCGATCGGCGAGAACGGCGAGAGCCTCATCAGCCAATCAATCGGTCGTCGCCCGTTTGTTGTGAGGAGAGAATTTTTAAGCCGCAGATTAGAAGCGGCGCAGGCCTTCCCGACTCAGACGGTGATGTCCACCACACGCTCCTGCGATGCGAGAAGTTTCGGGTCATTCTTTTGCCTTTGGATGCCTGCGTCGTCCGGCGGGGGCGCCGGCATTGAGACGGTATGCAGCCCCGCTTTGTGCTCGATCGCAGCTTCCGCCCTTGCCGACTGGATCATCTCCGTCGCCTTCACCAGTCCGATGGCATTTATAGTGGTGGTGATTGTCATGGCTCTGATCTCCTTATTGGGGATCAAAGCACGTATTCGGTATTTGAATTACTTTTCTAATGTGTTCAATTTGCCGTTCTATCAGCGGTCCATTCTAAGCAGCCCTCATCCTTCTGTCTTGTCGGGCTAGTCCTGCTTGGCACCTCCGTTGATGCCTGTGCTATGCTCACCGCTGACGGAGCCGCTGCCGTGCCCCTGCGGGTTGAGGCGAGGACGATCCGACGTGAGATCTTCGGGCTTCGTCCCTTTGGTTTGGTCGGATATGAGGTTCCTTCTTACCGACGAACCTAAGACACGAGAAGAGTTCGCTCGTACCAGTGTGCGGGCTATGCGCCATCGGGCACGGCCAACTGCGCTGGAGCGTTCCAGATGTCTGGATGCAAGTTTTCCGAGGACGCGCGGGTTCGCCTCTCCTCAGCGGTCCGGCCGACTACGTCCGATCGCTTCCGCCAATGCAGGGAAGCCGCCGATGAGTTCGGCACCGCTGATCCAGTAGCAATGCCCGAACATGATGTTCAGCCAAGATGTAAAGCGAGCCCGTCTCGTCCAATGAATCCGCGCAGCAGCTTCGGGATCAATCTCCAGCCGGTAGTAGCTGCTCATCCAGAATTGCAGAGGCTTGATGGCGCGGATCGTCTTCCACGGGATCCAATCCGTCGAGAGGCGTCGGTCATAAATCCCTTGAGGACCAATGGAGACGACCACGTCGGGCTGGAACAGCTTCAGGCCCCACACAAGTGCGCCAAGGCCGAAGATCACTACGCCAACGCGCATCTCATAATCCCGGAAGCTTCCAGGAATTATGGTATCAGTGCCGACATTAGGCTGAGTCAGAGCCAGCCAAAGGGCCACTGCGACGAACATACACGATCCCATAAAGCGCGTAAAAATGCGCGAATTGGATCGGTAGAGATCGATTGTGCTCATTGGAATACTCCCTCACTTGAGTATTCGGCCTACGCCTCGCTACGGGCTTCCGAGGTGCGGCGGAGCACTGATGCGACCGCTGCAAGCGGTGCCAGTCACTCCGTCCACCAACTCAGTTGCGCAGGCTTGCATTGTGGAGGTTGACGATGACCTCAGATCCCGGCCGCACCGCCTACTACGCGCGCTTCGCATACGCCCGGCCACGCGAGTTCGACTCGTGGGACAGCCTGACACCGGAGGTGCGTGCCATCTGGGCACAGGTAGAGGTCGCGGTCCTCACCGGCGCTAGCTCTGGCATTCACCCCGGCCAAGCTCGGGAGGTCGCCGACGATCCGGATCGGCCCTCCACCATCTCAACGGCGGCCATAGTCCCGTCCGTGGTGGCTGGTGAGACCTTCGTGGTTATCCAAGACGAGCACGTGCAACTGCTTCAGCGCATTGACCGCGGCCCGTTCTTCGTGCCGCTCCTCGAGCTCGCATACGTGAAGCTCATCCCATGGAACGGTGACACGCTCATCCCGCGTCTGGTGAGCTGCGGCTGGGCTGAGATGGCGCCGCGCGAGTCGCGCGCAGTCCGAATCACCGACGCTGGCCGGCAGGCATTGGCCGATCTCGACGAAGCTAGGCTGAAGGAGCAGGGAGGGGGCAGTGCCGCGTGAGCAGTTGGCCAGCGCCGCCGACTTGGTGCGCGTATTCGGCTTCACCGAACGGCACTGAATCCGCCAGGCTGCGGCCGGGCGAAACGCTGATGCTCGACAGCCGTTCGGCGCGCAGTCATCGTAGGTGTTCGACCAACGTGCCGTGCGTCAGTGGTGGGATGCTTCGACGAGGACGGTGCCGGAATGACCGACACCTACCTCCGCGGTAAGACGTGGTGGGTCCAAGTCCACGCTAGGACACGGGAAACGAGCGCGACCACGCCGAGATCGTTGCCCCAGGAATTCGCCTTGGCTGCGCCTGAATGGGGCGCCGAATGAGGCTTAGAGGTTCACCTTTCTGCCCACCTGAGATCCGGGGGACCTCCACCGAGGCTGCGTGAAAGGGCCCCGACTTGGCTCAGGCCAGCGTCGGAACCGGGCCGGTGAAGCCCGTGGCCGGCTTGTCGGCGTCGAAGTGATTGGCCAGCGCCACCACGAAGGCGAAGTTGGCGATGGCGGCGAAGGGGAGAAGGGCAACAGCGGTGAGGAGGGTCATCGGCGGCGTCCTTTTGTGCGGTGCGTGAGAAGGTATATCGCACTGCACGCGACTTCTTGGTATGCCACATGCCTCACGCCAGATATGCGGCGCATGCATGAAGGTGTCGGGAATAAGATCGACCCTTGCAACGATCGGGCTGTAGATCCTCGGCCCGCAGTCGAGCGGAGTGCGGGTCGTCGACGTGCGCGCCGCCGCCTGTTCGAGATGCCGAGTTCTCATCCTCTGCATCGAACCCCAACGCGCGGCAGTTGAGCCGCCGCACAATCGCAGCTGAG
Source organism: Methylobacterium oryzae (assembly GCF_021398735.1). Taxonomy (NCBI): domain Bacteria; kingdom Pseudomonadati; phylum Pseudomonadota; class Alphaproteobacteria; order Hyphomicrobiales; family Methylobacteriaceae; genus Methylobacterium; species Methylobacterium oryzae. Next base: position 3,631,903 of record NZ_CP090349.1, read on the forward strand.
ACATTCGGGCATTTCAACTGCGCTCTCCGAGAGCCGAATGTGCCGGATGGCCGACGAATGGCCACGTTGCGGCCGCAACGCCTCGGACACGTCGCGCTGTTCGCCGGATTGACTCTGGAGAGACGGGGCGCGGGCCGATCCAGTCCGGCACGCGGACTGCTCGCCGCAAGCCGAAAGGGAGGCCGTGTGGACGGATCCGGGGAAGTGGAAAAGCGCGACCTCAAAGCCCCTGGTGATCGCGCTCGTCGTCGTGGAACGCGTCTCCGCGGGTCCATCGCGGGCAACTGGATCTGGCAGGCCGGCAGCCGGCCGCATACTGCCCCGCAGCAGAGCGACGGATCGGCGACGGCTCTCCCGACGTGAGCGGGTGATCCGGGCCGCAGGTCCGGCGGACACTGTCGTCTTGGTCGAGGCGGAATCTTGGGCGGGTAGAGCGCCAGTATCGAGGCAGCGCTTAAAGAAAAGCTCCAGCGATGCGGGCAATCGAGACGGTCCGTGACACCCGGCCTTCAGCCGGGATCAGGTATTCGAGCGGTGCCGACGGAGATCGGCTCAGCCAAGACCTGGAGATCGGTTGATGCTCAAGTCCCTCGCCGCCGCGGCACTGCTCGCCGTCGGCATCGCCGCGCCGGCCTCGGCGCTGCCCGTCGCGGGTTCTCCGCTCCCCGCCGCGCAGGACGGGCTGATCCAGCACGTCTACGGCGGCTGCGGGCCCTATGGCCATCGCGGCCCTTATGGCGGGTGCCGCGCCGGCGGCCAGTGGGGCGGCTATGTCGGTCGGGCCTGTCCGCGCGGCTTCCACCTCGGTCGCGGCGGGCGGCGCTGCTGGCCGAACCGGTACTGGTAGCGGCGCTCCCGCTGTTCGGGGCGATCGGCTGACCGCCGTGGCGCACCGTGACGGAACGCAGGAACACCCTGGGAGCGTGCGCTCCCAGGGTGTTGCCGACCTCGCGGCCAGTTTGATCGGGCTGGGGATGCGAAGGCCAACCGGAAGGCTGCTCTTCGGCGGCGGAGGGCGATGAGGCGGACCTGCCCCCCTCGCCCGCCGCCGCGTCTCCCGGCACGGAGGCCGGGAGCGGCGCGACCCGATCTCAGTAGGAGCCGAACTTGTAGTTCAGGCCGGCGCGGACGACGGCGAACTCGGTCTTGGCGGCGGCGCCGTTGAGGTAGGCGGTGCCGTTCGGGGGCAGGAGGTTGCCGTAGAACACGCCGCCGGCCGAGTTCTTCTGGCGGTCGAGGCTGACGTAGAGGCCTTCGACCTTCAGCGTGACGGCCGAGGAGCGGAAGAAGTTCAGGAACGAGTCGGTGGGCAGGGCGTACTCGACGCCGCCGCCGGCGGCCCAGCCGGTGCGGAAGCTGTCGCGGAAGCGGTTGCCGGAGAAGTTCTGGTCGTCCTGGCCCGAGCCGTAGGCGAAGCCGCCGGTGCCGTACACGAGGGTGCGGTCGAAGGCGTAGCCGAGGCGGCCGCGCACGGTGCCGAAGTAGTCCAGGCCGTTGCCGCTGGTGGCGACGAAGGCCGGCGGGTTGGAGAAGGCGACGCCGGGGAAGCCGAGGAAGCTGTAGTTCTGGGTGGCGTTGGCGCGACGGGCGAAGTCGACGTACTGGGCGTCGGCCTCGAAGCCGATCACGACGCCGGAGCCCGGGGTGAACTGATAGTTGTAACCGATCTGGGCGCCGCCCGAGAAGCCGTCGTTGTTGTTGCGGTTGTTGACGCTGACGACGCCGGCGGTGCCGGGGGAGTTGATCAGCGAGCCGCCGGGCAGGGCGTAGCTGGTGGTGTTGCGGCTGTTGGCGTCGAAGCCGTAGCCGGCGTTCACACCGATGTAGAAGCCGGTCCAGGTGAACACCGGCACCGGCGTGAACACCGGCGGCGGCGCGGCGCGGCGCGGAAGGTCGGCGGCGGACGCCGCGGCGGTCAGCGCAGTGAAGGCGGTCAGGGAGGCGAGGAGCTTGGTCATCAGGGTGATCCGGGTTTCGATCTGGTGATAAGACTACCAAGCTCTGAGCAGAATAGCTGTAGTTTTACGGACACACAGGCTCGCGACGTCGGAGAAAACATAGTAAACGGCCGATTAACTCCGGGCGGAGCTGTTAAATACTGTTGAAGTTCTGGCGGTATGCTCGGGGCCTGCGCCCGAGGCGCGTGCATCGGTCCGCGGCGAGGCCGCGCGGGCGGCCAGGGGGCGACGCGCCGACAGTCCTGCGGGCGGCGCTGCCGGCCGCCTGAGCGGGGAGGGTTCGTCATCACTGTGGGTGCGCCGCGGACGACCCTGGCGCCGCCCGCGCCGGATCCGTCCGGCGGTAACATGGGATCGAGAGCCGGCGCTTCGGCGCCGGCGGGGTGACACTGAGCCGGCGGACGGCGCGCGGGGACCTGTCCGGTGGTCCCCGCGTCCGCGGCCGCGCTAACCCGTCCGGTCGCGCCGGGTGATGTGCTTGACCAGTTCGGCCAGCTTCTCCTCGGCCTTCTTCAGCGCCACGCGCGAACTGTGTCCGGGCGGCGTTCCTTCGGCAGCCTCGCGAAGCTTCGCGATGGTGTCCTGGGTATCCTCTACCTCGGTATCGAGCGCGGCACGCTCACCGGATCTATCGATGGCCATATCGATCCTCCAGGTGTTCTGCCCCTGGCGGCCGCCAGGGCGCCACGCCCTGAGGTAAGGCGGCATCCCGACCGTGGCGAGCTTCGCGGGCCTCGCCGGAGGCCGTTTCCGACACGGATCCGGGTTCGGCGACCCCGTCGCCGCCTGTGCGCCACGGCACGCCGCAGCGTGATCCCGGCGCCCGCGGACGGCGTTCTACCGTCACACACACCGGAGACCGCCGCCATGCTGATCCTCAATCCCCTCACCGGCCAGACGGTCGACGTGCGCGTGCCCCGCCCGCAACCCGGGAAGGCGTGAGGAACGGCGTGAGCCCGCCCCCGTGCGGGCTCACGCCGATGCGCCCCGGGGCCCGAGTGCGCCCTCCCCGGTCGCGCCCGCCCGCAGGTTCGGCGCGCCGGGTGCTGCGAGCGCTCACAGGGAACGCGGGGGCCGGCGCGCCAAGCGCTCGGCCTCCGCCTGCCACGCGTCGCGCTCGGCCTGAAGCGCCTCGATGCGGGCGTGGAGATGGCCGGCGTCGATGGCGGTCTCCATCAGCATGTCCTGCGCGGTGGCGAGCTGCTGGCGCAGCTCGGCGTTCTCGGTCGCGAGCGCGAGGAGCAGGGCCGCCACGTCATCGCTCATCCGGGCCCCTGCGCCGCCACCGAGCCGGCGCGTTTAGCCCCGGCACGACCGGGCCACAACCGCCCCGCGGGCACCCCGCGGCCACCCCGGACCGATCGCCGCCCCGGGCCGCGCGCGTCAGGCGGCCTCGTCGGACAGGAGGCGCCCGACGTAGTGGCGCCCGACCGACTCGATGACGGGCGCGAACAGGCTGGCCATCCAGGGCACCAGCGCCTCGACCTCCAGCGCGTCATCCGCCACCTGGATGGCGACGTGCGCCGACTGCCCGTAGCCGCTACCCGAGAAGGAGCGGCGATTACCCAGCCAGTCCTCGGCCTCGACGCAGATCTTCTCCGCCTCCAGGCGGCGGAAAGCCCAGTCCATGTGCAGGTCGATGCGCCGGCGAACCTCGGCTGTCCCGAGGTCGTGCGGGACGGTGATTGTCAGGCGCTTCGGCATCGGCATCTCCTCGCGAGCGGGCCCCGTGAGGTGCGGCCGGAAGGTTAACGCCCGGTGATCGGCGCCACCCGATCGACGCGCCGGGCGAACCGCCGGCGGTCAGTACCGGACCGTGCGGACGCCGCCGGCCCCGCCGCTCACGACGCTCCGGATGACCTCCTTGGTCGACGGGCTGATCCCACCGTCACCGCGCAGCCGGCGCCCGTCCGCCCGGTCGAGGCGCGCGACGTCGTCGGAGCATCGGTCCAGGGCGCGGCGGACCTTGGACGACAGCGGCCCGCCGCGTTCCGCTGGGGCGCCGGCCATCTCGAACCGCAGGCAGGACGCCAGATAGCCTTTCAGGTCGTCGAAGGCGGCGGCCTGGGCCCCCGACGTCAGGACGATGAAGATCAGGGCGGATCGGGCGAGCATCACGCGCTCCAGGGAAAGCGGTCCGCGCGGACAACGCGCGAGCGGGGCGTTGGTCCCGGAGGCCGCGCCCTCGCGGCCGCCGCACTCAGCCGCTGCGGCGGGGCGCCTGGGCCGCGTCGCGCCGCTGGTCCTGGGTTCCCCGACACTGCACGTATTCCGGCGTTCCCGGCTCGGCGCCGTAGCCCCGGCAGATCGCGTCGTCCTTCGCGGCGACGTCGGCCTCGCTCATGAAGAGCTCGCCGCGGCCGGGCCGGTTCGCCGCGTTGCAGGCCGTCAGGGCCGTGGCCGCGATGGCCAGAACGATGATGTGCTTCATGGGACCCCTCGCCGCCGATCAGCACCACAGCGGCAGGACGCTGTCGATGACGCTGTCGACGACGCTGCCGCGGCGTCCACAAGCCGGCGGTCGACATGGTTATCCAAGGATGGCCGGACCTTCGGCGCCACGCCGCGGTCCCGGCCGTCCACCGCACGGGGCGGGGCCTGCTCGGCATGCAAGCCTGACGCCGCCGTGACCGGCGGTCCCTGCGGGGCCGACATGTCGTGTCGCCGGTGCAGCGGCGGCGCAACGCCGGCTAAGTATCTGCCTCTGCATCCTCCCAAGGCAGACCCACCTTCGGCCCCGCCGGCAGCGCCGCGCGGGGCCTTTTCGTGCGCCGATCCGGAGGGTTGGCGCGCCGCTCCCGGGCGAGACCCTGCGCGCCGGGCGCGGCCGGGCACGACGATCGGCGGCGCACGACGACGGCGGGTGTCGGAAACCGTGTCCGCGCTCCCGCGTTCGGGCACGGAGGCCCGTGCGTGAGGCACAGTCGGGCCGAGATGCCAAGGAGCACATGATGCGTCATGCCCTCTTCGCCATCTTCGCGCTGGTCGCGGCGTCGCCCGGTTCGGCGCAGACCAGCACCGGTCCCGCACCGATCCGGCAGCCCGGACCCGCGCAGCCGGTGACGCCGGGCACCCCGGCCGGGACCGTCGTCGTTCCCGGCGGCAGCCAGAACAGCGGTCCGGGCAGCACCGCCGTCGTCGCGCCCACTGGGACGGGGGCGACGACCATCACGACGGATTCGGCCGCCGGCGGGAATGCCGGTCAGCCGGAGCGCGGCGTACCCCAGGTCGGCAAGGGGAGCGGGGATGGCAGCGGCGGCAGCTGATCGCCGGCCCCCGTCCTGAGGATCCGCCCCGTGCCGGATCGGGGTGGGACAGGTGGACCGTCCCACCGCCGGTATCGCAACGCGGCGGGCGGCGGCGCGCGGGCGCTGGACCATCACACCGTTGACCCGCAGCCCGGGACCGCCCGTCGCCGGGGAGGGATGATCTCGCGCCGCGTTCAATGCAGATGCCGAGCAAGTCTGTTGCGGGCCATCGAATTTTGATCGCTGTGTCTAACTCAGGTTCTGCTGCCAATCTTAGATAATGATCGGCTGCCAAATAATTGGTATCAATGTACCGGAAAAATTTATTTCCGATTCATCGATGCGGTGTTCGCACTCTCACGTTATAAAGATACTGTAGATTTAAAGCGACGCCGCCGCGCGTCCGTCGGAGATTGATTTGGCGGATCCGGAATTCGAGGGTGGAAAGTTCGGGCCGAACGGCAAGAGATCGATGCTCCGGCAGATCGCGCACGCCCTCGGCGTGCCCGAAGACGCTTTCCTCGACGAATCCGAGGCGCTCGCCACGATCGACATGACGGGGGATTTGCTGCGCGTCTGGCACGCGCTCACCCTGTCGGACCGCCGCTTGCTGCTGCAGATGGCGCGCGGGATGATCTCCCGCGGCTAGAACGGCCACGGCTCCTCCTGCGGCCCCGGCGCCGTCCGCTCGCCCGGCGCCACGAGGTCCACGATCTCGTCGAGCGGCTGCGTCACCCGGATCGTTCGCCCCGCGGCGGTGATGAACGTCTCGTTGCGCATCAGGTCCGTGTCGCTCAGCGCCTGGACGCTCGTCACGCGCAGCAGGTGCCGGCAGCCGTCGCCGTCCTGCACCTGGAGGAAGTTCCCGACCCGCCGAACCGCCGACATGGCGCTCTCCCGCCCCGCTGGTGATCTGTGGCCTAGGCGCCCTGCAGGCTCTCGGCGAAGTCGTCGGGGATCTCGCCCCACTGGCCGAGGATCGTGACGCCCTCCAGTTCGCCGGTCTCGTCGTCGGCCACCACCTTCAGCGCCGCCGCGCCCGGCATCCGCCTAGCCATGTTCTCGGCCTTCTTCACCGCCCCGCTCTCGGTCTGCGCAGGCTCCTGCCGGGCCGGCCGCAGCCGCTTCCGGTGCAGCTCGAAGGGCTGCACCACGAACGCCGTCCTCATCGCCATCGTCGTCCTGCACCCCGGTTCGTCACAGGTTCTCCACAGATCGCACGGGCCGCCCAAGAGCGCGCCACGACAGGGGTTTTCGAGCCGTATCCACACGCGTCCACGGGGCTGGAAGAAAAGTCTCGCCCGCAGATTGTGCCCGGCCCGCCCGTATGATCTGTTCCGCTTTCGTTCTAGCATGGCGAGGCCGCGGGTGCACCTCTCCCGGATCGACGCGCGGCGAATCTCGAGCGCCGACGCCGTCAGCGCGCCGGCGCCGCACCGGCCTCCCCGCGCCTGTCCGACAGGCGTTGGGCAAGGCGGCCGGGTCATGCCACCGGGTCATACCAAGGTATGGCGCCGCCCCGCATCCGTATAAATGTAAGCCTCCGTCGCGATCGCTACACTTTCCGTCATTCAGCAGCACAGACGGAGATTTGTCATGACGGAACGTACCAAGGGAACTGCTCTGATCACCGGCGCTTCGGGCGGGATCGGCGCGATCTATGCCGAACAGCTCGCCGCGCGCGGCCACGATCTCATCCTGACCGCCCGGAACGCGGATCGCCTGGAGGCGGTCGCCGAGACGGTGCGCGGGGCCTCGGGCCGCACCGTCGAGGCGCTCGCGGCGGACGTCAACGACCGTGCCGGTCTCCGGCGCGTCGAGGACCGGCTGCGGAGCGACCCGGCGATCACCCTCCTGGTCAACAACGCCGGCTTCGGCTCCGCGGCCCCGCTGCTACAGGCGGATCCGGACGAGATGGAGCGCATGATCGGCGTGAACGTCACGGCCGTGACGCGCCTCGCCTACGCGGCGGCGCCGGCCTTCGTCGCGCGGGGGCACGGGGCGATCATCAACGTCGCCTCGACCGTCGCCCTCAATCCCGAACTGCTCAACGGCGTCTACGGGGCGAGCAAGGCCTACGTTCTCGCCTTCACGCAGGCGTTGCAGCACGAACTCGCCCCCAGGGGCGTCCGGATCCAGGCGGTCCTGCCCGGCGCGACGGCCACCGAGTTCTGGACCGTGGCCGGCGTCGGCGGCCACCGGAACCTCCCGGCCAGCATCGTCATGACGCCGTCCGACCTGGTCGCGGCCGCGCTCGCGGGGTTCGATGCCGGCGAGGTCGTCACGATCCCGCCCCTGGAGAACGGTGCGGCCTGGTCCGCGCTGGACGCCGCGCGCCTCGAACTCGCCGCCCAGCTCGGCGCGGCGACGCCGGCGAGCCGGTACCGGACCGCGCGCGCCGTCGCCGCCTGAGGCCCTCGCGGGGCGTCCCGGCCGGGGCGCCCCTGCCCGCTTCCCGCGGCCGCCCGGTCAGGACTGGGCGAGCGGAAGGCACACCGAGAAGCGGGCGCCCGGCGCTCTGTCGCGGGGGCTCGCGTCGATCGAGCCGCCATGGGCCGCCACGATGGTCCGGCAGATCCGGAGACCGAGGCCGAGCCCCTCGGCCCGCGTCGTGAAGAAGCCGTCGAACAGCCGGTCGAGGGTGCCGGGATCGAGGCCCGGCCCGTTATCGACGACGTCGACCGTGATTGACCCGTCCCGGCAGACGGTCTCGACCGCGATCTCGGGCCCGGGGGTCCGCGCCTGCCGATGGATCTGGATGGCGTTCATCAGCAGGTTGACGAAGACCTGTTGCAGCTGGATCCGGTCCGCGATGACCTGCGCGGCCGCGTCCGCCGGGGCGACGGTGAGCCTGATCTCGGTGCGGTTCAGATCGTGCGCCACGAACCGCGCGGCCTCGGCCAGGACCTCCGCCACGGAGACGGGCGCGCGGACGCTGTCCCGCTTGGCGGCCATGCGGCGTGTGCGATCGATGATGTCCCCGGCCCGCGTGACCTGATCGACGATGCGCTGGCATTGCCGCCGGAGCAGGTCGCGGTCGAGATCCGCGCGATCGAGCAGGCGCAGCATCGCCCCGGCGGTCATGCCGATCGACGATAGGGGCTGCCCGAGTTCATGCGCGATCGACGCCGAGAGCTCGCCCAGCGTCGAGATCCGGGAGACGTGGGCGAGCTCGTCGCGCAGCACCTCCAGCGACATCTGCCGCGCGACGTGCTCGGTGATGTCCACGAAGGAGGCGAGCCACAGGCCGGAGGTGGCGCCGTCCGCCCGCGGGACCACGCAGAACAGCGTCTCGAAGCGCGATCCGTCGAGCCGGACGCTGTGCGCCTGCTGCTGGAACGAGGTCGCGCCCGCCGCGAAGGCCCGGGCGGAATTGACCTGGGCGGTGCAGAGCGGGTCGAAGAAGCGCTGCGTGCGCTGCCCGATCATGTCCGCGCGGCCGCCCGCGCCGAACATCCGCACCGCCGCCTCGTTGACGTCGAGGATGACCATCCCGTGCCGCAGGCGGTCGGCCACGTCCGGATGGGCGTCGAGGTGGGCGGCGATGTCGGTGATTCCGGCCGCCCGCAGGGCGTCCAGGGTGGCGACCCGCTCGCGGGCATCGACGACGACGAAGCCGATCGTCGAGACCTTCATGCAGACGAGGTACCACGCGTCGTTCCAGTCGGCCTCGCTGGCCACGATGATCCGGTCGGCCGTCGGCGTCAGACCGTTGCTCATGTCGGCGGTTCCCGGGGGCGGCCCCGATTCAGGCCCGCCGCGCCCCCGCTATACGGCATCCGAAAATCCCGCTTCCAGTCGGGACGCGGGACTTTCGCGGGCGGGCCCGGGGGCGCCGCCCCGGGTTGTCGCCCGGGGTCATCGATCGGCGTCAGGTTCCCGAGAGGGTCTCCTTGGCCAGGGGCAGGCTGCGCAGGCGTCGGCCGGTCAGCGCCGCGACCGCGTTGACCACCGCCGGCGGCACGCCCGGCAGGCCGGGCTCGCCGATGCCGCCCATCGGCGCCCCGCTCTCGACGATCGCCACGTGAACCCGCGGCATCCGCTCCCGGTCGAGGATCGGGTAGGCGTCGAAGTTCCGCGCCTGCCGCTCCCCGTTCTCGTAGACGACCTGCTCCAACAGCGTCGACGAGAGGCCGAGCGCCGCCGCGCTCTCGACCTGGCGCTTCACGATCGCCGGGTTGACCACGCGGCCCGGATCGATGGCGATCCAGAGATCGTGCACCCGGGCCTCGCCGTTCTCGAGCGACACCTCGGCGATCGTCGCCGTCTCCGACCCGAACGGCGAGGCCATCGACACGCCCCGCGCCCGCCGCGTGCCGTCCTGTGCCCGGAACGGCCCGCGCGTCCAGCCGCCCGCGAGGTCGGCCACCGCCTGCAGCAGGGTGCGGTGGCGGGCGCTGTCCCTCAGGAGCGTCATCCGGAGGGCGAACGGGTCCTGGCCGCCGGCCTGCGCGATCTCGTCGAGGAAGCTCTCGTAGAAGTAATCGTTCATCGAGTGCCCGACCGAGCGCCAGAACGCGATCGTCACCGGGTGCGGCACCTTCACGTAGGTGAGCCGCCGGTTCGGGATCGCGTAGGGCTTCCGGTCGAGGCCCTCCACCACCGAGGAATCCACCGGACCCTTGAACAGCGCGCCGAACCAGCGCCCGATCGGGCCCTCCCCCACCGCGGTGGTCTCCAGCGCCACCGGCATCCCGTCCGGCCCGAGCGCCGCCCTGAACCGGGCGAAGCTCAGGGGGCGGACGGCGTCCATGCCGAACTCCTCCTCCCGCGACCACAGAACCCGCACCGGCTTGCCCGCCGCCTTGGCGAGCAGGATCGCCTGCGGGAACGGGCTCGCCGGCCCGTAGTGGAAGTGGCGCCCGAAGAAGCCGCCGAGCATCGGCGAGTGGATCCGGACTTGATCCGGCTGCAGCCCGGCCGTCTTGGCGGCGACCTGCTGGAACAGCTCCGGCATCTGGTTCGGCACCCAGAGGTCGAGGCTGCCGTCGGGGGCGAAGCGCGCCACCGCCGAGGGCGGCTCGAGCTGCGCGTGGGCGAGGTAGGGGGCGTCGTACGCCGCCTCCACCACCTTGGCCGCGCCCGCGAAGGCGGCCGCCGGGTCGCCGGCCTGCTCGGCCGGAACGCCGGGTCCGCCCGCGTCCCGGAGGGCGGCCAGCATCGCCGCCGAGGAGAAGCCCGCCGAGACGGTCGCGACGCCGTCGGGCGCCGGCCGGGTCCAGGTCACCTGCAGGGCCTCGACGGCCCTGCGGGCCCGCCACCACGTGTCGGCCACCACCGCCACCGCGCCCGGCAGGCGCTCGACCGCCTGGACGCCCGGCATCGCGCGGACCTCCGCGGCGTTGGCGATCGCCTCCGGCTCGGTGCCGAGATGGGGCGCGTGCCGGATCGCGGCGTGGACCATGCCGTCGAGCCGGATATCGATGCTGTAGACGGCCCGGCCGGTGGACTTGTCGCGCATGTCGAGGCGCGCCACCGGCTTGCCGATCCAGCGGAAATCTTTGGGATCCTTCAGGGCGACGTCGTCCCGCGGCTGCAGCGCCAGCGCCGCGGCGGCCAGGGCGCCGTAGCCGAGGCTCCGGCCGGAGGCGGCGTGGATGACGCGCCCGTTCTCGGTGGTCAGACTGGCCTGCGGCACGGCGAGCTCGGCGGCCGCCGCCCGCAGGAGCATCTCGCGGGCGGTGGCGCCGAGGCGGCGCATGGCCTCGAAGCTGGAGCGTGTCGAGAACGACCCGCCGGTCATCCGCAGGCCGTTGACGACCGCGTAGTCGGGGCCGGGCGGGGCGCATTCCACCGCGAAGCGCACCGGGTCGAGGTCGAGCTCCTCGCCGATCGTCTGGGCGAGGCCGGTGTTGATGCCCTGGCCGCCCTCCACGAAGGGGCTGAGCAGGCGCACGGTGTCGTCGGGGCGGATCTCCAGGAAGGCCGTCACGCGGGTCCCGGGTTTCGGCGCGACGGCCGCCGGGCCTTCGGCGCGGGTCTGGGCGGCGGCCGGCGCGAGCCGGAGGCCGACCCCGAGGAACAGCGCGCCCGAGGCGGCCCCCAGGAAGCCGCGGCGGGAGAGGTTGCGCACCGGTTCGCGACGGTCGGCGCGGCGGAGGGGCGTGAGGTCGGTCATCGTGCGCCTCCTCAGGCCGCGGCCTGCCGCACGGCGGCGGCGATGGCGTTGTAGGTTCCGCACCGGCACAGGTTGGTCATCGCGCCGGCGATGTCGGCCTCGGTCGGCTTCGGGGTCTGCTTGAGCAGGCTCGTGGCGGCCATGACCTGCCCGGACTGGCAGTAGCCGCACTGGGGCACCTCGATGCCGACCCAGGCGGCCACGACCCGGGCACCGACCGGGTCCTGCTCGATCGCCTCGATCGTCGTGATGGCTTGGTCGCCGACGCTCTCCAGGGGGATCTGGCAGGAGCGGGTCGCCGCGCCGTCGAGCAGCACCGTGCAGGCGCCGCACTGCCCGATGCCGCAGCCGTACTTCGTGCCGGTCAGCCCGAGGCTGTCGCGCAGGACGAACAGCAGCGGCGTGTCCGGTTCCGCGTCCACCGTGTAGCGACGCGCATTGATCGTGAGCTGGACCATCGTTCGACCTCGTGGGATGGGGACGCCGCGACGTGTCTCGGCGTGCGAATCGGCCGGGCGACGTGTCTTCGGGGACGGCCGAAGGCGCGGTCCGGATCGTGTGCCGTGTCACGAGAGGTACCGCCGCCCCCGGCCGCGCGGAATCATACGAAGGTTAGGGGTCGTCACCCGAAACGGTGCCCCTCCGCGGCCCGCCCCCGGGATCAGGGCCGGCCGAGGACAGTCCATCGCCCCGGGTCTCGGCTCTGAAAGCTTCGCGCGGCGCTCGGGCGGCCGGTCACGCTCCCGGGCCGCGGCCGCCGCGAACCCGCGTATTCTGGGATCCTGAGCCTTCGAAGCGGAGGGCACGGGATCGCGGCAGGCCGGTCTGCAGAGGCGCCGACCGGAACGGGCGATCGCCCGTCGGCGATGGACGGAGCTGCGGTGATGGGCCGATCCGGCTCGGTCAGGCCGAGGTTTCGGTCGGATCATCCGAGACTCGATGCGCACGAAACCTGCACGCCGGACGGTCGGGACCGGTCTATCATACCGACGCATGATATCCGTCCGGTCGTGAGGCCTCTACGTTTTCCGCAGATCTCGGGATCGCGGAGGAAATACCATGGACGACCACTACGATGCCCTCGTGATCGGCAGCGGCGAGGGCGGCAAGTTCCTGGCGTGGCACCTCGCCAAGGCCGGCCAGAGGGTCGCGGTGATCGAGCGCCGCTGGATCGGGGGCTCCTGCCCCAACACCAACTGCCTGCCGAGCAAGAACGAGATCTGGAGCGCCGAGATCGCCCACCGCGCCCGGCAGGCAGACCGGTACGGCATCGAGACCGGACCGGTCGCGGTGGATATGGGCCGGGTGGTCGCGCGCAAGCGGGCGATGGTTCGCGACCTCATCGACATGCACCTCGACCGCTACCGCGAGAGCGGCGCGGAACTCGTCATGGGAACGGCCCGCTTCACGGGCCCCAGAGCGCTCACGGTCGCGCTGAACGCGGGCGGCTCGCGCGCGCTGACGGCCGAGCAGATCTTCCTGAATCTCGGCACCCGCGCGACCATCCCGGACGTCCCGGGCCTGCGCGAGGCCGGGCCGCTCACCCATATCGAGGCGCTCGAACTCGACGCCGTGCCAGCCCACCTCGTCGTCCTCGGCGGCGGCTACGTGGGCCTCGAACTGGCCCAGGCCTACCGCCGGTTCGGCAGCGCGGTGACGGTGATCGAGCACGGGCCCCGGATCGCGGGCCGCGAGGATCCGGACGTGGCGTCCGCCCTCGCGCAACTCCTCGAGGCCGAGGGGCTGGCGATCCGCACCGGCACGGAGGTTGTGCGCGTGCGCGGCCGCTCGGGCGAGGCCGTGGAGATCACGGTGCGCGGCGGCGCCGGTGAGGCGGTCGTCGCCGCGAGCCACATCCTCGTCGCGGCGGGGCGCGCGCCGAACACCGACGGCATCGGTCTCGACCGCGCGGGCGTGGCGCTCACCGAGCGGGGCGTCATCGAGGTCGACGATCACCTCCGGACGAGCGCGCCGGGCGTCTGGGCCATCGGCGAGTGCGCGGGCAGCCCGGCCTTCACCCACGCCTCCGCGGACGATTTCCGCGTGATCCGCGACACGCTGGCGGGGATCCCGCGCTCGACCGCGGGCCGGCTGATGCCGTCCTGCCTGTTCACCGACCCGCCGCTTGCGCGGGTCGGGTCGACCGAGACGGAGGCGCGGGCCGACGGTCACGCCGTCCGGGTGGCGCGGCTGCCGATGGCGGCCGTGCTGCGCACGCGGACGACCGGGCAGACCGAGGGCTTCATGAAGGCCGTCATCGGTCCGGACGACCGCATCCTCGGCTTCACGATGCTCGGCGCGGAGGCCGGCGAGGTCATGGCCGCGGTCCAGGTCGCCATGCTCGCCAACCTGCCCTACACGGCGTTGCGCGACGCGATCCTCGCCCATCCGACCACCGCGGAGGGGCTGAACAGCCTGTTCGCGGCCGTCCCCGCCCGCTGAGGCTCAGCCGGCGGCGCCGGCGACGGCGGCGGGCTCGGCTGCGGCGCCTCCCGCCGCGTCCGGCTCGGCCGCCGGCAGCTCGACCGCGAAGGTCGCGCCCGGCCCGTCGTTGTTCCCGCCGGTCAGCGTGCCGCCATGGGACTCGACGATGGTCCGGCAGATCGCGAGGCCGATGCCCATCCCGTCGCGCTTCGTGGTGAAGAACGGGCTGAACAGCCTGGGCAGCTGCTCCGGATCGATGCCGGTGCCGCTGTCGACGACCGCGATCCGCAGCCGGCCCGGCGCGGGGGCGGTCAGCGCGATCCGCAACTCGCGGCGGGGCTCGGGCAGGTCGCGCACGGCGTGCAGGCCGTTCGTCACGAGGTTGACCACGACCTGCTGCAGCTCGACGCGGTCGGCCAGGACGCGCGCTTCGGTCGCGGCGATCACCGTCCGCACCGTCGCCCCGGCCGCCAGGATCTCCCGGTCGAGGAGGGCCGCGACCTCCGCCAGGAGGGAGCCCAGGTCGAGGATCTCGGGCTGGCTGCGGTCGCGGCGGAGCTGCTCGCGCGTCCGCTGCACGATCCGGCTCGCCCGCATGCCGTCGCGGACGGCGCGCTCGGCCGCCCGCGCGGCCGCCTCGAGGTCCGGCGTCTCGCGCCGCAGCCAGCGCAGGCAGGCCTCGGCGCTCATCACCATGGCGCCGATCGGCTGGTTGACCTCGTGGGCGATGGAGGCGGAGATCGCCCCGACGGTCGAGACCCGGCCCGCGCGGGCGAGCTCGGCCTGGGCCGCGAGCAGGGCCTCCTTGGCGCGCTCCCGCTCGGTCACGTCGATCATCGCGCAGGCGACCCGGTCGAGGGCCGCCTCGTCGTCCGGCAGCGCCACGACGAGGATCGCGGTCACCTCCCGCCCGTCGGCGCGGATCAGGCGGCCCTGGGCCTCGAAGCGGCCGCCCGCCCGGTCGATCCGCTGCAGGAGCGGCAGGACGAGGTCGTTGCCCGGCGGGAGGAAGCGGCTCATCGAGCCGAGCACCGCCTCGCGGGAGCCGCAGCCGAGGAGCCGCACCGTCGCGTCGTTGACGTCGACCAGCGCGATCCGCCGGGCGCAGGCGGCGACGAGCGCGGCGTCGGCCTGCCCGCGGAGGTCGGGCCCGAGGGCGCCGGCGGCCCGCGCCTCGGCGAGGTGGGCCTGCGCCTCGGAGAGATCGACCTCGCACAGCGCGACGTGGCTCGGCTCGAACAGCGCGCGGTAGCGGCGCTCGCTCCGGGCGAGCGCGTCCAGCGCCCGCCGCCGGGCGCTCGTGTCGAAGGCGATGAGGCTGATCCCGCCGGTCAGCGCGAGGTAGAAGCCGACCGCGGTCAGGCCGCTCTGCGCGGCCAGCGCCTGGGCGATCATCGGCGAGAAGGCGCCGCCGATGATGCCGCCGACGTTGAACGCCACGGAAGTCCCCGTGTAGCGCACCTGCGGCGGGAACAGGCTCGGCAGCCACGCGCCGAGCGGCCCGTTGACGAAGCCCATCACCCACAGGGCGAAGGCCAGGAAGGCGAAGATGGTCGCGAGGGAGCCGCTGCCGAGCATCGGCGCCAGCAGGATCCCCGACACGATGGTCCCGGCGCAGCCGACGATCAGCACCCGGGCCGGGTCGAGCCGGTCCGACAGCCAGCTCGCGACGACGATGGCGGCGGCCATGAACAGGATCGCGCCGAGCTCGACCGTCAGGAACGAGGCCCGGGAGTAGCCGAGCGTCGTTGTGCCGTAGCCGAGCGCGAAGGCGGTGGCGGTCCAGAACAGGGAGAAGCACGCGACGACGCCGAACATCCCGGCGACGACCTGCCCGGCATGGTCGCGCATCAGCGCGACGAGGGGGACGCGCGGGGGCTGCGCGTCCTTCACGGCGGCGGCGAACTCCTCGGTCTCGCCGAGATTCGTGCGGACCCAGAGCCCGAGCCAGACCAGGGGCACGCTGAGCAGGAAGGGCACCCGCCAGCCCCAGTCCGCGAACTGCTCCGCGCTGAGGGTCAGGGTCAGGACGAGGAACAGGCCGTTGGCCACGAAGAAGCCGAGGGGCGCCCCGAGCGGCGCGAACATCGCGTAGCGCGCGCGCCAGCCCGGCGGGGCGTTCTCCAGAGCCAGCAGGGCGGCGCCGCTCCACTCGCCGCCGAGCGCCAAGCCCTGCCCGAACCGGAGGAGGCAGAGCAGGACGGGCGCGAGCCAGCCGGCCAGCGCGAAGGTGGGCAGCAGTCCGATGGCCGAGGTCGTGAGCCCCATCAGCAGGAGCGAGGCGACCAGCGTCGCCTTGCGCCCGATCCGGTCGCCGAAATGCCCGAAGACCGCGCCGCCGATCGGCCGGGCCACGAAGGCGAGGCCGAAGCTCGCGTAGGCGCTGATCAGCTCCGCCGATTGCAGCGCCGCCGGGAAGAACAGCGGCCCGAAGATCAGGCTCGCCGCCGTGGCGTAGATGTAGAAATCGTAGAACTCGACCGTCGTGCCGATCAGGCTCGCGAGGAGGACCCGCGCCGTCGTCTGCCTGGGACGCGCGTCGCCCACCGCACTCATCTCCGCGCCTCGCTGCACAGCCTGTCGGACGGGCGCGCGGCCGGAGGAGGCGGGCGGCCGCGAATCCTGGGCCGGGAGGCGCTGACCTCGCCGGAGGTTGAGCCAGTCCCGGGGACAGTGCAACCGCTCATAGCCACAAGCTTGGCCGCGAGTCGATAGGCGGGTCGGGAGCGGTCCGGCGAGCGGCCATTCGGGGCGATCCGTGCCGGCGGTCCGCGCCGTCCACAAAAGGGTCGGCTTGATCGGGCGCGGATACAACCTGTAAGCACTGCCCGTGCGGGCAGCCTGTCAGAGGCGCGCGGGGACTCGTCGATCACGATGTCAGGCAACGTCCGGGGTGGCGCGGCGAAGCCCGGCGCCGACACGGCCTCACCGCTGGTGGTCATCGTCGAGGATGACGAGGGCGTCCGCGAAGGTCTGCAGGACCTCCTGCACTCCGTCGGGCTCGACACCCTCGCCTACGGCGCGACGCGCGACCTCCTCGCGGCGACGCTGCCGGACCGCCCGGGCTGCCTGATCCTCGATGTGCGGCTGCCGGGATCCAGCGGCCTCGACCTGCAGGCGAAGCTCGCCGCGATGGGCAACCGCATGCCGATCATCTTCATGACCGGCCACGGCGACATCCCCATGACCGTCCAGGCCATGAAGGCGGGCGCGCTCGATTTCCTGACCAAGCCATTCCGCGATCAGGACATGCTCGACGCCATCGCGGTCGCGATCGAGCGAGACAGGACCCGGCGGGCGTCGAGCGCGGGGGTCGCCGAGCTCGAGGCGCTGGCCGCGACCCTGACGGCGCGGGAGGCCGAGGTGATGGCACAGGTCGTCAAGGGGCTGCTCAACAAGCAGATCGCCCACGCCCTCGGCATCAGCGAGATCACGGTCAAGATCCACCGGGGCAACGTCATGCGGAAGATGGCGGCCGGCTCCGTGGCCGACCTCGTGCGCAAGACCGAGCTGCTCAAGGCCCGGGCGGCCGTCTGAGCCGGACCATCGCCCCGTCTCTCCCGCAGACCCGTCCCGAGCCGATCGGCGCGGAACGATGCCGGACATCGCCGCGTTGGCACCCGCACTGGCCAGATTCGTCGCGGCGATCGGATCGGAGATCGGCGAAGAAGTCCTGCCTCAACTTGTGAAATCCATGTCTACCGGGTCGCGTCGCGACGCCCCAGGTCCTGCGTTGCTGTGGCAGGACTCGGTTCATCGGGATGTGAGTCCGTCGCGCGCATCAAACCATCGTATAATTTCGTCGGAGCCGCCGCCGGCCCACAGAGGTGGGATCGATGCGCCTTCGAGAGGCTCTGGAGGGAGATTCGTGCCGGTCGGGAAGAAAGCGGTCGCGGTCGTGGACGACGACGAGGCGGTTCTGGACGCGACGTCCAGCTTCCTCGAGGCGTTGGGCTACGACGCGCGGGCCTTCAACTCGGGCGAGGCCTTCCTGGCCGCGATGGCCGGCAGCGACGTGTCGTGCCTGCTGACGGACGTGAACATGCCAGGGATCAGCGGCATCGAATTGCAGGACCGCGTCCGGGAGCAGCGCCCTGCCATGCCGGTCATCATGATGACTGCTCTGACCGACGACGCACTCCGGCGCCGGGCCCTCGCCGGGGGCGCCCGCGATCTCTTGCGCAAGCCGCTCGTGGCCGACGAGCTGATCCGCTGCCTGGAAGAGACGATCGGGGCCTGACGCCAGGGCCTGACGCCAGGGCCTGACTCCAGTGCCTGACTCCAGGGCCTTTCCATCCGTGACGGGATCGCCGGCCGGCTCCGGACCGGCATCGCGCGCGTGCGCCGCTGGCAAGCCGATCCGAGGCCGGTCCGGTTAGGACATCAAACCTCCGTATGATTCCGGCGCGAACGGCCACGGTCCAAGGTCGCGCCATGGAAGCGGCGCGCCGTCGGCGGGCCGGACGAGGAGGCGGGGATGGGACTGACGATGGCGAGCCCGGGTGCGGCGCCCGACGAGGCCCTGCTGCGCGCGGAGACCGCCCGCAGCGCCATGGCCCGGCTGCTCGCCGTGGCCGGACACGATCTGAAGCAACCCCTGCAGGTGGCCCTCATGGCCATCGACCGCGCGGTCTCGGACGGCGTCGGTCCCCGGGCCGCGGCCCGGCTCGGCCTCGCCAGCGACGCGCTGGTGCGGCTCGGCCGCGAGCTCGACGACCTGGCCCGCTCCTCCCAGGCCGGCAGCGTGGCGCCCCGGCTCGGTCCCGTCGCGGTCGCCCCGCTCCTGGAGGCGGTGGCGGCCGAATGGGCACCCTACGCCGACGCGGTCGGGGTGCGTGTCCGGGTCTGCGCCACGGCGCTGACGGTCACGAGCGAGGTCGCCATGCTGACGACCATCCTGCGCAACCTCGTCGGGAACGCCGTGAAGTATGCGGGCCCGGGCGGCCGCGTCGTCGTCGGATGCCGCCGCCGGCAGGGGCGCGTGGCGATCGAAGTGCACGACGGCGGTCCCGGCATCGCGCCCGAACGGCTGGCGGGCATCTTCGACGCCTTCGACCGCGCCGGACGCCGGGACGGGGCCGGTCTCGGGCTCGGCCTTCATATCGTCCGGCAAACCGCCGCGGCGCTCGATCACCCGGTCGCCGTGCGATCCCGGCGCGACCGGGGCTCGGTCTTCGGCGTGACCGCGCCCCGCCACCGTCCGGCATCCGCGTAGACGCCCTGGGACGATCCCGACGGCACCGCCGCCGCGGAGCAGGTCCGCCGTCCCGGTACCGCAGGCCGCGAAACGCCCGGACCGCGCGCGCAGGCCGCCGAAATCGGCGGCGTCCACGGCTACGCAGGCGAGCCGCGGCCACACGGCTTGCTCGCCAGGGTTGCTTGTGGAACCGTGTCGGCCTGAGACCCCGAAGAGGCGACGGATGCTCCGCACCGTGCTTTCGCAGACGGAGCGCGACCTGACATGACGGCTGGTGATCCGCCCAACAAGATGGCCGAAGTTGCCGGCCTTGCGGCCGCGATCGCCGATCACATCCTCGCGCAGCACGAGGCCGGGACCACGATCCCGCCGGACCAGTTCCGGATGCTGGTAAGCGCCGCCCGGATGCTCCTGGAAAACGGCGTGGCTTGGCCGCCGTCGGTGACCTACCTCGTCATGGAAGTCGTCCGACGGGTCGAGGAGGCCGAGCCGCCGCCCAAGGGCGACGAGGTCGTGACGCACCTGGAGCAGGCGCTTGACGCGGCGAAACCCACCTGAGACACCTGAGACCGACCGTCACGCGGCGGGCGCGCCGACTTCCCGCGGGATCGGCGCCCTATATGGGCCCTATGCCCACACTCGGTCTCAAGCTCCCGCTCCGGATCTGCGTCCTCGAGAACGCCGCCTGCGTCGAGGATGCCGGCGGCCGGCGCACCGGCTACGTCTACTGGGACGAGGGCCGTTCGGGAGGTGGTGACAGGCCCTTCACTCGCGCCGAGGCCATCGAGCAGGTCCGGATCATCGCGGGCGCCTGGGCCGGCGCCCTGGTCCACAGCGGCACCCTCGACACCGGCCCGGCGCCCGAGCCGGGTGCCGCCGCCGCCGAGCCCTCTCCGGAAGGCTGACCGCGCCCGGCCGAGCGGGATCCGCTACAGGCCGGTGCCGCTCACGTACGAGACCGGCGCGCCCGGACCCGAACTCGTCGCGGAGGCCGCGACGGTGGCGGCGATCCAGTCGCCGTCGCTGGTCCCGGATGCCCGGCACTCCCGCGCCATGGCCCGCACTCGGCGGCGCCAGAGCCAGAGGCGGAGGGTGTGGATGAGGTCGTACATGGTCGGCCCCGCGCTGTCGCTCCCGTCCATGTGGTGCGCGCAGGCGGACCGCTCAAGCCTGTGGCGCCCGACCGGTCGAGCTCGGAAGCCCCGCCTCAAGCGGAGCGGTGCTTCATCACGAAGTGGAAGCCGAGCTCGGGATTCTTGCTGAAATCGGCGTCGTAGAACGCGTTCTCGTTGCCGGAGCCTCGGCAGAAATCCTTGAACTGAAACATGGTCATCGGGACAAATTCCAGCCCGTGCTGCCGGACAAGCTCGCGCCACCACGTCTCCGGCTTGACCGTCGGGTGGTAGCTCACGCCGTTGGCGACATCGTCGTATGTCGCGGCGGAGCCCACGAAAAGACCGCCGTCCGCCAAGTGGGATTTCACGTTCGCGAACAGCTGAGGAAGCAGCGATTCCTCGATGTGCTCGAGGACCTCCCACATCGTGATGACGTCAAATTTCGCTTTCGTCCCTGACCTCTGATCCATCAGAGAGAAGGGCTTGGTGATATCGCAGGTCTTCAGAAAGTCCGGGATGATGGACCACTCGGCGCGCTGCGCGCGAAGGGAGTAATCGCTCCCCTCGATCCCGAAAGCCGCGTTGCCTCGGATGAGGAAATCGAAGACGAGGCCGCCCCCTGCGCAGCCGAGGTCCAGGGCCCTGACCTTTCGGCCGAAATGGCTCTCGATCGCGTGGCAGAACCGCTGATTGCGCGTATTGTCATCCTTTGTTCCGCGCGGAACCGTGTGATCGTTGCTCTCGTAGGCGATCGGATGATCCGTCACGAGGCAGAAATCGTTCTTCGGCGCGAGCTGAACCACGGCGAGGCGTCGGACATCTTGCATCTGCGCCAGCTGCTGCGCGTGAGCCGTCATGATCTTGCTGTCGAGGGCGGCATAGAGCTGGCGGCCGACGTCGAGGATCTGCTGCGTGATAAATTGCTTGTCCTGGTCGTCCATCACAAATTCCCGACGAGCGATCTCGAGCTGACGCGGTGTGGCCAGCGCCGAATTTATCCGAGATCCTGTATCAAATCTTTACGCGGCGACCCGAATTCGGATCGTGGCGCGTCGGCGCGCTGCCCGACCGCGCGACGCCGTCCCGGATCTGCCGCCAGCCCGATCCGGCGAGCCGGCAGGACGCCTCACGCCCCTCCCCCGGGCAGGCCCGCCCAGGCCTCGCGGACGAGCGCGAGGCGCCGCTCGGCCCGGGCCGCGTCGGCGTCCGCGACTTGGTTGAGCACGGCCTCCAGCGCCTCGGATCCGCCGAGCGCGGCGGCCGCCTCGCCCTGGCGGCGCATGGCGGAGCGATGCGCCCGCATCGCCGGCCCGGCCTTCTGCCCGGCCTCGATCGCCTCCAGGGTGGCGATCAGGGCGGCCGCGAACGGGGCGACGTCGCGCCACGAGGCCGCCGCGGGCGCCGGCTCGGGCGGGTGGGCACGCTCCGGCGGCGGTGCGGAGAAGTTGGTGGTGAGTGGGCGCTTCATGACGAACCTCCACGGGCGCGGTATCAGGGGGCCATCGGCCGGAGCGGAGCTGTACGAGGAGCGCATGGCCGAAAGGCGGAAGGGCACCGGGTCCGGCGAGGATAGCCTGTCGCGCCACATCCTCCCCAATGCCGGCACGATGGTCGGCGTCTGCACCACGCTGATCGGCCTCGTGAAGATCGCCGAGGGCTGGATCGGGCCGAGCCACGTCGACGAGGCCGCCGCCCTGACGGCGATCCTGTTCCTGGTCAGCGCGATCGCGTCCTACCTGTCGATCCGCCTGGACGACGGCGGCGATCTCTCGGTCACCCTGGAGCGCTGCGCCGACATCTGCTTCGTCATCGGGCTGATCGGCCTGACGCTGATCTCGGTCCTGTTCGCCTACGAGACGATCTGACGACGCGCGGCGCGGAGCCGGTCGGGCAGGGCCTCGCGGTCGGTCAGCGCCGCCGCCAGGACCGCGAACAGGCCGAGATGCAGGCCGAGCGCCGCCAGCCCGGGATCGCGCAGGGACCACAGGCCGGCCGCCCCGAGCGCCATGAGCGGCGGTCCGGCCACGTAGACGGCGCTCCGCCAGCCGGCGGGCCGACCGAGACGCCAGAAGCAGCCGGCCAGCGCCGCCAGGGCGAAGCCGCCCTTGAGCAGCGCCATGAAGCGGATCACCCGCACGAGGTCGGGATCGACGGGCGCCGCGGTGACCCGCGCGGCCGCGACGAAGGCCAGCGGAAGCGCGAGGATCGTCAGCGCGGCGAGCAGCAGGCGCGCCCGTGGGGCGCCGCGCGTCGCGGGCCCGGCCGCGGCCGGGATCGTCATCGCCTGAACCCGCATCGGCTACCTCCTGCGCGCGCCGCGATCGGGGGCGAGTCTAGGCTCTCCGGAGGCTCCGGTCACCTCTTGGGGGAGGGCTGCGGCCGGACCGCGCCGTCGCGGGCCGGGTCCGAGGGCGGCGCGTGCGGCTCAGCAGCCGCGGAACAGCGCCACCCCGAAGGCGGTGAACTTCAGCGGCAGGTGGCAGTGGCGGTCGGGGTCGTCGAGCCGGAAGCGGATCGCGGTCTCCTCCAGGAACCCCTCCCCCGCGGCCCCGACGAAGTCCCCGATGACGAACACGACCTCGTAGAGGCCGGCGGCGAGCCGCGTCCGCACGACCGGATGGTCGAGGGTCCCGTCCGCCCCGAGGCGGCCCTCGGCGATCACCCGCCGCCTTCCCCCGGCGCGCAGGACGCGCACGCGCATCCCCTCGGCCGGCCGGCCCGTGGCGGCGTCGACGGCGTGGAGCGACAAGCCGGTCACGGGGCCGCGTCCTCCCAGACCATCCGCCAGGGATGGGCCGCCTCGTAGGCGGCCGCCATCGCGACCAGGGCCTCGTCGCCGCCCCAGGGCGCCACGAGCTGGAACCCGATCGGCAGCCCGGCGCCCGAGGGTCGGCAGGGGATCGAGATCCCCGGGCAGCCGGCGGCGTTGACGAAGCCCGTGAAGGTCGCCGAGCCGCGGGGGCCCACCGGCACCCCGGCGATGCGCGGCGGATGGGTGTCCTCCGCCGGCCATGGCAGCGCCGCGGCCGCGGGGGTCATCAGCAGGTCGTGGTCGGCGAACAGGGCGGCGAGGTCCCGGCGCAGCGCCAGTGCCATCCGCTGCACGGCGAACAGGTCGGCCGCCGACAGGGCCGCCCCGGCCTCCGCCAGGGCGCGGATGTCGGGGCCGAGCGCGTCGAGTCCGCCCGGATGCGCGCGCATCAGCCACGCGATGCCCGCTTGGCCGAGGACCGGCCACGCCTCGGTGATGGCCGTCGCCGCGTCGAAGCGGCCGGTCTCGACCCGGTGGCCGAGGCCGGCGAGGCACCCAGCCGCTTCGGCGACGCTGTCGGCGATCTCGGGATCGACCGGGGCCGTCCCGAAGGCCGGGACGTGCAGGATCCGCAGCGGGCGTTCCGGCACCGCGGCGCTCCCGAACGGGCCGAAGCCGTGCGGCGCGACGGAATCCGGGTCGGCCGCCCCGAGGACCCGCATCGCCGCCGCGAGATCCTCGACGGTGCGCGCCATCGGCCCGACCACCTCGAGGTCGAGCATGATGGGCGGCAGCCCGCCGGTCCGCGGCACCCGGCTGGCGGTGGGTTTCAGGCCGACGAGGCCGGTATGGGAGGCGGGGCGGCGGATCGAGCCGCCCGCGTCGGTTCCGAGTGCCAGGGGGCCGATCCCGGAGGCCACCGCCGCCACGGCGCCGCCGCTGGAGCCCCCCGGCGTCAGCGCCGGATCCCACGGGTTCCGGGTGACGCCGTGAACCGGGTTGCCGGTGTAGCCCTGGACGGTCAGCTCGGGGACGTTGGTCTTGCCCAGGATCACCGCCCCGGCCGCGCGCAGGCGCGCCACCGGCGTCTCGTCGCGGTCGACGGCCTGCCCGGCCCCCTCCCCCGCGTAGAGCCGGCTGCCCCAGCCGGTCGCGAACCCGGCGACGTTCAGGCTGTCCTTGACGGTCAGCGGCACGCCGTCGAGGGGCCCGAGCGGCCGCCCCGCCCGCCACCGCGCGGCGCTCGCCGCGGCGGCGCGCTCCGCGCCCTCGGGATCGACGGCGACGAGGGCGTTGAGCGTCGGATTCACGGCCTCGGCCCGCTCCAGGCAGGCGCGGGCGGCCGCGACCGGGCTCGCCGTCCCGGCCGCGTAGCGGCGGCCCAGGGCGGCGGCCGAGAGGGTCCAGAGCGGGCCGTCCGCGTCGATCCGGGTCATGACTCCTCCTCGCGATGGGCGATCCAGCGGGCGAGCGGCCCGGCGAGGCCCGTGGCCGGCTTCGCGGGCGGCCGGGCGAAGCGGCCGGCCCGCGGCGGGCGCGTCCCGAGCCGCACCAGGGCCTGCGCCTGACCCAGGGCGGCCGCCAGCGGGTCGACGAGCGGCACCGGCACCGCGTCCCGCAGGACCGTGGCGAGGCCGGCGAGCGGCGCGCCGGCCAGGATCACGACGTCGGCCCCCTCCCCCACCGCCCGCTCGGCCAGGGCCAGGATCTCGGGCCGCAACTCGTCCTGCACGTCCGTCACGGCCTGGAACGGCCGGCGCACCGCGTGGAGGCCGGCGCAGCGCGCCGACAGCCCGGCCAGCGCCACCGCGTCCTCGTACCAGGGCAGCAGGGCCGGCGCGAAGGTGACGACCGCGAACCGCGCCCCGAGCTGGCAGGCGGTCAGCATCGCGGCCTCGGCCATGCCGACGACCGGCAGGTCGAACAGCTCCCGCGCGGCGACCAGCCCGGGATCGCCATAGGCGGCGATCACCGCGGCGTCGTGGCCGGAATGGTGAGCGGCGAGCGTCTCCAGCACCGCCGCCCCGGCGAGCTGCGCCTCGGCCCGGCTCGCGATGTAGGGCAGGCCGGACGTGGCGGTGAGCGCGGTGATGTGCGCGTCGGGGGCGAGCGCCGCCTCGGCGGCCCGCGCCATGCGCGCGGTCATCGCCGCCGAGGTGTTGGGGTTGAGGAGCAGGATCCGCATGCGAGGGCTCCGGGCGCTTCAGCCCGCCATCCGGCGGGACAGGCCTGCGGCGCGCTCCATCACGGCGGCGAGCACCACGGTCACGAGGATCAGCAGGCTGGAGGCCGCCGCCACCGTGACGTCGAGGCGGCCCTCCAGGTCCTGCCACATGCGGATCGGCAGCATGTCGGTGGCGGCGTCGCGCAGGAACAGCGAGACCGGGACGTTGTCGAAGCTCGCCATGAAGGCGATGAAGCCGCCGGCCAGGATCCCGGGCCGGATCAGCGGCAGGGTCACCCGGCGGAACGTGTAGAGGCGCGAGGCGCCGAGCGAGGTCGAGCTCTCGAGGAGCACCGGGTCCATCTGCGACAGGGCCGCCACGGTGGTGCGGACCACGTAGGGCACGCAGACCACGGTGTGGCCGAGCACGAGGGTCAGCGGCGAGACCGGAATGCCGGCGAGGCTGAACAGCATCAGGGCGGCGAGCCCGAAGGCCAGGGCCGGCAGGACGAGGGGCGACAGGAACAGGCTGTCGAGGAGCCGCGCGGAGAGCCGCGGCGACCGGGCGATGGCGAGCGCCGCCGCGGTGCCCAGCACCACCGACAGCAGGGTCGTCCACCCCGCCACCACGAGGCTGTTCCAGGCGGCGGCCCGGAGCTGCTCGGCCTCCGCGAGCGCCGCGTACCAGCGCAGGGCGTAGCCCGGCGGCGGGAAGCGCAGGGAGAAGCCGCTGGTGAACGACACCACCACGACGATCACGGTGGGTGCCGCCAGCAGGACGAGGCAGAGCCCGGCCAGCAGCAGCACCGCGCCGTGGAAGCTGAACCAGTCGAAATCGCGCCGCAGGCTCGTCCGCATGGTGACCTCCCGGAGACCGCCCGTTGACCTCAGGCGCGCGCGCGGCCGCCCGACAGGCGGCCCGCGAGGTTGAGGAGCGTGACGCAGGCGAGCACCGCCACGAGGAAGACGATCGCGATCGCCGCCGCGAACGGCCAGTTGTTGAGCGAGGACGCCTGCTGGTACAGGTACATGGGCATGAACAGCATCTGCCCGCCGCCGATCAGCGACTGGGTGATGAAGGCGGTGATCGCCGCCGCGAAGGTCAGCAGGCAGCCCGCCACGATGCCGGGCAGGCAGAGCGGCAGCGTCACCCGGAGGAAGGTGCGCCACGCCCCCGCCCCGAGCGCCGCCGAGGCGTCGGCGAGGTTCGGGTCGATCCGCGACAGGGCGGTGACCAGGGGCAGGACCATCAGCGGCAGCTGCACCTGCGCCAGCGCCAGGACGAGGCCGCCCTCGGTGTAGAGCAGCTTCAGGGGCGCGTCGGTGAGGCCGAGGCCGAGGAGCGCGGCGTTGACGATGCCCTGGCGCCCCAGGATCACGATCCACGCGAAGGTCCGCACCACCACGCTCGTGAGCAGCGGCAGCAGCACGATCAGGGTCAGCAGGCCGCGCAGCCGGCCGGGCGCCCAGGTCAGGAGCAGCGCCAGCGGCAGGCCGAGCAGGAGGGTCAGCGCCGTGACCTCGACGCCGAGCCACAGGGTCGCGCCGAGCACCCGCAGGGAGAACGGGTCGAGCAGGAACCGGGCGTACTGGTCGAGGCCGAACCGGGTCATGGCCGGATCGGCGTAGAAGCTCACGAGCAGCAGCAGCGCCAGCGGCGCCAGGAAGAAGACGAGGAAGAAGGCCCCGAGCGGCAACGCGAGGCGGATGTCGTAGGCCGCCGTCCAGGCGCGGCCCGGGCGGAGGGGCGCCGCGACCGGGCCCGCCGTGGCCGGGCCGGCGCTCACACCCGGATCTCGCGGTTGAAGCGCTCGATCCAGGCCGGCCGGCCGCGGTTGATCGCGGCCCAGTCCTGAAACACCGACTTGCGCTTCAGCTCGTCCGCGTCCTTCGCCAGGACCTTCGCGACCTCGCCCTCGATGGCGACCTTCCGGTTGGTCGGCACGATCAGGTAGGGGCTCTGCATCAGCTTGGCCTGCACCTCCGGCGACAGCGCGGCCTCGATCAGCTTGAAGGCCAGCTCCTTCGACGGCGTGTTCTTGACGATGTGG
The DNA here is from genome assembly GCF_021398735.1 of Methylobacterium oryzae. Lineage (NCBI taxonomy): Bacteria > Pseudomonadati > Pseudomonadota > Alphaproteobacteria > Hyphomicrobiales > Methylobacteriaceae > Methylobacterium > Methylobacterium oryzae. The sequence continues at coordinate 3,658,930 of NZ_CP090349.1, forward strand.
ATCGTCGTCTTGAAGGCGATGATGCCCTCCTTCGGTGCGGCGAACTCCACCGGCACGCCCCGGGCCTTCAGGATCTGGATCGCGTTGAAATTGCCCGGCCCGATGTCGACCTGCTCCTGCTGGTAGAGGGCCGCCAGGGCGCCCGGGTTGGCCGCGACGGCGGCGAGGTTCGGCTTGAGCGCCTCCAGCGCCTTGAAGCCCGGCTCGACGTCGGTCTCAGAGCCGCCGTGCATGCGGGCGATCTCCACGAGGAAACCGGTGCCCAGCGTCGAGTTCAGGTTGGTGATGCCGACCCGGCCCCTGTACTCGGGCTTCCACAGGTCGGCCCAGGAGGTCGGCGGCGTCTTCACCTTCTCGGGATTGTAGGTCAGGCCGACGATCTGGAAGAACGGCGCCGGGCCCATCGATTCCTGCGCGTCCGCGATCAGGTCGCCGTAATGGGCCGACTGGGCCACCGGGTATGGCTCGACGAGGTCCTGGGCGATGGCCGTGAGGGCCGGCCCCGGATCGTGCAGCATCACGTCGATCGGCGGGTTGGCGCGGGCCGCCTGGACCTTGGCGATCTGGTCGACCGAGAGCATCGGATCGAGGATCACGTCGCCGCCCGAACTCTTGCGGAAGGCCGGCACGAGCACGGCCCTGTGCGCCTCCTCCCAGCTGCCCGTGAAGGTCGCGAAGACGAGCTTGCGCGCCTGCGCGTGGGACAGGCCCGGGAAGGCCTGCGCGGCGCCGAGGGTCAGGGCGCCGGCGAGGAGGCTTCGGCGGTGCAGGGGCATGGTCGGTTCTCCTGGCTCGGTGTCGGGCGGCTCGGCCTCAGTGTCGGGGATCGGGAAAGACGCCGACCCGCTCGGGTGCTGTCGGGCGCAGGCGCACGCGGGTGCCGGGCAACCGGGGCCGGGCGCCCGCCGCGCGTGGCTCGGCGGTCTTGAGGCGGGCGCCGCCGTCGAGGCGGATCTCGTGGACCAGGGTGGCGCCCAGCGGCAGGCCGACCTCGACCGCGCCGTCGAGGCCATCCACGGCCCCCGCCCCGGCCCCCGGTCCCTCCTCCGCGAAGGCGACGTGCTCGGGCCGCAGGCAGGCGGCAACCCGGGTCCCGTCCGGCAGGGACGTGGCGGCGGGGAGCAGGCCGCCCGCCTCCAGGGCCACCACGCGGGCGCCGCCCGCCTCCGTCGCGAGCCGCCCGTGCAGGACGTTGGCCGTGCCCACGAAGGTGTTGACGAACAGCGTCTCGGGGCGGTCGTAGACGTCGGTCGGGGGGGCGAACTGCTCCAGGCGGCCGGCGTTGAGCACGGCGACCCGGTCGGCCATCGACAGCGCCTCCTCCTGGTCGTGCGTGACGATCAGTGTGGTGGTGCCGGCGCTGCGCTGGATGCGCTTGATCTCGATCTGCATGTCGAGGCGCAGGTTCTTGTCGAGGGCCGCGAACGGCTCGTCGAGGAGCAGGATCGAGGGGCGCACGGCGAGCGCCCGGGCCAGCGCCACCCGCTGCTGTTGGCCGCCCGACATCTCCCGCGGGAAGCGCGCGGCGAGGTGCTCGAGGCGCACCAGCGCCAGCATCTCGGCGACCCGCGCCCTCTGCTCGGCCCGCCCGACGCCCCGGGCTGCGAGGCCGTAGGCGACGTTGTCGGCGACGCTCATGTGTGGGAACAGGGCGTAGTTCTGGAACACGATGCCGACGGTGCGCCGGTTCGGCGGCAGGTGGTCGACCGCCTGATCGCCGATGATGACGCGCCCCTCCGTGGGCTTCAGGAAGCCCGCCACCGCGCGCAACAGGGTGGTCTTTCCGCAGCCCGAGGGCCCGAGCAGCGCGACGAGCTCCCCGCCCCTGATGTCGAGGGTCACGGTGTCGACCGCGAGCGCCGTCCCGTAGCGCTGGGTGATCCCGTCGAGGATCAGGGTGGTCCCGGCGCTCACGGGCGGCCCTCCCCGCCCGCCGCGAAGGCGCGGCCGTGCGCGGCGAGATGCGCCGTCGGGCAGCCCGCCAGCTCCAGGCCCTTCCACAGGGTGACGGCCACCGAATCGATCACCGGCACGCCGAGTTCCGCCTCCAGGGCCGGGGCGAGCGCGGCGCCCGCGAGGTTCGTGCACACGATCGCCACCGCGTCGACGCCCTCGGCCGCCACCGCCCGGACCATGCCGGCGATGGCCTCCGGGCCGGTCTCGGCGAAGGCGAAGTTCTCCGACAGGCCGAGGTGGCGCTCGGCGGCGCAGTCGAAGCCGGCCGCGGCCCAGTTGTCCCGGATCCGGCGCTGCACGTCGCCGGTATAGGGCGTGACGAGGCCGATCCGCCGGAAATCCCGGGCGCGGAACAGGTCGCGGAAGGCGAGTGCGGCGGTGGAGGCCGGGCACCCGGTCCGGTCGGTGATCGCGGCGCTCAGGCGCTCGTCCGCGTCGAAGCCGAGCCAAGCGCCGGAGGTGCCGTTCCACAGGATCGCGGCGACGCGGGCATCGCCGAGCAGTTCGGCCGCCGCCAGGATCGGCTCGGGGTCGAACTGGTCCAGCGCCGCTGCCGACAGGCCGATCTCCGTCACGCGGAAGCGGGCGAAGTGGGCGCTCACGCCCGCGAGCCCGGCCAGCAGATGCGCCGTGGCCGGCTCCAGGACGCTGTTCGACGAAGGCGTCAGCATGCCCAGACGCGTCGTGCGGTTCGCTCGTTCCATCGCATCCATCCCCGATCCGTGAAGCATCCGACAGGCCCGGGCGGGCGACAAGACATTTTCTGCATGCTGCATGCAATTTGCGCAAATGCATGATATGGCAGCGCAAGCGGCCGAAAAATGGGTCATCGATCGGGCGGCCGGACGCGCTAGGCTGGCGCGGGAGAACGGGAGGATCGATGGACGTCGTCGCACGCCGCCGGGGCCGACCCCGCAAGGCCCCGGTCGTCCCGGCCGCGCAGGTGCCGCGGACCGGGCTGCACGAGCAGGCGGCGGGCCGGCTCAGGGACATGATCGTGCGCGGCGTGCTGCCGGCCGGCGCGTCCCTCGTGGAGACGGACCTCTCCGTCGCCCTCGGGGTCAGCCGCACACCGTTGCGGGAAGCGCTCAAGCTCCTGGCCGCGGAGGGCCTGGTCGAGCTGCACCAGAACCGCAGCGCCCGCGTCCCGGACTGGACGCCGGAGGAAATCCTCGAACTGTTCGAGGCGCTCGCCGGGATCGAGCGGCTGACCGCGGAACTCGCGGCGCCGCGGATCTCCGAAGTTCAGATGGACGCGCTGCGCGGCAAGCAGGCGCAGCTCGACCGGATGCACCGGGACCAAGTGCTCGACGCCTATTTCGCCCTGAACCAGGAGATCCACCGGACGATCGTCGAGGCCGCCCGGAACCGCCCGCTGGCGGAGGCCCACGCGGCGCTCCAGGCCCGGGCCCAGTGGGCGCGCCTGCGCGCGCTCTCCAGCGGCAGCCGCTGGGAGGAATCGGCCCGCGAGCACCGGGACCTGTTCGCGGCGCTCGCCGCGCGGGATGCCGCCGCGGCCGGGACCGTCGCCCACCGCCACGTGCTGCGGACCGGCGTGGTGATCGCCGAGACGCTCCAGGCCCGGCGCGCGGACCCCGCGGCGCGGTAACGAAGCGTTAACCCGGTCGTCGCATCGGTGGGTCACCAGCCGGACGCTGGCCTTCCACGCCCATCCGATCCGCCCCTCAACACGGGTGGGCGTGGAAGCCTCGGCCGCCGCCCGTCAGGCGTCGCCGAACGCGACCCCGAGCTCGGTCTCCTGGCGCCACGTGACCCGCGCCGGCCGGCGCTGACCGCCGACCCCGTAGGCCAGCACGAACGCGTCGGGCACGCCGATCACGCTCACGACCCTCAGGCGAGCGCCCCCGTCCGACATGTTGCGGATCGTGCAGTCGATCACGCCGCCGCCGGCGAGTTCGATATGGCCCTCGAGCAGGGTCCGTCTGCGGGGCGCGGCGCGTCTGTCGTCCATCCTCGTTACCCTATAGTTGCGGGCCGGATCCCTCCGGATCCGCGCGCGCTCCGCCGGCCCGGGGCACGGATGATCGATCCTGCCCGCCCCGTCCCGACGCGACGCCGTCGGGCCCAGTCCGGGCCGTCCGCCATCGCGCCCATGAGACCACGGCGTTCGTGTCGATTCCGTCAAAGCGCTCCGCGAAAGCGCGGCAGCGCGCCGGTCAGGACGTCCGCACGAGCTGCAGGGCGCCTCGCGAGGCCGGCGGCGAGACGCTGCGGGTCTGGTTGCGGCCGCCGTTCTTGGCCTCGTACAGGGCGCCGTCCGCCAGCCTGTAAGGGTCCGGCAACGGCGCGCTCCGGTCGGCGCCCGGCCGGACGGCCGCGAGCCCGATGCTCACCGTCACGGCGCCGGCCCCGATCCCGGCCGACGGGACGGTCAGCTTGGCAACCTCGGCGTGGACCGTGTCGGCGACGCGCAGGGCGCCGGCCTCGTCCGTCTCGGGCAGGAGCAGGGTGAACTCCTCGCCGCCGATGCGGCTGACGAGATCCTGGGGGCGGTGCACGCTCGCCGCGAGGCAGCGGGCGAGGCCCCGCAGGATCTGGTCGCCCACCGGGTGTCCGTAGCGGTCGTTGAAGCGCTTGAAATGGTCCGCGTCGACGATGAGCAGCGACAGGGGGTGGCCGTCGCGCCGGGCCGCGTCCAGGTTCCGCCGGAGGGCGTCCTCGAAGCAGCGGCGGTTCGGCAGGCCGGTCAGGGCGTCGGTGCGCGACAGCGCCGCCATCTCGGCCCGCAGCGCCTCGCGGCGGCGCAGCTCCCGCCCGAACAGGAGCGACAGCGCGATCGTGAGTCCGCACAGCGCCAGCACGATGCCGCCGATGATCGTCGCCTTCGCAGCCCACTCCGCCTCCACGTCCTTGGTGGACAGGGCGACGTTCAGGATCAGCGGCAGATTTCCGATCCGCGTGAACGTGTAGTTCCGCTCGACGCCGTCGCGCACGGAGGTGCTGACGAAGTTGCCGCGTCCCTCGCGCAGGAACCGTTTGAAGATCGCGGTCTTCCCGATATTCGCCCCGAGATCCGCCTCCACGTAGGGGTAGCGCATCAGGCGGGTGCCGTCGGTCAGGTACAGGTTGATGGCCCCGCCCGGTCCGAGATCGATCTCGCTGAACAGGTGCGTGAAGTAGGACAGTTTCACGGTGCCCAGGACCACGCCGCCGAAGCTGCCGTCGGGCCGGTCGATGCGGCGGCTGAACGGGAGCATCCGCTCCCCGTTGAGCCGCGACACGATCGGGCGCCCGACATGGAGGCCGAGCCCGGTGCTCGCCCGGTGGACCTGGAAGTACTCGCGGTCCGCGTAGTTGCCGGGGCGCGGCGGCACGGCCGCGATGTCGCCGATGGCGTCGCCCCGCTCGTCCAGGATCAGCATCACGCCCATGTCGCGGGCGGTCGCGGCGCGGTCGAACAGGATGAGCTGGCGCAGGTGCGGGTCGGCCTCGGCCAAGCCCGGCACCTTGAGGTTGTCGACCGCCGCGTGGATCGAGAGATCGTACATCTCGATGTTGCGCGCGATATCGCGCTCGAGGACCTGCAGGAGGTTCCAGGAGGTCTGCTCCGCGCTGGTCCAGGCGTCGCGGCGCAGGTCGGCCAGCATGAGACCGGACGTCACGACCATGCCCAGCGGGGCCAGGATCCCGAAGACAATCCAGGTGCGGGCCGAGCCGAGCCACGGGGCGACGCGTCGCCAGACGTTCATCGGCCCCCCGCGGACGGCGCTTCGTTGCCATGCTCTGGCACGTCGAGCCTTAACCGCCGCTTTCGCGGCGGTCGGGCCGGTCTTACATCCCGGGGTCTCTGTCCACGATCCGAGAGACCCCGTTGATCGCGCCGCGCGGCCTTCAGAGTTCGCCGCCGTCCGGGGGGAAATGCTGCGTCTCGGGCGCGCCGGGAATGTCGGCGATCGCCGCCAGGAGACTCAAGCCATGGCCGGCGGTCCGGCGCGCGGCCTCCGCGCGACCGACGCGGCGGAAGACCTCGCTGCACTTCCCCGGCGTCAACCCGGCGCTGACTCGGCGCAGCGAGCCGTTCTCGGTTCCGACGGCGATCGGTTTCATAACGCCCTTCGGCACCGCGATCCTGAACGGCGTCGTGCCCGCGAGCTACCTCCGCGATCTGGAGGCGACCGGCTCCGGCGTCCGGGAGGCCGCCACCTACGCCGCCGCGATACCGCTGCGACCCGTGATCTTGACGGCTCACCTTACGGCACTGAACTTCCGGCTATGGCGTTCTCGACCAGCGCCCGCGCGGAGGTGCGGCGGCCGCTCGCCACCGCGGTGATCGGGGTCCTGATCGCCGCGACCCCGCTCACCCTGGTGGTGCTGCCGGCGGTCGATCCCACCGTCGCCGGCCTTCGCCGCCCTTCGAGTGGTCCCGGCCCCCTCCCGGCTACGGTTCTAAAGCGCGGCGGTGCGCGGCGACCGACCCGTGAACGCGACAAAGTATCCGCAATCGGTATGTGGATACGCAATTCTGTGCTGATGCCGGGACGATGCTCAGGCGACTATGTTGAGCTGACACGGAGCGGGAGTCCGGCATGTTGGACGGCGACGCCTTTGCCCACGAGATCGCGGCGCTCCTGATCGCCGACATCAAGACCTCCGGTGCGCGCACGCGCGGCGAGCTCGAGGAGGCCTGCCGGATCTCCCTCGAGAGCCTGCTCGGCGGCATCGCGGTGCCGCCGCAGATCGCCGTGCTGATGCCGATCGGCCTGGAGCGGTGGCCGCGGGTGGTCGTGAAGGGACGGCCCCTGCCGGACGTGTAGGCCGGCGCCGCTCGCCCCTCTCAGCGGCCGATGACGCCGGTGCCCCCGGTCGGGCCGATGGCGTTCGGCCCGGTGTTCGGAGCGGGCGTCGCGGCTTGGTTCCTCTGGATGTCCATCCGGAGCGTATTGCTCTGGGTCGTCTGCTCCTGTCGCAGAGCGCGGGCCTGACCGCTGGTCTCCATGGATTGGTTGGCGGCGTTCGGATTGTTCTGCTGCACCTGGGCCAGGGCGGGTGTCACGGCGGCCGCGGCCAGACCGAGGCTCGCGGCGGTGAGCGTGGCGATGAGGGGGCGCATTAAAAAGCTCTCGCGCTGAGGGATCCTGCGGAGTTGACACGCCGACCGCCCGCCAAGTTCCATCCCGGTCGCGTCAGGGGGTCGTCCTCGCCGTTTGGCGGGGTGGTTAGCCAATTCCTGCCGACCGACGGCGTTCTTCACGCCTTATTAACGCATCGGGGCAAGGCTGTCGGTGGCGTCGGGTGCGGGACGTTGAGAGGGGCGTGATGCGGGCCTTGTCGGCGGAGGATGAACAGGCTGTCGATCGGCTCACGCTGCGGCTTCTTCACGACGCCTATTGCGACCTCGCGGCGGTCCTGCGCGGTGCCCAGCCCCAGGCGGCCGCCGCGATCCTCGGCGTCATGGAGCAGCGCGTGACCGACGTCCTGACCCGGATCTGCCGGCAGGGTTCGGAAGGGGCGGCCTCGGTGGAGATCGCCGTCGCCGTCGGCGAGCGGATCGGGGAGATCATGGATCAGGCTCACGGACGGGACGTCGCCGGGACGCGAGCCGCTTGATTTGAAGAGATCACGAACACCGGCACAACCAGCGTGTTCGACGCCTTGCGCATGCTCTATCATTCGAGGCTCAGGTAAAATTGCGGGCCACACAGAATTAGTTTCGACCTAAATGATTCTATATTATATATTCCGAATATGCGACCTCATAATCTCCATCTCGCCCATCTTTTGCACGAACTATCTTAGACAAAATGCTTGGCTGCTGCAAAAATATTCCCATAACTATATCGGCTCGGGTCGAAAGGCCGGCTTATGGCTTTGTGGACCAATCAAGGCGTGTTCGAAGTTCTTATGTTTCTTGACGACATGATTTTTATAGGTGCTTAAGCCAGTTCCAGATCCTTCGCGGCGCGTCTAATTTGTATTTCGACTGTATCTCTCAAAGTATGAGAATTTTTGCTTCCTTGTTTTGTCTTGTCACGGGCGTGGCGCCATTTGATGGCGTGGAATCTCATTGTGGCGCGCTGGTCTTGGGTAGCGAGCCGAGGCATGCCAGGAATATTTCCCGATCCCGTCTCGACACGCCTCGGGCGTCGAGAAATGCTGGGATGCGTGAGGTGGCTTCATGAACCTCATCGAGAATGGAGCTGGCTTCGGCAGCGGAGAGGCCAAATTTTGTATAGGCCGCGAATGCGGTGCTTGGGTTGCATTCACGGCTAATACCGGGAGCCGGGGCGCAGACATGCTTGGTGCCCGACGGATGCGGGACAACATCGAACACCGGTGAAAGCTTCCAGCCGGTTCCATCGTTGATGAAGGCGTGGTTGCGCAAATGATCGTCGGTGTTCCGGAGATAGGCATTGACCAGGAGCCTGCGAAACATCTCGCGTTCCGGCTCGTGCACACCGATGCGGCGCGCGGCTGCCGCGATGTCCAAATAGGTCTTGCTTGTCGCATAACCATAAGCTGGCTCGCCCAGCAAAGTGCCGGCGCTGAGGTAGGACAAATACGCTCCAGCCGAGGATCGGTCAAAACGTGATACCAAGAGAACCGGCCTGTCGTTTACGACACGAAGCTCACGCTCCGGGACTCGAAGGCCTGCTGCCTCAGCGAAATCGAGGCAAACCGCTTCAGCCCTGGGATTGTCGAACCTGTCGTCCCACGCGGAAAATTTGGCTATCCATTCTTTTTCTGAAATCCGAACACGCGCCTTTGGTCGAGCGCCCCCAATATCCGAACTGTGGATGAGTAGCTGCGCGAGTTGGCGCGCCGACACTTCGCCTTCCTCGTATTTCTCTGCTGCCATGAGCGCATCTTCGAGATCGTCCTCACTTTGAGCGCGCTCAAGCGCTGCTTCCATCCTGGGTGTCCACCTCTCGGGAGCCTCTGGCGTTGAGCCGAAGGCCAGATCGCCAGTGCGCGACAGGCCGCCCAGAGCCAGAAATTCCGGCATGCCGAGTTCCAGTTCTGGGAATACCTGTGTCAAGATTCCTTTACCCCAGCCGTCGGGGCCTGCATCGTGAAAGGCCAGATGGACCTCTCCCACAGTCACAGGCCGCCACTTGTTTCCGAGTGGCAGGCCGATGGGGTCAATCGGCTTGCGTCCTTCCGAAATTAGATAGTCAGAGCTATAGGCAAAACGACCGAGCCGCCGTGAAGAGCCACCTTCAAAGACCAAGAGGCCGATGGGCATATAGCCGCTCGGCCCTGACCGGAACACGTGCATTTCCTCGATGCGGTTGTACTTAGAGGTTCGCCACATACCAACTCACAAAAATCCCGCGGCGATCCAGCACGGCATCCCCTGTGTCTCTAATGTGCACGCACAGGCAAATGTCGCCACGTTGATCTGTGCGGATCTGTGAGATCAGCGCACTTAGCACGAATCTGCTGGCGACAACCGGCCGCCCGGCCGTCAGGCGATCATGGGATGTGATGCACTCACCCGCAACAACAAAAAGGGCGCCAGGCTTCCGTTAACGATCGCGACAGGAAGGACTTCCTCAAGATCATATTGCCGCATCTGCGGCCTTCTCAAAGGTGCCGATCCACGCCAAGTTCGTTCCTGGCAGACCACCCGCACACGCCGCGCCGCTCTTTAGCAGGGGGCGGCCAGCACCGGTGTTAGCAGCACCGAGTGCCGGCCTGACCACGATCCGTATCGTAGGGGATACCGAGACCATGGCTGCGACCTTAACTACCGGCCTTATCGCGCCGACGAAACTGTCCCGATGCATGAAATCCGGGCAGTCCCACTTCCTGTCCCGGCCACGAGCCTGATCGCCTGAAGGTGCGCTGGCACGCGATACGCCGTGCCTCAGCGTCCCCTCGCTATCCCGCAATCCTGACGCCCTCGTCACCGCAGGCCTGAGGCTGCGAAAAACGAGCCCGTTCGTCGCTCAGCCATTCGGTGAGGCGCGCGCGGGTCGGCGTCGCCTGGACGGAAACCATCCATGACCATCGTCGTCCCCCACCCCGCCGCCCAGCGCGGCGGCCGACAGCGGTTATCTGCACGTGGGCAGCCTGGATCCGCGACCAGCAGCCGGATCACCGTCCCGCTCGGGAGCGCTGCGGCCCTCGGCTGCGGCCACGTCCAGCCCGCGATCCCGCAGATCTGCGCACCCGAACTGATGGCTGCAGCCCAGGCCGCGCTCGACGGCGCGTTCCGGGCGACCTTCGTGCCCGATCCCCTGCTCGGACCAGGCTTGTCGCAACTCGGATCCGTGCTGGCCTCCATGGTCAAGAGGCATGGGTCGCTCATCGAGGCGGCCATCACGGACGTCCTGGAGCGAAGCGGGCGCTACTTGGTGCTCCGCAACGTCGCGATGCCGATCACCGTTCCGACCCAGGAACTCGTGCGCGCCAGCAGCGTCGCCCAGCTCAACCAGACCTCGATCGAACTCGCGGGCGCCGTCGCGCAGTCGGTATTTCTCGACCTGATCGTCGTCGACCGGAAAGAGAGCCGAGCCATCATCGCGGAGGTCAAAAGAGGCTCCGGAAAAAATGAGGCTAGGAAAATACACCAAGTCGAATGGGTGCTGCGGTGCGCGCAGGTCCAGGGCCGCTCGTTTCTGGCTTCACTCGGCTACGAGGTCGCGCAAATCCGCGCGGTGCTGATCGACGTCTATGGACGGGCCGGGTACGGCGATGAACTTACGGTGAGCGGACCGGCCATAGATCAGCTGTTCGCGACTCCAGTCTTGGCAGCACTCGAGACTGTGACGGCGGCGCTTCAAGCCCGATTGCGCGCGGCTGTGCCCGACCTTCTGACGATGGCGTTGGCGAGCCTCGCCGTTCCTGAGAACGTCAAACGACCGCGCTCGCCCGGGCCGCTCGCGCCCTGACCGCACCACGCTGGCATCGGGTCGCGGCCGCGACCTGATGCGTCCATCTCGCTCTCCATCAATCCCGCACCGTGCGCCTGCGCGCCGTCGCGCTCTCCAGGTCTGTCTCAATGACACTCGCTCGTGACCCCGATGCCCATCTCTCCGGCACAACTGACGCGGCCAAACTCTCGCTGCCGCTGTCCTGGTGGCGCGTCCTCGCCCCTGAGGCGCTCGATATGGCGGCGCAGTGCCGACTGTCCGCTGCCCTGAATGCCACGCAGCCCCTGCCGTCCCCCGACTGGTCCGCTGCTTGCCGAGGCGATTCGGCGGCTGCGATCCATATCGCACTCAACGTCCTCGCCGAGGCCATCGCCTTTCCTGGGCGCCTCGATCCGGCGATGTCGGCGATCTGCCTGTGCGCAGCGCGGGGTGACGGCTCTTGCATTGACCTGCTCGTGCACGTGCTCGGGCGGCGCGCTCGACGCCGGGCTGATCTCGAGGTGCTCTGCCTCGCCCACGCTTGGTGCTCCGCTCCGCGCCGCGGTGCCGACCGCGTCTGCGTCGCCCGCTGAAAGGGAGGAAGCCGATGGCGATCTCTTCGACACCCCCTGCCCTGCAGATCGACCCCGAGGCGGCACGTCGCCTGCTCGAGCCGATGCTTCCGCGCCGCCTGCGCGCCTGCCTCGCTCAGGATCTGCGCGTGGCTTCTGCTTGCTCCGAACTCGCCCTCGAGATCACCACCCTCGCCCCGGATGCCGAGGCGCTGGTCTCCGCCTGGATCGGGGCGGCCTCTTCGGAAGGCGGTTTGTGGCGTGACCGTCGATGGATAGCCCGACGATCCGCTCTGATCCGGTTCCTCGACGTGTGGGCAGTGGAGCACGATCAGCCTGTGGCGCGGGCGTTGGCCGATGTCGCGATGCTGTTGTCCTGCGCCGGCGATGATCGCAGAGCTGCAGCGCGCTTGGCCCAGCCCCTGTGGCTGGAACGCGAAGCGGTTCTCGACCTCCGGCAAGGGGTTGCAGCGCTGGCCGAGGCGCAGACGCGCCTCACTATCGGACGCGTCGCTGGGCAGGGTGACGATTCGGACGTTGCCGGCGCGACCGATCTCGCTGTCGCGCTGCAGGCAGCTTGGCACGACGCGCTCACGGACGCGCTTCTGACGTTCTCCGAGAAGACGAGCAGCGCCATCGCCGCTGCTGCCACCTTGGCCTGTGGCGCCGATGATGCCTTCGCCAGCGACGTGGCACTCGTCCACGCGCTCGTGCCCGTTGGGGAGGTCTTGACACGACCCGTCGCAGACAGCGCGGCGACGCGGGAGCGGCGCAGATGGAAGAAGATCGAGGCTCAGCTCGTCAAAAAAAGCGAGGCGCGCCGGCGCGAGAAGGCGGCGACCATCGACACCACGCCACAGCTGCCGGATGCCGTTGCCCCACCCGCGGAAGTGCCCAAAGGCCACGTCCTCGTCGTTCCGGCGATCCAGGAGACCGGGAGTGACCGCGGCAAATCCATTGCCCGCGGTTATGAGCACATCATCGGCAAGCCGCTCCCGCTTGTCGCCGTGCCTGATCTCGCAGCCGCGCGCACGCGGCTCGTCTTCGAATTTCCTTACGCTCAGGTTACGATCGACAGGCTTCTGGCCGACCTGATCGGACGTGAGTACACCACGTTCCGGCCGACCCTGCTGATCGGCCCGCCGGGAGCCGGCAAGACTCGCCTCATCGCCAGGATTGCCTTCCATCTCGGGCTGGGGTTGTGGCGAGTCGATGCGACGCGCGACGCCGGCGCATCGCTGGGTGGCCTCGACCGCCGTTGGGCGACATCGGAACCGGCGCATCCGATCATGGCGGTAGCTCGGACCGGTAGTGCTAACCCCCTGATGCAGATCGATGAATTGGAGAAATCCGCGACTCGTTCGGATCACGGTAGGCTCTGGGATGCCCTGCTTTCGATGCTCGAACCGGAGACCGCCCGAACCTACCAAGACCCTTGTTTCCAGACGGAGACTGATATCAGCCGTGTCTCGTGGCTGGCCACTGGCAATGAGATCGGCAACTTGCCCGCCCCTCTGCTTGATCGCCTGCGCGTGTTGGAAATGCCCGCCCCGAGCCACGCAGATCTCGATGCTCTGCTCGAACCGGTCCTGGCAGGAATCGCGGCCGACCACGAGCTCGCTCCCGCCTTCATTGCGCCGCTCGACGGCGAGGAGATCGCGTTGCTTCGACGGTCCTGGCGAGGCGGCTCGGTCAGGCGACTGATTCGCTTGGTCGAGGCTGTTGTCAATGCGCGTGAAACTCTCGCTGTGCGACAATAGACTGACATGATTGATTGCTGGATAGGGTATATCGCTGTCCGGTTCTATTCTTGCACCCGTATGAGCCGTGACTCTGCAATGATCGTGCATTCTGTCGTGCTGAATAGGTTGAGAATAGCTTACACAATCATCGAATTTGTAGCTTTTAGATATTTCTGATGAATTTTCGTCAACATTAATGATTGCAACTGATATCGATATTTCTTCTTCAGATTCGTTTGAGCTCTCTCGGGTCTTCCCTTGAGACACTTTGTCCCTGACGTCGCCAGCCTGCCAAACTGCGCTGCCGGAAACACCGACCTTTACAGAAGTCTCACGCCACAAGGGATCGAATGCTCGGCGCGCACGGAACTGTTGATCCTCAGGTTCGAGCATGACTACGACGATAGGTTCTGGCCCATCACGGTGGAGGATCGCCGCACGGGCGGCTTCCCCGTGCTGTGCCAGGATCGAGGCGCGAATCGTGGATGGCGACAGTTCGCCTCCCGTGCTGGCGTCGAGCGCCGGGCCGATATCGACAGTTGCGACCTTCATGTGGGCCGGCAATCGCTTGACGACGCCACTCATGGTCACGGTCCGAGCCTCATGAACCCGTGCGTCGAGATCAGCGGCATATCCAATGGTGTCGCCAAGGATGGTGATCGAAGCTCGAGCGCCCTCTCCGCGTGGCCTCAGAATCCGGGAAGCCTCCTGCAACGCCGCTGCCTTCGCAACGAAGTAGCGCTTCAAATTGAAGGTTCCGGCAGCCATGGTTGGGACCTCGCGGTATGCCGGGAGGATAGGCGCTGACGGCGATGAAAATCGGAAGCGAAAAATTTAGATCGGCGTGACCTCGGCCATGGCGCTCACTAGGTCCCCTAGTGGGTCCTGAACCTATCCCCGAACCCGCTCGGGATTGGGATAAAATTTTTCCGCTTCGCATCGGACGGGAGATGTTGCCCAGGAGCGATCCCTCCAAGCATGAGGTGCTCATAAACGAGGTCCGACGCTGACCCTTGAGGTTACGACTCATCAGGGACCATCGCGATTTTCGTCGCACCTGGCCAAGCTAGAGAAACGAACAGGCCAGGGGGCGCGAACCATGACACATTTCACATGTGTCCGTGTCGAACGTATCCGAGACCGCAGTGAGCTAGCCCGCATCGCGTCGCACGGTCTGCGGCTTGATCCCAGCAGCAAGGCGCGTGTGGACCCGGCTCGAACGCCGCTCAACCGCTCGGGATCGGACTATGCGGAGAACCCGCTGGATCTCTCGAAGGCGCTCGAAGGCTTCCTCAAAGCAAACGGTGCCCGACTATACGGACGCGCGCCGATCGGCCTCCACGTCCTCGTGAGCGTCAGCCCCGGCTGGATCACTGAGGTCGGCGAATTGCACGATCCCCAAAATACGCGGAACGTTCAGTTGGCTCAACAAGCTGTGGACTGGGTCCAGCGAGCACTTGGCGGAGGGAGGCCCTGCATCGTGGCCTGGCGGCAGGATCTCGATGAGAAGGGCGGCGGGGTCGTGGACATCGTGGCCGCGCCGACCCGCGCTGCAAAGCTAAATCGGTTCAAAGATGATGTCACCATCGTGTCGGTGACGGCCGCACTCGAAGCGCACCGTGCTCTACATCCAAAGGACCCAACCGCGTTCGGCGCGCTTCAGACTTCATGGGCAGCTCACGCCGCCAAGACTCTGGATCGCACGCTTCATCGCGGCACGCGCAAGGTCGATCAGCCCGCCGAGCACCTCGATCCAGAGCGTTACGGCCGGCTGGTAGATGCGGCTCGCGACGAGGCCAAGGCCATAGCGGCGCGAAATCTCGCCGAAGAGCGGGCAGTTCTGGATGCCCGCGAGCGACGGCTGGAAATCGCGGAGGAGAAGATCACTCGGTTCGTTGCTGAGATGGCAGCCGAAAGAGAAGGGATCGTCGCGGAGGCCCGAGCTAAGGTTGATGACGCCCTCAACGCTATCGCGATCGGGATCGATGCGCTGACCGATGGTAGGATCGTCGCCGTTGAGCATTGTGCAGAGAGCGGTGAGCTTCGCCTCTTTCCCGACATGAATCTTGATGCCGCCGAAAGATCCGCGTTGTGGGAGGCAATCACTCCGGGCCTGCCCGCTGGACTAATGACAGTCCTTGGATACATCCAAGCTGAGGCGGCTCGATCAGGAGAGGCCAGAAATGGCTACCACGCTAGGCATCCTTCCCCGAGCCAATTCTGAGTTTGATTTCAAAATCTATGTGGAATGCGCTTCGATAATGGGTCTGGCCACGCAAGATATGCGGCTGTTGCGGCGGGAGAAAACCCGGATGGTTGCGGCCAGATCGTCCTGGCTGTGATGAACTGCAATGCTTGCAGCTTCGCGTTAGGCCGAAGCTCAAGCACTCGCTCGGGCAAGCCATGGACTATGCGTTGGAAGATGCATTGTAGTCGGCGAGCGATGCTGCACTATTAAGATTCGATTGCATCGTCATCGCGCGTGCTGAGATTTGCGCAGGTGATGCACATAGTTCTGGTCGGACCATGACCAAAAATTGCTCCGCGTCGGTCGGCAACCTCGCGGCGCCGTATTTGGTGACAGAGAGGACTAATTTTTCAACTGCTCTGCCGCGAGCCCAAGCGCAAGCCTGCCTGCTCCGCCGAATAGTCCGCCAGCCAGGCAGCGTTCCCAGCCACCGAGCTGATGTCAATTTAATTAATGATTTAATATTGACTACGTTCTGCCCACGCACCAAAGATAGCCATGCAATTTTGATCGATAGGGCGCAAAAATCTGGAATACTTACAATTAACGATCAATTTGCCGAAATTGTCTGCGCCAAAATATTTCATATTGATAGACCTTCGTTAATTTGGGCGCGCCTTTATATTTTTATGCCGGCTCGCGCTAAACGTATTTTCTCATCCTAACTTCGCCGGCTTTGATCGACTTACGACCGATCTCAATTTTCGATTTAAATTACAAGTTTAGACATGCTGAGCTAACGGAATTTGTTGCTCAAGATGTGCGCGTAGGATCGAGTAGCATTTGACAACCTCCTCGAGTCTCTCGGCGTTGAGTCGCCGCATATGCTCGGACCCGTTGGGCTGCCTGTAGGTCGTGGCATAATAGGCAGCTTGAGCCTTTAGCTTGGCGGCGACAAAATCCAAATCGCCCGACCAAGTCGCTTCAGCGCGTACACGGTGAAGGCGCTGGGCGATTTCTAGCCAGTGCAAGTCGAGTGCGATCCCGCTGCCCATCTGCTTGAAAAGGTCGAACATCGAGTCGAGGATCTCGATCGCGGTCTGTGCTGCCATGCCGGCTCCGTTAGGTCGATGCTGCGACCAGATCAGGTCGGACGTACCAATCATCGAACAAAGAGAGTTGCCGGAATCGTCGGCGATAGCCGAGTCCGGTCAGAAGGCCATATATCTTGTCGCGGCTGTCGGAAAAGTTGTGTTCGACGCTTATTAGCGCGATGTCGTAGCTTGTAAAATCGAAGTTCTCCAGGACGTCAAACTCTCCGCCCTCCACATCGATGCTCATGTAGTCGATCTGCTTCGGAGCCCGCGCCTCCGAGAGAAAACGGTCCAGCGAGATTGTTTGGACTGGGTATTGTCGCCCATCTTGACGAAATTGGGAATGAAAGTCGCCTGCTGCGAATTCATCCATCCCGGACAGCTCGCCGATATTAACCTCATTGAACAAGACTTCGACGCCATTGGTCTTGTGAACGCACTTGTCAGTGATGTAGCAGTTTCGGTTATCATACAATGCCGCATGCCAAGCGCGGGCAGGCTCGGCGAGAGCGCCCTGCCAGCCATAGGCCTTCTCGAGAAGAAGCGTGTTGCTCAGGCTTATACCATCGCAGGCACCAAATTCGACGAAATATCCGTTCCGCTTCTCATTCAATTCGTACAGCGCCCAAAGATCCTGTAGAAGCTGCGCGTTGGAAAGGGGTGCTCTCTTCGCCGCAAATGACAGGAAATCGAGCTCCGAGCTTACGATATGCGGCGGCGCTTCCAGATTATCCCTGAGATTGACCAGTGCATTGAACACCGTCAGGAGCTCGACATCCATGGCTCTCTGCTCAACCTGTTACTTGGGATCGATGGGGCGGGTCTGGAACGGGCGGATCGAGGCGCCGTGCCGCGTCTGTAGGATCCGATTTGAGCCGTCGAACAGGACCGTGTGCTGAACCGAATCAACGCCGTGGTCGGGGATGGTCTGGGCCGCCTTACGAATAGCGGACAGGAACCCTTTACGGCTGAACCCGTAGGGACGAAGGCTCTTCAACAAGGCGTCGATTAGCTTCGTATGGCCTTCGGACCGCGCCTGGGCCAGATCGCGGTCGCGCACGGCGCTGTCGCGTTCGGCCCGCAGCAGCGACAGTTCGATCTGTTGCTGCTGGATCTGACGAATGAACTTCGTGTCAACGTCGTGAGCGAGATTCTTCGGCATTCGGTAGCTCAACAGGCCCGGGAGGGGACGGGTTCGGAACGCGGTTGGTGACACCTCGGCGTCAAGGGGAAGCGGCCTTCCGTGATCACGCCACCGAGGTGGACCGGTTACTGAGATGGCACGGCAATCCCTGTTCTCTAGATCGCTTCGGCCATGGCGGTGGCGGCTGCCGCGAGGCCCCATCGCACGAGATCCTGAGCCTCGGTCCCCGACTTGGCCTCAACGTAGCAGCGCAACTCCGGCGCGTTGCCGGAAGCCCGGAAGTGGATCGTCCGCCCGCCGTCCAGCTCGATCCGGATCCCATCCTGCTCGTCGATGGATTCCGGCGCTCCGATCGGTCGGAGGAACGACACCCGGAAGGCCTCCTCGCGCAAGCGGCCCAGGAAGGCGCTGCTTCGTTCGGACGGTGTGTTGGGGAGCCGGTCGCTCGCCATCTCCCCCGCATCGAGGGAGGTCACGAGGTCGGCCAGCGAGGTGCCGGCCGCGCGCGTCGCGGCCAGTGTCGCCAGGATCGGCAGCATGGCATCGCGCGTCGGCAGGGCTGGAAGGGGCCTGCCGTCGCGTGCGATGTCCGAGCCGAGCAGGAAGCCGCCATTCGCCTCGAAGCCCGCCACGATGGCCGCACCGGAGCGCCGCGCCTGTTCCATGCCGGCGATGACGTAGGGCGAGCCCACTCTCGTGCGCAGGACCTGCCTGAAGCCGCCGGAACGCTCCAGCGCCGAACCGGCCGTCACGGGCACCACGACCGCGTCGGCCCCGAGGAAGCGTGCCGTAATCAGGCCGAGCACGTCGCCACGCACGATCCGGCCCACCTCATCGGCGATGAGAGGACGGTCGGCGTCGCCATCGGTGGTCACGAGCGCGTCGAAATCGCCCGAGGCCATCGCGTCGCGAATGAACGCGATATCCTCGGGCCGATGTGCCTCGGTGTCGATGGGCACGAAAGTCTCGGACCGGCCGATCGTCGTGACCTGTGCGCCGAAGCCGGTGAGCAGATCGGCCAGGAGATCGCGGGCGACGGAACTCTGCTGGTAGACCGCGATGCGCAGGCAAGCCAGCATCTCGGACGGGAATGCGTCGATATAACGGTGCTGGTAGCGGGCCAGGGCGCGGGGTTCGGGTGTGGCAGGGGTCCGTTCCGCCGACACGCCGGCGTGTGCGCCGCGGTCCAGAGCGGCCAAGATTGCCGCCTCGTCCGCCTTCGTGATCTCTCCGTCGGGCCGGTAGAATTTGAGTCCGTTGCGATCCTCCGGGATGTGGCTGCCCGTGATCATGACTGCCCAGGCGCCGCGCCGCATCGCCTCGAGGGCGAGGGCCGGTGTCGGGAGGGCGCCGCATTCGATCGCCGTGAAGCCCGTTGCCGCAGCGGCATCCGCCACCGTCGCGGCGATGCTCGGGCTACTGTCGCGCAGGTCCCGCCCGATCACGACTGCCCGGGGGGCTTCGCCCGACATGGAGCGGAAGAACGCGCTGGCATAGGCGTAGGCCGGCCCTCCGACGAGGTCCGTCACCAGACCCCTCAAGCCACTCGTACCGAATCTCAGGCTGCTCACGGCGGTTCCGTCAGTGTCGATTGAGTTGGGATCGATCACTGATGCCGCGAAACGCCGTGCATCACAACATCCCGCGACGGGAGCCGGGCTCGCGCACGGGGTCCTTCACGAAGGCGCCGCACGCGCCTCTGCGCAATACCGTTTACCCTCTCTTAACCATGACTCCAGCATTGAGTCCTACGAGCTCACCTCCAAGTTTCGGCTGTGGTCAGGATGCATTCGCAAGGTCTCGATCTCTCGAACGTGGTCAGTTTGACGATTGCCTTGTCGGAGCGTGTCGCCGAAACGCGGCGACTGGGGCACCTCGTGGCGGTCGATGAGATCGAGGCGATCGGGAACGTGGCCTCCTTTCTGCGCCAGAACCTCGACGAGTGGCCCCCTGAATTAAGCCGCGCGATCTGCGACGTGATCACAAGCTCGCCGCGCGGGCGAGGCCGTTCGCTGCTGCTTGTCGAGTACATCCAATCCGGTGCCTTCGATCAGCAGCAATCGGGGAAGCATACCATGCCGTTCGTGATGGATCTGTACCGTATCGTTCTGGGACGGGACGCGGAGGACGATGCGCTGCGGCATTGGTCTGCTCAGCTGAATGCGGGAAAGATCTCCCGGAGGCAACTTCTAGGGACCATCATCAGTTCAGAAGAATTCCGTGCGTCGCTGAATTAATCCAGAGCTGCCTATATTTGTTGTATGTAGGTCAATACATATGATCAAAATATTCGCGGCAATATGAGACCTTGCGAGGCTGTATTCGACAGAGCGCTAAAATATGTCACCCGCGCACAAGAATGTGTTGATAGAGTCGAGATATGGATCGATAGATCGAGCGCTGTCGCCTTTCGCGTGGGGGCTGTGCGTCTGAGATCTGCCTGGGCGGATAGGAGCGGCGGAATACCTTCATGCTGACCGTGACTCGGACGCCGCTTCGAATAAGCTTGTTCGGCGGCGGCACAGATTACCCGGAATATTTTGAGCGGGCGCCCGGAGCGGTCGTCGGTGCCGCTATTGATAAGTACATCATCATAGCTGCGCTGGATCTGATAGGGTGTCAGGATTATAATTATAGATTAAGCTACTCCCGCGTCGAGCACTGCGGGCACATCGACGAGATCGAGCATCCGGTGGTGCGAGAGGTGCTCAAATATTTCGACGTCAATCGACGGCTCGATATGAGCATCATCTCCGATTTGCCTGCGGCAGGTAGCGGTCTCGGTTCGTCCTCAGCGTTCACCGTGGGATTTCTGAGAACGATATACGCGATTCAAAATCAGAAACCTACGAAGATCGAACTCGCCAAGAAGGCGATACACGTCGAGCGCGAGATCCTGCGCGAGAACGTCGGCGTGCAGGACCAGCTCCACGCCGCCTTCGGCGGGATCAACCGGTTCGATTTCAGCGGCTCCGCCATACGGATCTCGCCCGTTCAGATGAGTTCTGCCGCCATTCAGCAACTCAACGCGTCGATGGTGCTGGTCCATACGGGCATCGCGCGGCGCGCGACGACGACGGTCGCCGCGCAGATCGCCGTGACGCGCGCGCGCGCGATCGACAAGGAATTGTCCGAACTCTACCGCCTCGTCGAGGAATGCGTCTCTCTGCTCGAAGCGGGGACGAGCGGCTGGCTCGCGCAGCTCGGCGAGATGCTCTCCGCCTCGTGGCTCATCAAGCGGACCCTGTCGCGTGAGGTCTCGAACGCGGTGCTCGACGATCTGTTCGAAGCGATCACCGCGTCGGGGGCTTACGGGGCGAAGCTATGCGGCGCGGGCGGGGGCGGTTTCTTCCTCGCTCTGATCGATCCCGATCGGCTTCCGGCCCTGATCGAGCGGGTCGCGCCGCTGTCCGTCGTTCCGATCGGCATCGACGTCGATGGGTCCACCCTGATCTATCGCCAGACACGCTGAGCGGCGTCCTCACAAGCCGCAGCCCGGCCGCAGCCGAGCCGCGGACCTATCGCGATGAGAGGCAACGATGCGAATTCTGATCACCGGCGGCGCGGGCTACATCGGGACGATCCTGGTGCCGATGCTTCTGGAGCGCGGGCATCACGTGACGGTGCTCGACACGTTCAAGTCCGGCGCCCCGGACCTGTTCTCGGCCTGCCAGTACGATACGTTCGAGCCGATCAAGGGTGACGCGCGCGACACGCGCATCCTGGACGAGCTGATCCCGAAGCACGACGTGCTCATCCCCCTCGCGGCCCTGGTCGGCGCGCCCCTGTGTAAGGAGGACGCGATCGGCGCCACGACGCTCAACCGCGACGCCGTGCTGGCGCTGGCGCAGCGCGCGGGCGGCGAGCAGAGGATCGTCTACCCGACGACCAACTCGGGCTACGGCGTCGGCGAGGCCGGCAAGTTCTGCACCGAGGACTCGCCCCTGCGGCCGATCTCTCTCTACGGCACCACCAAGGTGGAGGCCGAGAAGGCCGTGCTGGACAGCGGGCGCGGCGTCAGCCTGCGTCTCGCGACGGTGTTCGGCATGGCGCCGCGCATGCGGCTCGACCTCCTCGTCAACGACTTCACCCACCGCGCCGTGACCGACCGGGCGCTCCTGGTCTTCGAGGGCCACTTCAAGCGCAACTACATCCACATCCGCGACGTCGCCAAAGGCTTCATCCACGCGATGGACAATTTCGACCGGATGCGCGGCGAGGCGTACAATCTCGGCCTGTCGAGCGCCAACCTGTCGAAGCTGGAGCTCTGCGAGCGCATCAAGGCGCACGTTCCGAACTTCGTCTACGTCGAGGCCCCGATCGGCGAGGACCCGGACAAGCGCGACTACATCGTGTCCAACGAGAAGCTGGAGGCGACCGGCTGGTTCCCCGATTTCGACCTCGACCGGGGCATCAAGGAGCTGATCAAGGGCTTCCGGATGATCCGCAACTCGCGGTTCGCCAACGTTTGATCAGGATGGGCGGCCTGCAGCGAACGCGCCGCCGGTCCGCCCGACACGGCGGCCGACGCGGGAACGGACCGAGGTGATCATGAGCGCGATCGTCGATTTTCTCACGCGGACCCGTGACACCTTCCAGGCCGCCCTCGACGATTCCCGCTTCCACGCGACCCTCGCCGAGACCGCCGATCTCGTGACCGCGTCCCTGCGCGGCGGCGGCAAGCTCCTGACGATCGGCAACGGCGGCAGCGCCGCCGACGCGCAGCACATCGCGGGCGAGTTCGTCTCGCGGCTCTACTACGACCGGGCGCCGGCCGCGGCCGTGGCGCTGACCACCGACACCTCGGTGATCACCGCGATCGGCAACGATTACGGCTACGAGCACGTGTTCGAGCGGCAGGTTCTGGCCCTCGGGCGGCCGGGCGATGTCCTGCTCGCGCTCTCCACGTCGGGGCGGTCGCCGAGCGTGCTGAAGGCGATGGACGCGGCCCGCGGCCTGGGTCTGCGGGTCGTCGCCTTCACGGGCGCGACGGGCGGGGCGATGCCCGAGCGGGCGGATGTCTGCCTGCACGCGCCGTCGGACGCCACGCCGCTGATCCAGCAGATCCACATCACTGCCGCGCACATCGTCTGCGGCCTCGTCGAGGAAAGCCTGTTCCCGCGCGGGACGGCAGCGTGAGGGACGGCCTGTGACCGAGCCAGAGTGGAAGGGTGGAGGCCCCGTCCGGCAAGCCATGATCCTGTGCGGCGGCTTCGGCACGCGCCTCGGCGCGCTGACCTCGGCCATGCCCAAGCCGCTGCTGCCGGTATCGGGTGAGCCGTTCCTGGACGTGCTGCTGTTCGAACTCGGCCGCCACGGCATCACCGAGATCGTGCTGCTGGCCTCGTTCCACAGCGAGAAGATCCGCGCCTACGCCGCCGACAACCTGGTCGCGCGACGCTTCGGCATGACGCTGCGGGTCTCGGTCGAGCCGGAGCAGGCCGGGACCGGGGGCGCCGTCATGCACGCCCTTCCCGAGGCCCACGCGACCTTTCTCCTGCTGAACGGCGACTCGTGGTTCGACGTGAACCTGCTGTCCTTGGCCGCCATGGCGGCGCGTCACCCCGATGCGGCGATGGTCCTGTCGCTCCGCCGGGTGGCGGACGCCGCGCGCTACGGCGTCGCGCTCCTCGACGGCGTCCGGATCACAGCCTTCCTCGAGCGGCCGCCTGAGCCGGGACCCGGTCTCGTCAACGCCGGCGTCTATTT
Source organism: Methylobacterium oryzae (assembly GCF_021398735.1). Lineage (NCBI taxonomy): Bacteria > Pseudomonadati > Pseudomonadota > Alphaproteobacteria > Hyphomicrobiales > Methylobacteriaceae > Methylobacterium > Methylobacterium oryzae. Next base: position 3,682,151 of record NZ_CP090349.1, read on the forward strand.
GGTGCGCCGCGATGCACTCACCGACCTGCCACCGGCCTGCTCACTGGAACGGGACGTCCTGCCCGCGCTGGTCGCCGAGGGCCGCGTGGTCGGCGAGGCCCATGACGGCTACTTCCTCGATATCGGCGTGCCCGAGAGCTACGCCCGGGCCCAGGAAGAGATCCCGGCCCGTCGGAGGAGACCGGCCGCCTTCCTCGATCGCGACGGCGTTCTCAATCACGACCACGGGCATGTCGGTTCCGTGGACCGGTTCCAGTGGATGGCGGGCGCGCGCGATGCCGTCCGCGCGCTGAATGATGCCGGCTACTTCGTGTTCGTCGTCACGAACCAGGCGGGGGTCGCCCGTGGCTTCTACACCGAGGCCGACGTCGCCCGTCTGACCGCCTGGATGCGGGACGACCTGCGCGAGGCCGGCGCGCATATCGATGATCTCCGCTACTGCCCCTATCATCCGGACGGGACGGTCGAGGCCTACAGGGCGGTCCACGGATGGCGAAAGCCCGAGCCCGGCATGATCCTCGACCTGATGGCCCATTGGGACATCGACCGTGTGCGCAGCTTCCTGGTCGGCGATCAGGAAACGGATCTCGCCGCCGGCCGTGCGGCGGGGCTCGCCGTGCATCACTTCAGGTCGCACGACCTGCTTGCCTTCCTGCGGGAGGTCGCGCTGACGGGGTAGGAAGGGGCCCAGGAGGTGTGGGTCCTCGCCGGGGCGCTTCGCCGTCCGGCACGCTCAGTCGTGCGACTGGATCGAGAGTTCCGCTTCCGCGGCCTCGCGCATGGCGCGATCCCAGTCGAGCTTGCGCTTGGGCGGAGTCTCGCGCTCCGCGTCCGTCGCTTTCCGATCTCGCGGAGCGACGATCTTGATGTCGTACTCGGGCACGCTTCGATCCGCTCTTTAACCGACGATTAATCGTATTGGCGGAACGCGCGGGTCTTGTCAGCGGTTCAATGCGTCGATCCACAATCCGGTGACGGCGCTCATCCGGTGCCGGACAGGCCGATCAGGATCATGGCGGCGTGCACGGCTCCGACGATGGCGCCCGACTGGGCGAGCTTTAAGGCCTCGGCCCGCGGTACGCGCACGACGGCGATGTCCTCGCCGGGATCCGGCTGCGCCGGCCCGGCCGCTGTCACGCGCGCGCGGACGAGATGCATGCGGTTGGCGTAGCGGGCCGGATCCGCATTCAGGGTGACCACGTGCTCGGCATCCGCGAAGATGTAGCCGGTCTCCTCGCGCATCTCGCGCTCGGCGGCCGCGAGGATATCGGGGTCGGCGGGGTCGATGGCCCCGCCCGGAAGCTCCAGGCTCGGGCCTCCATGAGCGTGGCGGTACTGGCGTACGAGGATGACCTGATCGGCCGCGTCGATGCCCAGCACGAGCGCGATGTGCGGCGTCTCGAGCACGTAATAGGGATCGACGATGTGACCCGACGGCGTCACGCAGTCGTCGGCACGGAGACCGAGCCAGCGATCCTTCATGACGTGGTGGGATTTGCGGACTGTCCAACTCGGTGTCGAGATCATTGCTTTCTGCGGACCCGGGGTTTGTGCTTACGGATATCCCCCACGGTCATTGTGGATCTTCGCCGCTGAAGGACATGCGCGATGGCAAAACTGTCTCGTCTTTCGGCTCTGACTTCGATCGAGCTGCGACCGCGCGTTGCGCTGCCCTCGCCCAGCCGATAAGCCTCGCGGGGTCGTAGAGCCTCGCGCCGCGGATGTCACAGGTCGTAGGATGACGGGAACGAAACTCGCCATGGCATGCCGCGTCTGCGACGGACGCGATGTCGAGCTGTTCCTCGACCTGACCGATCAGCCGCACTGCAACCGCCTGATCCCGCCGGACCTCGCGGACCGCCGCGAGCCGCATTTTCCCCTGCGCGCCGGCTTCTGCCACGACTGCACGCTCGTCCAGATCGATCACACGATCCCGAAGGAGAGCATGTTCAGCGACTACCCCTACGTCTCGGGCACGACGAAGACGCTGGTGGAGCATTTCCGCCAGACGGCGGCCCGGCTCGTGGAGCGGTACGACCTCGGACCGCAGGACCTCGTCGTCGACATCGGTAGCAACGACGGCACGTGGCTGCGGCAGTACGAGCCCTTCGGCCTGCGCCGCTGCGGCGTCGAGCCCGCCTCGAACGTGGTGGAACTGGCCCGCGCCGCCGGCGTGCCGACGCTGAACCGCTTCTTCAACGCGGAGACCGCCGAGATCGTCCGCGCGCAGGACGGGCCGGCGAGCCTGATCACCGCCGCCGGCGTCTTCTTCCACCTGGAGGAACTGCACAGCGTCGTGAAAGGCATCGTCACGCTGCTCAAGCCGGACGGCGTCTTCGTCGTGCAGGCGATCTACCTGGGCGGCATGATCGAGAACACCGCCTTCGATCAGATCTACCACGAGCACCTGTGCTACTACACGCTCCGCTCGCTGGAGCAGCTGTTCGCGCGCCACGGCCTGGAGGTCTTCGACGTCAGCGTCGTCCCGGTCCACGGCGGCTCCCTCGAGGCGCATGTCGGCTTCCCCGGCGCCCACCCGGTCAGCGACGCGGTGAAGCGCATGCGCGCCGACGAGGAGGCCCGCGGCTACGGCAAGTTTGAGACCTATGTCGGCTTCGCCGAGAACGTCCGGCGCCTGCAGGCGGCGCTGCTCGACCTGCTGGAGCGCATGCACGCCGAGGGGAAGACGGTCCACGCCTACGGTGCCCCGGCCAAGGGCGCGACGCTGCTCAACGCCTTCGGCATCGGCCCGCGTCTGGTCCAGTACGCGGCCGAGAAGAATCCGCTGAAGTTCGGCCGGCTGATCCCCGGCGCCCGCATCCCGATCGTCGAGGAGGGCAGCGTGCCCGCGCCCGACGCCTATCTGGTGCTCGCCTGGAACTTCATCGACGAGTTCCTGGCGCGCGAGCGCCGCTACCTCGAGAACGGCGGCGCCTTCATCGTTCCGGTGCCGGAACTCAAGGTGATCACCGCCGCCGACTTGCCGAAGGCGGTCTGAGCGTGGCTGCCGTCTCCCGATCCTCCTTGCCCGAGACCGTCGTCGTCGTCGGTGCGACCGGGTTCGTCGGCCGCAACCTCGTCGCGCATCTCGCCGACCGCGTGCCGCGGCTGATCGCGGTCAGCCCCTCCGGCCGCGCGGTGCCGGGGGCGCATGAGGCCGCGCGCTTCGATGCCCTGGAGGCGCTGTCGGTCCCCGCCGACGCGATCGTCGTCAACGTCGCCGCGCAGCGCTACGACGCCGACAAGTTCGAGACGGCGCAGAGCGACCTGCTGACCGGCAATGCCGAGATCGCCAACCGCCTCTACCGGTTCTGCCTGACGAAGGGCATCCGCGAGGTGCGCGCGGCCTCGAGCGTCGCGGTCTACCCGGCGGCCCTCGATCCCCTCGACGACGCGCAGGCTGTCGACCTCAACGCGCCGCCCAACCGGAACGAGGCCTTCTACGCGTGGTCGAAGCGCTGGTCGGAGGTGATCGCCGACCTCCACGCCGAGCGCTACGGGATCCACACGATCAGCTTCCGCCTGAGCAACCCCTACGGCCCCCACGACTCGACGGATCCGCGCAAGGCGCACGTCCTGCCGGCCTTCGTGATGCGCGCGCTCGCACCGGGGGAGCGCTTCGAGATCAAGGGCAACCCGCTGGTCGAGCGCGACTTCATCTACGTCGGCGACGTCGTCGACGTGTTCGCCCGCTCCCTCGAGATGCGGGAGACGAGCGACGCGCTCAACCTCTGCCGCGGCGAGACCATGACCCTGCTCGACCTTGCCCGCACCATCCTGGAGGTGGCGGGCGAGAATCGGCCGGTGCACGCCCCCGACACGGCGACCCACGGTGTGCTCGCCCGCCGCTCGACCAACCAGCGGCTGCGTGAGCGATTCGGGATGTCGAGCTTCACGGGACTCGCGGACGGGCTGCGGCCGACGATCGCGTGGTACCGCGAGGCCTATCGCGACGGAGCTCAGCATGCCGGGGCCTGAGCGCGACATCGTCATCGGGGCGGACGGCTTCCTCGGGCGCAACCTCGTCCCGCGGCTCCGGGCCGAGGGCCGCGAGGTCGTCGAGATCGGTCGGGCGGCGGGTGACCTCTCCGAGTGGGCGAATGTCGAGCGGGCGCTGCGCGCGGCGCCGCCGGCCGGCCGGATCTTCCACGTGGTGACCCGCCAGCGGACCGGCGCGGTGCAGTACGACATCCAGGGCGAACTCCTGGCAATCAACGCCCGGGTCCACCTAAACGTCCTCGAGGCGTGGCGCCTGTTCCAGCCGCAGGCCAAGCTCGTCTCCACGGGCTCGTCCTGCACCTATCCGGAATCGCCGGAGCCGCTCCCCGAGGCCCGGTTCGGGCAGGGACCCACGCACCCCTCGGTGATCGGCTACGGGCTCGCCAAGCAGGTCCTGGCAACAGGCTCGGCGGCCTACGCGCACCAGTACGGCCTGAGCTTCCTGCACTGCGTGCTGGCGACCCTGTACGGGCCGCACGACAACAAGGCCTCCGACCGCAGCCACTTCGTCGGCGCCCTGCTCGACAGGGCCGTGCGGGAGAAGGCGGCGGGCGCATTACAATTTGAAGTATGGGGCAACCCGCGGACTGTCCGCGAAATACTCCACGTTGAAGACCAGATAAAAGCGATCCTGGCGGCAGAACGGCAGTTCAATAATGAAATACTAAACTGCGCCGCGAACAAGCCCATCACTGTTGGAGAGGTAGCACGGACGGCGCTGGCTGCTTTGAAGTGGAAAGTCCCAATAAAGACTTCGCTTGATAGTTTCCAGGGGGCGGCCACTAAGGTGATAGATTCATCCCGCTTTTTGAACAAAACGGGATGGCGACCGAAAATCGATCTGAAATCTGGACTTCGACAACTGTTAGCGAGGGAGTATCAAATATGACGGATTATGACCGTTGGGAAAACCCCTATAATAGTAGCTAATCGAGTTCCAAGAACTAAAATAATGAGCTTGATCGTCACCGAAGACTGGTACTATTAAAAGACTTGGCAGCTCCCATCGACGAAAATGTACGCGGACAGCGATCCCGCCTCAACGGACGCGGTTGCAACAACCCCGGAAAAATGCCACCTCGTCGCACCCGAATCCTATGGCAAAGCGTGGGCGAGGTCAGACGTCCCAATGTCCGCCCATTGAGTTAGTATTTACGACTTCACACAGCTTAGTCAATTATCAAGAAGCGCGAGCGAGCAGATGCAAGACATCACTATGGTAGAAACGGATTTCGACCGCGACGAGCCTGCTGCGCTATTCGAATGGACGGTAGTAGAACCGTTGTTTCAATTGCCTCATAGTTTGGTCCCGACAGCTTGGGCCGGTCATATACCATTTTTATTTTCGCTAATCAAGATCGACCGTCCAAGGACATTCGTCGAGCTCGGCGTCTTTAATGGCGCTAGCATGATTGCAGCATGCAGTGCGGCCGGGAACTACAATACCGACACGGTTTGTTATGGCATTGATACATGGCAGGGGGATGAGCATGCCGGCCTATACGAGGGAGATAAAATCTATGCCGACCTAACAAAGACTTTGGCGGAGATTTATCCACCCGCGCGCTTGCTCCGCGGCACCTTTGAAAGCCAATTAGGTCGGTTCAAAGATGGAACAATCGACCTTTTACATATTGACGGGCTGCATACGTATAGCGCGGTAAAACAAGATTTTGATAGCTGGCTGCCTAAAATGTCAGACCGGGGGATTGTACTATTCCACGACACATGCGTGCGTGAGCGCGAGTTTGGGGTTTGGAAATTATGGGAAGAATTGAGCGTCCAATATCCCTCAATGGAATTTTATCATAGTTTTGGACTAGGTGTTCTTTTTGTTGGAAATAAACTCAGTCAAACCACGAAAAGATTGGTTGATTTGTGGACTAATAACGATTCTTTTCGAGAGTTTTTTCGATGCACCTGTGAGCATGTCGGGGCAATACTGCCAAACCGAGTGCAGGATCGCGTAAATACCGAATTGTTACATGAAGCCAGGGCGCAGATCGCTCGCGAGCAAGCTCATCAAATATGGCTGAACCGCAACTGGCTGCATGCTCAGGAAGAAGCCGAGTGTGAACGGAACAACTCCAAGAAGGAAATTGAACGCATAAATAGTCACGCCTACGACAATCAAATTTCTCTTTGGCGTGAGATCAGGAAAACACGCCAAGTCAACGCCAGAAGAGCAATTGCTGTCGCAAATAAAAACAGCCCCTTCCTCATAAATCTACCAAGAAGGCGGCAGTCAAAGCACTCGGATGCCCCCCTTATTGTAAGTCAAACAGGTCTTTTTGACGAAAGTTTTTACAAAAATGAATACTCGGATGTACGCGACAGCGGCGTCAACGCACTCGAGCACTTCATTCAACATGGCGTCAGGGAAGGCAGGTGGCCGAACGAATTTTTCGATACAATATGGTACATCTCAGAATACATGAATTATGACAACGTCGGAATGAATCCATTAATTCATTACTGCAACGAATGGAAGGGAATGAATGTCAATCCGAATCCATACTTCTCAGTGCGTTCGTATCTCGAATGGAATCCTGACGTCGCAGCCTCGGGTGAAGAGCCGTGCCAACATTTTCTGCGGCTGGGAGGTCGAGAAGGACGCATGACGGATTTCTCGACACCTTTCTATACCATAAGGCCAGAAGCCTTGGATCAAATGAACAAAGTTGAAGCGCTTCGTCATGCGCTAAAGGTGGACCGAAATATCGATAGGACGATCGAAAATAAGATAAGCAGGAGCTGACGTTGATCGTGCCGAAGCCTTTCCCAAGCGCCAGTAAGGCGCGAAAGCCAAAAGTGGCTTGTCTTGGGCATGACATCTATTTTGAGAATCACTACTGCGAAAAGTCGACTGAGAAATACGATGTCGGGTGGTTTTCTTTTGATCACTTTTCCGGTAGTTATTATAAAGAACTCACGAAGTTTCGCCCAGATGTTACACTCGTATTTAGGCCAGAGCTACATGATGGAGTTGATGTCAAATCAATTCCGGGTCTGAAAATAGGATTCTCCACAGAGCCTATGCCTAAAATAGCTAACGGAGCTATACAGCGATCGTCAGAAACCGACAGACGGATGCGGATGCTTGAGCACCTTAACTTTCAAGCATTCGACGCGGTATATCATTACGACCAGAATAGCTCATCATTCGCCCAAAGCTTGGGCCTGAGATTTTCAGGATTTCATCGAATACCTATCAACACAGATTTATTTCACCCTTTTAATAAGCCACCGGCGAACTGGGATGTGGTCTTTGTTGGAAAGGCGACCCCAAGAAGAATCGAGATACTCCAAATCTTAAAGAGTTACAATCTAACATTTTTATGGATAGAGCACGGCATTTCTGGCAAATCACTAGCAGAGGTGTTTAGACGTTCGAAGTGCATATTAAATATACATGCAGACGATATTACAGCGCTCGAGCCTCGTGTCTATCTTGCGGCAGCCTGTGGGGTCCCTGTTTTATCTGATCCATACGGCAACGAAACATTCCCGATGGACGACTACGTTCGGGTCATGAACATGACTGATCTATCCGTGTCGGCAATCCAGTCCACGATTTCAGAGATTGGTGCGGCAACAAAGAATCAGTCGCCGACGCGATTATCACATAAGCTGCGTATGATGAGCACGGAGCACTTTGTAGGCCGTCTCATCAACAAATTCACTTAAGGCGGGGATGCAACATGCAAAACTCGGATTTATTTTTGCCTTCTTGGTATGAGCGTCGAGTTGCCGTCGATTATTACGACGACCGGATTGGCGAAAATCTTTTACTTAGACATCAGCCTGAAATCTACGGATTTGCGGAGTATCTCTCACGCAAGGACGGTAGATCTACTATAATCGACCTTGGCTGCGGGACAGGTAATAAGATTAAATCCAATGTTTATTCGAAGATTATAGGCGTAGATCAAGGAGTCAATTTGGATGCATTCAAAAGGAGACATAAAACTGCAAGGGCCGTCGAAGGCGATTTAGAGGTCTGTGACTTTCCATGGCCGGCTGATTTGGCATGGAATGAAGTGGTCGTTGTGTGCGCCGATGTTATCGAGCATTTGATCGACCCCACCTGTTTGCTCGCCGAACTTGCGAAGCTGACAAATGCCGGGGCCGTAGTTTTACTTTCCTCCCCTGATCGCGACAGAGTCTACGGAGGGCAAAATGTGTCTCCCCCTGCAAATCCTTGTCACGTACAGGAATGGACATTAAAAGAACTTTGCCAGCTCATAAAATCGAGCGACGTGCCAGTTTCATTTAGTGGCTATACGATTTCTGATAATATGATTAGAAGAAAAGCAACAAGTCTAATCATATCCGACGGTAGAGCGGTGCCGGAAGCCTTCGGCCCTGAAACTGTAGGCCAGGAACGGCCAGTCGCAATAATTGCGGCTTATAACGACGAGGATGTCATATACCAAGTCTGTCAACACTATATTAAGAATGACGTTGATCTACATCTCATCGATAATTGGTCAGAAGACGACACGTATGTATTGATGAGAAATATACTAAAGCAATATCCCGGCCGAGTGAAACTAGAACGGTTTCCTGTCGAAGGACCCGCCGAAGAATATCGATGGGTTGAAATCCTTAATCGAAAGGCGGCAATCGCAGCTGCTTATGAGGGGCGCTGGGTTCTGCATATCGACAGCGATGAAATCCGCGTATCGCCTTGGCACGATCTTTCACTGAGAGCTGCACTCGAATACATCGAAAGTCATGGTTTTAATTGTATCGATCACTGTGTGATCAACTTTAAGCCTACTAAGAACGGTTTTGATCAGCACAAAAACTTAAATTTGCATTTCCGTCATTTCGAATTCGGGCGACATCCTGCGCATTTCCTGCAGCGGCGGGGGTGGATCCAACCTAAAGACATTATAAATTTATCGAATTCCGGCGGGCATTTCGCCGATTTTGATGGAGCAAGACAATATCCGTATAGATTCCCTCTCTTTCACTATCCAATCCGATCACAAAAACATGGGGAGCAGAAAATTTTCAGGGATAGGCAGCTCAGGTACTCGCGATCCGAACAGGCAGAGCGCGGGTGGCACAACCACTACGACTCGATTCTTCGAAGCGAGGTATTTATAGCTCTTCCGGAGCTGCTGGAAAAATTTACCGAAGAAGGATTTTATGAAAATTTTATCGTTGAGATTTTATCAGACGTTGTTCTGCAGCGTCGAAACGGCTCCCTCGTCGCCGCAGACTGATGGAGTGTTCATAATATAGCAGGCCGAATTGTACAAAAATGCACCTCCGCGCCTCAATACTAATGTCTTCTTCAAGGGTGTCTGTGCTCAAGATACCAATGATGACCTCCAATGCGATACCGCTTGCGATTTACGGCCAGCACACCATTGATCTGATCGCCTGGTTTTATCTGGGCTTTGAGGACGGTTCAAAGACGGGACCAAGTTGTATATTGATTTTGACTAGCGACACTGAAGTAGACAGACGAGTTGGATCGAAGCTAATCTTTAAGACGCATATTTGCAATTTCGAAGTTCTCATCGAGGCCAGCATGAATGTATTAACGTTTGATGAAGGCAACGCTATTGCCACAGCTTTGATCACGGCCGTTTCGAGATTCAATAGCGATAGCCTTATGCCTATTTTCGCCGAGCTTACTTCCTCATTCGACTCGATCATTGGCGACAGTGCGCTGCGCGTCCGCTCAATAATTGCCGGCAATCAATTAACTTTTCTAGATTGGATCAATTTCGTTCCGCAATTTGTCGTAGCGCGAACGTTGAATGGTTATCAATGTTTTGCAGTCAAGAAAATCACCTTTGAAATGAGAAAAATGATCTCGAACGCCGAAATTCAACTGAATATGTCAGATGTCATGCTACATCAAGGTTTTATTGTTGTAGGCGGCGGTACATTTATCGCCGCAATTCCGTTAAGGAGTACGTAAATCTATGGAGACGTGCGGCCGTCCTGTCGTTTTAGTATTGGCACCTATGCCTGCTGCACCGGTTAACGCCGGAAATCGCCGCCGCCTGCTCGGAATTTGCGAGAGCTTAACTCGAGGCGGATATGACGTCGATTTCGCCTACTACGAGCACGAAGACCAAATATACCGAAGATTCGGACAGGAGCCCCCGACCGACGCGATCGAGATGGCGAAGCTGTTCCGGAAAACTTTTTCTATTCCGTCACCGACACTCATTCATCTGAAGACTTGGTCTGGCGCATTTTCCATTGACGAATGGTGTCCGGACGAGGTTGTGAATTTTGTAGAATGGTACTTCCGAACGCATCCAAACACTTGTGCTATAATTGTCAACTATGTATTCCTGTCGCGATCACTCGAAGTGGTTCCCGAGGGGGTGACGCGAGTAATCGACACTCACGATCGCTTTGCTGATCGCAATCGCCAATATTGGCCATTCAAAAGTGAGCCAAATTTTTTCTATACAAGTCGTCAGTGCGAGGCCGTTGGGCTGTCCCGAGCAGATATCGTTCTCGCAATCCAGTCCGAAGAAGCTGATTATTTTCGTTCGATTTCTGATAGACATGTCGTGCTCTTACCACCGCGATTTCCGGAAGCCCGTCAATTCCAAGACTGCGAGCAAATCAGAACAATCGGTTTCCTGGGGCACGGCAACGACCCTAATCTATTCTCGATAAGCAAATTTGCGCATGCGTGGGCAGAAAAGTGGCAAAATGGGTTTCCGCAATTGATCATTGCAGGCGAGATCTGTAAAAGTTTGAATGGTTTTGAATCACCTGGTGTACATCTTCTGGGATACGTCGAGGACATAGCTTCATTTTACGATAAAGTTGACGTTGTAGTTGCCCCGATCCTGATGGGAAGTGGCCTTAAAATGAAGGTAGCTGAGGCTCTCGCCATGGGTCGGCCAGTGATCGGGACTCGGATCGCCTTCGCAGGATTTGACGCAGTCCATTCTGCTCATCGACTCAACGGAACGAGTGATGCGGTTGCAGCCGTAAAAGAGTTGTCCCACGACAGTAACAAACTGCGTACGTTAGTAGAAGCAAGTTCGCAGTTGCTATCAAGGTATAACGTGATTGCAGCTAAGTGTGAAACTGCGTTTATATCTCTTATGCCACGCGTGCCGTCCCCCAGTTCCTCCGGGACGGATTCCGATCTGGCCCAGTTTCGTCAAGAATGGTATGACTTGAAATACAGTACCGTCATAGAAGCAGATTCTCTTCGCGCGCGGCAATCTATAGGTAGCGGAAAGGATGTACTTATAGCTACTGAGAAAGTTTCATCCGAAGCGGCGCTGATTTCTGGATATCGTCCAAATCGGCGCCGATGGTACGCGGCTTCCCCACGGCGGACATCTGTGCGGGATCGGGCGGTTCCATCACTCGATATCGCCGGCGGCTCCTCGGTAAATTTTTCTCCAGAATGGGTCCGAGATCGAATTTTGTCACGCCAGGCTCGCGAGGAAATTATCGGCTATTTTAGTAATGTTAAGTCAGATTGGCGCTCTCAGGCGCGATTGGTTGGAATTGGCGGCGTTCAGTTTACCGTTCTTGCCCTTGCTCCAAGCTTCCTAGTGGGACTTCAAAGTCCGACTTCCGCCTTCCTCGTTCGAGCAACCAATTCTGTGCGAGAAATTCGCCTGTCAAATGTTATCTCAACGGCTCGTCCCCTGCCGGTCGACTATAAGGTAGAGCGGCCAGATCTTCGGTTGATTCCCGTCGGATTGACTTTTTTGACGTCAACTTCAGACACAGCAGGCGATCTTTATATTCCTGACGAGGACCGAGTTCTTGAAGTTGGAGGATCTTCAATAATGTTACTTAGTGACTATCTGATCGGACGACTCACCATTGCCAATTGACGTATCTTCATCGGTTCGGACATCATGGAAACTCTTCAAACTGTTGATCCTCATTATGGCCGCCTCTCTGCCGTCGTTGATGCACGATTGATAAAAGATGGGCTTTTGCGGAATCATATTCGCATCGCCTTCGACCGCCCCGCGAATCCGGTTGTTTCAATTATTATAGTATCTTTTAACGCGCCCGATCTGCTTATTCTGACACTTTACAGGTTGGCTAGCCATTATAAGTTGGCGGGGGCGGTATTTGAGGTCATCATCGTTGATAATGCTTCTGGAAACGAGACAAAGACAATTCTCAATATTCTTGACGGAGTCGAAATTATATATTGCGAGACTAATATTGGTTTTGGTCCGGCATGTAATTTAGGTGCCAGATCAGCAAATGGGCGCTACCTGCTCTTTCTCAATCCTGACGTTGAGCTTATCCCGGGCGCTATCGGTGCGCTAATTGAGCCGTTTTCTGATGATACTGTTGGAATCGTGGGTGCTCGTCTTGTATTTCCAGGAGGCTATCTGCAAGAGTGCGGCGCGTTCTTCCAGGATGACTCACAGCTTACTCATCCCTACGGTCGCGGCAATAAAAACCCTTTTACCGCTGAGGGCGCTTTCCGAAGAGATGTCGGATATGTGTCTGGAGCAGTAATGGCCGTCGATCGGACGTTATTTAATAGTCTAGGCGGCTTTGATGATTTGTTCGCCCCGGCGTATTTTGAGGATACCGATCTTTGTGTGCGATGTCATCAATCTGGGCGACGGGTTGTTTATCAACCGAAGGCGACAGCCATCCATTTCGAAAACGCTACTTCTCCCAGTCGACAGGACGTGGACTCATTAATAGATCGTAACCGGCAAAGATTTTTGGACCGCCATCGATCGTGGCTCTTTCAACGTCATGAGGCGCCTCCGCTGTTTGCCGACCGGACGTATGACAGCTGGGCTCTCAAAGTCTTGTTTATAGATGATGCAGTACCGCACCTAGATCTTGGTGCTGGTATGCCTCGTTCCAACCTTATCGTTACACTGATGGCTCAGCTCGGATACCATGTAACGATATATCCAGTTTATCGATCTGATGTTGACACGCTAGATCGATATCGGGACTTGCCCGATACGATTGAGATTCTTGATTCGGACGGCGAAGCCGGGCTCAGCGCGCTCCTTGATGGCCGTTGCAACCATTATGATGTTGTTTGGGTGAGCCGACCACATAATATAAACCTGTTGTGTGAGCTGATTCAAAGCCGTGATATTGATCTTCGGGTATTAGCTCGACGTAGGGTTATATTTGATTCGGAGGCCCTATTCTGTGTTCGAGACTTCTTGGAATCAACGCTCAAGAGAGGTGTGGGATTCGGTGCAGCTTTTGGTAGGAATGCTGCGGCGGAGATTCGCAATTTTTCCCAGGCAGATCATGTTATATGTGTCTCCGAAAGTGAGGCGCGTTTGTTGAAAAACTTTGGCTTAAGTAATGTTTCGGTTCTTGGGCATGCATTTGAGCCGCCTCCCCGTGATATTCCAAACTTCGGGGACCGAGATGGCTTTGCATTTATTGGGTCGTTGTCTGAAACGTCATCTCCAAATACAGACTCGTTGCTTTGGTTTTTCAAAACTATATGGCCTCATATTCGGAGCCAAGCTGGCGATGTTAAATTTCGAGTTATCGGGGAGGTCTCCTCAGAGGTTTCTGAAATGTTGTCGTATCCGGGCGTTAGTTTCGAGGGGCGTGTTATGGACCCAGCGCCTCTTTATGATCAGTCGCGCGTTTTCGTAGCGCCTACTCGGTTTGCGGCTGGTGTTCCCCACAAAGTTCACGGAGCAATAGCGCAAGGATTGCCCTGTATAGTTACCCCGATTCTGGCCGAACAAGTCGGGTGGCCAGATGGGTCTGGTTTCCGCTGCCATGATTGGCGAACTCCGGACGATTTTGCTTCTGGATTGCTTCGATTGTACAGCGACGAGTCTATTTGGCGGGCTGTTCAGAAGAAAGGCTTCGAATATATTGCGCAGGATTGTTCTCTTTCAATATTTAGGACGACACTGCGCTGCCTCTGTGAGGCCTCGGTAGTAGCATGATTTACGCTTTTTTGCGGCCCTCCGGTGCAGCGATCGTTTCTACCCTCTATAGGCGAATATTCCTTGGACGCGTTCCTAAGATATTTGACGCTACTTTTTATTTGAAATCAAATCCTGATGTCGCCGCTTCCGGCTTAGATCCGTACTTCCATTACGTTTATTATGGTTCTTCTCAGGGCCTGGACCCAGCTGAAGATTTCCATACTTTGTTTTATCGAAACCAATCCGGCCCCACAAAGTTGGATCCCGTTCGACATTATATTCGCTATGGTGTTAAGCTTGGTATTGATCCAAATCCAAACTTTAGCAGTTCGTCTTATCTCGCTCGTTACCCTGATGTAGCCGAACGCGCGATAAATCCGCTTCTTCACTACCGTACCAATGGAAAATTGGAGGGTCGGCTAGCTAGTGCGTCTGCTTCGAAAACTGGGGATATAACGGCTCTTGTTTCGGTGCCGTCGCGGTTTATTTTCCGACTTCCATCAGAGTCGGCTCGCCAATTTACGTTTTCTTTTTTTGCTGCTTCGGAGAAGGGGCTGAATTATCAGCCCGCAGCGCGTATTTGCTATTTTCTGCAATTGTCGCACAGAGAGATTGAATTGCTTGTCGATGCATTGTCGGTCATTCAAGCTAATAGTGTTGAGGAGGTTGAGTTCCGGTTCGACTTACGCAACTTATCTCATTCGATCGAGCGTGGTAATCAGGAATTTGTTGCTGACGTGAAGCCTAAAATCGATACGGTGCTGATCGTTTTTGAAGGTTGCTATTTTCATGAGCATGGCTCTTGTATGAAGATAAATTTTTTAGAGTCAAGGATTTGGGATCTTCGCGGCCCGAATGCGCGGGTTGCTGAAGTTTTTTCGGCAGGTTCGGTTCGGGTTGATACCGATAATGCAATAGCGCCGAATGGATAAACGATCTGCTATAGGCTGATACCCGATTTTTATTTAGTCGTTATGATTTGGAAGCGTTTGAAACCTAGACGGTTGCGGCGCGTCGTCGTTGTTTGGCGTCTGTGGCCGACGCACATGGCTCCAGCAGTAGGCCAGCCGCACCGCGCCGCCCTTGGCCAAGCTCTCGTAGGCCGCGTAGCCGTCGACCTGCAGCACGCCTACAAACCCGCAGAGATGCGCGATCGGTCTCCGGCTGTGCGGTCGGGCGCGTACACGTAGGCGACGCCGGGCGGATCCGTCCCGCCCCAAGGCCGGTCGTCGCGCGCATACGCCCAGAGCTGGCCGGTCTTGGTGCGGCCGCGGCCCGGCTCGAGCACCGGTGCCGTGGTCTCGTCGGCAAACAGCTTGCCCGTGCACGAGCGTCTCCAGGAGTCGCTCGTGCACGGGCCGGAGGAGGAAGGCGGCGTGCCCGACCCAGTCGGCCAGCGTCGAGCGGTCGAGGCTGACGCCCTGGCGGGCAAAGATCTGCGCCTGCCGGTAGAGCGGCAGGCGGTCGGCGTATTTGGAGACGAGCACCTGCGCGATGAGAGCGTCGGTGGGTAGGCCGCTCTCGATCAGCCGCGCTAGCATGGGTGCTTGCACAATTGCGTCCCCGCAGGCGCGGCAAGCGTAGCGCGGGCGCCGGATCACCAGCATCCGGAACTGCGCCGGCACCACGTCGAGGCGCTCGGATACATCCTCGCCGATCCGATGCAGGGCACCCGAGCAGCATGGACAGGCGGTGCTGTCGATATCGACGAGGCACTCGACCCGCGGCAGGTGGGCGGGCAGCGCCCCACGGTTCGTGCGCCGCTGACCCTCCGGGCCTCCTTCTTGGCGGGCTCGCTCTCCTCGGCGGCAAAGCCCGCAGCCTCGACCTACTCGGCCTCCTCCAGCCCGAGCAGGAGTTGATCCTCAGGCAGGCTCTCGGCGCGGCGGCCAAACCGGTGGCGCTGCATCGCCAGGATGATCTGGCGCAACCGCTCGTTCTCGGCGCGCTCCTCGGCGAGCAGCGCCTTGAGCATCTCGGGATCGTCGAACGCGGGCGAAGCAGGCGCGGCCAGGAAGCAGATTAGATCAGATCTGTCAGCGGATTACCATCGCGATGAAGCCCGCTAGCCAGCCTTTTTGCTCAGCCGGCAACCGCCGGCACGCCCACGGCACGCGCCGTATGGACGCGCTTCCAGTCCAAGCCTTCGACGAGCGCCGCGAGCTGCGCCGCGCTCAGCCGGACCACGCCGTCCTCGATCTTCGGCCAACAGAACTGACCCGCCTCCAGACGCTTGGTCGCGAGGACCAGGCCGCTTCCATCCCAGACCAGGAGCTTCACCCGGTCGGCGCGCTTCGAGCGGAACACGTGACCGTGCCCGAGAACGGATCTCCACCCATCGCGTCCCGGACCAGAGCGGCCAGCCCGTCCATGCCCTTGCGGAAGTCCAGAGGTCAGCGACGATCCCGTCCCCTGGCGCCTGCAACTCTGGCTACAGAGCGTGTTCGCCCTGGCCGAGCGCGTCACGCACTTGGCTGCCGCGACGCTCTCGGCCAAGCGCCGGAGCCTGGATCGGCAACTCGGCGCCATCCTGGCTTCGCCGAGCCGCTGTGACCTGACCCGCGAGCTCCAGGCCAAGATCAGCCGCGCGCGCGATCAGCTCCTGGTGTTCCTCACCTATCCTGGAAAGGTCGAGCCGACCAATAACGGCTCCGAGCGGCTGCTGCGTCCGGCCGTCGTGCAGCGGAAGGTGACCAACGGCTACCGCGCCATGTGGGCGGCTGAGGGCGAGGCCTCCATCCGCACCGTCGTCGATACCGCCCGCCTGACCGGCGCCAATTCATTCGGCACCATCCTCAAAACCATCGGCGCCTGAACCCCGCTATCACAGGCCTGGGCAATTACATCTGCAAGGCCTGGTCCGCTGAGCCCGGCCGCTTCAGGTCAGACCCACTCTACCAAATGCCGGCACCAAACATCTAGCGCGCGGGCAGTTGCTGCTCCAGATGGGCGCGGAGCAGGGAATAGTGGCGGACGACCTCGTCGAGGTGGCGGGCCATGGCCGCATCGATCGGTTCCGGCCCGCTCGGACGCAGGTACGTGCCCGCGTAGAAGGCGGCATGCGCTTTCAGCTTCACGGCGATGAAGTCGAGGTCGGCCGACCACGCGGCTTCCGCCCGGACCCGTTGGAGCCGCTTCGCGATCTCGAGCCATTGCAGATCGAGATCGATCCCGCTGCCCATCGCCTTGAACAGGTCGAACGTCGAGTCGAGGATCTCGATGGCGGTCTCTGCGGACATGGTCTGAAACCGTCAGGCCTGTGCCGCCGCGAGATCGGGGCGCACATACCAGTCATCGAACATCGAGAGCTGCTGGAACCGGCGGCGGTATCCCAGGCCCGTCAGGAGATCGAAAATCTTCTCCCGCGTGTCGGCGAAATTGTGCTCGACGCTGATCAGCGCGATATCGTGACGCGAGAAATCGAAACTCTGGAGGACATCGAACTCGCCGCCTTCGACATCGATGCTCATGTAGTCGATGCGCCGGGGCGCGCAGGCTTCGGACAGGAATCGATTCAGGGAGATCGTCTTCACCGGGTACTGGACGCCCTGCTGGCGGAAACCGGCGTGGAAGTCGCCGTCGGCGAAGTCCTTGATGGCCGACAACTCCCCGATCTCGGTCTCGTTGAAAAGCACCTCGACGCCATCTGTCCTATAGACGCATTGATCGCTGATGTAGCAGCTGCGATTGTTGTACAGGGCAGCGTGCCACGCGCGCGCGGGCTCCGCGAGGGCGCCCTGCCAGCCGAACGTCTTCTCCAGCAGCAGCGTGTTGCTGAGGCTCACGCCGTCGCAGGCGCCGAACTCGACGAAATACCCGTTCCGCTTCTCCTTCAGCTCGTACAGGACCCAGAGATCCTGAAGGAGCTGGGAATTGGAGAAGAGGGCCATCCTAGTGGCGAACGACAGGAACTCGATCTCCGCGCTGACGATATGGGGCTTCGCAGCCAGATTGTCCCGCAAATTGGTCAGCGCGTTGAACCCAGTCAGGAGTTCGACCGCCATCGCTCTCGGTTCCGCGTCTGTGATGTGAAGAGGAGGATACGGGAAAGCTGCGCGAAGCCTCGGATCAGCCGCGCTGCCGCTCGGAGGCGCCGCCTTTCAGGATCCGGTTCGACCCGTCGAACAGCACGGCGTGCTGGAGCGCGGCCGGCCCGTGATCCGGAACGGCGGCGGCGATCCCCCGAACGGCGAACAGGAACTGCTTGCGCCGAAACCCGTAGGGTCTCAGGCTCGTCAGCAATGCGTCGAAGAGTTTGTTCGTCGCCTCGGCGCGCGCCTCGGCCGCGGCGCGCGCCTGCACCGCTCTGTCGAGTTCGGCCCGCATGACGGCCAGCTGAATGTTCTGCTGCTGGATCTAGCGGATGTACTTCGTATCAATGTCGTGAACGAGGTTCTTCGTCATGCGGCGGCCTTGGATCCTGACGCTGGGTGGGGCTGGTGACGCCGGCGGCGAACGGAGCGGAGCGCTGCGGGGCCCCGTTCCCGCTATGCCCCATGCCGGGCGCGGCGTCATCGGTCGGCCGCCGGCCGGGAGACCCTGCAGGATCGGCCCCGGGCGCGGACGACCGCCGATCCGATGCGCCGAGACCGCCGGCACGCCGGCCTCACATCTGGATCTTGCTGACGACGTGCTTCACGAGGAACAGGCCGATGCTGGCCGAGGTGAGACCGAACATCAGGACGTAGAGCTGGTCGATCTGCAGTCCCGCGTAGGGGTAATAGGCCGAGCGCACCCATTCCGCCAGCTGAAGGGCCGGGTTGAATTTCATCCAGTAGTAGATCTTGTCCGGCATATAGCTCGGCAGGAACATCACGCCGCTGGAGATGTAGAGGATGATGCTGAAGAGCGCGTAGCCGATCAGCCAGCCCGGGAAGAAGCCGATGATCGCGACGTTGATCGTTCCGATGCCGATGCCCAGCACGATCGCCGCCAGATAGCCGCACATCGCCGTGAACGGGTCGGCCGGGATCGGATTGGTCCCGATGGCCACGAGGACGGAGGAGACCACGAGCAGGGCCAGAAAGCCGGTGACGATCTCGACGAGGATGCGGGCCAGGATCACGTCGAACAGTTTCACCTGCGGGTAATAGGTCAGAGGGCGGTTCATGATCACCGCCTTCATGACTTCGCGGGAGATGTACTGAAAGACCAGAACCGGCACCGCGCCCGTGGCGAAGAAGAGCGGCCGGCTGTCGCCGAGGGGGGCCGCCAGTTTCTGGAAGGTGTAGATCGCGATCAGCACGAACACGTGCACGCAGGGCCAGAGCACGACCACGCCGTAGCCCCAGATCGAGGCACCGAAGCGGGTGCGCATGTCGCGCAGCATCAGCGCGTGCAGCACGTGCAGGTAGGATTCGACCGGGCCCTTCTGCGATTCGGGCTTCGGGAGGGCGGGCATCGACATGACCTCTGCGTTGCGGCGCCTGTCTCGACGAGAAAATGGGCCAAAGTGCGTTGACCCGGCCCACCCCCGGGCGCGTCAGACCGCCAGGCCGTAGTAGGCCCGCATGAGGTCGGCGGGGGCGGCGTCCGGGATCGGTTGCGCCCCCCGCCCGGATTCCGAGACGTCGATCGCCATGAGTCGGTCGTTGCAGGCGGCCGGATCGGTCATGAGCGCGCGGGGCAGGAGATGGCCGTTCGGCACGCCGCGCAGCCGCTCAGCCGGCGCGCCGAGGTCGAAGGCCGTCACCGGCAGGCCGGTGCGCAGGGCCAGGGTGAGCGCGTACGCGTAGGTCTCGGGCCAGATCGACGGCAGCAGCACGAGGTCGGCCGAGACCTGCGTGACGAGATCGAGGGTCTCGTCGTCCTCCCAGTGGCGGCCGGTCTCGGCGATCTGGAGGGCCGCCCGGGCGACCCGGTCGAGGGTCGGATCGTCGGTGGAGTACCGCCCCGTCTCGGTCACGCCGGCGCGCGCGAGGCCGCCCGTCAGGGCCGGGTCCGAGTGGCCCACGATCGTGAATGTGAGCGGCAGGTCCCGCTCGCGCGCGTCCGAGGCCAGGGCCTGCAGCAGCAATCCGCCCTCGGGGAGACTGATGCCGCCGAGCACGGCGACGCGGCGGATTCGGCCGGGCCGCTGGAGGGCGGTCGAGCGCACCGACCGCTCCGGCTCGACGTGCGGCCGCACCGTGACCGACAGATCCGGGTACACCGTCCGGATCCGGCCCGCCGTGTCGGAGGACGGCGCGAACACCCGCGCGGCGCCCGCCAGGAACGCCCCGAACGCCGCCCGCCGCTCGCCCGGGTCCGGCTCCTCGAACCCGTCCGCGTCCACCGCCAGGCACGACCGGCACTCCGCCACCGGCGCCAAGCCGCAGTAGCGCCCGTCCGGCTGCACCAGGTGGTTGCGGTGGCACACCGGCGAGTAGTCGTGCAGCGTCCACGCGTAGGGACGCCCCGCGCCCGCCACCACCTCCATCAGCGCCCGCGCCGCGCCCCAGCGCAGCCCCGCCAGCGAGTGCACGTGGATCAGAACCGGCGCCAGCTGCCCGACGAAGTCGGCGAGCTCGGCCGCGTCGCGCGGCAGGTACAGGCTGTCGAGGTTGGGCAGGTACAGGAACTCGGGGCCGCGATACGAGACGTGGACCTCGAGGTTGCGGGTCCGGTCGATCTGCAGCAGCACCACGCTCAGGCCCTCGGCCCGGGCCTGCGCGACCGTGTCGTCGATGTGCCGCTGGATGCCTCCGCCCCAGCTGTGCGTCACGTAGAGCAGCGCCCGGCCGGCGAAGTGCCGGGCGAGCCGCGCCCGGTCGAGCCGCGCCCGCCCGCGCCGGCCGGGATCGGCCTGGACGAACTGCCCGACCCGGGCCGGGTAGTCGGGATGCTTGGCGAGCAGCGCCGCCTGGCCCTGGTCGTACTCGCCGCCCGCGTCGAGGCCGAACGAGATCTGGCCGGCGTGGTGGACGAACACGTCCTCGGCGAGCAGGTTGACGAAGCCGGCCTTGATGGCGCGCAGGCACCAGTCGTTCTCCTCGCCGTAGCCCTTGCCGAAGGCCTCGGCGTCGAGGTCGCCGACGGCGTCGAGGGCGGCGGCGGTCATGTACATGCAGAAGCCGACGCCGGTGGGCACGGGCACGGCGCGGCCGCGATTGACCTGCGCGGCGAGGCGGTCGAGGTCGGGCCGGGCGATCTCCAGCGGCATGGTGTTGTTGGCGTTGAAGCGCGGGTAGGAGCAGATCGTGGCGTTGTTGGACAGGGGCGTGACGCTGCCCACGGGCAGCCCCGCGCCCATTCCCGCCTCTGCGCCTGCCTCCCCGCCGGACCCGGCCTGAGGTTCGGCGTTGTGTTCGGCGTGGGCGACGAGGCGGTCGAGCCAGTCGCCGAAGACCTGAGCGTCGGAGTTGAGCAGGACGACGGCGCGGCCCTGGCGCAGGCCGAGGGCGCGGTTGACCGAGCGGACGAAGCCGAGGTTGTGCTCGTTCTCGACGAGGTGGAACAGGCCGCGGCCGGCGAGGGCGGCGAGGTCTGCGGACAGCTGCGGGTCGGGGGAGCGGTCGTTGACGGCGAGCAGGGTGAAGGGGGTGGCCTGGGGCGCGGACAGGCAGGCGTGGAGGGCGCGCAGGGTCTCGCCGCGGCCCTTGTAGACCGGGACGATGACGACGACGCGGGCCTGCGCGATGGGCAGGGCCCGGGGCAGGCGGTCCCACGCGTCGGCGGGCGGGGCCTCCATGGGCGGGTAGGTGCCGAGATCCTCGGGGCAGCCCATCAGCCCGGCGGCCCGGCCCGCGCGCACGTAGTGCAGGAACGGCGACTCCCCCGCGCCCAGGAGATGCCCGTAGGCCCGGCGGTAGAAGCGGGTCGAGAAGGTCTTGCTCGGGTCGCGGTCCTCCTCCTGGCCGTGGGACAGGAAGTGGATCGCCGGCCCGTTCTCGAAGCCGCCGGTGTCCGGGTAGCGCTTGAGGTACCAGGGCGCGTCGAAGAGCGGCTCGATCAGGCGGGCCTGCTCGAACAGGTCGGCGTCCTCCTCGGCCGGCGGCGCGCCGTAGCGCGGATCGAAGGCGTCGCCCGCGAGGTCGTCGCCGCGCAGAAGGGCCCGGGCGAGGTGATGGACGAAGGGCGCGAGGCCCGTCGCCTCCGCGGAGGGATGGTGCGCGCGGTAGGCCCAGCCGTTGAAATCGGGCCTGGGATTGCGGCCCTTGCGCCAGCCGGTGTCGCAGTAGTCGCGCACTGCGTCCTCCGCCTCGGACAGCCCGTAGCGCGCCCGGTAGAAGCCGTGGTCGAAATGCCCCGCCACCAGACGCGCCTGCAGGTCCAGGAACGCGTCCCGGTCGAGGATCTCCCGCCCGATCGCCCCCAGCCAGGCCGTGTCCTCGACCGGCGCCCGCGCCGGCCGCAGCCCGCAGACCCGCAGCAGCGCCGCCAGCGTCGAGCGCCCCGGGCCGGGATCGCGCAGCTCCCGCCAGCCCGCCTCGGCGAAGTGCAGGAACGGCTCGCGCCCGCCCACGTCCGGATAGGTCGCCCGGTACCACGCCGCGTCCACCGCCGGCAGGTTCAGCCGGTGCGGCTCCGCGAACGGCTCGGCCCCCGTCAGCCGCGCCTCGGCCACGTAGCGGAAGAACGGGTCGTCCGCGACCGCCCGGCTGCCGGCCCGCGCCTGCACGTAGCCGGCGGGGTCGAAGTCCGGTCGCGGGCCGATCCGCGCCCGCCAGCCCTCCGCCACGTAGTGGCGCAGCAGCGCCGCGTCCGGGGCCCCGGCCAGCGCCTCGGCCTGCGGTCCGGGCAGGCGCTGCCGGTAATGGGCGGCGTCGAAGTAGGGGGCGAGGGTCTCGACCCGCAGCGCGCGCGCGGCGTCCGGGTCGGGGCGGGCCGGTCCGCCGTGGAGGACGTAGTGGACCAGCGGGTTCTGGGTCGTGAAGGTGATCCCGCGGCTGAGGCAGTAGGCCAGGGTGTCGAATTGCGGCGCCGGCTCGCGGCCCTCGCGCCAGCCGGAGGCCATGTAGTGGTCGACCGGGTCGACGCCGGCGGCGGCGAGGTCGGGGTTGCCGGCGAGGTAGAAGGCGCCGTCGACGAGGCGGCGGGCGAGGCGGTGGGCCTCGGCCGTGTCGGGCTTGGGCAGGGCGGCCGCCTCCCCCTCCCCTTCACGTCCGGCGCGGCGGCGCGCGAGGGCGTGCAGGAGCGGGTTGATGCCGGCGCGGGCGAGGTGGGGATGGGCGGCGAGGTAGGCGGCGGAGTCGAAGTCGGGGCGCGGGTCGCGGCCCGCGCGCCAGCCGTGGACGAGGTAGTCGCGCACCGGGTCGGCCGCGATCCCGTACCAGCTCGCGTAGAACGCTTTGTCAAAGTGCAGGGCCAGGACGGCGATCTGCGCGTCCGCTGTGACGAGATCGTCCGCCGCCGGCAGGCCGCGGCGGGCCGCCAGCCGGATCAGCGGGTTGCCGCTCGCGCGGACCGGGCCGGAGCGCGCCCAGCGATGGTACAGGCCGCGGATCTGCTTCAACGCGCGGCGCCCGTTCTGTCGCGCGACGGCCGCCGATCGCCGTCGGAGGGCGTCTCGGAATCGGCGCTGGGTTCGAGGCCTGGAGCTCGGGTGAGCATGTGTTCGCGCGGGCTAAATCGAAGGCGTCTCGGCGCGCCGGGCAGGGTGCCGCGCCGCCGGCCCATCGCCCTAACGGAACGCGCGCGCGGGGTAAACAACCGCACGCCCTGCCCCACGTCCCGCGCGACCCGCTGGCGCGGTCAGATCAGGTCGGACCGCCACGTCACGTTCTCACGCACGATCCGCGCGGGATTGCCGGCGGCCACGCAGTGGGGCGGCACCGTCCCGGTGACGACGGCGTGCGCGCCGACGATCGCGTTGTCGCCGATGACCGTGCCCTTGAGCAGGGTGGCCTGATTGGCGATCCAGACGTGGTTGCCGACCCACACGGGCTTGGCCGGGTTCAGCCGCGCGCCGGTGTCCCGGGTGACGATGGAGTGGAAGTCGCTCGTCGTCATCCAGACGCCCGACGCGATCGAGCAGTCCGTGCCGATCTCGATCGCCTTTCCCTCGACGGGGTTGAGATGGACGAGCCCGGTGAAGCCGGTCCGGTCGCCGATGCGCAGCACCGAGCCGGGGCCGATATAGATGTTGGCCATCGACAGCCGCACGTCCTCGCCGACATCGAATCGGCAGTTCGACTCGATGACGATGTGCATGTCCTTGTCGGACACGCAGCCCCTGCCTATGCGGATGTAGTTGTTGTCGCCGTTGACGTAGATTTTTCCCGCTTGGCTGTGCTGATCCCGCGAATCAATGTCGATGACATTATTCTCCCCTTTGTCGAAGATATTCAAAGACATAATTCGCTCTGCGGGATCTATGAACGCCCCTGGGTGCGGCGCGGCCGGCGTCCCGGAGCGGACGGCCGCACATCGAACCCGCGGAGGGAAGCTCGCCTTCTGACATGACGATTACGGTATCGGCGTGCCGAGATCGGGATTCGTCGACATTCGGCGGTTGTGCCGATGCCTCCGAGCCGGCAGCGGCGTTTCAGGAATGTCTCTAAGCCATCGGGCGCCGTCCTCACAACTCGCGCGGGGATCGGGCGCCCGTGGCCGGGCGCGGTCGGCGCGCCTCTCCGCGGCTGTTGACGCCGGGAGGCACCTGTGAGGTATGCCGTCAGCCAGCGAAAACATGGGATGAGGCCGTCCGGTGGCTGAGGACAACACCCTGACGAAGGCCCTGGTGGATGTTCGGGCGCGCAGGGCCGCGCTGCAGAGCGACTACGACAGGATCGCGGCCGAGCTGACCAAGCTCCGGGCGGCGGAGGCGGCGCTGACCTCCATCGTCGAGGGGATCCCGCTGGACGCCTCCGGTCTCCACGCGCCCGAGGGACCGCGGGCCGCCGCGGGGGACCGCGCCGCGCCCGCCTCCGGCGGACGGCGGGGCGCCCGCGGTCCCCGGGCCAACTCGGCCAAGGGGCGGCTGAAGGCGCTGCTCGGCTCGGCCGGCCCGCAGGGCCTGTCGCACGCCGAGATCGCGGAGCGGCTGCCCGACGTCGCGCCCAACACCCTCAACACCTATCTCAGCATGCTGGTGACCGGCGGCGAGGCGATCCGGAACGGCGACTTCTTCACCGCCGCCGCGGCGCCCGACGGGACCGAGGACGGTGACGCCGAGGCCGATCCGGAGGCGGACGAAGAGGTCCGGCACGACGCCGCCGCGGAGTGATCCCGGCACCCGGCTCGGACAGGGCCGCCCGATACGGTCCCGTGCCCGCCACGCCTCCGGGTCAGGCGGCCGCCGACATCCGCCGGATGATCGGCAGCATCAGCGCGCTCGGCGCGGCGGCCGGCACGGGGAAGATCGTGGCCGTCTGGTCGGTCTTCACCCGGGGCAGCCGCTCGATCACCGTCCGCAGGTTCGGGAGCGTCCGCGCCAGGGTCGCGGCCAGCGTCTCGCCCGCGATCTTGGCCATGACGTACTCCAGCGTGTCGCGGGGCGCCTCGTCGATGGCGCTGGTCGACGGGTAGAAGGCCGCCACGGCGTCGCCGCGCTCCAGGCAGAGCTGGCTCAGCTCGTAGAAGGCGGTGTTGTAGACGCGCATCATCTCGTCCAGGCAGGCCGGCTCGAAGGGCGCGCGCTTCTGGCGGAAGATGCGGGGCGTCGCGAAATGGTAGAGCTGCGACGGGCGCATCGCTAGCGCCGCCAGCTGTGGGGCGGCCGGCTCGGCGGCGTCGTAGCGGAGGACTTGGCAGCGCCCGCCGGCGTCGCGGATCTCCCGGGCGATCGACTCCGCCTCGTCGGCGCCGGACGCGTAGGTGATGCAGACCGCCCCGCCCCCGGCGGCGATCAGCTTGGCGGTCGCGGCGCCGAGTCCCCGCGACCCGCCGACGATCAGCGCGGACACCGCCGCGAAGGCGCCGGGCTCCACCAGCGCCGCGAGGTCCCGCAGGCTCTCCTGCTCCACCGGCCGCGGGCGGACGAAGCCCTCGACCCGGGCGACGAGGCCGGGGCCGACCGCGTCCAGCGTCACCGATTGCAGCATCGGCTGGAACCGCTTCACCGCGTAGCCGAGGCTCGAGCCGGTGCCTCCCTCGGTGACGGTCACGTCGATCTTCGAGAGGATCGAGTGGAGGCCGGGCACGAACATGCCGACGAGGGTCGAGAGGCCGCCCAGGGCCGCGACCCGGCCGGGGCCGAGGGCGCGGGCGAGGCGCGGCGCCAGCGCGGCGATCGCCGCCGGGTCCGGCAGCGCGAAGGCCCCGGCGAGACCCGTCAGCGCCGACGGATCGCGGGCGACCGGCTCCGCGGGGATCGCGGTCGGCGCCGCCTCGACCGGCCGGGCCGGCGCCCGCTCCGCCGCGAAGGTCGCCTGGATCGTCAGGCTGCGGACGCCGTCCACCGCCACGGACAGGCGCAGCTGCCGCGCGTCCGCCTCGTGGACCGTCAGGACGGTGCGGTCCCCGACCAGCACGAACCGCTCGAACCGCATCTGCAGGGTCGCGAGCCGGTCGAGCGGGTGAGCATCCGCGCAGGCATCGAGGGCCCAGAGGGCGGCGTGGACGCCGTGAACGGCGCGCTCGCCGGCCAGCGTCCGCCGGGCCATCCGCGCGTCCATGTGCATCGGGTTCACGTCGCCGGTCGCCCGCGCGAAGGCGGCCTGATGGGCCTCGGTCCAGGTCCGCGTCGTCGCGGCGGCCTCGTCCGAACCGGATCCGTTCATCGCGCAGCTCCTCCTCGGCCGGTCCCCGCCCCGGTCGGGCTGACGGGCCGCCGGATGCCCGGCCCCTTGCTTTATGGCACGCGATCTCGCAAGAGGGCGGCGCTCGCACGCACGGAAAGGGGCCGGTCGATCGCCGGAGGGCAGGCATCCGCAGGGTGTCGCAGGGACCGGTATCGAGGATGACCACGGCTCGCGCCCTGTCGATCGGTTTCGTCGGAAACGTCGTCACCAACCCGTTCGGGAAGGTGGCGGGCCGCCTCGCGGATCTCGCCACGGTCTCGTGCGAGCATCTCCCCATCGGACAGATCGAGCAGGTGCTGGCGGGACCCGCCGCCGCCGACGTCCTGATCGTGCATCTCGACCACCGCTGGTTCTTCGACGTCGCCCCGGACGAGGCGGCCGTCGCCCGCGCGCGCGGCCTCGCCGAGCTGGTCTCGGCGCGGCTCGCCCGGGCGCCGGGGACGATCATCCTCAACACCGTGCCGTTCGTGCCGGTCTCCTCCGTCGAGAGCGACCTCCACGACCAGCTGGAGGCGCTGGCGCGGGTGAACGCGGTGCTGTTCGACCTCGCCCGGGCGCAGGAGCGGGTCAGCGTCGTCGACGCCGCCGGCGCCCTGGCGCTGCTCGGCTTCGCCAACGCCTTCCGCGAGCGCAACCGGTACATGTACCAGATGCCCTACGCCCCGGCCGCCGTGGACGCGCTCAACGAGCGCTACGCCGACGCCGTCGCGGCGCGGCTGCGGGCGCGGCGCAAGGTGGTGGTGGTCGACGCCGACAACACCCTCTGGGGCGGCGTCGTCGGCGAGGACGGGGTGGAGAACCTGGAGGTCGACAGCGACTATCCGGGGATCGTCCACACCCAGCTCCAGCGCCAGCTCCTGCGCCTGAAGGGCCTTGGCATCCTGCTCTGCACGGTGACGAAGAACAACGAGGAGGATTTCCGCGCGGTCTTCGCCCAGCGCGCGATGCCGCTCCGCCTCGACGATTTCGTGGCCTACCGCAGCAACTGGACGGAGAAGAGCGAGAACATCCGCGACCTCGCGGCGACCCTGAACCTCGGCCTCGACAGCTTCATCTTCCTCGACGACAACCCGTTCGAGATCGAGGAGGTCCGCGCCCGGCTCCCCGGGGTCGAGTGCCACCTGTTCGACCGGACGCGCCCCGAGCAGGCGCTCAGCCTGCTCGACGGGATCGCGTCGCTGCGCGCCCGGAACGTCACCGCCGAGGATCTGGCCAAGACCGAGCAGTACCGCGGCGAGGCCCAGCGCCAGGAACTGCAGCGCTCCGCCGCCTCGATGGACGACTACCTCGCCTCCCTCGAGATCCGGGTGCACGTCGCCCGCAACAACCCGGGCTCCCTGCGGCGGGTCACCCAGCTGATCAACAAGACCAATCAGTTCAACCTGACGACCCGGCGCTACACCGAGGACGAGGTCGCCACCGCCATGCGGGAGGGCGGCGTCTACGCCGCCCGGGTGGTCGACCGGTTCGGCGACATGGGCATCGTCGGGGTCGCCATCGTCCGGGGCGGCGAGCTCGAGACGTTCCTGATGAGCTGCCGGGCCCTCGGACGCCGCATCGAGGCCCAAATTCTGCGCCACGTCTGCCAGCAGGAGGGTGATCGGGACCTCAAGGCCCAGTATCGCCCGAGCGCGAAGAACCGGATGGTCGAGACCTTCCTCGACGACAACGGCTTCGAACCCCTCAGCGCTGGCCCCGAGGGCAAGACGTACCGACTGACACGAGGACCGGATGACACCCCCTACATCCACATCGTCGCGGAGTGACCGCGGCGCCGTCGAGGCGGCTGCCCGCGCCACCTTCGCGCGGCTCGTCGAGACCTGGGGGCGCCCGGACCTAGAGAATCTCGGGCCCGAGGACGACGTCTACGAGCGGCTCGATTCCTTCGCGGTGGTCGAGCTCCTCCTCGAGACAGAGTCCGAGATCGAGCGGACGGTCGGCCGCTACGTGCCGCTCGCCAACGAGAGCATCCTCGACAGCACGAAGTCGCCGCTCCGCCGCTTCCAGGGCTGGCTCGACTACGTCGCCGAGACGGTCGAGCATGGCTGACCTGCGGTTCTCGCGCGCGACCCTCGCGGGGCTCGTCACCACGGTCGGCGCGCGCGTCCAGGCCTTCGACGACGAGGCGGCCGCCCTCGGGCTCGCCCCCGAGGAGGCGGAGCGCCTCAAGCGGGCCATGGGCTTCTCGACCCGCCACGTCGTCGCCGATCCCGGCACCACGACGGCGGATCTCTGCCTCCACTCGGCGCGCCAGCTCCTGCGCGGCCTCGACCTGCAGCCCGACGCCGTCGACGGGCTGATCCTGGTCACCCAGACGCCGGATTACAGCTCGCCCTCCACGTCGATTGGGATGCAGCACCGACTCGGCATGCGGACCGACACGCTCTGCTTCGACATCCGTCTCGGCTGCAGTGGCTTCGTCTACGGCCTGTCGGTCGCCTACAGTCTTGTCGAATCCGGCCTCAACCGCGTTCTCCTCTGCGTCGGCGACGTCGCGAGCCGCATGGTCGCGACCGGGGACCGGTCGATCACGCCGATCATGGGCGATGCCGGCGCCGCGGTGCTGATCGAGCGGCGTGCGAGCGAGAGCTTCTTCCAGCTCCACAGCGACGGCTCGGGCGAGAAGGCCCTGTTCATCCCGCATAGCGGCCTGCGGGCCGATGCCGAGGATGCGGACAAGCCCGGCACCATGCACATGGACGGGGCGCAGGTCTTCAACTTCACCCTCAAGCGCGTCCCGCCGCTGATCGAGGGCATCCTGGCCTTCTCGGACACGCGCGCCGCGGACGTCGACTTCCTGGTCCTGCACCAGCCGAACAAGTACATCCTCAAGAACCTCCAGCGCCGCCTGGGGCTCGACGACAGCAAGCTCCCGACCGGCACCCAGTCGGTCTACGGCAACCAGAACTCGGCCTCGATCCCCGGCACGATCTCGGGCTTCCTCGCGGAGGCCTATGCGGGGCGGCAGGTGCGCTCGCTGCTCGCCGGCTTCGGGGTCGGCCTGAGCTGGGGAGCCTGCACGATCACCACCGACCGGATCTACGCGCCCCCGGTCATGACCTACGAGGAGACCACCCGATGACCGAGGGCGCATTCCTGGACGAGCTCGGCACGATCCTCGATCAGCCAGGGCCGCTCACCCGCGGGCAGAGCCTCGGGGCGATCGAGACCTTCGACTCGCTGGGCATCCTCAACATCATGGCGCTCTACGACACGCTGGGGCTCGAGGTGGATCCGCAGCGGATCGCCGGGGCGGCGACCACCGACGACCTGATCGCGCTGGCCGGCGCGAAGCTGCAGGCCTGAGCCGATGTCGGAGCCGATCGCGGAGTCGGGTGGGCACGTCCTGGTCGTCGGGGCCAGCAGCGGCATCGGCCGCGCCGTCGCCGAGCGCCTCCGCGCGGGCGGGGCGCGGATCACCGCCCTGGCCCGGCGGGTGGACCGGCTCGCGGAGCTGGAGGCGCTCGGCTGCGCCGCGGTCGCGGCCGACGTCACCGACCTCTCGGCGATCGGCGGCGTGATGCAGGGGGCGGTGGCCGAGCGCGGCCTCCTGACCGGGCTCGTGTACTGCGCGGGCGTCCAGGTCATCAAGCCGATGCGCAGCCTCGGCGTGGAGGAGGTCGAGCGCCTCTACCGCACCAACCTCGTCGCGCCGACCCTGTTCGCCGCCGCCTTCGGCAGCGCCCGCGTCTCGACCCGGGACGCGGTGTTCTGCGCGGTCTCGTCCATCGCGGCGCAGCGGCCCGAGCCGGCGATCGTGCCCTACGCCGCCTCCAAGGCGGGCCTCGACGCCCTGATCAAGGGCCTCGCCCGGGAACTCGCCCCCCGGCGCGCCGTCGGCGTCGCCCCCGGCTGGCTCGACACCGAGATGACCCAGGCCCATGCCCGCCTGTACGGCGCGGAGTTCAAGGAGGCGCTGGAGAAGCGCAGCCCCGCGGGCGCCGCGACCGTCGAATCCGTGGTCGACGCCATCGCGTTCCTGATGTCGTCCCAGGCCCGGCACGTCACCGGCGAGATCCTGCGGGTCGACGGCGGGGCCGTGCTGTGACCGGGACGGCGCAGCGGCTCGCGCTGATCGGCGGCGGCGGCTTCTCCAAGGAGATCGCAGAGATCGCCCGTGCCCTCGGCCACACGGTCGAGGATACCTATTCCACCGCTCCGGAGGTCCAGGTCGGCCGTTACCGCGGCTATCTCGACGCGCTGCTCGCCGACCGGGCGGAGTATGACGGCGTCGTCCTGGCGGTCGGCGGCGTGAGCCGGCGCGCGATCCGGGCGCGGGCCGAGCTGATCGCGTGGCTCGACCGGCACGCCCTCCCCTGCCCCGCCCTCGTCTCGCCCCGCGCGATCGTGAGCCCGGACGTCGCGGTCGGCGTCGGCGCCTTCGTGGCGCACGGGGTGATCGTCAACGCCGATGCCCGGCTCGGGCGCTTCTGCGTGCTGAACTCGGCGGCCATCGTCGGCCACGACACGGTCGTCGGCGACAATACCACGATTTCGCCGGGCGCTTTCGTCGGCGGCCGCTGCACGATCGGCGCCGACAGCCTCGTCGGGCCGCTCGCCAAGGTTCTTCAGGGCCTCACCCTGGGTCAGAGCGTCACGGTCGGCATGGGTTGCAACGTCCTGCGCGCCCTGCCCGACAACGCCACGATCTGGCCCCGGGCGGACATCGTCGCCCCGGCGCCGAAACCGGCCTAATCGGCCTCAGCTCCGCCCGATTGCTGCGTCAGTTCAGTCTTTCCAAGTTCGATGTGTCCAGATGGTCGGCCTCGCGTCCGAACATCGCGAGGAGGTTCCATGAGCGCTGAGCCGCGATCGTTCGAGCAGCCGATCTACGTGACCCGTCCGATGCTGCCCGAACTCGCGGTCTTCACGAAGCATCTGGAGGCGATCTGGCAGTGTGCCGTTCTCTCGAACGGCGGGCCGCAGCACGTGGAGCTGGAGAAGCGGCTCCACGCGCACCTGGGCGACGGTCACATCGCGCTGTTCAACAACGGCACCAACGCCTTGATGACGGCGGTCAAGGCCCTCGACCTCTCGGGCGAGGTCATCACCACCCCCTTCACGTTCGCGGCGACGCCGCACGTGCTCGCCTGGCACGGCATCCGGCCGGTCTTCGCCGACATCGAGGAGCATTCGATGACTCTCGATCCGGCCCGGATCGAGGCGGCGATCACGGAGCGCACCACCGGCATCCTCGCGGTTCACGTCTACGGCAATCCGTGCGACGTCGAGGCGATCGAGCGGATCGCGCGCAAGCATCGCCTCAAGGTGCTGTACGACGGCGCCCACGCCTTCGGGACGCGGGTCAACGGCCGGCCCGTCGCGAGCTACGGCGACGCGACCATGTTCAGCTTCCACGCCACGAAGCTCTTCCACACCGCGGAGGGCGGGGCCGTGGTCACGAACGACGGCGACGTGAAGCGGCGGATGGAGCTGCTCAAGAATTTCGGGATCGCCGACGAGGTGACCGTCAAGGCTGTCGGCATCAACAGCAAGATGAACGAGATCCAGGCCGCCATGGGTCTGTGCCTGGTCGATGCGGTCGCGGCCGAGAAGGCGAAGCGGTTGGACCTCGCGCATGTGTACCGGGATCACCTCGGCGGTGTGCCCGGCATCACCGTCTCACGACCGCTGCACCTCGATACCGACAGCCTGCAATATTACTGCCTTCGGATCGACCGGGCCGTCGCCGGCGTGAGCCGTGACGAGGTCTACGACCGACTCAAACACTACAATGTCTTCGCGCGTCGCTATTTCTATCCGCTATGCAGCCAGTACGAGCCGTACCGCCACTTTCCGGATAGTGCGATCGACAATTTGCCGGTCGCCAACAGAGTCGGCGACCAAGTCCTCTGCCTGCCCTTCTACGGCGAGCTCGGGACCGCCAACGCGGAGCGGATCTGCCAGATCCTCCGTCACATCGTGATGGCCGGGGCCGTCGGCGCCGTGCACGCAGCCTGAGATCGGCCGGCGTCCGGACAATGAGTGTTTCTGGATCCGGCCCTTGAGCGCCCGATGCCCGGAGGGGTTGGTATGAGTGCCGTCCTCATCTCCAGTTTGCGCGCACGCGTCAGCCTGTTTCTCGCGCGGAAGCTGGTCGATGCCGAGTATTATCTCAACCGCTATCCTGACGTCCGCGCGGCCGGTGTCGACCCGGTCCGACACTTCGCCGAATGCGGTTATGCCGTGCCCATCCGCGCGGCGAACCCGTCCATGGAGCGGGCCATCATCAGGCTCTCACCCTTCCTGGCGCTGGCGGTCGTGCTCCTGCCGATCCGGCGCGACGACTGGGTCCAATGTTTCGTCGCCCATTATCAAGAGCTCTGGTGCGGCGACCTGGGTTTGGAATTCCGCTTCGCCCGCTGGGTTGCGCGTCTCCTGGCGGCCCGGGCCACGGGTTCCGGGCCCGACGCTGCGAGTCTGGAGCGGATCGTCGGCACCACGCTCCCGATCGCCCGGATCGGCGACGAGCATCCCTGGCTCACTCTGCGGAAGATGGACCCGCCAGAGACGCACCGATTCAGCTCCCCCCGGGTGTGGGAAGGGCGCGGCGCGCTCGTCGCGCGCGAGGTCACGCTACCCCCGCTCTGGTGCGCGACCGTCCAGAACGCCAGCGTCTTCGGAGCCATGCAGGTCGCGGCGAGCGGCCACTTCGTGAGCTACGAGCCCGCCGCCGATCCGAGTCTGTCCTTCGCGGCCGGCCAGTTCCGGCACGTCATCGCCTGCTACGCGCCGCAGGACAACAAGATCGTGGCGCGCCTGCCCGACGCCGCGACGACCCGCCTCGACGAGGCGATCCTGCTGGGCGGCCGGTGCAGCAACAACCATTTCCATTTCCTCATCGAGTATCTCTCCCGAGGCTATCTGATCGATCGCCTGGATATCCCCGACGAGATTCCGCTGGTCATCTCGGACAATCTGTTTCCATCGCAGATGGAGGCCCTAAGATTATTCTTTCCGAGTCGGAAGTTCGTCGGGGTGTCCAGCCAGCAGCGGCTCGACATCGGGCGGCTCCACATTCCGTCTGTCATGACGTATCTCCCGGACGCGCTTGAGGTCACCGACTGGAAGAAGGAAGGACTCCGCCTCGCGAGCCTGGAATGGCTGCGGAGCCGTGCCTACGAGGCCCTGAGCTCCGAAGACGACGTACCGTCCCGACCGTCCCGGGTCTTTCTAGCCCGGCGGCGCGGCAGGAACATCGTGAACGCCGACGAGGTCGAGGCTGTCTTCGCGCGGCACGGCTTCTCGATCGTGGATCCGAGCGCTCTGTCCTTCATCGAGCAGGTGAGACTGTTCGCGTCCGCAACCCATGTCGCCGGTCCTCTGGGCGCAGCGTTCTCGAACACGATCTTCTGCAGGCCCGGGACATCCGTGCTGGGTCTCGGATCACGCTACGCCGTCACCTCGTCGCTGTTCCAAAATCTAGCGGAATTGATGGGCTGTAACTGCATCCACCTCTTGAGCGACAAGAGAAAGCGTGACTTTATTCGCCTGAGTGCGAACAAGATCTCGCTCCGACAAGGAAGCTATGCCATCAACACGCGGCGCCTCGACGGCTTACTGAAGACGTGGCTCAAGGCGGCCTAGGGCGCCCGGTCTTTGCGGAGGCCCGGCGGTAGTCCAGGCCGTTCTGTGCTGGGATGCGTGACCCTCGTCCGCGTCTGACCGACTGACTGACGCCGCGTCGGCTCCGCTGCAGGCCGTCCTCGGAGCGTCGCGTGACAACGGTCTCCTCGCATGGCAGGACTTGCCGAGATCCGTGAGTTCGTCGCGTTCCAGCCACAGAAAC
Organism: Methylobacterium oryzae; assembly: GCF_021398735.1. NCBI lineage: Bacteria > Pseudomonadati > Pseudomonadota > Alphaproteobacteria > Hyphomicrobiales > Methylobacteriaceae > Methylobacterium > Methylobacterium oryzae. The sequence goes on from NZ_CP090349.1 coordinate 3,716,503, forward strand.
GTATACACCCCGTATGCACATGCCCATCGACCGGATTCGTGAAACGCGTCCGCTGGACAGCCGAAGGCGCTCGCATCTGCGGCTGGCTGAGCCGAGCGACGCGGCTCTGATCTACCGTTTGCGCTCCGACAACCGTCTCAGCCGTTTCCTCAACGCGCCACCCACCACGGTCGAAGAGCAGGCGGCGTGGCTCACACGATACAAGAGCGACGAGACCGCAGGTAGACAGTACTATTTCATCATCGTTTCCGATGGTCAGGATCGCGGCACGGTCCGGATGTACGATTTTCGGATCATCAACGGATTGAAATCGTTCTGTTGGGGCAGCTGGATCATCGCGCCTCCTCCCGTCGTCGGCCTCGCAGGTTACTCCGCGCTCGCGATCTACGAACTGGGATTTGAGCACCTCGGATTCGAGCATTGTCATTTCGACGTGCGTCGTGAAAATGAGAGCGTGATCAATTTCCACCTCCGTTCAGGCGCGAAAATCGTCGACGAGGGCGAGCAAGATTATTTTTTTCACTTCAGTCGCGAAGCTTATGACGCGTTCAGGGCGGCGCATGTGTCGATCCTTGAGCGCCACTCCGCTTTGTTGCAGGCCTCCTGATCGGAGCGGTGACGAGCGACGGTGCTGGGCACCCGATCTCGGCTGCACGATGCGCCGTTCGACGTCGAGGATAGAAATCTCAGCGATGTTGGAGTGGTTTGCCTTACGGGTCGCGCGCCGGATCGTCGACAGTGACTACTATCTGACGCGAAATGCCGATGTGGCGGCGGCGGGCGTCGATCCGGTCGCCCATTTCGCCCGACACTGGTCCGCGGCGCCGTTGCGCGCGCCCAACGCGCGCATGGAGGCGCGGATCTACGCGTGGTCGCCCGTGCTCGTCGCCGTTCTGGCGATGCTCGGGCAGAGCCGCCAGGACATCACGGACTGCTTCCGCTACCGCATCAACCAACTCGCGACCCAGCGCGGCTTCGGCCTGCAGCTTCGGCTCGCCCTCGCGCTCGCGCGCTTCCTCGCCGTACGGTCCGCATCGCCCGCACGTCCGAGCGGCGGAGCGGACACCGGTCTCGGTTCAATCTACCCGGTGGTGCGGATCGGGCAGGATGCGGTGCCCTGGATCGACTGCCGCGGCATCGCGGAAGCCGGCATATTCGACTTCGCGGATCCAGAGATCGCCCTATCCGCGCAGCCGCCGACCGCCCGTCGACTGCGCAGGCCGGAACTCTGGTGCGCGACGATCCGGGACGCGTCGATCTTCGGCTTCGCTCAGGTCGTCTCCCATTCCGCCTTCGTGGTCTACGAGCCGGAGGCGGACCCGGCGTTCCGCTACACGAGCCGCCAGTGCGAGTTCGTCATCACCTGTTTCGGCCCCAAGGGCGACCGGGTCCTGGCCCGCGTCCCGCAGGAGGCCGATCGGGCGATCGATGCGGGCATCCTTCTGATCGGGCGATGCGGTGCGAACTATTTCCACTTCCTGATCGAGTACGCCACGAAGGGCTACATCGTCGACAACGCGTCGATACCGCAGGATGTGCCGCTCATCCTGAGCGACGATCTGTTTCCGCAGGAAATGGACGCCCTGAAGCTGCTCTTCCCGGGGCGCCCATTCACGGTCCGGAAGCACGGTCAGCGGCTGGACGTGAAGACGCTCTACGTTCCGTCCTTGATGACCTTCATTCCGGACACGCCCGATGTCGAGTTCTGGACGGTCGCCGCTGTCAATCACGCGAGCCTTTCCTGGCTGCGCGGGCGGGTGCTTGAGGCCGTGCCTGCGCCCCGTACCGCGCCGGACCGGAAGCTCTATCTCGGTCGATCCGCGGGGCGTAACATCATGAACGCCGCCGAGGTGGAGGCAGTGTTTCGCCGGCACGGCTTCGAGATCGTGAACCCGGGGCAGCTCAGCTTCGCGGAACAGGTCGAGGCTTTCAGGACTGCGCGCTGCATCGCCGGGCCGATCGGCGCCGCCTTCGCCAATCTGGTTTTCGCATCCCCGGCCACCCTCGTCCTGGGACTCGTGTCGCCGTTCGCCGTGCAGTTCTCGACGTTCGCGAGTCTCGCGACGTTTGCCGGGTGTCGTTACTTGGCCGTCCCCGGTGAGCACGGGGCCTATCGCCCCGGCGCCGAGACGCGGCGCCGCTCGCTCGAGCTGACGCACGGCAATTACCGCATCGATCTCGATTACCTTGATACGGTGCTGCGGACCTATGTCTGAAACCTGGCTGTTCCGGTGCACGTCGTCGCGATCTGATCGACAGGGATGACAGCATGAAGACGCCATGGACCGATCTTGGCCTGCGGTTCGCCGCGCCGGGCTCGGGTCTGCTCCGGACGCACGCCATGCTGCCCACGCCGATCGTGCTGGCGGACCGCGTCCGGGTATACTTCTCGTCCTGCGATGCCGATCTGCGCGGGCGCATCTTCTGCGTCGACCTGAGTTTGGACCATCCGCACCCGGTCATCCATTTCGATCCCACCCCCGTTCTCGATCTTGGAGCCGCGGGGTGTTTCGACGCCGACGGCGTCAATCCCTGTCATCTTGAACGCGTCGATGATGTTTGGCGGCTGTATTACGTCGGCTGGCAGAGACTGTCGGAGGACGTTCCATACACCCTCCTGGCCGGGCTCGCGGTGAGCGAAGATCGCGGCAAAACCTTCAGGCGGTGGAAGACGGAGCCCGTCCTTCCGGCGACGCCCGATGAGGGCTACTTCCGGACCGCTCCGTTTGTCCGGCGGGTGGGTGACGGTTTCCAGATCCTCTATATCGGCGGCAACCGCTTCGTCCGGAGTCCCTCCGGGAAGATGCTCCCGCGATACGGCATCCGCCGGTCGAGATCCGCGGACGGAATCCACTGGTCGGCCTCGGCGGAGGATGTGCTGCTGCCGGATGAGGCGCGCGGCGAGATCGGCTTCGGCCGGCCGCGCGTCGAGACGCTCCCCGGGCAGGACCCTGTCCTGATGGTCTCGGTTCGGACCGAACAGACCTACAGGCTGATGACGTGCCCGTGGGACGAAGGCTCGGTCGATCCGTCCGGCCTCGTCCCGGTCATCGACACCGCAGTAGAGGCATGGGCGTCCGAGATGACGTGCTTCGGCGCGACCTGCCAAGTCGGAGAGCGGACGCTGCTCGTCTACAACGGCAACGGCTTCGGACGAACCGGGTTTGGTCTGGCCTACCGGGATCTGACCGCGGCCGGTGACAGGTTCCGAACAGTGTGAGACCGGCCGCGCCGGGACAGGCGCTGCCGCGACCTGATCGACAGCGGCTCCGGGAGCCGTGCGAGGGATCGACCCGGACGGCCGGCCCGTGCGCGTCGGCGGGGCGATCACCGCCTCCGCGGGGCTCGGGCCGGCCAAGACCTCGGACAGGCCGCGCCGCTACAATGCGATTGCGTAGGTGTCCTGCATCACGGCACTGCCGCCGAACTCCTCCTTCTGGGTCAGAAGGCCCTGATTGAGGACGCGGCCGCCTTCCTCGGTCGAGATGCCGAAGTCGAAATAGCGCTTCGTCGGCTGATAGGTCGTGATGAGGGTGCTGAAGAGGAGATCCAGAGCGCCCACGTCGCGTCCCTGCCTGTTGGAGGCGATGTATTGGGCATGCGCGACGTCCTGTGTCTCGAAGATCACGACGCCGGCCACCGTCGCACCCGCCTGCTCAGCCGTGAAGAGCTTGATGTTCTCTGGAAAGCGGGCGGCCAGCATCTCGATTTCCGAGAGGGTATGAACCGGCGCGACCCCGTGGCGCTCCTGGAGCGTCTGCGCGAGGATGTCCCAGAACTCTGGCCAGCGGCTGTCGGTGCGGACGGTGAGACCGGATTTCTGCGCCTTGCCGACACCGCGGCGGCGGCGGGACGAGAGTTCACCGGGCAGCCGGTAGTCGATCGTGGTGGTGACATCTCTCCGGATCAGCTGGGCACCGACGCGAAACAAGCAGTAGAGATCAGCCTCCGCGGGCCGGCGATGATAGATGGTCGGCACCGGCTTGTAGATCAGCTTCCGTGCGCCGGTCTCTCTGTAATGATTGAGGCAATCTTCGAACAGGGTCAGAGTCGCGTCCGTCGACAGGCGGCCGGTCAGGAGGCCGCCGAATGTCAGCCCCTGATGGGAGTAGATCGTATCGCCGTCGATGTTCGCGGGAAGCGCTGCCAGCAGCGTGCCGTCTCGGGTGATGAGCAGCGAGGCATCCGTGAAGCGGTCGGCATGGTAATCCATGAAGCCGCGGTCGAACAGGAAGTGTCCGTTCAGCGCTGTCCGATTGTGTGCATTCCAGGCCGAAATTTCATCCTGGGTGAACCGCCGGATCGACACGGTCATCGCTAGCGCGCTCGGCAGAAGCGCGTGGCGGAAATCTTGCGCGGCTCCGCCGGATTGCCCTGGTAGATCTTATCCGGTTCCGTGGATTGCGCGAGGCTCGAGGCCATGCTGATGAAATTGTCGGGCGCGATCGTGACGCCGTGCCCAATGGCGGCATTGACGCCGAGGAAACTGTAGGTCCCGATCCGACAGAACCCGGATATGACGACGTGAGAACTCACGAAGACATGATCCTCGATGACCGAGCGATGGCCGATATGGTTGCCGCTCCAAAGCGTGACGTTGTTGCCGATCTCAACGAAAGGTTGGATGACGTTGTGCTCCAGGATGAAGCAGTTCTCGCCGATCGTGACATTGTGCCAGACGAAGGCTTTCGTGCTGACGTACGACGTCAACCTGTAGCCCATGGCCTTGACCTGCGCGCAGAGATCAGCCCGAACCCGATTCAACTTCGAATCGCCTATGGCGACGAAGGCGTCGTACGCGTCCGGCGGATAGGCTTGCTGAACCTGGGCAAGTGGAACCACGGGCAGATCGTGATGGTGCGCTTGCGTGATGTACTCCTCCCCGATCGAGAAGGCTTTCACCTCATGGCCGCTGTCATGAGTAAAGTATTCATAGGCCATGCTGGCGATTTCGCCGTTCCCGAATATGATCAGCGGTTTCATCGATCAAGCCTTCATGATGAGAAGATCTTCGCGCCGGTTGGCCATGGGAAGGTCCGGCGCCTGAGGCATGAGGTAGGCATCCGCGCCTGCGGCCTGCGCCCGCTGGATGAGTCCCATGAGCACGGCGTCGTCGATCTTGCCGGGATTCGGCTCGTTGTACTGGACGTCCGGCTCGGTCTCGGTCCGGGTGAAGGCCTTATGGAAACGTCGACCCGTCTCGCTCGCGAAGAAGCGGCGGCGCTTCGAGATGTTCGGGATATCGCCGATCAGGGCACGGCCGCCATCGGCGAGGAGCTCGACGATGCTGTCGAGGAAGGTAAAGGGGTTACCCTCCACGTACACGTAGTGGAAGACGCTGTAGCAGAGGACGACATCGGCTCGGCCGACGGTATCTCGGATCGAATCCCGGATGGCCGGGAACGCGCCGGGGATCTTCACGGTCACGTCGGCGACATCGGGCAACTGCGCGAGCATCTCCGCGCTGTCCACGAGGAACAGGCGATGATTCCGCTCGCGACACAGGTCGATGAGCCGATGCGGCAGCCCGGCACATCCGGGGCCGATATCCACGATCGTTGCGTTCGTCCCGAGCAGCGCCGGAAGCTTGGCGGCGATATCGCGAAGGATCGCCTCCTCGAAACCGTTGCGGTACGTCTCCGGGAAGCCGATCCGCTCGTTGGCGGTGAGGTGCGGATTCTGCGCGAGGGCGCGAAACCCCTCGAACGTGAGATCGACCTTGGCCAGATCAACGTCGCGCTCGGTCCGGAGGCGCTCCAAGGAGCCCGATTGGCTCGCGGAAGGATCATCGCCGGCAGCGTTCAAGGAAGACGATGACACGGGCAGTCTCCTTTTGCGTTTGAGATTGGCGCGCGGAGCCTGTGAGGTTCCGGCTCGCCGCGCTTCGGTTGCCCAGATGTGAGCGGCGGTCGGCCTAGCCGTGGACTTCAGGATCGCTGACGGAGCCGGGCCCGGCAGTCCGGTGCGACGAACCTCACGCCGGACCAGTGCGATAGTCCGGGTTCGCGGCCGTTTGGCAAGCGCGCACAACGTGCCGGATTTCCTCGTCCTGGAGATGGGGACCGATCGGCAGGCTCAGGATCTCTCGGCCGAGCGTGCGGCCCAGATGGCTTTCCCCGGAGATCGGTGTCTCCGCGTAGGCTTCGGCGTCTGCTGGTGCGATCGGGTAGTGAATCTGGGTGCCGACGCCCGCATGGTCGAGCGCCGCCGCCAACGCGTCGCGCTGCGCGGACCGGACGACGAACAGGTGCCAGACGGGATCCGCGCGCGGATCGACCTGCGGTCGGACGAGATCGCTCTGGGCGAGGCCGGCCAGGTAGGCGGCCGCGACCGAGCGGCGACGGGTGTTCCAGTCGTCGAGGTGGCGCAGCTTGATGCGAAGGAGCGCGGCCTGCAGCTCGTCGAGCCGCGAATTCACGCCCTGCTGCCGATGCACATACTTCTCGCGCGACCCGTAATTGGCAAGTTCGCGGATCCGGCGCGCGACCGCGGTGTCGGACGTGGTCACGGCCCCGCCATCGCCAAGTGCGCCCAGGTTCTTGCCCGGATAGAAGCTGAACGCGGCGGCATCGCCGAGGCTGCCGGTTCGCCGGCCGGCGAAGGTCGCGCCGTGAGCCTGCGCGGCATCCTCGATGCAGACGAGACTGTGTCGGCGCGCCAGGGCGCGGAACGCCTCCATGTCGGCGGGCTGGCCGTAGAGGTGGACCGGCATGATGGCCTTCGTCCGGCTGGTCACGGCCCGCGCGGCTCCGGCCGGGTCCATGTTGTAGGTCGACGGATCGGGATCGACGGAGACCGGCTTCGCGCCGACTTGGCTCACCGCCAGCCAGGTCGCGATGAATGTGTTCGAGGGTACGAGAACCTCGTCGCCGGGGCCGACCCCGTAGGCGCGCAGAATCAGTATCAGGGCGTCGAGACCGTTGGCGACGCCGACCGCGTGCTCGGCTTCGCAATACGCGGCAAACTCGGATTCGAAGGCTTCGACCTCCTCACCCAGGACGTACCGGGATCGGTCGAGGACGCGGTGCCATGCGGCGTCGAGTTCGGCGCGGATGGTGTCGTGGGTGCGGCCGAGATCGAGAAACGGAACCTTCATCGCGGGCCTCCTCTACCGGCGTCCCACGGCGCGCAGGAACGTGTCGTAATCCCTGTAATAGTCGCTCTCCTCGTAATGCTGCGAGGCGAGGGAGAGACACACCGCTCCACCTGAGAACTCGTCGATATCCCGCCACACCATTCTCGGGACATAGAGGCCGATGTTGGGCCGATTAAGGAGAAAGGTCTGGCGGTTTTGGCCGTCATTCAGGTGAACTTTGAAGCTGCCGGAGATCGCGATCAGGACCTGCTGCAGTTCCTTGTGGCTGTGCCCCGCGCGGACGGCACCGTGCGAAACATCGTAGATGAAATAGATGCGCCGGATGGCGAAGGGCACGTCCTTCTCGGCCTCAACAGGGGTCAGAGCTCCCCTGTGATCGAGGATGTGGCGAAACTCGATCAGGTGTGGCTGAGTCATCGTTTCCATGCCGAAATCCCGGCTCCCTGACGTCGGCTCATGATCGCAGCACGACCCTGGACCGCGATCGAGGGCCCCTCCGCGTTCGGTGCGCGGTCCGATGTCGCGAAGCCCTCTAAGCGCAAGTTGGCCGATCCGCAATGCCCGTTTCTACCTAAGCGAGCTTTGCGAAATAAGTGCGACTACAGGTTTATTGTCCGCCGGGCTGCCGCGCGAAGGGCAGAGCGCCGAGTAACCGTCCGACGATCGATCGCGCAACGTGTGGCTGTAGAGGCGGTGGGACCGATGTCGGTCGCTGCAGATGTTCCAGAGCCGCAACCACCGCGCTCGGCGCGACGCGGTAGCTGGCGTGGAAGGCGTGACCGTCCTCGTTCGTGGTCGCGCCGCGCAGGAACGTGATCTGCGCGCCGCCGGCCTCGATGAAACTCGTATAGCCCCGGAAATTGAAGCTCAGGTTGGCGTGGATCAGGCCGAGGATCCGGCATTCCGGGCGGCAGAACAGCCCGTTGGTGAGCGCCGAACTTGACGAACCGACGATGATGTCGGCGGCGTGGAACGCGTCGACCTGTTCGAGGAACGTCATCGTCTCCGGGGTGATGACCTCGAAACCGTGCGACCGGAGCGCCTCGGCGATCTCGACCTCGTTGACGAGCTGGCGCTGCGCGAAGGCCTTGCGCGAGATGAACAGTCGGCGGCCGGTGCGGCCGCTCAGCGCCCCGCGCGCGCGGGCGCTGTCGAGGATGCGGGTGCGCAGATCCACCAGGATGTCGGAGGGCCAGATCGTGTCGTAGACCCGCTGTCCCGGCCGCATCTCGAACGGGAAGAAGGCGGGCACCGGCGCGAGGCCGAGCCGGCCGAACGCCACCGGCCGGGGCGGCAGCTTGATGATCGGGCGGTCGCGCGTGTCGACGAGCCGGACCACCTCCTCGTGCGTCGCCGGCATGTGGTCGTCGATGCAAAGCGGGATGCCGTCCGGGCAGCGCGGGTCGTTGTACGCCAGCATGCGCGGCACGAACTCGCAGAACCAGTGGCCGTAATTCCGGCTCTGGAGCCCGAACATCGACAGGCCGACCTCGATCGATAGGCTGTCCTCCGGCACCTCGACGAGGGCCCGCCTCTCCCCGAAGGCCGCCATCACGATCTGGTCCGGGTTGACCCCGTCCTGGAGCAGCACGTCCCGCCGGCGGGGATGGGCGGCGAGGTCGTAGATCAGGTGGCCGTCCTTCACGACGAGGTTGCTGCGCGGGAAGGCGCGGCAGCCGTCGACGAACGCGAGGTACTGGCTCGGCGCCTCCAGGTCCCCCGGCTCCGAGGTGAGGGGCGGCGGCGGTTCGGTGAACTTGAGCTCCGGTGCCAGGATCGGCCTGGGCGGCCGAAGCTCGGCGTAGTCGATGCCCGGCCGGCCGGCCAGGGACGCGGCGGCGACCATGTTGTAGCCGGCCAGGGGGCCGGCGCCGATCAGCCGGCGGGTCGTCTCGTGCAGGGCGACGGCCTCGTCGAAGGCACCGGCCGCGATCAGCGCGTCGAGCTGGAGCCGGCGCAGGTTCTTGATCTTCTTGGCGAGTGGGTCCCCGTCCCGCGAGACGAGGCCGGGGGCGCCGCCGTTGAGGTCCAGGGCGAGGCGGTAGCACTGGACGCTCGCCTCGGCCTCGCCGCGCAGCTCCAGCAGCCACGCCCGGTCGATCAGGTCCTCCATGAGCCGCGGTCGTAGCCGGTTCGCGTCCGCGGCGCGCAGCCGCGCGACGACCGGATCCGCCTCGGCGAAGCGTCCGCGGGCGCAGAGGTCGCGCAGGCGCGCCTCCGCGGCGGCCAGGGTCCAGCGGCCGCCGTCGCGGCCCGCCAGGGCGGCCGCGAGGTCGTAGGCCTGGGCCGCGAGATCGGGCGCGCCGCCCCCGTCCAGCCGGAACGCCAGGGCGTCGAGATGGCGGATCATCGCGCCGGGACTGATTCCCGCCGCCTCGGGGTCGGCAGCGAGCGCGCCGAGCCGCGCGATCAGGTCGCCCGGGCCGCCGCGATGATCTCTGATCAGGTCCAGGAAGTGTGACATGTTCCGCGCGCTCGACCGGCCCGTTCCCGGCCTCGACGTGGTGCCAACCTCGGACGGCCGCCGGCAGGAGCGGGGCCGCGCATCGGGCGTCGTGGCAGGAGCCCACCCTTAGCGTCCCGCCGCGGAACTGGTAAATCCCCGCGCCGAACCGGTCGGCCGGGGCGTCGGGCACTGGCCGGGGCCCGCGGCGATGGGTCGGTGCGCGGGCGCGAGAGAGGACAGCCTTCGGATGCCGGAATCGGGGAGCCTTGAGATCGATCGTGACCGGATCGCGGCGGTCCGGACGCTGGCGGCCGGCCGGCAGGCGGGGCGCGACGGGGCGCTGTGCGCCATGGAAGCGGTCGCCCATCTCGCCGGCGAGCCGCTCTCGGACCGGCCGGCCTGCGCGTCGCCCGTGATCGCCGCCTTCGTCCGCACCTGGAGCGACGGCCTCCCCCAGGAGGTGCGGGACGGCCTCATCCTCCCGCTGCTTCCCCGCGTCGTCGGGACGCGCGGCCCGGAATCCGTCGAGCGACGCCGGGCCGGGATGGTGGCCGACTGGCTCGTCCGCGTTCACCTGCCGGCGTGGTTCCACCTCGCCAAGCTGAATGTCGAGGCCGACGTGCTGGCCGGCCTGCCCGAGATCCGCGATCTCGGCGACCTCGCCGGGCTGTGCGACGATCTCCGACGCGCCCGCAAGCGGGCGGCGATCGCCAACCTCACCCTGCGCCAGACCGGCCCCTATGTGCGGGCGGCGGCCTGGGACGCCGCTCAGCGGGCGGCCTGGACGGCGATCCGCGACGATCTGGAGGCGGCCGGCGGGCCGATCCTCGCCGCCGCCTGGGACGCCGCCTACGCGGCGGCCTACGCGGCGGCCCGCGCCTCCGGCAAGGCGCCCCTGGAGCCGACCCGGCGCGCCCTGGAGCACACGGCCCGGACGCTGCTCGAGCGCCTGATCGCGGCGGGCGAGGCCGGGTCCGAAGGGGCCCTCCCCGTCGATCCGCGGCCATGAGCGGCGACGCCGCCGGCGGACCGCCGGCAGGGCTCGCGGGCGCCCGCTGCCTCGTGCTGGGCGGCGGCGGGTTCCTCGGGCTGAACCTGTGCAACCGCCTCGCGGCGGCGGGGGCCGAGGTCACGTGCTTCAGCCGCAGCCACCCGCAGGCCGAGGTCCTGGACCGGCGCGTCGCCCGGGTGTCTGGCCAGTTCTCCGACCGCCTCGCCCTCGCCAACGCGGTGGAGCGCCAGGACGTCGTCTTCCACCTGATCGCCGGCTCGATTCCCGAGAGCTCCAACCGCGACCCGTCGGCGGAACTCTCGGCCGCGCCGATCGCCACTTTGCATCTCCTGGAGATCTGCCGCTCGGCGCGGATCGGCAAGCTCGTGTTCGCGTCCTCCGGCGGCGCGATCTACGGGATCCCGGGCGCCATCCCGATCCCCGAGCGGGCGCCGACCGACCCGATCTCGGCCTACGGCATCAGCAAGCTGATGATCGAGAAGTCGCTGTACCTCTACCGGCACCTGCACGGGATCGACTACCAGATCCTGCGGATCGCCAACCCGTACGGACGCTTCCAGCTCGGCACCAAGCACCAGGGCCTGATCGGCAGCTACATCCACCGCGTCCTCACCGACCAGCCGCTGGAGGTCTGGGGGACCGGCGCGGTGGTGCGCGACTTCCTCCACATCGACGACGTGAGCGACGCCTTCCTGGGGGCCGTGGCCTATCGGGGGCCGCACAAGGTGCTGAATGTCGGCAGCGGCCGGGGCCTGAGCGTCAACCAGGTCATCGCCGAGCTGAGGGCGGCCTTCGGGCGGGACCACCTCCCCTGTGTGCACCGGCCGAGCCGCGCCGCCGACGTGCCGGCCAACGTGCTCGACACCGCGCTGATTCGCTCGGAATTCGGCTGGCAGCCGCGCGTCCCTCTGCAGGCGGGCCTCACCGGCACCATCGCGTGGATGCGCGCCCATCTGGCGCCGTCGCTGGTGGCGGCCGCGCCCTCCGGCGCCGGCTGACCGGCCGGATCTTCAATCCGCCCCGGAGCGGCCACGTTTGTCGGCGAAAGCGCGCGGCATCGATCCGCGAGGAGACCCCATGTCCTTCCTGCACGATCTGCCGATCGCCGACCTGATCGCGCATTACGGATACCTGGCGATCTTCGTCATCATCACCCTGGAGAGCGCCGGGCTGCCCCTACCCGGCGAGACGGTGCTGCTGACCTCGGCGGCCTACGCGGGCAGTACCGGCAACATCAACATCGCCGTCGTCGTGGCGATCGCCGCGACCGCCGCCATCCTGGGCGACAATGCCGGCTACTGGGTCGGCCGCCGCTGGGGCCTGCCCCTGCTCCTGCGCAAGGGGCACCTGATCGGGCTCGACCACGGCCGGCTCAAGCTCGGCCAGTACCTGTTCCGCCGGCACGGCGGGAAGATCGTGTTCTTCGGTCGCTTCACCGCGATGCTCCGGGCCTACGCGGCCGTCCTGGCCGGCGTGAACAAGCTCGACGCGCGCCGCTTCATGGCCTTCAACGCCCTCGGCGGCGTGGCCTGGGCCTCGATCATGGGGTTCGGCGCCTACCTGTGCGGCCGGTCGATCGAGAACGTGATGGGGCCGGTCGGCCTCGGGCTGCTGGCCTTCGTCCTCCTCGGCGCCGTCGCGCTGTGGCTGTTCATGCGCCGGCACGAGGCGCGCCTGATGGTCGCCGCCGAGGCCGCGATCCCCGGCCCGCTCGGCGGGGGATTGGGCGAGGCGCGGCCGCGGGCCGGGCCGGTCCCGGGGCACGGCGGCGTGGACCCGAGCAGCCCCGTCCAGGCGGATTTCCGGAATCAGATCGAGGCGCTCCTCGCGCAGCGGGAGCGCGGGGCGGCGCAGGCCTCCGCGCGCGCGGCCGTCCGGACCCGGCGCGCGCCCTGGCCCCTGTGGTTCAAGATCCCGGTGCTCCTCGTCGCCGCCGGCGCCGGCATGGCGGTGCTCTCCTGGCACGACGGCGTCACCGGCGGCCTCTACGGACGGCTCATCGGGCATATCGGGATCCTCGGGGTCGCCCTGATCCTCGTCGTCCCCGCCCTCCTCCTTCTGGTGGTCGGCCGGCGGCTCCCGCGTCCGGAGGACGAGCCCGACGCGGAGTCCGAGGAGACCGTCGGGCTGGCGGCCTGACCGGTCGGCCGGTCGGCGCCGCGCTCCGGGAGCAGGGTTGACCGGTCCCGGAGCCGATCGTACAGCCGGCCTCGACCCGACAGGGGCGTCCCGTCGCGCCGGCCTCCGGCCGGTCCCGCCGGCGGCCGCGTGCCCGAGACCCGTCGGGCCCCGCGACTGAGACGGAGCCGACCTTGGGCGAGGACGTAGAGGCGCTGCGGGCGGAACTCGCCGAGACCCAGGCGCGGCTCAAGGAAGCGCAGGGCGAGCTGGCCCGGCTGGTGCGCCTCGCCGAGGCGGATCTCCAGCGCCGGCGTCCCGGCGAGCAGTCGAGCGTCGTCGCCTCGTCGGTGCGCCGCCCCGCCGCCAAGGAGGTCGCGGCCCGGATCGCCCGCTTCGCCCACCTCTACCGGGAAGCCGCCGAGGCCACTCCGGACCGCGCCCCGGTCGTCCCCGAGCAGACGATGCTCGCCTGGCTCGAGACATCCGGCCTGTTCGACCGCCAGTTCTACCTCGCGTGCAACGACGACGTCGCCAATGCCGGGGCCGATCCGATGATGCACTACTACAATCATGGGTCGGAGGAGGCGCGCCTGCCCTCGACGCTGTGAGGCCGATCGGCGGCGCGGGCGCGGCGGGTTGACGGATCTCGGAAGTCTTTGCCAGCTCTGCAATCGATCGTGCCAAGTATAAAGTCAGAAGCAAAGCCGATAGACTTCGCAATCGTCTCTATCGGTCGCGTTGACCCTCCCCCTGCCGTGATCTAGGGAGCGGCCGGACGGGGCGCGTGCGAGGGATCAGACCGATGCAGGACGGTGCAGGCGCGAGCGCGCCGGGCTCGACCACGGCTTCGCCCGCGCTCGAGCCGTGGCAGGACGACTTCGCCACGATCTACGCCAGCGGCCTGTTCGATCATATCGGCTACGCGACGCGCTATCCCGATGTCGGCCTGACCGACCTGTCACCCCTGGAGCACTACGTGAAGTACGGCGCCCGGCTCGGGCGCCGGCCCCGGGCCGATTTCACCGCGCCGCCGGACGAGACCTTCGACGGCAGCTTCGTCAATCCCTTCGCGGCCTGGCTCCGCGCGCGGGCCGAGACCGAGCCGGCGCCGGCCTGGAACCGGCCGGTCGTCTCGGTCCTGTGCATCAGCTACAACCAAGCGGCCTTCATCCGGCAGACCCTGGAGAGCATCCTCGGCCAAGCCACCGACTTCCCCTTCGAGCTGCTGGTCGGCGACGACCGCTCCACGGACGGGACCGCCGAGATCATCGCCGAGTACGCCGCGCGCCACCCCAACCTCGTGGCGGTCCTGCGCAGCGAGAATCTCGGGCCGAACCGGAACTTCGCCGACCTCACGGCACGCGCCCGCGGCGAGTTCGTGGCGATCTGCGAGGGTGACGATTACTGGACCGACCCGCGCAAACTCCAGCGGCAGGTCGACTTCCTGCGGGCGCGCCCGGAATTCACCCTCTGCTTCCACCGGGTGCGCGTCGTCTACGAGGACATGCCGGGGGTCGACGAGCTGTACCCGAAGCAGTGCAGCCCGCAGCCGTCGCTGTCGGACCTCGTGGCGCACAACTTCGTCCAGACCAACAGCGTGCTCTACCGCTGGCGCTACCACGGCGAGGAGGCGTTCGTGTTCGACGAGGGCATCGCCCCCGGCGACTGGTACGTCCACCTGATGCACGCCGAGGTCGGGCGCGTCGGCTTCCTGCCGGAGGTGATGGCGGTCTACCGAAAGCACGCCGCCGGGATGTGGGCGACCTACGCCACCGAACTCGCCCGCCACAAGAAGCTCGGCAACTCCGAGATCGCGTTCTTCCGCAAGCTGCGCGGCCATTTCGGCGGCCGCTACGCGGCGGGCTACGAGGCCGCGCAGAAGTCGATCTTCCGGCGGCTGGCCGAGGCCTATCTCGACGAGGAGGACGTGCCGAGCCTCGGGCGCCTGATCGAGGCCAACCCCGACATCGCCCGGGACGCCTTGAGCGACATGGGTCTCGACGCGCCGGATGACCTTTCAGGAGAGCCGGAGGCCCTGCGCGCGTGGCTGCTGGAGCAACTCACTGTCAGCGTCATCGTCACGGCCTACAACCACGCCGCCGATATCGGCCGCTGCCTCGACGCGGTGCTGGGCCAGCGTGGCCTGTTCCGGATGCAGGTCGTGATCGGCGACGACCAGTCCACCGACGGCACTGCCGCGATCGTCGAGCGCTACCGGGCACGCGACCCGGAGCGGATCTCGGTGCGGCCCCGGCCGCAGAACCTCGGCATGCTGCGCAACATGCAGGACTGCCTCGCCGCCTGCACGGGCCGGTACATCGCCTTCTGCGAGGCGGACGATTACTGGCTGTCGGACCGCAAGATCGCTATGCAGATGCGGATGCTGCGCAACGACCGCAAGCTGGGCATGTGCTTTAACTGGGTGCTGCTCCACTACCCGGCGACCGGCTCCTACGTCCCGCACGACGAGCAGGGCCGCTATCCCACCGGCCCGATCAGCTTCCCGGTCCTGGCCAACTCGCCGCTCACCGCCAACTTCTCCTGCTGTTTCTACCGCGCCGAGGCTCTGCGCCGGGTTCCGGAGGCCTACTACGCGAACGCCTCGGCGGCCGACTGGCTGATGAACCTCTACGTCGCCGACAAGGGCCGGATCGCGTTCCTGCGGGAGCTGCTCTCGGTCTACACGGTCCAGGAGAAGGGCCAATGGTCGGGCCTGCCGGAGGACATCAAGAACGCCCGGATCGCCCAGTACCAGAAGGAGTTCGCCGGCATCTTCGGGGAGGGGCGCGGCTTCGAGAAGTACGAGGTGGGCTGCACGGTCGCCGAACTCGACGGCGAGCTGCCGGATTCCTTCGCCCGCGCGAACCTGGAGGTCCCCCAGGACCGGGTCTGGGCCGAGATCCAGGACGGGCAGGTGGTGCTGGCGGGCTGGGTCGTCTCGGCGAGCCGCGCCAAGGCGACGCTGATCGTGGCGGCCGACGGCGAGGTCCAGCGCATCCCCGCGGACGTTCACCGGCCGGATGTGATCGCCGCGGTGCTGGGCGACATGCCCACCACGATGGAGGAGGCCCGCTGCGGCTTCCGCTTCACCCTCCCCTACGCGCTCCACCTCGAGGTGCTGCTCTCCATCGAGGTCGAGCACGAGGTCGTGCCCTGGCTCTCGGTGATCTTCACCCACCGGGTGAAGCGGGGGCCCCAGCAGGGCTGACTTTCGGCATTGGACGGGGCGAAGCGACTCCGTGCAGCGCGACGTACCCCCTCTCCCGAACGGGAGAGGGAACCCGCGCCAATCGCGGCGCCGCGACCCCGGTGCGACGCCCTTGGCTGGGCTCTATCGCCGCCGACCGCCGAGGAGGTGCCGTAGACGCGCCAGTGGCGTGCGGGCGCGGGCCCGGTCCAGGGCGCCGCGGATCTCCGCGGCCAGCCGGGTCGCGACGATCTCGCGGGCGGGATCGTCGTAGTGGACGATGTCGTAGAAGGTCCCCTCCTCCCGGTCGCGGAAGATGCCGCTGAGGTCGAGGGCCGTGAAGGTGCGCCGGTACGGGCGCCGCGCCGCGAGCTGCGCGGTGAACGCCTCCAGCTTGGCGTATTGCCGGTCGAGATAGGCCAGGAACGCCCCCGAGGCGACGCCGCTTTCCACCTCGGTGAGGTGGCTTTTGCGCAGGATCGTCGGCTGCAGCACGCTGACGATCGGCACCCGGTGGTCGTGGGACAGCTTGGTCAGCCGGTGCGCCGCCAGCGCGTAGTGGTGGATGATCGCCTCCTCCCAGCCCGGGCTCTGCCAGCCCACCTCCGCGCGCAGCCGCTTCAGCTCCTCGTAGATCAGCGTGATGAGCGCCTCGTAGGACAGGCCGTCCTCGCGGGACCGGGGATCGTGCGTGTCGAAGAAGTGGTCGTAAAGCCGCTGGGTGATGAAGGCGTTGTAGGGGTGGCCCGGCCGGGGATCGTAGGTCCAGGGCTGGAACAGGTCGGTGCTGCCGCTGAGCACGAGGATCGCGTCGGGGCTATAGGTTACCAGACGCGACCAGATCAGGTGGGTCATCTGCGTGAGGCAGCTCGACATCACCCCGAAATTGTAGACCTTCGCGCTGTCGAGGCCGTCCGCCCGCAGGATCCGCTCGATGCGGCCCGGCAGGGTGTTGGCGATGTCGCCGCCGTCGATCGTGGTCGAGTCGCCGACGACCAGAATCCGGGTCTCGCCCTCCGGCTTGCGCGCGACGATCGGGACGGCGTTCAGGAAGCCGTCCGCGTCGAACGGGACGCCGTAATGGCTCGCCCCCGGCTTGCCGGCGAACTGGATGAACGGGCTCGGATAACGGGTGTTCGAGTCGAGATAGCCGAAATGGTGCAGGAACTTGCGCCGCCGCGCGGCGTCCTCGCTCTCCGGTGGGGCCCAGATCTGCTCGACGCCCGGGGCGGTCAGAGCCGCCATCATCGCGCCCCTGAGCGCCGCGTAGCCGGCGGCGTTCAGCCGGACGCCGTCGTCGCTGAGAGCGGGCCTGAGCGCGCCCGTCCCGGTCGCCAGGACGGTGTCGTAATCGATGAACTCCGCGCCGTATGCCTGCACGTGATCGCGCAGCCACGCGTTGACCTGCCCGATGAGCGGGACGGGTAAGCCGGCCGCGGCCGGCGCGGCCGGATCCACCGGCGGTATCGAGCCGACCCAGGTCCGCACGTAGAGGTCGCGCGCGTCCCGCAGCATCGCGGCGAAGTCGGACACGATGCTGTCCAGCGACGGCGCGGCCTTGCCGCTGAGGATGTCGTCGCGGCCGCCGATGAGGTGCAGGCCGCGGGCTCCGTAGAGGGCTATGTCGGAGCGAAGCCGGCGTCCCATGTCCCGGGTCGACTGCCCGGCAATTCCGCGCGCGACCGTCTGGGGGCCGGAGAAGAGCGGCGGTGTCTCGGCCACCAGCTCCGCCGTGACCGAATCGCCGAAGAAGAGGATCGGCCCGAACGGGAACAGCGGCTTGTCCTGCATCGGCGTGCTCATGCCGTCGCGATCCGGGGCGGCGTCAGCGCGCCGCGAAGATCTCGATCCCGTCGAGATGCAGGTGCTGCTCCTCGTCGAGATCGATCTTGAGGTAGCGGAACCGCGCGTTGTCGAACCGCAGGTGGAGGGGCAGGCCGGGATGGCAGTGGGCGTCCACGGCGTCGAAGACGAGGCGGAAGTCGCCCTCGGTCTCCCCCAGCCAGACCCGCATCAGCTGCGCCCGCTCGCTGAGCTGCCCCCAGCGATTGTAGATCCGGATCTCCGAGACCCGCTCGACCGCGCCGAGATCGAGGACGAACCAGGGGTTCCGGTCGAGCCCGGTGTGGAAGAAGAAGGACGGGTCGCCGGTGGTGCGCGCGCCGTAGGTGCCGGTCGTGCCCGACCAGGGCGAGGCGGAGCTCGCCGTCCAGGTCTTGCCCAGCGCGATGTTCTCGGAGGGGCGCATCGCCACCAGCGTGTCCATCTCCAGCTCGTCGATCAGCGTCCGGATCTGCTTGGACGGCTGCCGCAGCGGCGGGATTTCCAGCTCGAGCTTGTAGATCAGGTTCGACAGGATGCTCTGGTCGAAGCGGTGGTCGATGAAGCCCTCGAGATCCGGCAGGCCCATCTGGTTCGGGATGTCGGTGACGACCCGCGGATCGCCGGCGTAGCGCAGCCACTCGGCCACGAGCCGGCGGGTGGCGGGGCTGACCATGAAGGCGATCCAGGAGGCCTGGATCTGGTCGGCGTCCCAGTAGCGCGCCGCGTCGCAGTCCATCAGCACGAAGCAGTCGCGCTTGGTCCAGGCCCGCTGCGGCTTGCCGTGCAGCACGCCCACCGCGACCCGGCGCTCCGAGCCGTCGAGCCAGGTGAGCAGCGGCGCCACCGGCGGCAGCGGGTCGTCGCCGACCGCCTGCATGCCGGTGTCGCTGAAGACGATGAAGTCGCCGTCGCGGCGCTTCTCCAGCGCCTCGGCGATGATGTAGGGCTTCCAGGCCCAGTTGCCGGCGCCCCGGGACCGGTCGAGGATCTCCCGGTGCGCGCGGTAGAACGGCGTCTCGCGCAGCCGGTCGGGGGACCAGCTCTCGATCGTGTCGAAATCGCCCGTGGCGGCGGCCGAGGCCACCAGCCGGCGCTGGCTCTCGACGTAGTGGTACTTGGCGGCGAAGCTGACCAGGGTGGTGTGGCGCGGCCGGAGCCGGCGCCGCAGCCGCATCAGCACCTCGGCCCGGTGCATGTCGAAGGCGTTGACGCGCAGGGCCTCCGGGGATGGGTCAGCGCTGGCCAAGTCTGTCCTCCGGCGGTGGCTCGAGGGCTTGTCACCGGTTTTGCCGGCTTCGGCAAGGCGGCCGCGGCGGGGCCGGGTTCAGGCGTCGTCGAACGCGAGCTTCTCGGCCGGATACGCGAGCATCAGCGCGCGGCGCTCGGGCGAGTTGTCCCACTCGCCGACCTTCGTGTAGTCGCCGGCGACGTCCAGCACCTCGACGACCCGCCCGATGGTCGGGATGCTCTTGAAATGCTGCGGCCAGCCGGAGGCGAAGTAGAAGACCTCCTCGACGTGCTCGGAGAGCTGGCAGACCCCCGGCCCGAATGTGCCGAGCCCGAAGACGAGGTAGCGCCCGTTCATCAGCGCCGCGACGTCGTCGATGAGGGTGCCGCTCTGGGTCGTCAGCGGCACGCCGATCTCGGCGATCCACGCTTCCAGCACCGGGATCACCGGGTTCAGCCGGTTCTCGAACACCATCTTGATCCGGGCGATGCGGCTCTCCGCCAGGAGCCGCCGGATCACCATCTGGTAGAAGGCGAGCGGCGGCTGCGGGTAGGTCGGCGCCACCCAGGTGCTGAAGATGTCCCCCGAGCGGATGTGGATCAGCAGCTCGTCGTCGGGCTTGGCGGGGATCTCCGCCGGCAGCCGGTTGAACAGCGGTCGGATGCAGGTCCGCACGATGTCCCGGGTCTCGTCGGGGCCGAGGGTGCCGGCGAGCTGCTGGATCCCGAGGTCGAAATACATCCCCGACAGGAAGGCGCCCGCCTCCGGCAGCGGCTCCGAGCCGGGGATGAAGGTGAGGCCTCCGCAGGTCAGCGGGCCGGTCAGGCCGATCACCTCGCTCCGGTCGGCGGCCGGGAGTTTGATGTATTTCAGGTTCAGGTTGCGGGCGATGCCGATGGCGAGCAGCAGCTGGATCAGGCAGTTGCCGAAGGCGCCGCACTCGTAGAGCGCGAGCCCGACCAGGGCGCGGGAGCGCGGCCGCTCGGCGCTGACGAGGCGGTAGGAGACGTAAACGTTCGCGCCGGGCCGCTCGTCGGCCATGTCGAAGGGCACGTCGAGCACGCGCCGCAGGGCGATGAGGTCGAAATCCGCCCGGTCGCACAGCACCCGCACTGCAGGCGGCTCGCCTCCGGCGGGCTCGTCCGGGATGACGCGGACGTGGCGTGCCCAGGCACCCTCCCCGGGCACCAGCACCAGGGCCTCGGCCCCGCCCCGGGCCGCGTCGAGGTCGGCCGCGCGCCAGGCCTGCCCGTCGTCGGAGAGGGCGAGGCGCGGCGGCGCCGCGCAGGCCGCCGCGAGCTCGACCCGGCGGACCGGGCAGCGGAAGCCGAGATCGACCTGGAAGCTCGGGGGGCCCGCCGGGCGGTCGGTCTCGCCGGCCGCGGGTGCCGCGCCGAGCCAGGGCCGGCCGAACGCCGCATCGATCAGGTCGCCGTTCATCGCGTCTCGCGCTGCGCAGGGAGCGGTCCGGGGCCCGCGCCCCGAGCCCCTCTCTTCGCCGTCCGACCCCCCTCTGTCGAGGCGGGCGTGAGGGTCCCGCCGCCGCGTCCTGCGGTGACGGGCGCGGCGCCCGTGCGGCTAGCCGTCGAGCCCGAGCATCAGCCCGAGATTCTGCACGGCCGCCCCGGAGGCACCCTTGCCGAGATTGTCGAGGCGCGCGACCAGCACCGCCTGCCCGTGCTCGGCCGAGCCGAACACCCGCAGCTCCAGCCGGTCGGTGTCGTTGAGGTCCTCCGGCTCGATCTTCTCGCGGTGCGCGCCGGTGGCGGCGCCCGGCACGACCTGCACCAGGGGCTGGCCGGCGTACCAGTCGCGCAGGGCCGCCTCGAGGTCGGAGGCCGTGGGCCGGCCCGGCAGCGTCTCGAGGTGGAGCGGCACGCTCACCAGCATCCCCTGCCGGAAATTGCCCACCGACGGCACGAAGATCGGCCGCCGGGTCAGCCCGCTGTAGCGCTGCAATTCCGGCAGGTGCTTGTGGGCGAAGCCGAGGCCGTAGAGCTGGAACGGCGGCGCCGCGCCCTGCTCGTAGGCCTCGATCATGCTCTTGCCGCCGCCGCTGTAGCCGCTGACCGCGTTGACGCTGATCGGGTGGTCGGCCGGGATCAGGCCGCCCTCCACCAGCGGGCGCAGGAGCGCGACGCCGCCGGTCGGGTAGCAGCCCGGATTGGCGACCCGCCGGGCGCGGGCCACCGCCGCGCCCTGCTCCCGGGTCAGCTCCGGGAAGCCGTAGGTCCAGCCCTCCGCGACCCGGTGGGCGGTGCTGGCGTCGAGGACGCGGGGGCCGCCGCCGGGCAGGCTGTCGGCCAGCGCCACGGTCTCCTTGGCGGCCGCGTCCGGCAGGCAGAGCACGACGAGGTCGACCTCGGCGAGGAGCGCGCGCTTCGCCGCCGGGTCCTTGCGGTGCTCGGGCGCGATGCTGCGCAGGGCGACCCGCCCGTCGCGCTCCAGGCGCTCGCGGATGCCGAGACCGGTCGTGCCGGCCTCGCCGTCGATGAACACGGTGGGCTTCGTCGCGCCTGCGCCAGACATCGCTCGTCTCGCTCTCTCGAATATGCCTTGCCGCCCGAGTCGGGCACCGCGGCCGGGGATCAGGTGCGCGCGGTGCTGCAGCCTGTCAACGACCGTGCCGCGGCCTGAAAACGCGAAAGGGCGGCTCCCGCAGGAACCGCCCTCTCCGTGACACCGGTGTGACCGGGTATCAGCGCTTCGAGAACTGGAAGCTGCGGCGGGCCTTCTTGCGGCCGTACTTCTTACGCTCGACCACGCGGGCGTCGCGGGTGAGGAAGCCCTCGCGCTTCAGCGGGGCGCGCAGCTCCGGCTCGTAGTAGGTCAGGGCCTTCGACAGGCCGTGGCGCACCGCGCCGGCCTGGCCGGAGAGGCCGCCGCCCGCCACCGTGACGGTGATGTCGTACTGGTCGACGCGGCCGGCGATCTCCAGCGGCTGGCGCAGGATCATGCGCAGCACCGGGCGGGCGAAGTAGGTCTCCACCGGGCGCTTGTTGATCGTGACCGTGCCGTTGCCGGGCTTGATCCAGACGCGGGCGACCGCGTCCTTGCGCTTGCCGGTGGCGTAGGCGCGGCCCTGCGCGTCCAGCTTCTGGACGTGGACGGGGGCCTCGTTGGCGGGGTCGACCGCGCCGGTGTTCGACCGGTTGAGGTCGGCGAGGGACTGCAGGGTCGCCATGATCAAGCGCTCACGTTCTTGCGGTTGAGGGCGCCGACGTCGAGCGCCTGCGGCTGCTGGGCCTCATGCGGGTGCTCGGTGCCCTTGTAGACGCGGAGATTGCCGAGGATCTGGCGGAAGAGCGGGCCGCGGGGCAGCATGCGCTCGACCGCCTTCTCCACCACGCGCTCGGGGAACCGGCCCTCGAGGATGAACTTGGCAGTCCGCTCCTTGATGCCGCCCGGGTAGCCGGTGTGGTAGAAATAGCTCTTCTGATTGTACTTGCGCCCGGTGAACTTCACCTTCTCGGCGTTGATGACGATGACGTTGTCGCCGCAATCGACGTGGGGCGTGTAGGCGGCCTTGTGCTTGCCGCGCAGGCGCATCGCCACGATCGACGCGAGGCGGCCGACGACGAGGCCCTCCGCGTCGATCACGATCCACTTCTTGTCGACCTCGGCGGGCTTCAGCGAGGTGGTCTTCATAGCCAAATCCCAGGGGTTCCGACGGACCGGACCCCGACGCGTCGGGATCCGCGGACATCGGGGTGCCGAAAAACGAGCCGCCGCGTGGGGCACACGCGGCGGCGGTGCCGGGTGCATAGACGGCCCCAGACGCTGGGTCAACAGGGAAGTTTAAGATCCCGGAAAAGCTATTTTGTTCAGTAGGTTGGCGGTTAAGGTATCAGAGTACCGCTACCCGTCGGAGCGCCGGCCCCGCTCCGCGATGGTCAGCTTCTGGACGCCCCTGGCCGCCAGGACCGGCTTCCGGGCGCTGAGGATCCGGGAGTTCACGCCGGTCCAGCCGATCTCGCCGGAGAGCCGGCCGTACTCGATCTTGGGGCAGCGGTTCATGATCACCGTCACTCCGCGCGCCTCGGCCCGGGCAGCGGCCGCGTCGTCGCGCACGCCGAGCTGCATCCAGATCATCTTCGGCGGCGGCGTCAGCGCCAGCGCCTCGTCGACCAGCGGTCCCGCGGCGGCGGAGTTGCGGAAGATCTCGACCATGTCGATCGGCTGGTCGCCCAGCCCGGCCTGGACCTCGGCCAGGGAGGCGGCCACCCGGCGCCCGAGCAGGTCCTGTCCGGCGAGACCGGGATTGACCGGCGTCACCGCGTAGCCCCGGTCGAGCAGGTATTTCAGGACGATCCAGCTCGGGCGCGCCGGGTTCGCCGAGGCCCCCACCAGCGCGATCGTGCGCGTGCCGTTCAGGATCGTGCGGATCTGCGCGTCCGGGTAGCGGGCGTGCCGCTCCGCGAGCGCCGCCGCCTCGCTGGGCGCGGGCGGCCGGTTGTCGTGGCCCGTCTCGTCCATAGCGTGTTCCCTCGTCGTCCGGATGATCGCGGGTCGCGTCGCGGTTCCTGCCGCGTTCCGTGCCGCGCTTCTTGCCGCGTTTATGGCCGCGCGTCTCGCCGCGGTCCCGGCCTCGGCGCGGCCGCCATCACAGCCGCCAGACCTCGTAGCCCAGCCGCGCGAACGGCGCCTTCTCGAAGAGCGCCCTCACGTCCACGATCAGGCCGCCGGGCTTCACCCGGGCCGCGATCGCCTCCGGGCCGAGGCCGGCATAGTCTCGGTGCGGGACCGCGATCACGGCCGCGTCCGCGTCGGCGGGCAGGTCGGTCCAGTCGACGAGGGCGATGCCGTACTCGGCCCGAGCCTCCGCCGCGGCGGCGCGGGGATCGTGGACTGACACGGCGCAGCCGAATTCCTCCAGCTCCCGCACGAGGTCGGCGACCTTCGAGTTGCGCAGGTCCGCGCAGTTCTCCTTGAAGGTCAGGCCGAGGACGATGACCCGCGCCCGCCCGGTCCCGCCGCCGCGCCGGACGATCCGCTTTACCGTACCGCGGGCGACGTGGGCCGCCATGCTGTCGTTGATCCGCCGCCCGGCCAGGATCACCTGGGGGTGGTAGCCGATCATCGCGGCCTTGTGGGTGAGGTAGTACGGGTCGACGCCGATGCAGTGGCCGCCGACCAGCCCGGGGCGGAACGGCAGGAAGTTCCACTTGGTGCCCGCCGCCGCGAGGACCTCCTGTGTGTCGAGGCCGAGCTTGTCGAAGATCAGCGACAGCTCGTTCATGAGCGCGATGTTCAGGTCACGCTGGGTGTTCTCGATGACCTTGGCGGCCTCCGCCACCCGGATGGACGAGGCGGCGTGGAGCCCCGCCTCGATGATCGACCCGTAGAGGGCCTTCAGCCGCTCCAGGGTCTCGGGCGTGTCGCCGGCGACGATCTTCACCACCTTGGCGAGGCTGTGCTCCCGGTCGCCCGGATTGATCCGCTCCGGCGAGTAGCCGACGAAGAAATCGGTCTTCCAGCGCAGGCCCGAGGCGCGCTCCAGGACCGGGATGCAGACCTCCTCGGTGGCGCCGGGATAGACGGTGGATTCGAACACCACGGTCGCGCCCGGCCGCATGTGCCGCCCGACGAGGTCCGAGGCGCGGATCAGCAGGTCGAAATCGGGGCACTGGGCCGCGTCGACCGGGGTCGGGACCGTGACGACGATCACGTCCGCCGCGCCCAGCGCGGTCGGGTCGTCGGTGATCGCGAGCTGCGCGGCGGCCCGGAACGCCTCCGGGTCGATCTCCCCGGCCGGGTCGTGCCCGGCCCGGTAGGCCGCCACCTTGTCGGCGGCGCGCTCGTAGCCGATCGTGCTCCGCTCCCGGCCGAACGCCAGGGCGAGCGGGAGCCCGACATAGCCCAGGCCGACGATCGCCACGCTGTTCGACGAACTGCCCGCCGCGCCGTCTGCCGCCCCGTCCGCCACGTCGAATCCCTCTGCGGGCTCGGAGGGTGCCGATGACGATCCGGCCGCCCGGCGCGTATAGGGTCGGTCCGCGCCGGCGTCGACTCGCCTCGGCCCGCGCGGAGCGCTGCCCCGGACCGCGCGGGGCGAGACCATGGGGCGTGACGATGCCTGATCTCCGCTGGACCGAGGGGCCGGTCCACTGCACCGACCTCGTCGACGGGACCGGCAAGGTCTTCGGCTATGTCGGCCCCTGCGCCGCGGGCACGCGCGGCTACGTCGTCCAGTCCGGTTCGGAATGGCCGCCGCGCCCGGCCGCCTTCACCGATCACCCTGCGGCCGAGGCGGCCCGCGCCTGGGTCGAGGCCGCGGTGGCCGCGCGCGCCTTCCGGCCGGTCCGCATCCTCCGGGAGGACATTGCGCCAAGCGACTGATTGCCCGGCGCGGTTCAGGAACTCGTCAGGTTCGCTCGGCTTTGTTGTGGCGTGGAGTGGAGGCGCCCGATGGCCGAAATCTGCATCACGGAAGATCAGAACGGACGGTGGACCGTCTACACCGCCGGACTGGTGGTGACGGACCTGACGCGCGAGGCCGCCGAGGCCTTCGCGGCGAGCTACCGCCGCGTCACGGCCGGCTGAGCCCGGGGCCTTTTCCGGCGCGCGGGGTGGGCCTCCGGACCGCCCGCGCGTTCGGGCTCCGGGGCGCGCCGTGCTATGAGGCGCGATGAGCCCCGATCGCCCTGTCGCGGGCAATGAGGTCGATCATCATGCGCCTGTTCCTGCTCGCCGCCGCCCTGCTGGCGCTGCCCGCCCCTGCCTCGGCGCTGTGCCGCTGCACGTGCATCCGGGGCGAGATGAAGGCGATCTGCCAGGAGACCGACCTCACGATCCCGATCTGCCAGGGGCTCTGCGAGACCACGATCCGGCAGGAGCGGGTCATCGTGCCGCTGGCCGGCGGCCGGCAGGCCTTCGAGCCGGCCCAGTCGACGAACCCCTCGCCCGGTGGCCTCGCGACGCAGGATCCCAACCTGGACACCAACCCGAACGGCACCGTGCTCGGCACGCCGAGCCAGCTCTCCGGGAGCGTCGGGTCGAGCCTGTCCTCCGGCAGCGGGCGCTGAGCCACGAAAAAGCCCCGCGCGGCGGGTGCCGGCGGGGCTGAAGGTTGAGGACGCCCGGTGCGTTACGCCGGGCGACTGCGCGTAGAGTAGCACCATCCCGCGCGATGGGAAGCTCTCGTGGCAAGAAAACGAGACTATTTTTCCGCAATACTTGAGAAAAACGCGGAATTCCCCGCTCGGACGGGCC
Organism: Methylobacterium oryzae; assembly: GCF_021398735.1. NCBI lineage: Bacteria > Pseudomonadati > Pseudomonadota > Alphaproteobacteria > Hyphomicrobiales > Methylobacteriaceae > Methylobacterium > Methylobacterium oryzae. The sequence continues at coordinate 3,742,629 of NZ_CP090349.1, forward strand.
GGGCGGGGTTGATCGCGGCGCGCGCGCGGCGAGGGGCCGCGCGGTTGCTGGGTCCGAGACGCGGACGACTTAGGACTGGGTCTTCAGATAGGCGATCACGTCGTTGATCTTCTTGTCGTCCGCGATGCCCTGGAAGATCATCTTGTTGCCCGGCACCTTCGCCTTCGGGTTCTTCAGCCACTCGTGCAGGTTGGCCTCGTCCCAGGTGATGCCCGAGTTCTTCAGCGCGGCCGAGTAGTTGTAGCCCTCGTAGGTGCCCGCCTTGCGGCCGACGACGCCCTTCAGGTCGGGACCGACGCCGTTCTTCTGGAAGTTGTGGCACGCCTTGCAGGGGGCGAACGCCTTCTCGCCGGCGGCGGCGTCGCCGGCCTCCTGGGCCTGCGCCGCGAGCGGCATGACGACGGCGAGGACGGCGCCGATTGCAAGCATACGCATGTATAAACCCCAATCCTAAAGATAAGCTTCGCGGTTTTGACAGAAAAACTGCGCGATGCAAGCGAAAAAATCTGTGCCTGGGCGCAGATTATATTGGTCGCTGCATCACATCATGTCGAAGTCCTTGCCGGCCGCGGTGGCGGGCCTTCGCGGCCGGCGCGCAGCGCCGTGGCGCGCTGCCGCCCGCGCGTGGCGCGGCACGCCCACAGAGGGGAGAGGCGGCGGACCTGAGAATGCTTCCAACCTTGGCATGTCGGGATGTTGACGTGCGCCGCGGTGCGATAATCCGTCCGGATCCGGAAAATCCGTCTCGCTCCGGGATCCGAGGGCGGCGCGCACGGGAAAGGGCCCGCCGCGGCGAGCCCTGCGGGGTGCCGGGGACGGGCGCGGTCGGTGCTAGGCGGCGAGCGGCAGCCGGACCGTCGGCGGGCGGCGCTCCGGCGCCGCTGCGGCCCGGGCCATCGCCGCGCCCGTATCCCAGGCCGCCGGCGCCGCGACCCGCGCGACGAGGATCGTCGTCTCCAGCATGCGGGGTGCCGCCGTCAGCGGGCGGGGCATCGTCGGTCGGTGGCAGGTCATGGCGGCTCCGCGGCTTCTCCCGCGGGCCTTGCGCCCGAATGGTTACCGCCGTGTCTCCGCCGGGCCGGCGCGCGCAGATGTGATGCGCCGGCCTTCACAGTGGTGGCGTTCGTCGATCGAGTGCCGGTACAGTTCAGCGGCGGCCCGTTTCGGCTGCCGTCCCTCGCAGCATCTCGAGGCGCGTGCGGCGCAGTCGTCCGCCCTGCGTCGGCAAGCTGTTCTCGTGACTCGACGGAAACGCGTCTTCGCTGATCGCGGTGGAAGAGGGAGCATCCGCTCAGCAACTGTCCGCCGTGATCGGGCCACCGCCCAATGCCGTCTGCCACGCCCCACCGGCATCTTCACGCCCGACTGCCGCTGTCGAGGCGAGATGGAGCCCGGCGCGTTACTCGTCGTTTCGCCTACTTCGACCGAGGGGCGGTTGGTCGGATCGAGCAGGTGACGGCACCCATCCGGAAATGTTCTGCCCAATTCATCGGGCGACTAAGAAATTGCCGCATCCAGACATCTGCTGAGGCTCGGAATGTTTACCTTGAGGTCGAAGCTCGTCCAGACAAAATAAGGATTTGTCCTGATCGTCCCAGATCCCATCGAGACCCAACAACGCTGGCCAATGGCGGCTGCGATCGCGGTGAAGGTTTCGAAATGGTGGGGGCCGGAGGTCATGATTACAACGCGCGTGGATGAAGGGCAGAATATCAAATTGGTGAGCGCAGCCCCTGCGGGAGCTACTACAAGCTCGACGTCCTTGAAGAACTCGATCTGCTCAGTCAGCGACATGCGTCCGGTATCGACCGGCGCGATGGAGTAACGCGAGAGCAATCGCACCAGCGCTTTCTCGTTTTGGTTCTGCCGAGATCCGGCGCTTCTCCGACTAAGATAGACCCGCTTGCCCGGCCTGGGTGCCGGGAGATGTCGAGATAGCGCCGACCGCATCATCAACACTGAAGTTGGCCGCGGGACCATAAGTATCGAACTGTTTTGTACATGATGCACGCGCTCGAACCAGTAGTTTCTGACATCATGGTCAAGCACGGAAATCTTGTCGTCCGATGGTAGGGCGAGGCGCAGGCTGTCGGACTGAAATGGCTGAAGCGCTGATTCGAGGTATATGGTCGCTTCGGCCGTTGCCGGGCTGGACTTCAGCATCATAAGGGCTGGTAGCGTTTCCAGTAACCAATGATAATAGTTGAATGTTGCTCCGATGAGCAGGATCGCCTCGCCAGTAACGGCATGCTCGGCGGGCCAAAGGCCTACGACGGCCGTATCGTCGGCGACAGCATATAGATCGGGCGAGAACAGCTTCCGATGTAGACCGGGGAGCCCTTTGCCGTCAGTGATGAGGAAACGGTCGTCGGCGATCAGAATGCCATGCTTGAGGGAGCGAGCGTTCGCGAAGGAGCTCGCCCAGATATCGGGAAAGTGAAGAGATGTCTGAACAACTTCTGGCCCATGGCTGTCAGCCACGTAGGTTCCTGACAGGACAGTGGCCGGGTATTTGAGTTCGGCGGTCTCACAGAGCAAGTCTGCAGCTTCCCGAGTGCTGGCGATTTCGATGTGGCGCATCCGAGCCGATCGATCGGGGAAGCATTCCAGGTCGCTGAACGATTCTTTTGCTTCATCGGGAGATATAGCATTATTGGCGACTGCGTTCGCGTAAAAAGCCGCATGGCGAGCAAGTCGACTATCGGCGGTTATGCGTGAGAGTTGCAAAATTCCCGCCTCGACATTTCCTGCGTCTATGAGCGCCCGTCCCAACGCGCGTTGGGCCATCAAATTGTTTGGTCTTGCCGCCACTGCCTTCTCGTACCAAGCGATCGCCAGTGCGAACTTCTCATCTGCGGCTACTTCTGATATTTGAAAATCGCGCGGCGATACTGCCTTGCCCGGACGGTAAAAGCCGCCGTCGCGGTATCCCCGCATCTCCTTTGACCAATTTGCGTGCAGATGCTCGACATCCGCCAAACCGAAGCATCCCTCAAATGTGTGCCCGAGCTTGGTCATCCTCAGGTAGACGGAACGCGCCTCTGTGAACCGTCCCACATGCTTGAGGTATCCTGCGAAGAGAATGCCGACGAGAAGCGCCGGTGTCTCCGATATGCGCTCCGAAATGTTGGCAAAATCTTCTTGTATTCCATCGCGAAGATGGTGTTCGTGGTGGACCGGCCACGGCACGACAATTGGATCAGAAATCGGGATAAGGAGTGCCCTTAAAGGATTTCCATAGGCTGATACCATTTGGCGGCCGCATACATTCTGCATGTCAGAAATATCTTTATGCAGTCTCGTAAGTGACCTTCCCCTCAGCCAGCCAATATGGCCGTATACGCATATATCTCGAATTATGTGATCCATATCTGCGGATTTTTTGGCAGATATTATTGCGTCCGACAAGTAAAATAGACGATCAGAGATGAATCTATTAAGCATCTATTTTCCGATATATTATTGGGCTTCCATGCGATCGCTCTGTCTATGCGGCGACGGCGAGCCCAAAAGTAATCGCACTGTCGGTCAATCGTGCCTCTACGGCACCCATCTTGCGACGCCGACGCCCGTGCTGCCGTAATCATTGCCGTTGTAGAACATGAAGCGTCCATGCTCGTTCTCGACGATCGAAGCGAAGCCGATCATCTCGGAATCCCAACCCGACGCAGAGGCGTTTATACCAACTTCATCGTCTCGTCGGGTCCAGTGAATACCGTCGGGCGAGGTCCCATAGCCGATCCGGTAGATCTTGGAATGTGTGCGAATGGAGTACCACATCCGATACTCATCACCGGCTCTCTCAACATGCGGGCGCCCGAACCCGTACTCATCCGGCGCTTCGGGCATGAGGGCCGGCCTCCCACGCGTCGGCCACGTGATGCCGTCCGCGGACTCGGCGTAGGCAACGTAGTAGGTCGGGACCGCCTTGCCATCTGCCGTGATGATAGAAGAGCCAGCCGCGTACCACGCCTTCCAGAGATCGCCATCCTTGATGATGGCGGCGCCGGAGCGCACTAAGAGCTCCTCTGAGCTGCGTTCTAGGACAGGGGTGAGCTGATGGCGGGTGAACGTCTCGCCGTTATCGTCGCTGAAAGCGAGCCCGGTCAGTAACAGGTAGCGGGCGCGCGGCGTCAGCTGCCAGCCCGCATAATACATCCTCAGCCGGTTCCCATCGCGCACGACGGAAAGCGGAGACACGCCGTTGTCGTCGAAGGCGCCGGGTACGCCAATGTCGAGCGACGGCCGTTCCGAGATCCGGATCACCCGGCGAGGGTCGGAAGCGGCGACGTCCACGAAACCGAGGCGTCCGACGTTCTCCGTATCTCGAAAAGCGAGGAAAATCCGAATGGTGTCACGATCTATCTGTATGGCGGTCGGCAGGTAGGGATGCGAATGCATCCAGTCCCGGCTGCCGTCTGTGTTATATATAACGCCGAGCTTCTCCCAGATCATGCGGCATTCCTCGTCTTTTTGCCCTGCGTTCCGTTGGATTGACCTGGATCAGCGAATTTTGCAACCAGTGGACGTGCCTCTCTTGATTTGTCTGTAACTGGCTGCTTGCTTGGCAGTGCAGCGATTGTTCGGTAACATTCCATTCGCGTGCTCGATTTCCCCTCCACGGTCTTCTCTCGCCGTGACTGGGCCGGGCGCCCGTGCGCGCGCCTCGTGCGCCGGTATTGGCCTCCGGCGAAGCGGGAGGCGATAGGGCAGCACGCGCTGATTGTCATCGATCAATTCGGCGCCGAGGCGTACCGGCAGGGTGGGGCGGCCGAGAAGCGGGTGTGCCCCTCCGATCGGCGCGGTTCGGCGAGGCCTGCGATGCCTCGACAGCCGAGAGCCTTGACCCTGAGCCTGTTGAGGGGCTTCCCCACCCTCGAATGCGAGATGATCGCCTGTCGGCGCGTCCGCTCGCAGGCCGAAACCGCAATGGTATGGCTCAGCGGTATCGAGGGCTTCTACATCCCGCTGTGCCGCCACGCGGCGATCGCTTATCGCTACCTTCGTCTGCGAGCGGGAGACCGGAGCCAAACCCTCGTTGATCTCTGCCCAGCCAGATCCGCCCACAATCCACGAAAGTGCGGCAATCAACCTCTACCCTCGCTGGTGACCTCATCGGCCTCGTCCAATGCAACGACGGCCAAATCTGAAGCCATCATCCCCTCGGTCGGTCGGGCGGATGATGGGGTGGAGGGTAAGGCCTCAGAGACACATCTGCAAAATCAACATAAGTTGGCGGAGGGAGCGGGATTCGAACCCGCGATACCGTTTCCGGTATACACACTTTCCAGGCGTGCGCCTTCAACCACTCGGCCACCCCTCCGTCCGCGAACCGGGCACCCGGGCGCGCACGCGGCGCGGCGGGCGCGGCCAGGGCCGCGCGGTGCCGTGCTGTTAGCTGGGTGCGCCGTCCGGCGCAAGGCGCAGACGGCCGGGCGACGCGAAAACCGCCCGGCCGCGCCGCTCACCCCTCCGCGTCGTCGAGGTGGAAGCGGACATGCTCCACGTTCGCGCGCTCGAAGGCCTGCATCACGTGCTGGTAGGAGCGCTCCATGGCGTTGTCCTCGACCCCCGGGCTGTCCTCGGGCTTCAGGACGAACATCAGGAGCGAGCGCCCGGTCACGTCGTAGCCGGAGCCGAACTTGAAGCTCTCCACGTCCTGGCTGTCGGGCAGGTTGGTGTCGAGGAGCCGCGTCCAGGCCACGCCGCCGACCGATTCCGGCAGCGTGAACGTCACGAGGTCGTGGTAGGCGTTGAACATGATCAGCAGGGTCGCGTCGCCGCCGCGGCGGTGCAGGCCGGTGGCCTGGGCGCGCCCGTCGAGCTGGACCGCGAAGGCCCGGGCCTCGCCGTCCGACCAGTTCTCGCCCGCCATCTCGCTGCCGTCCGGCCGCAGCCACGTCACGTCCTTGACGCCGAACTCCTCGTCGTACTGGCCGGTCAGAAACCGCCCGCGGCTCAGGATCGGCAAGGCGTTGCGCAGGATGATCACGCGCTGGGTGAACTCGGCCAGATCCCGCTGCTCGTCGCCGATCGCCCCCCAGTCGAGCCAGGAGACCTCGTTGTCCTGGCAATAGGCGTTGTTGTTGCCCTTCTGGGTCCGGGCGAACTCGTCGCCCGCGAGCAGCATCGGCGTGCCGCGGGACAGGAACAGGGTCGCCAGCATGTTGCGCATCTGGCGCAGGCGCACCGCCCGGATCTCCGGATCGTCCGTGGGGCCCTCCACCCCGTAATTGTACGAGAGGTTGTGCGAGTGGCCGTCGCGGTTGCCCTCGCCGTTCGCCTCGTTGTGCTTGTCGTTGTACGAGACCGTGTCGTGCAACGTGAAGCCGTCATGGGCGGTGAGGAAGTTCACCGAGGCCCAGGGCTTGCGCCCGCGCTTGTTGAACTTGTCGGCCGAGCCGGTGATGCGCGCCGCCAGATCCGGCAAGAGCCCGCCGTCGCCCTTCCAGTAGGCGCGGACGTCGTCGCGGAACCGGTCGTTCCACTCGGCCCAGCCCGGCGGGAAGCCGCCGACCTGGTAGCCGCCCGGGCCGCAATCCCACGGCTCGGCGATCAGCTTGACGTTGTTGAGAACCGGGTCCTGCCGGCAGGTGTCGAGGAAGCCGCCGCCCTCGTCGAAGCCGTAGGGCTCGCGGCCCAGGATCGTGGCGAGGTCGAAGCGGAACCCGTCCACCTGCATCTCCTGCGCCCAGTAGCGCAGGGAGTCGGTGACGAGCTGCAGCACCCGCGGATGCGACAGGTTGAAGGTGTTCCCGGTGCCGGTGTCGTTGATGTAGTAGCGCGGATCGTTCGGCAGCAGCCGGTAGTAGGAGGCGTTGTCGACGCCCTTGAACGACAGGGTCGGACCCTTCTCGTTGCCCTCGGCGGTGTGGTTGTAGACCACGTCGAGGATCACCTCGAGGCCGGCGCCGTGGAAGCGCGAGACCATCTCCTTGAACTCGGAGAAGGCGAAGTCCGGCACCGCGGCGTAGCGGCGCGCGGGCGTGAAGAACGAGATCGTGTTGTAGCCCCAGTAATTCACCAGGTCCTTCTGCTGCAGGTAGTCGTCCTGCACGAAGGCGTGGACCGGCAGCAGCTCCACCGAGGTGACGCCGAGGCTCTTGATGTAGTCGAGCACATCCCGGGTGCCGAGGCCGGCATAGGTGCCGCGCAGCTTCTCCGGCACCCGCGGGTCGAGCTTGGTCATGCCCTTGACGTGGGTCTCGTAGACGATCGTCTTCTCCCACGGGACCAGCGGCTTCTGGTGCCGCCCCCAGGTGAAGGCCGGGTCGATGACGCGGGAGCGGCGCGTGTAGGGGGCGCTGTCGCGCTCGTCGAAGGTCAGGTCGTCGCCCGTCTCCATCTGGTAGCCGAACAGCGCCGGGTTCCAGGTGATCGAGCCGACGAGCCCCTTCGCGTAAGGGTCGATCAGCAGCTTGTTGGGGTTGAAGCGGTGGCCGGCCTTCGGCTCGTAGGGGCCGTGGACGCGGTAGCCGTAGATCGTGCCGGGGCGCGCGTCGGGCAGGTAGCCGTGCCAGATCTCGTCCGTGTACTCGGGCAGCTCGATGCGCTCGATCTCCTGCTCGCCCTGGTCGTCGAACAGGCAGAGCTCGACCTTGGTGGCGTGGGCCGAGAACAGCGCGAAATTGACCCCGAGCCCGTCCCAGGTGGCACCGAGGGGATAGGGTTGGCCTTCCTGGATGCGCGAGCGGGTCGCGCGGGCCTGCGATGCGGGACGACGGGAATCGGACATGGACACTCCGGAACGCGACCCGCCCGGCCACGTGCCGCTGCGGGGAGCCCCTGGTGAACGTGCCGGAAACAGCGAAGCTCCCGCAGTGCCGCAAAAATCGCGGGGCGTGACGACCGTGTCCCGCTCAGTTCGAGGCCGCTTCCGTGAAGCTCCGGTCCACGGCCCGGCCGACGTCGAGCGTCTTCGACAGGATGCCGTACCGCGTCGCCCGGTCCGAGGCGTCCTGGACCTCCTTCACGACGCCCTCGTCGAGCGCGATCGGGCGCGTCCGCTGCGCCGTGTAGGCCGCGCGCAGGACGTCCTCCGGCATCTTCGTCAGCGCGGCCGTGTTCCGGGCGTAGGCGTCCAGATGGTCCAGCGACCAGAGCCGCGCCCGGTTCAGGCGGCTCAGGAAGTCCTGCAGCGCCGCCCGCTTGGTGGCGATGGCGCTGTCCGAGGCGACGATGAAGGTGATGGTCGGCGTAAGGCCCGCGCCGTCCGCGATCGGCCGGGCCTTGTCCTTGAGCGTCGCGAACGCGACGTAGGGCTCCCAGACCGCCCAGGCATCCACCGAGCCGGCCATCAGCGCGACCTTCGCGTCGACTGGGTTGAGTGGCGCGAAGGTGGCCTCGGACGGCGCGATCCCGGCCTTCTCCAGCGTCGCGCTGATCAGGAACTGGCCCCAGCCGCCGCGGGTGCCGGCGAGCCGCTTGCCCTTCAGATCCGCGGCCGAGCGGATCGGCGAATCTGCGCGGACCAGGATCGTCTGCGTCCGGGGATCGGACTTGGTGCCGCCGATCGCCTTGATCGGTGCCCCGGCCGCAACGACGGTGAGGAAGGAGAGATCGCCGGTGTAGCCGACATCGAGGGCGCCGGCGTTGAGCGCCTCCAGGATCGGCGCGGCGGCGGGGAATTCCGACCACGCAATCCGGTAGGGCACATCCTTCGCGTAGCCGGCGATCTCGAGGAGCGACCGGTTCCCGCCCTTCTGGTCGCCGACCCGCAGGACAATCTCCTCCGCGCGGGCGGCCAACGCCGCCAGCGTCACGGTGGCCAGCGTCATCGTGGCCAGCGTCAGTGCGGTCGCGAGCCGCGCCCCGGCGAGCCGGCGGCCACCGGGCCGCAAGTGAGATCGGATGAACATGGGGCCTGCCGGGATACGCGGCCCGCGTTGCGCGGGCCTGTTCGGTAGAAGGCCGAGTTTATGCTTGTCTCGAGGGCGGTCAATGAAACGGAAATCTGTATTGCCCGCGGTCGGCAGACAAGACGACATCCGGCTGACCTCCGCGGGGAGACGAATGTCTTTCCCCGCGCGCCGCGCCGGTCAACGGGCGGGCGGGAACGTGTCCGCCAGGTAGGCCCGCACGAAGCCCGGCATCCGCGCGGGATCGATGTCCTCACGCCCCCGCACCACGTGCATCCCGGCGAGCTCCGGCTCGGCCTCGGCGCCGAGATGGTCGGCGATCCGCGCCACGATCCTCGCGGCCGGCTCGGGGAAGCGCACCGGCCGCAGGAAGGCGAGCTGGCCCTCCCCCTCAAGAAGCACCCAGTCCGTCTCAGCCCCGGCCGGCAGCGCGAGGCCGGTCTCCTCGGCGAGTTCCCGGGCGGCGCTGCCGGTGAGATCGACCCGCGCGCCGCGCACGTCGTCCGGATCCGGGGTGCCGCAGGGGAAGTAGAGCTGGCCGGCATTGGCCGTGTGGGCGCCCATCTCGCCGAGCAAGACGGCGCCGTCCGCCGTCCAGGGCACGATCGCCGCGAAGGCGTTGGCGATGCGCGGCTCGGGGTGGGGCCTGTCCCGGTAGTAGGTGAAGGTCGCGTAGCGCGTCGCGAACAGGTCGAGCCGGGCGACCCCGTCGGCGACCGCGTGGTCGCAGCACAGCAGGACGGTCCCGTCGAACATGCCGGGGCTGCGGCGCAGCCGGGTCTGCCAGTGGGCCGCGATGGCGGCTTCGTGCACGCGCGGGAAGGCCCAGTCGTGGTCTACGAACCGCGCCGCCACCTCCGCGACGCGGGTGATCCGGAAGCCGTCGGAGACGCCGTCGGAGGAGCCTTCAGACATGCAGGCTGCCGTCCGACAGGATCACGGCGGCGCCGCCGATCTCGACGCCCTGCAGGGCGCCGGCCGCGATCGTGAGCTGGAGCGCGATGTCGCTCGGCCGCCCCATCGCCTCGCCCTGGCGGATCGCCACGTCGTGGGTGCCGTCGCCCAGCGCCTCGAACTGCATCAGCACCCCCGCGAAGGCGGAGGCCGCCGAGCCGGTGGCGGGATCCTCCGGCACGCCGACATTCGGCGCGAACATGCGGACGCGCCAGCGCTGACCGGTGCCCTCGGGATCCGGGGCGTAGAGGTAGAGCCCGTCGGCCGGATCGGGCGCCTGGGCCGTCCGGGCGGCGTCGAGGGCGGCGACCGACGCCACCGGCACGCAGGTGAAGGTCGGCCCCACGCCGTGGCGGCTCGGCGCGTGCCGGCCGGTGCCGATGTCGCCGGGCTCGAGGCCCAGGAGCCGCGCCAGCGCGGCGGGATCGGGGCCGGGACCGAGGTAGTCCGGCAGGACCGGGAGGCGGAACCGGGCCCGTCCGCCGGTCCCGTCCGCCAGGGTCTCGACCACGCAGGGGACGATCCCGATCCCCTCCTCCAGGCCGAAGGCCCGGGCGTCGCCCCGGGTCGGGTCCTGCAGCGCCAGCAGCACGGCCGTGCCCACCGTCGGGTGCCCGGCGAAGGGCAGCTCCCGGGCGGGGGTGAAGATGCGCAGCGACGCCCTGTGCCGGGCCTCCGCGGGCGGGAAGACGAAGACCGTCTCCGACAGGTTGAACTCCCGCGCGATGGCCTGCATGGCCGCGGTGTCGAGCCCCTCCGCGTCGAGCACCACGGCGAGTGGATTGCCGGCGAGCCTCCGCTCGGTGAACACATCGAGGGTGACGAAGCGGCGCGCCATCGTGTCGATCCTTCCTGCTCTCTGCGGACTTGGGCGGAGCGGTTTGCCGGGGGCGCCTCAGACCGCCTCGACCGGAAACCGCGCGCTCGGGTTCACGTACTCCTCCTGCGCGGCGACCGTCAGGATCTCCCGCGATCCCGCCTCGGCGGTGCGCTTGAGCAGCCCGTAGATCGAGGCCGCCGCCGCGCCCAGCGCCGCCTCGGCCGAGCCGGTCCGGGCGTAATGCACCAGGAACAGCGCCGCGATGCAGTCGCCGGCCCCGTTCACCGCGATGGCGAGCCGCGGCGTCCGGACCCGGAACACCCGCCCCTCCGCGCCCGCGAGCAGGTCGATGCTGTCGGCGGGCGTGTCGGCGCAGAGCGCCGAGGTGACCAGGACCACCCGCGGCCCGCGCGCCCGGAGCGCCGCGATCGCGGACCCGGCCTCCGCCAGGGTGCCGCTCGGCAGGCCGGTGAGCAGGCCGAGCTCGAACTGGTTGGGGGTAAGGATGTCGGCGGCCGGGACAGCGCGCTCGCGCAGGAACGCCTCGATGCCGGGCCGCACGTAGACGCCCTCCTCGACGTCGCCGATCACCGGGTCGCAGCAGTAGAGCGCCCGCGGGTTCGCCGCGCGCACGGCGTCCACCGCCTCCAGAATCGCGGCGCCTATCTCCGCCGAGCCCATGTAGCCCGACAGGACCGCGTCGCAGCGGCCCAGGACGCCGCGCTCGCCGATGCCGCGCACCACCTCGCGGATCATCGCCGCGTCGAAGACGGGGCCGCGCCACGCGCCGTAGCCGGTGTGGTTTGAGAACTGAACCGTGTGGACCGGCCAGACCTCGACCCCGAGCCGCTGCATCGGGAACACCGCCGAGGCGTTGCCGACATGGCCGTAGGCGACGTGGGACTGGATCGACAGGACGTTCAACGCGGGACTCGCTCGTTGTCCCGCTACGGTTAGCCGGTTCCCGCGCCGGCCGCACCCCTGTCCCTTGCCGCCCTCCCCCGCGCGCCTCAGATGGGACCGACCCTTCTCCCATCCCCCGAGCCCCGTTCGGAGCCCCATGGACATCGAAGCCCTGCGCACCTCGACCCTCGCCTTCGTGGAGGCGCACAAGGCCTGGACGCCGGTCATCGCGGGCGGCCTCGCCTTCTGCGAATCGATCGCGATCCTGTCGCTGTTCGTCCCGGCAACCGTGATCCTGGTCGGCATCGGGGCCCTCGTCGGCGGCGCCGACATCCCGTTCTGGCCGGTGGTGATCGCCGCGGCGCTCGGGGCCGCCCTCGGCGACTGGATCTCCTACGAGGCCGGGCGCTGGCTCGGGCCGGGGGCAAAGACCAAGTGGCCGCTGCGGCGCTATCCCGAGCTCATGGCCAAGGCCGAGGCCTTCATCGGCCGGTGGGGCATCGCCGCGGTGGCCCTGGGGCGCTTCTTCGGGCCGGCCCGCGCTCTGGTCCCGCTCTTCGCCGGGATCCTCGGCCTGGCGCGGCTGCCGTTCCAGCTGGCCAACGTCGCCTCCGCGCTGGTCTGGGCCTTCGTCCTTCTGGCCCCCGGGGCCGGGCTGCTCACGTGGCTCGACCGATAATCCGGCTCGACCGCTGATGCGCCGCTTCCCGCCCGAGCGGATCGTCTGCCTCACCGAGGAGACGGTCGAGACCCTGTACCTCCTGGGCGCGGAGGACAGGATCGTCGGCGTCTCGGGCTACGCGGTGCGCCCGCCCCGGGTCCGCCGGGAGAAGCCGCGCGTCTCGGCCTTCACCAGTGCGGACATCCCGAAGATCCTGGCGCTGGCGCCGGACCTCGTCCTGGCCTTCTCGGACCTCCAGGCCGGCATCGTCGCCGACCTCGCCCGCGCGGGCGTGGCGGTCCACCTGTTCAACCAGCGTGACGTGGCGGGCTGCCTCGCGATGGTGCGCACGCTCGGCGCCCTCGTGGGCCTGCCGGAGCGGGCCGAGACCCTGGCGGCGGGCCTCGAGGCGCGGCTGGCCGCGGCCGCCGCCTCGGTCCGGGAGCGGCCGCCCCCGCGCGTCTACTTCGAGGAGTGGGACGCGCCGATGATCTCCGGCATCGGCTGGGTCTCGGACCTGATCGGCCTCGCCGGCGGCCGGGACGTCTTCCCGGAGCTGAGCCGCCAGCCGGCCGCGAAGGACCGGATCGTCACCGCCGAGCAGGTGATCGCGGCCGCGCCCGACGTGATCCTCGCCTCGTGGTGCGGCAAGCGGGTCAATGTCGAGCGCATCCGGTCCCGGCCCGGCTGGGCGGCGATCCCGGCGGTGCGCGACGGGCGCATCCACGAGATCAAGTCGCCGCTGATCCTGCAGCCCGGCCCGGCCGCCCTCACCGACGGGTTCGACGCGATTCGGGCCTGCCTCGGGTGATCGCCTCAGGGTGATGCGTGGGGCGATGCCGCGCCGCAGGTGACGGACCGGGCGCGACTTGGCAGGATGTCCCGATTCGGTACAGACGCACCCGCAGACGCATCCCCCGAGCTCGATGTCCGCTTCCCTCGGCCTTCCCGATTCCGCGCCCCCAGCCGTCGAGGCGCTGCTGCCGCCCGACCGGCGGCAATCGCCCACAGCCCTGCGCATCCAGCGCGGCGTGCGCCGGTTGTTCTCCGAGATGGGCTGCGTCACCCTGCCGGAATTCTCCCTCGTCAACGGCCGCCGCGCCGACGTGATCGCGCTCTGCGGCGCCGGCAAGCTCACCATCGTGGAGATCAAGTCGAGCGTGGCCGATTTCCGCGCCGACCGGAAATGGCCGGATTACCGCGACTTCTGCGACCGGTTTTTCTTCGCCATCCCCGAGGACGTGCCCGAGTCGCTGATCCCGGAAGAGTGCGGCCTGATCGTCGCCGACGCCTACGGGGCCGGGATCCTGCGGGAGCCGCCCGAGCACCCGCTGAGCGGCGCCCGCCGCAAGGCCGTGACGCTGCGCTTCGCCCACAGCGCCGCGCGCATCCTGCACGCGCTGGCCGACCCGGGCGCCGTGCGGGAAGGGGCTCTCTAGGGCGCGGCCCGCACCGCGACCCTCGGCGAACCTTCGGCCGACGCGGTATTCATCCGACCGGGAAACGTCCTAGAACGGCCGCGCTTGCCGGGCCTCCGGCGCCGGGCCCGATCCACCGATGACATCCGTCGCCCTGTTCGAGCTGATCCTCGGTCTCCTCGGCGCGGCCCTGCTGCTGTCGCTGGCGGCCGGGCGCCTCGGTTTCCCGCCGGCCGCCGCCCTCGTCGTCGGCGGCATGGCGCTGGCGGTGGTGCCGGGCCTGCCGGCCTTCGATCTCGATCCGGACCTGATCATGGTCCTGTTCCTGCCGCCGCTCCTGCTCGAATCCGCCTACTTCACCGTCTGGCGCGACTTCCGGGCGAGCCTCGGCCCGATCCTGTCCCTGTCCCTCGGCGCGGTCCTGTTCACGACCCTCGTGGTCGGGCTCGTCGCCCACGCGGTGGTGCCGTCCCTGCCCTGGGCCGCCTGCTTCGCCCTCGGCGCCATCGTCTCGCCGCCGGACGCGGTGGCCGCCAAGGCGGTGCTGGCCCGCGTCGCCCTGCCCCGCCGGATGATCACGGTCCTGGAGGGCGAGAGCCTCGTGAACGACGCCTCGGGCCTCGTGCTCTACCGCTTCGCGGTGGCGGCGGCGCTCACCGGCACCTTCAGCGCCTGGGCGGCGGCCGGCAGCTTCGCGTGGCTCGCGGTGGCGGGTGTCGCGGTCGGGATCGCGTGCGGGGTGGCGGTGACCCTGGTGATACGCCGGATGCACGACGCCAACGCCATCACGGTGCTGAGCTTCCTCGCCGCCTACGTCGCCTACCTCGCGGCCGAGGAGATCCACGCCTCCGGTGTCCTGGCCGTGGTCGCTTGCGGCCTGATGATGGGCGGCCGGGAGCACGAGACCTTCGACGCGCATGCCCGCCGCCATTCCGTGGCGGTGTGGGAGTTCGTGGTCTTCGTGCTGGAGGCCCTGGTCTTCGTGCTGATCGGCTTGGCGCTCCGCGGCGTGCTCGCCCGGACCGGCGGCCAGATGGGCGCGCTCGAGGCGGAGTTGCCGCTGGCGCTCGCCGTCACGGCGACCTGCGTCGTCGCCCGTCTGCTCTGGGTGTTCCCGGCCGTCTACCTGCGGCGGCTCCTGTCGCCGCGGGTCCGCGCGCAGGAGCCCGCCCCGAACCCGGCCGTGCCGCTGATCGTCGGGTGGGCCGGCATGCGCGGGGTCGTGACCCTGGCGGCCGCCCTGGCTCTGCCGGTGGATTTCCCCGGCCGCGACGCGATCCTGGTCGCGGCCTTCGCGGTGATCCTGTTCACCGTGCTCGTGCAGGGCACGACCCTGGGGCCGCTGATCCGCAGCCTCCGCCTCGACCCCGCGGCGCATCTCCCCGAGGGCCACCTCGACGCGCCGATGGCCCGCGTCGTCGTGAACGAGGCCGGGCTCGCCGCCCTACAGGGCTTGGTGTTCGCCGAGACCGGGGCGCTGAAGCACCCGCGCCTCGTGGAGGAGTACCGCCGCCGGGTGCGGGCGGCCTCGCGGGACCGCGACGAGCGGGCGGCGCTGGAGGCCGAGAAGACCGAGCACTTCGCCGCCGCCCTGCTCGCCGTGCGCTCAGGCCGGTCGGCCCTGATCGACCTGCACCGGCAGAACCGGATCCACAGCTCGGTGCTGCGGCAGCTCGAGACGGAGATCGACTTGGAGGAACTCCATCTCAAGCGTCTGGCCGGGACCGCACCGGCCCACGGCTGAGTCGGGGCGCTGGCGTCAGTGGGCCGCGCACCCGTCCGCCGACTGGCCGTAGCCGCTGTAGACCACCCGGACCTTGCGTAGGCAGCTTCCCTCAGCCTTCGGCGCGGCCGCCACGGGGGCGACCTCTACCGGCTCGACCCGCAGGGTGGCGGCCACCGGCTGGTCTTCGGAAGTGGCGAGCGCACGGCTGGCGCTCATCACGAAGGGCGTGGCGGCCAGCGACGAGATGGCGAGCGCGGCGAAGACGGCGATGTTCTTGCGGCCGAAGCTGGTGCGGATGCGAGCATTGTACATGACGGGTCGTCCGACGTTCTGTATTCGGCAGCGCTGAGGTGCCGAGATCCCCTGTTGCGCTGATAACTTGGCCGTCAGCTCGGCGGTTCCGGTTTATTGCCCAAAAACCGCCACGCTTGGGTGTCCCGGCGCACGTCGGGCGCCGGCGCTCAGAAGATCCTGCGGTACTGAACGAAGCCCGACTTCTCGGCGATCCGGTCGTAGAGCTGCATCGCGTCCGCGTTGGTCTCGTGCGTCAGCCAGTGGACGCGCGAGCAGCCGGCGGCCTGCGCGGCCGCGTAGACGTGCTCGATCAGCCGACGGCCGATCCCGAGCCCGCGCGTGCCGTCCGCCACGAACAGGTCCTGGAGGTAGCAGTAGTCGCCGATCGTCCAGGCCGAGCGGTGGCGGATGTGGTGGACGAGGCCGACCGCCTCGGCACCGCGCCACGCCAGGGCACCGTCCACCGGCTCGGCCGGATCGTTGAGGCGCTGCCAGGTCGTGTCGGTGACAACGTCCGACAGGTCGACCTTGTAGAAGGACTGGTAGCCCCGCCAGAGCGGCAGCCAAGCGTCCCGGTCGCCGGGGCCGATCGGGCGGATCGCGAGGTCAGGATCCATGATTCTCTCCGTGCTTGCGCAGCGAGCGGACCATCATCGGGACCGCATAGGCAACCCGGGCTGCCGGCGCCGCGCCCCCTCGGTCGACACCCTTTGCCTTGCACCCCTCGCCGCCCGCACCTAAACCGGCCCGCCGGCGGCCCCAGCCGCCGCGCGATCCCGAGCCGCCGAGACCGATGTCCGAGAAAAAATCCTTCCAGGGTCTGATCCTGACGCTTCAGGAATTCTGGGCGGCGCAGGGCTGCGTGATCCTCCAGCCCTACGACATGGAGGTCGGTGCCGGCACGTTCCATCCGGCCACGACCCTGCGGGCGCTCGGCCCGAAGCCCTGGAAGGCGGCCTACGTTCAGCCGTCGCGCCGGCCCAAGGACGGCCGCTACGGCGAGAACCCCAACCGGCTCCAGCACTATTACCAATTCCAGGTGATCCTGAAGCCGAACCCGCCGAACCTGCAGGAGCTCTACCTCGCCTCGCTCGCCGCCATCGGCGTCGACCTGAAGCTTCACGACATCCGCTTCGTCGAGGACGACTGGGAGAGCCCGACCCTGGGCGCCTGGGGCCTCGGCTGGGAGTGCTGGTGCGACGGGATGGAGGTCAGCCAGTTCACCTATTTCCAGCAGGTGGCGGGCTTCGAGTGCGCGCCGGTGGCGGGCGAGCTGACCTACGGGCTGGAGCGGCTCGCCATGTACGTCCAGGGCGTTGAGAACGTCTACGACCTGGACTTCAACGGCGCCGAAGGCGCCGACCGGATCACCTACGGGGACGTGTTCCTGCAGGCCGAGCAGGAGTACTCCCGCCACAACTTCGAGGCGGCCGACACCGCGATGCTGTTCCGCCAGTTCACCGACGCGGAGGCCGCCTGCCGATCCTACCTCGCGGCCGGCGCGCCGGACGCGGAGGGTGAACGCCACCGCATGGCGCAGCCGGCCTACGACCAGTGCATCAAGGCGAGCCACGTGTTCAACCTGCTCGACGCGCGCGGCGTGATCTCGGTGACGGAGCGCCAGAGTTACATCCTCCGCGTGCGCGAACTGGCCAAGGCCTGCGGCGCGGCGTGGTTAAGGACCGCCGCCGGCGGGGCGTGAGGTCGGCGCTGGCGCTCGACCAGATGGCTGCGGACGACGCAGTCCGGAGTGCCCAGATGCGCCGCCGTCTTTGCGAGCGCAGCGAAGCAATCCAGGGTCGCGCCTCGCTGCCAGACGTCCCGACGCCCTGGGTCGCTTCGCTGCGCCCGCGATGACGGAGGGGTGCCCCATCGCGGAGCCCCTTGCCCCCTCGCGCGTTGCAACCCCCGCCAACCGGCGCGCCTCGGCGCGTCCGCAGACGCGGGACATGCCCAATGAAGAAGACGATCCTCGCCCTCAGCCTCCTCGGATTCGGCCTCGCCCCCGCGCTGGCGGCCGATCCCGGGCCTGAGGCCACGGTGAAGAAGCTCTACGCCGAGCCGCACCCGAATCACTCCTCCGTGTACTCGAAGCGCCTGCAGGGCCTGTTCGACGCCGACGCGAAGCAGGCCAACGGCGCCACCGGCAACCTCGATTTCGACTACCGCCTGAACGGCGAGCCCCTGAAGCCCGACACGGTGAAGAACCTGACCTTCAAGGAGGCTACCGAGGGCAAGGACCAGGCGAAGGTCACGGTTGAGCGCAAGGGCGGCAACGGCGCCAACGTCATCGTGTACGACCTCGTGCGCGAGGACGGCGGCTGGAAGGTCTCCGACGCCCACGCGATCGGCGACCGGAAGTGGCAGCTCTCGACCATCCTCAAGGGCGAGT
Source organism: Methylobacterium oryzae (assembly GCF_021398735.1). Taxonomy (NCBI): domain Bacteria; kingdom Pseudomonadati; phylum Pseudomonadota; class Alphaproteobacteria; order Hyphomicrobiales; family Methylobacteriaceae; genus Methylobacterium; species Methylobacterium oryzae. The sequence goes on from NZ_CP090349.1 coordinate 3,760,655, forward strand.
CGCGCTGAGCCCCGCGCGCCGACCCTCGACAGGGGTGCGGCGCGGCGATATGGCCGCCCCATGCCCGACCTCCTGCTCGAACTCCGCTCGGAAGAGATCCCCGCCCGCATGCAGCGGCGCGCGGCGGAGGATCTGAAGAAGCTCGTCACCGACGCCCTCGTGGCGCGCGGCTTCCTGTACGAGGGCGTCCGGGCGTTCTCGACGCCGCGCCGCTTGGCGCTCCACATCGCCGGCCTTCCCGCCCGGGGCGAGGCCGTGCGCGAGGAGCGCCGCGGCCCGCGGGTCGGCGCGCCCGAGGCGGCCGTCCAGGGCTTCCTGAAGGGCGCGGGTCTGACGAGCCTCGATCAGGCCACGACCGTCACCGACCCGAAGAAGGGCGAGTTCTACCTCGCGGTGATCGAGCGGCCCGGCCGCGAGACGCTGGACGTCCTGGCCGAACTCCTGCCCGAGATCGTCAAGAGCTTCCCCTGGCCGAAATCCATGCGCTGGGGCGCAGCCTCGGCCGAGCCGGGCTCGCTGCGCTGGGTGCGTCCCCTGCAGTCGATCGTCGCGACCTTCGGGCCCGAGACGGAGACGCCGGAGGTGGTCCCCGTCTCGGTCGCCGGGATCGCGGCCAGCACCGTGACCTACGGCCACCGCTTCCTCGCCCCCGAGGCGATCGAGGTGCGCCGGTTCGACGACTACATCCAGGCGCTGGAGCGCGCGAAGGTCATCCTCGACGCCGACCGGCGCAAGGACGTGATCCTGCACGACGCCCGCGACCTCGCCTTCGCCCGCGGCCTCGACCTCGTGGAGGACGAGGGCCTGCTGGAGGAGGTGTCGGGCCTCGTGGAATGGCCGGTGGTGCTGATGGGCTCGTTCGACGCGTCGTTCCTCGACATCCCCGCCGAGGCGATCCGCGCGACCATCCGGGCGAATCAGAAATGCTTCGTTCTGCGCAAGGGCGGCTCGGAGGACCTGGCGCCGGCCTTCATCCTGGTCTCGAACCTCGTCGCCACCGACGGTGGCCAAGCGATCACCGCCGGCAACGAGCGGGTGGTCCGGGCGCGCCTGTCCGACGCGAAGTTCTTCTGGGAGACCGACAAGGCGACCCGCCTGGAGGACCGGCTGCCCAAGCTCGACGCCATCGTCTTCCACGAGAAGCTCGGGACGCAGGGCGAGCGCATCGCCCGCATCGCGGCCCTGGCGAAGGACCTCGCGCCGCTCGTGGGGGCCGACCCGGCGCTCGCCGAGCGCGCCGCGCGCCTCGCCAAGGCCGACCTCGTCACCGAGATGGTCGGCGAGTTCCCCGAGCTCCAGGGCCTGATGGGCCGGAAATACGCGGCGCTCCAGGGCGAGCACGACAGCGTCTGCGCGGCCATCGAGGAGCACTACAAGCCGCTCGGCCCCTCCGACCGGGTGCCGAGCGATCCGGTCTCGATCGCGGTGGCGCTCGCCGACAAGCTCGACACGCTCGCGGGCTTCTGGGCGATCGACGAGAAGCCCACGGGCAGCAAGGATCCGTTCGCCCTGCGCCGGGCGGCGCTGGGCGTGATCCGACTGATCCTCGACCGCGGCCTGCGCCTGCGGCTGCTGGAGCAGGTCGGCGCTGCGGATCGCGGCCTCGCCGGGCGGGCCGGTGCCGACGCGCGGGATCTCCTCGGCTTCCTCGCCGACCGCCTGAAGGTCTATCTCCGCGACCAGGGCGCCCGCCACGACCTGATCGACGCCGTCTTCGCCCTCCCCGGCCAGGACGACCTGCTGATGGTCGTGCGCCGCGTCGAGGCGCTCGGCCAGTTCCTCGACACCGAGGACGGCAAGAACCTGCTCGCGGGCTACAAGCGCGCGGCCAACATCCTGCGGATCGAGGAGAAGAAGGACGGCCGCGCCTACGATTCCGCGCCCGACGCCGCCCTCGCGGAAGCGGGCGAGCCGGCCGAGCGGGCGCTCGCCGAGGCGCTGGCGAAGGCGCGGGAGACCGCCTCGGCGGCCGTGGCGCGGGAGGATTTTTCCGGCGCCATGCAGGCGCTCTCGACGCTGCGCGCGCCGGTCGACGCGTTCTTTCAGGACGTGACCGTCAACGCCCCCGATCCGAAGCTCCGCGAGAACCGCTTGGCTCTGCTCAACGCGCTCCGCGCCGCGACGCGGGAGGTGGCGGATTTCTCGAAGATCGAGGGGTGAGGCGCACGACGTCCTCAATCCCACTCGCGCCCTCATCCTGAGGTGCCGGAGCGTAGCGGAGGCCTCGAAGGAGACCTCCAGCCAGCCGTGCGATCCCTGGAGCCCTCCTTCGAGGCTCGCTGCGCTCGCACCTCAGGATGAGGTGGTCTGTGGGAGAGCGGACCCACCGCCCTCACCCGTGATCGTGCCCGGCATGGTCGTCCGGCTCCGGCAGGGTCAGGCCGAAATGGCTCACCAGATCCGCCACCTGCCCGGGGCTCAGCTGCCGCGGGTTGAGGTTGCGCAGGAGCAGGTAGAGCTTGGCGGTCTCCTCCAGCTCCTCGGTGGCGAAGACCGCGCCCTCCAGGCTGTCGCCCGCCACCACCGGTCCGTGATTGGCGAGCAGCACCGAGCTGTACTTCCCCGCCAGGCCCCGGATCGCGTCCGCCACGGCCGGGTCGCCCGGGCGATAGTAGGGCACGAGCGCCGTGCCGCCGGTCCGCATCAGGTAGTAGGGCGTCAGCGGCGGCAGCACCTGTCGCGGGTCGACCTCCGGCAGCATCGAGACCGCCACCGCGTGGGTCGAGTGCAGGTGGACGATGGCCTTCGCCTCGTTCCGGCTCTCGTAGAGTGCGCTGTGCAGCGGGATCTCCTTGGTGGGCTTGTCGCCGGAGACCAGCCGCCCCGCATCGTCCAACCGCGAGATCCGCGCCGGGTCGAGGAACCCGAGCGACGCGTTGGTCGGCGTCACCAGCCAGCCCCCGTCGGGCAGGCGCAGCGAGATGTTGCCGGACGAGCCCGGCGTCAGGCCGCGCTCGAACAGCGAGCGGCCGTAGCGGCAGATCTCCTCGCGCAGCCGGCTCTCGTCGCTCATGCGGTCGCTCCCTCGATCAGCTCGAATCCGAGATCGATTTTCCTCGGGCCTGCGCCGGTCAGGCAGGCGGCGGCCTGCCGGCCGATCTCCAGGCGCGGCGTGCGCACCGTCGACAAGGGCTGCGGCATCGCCGCCGCGAAGTCGAGCCCGTTGAAGCCGAACAGCGCGATCCGTCCCGGCACCGCCAGCCCCGTCGACAGGCAGGCGAAGTAGCCGCCGAGCGCCATGTCGTCGTTGGAGAAGTAGACCGCGTCGAGATCGGGCACGCGCGCCAGCAGCGCCTCCAGCCCGGCCCGGCCCGAGGCCGGCGAGGACGGCCCCGTCCGGATCTCCTTGCCGTGGAGCGCCAAACCCGCCTGCCCGAGCGCGGCCTCGAACCCGGCGAGCCGCTTGCCCGCGCGCAGGTCGACCGCGAGGTCGTGGCCGAGATAGCCGATCCGCCGGTACCCGCGCGCCACGAGGTGGCGCGCGCTCGCCGCCCCCACGGCCCGGTTGGAGAAGCCGACCACGGCGTCGATCCCCTCCCCATCCGTGTCGATCATCTCGACCACGCGCACGCCCCCGGCCTTCGCCAGGGCCACCGTCCCGGGATTGTGCTCCAGCCCGGTGAGCAGCAGCGCCGCCGGCCGCCAGGAGAGGAGCGCGGCGGCCAGCGCCTCCTCCCGGTCCGGGTCGTAGTCGCTCACCCCGATCACGCAGGGGATGCCGTCGGCGTCGAGGGCGGCGGTGAGGCCGCGCAGCAGGTCAGGGAAGACCACGTTGGCGAGCGACGGGATGACGACCCCCACAAGCCGCGCGCTCGCCCCCTGGCCGGCGAGGCTGCCGGCGAGGCGATTCGGAACGTAGCCGAGCCGGGCGACCGCCTCCGCCACCCGCTCGCCGGCGCGCTTGGAGTAGGAGCCGTGGTTGCGCAGGACCCGCGAGACCGTGCTCTCGCCGACCCCGGCCTCGCGGGCGACGTCGGTGAGGGTGACGAGCCGCCCCTGCGGCTGGATGTCGTCCATGGCCCCGCTCTCCCGGCGCGGTTTTTTTTCACGACGCCCGTCGAACCTCCCGGCGTCCTTCCCTCATCCTGAGACGACCGCGAAGCGGACCCCGAAGGAGGCCTCCACCACGCTGCAGCGCCTCGGCATAAGGCAGGAATGGGAAGACCGTCCGCGTCGATCCACGACTGACATAGCGGCCTGCATTATCTCGCACAACCGGATTGGCAGCGCTGCCAAAAGGCGATATGGCACCGCCCCAGCGCCGCCCGACGAGCGGTGAAGAGCGATGTCCGGCAGCCGTGCGGCCCGGACCAGGGAGTACGCCATGTCGGTTCAAGCCGCCCCGCTGGGGGGCGCCACCGCACCCGCGGACGAGAAGTCCTTCGCCGACCGCACCTACGCGAAGGTGTTCTGGCGCCTCGTGCCGTTCCTGATGCTCTGCTACGTCGTGGCATATCTCGACCGGGTGAATGTCGGCTTCGCCAAGCTCCAGATGTCCCAGGAGCTGAAGTTCTCCGAGACGGTCTACGGCCTCGGCGCCGGCATCTTCTTCCTCGGCTACTTCCTGTTCGAGGTGCCCTCGAACGTGATCCTGCACCGGGTCGGCGCCCGGGTGTGGATCGCCCGGATCATGATCACCTGGGGGGTGATCTCCGGGGCGTTCCTGTTCGTGAACTCCGAGTGGAGCTTCTACGGGATGCGCTTCCTCCTCGGTCTCGCCGAGGCCGGGTTCTACCCGGGCGTCATCCTCTACACGACCTCGTGGTTCCCGGCCCATCGCCGGGCCCGGGTGATCGCCGTGTTCATGGCGGCGATCCCGATCTCCGGCATCTTCGGCAACCCGCTCTCCGGCTGGATCATGGACGCGTTCAACGGCGCCCACGGCCTGTCCGGCTGGCAGTGGATGTTCCTGATCGAGGCGGTGCCGGCGGTGCTGATCGGCCTCGCGGTGTTCTTCTACCTCGACAACCGCCCCGCCGAGGCCAAGTGGCTGACCGACGCCGAGAAGCAGCTCCTCGAGCGCGACATCGCGGCCGACAACCAGGGCAAGGAATCGAGCCCGCACTCCATCGCCACCGTGTTCCGCAACGGCCGCGTGTGGTTCATGAGCCTGATCTACTTCGCCTTCGTCACCGGCCAGTACGGGCTGACCTTCTGGATGCCGACGATCGTCAAGGCGTCGGGCGTGCAGGGCAACTTCAACATCGGCCTGATCAGCGCGATCCCGTTCGTCTGCGCGGCGATCGTGATGATTCTGCTCGGCCGCTCCGCCGACCGGATGCGCGAGCGCCGCTGGCACCTGATCATCCCGGCGCTGATCGGCGCGGTCGCCTTCGTGGTCTCGGCCAATGCCGGCTCGACGACGCTCGCCATCGCGGCGCTGTCGGTGGCGGCGGCCGGCGTGCTGACCTGCTCGCCCCTGTTCTGGTCGCTGCCCACGGCGTTCCTCAGCGGCGCGGGCGCGGCGGCCGGCATCGCGCTGATCAACTCGGTTGGGAACCTCGCGGGCTTCGTCAGCCCCTACGTGATCGGCGCCCTGCGGGATGCCACCGGCAGCACCGCCACGGGCCTCTACGCGCTCGCCGCCATGCTGGTGGTCGGCGCGGTCTGCGTGTTCGTGACGCCCGCCCGGATGGTCAACCGCTGACCTCTGATCCGGGCGCGACTTGGCCCCTCTCCCGCACGGGAGAGGGGACCCGCGCTTCGAGCGGCGACGCCGAGGCGCCCTTTCCCAGCTTCAGGAGCCGTCCCCGATGACCAACGCAACACCCCGCGCCGCGGTGATCGGCCTGGGCTCCATGGGCTCCGGGATGGCCGGCTCGCTCCTGCGGGCGGGCTTCGCGGTCTCCGCCTGCGACGTGAACCCGGAGGCGGTGGCGCGCTTCGCGACCGCCGGCGGCCGGGGCGCCGCGAACCCCGCCGAAGCGGCGCGGGACGCCGACGTGGTGGTGAGCGTGGTGGTCAACGCCGCCCAGACCGAGGCGGTCCTGTTCGGCGAGGACGGCGCCGCCGCCGCGATGCCGGAGGGCGCGGTGTTCGTCTCCTCCGCCACCATGGATCCGGCCGTCGCCCGGGCGCTGGCGGCGCGGTTGGAGGCCACCGGCCGCCACTACCTCGACGCCCCGATGAGTGGCGGCGCCGCCCGCGCGGCCGAGGGCGGCCTGACCTTCCTGGCCTCGGGCTCGGCGGCGGCCTTCGCGAAGGCGCGGCCCGCTCTCGATGCCATGGCGGGCACGCTCTACGAGCTCGGCGACGCCGCCGGCCAGGGCGCGGCCTTCAAGATGATCAACCAGCTGCTCGCGGGCGTGCACATCGCCGCCGCCTCGGAGGCGATGGCCTTCGCGGCCAAGCAGGGACTCGACCTCCGGCGCGTCTACGAGGTGATCACCAAGTCGGCCGGCAATTCTTGGATGTTCGAGAACCGGGTGCCGCACATCCTCGACGCCGACTACAGCCCGAAGAGCGCGGTCGACATCTTCGTCAAGGACCTCGGCATCGTGCAGGACATGGCCCGGGCCGAGAAGTACCCGGTTCCGGTGGCGGCGGCGGCCCTGCAGATGTTCCTGATGGCGTCGGGCGCCGGCATGGGTCGGGACGACGACGCCTCGGTGGCGCGGCTCTACGCCCAGGTCTCGGGGGCGAAGCTGCCCGAGAAAGCTTGAGGGGACAGAACCATGCCGCGTTTCGCCGCCAACCTGAGCCTCATGTTCAACGAGGTGCCGTTCCTCGACCGGTTCGAGGCCGCGGCCCGGGCCGGGTTCGACGCCGTCGAGTTCCTGTTCCCCTACGAGCACGCGCCGGACGACATCGGCGCGCGGCTCCGGGCGAACGGCCTGACCCAGGCCCTGTTCAACCTGCCGCCGGGCGACTTCGCCCAGGGCGAGCGCGGGATCGCGGCCTTTCCCGAGCGTTTCGACGAGTTGAAGGCGGGGGTCGACACGGCGCTCCGCTACGCCGAGGCGACCGGCGTCGGCCGGCTCCACCTCATGGCGGGCCTCGCCCCGTGGGACGATCCCAGGGCGGTCGAATCCTACCGCCGGGCCGTGACCTGGACGGCGGAGCGGCTGGCGCCGGCCGGCCTCGACCTCGTCCTGGAGCCGATCAACGGCCGCAACATGCCGGGCTATTTCCTCAACGATTTCGGCCGCGCGGCCGACCTGATCCGCGACCTCGCCCTGCCGAACCTGAAGCTCCAGTTCGACCTCTACCACTGCCAGATCCTGCACGGCGACGTGACCGTGCGGCTGCGCGCCCTGATGCCGCTCATCGGTCACGTCCAGACCGCGAGCGTGCCCGAGCGGCATGAGCCCGGGACCGGCGAGATGGCCGACTTCTTCCTGTTCGACGAGCTGGACCGGCTCGGCTACCGCGGCTTCGTCGGCTGCGAGTACATTCCGGCCGCCGACACCGTCGCGGGCCTCGGCTGGCTCGCCGCCTACAAGAGGAGCGCCCGATGAGCCTCGCGCTGGGATGCGTCGCCGACGACTACACGGGCGCCTCGGACCTCGCCAACACGCTGACCAAGGCGGGTCTGCGCACGATCCAGACCATCGGCGTGCCTGAGGACGGCCGGTCGCTGCCGGAGGCCGACGCTGTGGTGGTGGCCCTCAAGAGCCGCTCGATCCCCGCCGATCAGGCCGTGGCGCGCTCCCGCGAGGCGGAAGCCTGGCTGCGGGCCCGGGGCGCGGCCCACGTGATGTTCAAGGTCTGCTCGACCTTCGACTCCACCGATGTGGGCAATATCGGTCCCGTGATGGACGCCCTGCGGGCCGAGGCCGGCGAGACCGTCGCCCTCGTCACCCCGGCTTTCCCCGAGACGGGGCGGAGCGTCTACCAGGGCAACCTGTTCGTCGGTTCGGTGCCGCTGAACGAGAGCCCGCTCAAGGACCACCCGCTCAACCCGATGCGCGACGCCAACCTCGTGCGCGTGCTCGGGCGCCAGAGCGGCAGTCCCGTCGGCCTGATCGACACCGCCACGGTGGCGAGGGGCGCGGAGGCCGTGGCCGCCCGCCTCGACGCCCTCGCGCAGGAGGGCAAGGGCGCCGCCATCGCGGACGCGATCTTCGACAGCGACCTCGAGGTGCTCGGCCGGGCGATCGTCGGCCGCAAGTTCTCGGTGGGCGCGTCCGGCCTCGGCCTCGGCCTCGCCCGGGCGCTCGCGGCCGACGGGCGGGGAACCAAGGACGCCGCCGGCGCGGCCGTGGGCGAGCCGGTGGGCGGCGCCTCCGCCTGCCTCGCCGGCAGCTGCTCGCAGGCGACCCTCCAGCAGGTCGCCGCCGCGGAAACGATCATGCCGGTGCTGCGCCTCGACCCGGCGCGGCTGCTCGCGGGCGACGACGTGGTCGCTGAGGCCCTGGCCTTCGCGGACAAGCACTTGGCCTCGGGCCCGGTGCTGATCGCCACCTCGGCCCCGCCGGAGGCGGTGCGCGCGCTCCAGGCCGCCCACGGCGTCGACGCGGCCGGCCACGCCATCGAGGCGGCGCTGGCAGCGATCGCCGAGGGCCTCGTCGCCCGCGGGGTGCGCCGGCTCGTGGTCGCCGGCGGCGAGACCTCCGGCGCGGTGGTCGACCGGCTGGGCCTCACGGCCTTCCTGCTCGGCCCCGAGATCGCCGCGGGTGTGCCGGTGCTGCGCACGGCGGGCCGGCCCGAGCCGATGCTGCTCGCCCTCAAATCCGGCAATTTCGGCGGCGCCGATTTCTTCGGCCGCGCCCTCGACATGATGGCCTGACGCCACAACCCGACGGGAGGTTTTCCATGCACGCCCTGATTCTCGGCGCCGCCGGCATGATCGGCCGCCGCCTCGTGGACGCCCTGGTGGGGGATGGCCGGGTCGGCGGACAGCCGCTCACCGCCCTCACGCTCCTCGACGTGGTGCCGCCGTCGGCGCCCGAGGGCTTCTCCGGCCCGGTGCGGGCCGAGGCCGCCGACCTCACGGCGCCCGGCGCCGCCGAGGCCGCCATCGCCGAGCGGCCGGGGGTCATCTTCCACCTCGCCGCCGTGGTCTCCGGCGAGGCCGAGGCGAACCTCGAGCTGGGCTACCGGGTCAACCTCGACGGCACCCGCCTGCTCCTCGACGCGATCCGGGCGGCCAGCGCGGCGGACGGATACCGGCCGAAGCTGGTCTTTACCTCCTCGCTCGCGGTGTTCGGGCCGCCCTTCCCCAAGGTCATCCCGGACGACTACATCCTGCGCCCGGCCTCCTCCTACGGGGTCCAGAAGGCCATGGGCGAGCTGATGCTCGCCGACTACGCGCGCCGCGGCTTCCTCGACGGGATCGGCCTGCGGCTACCGACGATCTGCGTGCGGCCGGGCAAGCCCAACAAGGCGGCCTCGGGCTTCTTCTCGGGCATCATCCGCGAGCCGCTCGCCGGCCAGGAGGCGATCCTGCCGGTGCCCGACACGGTCCGGCACTGGTTCGCCAGCCCCGCGGCGGCGGTGGGCTTCCTCACCCACGCGGCCGGACTCGATCTCGCGGCGATCGGCCCGCGGATCAGCCTGACCATGCCGGGCGTCTCGGCGACGGTGGCGGAGGAGATCGAGGCCCTGCGGCGCGCGGCGGGCGACAAGGCCGTGGCGCTGATCCGGCGCGAACCCGACGCCACCATCGCGCGGATCGTCGGCTCCTGGCCGGAGGCGTTCGAGCCGGAGGCCGCCCTGGCCCTGGGCTTCCAGGCGGATGAATCCTTCGACGCGATCGTGGCCCAGCACGTGGCCGAGTTCCACGGGGGCTGAAGCCTCAGGCGAGGGCGGAGTGGATGTCGGTCTGCGGGAAATCGTCGCCGACATAGAGCAGCGGCACGCCGTGCACCTGTGCGCAGGCATAGGCGAAGCAGTCGCCGAGGTTCAGGCGCGCCGGGTGGCGGCCCTTGCCGTAGCGGGCATGGGCCGCAACGGCGATGCGGATTTCGGCAAGGCCGAGGGAGGCCATCCCGATACCGACCGTCTCGCGGAAGCTGTTCACGAGTCTCTCGGCGGTCTCAGGCGGCAGCGACCGAATGCGAGCCACCGCCATGACAGCCTCGAACTGGGCGAGGGCGCTGGTCAGACGATGCGGAGCTTGGCGGAGACAATCTGCCACCCGTTCATATCCCTGCTCCTGGCACAGGATCGCCACCAGCGCCGAGGCATCGATGAACATCAGTCCTCATAGAGGCTGTCGTAGAAGGTCTTGTCGGCCTTGAGGCCGGTCTTCGGGTAGGCGGCAAGGGCCTCCTGTATCGGGCGGATCTTCTCCAGAAATTCAGTCAGCGACTCTTCCCGCCGATCCAGCTCGTTCTGAAGCGCGATCCGCACCGCCTCGGTCTTGCTCACGCCGGCCCGCGATGCCAGCTTCTCGGCCAGCTGATTCACCACTTCGCTGCGGATGTTGAGCGGCACGATCGCCTCCGTGTAGACAGCTGAGGCTAGTGTCTACACATCCGCGCCGCAAGCCCGGTGCAGACACCCGATCAAGGATCCCGATGACCCGCCTCGACGAGGCCCGCGCCGCGCTGAAGAAGACGTTCGGCTACGAGGATTTCCGCCCCGGCCAGGACGAGGTGATCGGCGCGGTGCTCGACGGGACCGACGTGTTCGCCGTGATGCCCACGGGCTCGGGCAAGTCGATGACCTACCAGCTCCCGGCGCTGGTCGATCCGGGGCTCACCGTGGTGGTCTCGCCGCTGATCGCGCTGATGCACGATCAGGTCCAGCAGATGCGCAGCGTCGGCATCCGCGCCGCGACCCTGAACTCGACGGTCGGGGAATCCGAGTCCCGCGAGACGTGGCGCGCCCTGCGCTCCGGCGACCTGCGACTGCTGTTCGTCTCCCCCGAGCGCCTGCTGATGGACGGCTGCATGGACGCCCTGCGCGGCGCCGGCGTCCGGCGGCTGGCCGTCGACGAGGCCCACTGCGTCTCGCAGTGGGGGCACGATTTCCGGCCCGAGTACCGGGAGATCGCTCGCGCCCGGACGGCGCTGGGCAACGTCCAGACCCTGGCGCTCACCGCCACCGCCGACGCCGCGACCCGCGCCGAGATCGCCGAGCGCCTGTTCCCGCAGGACCGGCCCCCGAAGATCTTCGTCCACTCCTTCGACCGGCCGAACATCCGGCTGACCTTCCAGCCCAAGGACAACCCGGCCCGGCAGATCGAGCGGTTCCTGAAGCACCGGCGCGCGGAGAGTGGGATCATCTACTGCTCGTCGCGCAAGCGCACCGAGCAGCTGGCCGAGACCCTCCGGAAGGACGGGTTCGACGCCCTGCCCTATCATGCCGGTCTCGACCAGGCGACGCGGATGGCGAACCAGGACCGGTTTCTGCAGGAAGACGGGGTGGTGATGACCGCCACCGTCGCCTTCGGCATGGGCATCAACAAGCCGGACGTGCGCTTCGTCTGCCACGCCGACATGCCCAACAACGTCGAGGGCTACTATCAGGAGATTGGCCGCGCCGGCCGCGACGGGCTGCCCGCCGACACCCTGACCCTCTACGGCCTCGACGACATGGCGCTCCGCCGCCGCCAGATCGACGAGAAGGAGATCTCCGACGACCGCCGCCGGGTCGAGCGGCGCAAGCTCGAGGCGATGATCACCCTGTGCGAGGGCGCCACCTGCCGCCGCCAGTCGCTGCTCGCCTATTTCGGCGAGTCGAGCGGTGCTTGCGGCCGCTGCGACCTGTGCCGCGGCGGCGTCACCCTCGTGGACGGGACAGTCCCGGCCCAGAAGATCCTGTCGGCGATCGTGCGCACCGGCCAGCGCTTCGGCGCGGCCTATATCTGCGACGTGGTCCACGGGAAGGAGAGCGACCAGATCCGCCGCAACGGCCACGCGAGCCTCAAGACCTTCGGGGTCGGGGCGGACAAGCCGGTGGCGGCGTGGCGGGCGATCCTGCGCCAGCTCTTCGCCGCCGGGGCGATCGCCGAGAACGCCGACGGCTACGGCGGCCTTTCCATGACCGAGAAGGGCGAGGCGATCCTGTTCGGCCGGGAGCCGGTCCAGCTCCGCCCCGATCCGGAGCCGAAGACCGAGTCCCGCGAGCGCCGCCGGGCCGCCGCCCGCGAGGACGGCGAGATCGCCCTCTCGGAGACCGACGAGGCGCTGTTCCAGCACCTGCGCGGCCTGCGCGCCACGCTCGCCCGGGCCGAGGGCATCGCGGCCTTCATGGTCTTCCCGGACCGGACCCTCATCGAGATGGCCCGCCAGAAGCCCGTCGATCTCTGGGCGCTGCGCACCGTCCACGGGGTCGGCGAGCGCAAGCGCGAGGCCTACGGCGACAGGTTCGTGGCCGCGATCGCCGATTTTCTGGCCCATCCGCCCGCGGCGTGACCGGCACCCATACACGGCGAGCCGTGCCGGCGTATTGCAACGCGGTGGCGGAACGCACTAATCCGTCACCGTCGCCGCGCGCGGCCCGGTTCGGGTCGCGCATCGGGTCGAGGGCCCTGCCGGGGCTCCCGGACCGCCCTCGTCGAGACCGCCCATGTTCCGCAACGACGTTCCGATCACCCCCGAGCTCGTGGCCCAGCACGGCCTGACGCCGGACGAGTACGAGCGCTTCCGCGGCCTGATCGGGCGCGACCCGACGCTGACCGAGCTCGGCATCGTCTCGGCGATGTGGAACGAGCACTGTTCCTACAAGTCCTCCCGCAAGCACCTGCGCGGGCTGCCGACCTCGGCGCCGTGGGTGATCCAGGGGCCGGGCGAGAATGCGGGCGTCATCGACATCGGCGATGGCCACGCCTGCGTCTTCAAGATGGAGAGCCACAACCACCCGAGCTACATCGAGCCCTACCAGGGCGCGGCGACCGGGGTCGGCGGCATCCTGCGCGACGTCTTCACCATGGGCGCGCGGCCGATCGCGGCGCTCAACGCCCTGCGCTTCGGCTCCCCCGACCATCCGCGCACGCGCGCCCTCGTCTCGGGCGTGGTCGCGGGCGTCGGCGGCTACGGCAACTCCTTCGGCGTGCCGACGGTCGGCGGCCTGACCGGCTTCCACAAGCGCTACGACGGCAACATCCTGGTCAACGCCATGGCTGTGGGCCTCGCCCGCACCGACGGGATCTTCTACGCGGCCGCCGCCGGCGTCGGGAACCCGATCGTCTATCTCGGCTCCAAGACCGGCCGCGACGGTATCCACGGCGCCACCATGGCGTCGGCCGAGTTCGACGAGGAATCCGAGTCGAAGCGCCCGACCGTGCAGGTCGGCGATCCCTTCGCCGAAAAGCTGCTGCTGGAGGCCTGCCTGGAGCTGATGGCCTCCGGCGCGGTCATCGCCATCCAGGACATGGGCGCGGCGGGCCTCACCTGCTCGGCGGTGGAGATGGGCGCCAAGGGCGACCTCGGCGTCGAGCTCGACATCGACAAGGTGCCGGCCCGCGAGGAGGGCATGACGCCCTACGAGATGATGCTCTCGGAGAGCCAGGAGCGCATGCTCATGGTGCTCAAGCCCGGCATGGAGGCCGAGGCCGAAGCCATCTTCGTGAAGTGGGGACTCGACTTCGCGGTGATCGGCCGGACCACCGACACGCTGCGCTTCGTGATCAAATGGCACGGTGAGACCGTGGCCGACCTGCCGATCAAGGAGCTCGGCGACGAGGCCCCGCTCTACGACCGGCCGCATCTGGCCAACACGCACCAGCCGGTGATCGCGGCCGCCGATGTGGCGGCCCCGGCCTCGCTCACCGACGCGCTGAAGCGCCTCGTCGGCTCCCCCGACCTCGCCTCGAAGCGCTGGGTCTTCGAGCAGTACGACCACTTCATCCTCGGCAACACCGTCCAGAAGCCCGGCGGCGACGCCGCCATCGTGCGGGTCGAGGACGGGCCGAAGGGCCTCGCGCTCACCTGCGACGTGACCCCGCGCTACTGCGAGGCCGACCCGGTCGAGGGCGGCCGGCAGGCCGTGGCCGAGGCGTGGCGCAACATCACGGCGGTCGGCGCCAAGCCGCTCGCCATCACCGACAACCTGAACTTCGGCAACCCGGAAAAACCCGAGGTCATGGGCCAGCTCGTCGGCTGCCTCCAGGGCATCGGCGAGGCCTGCCGGGCGCTGGACTTCCCGGTCGTGTCGGGCAACGTCTCGCTCTACAACGAGACCAACGGCGTCGGCATCCTGCCGACCCCGACCATCGGCGGTGTCGGCGTGCTGGACGACGTGGCGCGCCACGCGACCATCGCCCTGAAGCGCGAAGGCGACGTGCTGGTGCTGATCGGGGACAGCGAGGGCTGGCTCGGCCAGTCGGCCTACCTGTCGGTGATCGAGGGTCGCGAGGAGGGGGCGCCGCCGCCCGTCGACCTCGCCCTGGAACGCCGCAACGGCGACTTCGTCCGCGGCCTGATCCAGGCCGGCACCGTCGACACGGTCCACGACCTCGCGGATGGCGGCCTCGCCGTCGCGCTCGCCGAGATGGCCATGGCGGGCCGGATCGGCGCGGCGCTCTCCGACGTGCCGGTGGACCTGCCGGCCCACGCCTACCTCTTCGGCGAGGACCAGGGCCGCTACCTGCTGGCGGTGCGGCCGGAAACGGCCACCGATCTCCTAGCGGCCGCCGCGGCCCAGGGCGTGGCCGCGGCCTCGGTCGGCGTCGCCGGCTCCGACCGTTTGACCCTGCCGGGCGGCGAGACCATATCGCTCGCCGACCTGAATGCGGCGCACGAGGGCTGGCTGCCCGACTACATGGCGAGCCAACCGGCCGCGCCGGCCGCCTGAGCCCCGTTCTGACGAGGAGTTTCCCGATGCCGATGGATGCGGGCGAGATCGAGCGCATGATCCGCGAGGCCCTGCCGGACGCGCAGGTGGAGATCCGCGACCTCGCGGGCGACGGCGACCACTACGCCGCCACCGTCCTGTCGGCGGCCTTCAAGGGCAAGACCCGGGTGGCGCAGCACCAGATGGTCTACGGCGCCCTCCAGGGCCGGATGGGCGGCGTGCTCCACGCCCTTGCGCTGACCACGGGCGTCCCGCAGGATTGAGCCTTCTCGCGGGAGCGCTCCCGATGGACCGACCGAGTCTCTACGACGACGACATCGTGACCTGGGCCGAGGAGCAGGCGGCGGCCCTGCGCGCGCTGGCCGAACGGCCTGAGCTGTCGAACGCGGTCGATTGGGAGAACGTTGCCGAGGAGATCGAGAGCGTTGGTCGTTCGCATCTGCGGGCCGTCGAAGGTCTGCTGATCCAGACGCTCGCCCACCTCCTCAAGCGCGCATCCGCCCCGCTCGCGCCGGCCAGCCTGCACTGGCGGGAGGAGATCGCGACCTTCCAGATCACCGCCCGGAACACCTACGAAGCGTCGATGCGGCAAAGGCTGAACTGGAACAGGATCTGGAAATCGGCCGTCACGGCGGCCGAGGCTGGTCTTAGCGCCTATGGGAACGCGCTGCTCCCGGGGCTGCCGGAGGCCTGCCCGTTCCGTCCTGAGGATCTGCTGACCGAGACTTTCGATATTGAGCGCGCCCTTCGCACGATCGCTACATCGGTTGCGCGCCGCTGACTCAGACCTCACATACGACCGACGAACAAGGACAGAGCGATGACCGACGTCAACACGACCATCCAGAACGAGATCGCCTCCCAGGACGTGGTGGTGTTCATGAAGGGTACGCCGCAGATGCCGCAATGCGGCTTCTCGGGGCAGGTGGTGCAAATCCTCAACTACCTCGGCGTGCCGTTCAAGGGCGTGAATGTCCTGGCCGATCAGGAGATCCGGGAGGGCATCAAGGCCTTCTCGAACTGGCCGACCATCCCGCAGATCTACGTGAAGGGCGAGTTCGTCGGCGGCTGCGACATCACCCGCGAGATGTTCCAGTCGGGCGAGCTGCAGACTTTCCTGTCCGAGAAGGGCGTGCCGGTGAAGACCGCCGCCGCCTGACTCTTTCGAGACTCGGCACATTGGATGAGGGCGCCCGCGGGCGCCCTTTTTCGTGCCCGTCTTTGCGAGCGGAGCGAAGCAATCCAGGGCAGCGCGAGCTCGGCGGGCGTGGCGCCGCTGGATTGCTTCGCTGCGCTCGCAAAGACGGCGAATGGATCAGCGCGGCTCCCGCGCGACGAACAGCGCCACGCAGCCGACGACCGTGATCTCGACCGACCTGAAGCGCCGGTCCAGCGCCGCGCGCAGGTCCGGCAGGGTGTCGGCGGCGTTCGAGAACACCCCCTTGCGGTTGTAGACCCGCATCAGCGCCCGCGCCGCGCCCGTGGTCGGGACGCCGGCCGCGAGGATCGTGGCGCCGAACACCACGCCGTCATCGGCCAGGCACGGTCGCACCGTGTCGAAGGCCCTCGCCTTCGCGGCGATGTCGCCCGGCAGGCAGTGCAGCAGGTAGGTCATCCCGATCGAGTCGAACGGCGCGATGCCGGTGGCCGGGGCGACGAGCACGTCGACCCGGTAGGTCTCGGGCCGGTAGCGCGCGATCCGGTCGGCCGCGAAGGTGAGGCTGTCGGCGTTGAGGTCCATCAGGCCGACCCGCGGCGCGGGCGCCGGGAACCGGCATCGGTCGAGGTACCAGCCGGTCCCGACCCCGACGTCGAGATGCGCGAGGCCTGCGTGCCGGTCGTAGAGATCGAGGATCCGCGCCGTGGGGCAGCGCCAGATCAGCGGGTTCGACAGGCGCAGCACGACAAGGTTGTAGATCTGCAGCGTCCGCGGATTGTAGATCGCCTGCCCGGCTCGGGTGTCGGTCGCCATGGCTCTCCGTCAGGGCCCCTGTGGGCGGCACGCATTCGCCTTCGCCGCCGCGATCGCCTATATCAGACCCTTTCCAACGTATGGATCGTTTGAACGCCATGGCGACGCCGTCGCTCGACAGCGCCCGCGCGGCCGATGCCGCGATCGAGAAGGCGCCGGATCTCCTCCCCGAGGCGCTGCCCGGCCGCCGCCCCTCGCTGGTCGGCCTGACCCGCGACGCCCTCAAGGCACAGCTCATCGGCATGGGCGTGCCCGAGCGCGAGAGCCGGATGCGCGCCGGCCAGGTCTGGCACTGGGTCAATTTCCGCGGGGCGTCCGACTTCGCCGAGATGACCAACGTCGGCAAGGCGCTGAAGGCGCAGCTCGCCGAGCACTTCACCCTAGAGCGGCCGGAGGTGGCGAGCCGGCAGGTCTCGCGCGACGGCACCCGCAAGTGGCTCCTGCGCATGGCGCCGACCAACCGGCAGGAGCACAACCGCGGCGCCGAGATCGAGTGCGTCTACATTCCGGGGCCCGACCGCGGCACGCTTTGCGTGTCCTCCCAGGTCGGCTGCACGCTGACCTGCTCGTTCTGCCACACCGGCACGCAGCGCCTCGTGCGCAACCTCTCGGCGGCCGAGATCGTGCAGCAGCTCGTCACCGCCCGGGACGAGCTCGGCGACTGGCCCGGCCAGATGCCAAGCCGCGACGCCGGCGGCTCCGGCGAGGTCGGCCGGCTCGTGACCAACATCGTGTTCATGGGCATGGGCGAGCCCCTCTACAACCTCGACGCCGTGGTCGACGCTGTCGGGGTGATGTCGGACCAGGAGGGGCTCGCCCTGTCCCGCCGCCGGATCACGGTCTCGACGTCGGGGGTCGTGCCGCAGATCCCGCGGCTCGGCGAGCAGGCCAACGCCATGCTGGCGATCTCGCTCCACGCCGTGCGCGACGACCTGCGCGACGACCTGGTGCCGCTCAACCGGAAATACCCGATCGCCGAGCTGCTCGCGGCCTGCCGGGCCTATCCGGGCCTGAGCAACGCCCGCCGGATCACCTTCGAGTACGTGATGCTGAAGGGCGTCAACGATTCGGACGCGGACGCGCGGGAGCTGGTCCGCCTGCTCAAGGGCATCCCGGCCAAGATCAACCTGATCCCGTTCAACCCCTGGCCGGGCAGCCGCTACGAGTGCTCGGACTGGGACCGGATCGAGCGCTTCTCCGAGATCGTGTTCAACGCCGGCTACGCCTCGCCGGTCCGCACGCCCCGGGGCCGGGACATCCTGGCGGCCTGCGGACAGCTCAAGAGCGAGACCGAGAAGCTGCGCGCTCGCGCCCGGCTGATGCAGGAGGAAGGCATCGGCGTGGAGAGTTTTTACGCCGGCGCCGACGACTGACACCCGTCTTTGCGAGCGCAGCGAAGCAATCCAGAGAAGCGCCACGCGCACAGATGGCGCGCAGCCCTGGGTCGCTTCGCTGCGCTCGCGATGACGAGGTGGCTCACGCCGCAAACCGCCGC
Organism: Methylobacterium oryzae; assembly: GCF_021398735.1. Classification (NCBI taxonomy): domain Bacteria; kingdom Pseudomonadati; phylum Pseudomonadota; class Alphaproteobacteria; order Hyphomicrobiales; family Methylobacteriaceae; genus Methylobacterium; species Methylobacterium oryzae. The sequence continues at coordinate 3,778,804 of NZ_CP090349.1, forward strand.
TCCTCCGCACGGCGAAGCGGCATCTCCGCGGCCCCGACCCATTCCGTGCGGTGCCGCGGCAGGGCCTCGGGGTGCTCGGCCTGGAGCCACGTGATCATCGCCTCGCGGACCACGCAGCGCAGGTCCCAGGCCTGGGGCGCGTTGCGGGCGCTGACCAGCATCCGGATCTCGATCGTCGCTTCCTTCGCGTCCGAGACCTGAAGGTTGACCACCTTGCCGTCCCACAGGGGCGTGGCCCCGGCGATCTCGGCGAGCTTCTCGCGCATCGCCGCGACCGGCGCCCGGTGGTCGACGTAGACGAACACGCTGCCGATCAGCGAGGCGCCGTCGCGGGTCCAGTTCTGGAACGGCTTCTGGATGAAGTAGGTCAGCGGCAGGACCAGCCGGCGCCAGTCCCAGAGGCGGACCACCACGTAGGTCGCGGTGATCTCCTCGACCCAGCCCCACTCGTTCTCGACGATGATCGCGTCCTCGATCCGGATCGGCTGGGTGATGGCGATCTGGATACCGGCCACGAGGTTCGACAGGACCGGCTGCATGGCGAGACCGAGGACGAGGCCCGCCGCGCCCGCCGAGGCGAGCAGGCTGACGCCGTACTGGCGCACCGGCTCGAAGGTCATCAGCGCCACAGACAGGGTGACGAGCGCCACCAGCGTCACGCCGGCCCGCTCCAGGATGCGCATCTGCGTGAAGTGCTTGCGCGCCAGGAGGTTGTCCTCGGCGTCGAGCTTGAACCGCCGCAGGTAGATCACCGTGGCGATGTGCAGCGCCGTGGCGCAGCACCAGCCGGTCAGCGTCACGAAGGCCACCAGCAGGATCTGGTTGAGGGCGATCCGCACCTCCCAGGACAGGTGCACGGTGGTCGAGGCGAGGCTGATCGCCACCACGATCAGGCCGAGGCGGCTCGGCCCGCGGGTACGCGACACCAGCGAGCGCCAGAACAGGCTCTTGGTCGCGACCGCCCGCTTCATCGCCCGGTAGACGATCCCGTGCAGGGGCATCACCACGGCGCAGCAGGCGACGATGAGGATCAGGCTCTCGGCCCACCACGGCAGGTAGGCCAGCGCGCGGGCTGCGGAGCCGGCGAGCGCGTCGAGGTCCGGCATCGGGCATCGCTCCACGGGTTCCGAACGGGACCTGTGGGAATGGGTGGGCGCTCGCGGCGGTTCCGCAGCGCACCATGTGCCCGCCGCAACGCAGCAGCCCGGCCCGGCGGGTTGCGCCGTGACGTCCTAGTCGGATCCGGACGACGGCCTCCGCACCACCGTCGTTGCGAGCGCAGCGAAGCAATCCAGGGTAGCGCCACGCTCACCGATGGCGCGCTGTCCTGGGTCGCTTCGCTGCGCTCGCGATGACGGGCGGGAGCACCGATCGAAGCGTCCGAACGCCCGCCCTACTTCGCCGCCCCGACCGTCACGCTGCCCGAGGCGGTCCGGCCGAACCGCGCCGGCCGGTACATGTCCTCCACGGTGGCGCCCGGATGGACGTAGGTGCCGGGCGAGACCGCCCGCACCGTGTAGGCCACCGTGAAGAAGGCCGACTGGCTCGGGTCGCGGTCGTAGGCGGCTACGAAGCGGTCGTCCCGGAACTCGGTGTGGACCGGCTGCACGTCGGACTTGGCGAAGGCGAGCCCCTGGAGGGCGTCGGCGTCGAGGAGCTTCGGATTGTCGATCTCCAGCCCCGCCGGCAGCGGGTCGACCAAGAGGAGCCGCGCCGCCTCCGCCTTGGCCTCGGTGACCTTGAGCACCACCACCAGCCTGTCGTTCTGGCGCAGGCCGCTCGCCGGATCGACGACGCTGCCGTCGAGGCGGCGGAAGCTGCGCTCGATCGTGTAGCCCTGCTGCGCCGCCGGCTCCGGCACCAGGGGGCTGCCGTTGACGGTCACGGCCACCTGCACAGGCGCGCGGCCGGTATTGGTGAGCTGAACGCCCCGGTCGGCCAGGGCCGCCTCCCGATAGACCCGGGCCAGCAGGCCGGTCTGCGGGGCGCCGTCCAGTGTGAACGAGAGGGCGCCCGCCTCGTTCGACAGGCTCTCGGCGGCGAGCACCAGCCAAGCATTCTCCTGCGTGCTCGTCGAGCGCTCGGATTGCTGCTCCTCGCCGAGCACGGAAGCCGCAGGGCCCAGCGCCCCCTGCGCCAGCCCGCTCTCGGCGGCGAGCGTGATCAGCCCGGCCCCGTCGCGCAGGCGGGAGCCGTAATCGGCGCGGTAGACACCCTTGTCGCGCTCGGCGCGCAGGACCGTGAGCGCCGCTTCCATGGTCTTGGCGGCCCGGCCGCGGTCGCCGAGCAGGGCCAGGGCGGCGGCGAGCTGCGCGCGCCCGAGGGCGGAGGAGAAGTCCCCGATCTTGGTGTCGGCGAGGTAGCGCAGGTCGCCCATCACCGGCCGGCCGTTCCGGGCGAGCACGTAGGCCGCGTAGGCGAGGTCGGCGCCGCCGTTGCGCACCTCGGTGGCGTTGGCCACCGCGTTGCGCAGGTAGTCGAGGGCCTGGGTGAAGGCCTTCTGCGGCACCGCGAAGCCGCGCTCGCGGGCGCGGGTCAGGAAGTCGGTCACGTAGGCGTCGAGCCAGAGGTCGCTCGACCCCTGCGCCGACCACAGGCCGAAATCGCCGCTCGAATCCTGGCGGGCGAGCAGGCGCTCGATCGATTCGCGCACCCTTTCGTCCGCGCCCGCGTCGATGGCGAGCTTCTCCAGGGCCGCGAGCTTGTTGACATAGAGCAGCGGCATCGCCCGGCTCACCACCTGCTCGGAGCAGCCGTAGGGATAGCGGTCGAGCGCCCGGAGCAGGGCCGCCACGTCGACCCCCGGCAGGGCCGTGGCCGAGAGCGAGACGCTGCCGGTGCCCGGCTGCAGGTCGGCGAGGAGGTCCGACGTCAGCGTCAGGTTCGCCCCCGGGTCGAGGCTGCGCACCGAGCGGCGCAGCAGGGCGCCGGTCCCCGGCGAGATCCCCAGTGCGAAGCTCTGGTTCAGGGCGGCCGGAAGGCCGGGCCCCGACAGGGCGAGGTCGAGGCGGGCCGTGCCCGGTCCGGCGGCGGTGAGCGGGATCGCGAACTGTCCCTTGGCGCCGGCCTCCAGCCGCAGCGTCTGGCGCAACGCGCTCGCGCCGACCACCACAGGGCCGGTCGGGCTCAGGTCAACCGTGTACTCGCCCGCCTGCCCCTCGACGTTGTCGAGGGCCACGAACAGGCGCGAGCGGTCGCCGGTGTCGAGGAAGCGCGGGAGCGTGGCGCTGAGCACGACCGGATCGCGGATGATCACGTCGGCCTGGGCCTGCCCGACCCGGTCGCCGCTCCAGGCGGTGACCATGACGCGGCCGGTGCCGTTGAAGGCCGGGATCGGGAAGGTGACGCTGGCCGCGCCGTCCGACCCCACGGTCACCACGCCGGAGTAGAGCGCCAGCGGCGCCTGGGTCGGCGGGGAATCGGCCAGTTCGCCGCCGCCCGCGTCGCCGCCGGAGCGGATCGCCCCGGCCGAGCCCTGCATGCCGTCGATCAGGTAGCCGTAGAGGTCGCGGACCTCCGGCCCGAGCGCCCGCTGGCCGAGGAAGTACTGGGTCGGGTCCGGCGCCGCGTAGCGGGTCAGGTTGAGGATGCCGACATCGATCAGCGCCACGGTGATCCGCGCCGGCTCGCCGGCCTTCAGCCCGGTGAGTTGGACCGGCAGGGTCAGGTCCTGGCGCGGGCGCGCCCGCTCCGGCGCCTTCAGGGCGACCCCGAGGCTGCGCCGCTCCCGGTCGACCGAGAACCACGCCAGGCCCAGCGCCCGGCCGGGCAGGCGCTTGGCCGCTTGGTCGAGGGGCCGGTAGGCGGTGGCCACCAGGTAGGCGCCGGCGCCCCACTCGGCCTTCACCGGAATGCTGACTGTTGTGCCGCCCTCCGGCACGCTGACTTCCAGGGTCTGGTGCACGCGGTCGCTGACGACCATCAGGCTGGCCTGACCCTTGAACTTCGGGCTGAGCTTGGCCCGCAGCGTGTCGCCGGCCGCGTAGGCGGCCTTATCGAGGGTCAGGTCGAGGAGGTCCGGCGCCTCTGCGGTCTCGGAGCCGCCCCAGCCCACCTCGAAGCCGAGGCTCGCACCCGCCTCCGGGGCGCCCGCGGTCGAGACCTCCAGCCGGTAGCGGCCGAGGCCGACCGGCGCCTCGATCCGGCTCGGGCCGGCGGCCGTGAGGTCGACGGTGCCGCTGGCGACGCGCCGCGCGGACTTGACCGCCTCGAACGACCAGCGCCCGTCCGCCCGGTACCACTGGTAGGAGGAGTCGATCCGCGACAGGGTCCAGCTCACGCCCGGCCGGGCCAGGAGCGCCCCGTCGGGGCGCGCGAACACCACGTCGAAGCCCGCGATCCCGCCCTCCTTGAGGTCGGTGAAGCCCTTGCGCAGGGCGAGGACCGGGCTCGCCGGGAGGATCGGCAGGGTCAGGCTGCGCGACAGCGCCCGGCCGCCGGGCTCGCCGACCGCCAGCGTGATCTTCGCCTCCAGCGCCCGCGGCGCCGCGACCTGGGGCACCGGCACCGTGACGGTGGCACCGCCCTGCGCGTTCGTGGTGGCGTGGTCTTGCAACTCCTGGGTCGTCGGCTCCACGGCCTCGTCGTCGAGACCGATGGAATAAGTCTCCAGTCCCTTGATGCCGCTGGTGGCCGCCGCCTGCACGGTCACGCTGCCCGACACGTCGAGATCGGAGCCCGGGGCGCCGTAGAGGTAGCGGGCGGCGACGTCGACCTGGGCGGCCTCACCCCGGTTCAGGGCCACCTGCCGGGCCTTGAGGGTCACCTCCAGCCGCTCGGGGACGTAATCCTCCACGAGGAAGCTGGTCTCGCCGATCGCGGGCGCCTTCGGGTCCGTGTAGGCGGAGACCCGCCACGTGCCGTGCATCGCCCCCGACAGGAGCGGCAGCGGCAGGGCCCGGCCGCCAAGCCCCTGGTCGGGCACCGAGACGCGCCGGTACTCGACGCCGTCCGGCCGCTTGACCACCAGGGTCAGCGGCAGGTCCGGCACGGCGGCGCCGCGGGGGTCGCGCAGCAGGGCGGTGAGCTGGACGGTCTCGCCCGTGCGGTAGACCCCGCGCTCCGGGAACAGGTAGGCGTCGAGGCCGCCGGTCTCGGGCCGTCCCTTCACGCCGCGGTCGGTGAGGTCGAAGGCGCCGAGGTTGAGGTCGAGGAAGCCGTAATCGCCGCCCGCCTGGGCGACCACGAGGCTCGGCGCCAGGCCGCCCTCCCCGCGGGCGAGCCCGGGATCGAAGGCGACGTGGCCCTGCGCGTCCGTGGTCCGGGTGCCCAGCACCTCGTTGTTGCGGGCAACCAGCCGGATCTCGGCGCCCGGCATCACCTGCGCGGAGGCGAGCGAGCGCAGGACCACGGTGACCCCGTCCCGGCCCTTGGTGGCGGTGAGCCCCAGGTCGGAGACCACGAACCACTGGGTCGCCTGGGTGTCGTACTCCTCGTCGGCGGCGGCCGTGCCGGAGGGGCGGGCCAGCATCACGTAGAGGCCGGGCTCGAGCTTGCCCACGGCCTGGAGGACCGGGAAGGCGGTGACGGCCTCCTGGTTCAGCTCGGCCTTGGCGGTGTCGAGGGTGCCCTTCCAGACGCGCTGACCCTTCTCGGACGCGATCGTCCGGGCGGTGGACCCGCTGAGCTGGCCCAGGAAATCCTCCGACCGCAGGGTCGGCAGCAGGCCGCGATCGCCGATCCGCAGCACCTCGACGTCGAGCTTGGGCGCGTTCACCGAGACCAGGGGCACGCCCGCCTGGCCGGTCCGGGGCAGGACGTAGTTGCGCCCGGTGAAGCGCACCTGCGGGGCGCGGTCGCGGACGTAGATCTCGTAATCGGCGGCCTTGAGCAGGCTCTCGCCGACCGCGGAGGGCAGGCCCTGGCGGACCACGATGGCGTAGCGGCCGCCGTGCTTGAGCCCGTCGACGCAGACCTGGGAGCCCTCCCCGGTCACGGCGGCCGCGCTGCTGCCGGAGACGGCCACGAAGGGGGCGTAGTCGGTCTTGGGGCGGATCGCCTCCGAGAAGGTGAAGCAGGCCCGGGGAGCGGCCGCGTCGGAATCGACCTTGTAGTCGAGGATGCGGAAGCCGTGCTGCGCCCGCACGGTCTCGTAGGTCTCCCGGACCGAACCGGTCTCGGCCAGGGCGAGGCTCGCCGCGTAGGCGTCGAGCGCCGGGCGCCAGGATTCCTGCTCGGCCTCGGCGGCGCCGAGCGCCGCCAGCGCGGCCGCGGCGTCGGCCGCCGTGCCGGCGCGCTCGTAGGCGCGGTAGGCGGCGGCCGTCACCCGCCCGCGCAGGCGCGACCGGCCCTGGTAGTCGTTGTCCTCGAGGGCACCCAGGGCCGCCGCGGCCCCCCGGGCATAGGCCTGCCAGTTGCGCGCGTCGGCGGGATCGGCCGCCACCGCGGCGGTCAAAGGCGCCAGCGCCTCGTCGGGCTTGTCGGCGGCGAGCAGGGCCAGCCCGGCCGCGCGGGACTGGCCGGCGGGCCGCAGCGGGCCCCCGGCCTCCGCCTTCAGCGCGGTCTCCAGGCGGACCGCCGCGCTGGCGAGGTCGGCCCGGACGAAGGTCCTGGTGAACGGCGCGGCGACGGCCGTCGCCGGGCGGGGCGCGGTGCGGGCCGCAGGTGGGGACAGGGCTGGCGCGGTCTGGGCGAGGGCCGGATTGCTGGTGATCCCTCCGAGGAGCGCCAGGGCACCCGCGAGCCGTCCGAGCCGCGCCATCAGCCTGTTCCCCACCCGCAATCCCGATGATTCGTCCCGGGTCCCGTCGCGCCGGAGCCTAGCACCGGCGGTCGGGCTCGCAACGCTTCGGATCGCTGTAGGCCCTGCCCGGCCTCGCGCCGAGGCTCAGAACGCCTTCAGCACCTGCTCGGCATGCTCGACGGCGACGGGGCCGGCGAAGCAGTGGGAGACCAGGGCGCGGTAATCCTGCCAGGGCTGCGAGCCGGTGAAGTCCTTGGTGTGGGCCTCCAGCGTGTCCCAGTGGATCAGCAGGCGGTAGCGCTGCGGATGCTCGATCGAGCGCCGGACCTCGAAGTGCCGGCAGCCCTTGGCCTGCTTGAAGATCGCCGAGGCCTCGGCGATGCCCTTCTCGAACTCGGCCTCGAGGCCGGGCTTGATCTCGATCTGCGCGATTTCGAGGATCATCGGTGCGGTTCCTGTCTCAGGTGCTAAGGGCGCGGCCGAGCTTGGCCGCGAGGATGCGCTGCGGGCTTAAGGTGGGGTCGGCCTGGGCGGCGACCGGCAGGTAGGCGGTCTGCTCCAGCATGTAGCGGCCGCCCATGGCGCCGTGCATCACGAGGTCCGAGAGGGTCCCGGGTGAAGGCGGGGTGGCGGATCAGCAGCCGGCGCAGGAACTCCTGCACCTCCGGCGTGCCGGCCGCGCCGCGCAGCTCGGCGGCCGCGCCGCGGATGCTGACGTTCTCGGCCCTGCCGTCCGCGAAGGGTCGCTCGGTGAACCGGCGCTCGAACGCGCTGAACGGGAAGGGCAGATCGGGGAACAGCAGCACCGCCGCGGCCCCCAGCCCCCGCGCCCGGGAGCCGGACGCCTCGCCGGGGACAATTCTGCGGATCGGGGTGATCATCGTCTGCGCGCCCGCGGCCGTCACGGTCCGGCTCCCTCTAGCGGAGCCGCCGGGGGGAGGCCAGGGACGCGCATTTCCGGTGGACGGCGGGTGTCATCCACCGGCGCGGCGGAGGGCACCCGCCGGATCGGCTTGCGCAACCGCTTCGTTCCCGGCACGTTCCCCGGCCAGCACCCGGCCCGAGAGCCCGGCGGAGGATGGCGCCGATGGCGACCCTGAAGGAATTCGAGGAGGCCCTGCGCGAGCACGGCATGAACATGGCGCTGGCGCTGCTGGAGCGCCTGCGCGAACGCGACCGCGCCACCCGGACGGTGAAGCCCGCCCGGCGGCTGACCGGACAGAAGATGACCCCGGAACTCGCCCGGGCGATCCTGGACCTGCACGCCACGACGGGCATGACCCAGCAGGAGATCGCCTTCAAGGTCGGGGTCAACCAGGGCCGCGTGAACGAGGTGATCAAGCGCGGCAAGTGGCTGAGCGACGACCCGAACGCCCCGGAGGCCGTGGCCCGCGACAAGGCGGTGGCCCGGATGCGCGGCGACCCGAAGCCCAGGAAGGCGGCCGCCGCGCGCCCCGCCTCCGGGCGGGCCAAGGAGCGCAAGGCCGCGCCGCCGAAGGCGCGCAACCAGGGTCAGCTGGCTCTGGGGGATCTCTGAGGGGCTGCCGCGCCGTCGTCCTCGCGCGGAGCGAGGCAACCCAGGGCAGCGCGATTCTGCGAAAAGCGGCGACGCTGGATCGCTCCGCTCCGCTCGCGAGGACGGTGCGGGCTCCCGCCTCGGATGCCCCGCGCTCTCACCCGGCCGGCGCGAAATGTCCCCGGTAGCGCGCCCCGATCACCTCGACCGGCAGCGCGACGAACACGTCCGTCGTTCCGAACTGGCGGTCGATCACCGCGCCGTCGCCGAAGGTGGCGCCGAGGCGCAGGTAGCCCTTGATCAGGGGCGGCAGCGCCTGCAGGGCCGCCTTGGCGTCCACCGCCTCGCGCGGCATCCGGTCCATCGCCACCGCCCGCTCCGGCAGCGCCCGGGCCCGCCAGCCCTCCGGCGCGCGGGCGTGGTGGTGCAGGAAGGCGAGCGGCAAGGCCAGCCGGTCCGGGTCGGTGCCCTCCAGGCTCGCGCAGCCGATCAGCGCGTCGATCCGGTGGTGCAGGACGTAGGCGTAGATCCCCTGCCACAGCAGCTCGACGGTCCGCTTGCTCCGGTAGGGCTTGAGCACGCAGGAGCGGCCGAGCTCGAGGAGCCGCCGATGCCCCTGCGCGGCGAGAAGCGGCGCGAGGTCGTACTCGCTCTCCGAGTAGAAGCCGGTATGCCGCTCGGCCACCTCGCCGCGCAGCAGCCGGTAGGTGCCGACGACCTTCGGGCGCGGCTCGACGAAGGGCTTCTTCCGCCGCGGCGCCGCGTGGTCGAGGACGAGGAGGTGGTCGCAGACCGCGTCGTAGCCGTCGACGTCGCGCCGGGACAGGACGGCGAGCCCGGAGGGCACCGCCGACATCTCCTCGTAGAAGACCTTGTAGCGCAGCCGCTGGGCCCGCCGGATCTCCGATTTCCGCGTCGCCAGCCGGACCTCGAGGCTGCCGATGCGGCCGAGGCTGCGGCCCTCGAACGGCTCGGGCAGGCGGATCGCCCGCTCGGCCGAGAGCACGTCGTCGATTCCGCCCACGCCCTCGACGCCCGGCAGCGGGACCGACCGGCGGCGCAGCTTGGCGATCGGCGCGCCGACGCCCCACTGCACGCCCCTGTGCCAGCCGGCTCCGAGCGCGCTGTAGGCTCCGCGGGCGAGATTGGCGACCATCGTCGGGTTCACTCCGGGTGCGCGTCCGTGCACCGTCGAATCCGACAGAGAGCACGACGGCCACACGCCATTATGACAGCCGCCACGAGAAAGCGCCCCGGCCGGGGGCCGGGGCGCTCCAACAACCTGATCGGTACCTGATGTGGACCCGACGGTTCCCGCGCGGGCGGGGTCAGGCGGCCTGCTGGACCGCGTCCTTGCGGACGGCGCCCTCGATCACCGGGGCGCTGGGGCGCGCCGCCGAGGCGATCTCGATGCGACGGGGCTTCTTCGCCTCCGGAACCTCGCGGACGAGGTCGATGTGGAGGAGGCCGTTCTCGAGCGCCGCACCCGTCACCTGGACGTGGTCGGCGAGCTGGAACCGCCGCTCGAAGGCGCGGGCCGCGATGCCCTGGTGCAGGAACTCCGCCCTGCCCTCGGCCTTGCGCTCGCCCTTCAGCGTGAGAGCGTTCTCCCGCACCTCGATCGACAGGTCGGACTCGGTGAAGCCGGCGACCGCGACGGTGATGCGGTAGGCGTTCTCGCCGGTCCGCTCGATGTTGTAGGGCGGGTAGGTCGGGGCCGCCTCGGCGCTCGCGAACTGGTCGAGGGCGGAGAACAGGCGGTCGAAGCCGACGGTGGAGCGGTACAGGGGAGCGAGATCGAACTGACGCATGACATATCCTCGTCTGAGCAACATGCAATTCCGGTCCGCCCGATGGGCCGGACCCGTCTCTCGTGCCGCCTGACGGCCGGCACAGACGAGATATCGGAGGGGGAAAATCGCGCTTCAAGACCCCCGGCGAGGGTCGGAAACGAGATTTTTTCGCTACGGTCGCAGAGTGCATCCGGGCGTGTATCGGACGATGCGCGGAGGCGCTGAGGTGAGGCCAGTGAGACGCTTCGACGGTGACACCGGGCGCGAGCCGCCGCTCCTGACGCTGCGCAGCACGCCCGACAACCCGGTCCCGCCGGGCGGCACGCTGATCGCCGTCGGCACGCGCGACGACTGCACCCTGCGGGCGGCCTACTGGCAGACCACGGCGCGCACCTGCCGGGGCACCGTCTGCCTGCTCCAGGGCCGGGCCGAGTTCATCGAGAAGTACTACGAGACGATCCACGAGCTGCGCGCCCGGGGCTTCGCCGTCGTGGCGTTCGACTGGCGCGGCCAGGGCGAATCGGACCGCCGGGTCGACGACCCCCACAAGGGCCACGTCGCCCGGTTCGACGATTACCGGCTCGACCTGCGGGCGGTGGCCGAGACGATCTTGGTGCCGCTGATGCCCGAGCCCCATGTCGGCCTCGCGCATTCCATGGGCGGATGCGTCGCGCTCCTCGCGGCCCTCGACGGCGCGCTGCCGTTCCGGCGGCTGGTGACCCTGGCGCCGATGCTTTCGATCCGGATGGTCCGCTGGCCGGCCGGCGCCGCGATCCTGTCGCGGGGCCTGCAGCGGCTCGGCCTCGGGAGCCGCTACATCCCGTTCGGCAAGCCGGTCTCGATCGCCACCAACCCGTACGCCGGCAACCGCCTGTCGCGCGATCCCATCCGCTACGCCCGCAACGCCGCGGCGGCGCGGCAGGTCGGCGCCGGCGCGGTCGGCGACCCGACGATCGCGTGGCTCGCCGAGGCGTTCCGCGCGATGGCGCGGCTGCGCGACCCGCGGGCGGCGCCGCGGATCGGGCTGCCGACCCTGATCGTCGCGGCGGGCGCCGACCCGGTCTGCGGCACGGCGGAGACCGAGCGCTTCGCCGCCCGGCTGAAGGCCGGCCATATCCTGGTCCTGCCGGATTCCCGGCACGAGATCCTGACCGAGCGCGACGCGATCCGGCAGGATTTCTGGGCGGCCTTCGAAGCCTTCGTGCCGGGCTCGCCCCTGCCGACCCACGCGGAGGTCGAGGCGCACGCCGTCGCGGTGCCGGTCGCCTGAGGCGTCAGCCGCCGAGATCCGGGTCGATGTCCCGCGGGCGCACGTACCGGTCGAGGTGCCCGCGGTCCGGCGCGATCTCCGCCCAGCGGTCGCCGTCGAAGTCGATCACCACGAAGGCCGCGGTCGGGAATTCCAGGGCCAGCCGGTCCCGGGCCGCCCGCGGTCCCGAGCCCGCGAGGATTGCGGCGAGGTCGCCGAGGCCCGGATTGTGGCCGACGACGATCAGCGTGGCGGCCGCGTCGGGCGCCTGCCGGATCACCCCGAGGATCCGGTCCGCCGGCGCCTCGTAGATCTCGGAATGCCAGCGCGTCTCGGGGCTGCCGAGGGCCGCCTCCATCGCGGCCCAGGTCTCGCGGGTCCGCGCGGCGGTGGAGACCAGGGCGAGGTCCGGGCACAGGCCCTCCCGCGCGAGGTGGGCGCCCACCGCCGGGGCGGCCCGTGTCCCGCGCGCGTTGAGCGGGCGCTCGTGGTCCGCCACGCCCGGCGGACGGTCGGACTTGGCGTGCCGCAGCAGGATCAGCCTGCGCATGAGCGAACCTCTGACGCGTCTCGTGGGCCGGTCTCGGGGCTGCCGGTCCGGGCGCGCGCGACCGGACCGGGCGGTGCCCGCTCCCGCCCGGTTAGCCGAAAGCGCCGCGTGCGGGAACCTCGGCTTTGCCCGCACCGTTCCGACCGGGAGCCGTCCGCAGCACGGCCCGCGGCCCGATCCGCGGCGCGACGGTCTCTGGCCAGGAGGCTGCCCGATGGACCGATCCGCCCGCGTCACCGAGATCCTGTCGTGGTACGGGGCCGACAGCCCCGGGACCCTCACCAACCTCGCCCGGATGCTGGAGCACGGCAAGCTCGGCGGCACCGGCAAGATGCTGATCCTGCCCGTCGACCAGGGCTTCGAGCACGGGCCCGCCCGCAGCTTCGGCCCGAACCCGCCGGCCTACGACCCGCACTACCATTTCGAGCTGGCCCTGGCGGCGGGGTGCAACGCCTACGCGGCGCCGCTCGGCTTCCTGGAGGCGGGCGCGCGCGACTATGCCGGGCGCATCCCGCTGATCCTGAAGCTCAACGATCACGACCTCCTGGCCGACGAGGAGGATCCCGAGCAGGCGATCACCGGCTCGGTGGCCGACGCCCTGCGGCTCGGCGCCTGCGCCATCGGCTTCACGATCTACCCGGGCTCCGCACACCGCAACGCCATGTACGGGCAGATCCGCGCGATCGCCGAGGAGGCCAAGAGCGTCGGCCTCGCCGTGGTGATCTGGTCCTACGCCCGCGGCTCGGCCCTGTCGAAGGAGGGCGAGACCGCCATCGACGTGATCGGCTACGCGGCCCAGATCGCCGCGCAGCTCGGCGCCCACATCATCAAGGTGAAGCTGCCCTCGGCCCATATCGAGCAGCCGGCGGCGAAGAAGGTCTACGAATCGACCGGCATCCCGATCGGCACGGCGGCCGAGCGCGTCCGCCACGTGGTGCAGTGCGCGTTCAATGGCCGGCGGATCGTGATCTTCTCCGGCGGCGCCCAGGCCGAGGAGGCCAGCTTCCTCGACGAGATCCGCGCCATCCAGGCGGGGGGCGGCTTCGGCTCGATCGTGGGCCGCAACGCGTTCCAGCGCTCGAAGGCGGACGCCCTGTCGCTGCTCGGCAAGATCACTGACATCTACGCGGGCCGCTGAGGCAGCCCCGCGTTCAGCCGCCGTCGCGGGCCAGCCGGGCGAGCCCGTCGCGGGTCGGCCCGGCCGGCCGCCAGCCGAGGGACGCGAGCCCGTCGGCGCGGGCGACGAGACCCTCGGCGACGCGGGCGAACTGCGCGTCCCGGCCGGTCAGCCGGCAGGCCAGCCGGAGGAGCCCGGCCGGGACCGGGACGAGGCCCGGGCCGCGGCCGAGGCCCTGGCGGAGGGACGCGATCATCTCGGGCAGGCTGAGCGGGTCCGGGTCGGCCGCGACGAGGGCGCGGTTCAGGGGGGCGGGCGCCGCCAGCACCGCGTCCACGGCACCCGACAGGCTCTCCAGTGAGATCAGCGAGCGCCGCGCCGCGAGGCCGCCCAGGGGCAGCGGGTAGGGACTCCGCGCCAGCCGCAGGAGCGCGGCCATGTTGCCCTTCACGCCGGTGCCGTAGACGAGGACCGGGCGCAGCGCGACCCAGTCCAGGCCGGTCTCGGCGAGCGCCGCCTCGGCCTCGAGCTTGGAGCGGCCGTAGGCGTCGGTGGGCCGGGGCGGATCGCCTTCCCCGACCACGCCCGGCGCGCTCGCCCCGACCTGCGCGCGGATCGACGACAGGAACACGAAGCGGCGCACCTTCGCGCGCGCCGCGGCTTCCGCCAGCCGGCGCGTCGCCTCGGTGTTGAGCGTGCGGTAGTCGTCCTCCGGTGCCCCCGACATAGCATGGGCGAGGCCGGCCGAGTGCACCACCGCGTCGACGCCGCTGAGGGCCGCCGCCATGTTGATCGGGCGGGTCAGGTCGCCGACGACCGCGCTCGCCGCGCCCTCCGGCACGGTCGTGGGCCGGCGCAGCAGCACGCGGACCCGGTAGCCGCGCGCGGTGAGGTCGGCGAGCAGGTGGCGGCCGATGAACCCGGTCGCCCCGGTGAGCGCGATGAGTCCGGTCACGGCTGGGCGGCCTCTGTCACGGCTGGGCGGCACCTTCGGCTGGGGCCGGCGCCGGGGCGCGGGCGAAGCGGCGGAGCAGGGCGGCGACCAGGGCGAGCCCGGCGACCGATGCGGCGAGCGTGACCGGCCAGGACGGCCAAAGCAAGGTCGCGGCGGCGAGCGCCGCCAGGGCGAGATTGGCCGCGAACACCCGTCCGACCACGCCGGGCACGGTGAGCCCGTTGACGGTGGCCCGCTGGTAATAGTGCCCGCGATGGGCCTCCCAGACCCGCTCGCCCCGCGCCGCCCGCGCGGCGAGGGTCAGGCTGGCATCGGCGAGGTAGACGAGCGGCAGCAGCAGCGCGGCGGCGAGCCCGCCCGCCAGGGCGAGCTGGCACAGCAGCCACGCGGTGACGAGCCCGACCGGCAGCGAGCCGACATCCCCGAGGAAGAGCCGCGCGACCGGCCGGTTGAACGGCGCGAAGCCCAGCACCGCGCCGAGCAGGCTCGCCGCCACCAGGGTCGGCAGCGGCGGCAGGTGCCCGGCGAGGCCGATGAGCAGGAGCGCGCCCGCCACCGGGACGATCTCCGCCACCGTCATCCAGTCGAGCCCGTCCATGAAGTTCGTCAGGTTGACGAACCACAGGCCCGCCAGCAGCGCCAGGCCGCGCTCCAGCCAGAGCGGCAGGCCGGGCAGCAGGCGCCCGTCCAGGTGCCAGACCAGCAGGCCGACCACGACGGCCTGCACGGCGAGCCGCAGGGCGGCCGGCAGCGGCCGGACGTCGTCCACGGCGCCGAGGACCGCCAGGGCCAGGGCGCCGCCGGCGACCCAGATCCAGTCCGGCCGGCCGCCGATCTCCGGCGCCGCGATCAGCAGGCCCGAGATCGTGACCAGCGCCGTCACCACGGCGATCCCGCCCCCCTGCGGGGTCGGCACGGTGTGGCTGGAGCGGGCGTTCGGCCGGGCCAGGGCGTAGCGCTGCAGCAGCGGGCGCAGGCGCAGGATCAGGCCCGCCGAGAGCGCGGCGGCGAGGGGCACCGCCAGGAGCAGGATCGCGGTCAGGGCGGACGGCAGGGCGGACAGGGCGGGCGGCGCGTCGGGCGGCAAATCGGGCGGCATGGCGCCGTCCTACGCGATCCGCCGCCCGACCGTGAGAGGGGCTACGCCGCCCGCACCGTGGCGAGGAAGCGCGCGACCTCGGCCCCGAGATGCTCGGACTGACGCGACATCTCGCTCGCGGCCCCGAGCACCTGGGCGGCGGCGGCGCCGGTCTCCTCGGCGGACTGGGCGAGGCTCGCGATGGTGCCGGTGACCGCGCCGGTGCCGGCGGCCGCCTCGGCGACGTTGCGGACGATCTCCTGCGTGGCCGCGCCCTGCTGCTCCACGGCGGCCGCGATGCTGGAGGCCACACCGTCGATCTCGCGGATGCGCCGGCCGATCCCGTCGATCGCCGACGCCGCCTGCCCGGTGGAGGACTGGATCCGGCCGATCTGGCCGGTGATCTCCTCGGTGGCCCGGGCGGTCTGCTCTGCGAGCGCCTTGACCTCCGTGGCCACCACCGCGAAGCCGCGGCCCGCGGCGCCGGCGCGCGCCGCCTCGATCGTGGCGTTGAGCGCCAGCAGGTTGGTCTGGGCGGCGATCCCGGAGATCAGCGCCACCACGTCGCCGACCTTCGCGGCCGCGCCGCTCAGGTCCTGGACCAGCGCCACCGTGTTGGTCGCCTCGGCGACCGCGACCCGCGCGAGCTCCGCCGAGCTGCTGACCTGCCGGCCGATCTCCTGCACCGAGGAGCCGAGCTCCTCGGCGGCGGCCGCGACGGTGTTGACGTTGGCGGCGGCGTCGCTCGCGGCGCCCGCGACGGTGCCGGACTGCCCGGCGGCCTCGGTCGCGCTGCCGGTCAGGGTCCGGGCGGTGGCCTCCAGCTCGGTCGCGGCCGCCGACACCCCGCCGACGATGCCGCCCACCGCCTGCTCGAAGGCGTCGGCCATGGCCCGGGTCGCGGCCCGGCGCTGCGTCTCGGCATCGGCGCGGGCCAGCGCCGTCTCGGCCTCCAGGGCGCGCGCGCGGACGAGGTTGTCGCGGAACACCACCACGGAGCCCGCGAGCGCCCCGATCTCGTCGCGGCGCTCCTGCCCGGAGATCGCCACCTCGGCGTCGCCCGCCGCGAGGCGCTGCGTGACGGCGGCGATCTTGCGGAGCGGCCCGCTGACGCCGCGGGTCACCAGCACGAAGGCCCCGAGGGCCACCAGCAGGGCGAGGCCGGCGAGCGCCAGCACGTTCCGCTTGGCGGCGTCGTAGGTCTGCGCGATCAGCGTGCCGCTCGCCTGCGAGCCGTCGCCGTTCAGGGCGACGAGCTTCTCCCAGTCGGCCATGATGGCGCGGATGCTATCCGACATCACCGTGTTGTAGATCCGCTGGCCGCCGGCGACGTCGCCCGCCTCGGCCTTGGCCACCGCCTCCCGCTGCTGCTCGGCGTAGGTGGCCACGTGCTGGCGGAACACCGCGTAGGCCTCGCGCTCGGGCTGGGTCAGCGGCAGGGCCTCGTACCGGGCGTACTGGGCCGCGAGCAGCGCGTCACGCTTGGCGATCTGGTCGGCGACCTCGGCGCGCAGCGCGGGCGTGTCGGCGGTGATCAGGCGGACGGCGTTGACCCGCTGCCGCATGAAGTTGATGCCGATCCGGCCGAGGGCGTCGGTGGCCGGGATGCGCGTGTCGCGCAGCTGCGCGGCGGCGGACTCGATGCGGCCGAGCTCGGCCAGCGAGAGGCCGCTCGTCGCGGCGATCAGCAGCACCAGGGCCGCGAGACACAGGCCGAGCTTGGCCGCGATGGAGATACCGGCGCGCATAGGATTCGTCCCCGGTCCCGCACGTGGGACCGGGGCCTATGCTTGTCTGAGAAATATTAAGGTTGTTTGGTCCTGCCCGGACCGCGCGCGGTCCAGGCAGTCTCGGTCCGCTAGTAGACCTGGGCCTCGGCGCGCGGCGGATCCGCCGGGCCGTCCCGTCGATCCAGACCCTTCTCCACGACCTTGGCGAGCCCGACCATGATCTGGTCGATGGCGTAGTCCTTCGGCGTGTAGACGGCGCGCACGCCCATGTTCTTGAGGACCAGCTCGTCCTCCGGGGAGATGATGCCGCCGACCACCACCGGGATGTGGTCGAGCCCGGCCTCGCGCATCTTGGCGCGGACCTCCCGCACCAGCGGCACGTGGGAGCCGGACAGGATCGACAGGCCGACCACGTGGGCGCCGGTCTCCTTGGCCTTCGCGACGATCTCGGCCGGCGTCTGGCGGATGCCGTCGTAGGTGACGTCGAAGCCGACGTCGCGGGCGCGGAGCGCGATCTGCTCGGCGCCGTTGGAGTGGCCGTCGAGGCCGGGCTTGCCGACCACGAGCTTCGGCGTCTCGCCCAGCCGCTCGCCGAGATCGGCGATCAGGAGCTTGGCCTCCTCGGCCGCGCCGCTGGAGACGGTCTCCACGGTGACGCCGGTGGGCGCCCGGTACTCGCCGAACACCGCGCGCAGGCGCGCGCCCCACTCGCCGGTCGTGACGCCGGCCCTGGCGGCCTCGATCGAGGGCGGCATGATGTTGGCGCCGGAGCGCGCCGCCTGCTCCAGGGCGTCGAGGGCTTGGCCCACGGCGTTCTCGTCGCGGCGGCCGCGCCACTCGCGGATCCGGCTCTGCGCCTCCATCTCGACGGTCTCGGAGACGGAGAAGATCGCCCCCTCCCCGGCCGTGAGCGGCGACGGCTCGCCCTGCTGCCACTTGTTGACGCCGACCACGATCTGATCGCCGGCCTCGATCGCCGAGATCCGGCGCGCGTTCGACTCCACCAGCGCGCGCTTGAGCGCCCCGGTTTCCACCGCCGCGACCGCGCCGCCGATGCCGCCGATCCGCTCCAGCTCGGCGCGGGTCTGCGCCTTCAGCTCCTCGACCTTGGCCTCGATCACGTGGCTGCCGTCGAAGATGTCGTCGTACTCGAGGAGGTCGGTCTCGAAGGCCAGGATCTGCTGCATGCGCATGGACCATTGCTGGTCCCAGGGCCGCGGCAGGCCGAGCGCCTCGTTCCAGGCCGGGAGCTGCACCGCGCGGGCGCGGGCGCGCTTGGACAGCGTCACCGCCAGCATCTCGATCAGGATGCGGTGGACGTTGTTCTCGGGCTGCTGCTCGGTGAGTCCCAGGGAGTTCACCTGCACGCCGTACCGGAAGATGCGCTTCTTCGGGTCGTCGATGCCGTAGCGCTCGCGGGCGATCTCGTCCCAGAGCTCCGAGAACGCCCGCATCTTGCAGATCTCGGTGACGAACCGCAGGCCCGCGTTCACGAAGAACGAGATCCGGCCGAAGACGTCGGAGAAGCTCTCGGCGTCGAACTCGGGGTCCTCGCGCACGGTGTCGAGCACCGCGATGGCGATGGCGAGCGCGTAGGAGAGCTCCTGGACCGGCGTCGCCCCCGCCTCCTGCAGGTGGTAGGAGCAGACGTTCATCGGGTTCCACTTAGGCACGTTCTTGGTCGTGAACAGGATCACGTCCTTGGTGAGCCGGAGGGACGGCGCGGGCGGGAACACGTAGGTGCCGCGCGACAGGTACTCCTTGATGATGTCGTTCTGGGTCGTGCCCTGGAGGGCGGCGATCGGCGCGCCCTGCTCCTCGGCCACCGCGAGGTAGAGCGCCAGCAGCCACGGGGCCGTGGCGTTGATCGTCATCGAGGTGTTCATCTGGGCGAGCGGGATGTCCTGGAACAGGGTCCGCATGTCGCCGAGATGCGCGATCGAGACGCCGACCTTGCCGACCTCGCCGCGGGACAGCTCGTGGTCGGGGTCGTAGCCGGTCTGGGTCGGCAGGTCGAAGGCAACCGACAGGCCGGTCTGGCCCTTGGCGAGGTTGCCCCGATAGAGCTTGTTGGACTCCGCCGCGGTCGAGTGCCCCGCGTAGGTGCGGATGATCCAGGGCTTGTCGCGGCTCGACTTGTCGCTCCTGGTCTCGGCGACGCTCGCGCCCATTCCTCGCCTCCGTGTGATCTTTGTATCCGCGCGGGGCGCGGCCTTGCGGTCACCGTAGCGAAGGCTTGAGCACGCGTCATCCGGGACGGAAGTGCAAGACGCCCGCGCGGGCATCCGCGGCTCATGAAAAAACTTGCCCGCCGGAACAGCGGGATTTGAAGGCGCCGCGGCGCGCCGCCGCCCGCGCGCCGCCCGCACCCGCGGTCCGGACGGTGCCGCGCGACGGTCCCGATCCGCTTTATCAGTGCTGGTATAATGTCCACCTGAACTGTTCTTCGCGGGACTTGCCGTTGTTCAGGCGCGAGAGAGCAAGTCGAACCAATGACTTAGAGGTGCATGTGCTCGCCGGACGGCCCGGGGCAGCTCGGGCGCGCGGCGGTGGAGTCGGGCAAGGTCTCGGGGCCGGGGCGACCGAGGCCGGCGCCGAATAATACTTGGTCTGCCGGAAAGCCGATTTTGAATACGTGGTCGCGCGCCCTGTGCTCGCGCTTTTTTCATGTCGGAAACCGTCGGCTTTCGACTTTCGGCCCACTTGGACGCCTCCGGCATCGCCGGTATAGCGCGATGGAGAACCGCGGCCGTGAGAAACACGCGGGACGAGAGGAGAGCGAGATGGCGGCGAGCGCTGCGATCAGTCCGACGGGCGGGGAGGTCAAGGACCTCTACGAGATGGGTGAGATCCCGCCGCTGGGTCATGTGCCGGCCAAGATGTATGCCTGGGCGATCCGGCGCGAGCGGCACGGACCCCCGGAACAGTCCCACCAGCTCGAGGTGCTGCCGGTCTGGGAGATCGGCGACGACGAGGTGCTGGTCTACGTCATGGCGGCGGGCGTCAACTACAACGGCGTCTGGGCCGGCCTCGGCGAGCCGATCTCGCCCTTCGACGTCCACAAGGGCGAGTACCACATCGCGGGCTCCGACGCCTCCGGCATCGTCTGGAAGGTCGGCTCCAAGGTGAAGCGCTGGAAGGTCGGCGACGAGGTCATCGTCCACTGCAACCGCGACGACGGCGACGACGAGGAGTGCAACGGCGGCGACCCGATGTTCTCGCCCTCGCAGCGGATCTGGGGCTACGAGACCGGCGACGGCTCGTTCGCGCAGTTCTGCCGGGTGCAGTCCCGCCAGCTCATGGTCCGGCCGAAGCACCTCACCTGGGAGGAGGCCGCCTGCTACACGCTGACGCTCGCCACCGCCTACCGCATGCTGTTCGGCCACGCCCCGCACACGGTGAAGCCGGGCCAGAACGTGCTGATCTGGGGTGCCTCCGGCGGCCTCGGCGTGTTCGGCGTGCAGCTCTGCGCGGCCTCGGGCGCCAACGCCATCGCGGTGATCTCGGACGAGTCGAAGCGCGACTACGTGATGAGCCTCGGCGCCAAGGGCGTCATCAACCGCAAGGACTTCGACTGCTGGGGCCAGCTCCCCAAGGTCAACAGCCCCGAGTTCCACGCCTGGACCAAGGAGGCGCGCAAGTTCGGCAAGGCGATCTGGGACATCACCGGCAAGCAGGACGTCGACATCGTGTTCGAGCATCCGGGCGAGGCGACCTTCCCGGTCTCGGCGCTGGTGGTGAAGCGCGGCGGCATGGTGGTGTTCTGCGCCGGCACGACCGGCTTCAACATCACCTTCGACGCCCGCTACGTCTGGATGCGGCAGAAGCGCATCCAGGGCTCGCACTTCGCCCACCTCAAGCAGGCCTCGTCGGCGAACCAGTTCGTGCTCGACCGGCGGATCGACCCGTGCATGAGCGAGGTCTTCCCCTGGGACAAGATCCCCCAGGCCCACACCAAGATGTGGAAGAACCAGCACCCGCCGGGCAACATGGCCTGCCTCGTCAACTCCCCGCGCGCCGGCCTGCGCACGGTCGAGGACGTGATCGAGGCCGGTCCGCTGAAGCGGTAAGGCGCTCCGTCGGGCCGGTTCCCGCTCTCGCGCGGGGCCGGCCCGATCGGCTAGGCTCGCGGCGTCCCGCGCCGACTCGGCGACCGATTCGGTGTGCCGGGGCGCTGATGACGGGCCCACGCGATCCTCACAGGACCCGGCCCCGATCCGGACAGGGGGCACGGTTTTGAGCGGCGACGACGAGGCTTACGTCTACGACGAGGCGACGGGCGAGTGGCTCCCGCCCGGGTCCGCGGCCGCACCCGCCGAGACGAGAGCCGTCCGCGACGCGGCCGGCAACGTCCTGGCCGACGGCGATTCGGTCACGCTGATCAAGGACCTCAAGGTCAAGGGCGCGAACCAGACCCTGAAGCAGGGTACGGTCATCCGGTCGATCCGGCTCACGGACGATCCGGAGGAGATCGACTGCCGCCACGACACCATCAAGGGCCTCGTGCTGCGCACCGAGTTCGTGCGCAAGCGCTGAGGCCGATGCGGGGCGGCGCTTCTCCCGGCCGCGCTACCGCCGCCGCGTCTCGTCCTGCGGCAGGTGGCGGCCGTAGGCCTCCTGCTTCTCGGCGCGCTCCTGGATCAGGTCGGCGTAGGCCTGCTGCATCTCCGGCGAGACGCTGATGCTCTTGCCCTTGGCGGCCTTGCGCTTGGGCGCCTTCTTGAAGGTGTTGTTCGTGTCGCTCATGCCGGGCTCCGCGTCGAACCGTGGCGGCATCGCGTGGCCGGACGACCGATCCGGGATCCGGCCGCCGCCCAGGGCCGGACATCCGCCCTGTAGCGCATCGCGGCGCCGGACGCACGGCTGCCGGGACCGGGCCGACACCGGCCCGGCACCGGATTGATCTGGCCTGTCGCTGCGGCCTCTGCCAGGATCGGGACGACGCGGTGCAGAGAGGGTCGGGGGCGGGCATGGATTCGGGTGACGCGTCGCGGTGTCGGAACCCGGATACCCTGCGCGGCCGCGCCCGGCGCGCGACGGCCCTCGCGATCCTGATCGCCCTCGGCACCGGGCCTGTCGGGGCCCAGGACCGGCCGGCGCCCGCCCGGGCCGCCCCCAGACCCGCGCCGGCGGCCGGCGCGCCGGCCGACCCCGTCTTCGAGGCGATGCGGGCGGGCTTCGAGGCCCTGCCGGAGGCCGACCGAAAGGCCGTCCAGGACGCCCTGGTCTGGACCGGCGATTTCAACGCCGTCGTGTCGGGGGCCTTCGGGCGCCGGACCTTCGAGGCGCTCACCGCCTACGGCGCCCGGACCGGCGGGGCCGACCCCCTCGATCCGCGCGGCCGGGCGGCGCTGCTGGCCGCCGGCGCGGCGGCGCGGAACGCGGCGCGCTTCCGCGTCGCGGTCGATCCCGGGACCGGCGCCGTGATGGGCGTGCCCGAGAGACTCCTGGCGAAACGGACCGCCCTGCCCTCCGGAACCCGCTGGCAGAGCCAGGACGGCCGCGTCACCCTGGAATCCCGCGCCTTCCCGCCGGGGGCCGAGAGCCTCGACGCGCTGTTCGAGAAGGCGACCGCGCCGCTCCCCGGCCGTAAGGTGACCTACAAGCTGCGGCGGCCGGACACCGTGGTGGTCACCGCCGAGACCGGGCCGGGACTGTCCTACATCCGCTACGCGTCCGGACCGGAGGGCGTGCGGGGGTTCCTGCTCGGCTACGATCGCGCCCTGGCGCCGGAGGTCGACCGGCTCGTGATCGCCGTGGCGAACGCCTTCGTGCCGTTTCCCGATCCCGCCGCGGCGCCGGCCGCGCAGCTACCCTCGAGCCCGGGTCCGGCACCGGCGGCCCGCGTCGCCGCCCACCCGGCGCCCCAGCCGCAGGCCGCGCCGCTGAGGCCGGCGAGCCTCTCCCCCGCGCCGGCCTCGGGCGCGGGTCTCGCGGTGGCACCGGGACGCGTGCTGACCGCCGTCGCCGTGCTGGAGGGCTGCGCCCAGCCCAGGATCGGCCCGGTATCGGCGCGGGTGCTCGCCACCGATCCCGCCGGCCTCGCCCTCCTCGATGTGCCCGGCGCCCCCGCCCCGCTCCGGCCCGCGCTCCGGACCGAGCCCGTCGGTGCCGAGGAGAGCGTGATCGCCCTGGCGCCGGGTGCGGACGGGATCCAGGCCGCTCCCGGTGAGGCGCGGGGCGGCGACGTGATCGCGGCGCTCCAGCCGGGTTCCGGCGGCGCGCCGGTGCTGGACCGGTCGGGGGCCCTCGTCGGTCTCGTCGCCCGCTATCCCGCGGCGCCGCGCCGGGTCGCCGGGGTGGTGCCGCCGGCGCGACTGCCGGTCGTGCCGGCGCGGGCGATCTCCGCCTTCCTCGCCGCCCAGGGCATCGCCGCGGCGGCGCCGCATTCGGGTGGCGGGCCCGGCGCGGTCGCGCCTGCCGTGGTGGGGATCACCTGCCGCTGAGATGCGGGTCGCGCGGCGGATCCCCTGTCGCTCGCGCGGGATCCGCCGGCGTTCACGAGCCTGGGCGGACGAGCCGTCCGCCCAGGCGACGGGCCGCCGCTCAGAGCCGCCCGGTGACCAGGAGCACGATCAGCACGATGAGCAGGATGCCGCCCAGGCCGAAGCCGGGGCCGCGATACGCGCCGCCGCCGAGGAAGCCGCCGCCGCCGAAGGCCAGGATGATCAGGATGATGAGCAGGATGGTGACGAGGGACATCGGTCGCGTTCTCCGGACGGTCGCGCTGGTGCGAGCGTGACCGTTCAAACGCTGCGACATTCCGTTCCGTTCAACGCCAAGCCACGCTTTTGTGAGGAAAATTCCGGATGAGACCCCGGCCTCAGGCGTGCCAGTCCGGCAGAGGCTCCGCGGGCGCGTCGAGCCAGCCTGGAATCGGCAGGCCGCGCTCGGTGAGGAAGGCCGGGTTGAACAGCTTCGAGGCGTAGCGGGCCGCCCCGTCGCAGAGAATCGTCACGATCGTGTGACCGGGCCCGAGGTCCCGGGCCAGCCGGATCGCCCCGGCGACGTTGATGCCCGACGAGCCGCCCAGCGACAGCCCCTCCTCCCGCATCAGCCCGAAGACGATGTCGAGAGCCTCGCGGTCCGGGATCCGGAAGGCGCGGTCGGGGGTGAAGCCCTCGAGGTTCCGGGTGATCCGCCCCTGGCCGATCCCCTCGGTGATCGAGGAGCCCTCGGCCTTCAGGGTGCCGGTCGTGTAGTGGGCGTAGAGGGCCGAGCCCTCCGGATCCGACAGCGCGATCCGCACCTGCGGGTTGCGGGCGCGCAGGGCCTCGGCGGTGCCGGCTAGCGTGCCGCCGGTGCCGGCCGCGCAGACGAAGCCGTCGACCCGGCCGCCGGTCTGCGCCCAGATCTCCGGGCCGGTGCCGTCGACATGGGCCCGCCGGTTGGCGACGTTGTCGAACTGGTCGGCGAAGAAGGCGCCCGCCGGCTCGGTGGCGGCGAGCTTCTCCGCGAGCCGCCGGGCCACGTGGACGTAGTTGTTCGGGTTGGCGAAGGGCACCGCCGGCACTTCCACCAGCCGGGCGCCCGCGAGCCGCAGGGTCTGCTTCTTCTCCTCGGACTGGGTGACCGGGATGACGATCAGCGTCCGGTAGCCGCGCACCGAGGCCACCAGGGCGAGGCCGATGCCGGTGTTGCCGGCGGTGCCCTCGACGATCGTGCCGCCCGGGCGGATCAGGCCCCGCGTCTCCGCGTCCCGCACGATCGAGAGCGCCGCCCGGTCCTTCACCGACAGGCCGGGATTCAGGAACTCCGCCTTGCCGTAGATGGTGCAGCCGGTCTCCTCGGAGGCGCGGCGCAGGCGGATCAGCGGCGTCCGGCCGATGGCGGCCAGGACGTCGGAGGCGGGTTCGCGACTCGGTACGGTCATGGTCGGGAGCCTAGGGTGCCGCGCGGCCGCTGGCGAGCCTCACCCGAACACGTGCCCGCCGTTGATCCGCAGGCCGACCGGGTGGCCGGCCGGGTAGCGCACGCCGTCGAAGTCCTCCACGGCGAGGACGCGCCCCTCAGCGTCGGCCACCTCGATCCGCTGGCGCCCCTGCGTCCGGTACGAGCTGCGCACGGTGCCAGATAGGTGCGCGGCCTCGGGCTCGGCGAGCTGCAGCTGCCAGGGCCGGACGTAGAGCTTGACCGGGCCGAACAGGCTGGCGGGCGCGGCGACCGGCGTCTCCCGGCCCCGGACCAGCACCCGGCCGCCCTCGGCGATCGCCTCCACCTCGACGGAATCGCCCAGGAACTTCATCACGGTGGCGGAGGCCGGGTTCTCCTGCACCTCGTCGGGCGTGCCGACCTGCTCCAGGCGGCCGCGATCGAGCACGGCCACGCGGTCGGACAGCTCCAGCGCCTCGTCCTGGTCGTGGGTCACGAAGATCGTGGTCTGGCCGGTGCGGTCGTGGATCTCGCGCAGCCAGCGGCGCAGGTCCTTGCGGACCTGGGCGTCCAGAGCGCCGAAGGGCTCGTCCAGCAGGAGAACCCGCGGCTCGACCGCGAGGGCCCGGGCGAGCGCCACCCGCTGCCGCTGGCCGCCGGAGAGCTGCGACGGGTAGCGGTCGCCGAACCCGGAGAGGCGGATCAGGTCGAGCAGGTCGCCGACCCGGCGCTTGATCTCGGCCTTGGCCGGCCGGTCGGCGCGGCGCCGCGCGTTCAGCCCGTAGGCGATGTTGTCGGCCACGCTCATGTGCTTGAACAGGGCGTAGTGCTGGAACACGAAGCCCACGGCCCGCTCCTGCACCGGCAGGCCGGTGGCGTCGTCGCCGCCGAACAGGATCCGGCCCCGGTCCGGCGCGTCGAGCCCGGCGATGATCCGCAGCAGCGTCGTCTTGCCCGAGCCCGACGGGCCGAGGAGCCCGATCAGCTCGCCCGCCCGCACGTCCAGCGACAGGTCGTGCAGCACCGCCGCCGTGTCGAACGTCTTCGAGACGTTCTCGACCCGGATCGCCGTGGAGGGGCGATCAGTGTGCCCGGCCGTGCGCGAGCTCACCCGCGAAGCGCCATTCGAGGACGGATTTGAGGACGAGGGTGATGAGGGCAAGGACGGCGAGGAGCGAAGCGACGGCGAATGCGGCGACGAAGTTGTACTCATTGTAGAGGATCTCCACGTGGAGTGGGATGGTGTTGGTCAGGCCGCGGATGTGGCCCGACACCACCGACACCGCTCCGAATTCGCCCATCGCCCGGGCATTGCAGAGGAGCACGCTGTAGAGCAGGCCCCAGCGGATATTGGGCAGCGTCACCGTCCGGAACGCGTGCAGGCCCGAGGCGCCGAGCGTCAGCGCCGCCTCCTCCTCGGCGGTGCCCTGCTCCTGCATCAGCGGGATCAGCTCGCGGGCGACGAACGGGAAGGTCACGAACACCGTCGCCAGGACGATCCCCGGCAGGGCGAACAGGATCTGGACGCCGTGGTTGAGGAGCCAGGAGCCGAACAGGCCCTGGGACCCGAACAGCAGCACGTAGATCAGGCCGGAGACCACCGGAGAGACCGAGAACGGCAGGTCGATCAGGGTGATCAGCAGCGCCTTGCCGGGAAACTCGAACTTGGCGATCGCCCAGGAGGCGGCCAGCCCGAACACGACGTTGAACGGCACCGCGATCGCCGCCACGGTCAGCGTCAGGCGGATCGCGCTCCAGGCGTCGGGCTCCCGGAACGCGTCTAGGAATGCCCCGAGCCCCTTCGAGAAGGCCTGGAGGAAGACCGCGAACAGCGGCAGCACCAGGAACAGCGCCAGGAACGCCACGGCGATCCCGATCAGGACCGCGCGGACGCCGACCCCTTCCGAGGCGACCGGGGCCGGCTTGGCGGCCGGCACGAAGGCGGGGGAGAAGATCTCAGACATAGCCGAACCGCCGCCGTGACCAGGCCTGGATGAGGTTGATGGCGAGCAGCGTCAGGAACGAGATCCCGAGCATGATCGTCGCGATGGCCGCCGCGCCGCCGTAGTCGAACTCGGAGAGCTTGATGACGATGAGCAGCGGCGCGATCTCCGACACGTAGGGCAGGTTGCCGGCGATGAAGATGATCGAGCCGTACTCGCCGACACCCCGGGCGAAGGCGAGCGCGAAGCCGGTGAGCACCGCCGGGATCAGGGGCGGCAGCACCACCCGGGTGAGGGTGACGAGGCGCGTCGCCCCGAGGGTGGCCGAGGCCTCCTCGATCTCCTTGTCGATCTCGGCGATCAGCGGCTGCACGGTCCGCACCGCGAAGGGCAGGCCGATGAACACCATGGCGATGAAGATGCCGACCGGCGTGTAGGCCGCCTGGATTCCGAGGCGCGCGAGCGGCGCGCCGAGCAGCCCGTCCGGCGCGTAGAGCGAGGCGAGCGCGATGCCGGCGACCGCGGTGGGCAGCGCGAAGGGCAGGTCGACGGCGGCGTCGACCAGCTTGCGCCCCGGGAAGCGGTAGCGGGTCAGCACCCAGGCCACCAGGAAGCCGAAGACCGAGGCGACGAGCGCCGCGATCGCCGAGACGCCGAAGCTGATCCGCAGGGCGCTCGCGACCCGCGGATCGGTGGCGACCTCCCAGATGCCCGACAGGCCGAGTCCCGAGGCCTTCACCACCAGTCCGGCCAGCGGCAGCAGGACGATCAGGCCGAGGCAGGTCAGCGTGTAGCCGAAGCTGATCCCGAAGCCCGGGATCACGCTCGGCCGTCGGAATGTCCGACGGGGACGGGGCGTCTGGACCATGATCTGATGCCTCAGCGGCCGGCCCGGCTCAGACGGTCGAACAGGCCGCCGGCGTCGAAGTTCCGCTTCTGGATCTCGTCCCAGGATCCCTGGAGGTCCTCGATCTTGAACAGCTTGATCTCGGGCAGCTGGGCGAGGTCCGCCGGGGCGGCCGCCTCCCGGCGGATCGGCCGGTAATGGTGCTTGGCGAAGATCGCCTGGGCGCGGTCGCCGTAGAGGAAGTCGAGATAGGCCTGGGCCGCCTTGGTGGTGCCCTTCCGCTCGGCATTGACCGCCACCAGGGCCACAGGCGGCTCGGCGTAGATCGAGGTCGGCGGCGAGACGATGTCGAACTTGTCGGCGCCGAATTCCTGGAGCACGAGGAAGGCCTCGTTCTCCCAGGTCGGCAGGACGTCGCCGAGGCCGCGCTGCGCGAAGGTCACCGTCGAGCCGCGGGCGCCGGTGTCGAGCACCGGCACGTTCTTGTAGACCTGCCCGACGAAGGCGTCGGCCTTCGCGGCGTCCTTATCCTTCCCGTAGGCGTAGCCCCAGGCGGCGAGGAAGTTCCAGCGCCCCCCCGCCGAGGTCTTCGGATTCGGGGTGATCACCTTCACGTCGGGCTTGACCAGGTCGTCCCAGTCCTTGACGCCCTTCGGGTTGCCCTTGCGGACGAGGAACACCACCGTCGAGGTGTAGGGCGTCCCCTGGTTCGGCAGCTTGCTGCGCCAATCCTCGGGGATCTTGTGGGTGAGCTTGGCGATCGCGTCGATGTCGGACGGGATGCCGAGGGTGACCACGTCGGCGTCCACCCCGTCGATCACCGTGCGCGCCTGCGCGCCCGAGCCGCCGTGCGAGGCCCGCACCGTGATGGCCTCGCCGGTCTTGGCCTTCCACTCTTCCGCGAAGGCGGCGTTGATCTCGCGGTAGAGCTCGCGGGTCGGGTCGTACGAGACGTTGAGGAGCGCGGTCTCGGCCGCGGCCGGCAGCGCGCAGGTCAGCAGGCCGGCTCCGGCCAGAAGGGTCAGCCCGATCGCCCGAGCCATCCGGCCCAGACCTGAAGCGTTCGTCATCACGTCCGATCCCCCAGCCATCCGCGGTTGCGACGCAGGGGACAGGCGTCCCCGGGAGGCGCGAAATCGTTCTTTTTACCGAACGAAGTCAAGCCTCGGGTGTGGACCCGCGTGATGCCGTAACGTGATCAGGATCGACGATCGTGCCGGAAATGCAAGATAACTCAGGGTGGTAGACGATTAGAACGCATGGATCTTCTCTGCGACGCCGCCGATGGAGAAGATTTCGTGCGCGGAATCGGGTTTCTCAGAACGAACGATCTTAAGTGCTCTAGCGCACATCGGGCGGCATTCTGCGGGCCGGCGATAGCCGTCGGCGGTTCGCGCCGCACGCGGTTGCCCGCAAGACGGCGATCCTCCGCTCCCCTGTCGGCGGCGGTCCGGGTCAGCGCTTCGGCTTGTCGAGCCGGGCGATCAGGGCCTCCAGCCGCTTGTCGACCGGGGCCGCCAGCGTGTCGGTGAAGAGCGCGCGCAGGTTCTGGCCGAGATGGCGCCGGATGTCGGAGCTCAGCGGCGGCGCGTCGACCGACCGCTCGGTCTCGCAGGGGCGTTCGGGATGCGGCTTCGACATGACCGGGAAATCCTCGCACCTGTGGACACGTACGGTTGCAAGGTTTGGTTAAGGAGCCGTCACCGCCGCGGCCGCGCTTCCGCCACGCGACCCCGGTGCCCCGTGCCGGGTCGGTGTCGCAGGCCGGAACTGCCGCCGCGAAGGCTACGTTGCCCGGGCATTCCCCGCTGTTCATCCCCTGCTGCCATTCTCCCGCATTCCCCCTGCTGCCAGGAGGCGCCCCGTGTCCCGCTCGATTCCCCTGATGATGTCGCTGCTCCTCGGTCTCGCGACGGTGGCGTCGCCCTGTCTCGCGCAGACGAAACCGGGCGAGATCAAGGGCGTCGACGCGATGGGCGACAAGTCCCGCAGCGCGCAGGACGGCTGGAGCCAGGCCCCGGTGCCGCGGGAGCAGTCGGCCGCCAAGGACGCGCCGGACCCGGGCGGCAACTCGATCAAGGAGAATGCCGACCGTCCCGTGCCGCCGGCCCAGCCCGGCGGCACCTCCGCCACCGAGCCGCAGGCGCCCCTGGAGCACCGCACGGCCGGCCCGTCAGGCGCCAATCCGGCCAATCCCAGCAAGTAAAAAAACCGTTCTCATGCAGGATGATGCCGGTGCGACAAACGTGTTGCTTCGGCTGAGACACGGCAACTTGCTGTGTCACGCAACCGCACTTGCCTCGCGCACGCTTTTTTGGGACAGCTTGGAATTATACCAGATCGCTTTTACGGAGCGGAGATGACGGTCCAGGTCTCAAGGCGTGGCCTGCTCAAGGGGGCCGGCGCCGGCCTCGCTGGCGGCTCGCTGGGCGCGCTCGGATTCGGCGGACTCGAGCCCGCCATGGCCGCCGCGGTGCGGCCGTTCAAGCTCGCGCAGATGCGCGAGACCCGCAACACCTGTCCGTACTGCTCGGTCGCGTGCGGCGTGATCCTCTACAGCCTGGGGGACCGTTCGAAGAACGCGCGCTCCTCGGTCATGCACATCGAGGGCGACCCGGATCATCCGGTCAACCGCGGCACGCTCTGCCCGAAGGGCTCGGCGCTGCTCGACTTCGTGCACGCCGAGACCCGCACCAAGTACCCGCTCCACCGCGCCCCGGGTTCCTCCGAGTTCAAGCGCGTGTCCTGGGATTTCGCCCTCGACCGCATCGCGCAGCTCATGAAGGAGGACCGGGACAAGAACTTCGTGGCCAAGAACGGCGACCTCACGGTCAACCGGTGGACCACGATGGGCTTCCTCGGGGCCTCGGCCACCACCAACGAGACGGCCTGGCTGACCTACAAGACAGTCCGAAGCATGGGGGCCCTGGTCTTCGATAATCAGGCCAGAGTTTGACACGGTCCGTCGGTCGCCAGTTTGGCGCCCTCCTTCGGACGCGGTGCGATGACCAACCTCTGGATGGACATCAAGCACGCGGACGTGATCACCGTGATGGGCGGCAATGCCGCCGAGGCTCACCCCTGCGGCTTCAAGTGGGTCGTGGAGGCGAAAGCCCATAACAATGCCAAGCTGATCGTCGTCGATCCGCGCTTCACCCGTACGGCGTCGGTGGCCGATCTCTACTGCCCGATCCGGCAGGGGACCGACATCGCGTTCCTGTCGGGGGTGGCCAAGTACCTGCTCGACAACGACAAGCTGCAGCACCGCTACGTCTCCGCCTACACCAACGCCGGGTACGTGGTCCGCGAGGGCTACGACTTCAGCGAGGGGCTGTTCACGGGCTACGACGCCGACAAGCGCGACTACGACAAGACCACCTGGGACTACGAGATCGGCCCCGACGGCTACGCCGTGGTCGACGAGACGATGCAGCATCCGCGCTGCGTGATGCAGCTCCTGAAGAAGCATCTCGCGATCTACACGCCCGAGATGGTCGAGAAGATCTGCGGCTCGCCCAGGGAGACCTTCCTGAAGGTCTGCGAGCTGATGGCGACGACGGCTTCCCCCGAGAAGTCGATGGCCTCGCTCTACGCGCTCGGCTGGACCCATCACTCCAAGGGCTCGCAGAACATCCGCTCGATGTGCATCGTGCAGACGCTGCTCGGGAACATCGGCGTGCTCGGCGGCGGCATGCAGGCCCTGCGCGGTCACTCCAACATCCAGGGGCTGACCGATATCGGGCTGATGTCGAACCTCATCCCCGGATACCTGAACATCCCGGTGGAGAAGGAGCCCGACTACGCGAGCTACATCGCCAAGCGGCAGTTCAAGCCGCTGCGTCCCGGGCAGACGAGCTACTGGCAGAACTACAACAAGTTCTTCGTCTCGTTCCAGAAGGCGATGTGGGGCGACAAGGCCACCAAGGAGAACGACTGGGCGTACGACTACCTGCCCAAGCTCGACGTGCCGACCTACGACGTGCTGCGCGGGTTCGAGCTCGCCAAGCAGGGCAAGATGACCGGCTACGTCATCCAGGGCTTCAACCCCCTGCTGTCGTTCCCCAATCGCGCCAAGATGACGGAAGCCTTCTCCAAGATGAAGTTCATCGTGGTGATGGATCCGCTCAAGACCGAGACGGCCCGGTTCTGGGAGAATCACGGCGAGTACAACGACGTCGATCCGACCAAGATCCAGACTGAGGTGTTCGAGCTTCCGACCACCCTGTTCGTGGAGGAGGAAGGCTCGCTGTCGAACTCCAGCCGGTGGCTGCAGTGGCACTGGCAGGCGCAGGAGGCGCCGGGCGAGTGCCGCTCCGACATCGAGATCATGTCGGAGATCTTCCTCCGCATGAAGGCGGCCTACAAGAAGGATGGCGGGGCCTTCCCGGACCCGATCGTCAATCTGAAGTGGGATTACGCGATCGCCGAGGCGCCGACGCCGACCGAGCTCGCCCGCGAGCTGAACGGCTACACGCTGGCGCCGACGCCGGACCTCAACGGGACGATCATCCCGGCGGGCAAGCAGGTCGACGGCTTCGCCCAGCTCAAGGACGACGGGACGACCGCCTGCGGCTGCTGGATCTACTCGGGCTGCTACACCGAGAAGGGCAACATGATGGCCCGCCGGGACAACACCGACCCCGGCGACCGCGGCATCGCGCCGAACTGGGCCTTCGCGTGGCCGGCCAACCGGCGCGTGCTCTACAACCGCGCCTCGTGCGACCCCGAGGGTCGCCCGTGGTCGGAGAAGAAGAAGCTCATCGAGTGGAACGGCAAGCAGTGGATCGGCTTCGACGTGCCGGATTACGGCGTCACCGTCGCCCCCGATAAGGGCGTCGGCCCGTTCATCCTGAACCAGGAGGGCGTCGCCCGCCTGTGGACCCGCGGCCTCATGCGCGACGGGCCGTTCCCGACGCACTACGAGCCCTTCGAGTCCCCGGTGGCCAACCTCGCCTTCCCGAAGATCAAGGGCGCGCCCGCGTCCCGCATCTTCAAGGACGACCTCGCCGACCTCGGCGACGCGAAGGAGTTCCCCTACGCGGCGACGAGCTACCGCCTGACCGAGCACTTCCACGGCTGGACCAAGCACGCCCGGATCAACGCGATCCTCCAGCCGGAGGCCTTCGTGGAGATCTCGGAGGAGCTCGCCAAGGAGAAGGGCATCGCCAAGGGCGGCTGGGTCCGCGTCTGGTCGAAGCGCGGCTCCCTGAAGGCCAAGGCGGTGGTGACCAAGCGGATCAAGCCGCTGATCTGCGACGGCAAGCCCGTCCACGTCGTCGGCATCCCGCAGCACTGGGGCTTCATGGGCCACACCAAGAAAGGATGGCACCCGAACTCGCTGACGCCCGTCGTCGGCGACGCGAACACCGAGACGCCGGAGTTCAAGGCCTGGCTCGTGAACATCGAGCCGACCACGCCTCCGTCGGACGCGGTCGCGTAAGGGGGAGCGGCAGACATGGCTGACTACAGCTCCCTCGACATCCGCCAGCGCTCCGCCTCCACGGAGACGCCGCCGGAGATCCGCCGTCAGGTGGAGGTCGCCAAACTCATCGACGTGTCGAAGTGCATCGGCTGCAAGGCCTGCCAGTCGGCCTGCGAGGAGTGGAACGACCTGCGCGACGACATCGGTGTCAACACGGGCACCTACCAGAACCCCCACGACCTCACGCCGAAGTCGTGGACCCTGATGCGGTTCACCGAGTACGAGAACCCGGAGACCAACAACCTCGAATGGCTGATCCGCAAGGACGGCTGCATGCACTGCACCGAGCCGGGCTGCCTGAAGGCCTGCCCGTCCCCCGGCGCGATCGTGCAGTACTCCAACGGCATCGTCGACTTCATCGAGGAGAACTGCATCGGCTGCGGCTACTGCGTGAAGGGCTGCCCCTTCAACATCCCGCGCATCAGCCAGACCGACCACAAGGCGTACAAGTGCACCCTGTGCTCGGACCGGGTGGCGGTGGGTCAGGCCCCGGCCTGCGCCAAGGCCTGCCCGACCGGTTCGATCATGTTCGGCACCAAGCAGGCCATGATCGATCAGGCCCACGACCGCGTCGAGGACCTGAAGTCGCGCGGCTTCGCCCATGCCGGCCTCTACGACCCGGCCGGGGTCGGCGGCACGCACGTCATGTACGTGCTGCACCACGCCGACCAGCCGAACCTCTACGCGGGCCTGCCGAACGACCCGAAGATCTCGCCGCTGGTCGCCTTCTGGAAGGGCGGCGCCAAGGTGTTCGGTCTCGCCGCGATGGGCTTCGCGGCGGTGGCGGGCTTCTTCCACTACGTCACGGCCGGCCCCAACGAGGTCGTGCCCGAGGAGGAGGAAGAGGCGGTCGAGTACGACGAGGCCAAGCGCCGGGAGAATGGCGGGGAGGCCCGGCCGCACTGAGACGCGACGGTCTCCCTCCCCCGCGGGGGGAGGGAGCGCCGCGCCGAACGGTTTCGGCAGGGCGGAGACGGCTCGGGCGCCCGACCCGATTTCGAGTTTCACGGCCCGCCCGCCGCGACGGGCGGCCCCGTCAGGCGAGTGAAGGCCGATGACGATCCAGAACGATGTCCGGGACGGCGATTCCCGCCCCCTCCACCACGCCAAGTCCGAGGCGCCGGAGGTGATGTACGTCCCGCGCTACACCGGCGTGCAGCGCGTGAATCACTGGATCACCGCGATCCTGTTCACGCTGCTGACCCTCTCGGGGCTGGCGATGTTCACGCCCTACCTGTTCTCGCTGACCGGCCTGTTCGGCGGCGGGCAGGCGACCCGAGCGATCCACCCGTGGTTCGGCGTGGCGCTGGCGATCAGCTTCCTCTTCCTGTTCGTGCGCTTCTGGCGGCTCAACATCCCCAACAAGGACGATGTCGAGTGGTCGAAGAAGATCGGCGACGTGGTCACCAACCGCGAGGACCGGCTGCCGGAGCTCGGCAAGTACAATGCCGGCCAGAAGGGCGTGTTCTGGGGCCAGACCGCGCTGATCGGCGTGATGTTCGTGACCGGCCTCGTGATCTGGAACACCTATTTCGGCGGCCTCACCTCGATCGAGACCCAGCGCTGGGCGCTGCTCGCGCACTCGCTGGCCGCCGTCATCGCCATCGCGATCATCGTGGTGCACGTCTACGCCGGCATCTGGGTGCGCGGCACCGGCCGGGCGATGGTCCGCGGCACGGTCACGGGCGGCTGGGCCTACCGGCATCACCGCAAGTGGTTCCGTCAGATGGCCGGCGGCCCGGCGCGCCGCGGCTCGGTGGACAAGCGCGGATCCTGATCGCGTGGCCAACTTCTTCAGGCGGAAACCCGCGGCTCCGGCCGCGGACAAGACCCCGAAACCCGCCGAGGCCCCGAAGCCCCGCCGCCGGGATTTCAGCGAGCTCAAGCCCGATCCCGACAAGATCGGGATCTCGGGCTCGGTCCCGTTCGTGCGCCTGCCCGATCCCGCGACGCTGTTCGCCGACCGGGCCGCGCGCCTGGCGGAGGCCGCGCCCGGGCACCCGCTGGAGGCCTATCTCCGGTTCGTCGGTGAGGTCGCCCGCGCCCAGGCGGCGATCCAGGCACGGTTTCCGGCCCCGCCGGCGCCGGATCCCGCCGATCAGGCGCTGCGGAGCGAGCACGGCATGCCGCCGCTGTCGCGGCACAGCCTCGAGGCCGACCAGGATTTCGACGCGTGCCTCCTGGCGCTGCTCGACGCGCTGGATCTCGCGACCGCGCCCGAGGCCTCGGCCGCGGCGCGGGATGCCCTGCGGGCCGCCGCGCCGGAGGAGCGCCGCGATCTCGCCGTGCAGGTTTTTGAGGGCGCGCTGCCGGTCGACCGGATCGCCGAATGCCTGTTCGTCTCAGCCGCGTTGCAGGTGCGCTTCGCCGAGCGGGCCGCGCGCCTCGACACGCGGACGCTGAAGCCCGTCGCGGACGGCGTCTGCCCGTGCTGCGGCGGCGCGCCGGTGGCGAGCGTCATCGTCTCCTGGACCCCGGCCGACAAGGCCCGGTATCTCAGCTGCTCAGTCTGCGGCACGTACTGGAACCACGTCCGGATCCGCTGCACCGCCTGCGGTGACGGCGAGAACGTGAGCTATTACGGGCTCGATGAGGTCTCGAAGGACGTTCAGGTCGAGACCTGCACGACCTGCCACAGCTACATCAAGCACCTCCACCAGCACCGGGCGCCGGCCCTCGACCCGGTGGCGGACGACATCGCGTCCTACGGGCTCGATCTGAAGATCGCCGAGGACGGGTTCCGGCGCGCCGGATTGAACCTGCTGTTCGTGATCTAGCGCGGGATGCGCCTGTCCGAACCGACGGCCGCATCCTGAGGTGACCGCGTCGGCGGGCCTCGACGGAGAGCGCCGGCGATCGCGAGGCCTCCGCTGCGCTCCGGCACCTCACGATGAGGGGATGGGTTGGACGCGCCTGCAGGATCGAGAGCGCGACGCTGCGACGCGGCGAAACCGGCGAACCCCGCGCTCAGCGGTACCCGTAGCGGCTCTTGGCGGCGGCGAGCAGGTGCAGGGCCTCGCCTGACTTGCCGGCCGAGCATTCCGCGGCGGCCTGGGCGAGGTCGGCGCTGAAGCGGTCGCCCACCGGCTTGTTGAGGTTGCCAGTGGCCACGTCGCTGTCGACGATAGCCTTCGTGCGGGCGATCTCCGGGCCGCAGCCGCTGCCCGTGGGCAGGGCCAGGGGCGCCGGCACGATCGGCGAAGGCTCCGTCACCGCGGGCGTGGCGCGCTGCTGGCAGGCGCCCAGCGCCGCGACGGCGAGGGCGACGAGGCTGAGGCGCATCGGGAGGCGGGACGCGGGCACGGCGATCATCCTGTTGGGGCGCGAGGGGCCGCGCCGCCGAGGTTCTGGGCCGAGCTTGGCAAGGGGTCAATCGCCCCGGCGACATGCCGAAGGGGCGCGCAGCGCGGGACGCGGTTCGCCGCGAACGCGCGATTCCGCTGTTGCCGGAGGGACTTGGAGCGCGCCGCCGGCATCCGGCGTCGGCGGCGCGCTCCGAATCGTGACGGGCTTACTTCGCCTTGTCGGCGAGCGCCTTCAGGCCGGAATCGTAGATGCCCTGGATCGCGTCGGTGGCGACCGTGTCCGGCGCGCCCTTGGCGTTGAAGGTCCCGGTCCAGGTCACCTTCGAGCCGGAGCCGGCGGGGGCGACCGAGAGGGTCGACTTGTAGTCCGAGACCGGCAGCGGGCTCTCGAGGATCGTGTAGGTGTAGCTCATCACCTTGTCGTCGCGGGAGACCTGCTCCTCCTTGATGGTGCCGCCACCCTTGAGGCTGAGGGTGCGGACCTTCATACCGTCCTTGTCCGACAGGGCGCACTTCTCGATGGCGGGGTGCCAGTCGCCGATGCCGCAGAACTCGCCGATGGTCTGCCAGACCTTGGCCGGCGGCGCGGCGATGTCGGCCGAGCGCGTCACCTCGAGGGCGTAGCCCGGCACGGTGGCCGCGGCGAGCGCCAGGGCGGCGAGGGGAAGGGACCGGCAGAAAGCGAAGGGCATCTCGGGGTGTCTCCGTCCGTCTCAGGTCGCGGCAGGGGCCGCGCAGGCTCTGATGGCCGCGCAGGAGCTAGGCCGGGAGGGCGCGCTCGGCAATGGGCGGGAGCGGCGGCACATGACTTTCGCGGTCAGACGACGCGGTCGGTGATCGTCTGCGCGCAGTGGCCGTCGTGGCGCCGAGCGGCCGATACTCGCGACCTGGGCCGCGATCCGGCCTACCAGCCGTCCGTCTCGTCGGCGTCGGCCGGGTAGCCGTAGACCGTCGCGGGCGCGTAGGCCGGCCGGGCCGCCGGGCGGTAATAGGCCGGCACCGACCGGCGCCCCATCTGATCGCTGTTTGCCAGCAGATCGTCCGGCTCGTAGGGGCTGCGGTTCCGGGCGAGCCGGGTGCCGCGCCGGCCACGGTCCGCCATCGGGACATCCGCCCCCTCGATCACCACCCGCGTCCGGCCCATGCCCTGGCTCTTCACGAGGTTGAACAGGGTCGCGGCGTTGCGCACCGACAGGCGCACGCAGCCGTGCGAGGCCGCGCGCCCGAGGCTCCGGACGTGGTTGGTGCCGTGGATGGCGTGGCCCTGGGTCGTGAAGAACATCGCGAAGGGCATGGGCGCGTCATCCCACTCCTTCGAGAAGTGCGTGCGCTCCAGACGGAACGGGCGGTAGGCGCCGGACGGGGTGTCGTAGCTCGCGACGCCGGTCGAGACCGGCCAGGAATAGCGCGGCTGGCCGTCGACGGAGACCTCCATGCGCTGGGTGGTCTTGTCGACGTTGACGAGCACGTCCGCGTTGGCCGTCGCGGGGATCCCCGCGCACAGGAGCAGCCCGGACAGGACGGAGATCAGACCGATACGCATGAGCGACTCCGACTCGAGACGCGCCTCGAGAAACCGCGACGGTTTGCCGTCACGCTAAACCGTCGGCAACACCGAGGTTCCGGTCCGCGGCAACCCTGCGTAGTCACGCTTTGCTGAGCACCCTCACAGCACCCTGGCGGCGCCCTCACGGCGCCGCCGCGGCCATGCCGGAGATCCGGCGGATCGCGGCTTCGGCCTCCTCGGCGATGCGTAGGACGAGGTCGCCGGCGCCCGGCAGGTCGGCGATGAGCCCGACGGCCTCGCCGACCGTGACGTTGGCGACGTCGTAGTCGCCCGCCGCGTCGGCATCCTCCACGTCCCGGCGCCGCTCGGCCGAGGCCGCGCGCAGCGCGTCCTCGCGGCCGTGCCACGTCTCGATGAAGGCGTTGCGCAGGAGTCGGCCGGTATAGGGCTTCGGCCAGGCCCGCTGGCGGGCGATGTCGTAGACCTGCGTGCGGATCGTGTCGTCGCCGGTCGCGGCGAGAACCCGCTGCTTCGCGGCCGGGTGGATCAGCGCCTCCCGGCTGGCCCAGAACCGGGTCCCCATCAGGACACCGTCGGCCCCCAGCGCCAGGGCGGCGGCGAGGCCGCGCCCGTCCGCGATGCCGCCCGCCGCGAGGAGCAGCGTCTCGGGGCGCTCGCGGGCGATCAGGTCGGCGACCGCCGGGACGAACGCCGCGGTGCCGCGGGCGGTGAGGCCGTGGCCGCCGGCCTCCGTCCCCTGCGCCACCACCGCGGCCGCGCCGACCTCCAGGGCACGCCTCGCATGCGCCAGGGTGTGCACTTGGCAGATCAGCGGCACGCCGGCGGCGCGGATCCGGTCCGCGAACGGCGCGGGATCCGCGAAGGAGAGCATCAGGGCCGCGGGCGACCGGGCGAGCGCCGCGTCGAGGAGCGACGGGTCCCGGGCCATCGACCACGTGATGAAGCCGCAGCCGACCCGCTGATTGCCCGCGCGGGCGAATTCCCGGTCGAGCGTCGCGTGGTCGCCGTAGCCGCCGCCGATCAGGCCGAGGCCGCCGGCGGCGCTCACCGCCGCCGCGAGGGCACCCCCCGAGGCCGGGTCCATGGGGGCTAGCACGATCGGGTGTCGCAGCCCGAAGGCGTCGGTGAGTCTGGTCCTCAAGGCCATGGATCCCCTCCCCCGGGTAGCGTCTCGGTTGCGCGCGCCGCCCGCCAGGGATTAGCGCTCGCGCGATGGCGGAAAAAATGATTCCTTCTGAAGGAAGGCATCGGAAAAGCAGATGACATGAACAGCACCGACCTGATGTTCTTCGCGGCGGTGGCCGAGACCGGCGGCATCGGGCGGGCGGCGGCGCGGCTCAACACCGTCCAGTCCAACGTCACAGGCCGGATCCGCGCCCTGGAGCAGGCCCTGCGCGTGCCGCTGTTCCACCGCTGCAGCCGCGGGGTGACGCTGACCCGGGCGGGGGAGCGGCTCCTGCCCTACGCGCTCCAGGTCGGGCAGCTGCTCGCGGAGGCGCGCCACGCCCTGCTGGCCGAGGGCGAGCCGCGCGGACCCCTGCGGATCGGCGCCATGGAGACGACCGCGGCCCTGCGCCTGCCCGGCCCGCTCGCGGATTTCGCCGCGGGTCACCCGGAGGTGGACATCGAGCTGGAGACCGGCCCGACCGAGCACCTGATCGCCCGGGTCCTCGACCGGAGTCTGGAGGGGGCCTTCGTGGCCGGCCCGGTCGCGCAGGCCGACCTCGTCGGGATCCCGGTCTTCACGGAGGAGCTGGTGCTGGTGGCGCACCCGGCCGTCGGCGACCTCGCGGCGCTGCTCGACCGGCTGGCCCGGGCGCGCGACGCGAAGGTGCTCGTGTTCCGGGCCGGCTGCTCGTACCGGAGGCGCCTGGAGGCGTTCCTGGCCCGCCAGGGCCTCGTGCATGTGCGACGCATGGAATTCGGGACCCTCGACGGCATCCTCGGCTGCGTGGCGGCCGGCCTGGGCGTGACCCTGGTTCCGCGGGCCGTGGCAGAGCCGGCGCGCCGCGCGGGCCGGGTCTCGGTTCACCCGGTGCCCGACGGGGACGGGCACGTCCCGACGCTGCTGGTCCACCGCGCCGACGACCGGCCGAGCGCGGCCTTCGCGCGGTTCGCCGAGCAGGTGCGGACGGCGCTCCCGGATGTGACCTAGGATCCCGGTTCCGGCACGCGCCATGCTCTCGGCAACCGCCGGTTGACAGCGGCCCGGGCCCGGGCGCTTCCTCCCGGCCGCAGACGGTTCGGAGTTTCCATGGCCCTCGACCCCACCCTCGCCGCCGAGATCGAAGCCTCCGTGGCGGAGGGCTTCGCCGATCAGGTCGCCCACACGCAGGCGCTCGTCCGGTTCGCGTCCCTGCGCGGGGCGGAGCATGCCTGCCAGGACTACGTCTTCGACCAGTTCCGTGCCCGCGGCTACGCCACCGAGCGCTTCGCCATGGACCGGGACGCCATCGCGGCCCATCCGGGCGGCTCGAAGATCGACGCCGCGCACCATTCTGACGCGCCGATCGTCGTCTGCCACCACAGGCCGGGCACCGAGACCGGGCGCTCGCTGATCCTGCAGGCCCATGTCGACGTCGTGCCGCCGGGGCCCCTCGACCTCTGGACCCACCGGCCCTTCGATCCGGTGATCCAGGGCGACTGGATGTACGGCCGCGGCGCCGGCGACATGAAGGCCGGGCACGCCGCCAACCTGTTCGCCCTCGACGCCCTGGCGCGCCTCGGCCTGCAGCCGGCGGCCTCCGTGACGGTGCAGTCGGTGGTCGAGGAGGAATCCACCGGCAACGGCGCCCTGATGACCCATCTGCGCGGCTACCGCGCCGACGCCGTGCTGATCCCCGAGCCGGAGGACGAGAAGCTCGTGCGCGCCAATACCGGCGTGCTCTGGTTCACCGTCGAGGTGCGGGGCGTCCCGGTCCATGTCCGCGAGATGGGCGCCGGCGCCAACGCCATCGACGCCACGTACCGGGTGATCGGCGCGCTGCGCGATGTCGAGGCCCGCTGGAACGCCGAGAAGGCCGCGCACCCGCATTTCGAGACCGAGGACCACCCGATCAACCTCAACATCGGCAAGATCGAGGGCGGCGACTGGGCCTCCTCGGTCCCGGCCTGGTGCCGGATCCACTGCCGGGTGGCGCTCTACCCCGGCGTCACCGCCGCGCAGGCCGCCGCCGAGATCGAGGCCGCGGTGGCGTCCTTCTCCCGCACCGACCCGTTCCTGGCCAACAGCCCGCCGCGAGTGGTGTTCAACGGCTTCTTCGCTGAGGGTTACGTGCTGGAGGAAGGCTCTGAGGCCGAGGCGGTGCTCGGCCGCGCCCACGAGCGGGCGATCGGGTCGCCGCTCCAGAGCTTCATGACGGCGGGCTATCTCGATACCCGGGTCCACGCCCTCTACGACCGGGTTCCGGCGCTCTGCTACGGCCCGACCTCCCAGAACATCCACGGCTTCGACGAGCGGGTCAGCCTCGCCTCGGTGAAGCGGATCACGACCACCATGGCGCTGTTCGTGGCCGAGTGGTGCGGGACGGAGCGGAAGGCGGGGTGAGCCGCCGTCCTTGCGAGCGTAGCGAAGCAATCCAGGGCAGCGCTGCGCTCACGGGCATCGTGCATCCCTGGGTCGCGTCGCTTCGCTCGCGATGACGGCGGTGCTCGCCGTCAGGGGATCAGCCGGTCCGCGCGGAGCTGGGCGAACAGGTCGTAGAACGCGTCGTCGGTCGGCTGGTAGGTCGTGAAGCCGAGGCGGCGGTTCTTGCTCATGTCGGTGACGACCTCGATCGGCCGCCCGAGATCGGCATCCGTGTGCCAGGGAGAGGCCAGCTTGGTGAGATCCGGCTCGGCGAGGCCGTGGCGCGCCGCGATCTCGGCCCAGGCCGGGCCGTCCTGCGCCATCCGGGGCTCGAGCGGCCGGTGCGTGCCGTCGAACGGCACCGCCTCGATCCCGAACCAGGCGGCGATCCGGCCCCACATCCAGCTCCAGCGGAAGACGTCGCCGTCGACGACGTTGAACGCCTCGTTGGCGGCCCTCGGCTCCGTCGATGCCCAGAGCAGCTGGCGGGCGAGGAGCCGCGCGTCGGTCATGTCGGTCAGGCCGTTCCACTGCGCGGCCGAGCCCGGGAAGACGAACGGGCGTCCCAGCTCCCGGCACAGGGTGGCGTAGCAGGCGAGCGTCGTGCCCATGTTCATGGCGTTGCCCACCGCCTTGCCGATGATCGTGTGCGGGCGGTGGACGCTCCAGGTGAAGCCGTCGCGGGCGGCGGCCGCGAACACGGCATCCTCCTGCGCGTAGTAGAAGTTCTCGATGTCGAGGCGGCCCTGGTCCTCGCGGAACGGCGTCTGCGGCAGGGTGCCTTTGCCGTAGGCCTCGAACGGGCCGAGATAGTGCTTCAGCCCGGTCACCAGGGCGACGTGGCGGACGCTCTTCTTGGGGCGGAGCGCGTCGAGCAGGTTCTCCACCATCGCCCGGTTGACGCGGATCATCTCCGCCTCGGTCGGGCGCCGCTGCCAGGTCGCGAGGAACACGTGGCTCGGGGCGAGGTCGGAGAGCGCCTCCGCCAGGGAGGCCGGATCCTGCAGGTCGCCGGCCACCGGCACGACGCCGTCCTGCCGCACCGGGTGACGGGCGAGGCCCGCGACCGTCCAGCCTTCCTGGGTCAGCAGCGCCGCGGTGGCGCTGCCGACGATCCCGCTCGCGCCGACGATCAGGGCGGTGTTCGACATGGAAACCCTCGTGCCCGGCCCAAATCCGGGTCCGGGGCAGATGGGCGCGGGTGGTGTCGCGACAACCCCGCCGCGCGGCGGGGACGCCTGTGCGGCGCGCAAGGGTTGTGTGATCGCGAGCCCCACGTCATCGCGAGCGTAGCGAAGCGACCCAGGGCAGCGCGCGGTTTCGAATCATGGCGCGACCCTGGATTGCTTCGCTCCGCTCGCAGAGACGGGAGCGCTCTCAGGCGACCCGGTCGATCGCGGCGCCGAGGATGTCGACGATCTCGCCGATCTGGCCGCGCTCGATGATCAGCGGCGGCGACAGGGCGATGATGTCGCCGGTCACCCGGGTGAGCAGGCCGCGCTCGAAACAGTCCACGAACACGTCGTAGGCGCGCTTGCCCGGCGCGTCCGGGCGCGGCGCCAGCTCGACGCCGGCGACGAGCCCGATGGTCCGGATGTCGATGACGCCCTTGCGCCCGCGCAGGTCGTGGATCGCCGCCGCCCAGTCGTCGGCAATGTCGGCGACGCGGGTGAGCAGACCCTCCTCCCGGTAGATGTCGAGCGTCGCGATGCCGGCCGCGCAGGCGATCGGGTGCCCGGAATAGGTGTAGCCGTGGAACAGCTCGATCCCGTCCGGGCCCTGCATCAGCGCGTCGTGGACCGCGCGGCTGGCGAAGACCGCGCCCATCGGCACCGTGCCGTTGGTCAGGCCCTTGGCGCTGGTCACGAGGTCGGGGACGACGCCGAAGAAGTCGGTCGCGAACGGCGCGCCGAGGCGGCCGAAGCCGGAGATGACCTCGTCGAAGATCAGCAGGATGCCGTGCTTGGTGCAGATCTCGCGCAGGCGCTCGAGGTAGCCCTTCGGCGGGATCAGCACGCCCGTGGAGCCC
Organism: Methylobacterium oryzae; assembly: GCF_021398735.1. Taxonomy (NCBI): domain Bacteria; kingdom Pseudomonadati; phylum Pseudomonadota; class Alphaproteobacteria; order Hyphomicrobiales; family Methylobacteriaceae; genus Methylobacterium; species Methylobacterium oryzae. The sequence continues at coordinate 3,822,048 of NZ_CP090349.1, forward strand.
GCTACCGGCTCGACGATGCAGGCCGCGATGGTCTCGGCGCCGTGCAGCGCCACCAGCCGCTCCAGATCCTCGGCGAGCTCGGCCCCGTGCTCGGGCTGGCCCTTCACGAAGGCGTTGCGGGCCGGATCGTGGGTGTGGCGCAGGTGGTCGGTGCCGTTGAGGGTCGGGAAGACCCGCCGGTTCGACACGATGCCGCCGACCGACAGGCCGCCGAAGCCGACGCCGTGATAGCCGCGCTCGCGGCCGACGAGCCGGGTCCGCGTGCCCTGCCCGATCGCCCGCTGGTAGGCGAGCGCGATCTTGAGGGCGGTGTCGACCGATTCCGAGCCGGAATTGGTGAAGAACACCCGGTCGAGGCGCTTGTCGGGACCGCCCGGGGCGATCTCGGCCAGCCGCTCGGCGAACTCGAAGGCGACGGGGTGGCCCATCTGGAAGGTCGGGGCGAAGTCGAGGGTCGCGAGCTGGCGCTCCACCGCGGCGGCGATGCCCCGCCGCCCGTGGCCGGCATTGACGCACCAGAGCCCCGCGGAGCCGTCGAGGACCTTGCGGCCGTCATCGGCGGTGTAGTGCATGCCCTCGGCCGAGACGAGCAGGCGCGGCGCCGCCTTGAACTGGCGGTTGGCCGTGAACGGCATCCAGAAGGCGTCCATCGCGGGCGTATTGCGGAGCGGATGGTCGGTCATGGGCGGTTCTCCGGGACGGGCGACGCGGATCGGCGGCGGGACCAGGGGACACCTTCACCGATCGGGCAACAAGTCCTTTTCTGGTCGCCGCCAACCCCTTGCAGGATCGGGGCCGCGGGTGGCACCGTTGCGGGATCCGCAACACCTGAAACGGGCCCTGGCCGGATGAGCATCGATGTCGGCGCGCGCCTGCGCTTCGTTCGGGCCCGCCACGGCCTGTCGCAGCGGACCCTCGCCAAGCGCGCCGGCGTGACCAACTCGGCGATCTCGCTGATCGAGGCCAACCGGGTGAACCCGTCGGTGGGCGCCCTGAAGCGGATCCTCGACGGGGTGCCGATCGGCATGGCCGAGTTCTTCGCCCTGGAGCCGGAGCCGGAGCGCAAGGCGTTCTTCGCCGCCGAGGACCTCACCGAGATCGGCCGCCGGGCCGCCAAGGGGGCGATTTCGTACCGTCAGGTCGGCGACAGCCTGTTCGGGCGCAAGCTCCAGATCCTCAAGGAGCGCTACGAGCCGGGCGCCGATACTGGCCGGGTGCCGCTCTCCCACGAGGGCGAGGAGGGTGGCATCGTGCTCTCCGGGCGCCTCGAGGTCACGGTGGATGCCGAGCGCCGGATCCTCGGCCCCGGCGACGCCTACAGCTTCGACAGCCGCCGCCCGCACCGGTTCCGCTGCGTCGGGCCCAACCCCTGCGAGGTGGTGAGCGCCTGCACGCCGCCGAGCTTCTGAGACGGAGCCCGGCTGCGGCGGATGAAACGCCCGCCCTGTCGCGTGCAGGCGTTGCGGTCGGCCAGCAGAGTGGCGCATGCAGGGCGGCGTTTGAATTCATAATGCCGCGCGAGGATCGATGGCCGTCACGACCGCAAGCCCGGCCGCCGGGCCCGGACAGAACCAGTCGGCGCGCGCGGCGCTCGCGGCCTTCGTGGGCACCACGATCGAGTGGTACGACTTCTTCATCTACGGCACGGCGGCGGCGCTGGTGTTCGGGCCGCTCTTCTTCACGGCGGAATCGCCCTACATCGCGACGCTCTCGGCCTTCGGCACCTTCGCGGTCGGCTTCCTCGCACGACCACTCGGCGGCCTGATTTTCGGCCATCTCGGCGACCGGTTCGGGCGCAAGCGCGCCTTGGTGGCGACGCTCGTGATGATGGGCATCGCCACCTCGTGTATCGGCCTGCTGCCGACCTACGCGTCGGTCGGCCTCTGGGCGCCGGTGATGCTGGTCGTCTTGCGGCTGATCCAGGGGCTCGCGGTCGGCGGCGAGTGGGGCGGCGCGGTGCTGATGGCCGCCGAGCACGCGCCGGCCGGGCGCAACACCTTCTTCGCCTCCTTCGCGCAGCTCGGCAGCCCGGCCGGGCAGATCCTGTCGCTGCTGGCCTTCCGGCTCGCGGGCCTCCTCGACAAGGAGAGCTTCCTGACCTGGGGCTGGCGGGTGCCGTTCCTCGTCAGCATCCTGCTGCTCGGCGTCGGGCTCGCGATCCGCCTCGGCGTCGCGGAATCCCCGGCCTTCGAGAAGGCCCGGGCCGCCGGCGGGCCGCCGCCGGCGCCGGTGCGCGAGGTGCTGACGACCTGCCTGAAGCCGGTGCTGCTGGCGGCGGGGGCCAACACCTTCGCGATCGCCTCGGTCTACCTGTTCAACACCTTCATGATCGCGTTCACCACGCAGTATCTCGGCATCGCGCGGGCGACGATCCTCGACGCCCTGCTGATCGCCGCCGTGGTCCAGCTGGTGATGACCCCGGTGGGCGCCCGGATTGCCGAGCTGATCCGCAATGAACGGCTGTTCCTCCAGGGGACGCTGGTCTGGGCGATGCTGGCCCCCTACCCGCTGTTCTGGCTGGTCGAGACGCAGTCGGTGCCCCTGATCGTGCTGGGGCTCGCCCTCAACGTCATCGGCAGCGCGACCTTCTACGCGGTGATCGCCGGCTACCTCGCGGGCGCCTTCCCGACGCGGGTGCGCTACACGGCGATCTCTATCGCGTACCAGTTCTGCGGGGCGCTCGCCGGCGGCCTGACGCCGATCGTCGGCACCGTGCTGGCCGAGCGCTTCCAGGGCCACTGGTGGCCGATCGCGGTGTTCGGCACGGCGCTGGCCGGCGTGTCGTTCCTGTGCGTCACGGCGATCGGCGGCTACCGGGCGCGGCAGCGGGGTTTCCTCGACGGGTGAGCGCGACCGGTCAAAGGCGCCGGATCCGGGTAACGCGGGATTCAGACCGGTGGTCCAGGATCGGCGGCATGGATTCGATCGCCGCAGCCGCCGTCCAGATGCTGGGTTCGTCCCAGAACCAGCAGATCGGCATCGCCGTCGCCAAGCAGCAGCTCTCCGCCGACAAGGCGGTCGCCGGGCTGGTGGCGGACAGCGCCGCCGAGGCGGCGAGCGCCGGCCCGCCGGCCCCTCCCGGACAGGGCCAGAGCGTCGACCTGCGGGTGTGACGGAGACGCCGCGCTCCGCTTTCCGGGCCTCGCGCGAACCTGGGGTGCTTCGCTGCGCGCGCGATGTCGGCGGGCTCTCCGGCGGCCGTTGAACGGCCGCCCCTACCCGAAGCCGTAGAGCCGCCGTGGGTTGTCCACGAACACCATCCGGCGCCGATCCGCGTCCGGCACCCAGTCGGCCATCAGGTCGAGGAGTTCCCGCGTCCGCGGCGGCCCGTCCCAGGCGGCCACGTGCGGCCAGTCCGAGCCCCAGAGGCAGCGGTCCGGCGCGGCGTCGTTGAGCGCCCGGGCGAAGGGGATCGTGTCGGCGTAGGGGGGCCCGGTCACGGAATCCCGGAAGGCGCCCGAGAGCTTGACCCAGTTGCCGTCGGCGACGAGGCCGAGCAGTGCCCGGAACCCCGGATGGTCCACGCCCGCCGAGGTCGGCATGTGGCCCATATGGTCGAAGACCAGCGGCACGGGCAGCCGCGCCAGGCGGGCGGCGATCGGCGGCAACTCGCGGGCATCGAGCAGGAACTGGAGGTGCCAGCCCATCTCGCGGGCGAGCGCCCCGTAGGACTCGACCGCGTCGAGCCCGACCCCGCCGCCGAACAGGACGTTGAGGCGCAGGCCGACCACGCCGGCCTCCTTCAGCGCGGCGAGCTCCGCGTCGGGCAGGCCGAGCGGGATCACCGCGACGCCGCGCAGGCGCTGTCGGTGGGCGCGCAGCGTCTCGACCATCAGCCGGTTGTCGGTGCCGTGCACGCTGACCTGGATCAGCACGCCGTTGGCCATGCCGGTCCCGTCGAGCATCGCCAGATACCGCTCGGCCGGCGCCGCCGGGGGCGTGTAGCTCCGGTCCGCCACCAGGGGATAGTCCGGCGGCAGGCCGATGACGTGGGCGTGCGTGTCGACCGCGCCCTCCGGCACGGCGTAGCGGGTCGGGCCTTCCGGATGCGGGTCCGGGGCGGGGCAGTCTCGGATCTCGGGCATGATCAGGAATCCGCGTGGAGGACCTTGCCGCGCGTCTCGGGCAGCGCGAAGGCCGCCAGGAAGAAGATCCCGTAGGCGACGGCCGCGAAGATCGCGATGGCCGAGGCGAGACCGGCGCGCTCCGCGAGGTAGCCGACCAGCGCCGGGAACAGGGCGCCGATGCCGCGGCCGAAATTGTAGCAGAACCCCTGCCCCGAGCCGCGCAGGCGGGTCGGGTACAGTTCGGTCAGGAAGGCGCCCATGCCGGAGAAGTAGCCGGAGGCGAAGAAGCCCAGCGGGAAGCCCAGCACCCAGAGCACGCCGTTCGAGAGCGGGATCTGCGTGTAGGCGACGATCACCGCGATGGCGCCCAGCGAGAAGATCAGGAAGAGGGGCCGCCGGCCGAGCCGGTCGGCGAGCCACGCGCCCACGAGGTAGCCGGTGAACGAGCCAATGATCAGGGCCGCGAGGTAGCCGGTGGAGGACACGATCGACAGGTGGCGCTCGGTGGTCAGGAAGCGCGGCACCCAGGTGGTGATTGCGTAGTAGCCGCCCTGGCAGCCCGCCGCCGCCAGGGAGGCGAGCAGGGTGGTCTTGAGGATCGGACCGGAGAAGATCTCCCAGATCTGCGGCCGGTCGCCCGTGGCGGCGGCCCGGGCACGGGATTCGGCGGCGACCTCCGGCTCCTTCACGTAGCGGCGCAGGTAGAACACCAGCAGCGCCGGCAGCGCGCCCACCGCGAACATCCAGCGCCACGCGGTCTCGGGCGGCAGAAGCGAGAACAGCACCGCCTGCGACAGGACCGCGAGGCCCCAGCCGATCGCCCAGCCGGACTGGACCGAGCCCACCGCCCGGCCGCGATACTCGGCCCGGATCGTCTCGCCGATCAGCACGGCGCCGGCCGCCCACTCGCCGCCGAAGCCGAGGCCGAGCAGCGCCCGCGCGATGAGCAGCTGCTCGAAGTTCTGCACGAAGGCGCAGAGGAGGGAGAACAGCGAGAACCAGAGGATCGTGATCTGCAGCGTCAGCACCCGGCCGATGCGGTCGGCGACGAAGCCCGCGAGCCAGCCGCCGAGCGCCGAGGCCAGCAGCGTCACCGTGGCGGCGAGCCCGGCCGTGCCGGCATCGACGTGCCACAGCGCCATGATCGTGCCGATCACCAGCGGGTAGATCATGAAGTCCATGCCGTCGAGGCACCAGCCGGCGGCGCACGCCCAGAAGGTGTGCCGCTCCGGCGGCGTCATCGATCGGTAGAAGGCGGTGAGGCTGGCGTCGCGGATCTCGACCGCGTCCACGCCCGTGGGCCCCTGCCCGGTTGCTGAACTCATCACCGCCTCCCGCCGCCCGATACCAGTATCAGCGTCCCGGGCCGAGCTGTCCAACGATGCGGCGGGTCACGCAAGCAACCGGAAAGGAAAAGGCCGCCCGGAGGCGGCCTGTCCCGTTCTTTTCACGCTCGATCGACGCTCAGTAGCAGCGCTCGACCAGAACCCGGCGGTAGCCGTAGGGCGTCCAGCGCACCCGCGGGACCGTGTAGCAGCCGCCGCCGTAGCCGTAATCGTAGGCCGCCGGGGCGTAGTAGCCGCCGTAGCCGTAACCCGGATAGCCGTAGCCACCGTAGCCGCCGTAGAGGCCGCCGGCCGCGAGGCCGAGCCCGACACCGAGGCCCAGGCCGCCGAGCCCGTAGCCGTACCCGCCGCGGTAGCCGTAGCCGCCGCGCCAGCCGTAGCCCCGGCCGTAGAAGCCACGGCCGTAGCCGAAGCCGCCCGGACGGAAGCCGACGCCGCGGAAGCCGCCTCCGAAGCCGCCGTTGCGGAACCCGCCGAACCCGCCGCCGCGGAAGCCGCCGCCGAACCCGCCACCGTGGAAGCCGCCGCCGAAACCGCCGCCATGGAAGCCGCCGCCGCCGAAGCCGCGCGCGTCCGCGCTGGCCGGCGCCAAGGCCAGAGCACCCGCCGCCAGCAGGGCCGAGCCGAGCACTGCACCCTTCATCACGTCATCTCCGTGGAAACACGCCCTCTGCGGCTAAGAACGCTCGAACCGGTAAAACGGTCCAGCCCCGGCCGCGGCGCGCGGTCGCGAGACGCACCCGGCCGCGTCCGGACCCATCCGGGCGCGGCTCGGACACGAAATTCGCCGCTTTCCAGGGCGAAGGGCGGGCCGAACGAGCTTCGCCGTCCCCGACTCGCCGTCCCCGAGCTGCCTGGAACGAATGATGATGCTGCGCCCGGCTCACGCCCTCTTGATCACGCTGCTCGCCCTCGCGGCCCCGGCCCGGGCGGCCGCCCCGGCCGCGACGGAGCCCTGTCGGGCGGTCGAGGCGCAGGGTGAGACCTTCACGGTCTGCACCATCGACCTCCGGAAGCGGCGGCTGCGGCTGTTCTGGCTCCAGGACGACGGCAAGCCCTACGGCGCCCTCGGCACCCTCGCCGAGAAGCAGGGCGGTCGCCTCGCCTTCGCGATGAACGCCGGCATGTACGACAAGGACCAGGCGCCGGTCGGCCTCTACGTCGAGAACGGGCACGAGCTGAAGCGCGTCTCCACGGCGGACGGGCCGGGCAATTTCCACCTGAAGCCCAACGGGATCTTCTGGCTGAAGGGTGAGCGCGCCGGGGTGGTCGACACGTCCCGCTACCTGCGGGCGAAGATCCGGCCGGATTTCGCCACGCAGTCCGGGCCGATGCTGGTGATCGACGGCCAGATCCACCCGAAGATCGCCGCCGACGGGCCGAGCCAGAAGATCCGCAACGGCGTCGGCGTGCCCGGCGACGGGCACGTGGCGATCTTCGCGATCTCAGAGCGCCCGGTGACCTTCGGCGCCTTCGCGCGGCTGTTCCGCGACGATCTCGGCTGCCGCAACGCCCTGTTCCTCGACGGCTCGGTCTCCAGCCTCTACGCGCCGAACCTCGGCCGCACCGACATCAGCCGCCCTCTCGGGCCGCTGGTCGGCGCGCTGCCGCGGTGAGGGCCGCCCTCAGCGCTGGCCGAAGGCCGTGTCCTTGAACAGGTCCTTGTACTCCCGCGGCTGCGAGCGCCAGTACTGCTTGGGGGCGCGCACCCGGGCACCGAGCTCGGCCGCCGCGTGCCAGGGCCAGCGCGGATCGTACAGCATGGCGCGGGCGAGCGAGATCGCGTCCGCCCGGCCCTCCTGCAGGATCGTCTCCGCCTGCCGGGCCTCGGTGATCAGCCCGACCGCGATGGTGGTGAGCCCGGTCTCCGCCTTGATCCGCTCGGCGTAGGGCACCTGATAGCCCGGCCCGAGCCTGATCGCCTGCTTCGGCGAGACGCCGCCCGTGGAGACGTGGATCGCCGGCGATCCCGCCCGCTTGAGCGCCTGGGCCAGCTCCACCGTCTCGTCGAGATCCCAGCCGTCCTCGACCCAGTCGGTGGCCGAGACCCGCAGCCAGACCGGGCTGCCGGCAGGCACGACATCCCGCACCGCGTCGTAGACCTCGAGGGGGAAGCGCATGCGGTTGGCGAGGCTGCCGCCGTATTCATCTGTCCGCTTGTTGGCGATCGGCGACAGGAACTGGTGCAGCAGGTAGCCGTGGGCGCCGTGCAGCTCGACGGCCTCGATACCGAGGCGCACGGCCCGCTTGGCGGTGGCCACGAACTGGTCGCGGACGCGCTTCAGGTCGGCGGCGTCGAGGGCGTGGGGCGGGACCTCGCCCTCCCCGTGCGCGACCGCCGAGGGCGCCTCGGTGCGCCAGCCGTAGGCGTGCTCCGGCGGGATCTGCTGGCCGCCGGCCCAGGGGGCCTCGCTGGAGGCCTTGCGCCCGGCATGGGCGATCTGGATGCAGACCGGGATCGGCGCGTACTCGCGCACGGCGTCGAGCACCCGGCCCAGCGCCCGCTCGCAGCCGTCGTTGTAGAGGCCGAGATCCCAGGCGGTGATCCGCGCCTCCGGGGAGACCGCGGTGGCCTCCAGGGTCAGCAGGCCAGCCCCCGACATGGCGAGCTGGCCGAGATGCATCATGTGCCAGTCGGTCGCCTCGCCGTCCCGCGCCGAGTACTGGCACATCGGCGCGACGAGGATGCGGTTCTCGAGCGTCAGCGCGTCGAGCGTCAGCGGTTCGAACAGGCGAGCGGTCATCGGCAACTCCTGGTGGAGGGTTCACTCTGGCCCAGGACGGGCGCGGCGGCCAGTGCGGTGCGGCAGAGCACCTCTGCGGGCGGGCGTTGCGGGAACTTGCGGATGTGGCCGCCCGTTTCCTGGCCTGTCGCCGCATCGCGGCAATCGACGCGAACCGCCTGAGGGGGCGAGATCGCCCGAGGTCCAGATGATGCTCACCAGACTCGCCGTCCCGCTCGCCCTGGCCGCCGGCTGCGCCGCCCTCGCGGGCACCGCCCAGGCCCAGCCCGCCGCCTTCGGCGGCCCCAAGATGCTGATCCACGGGAATTACTGCGGACCGGGCAACAACGCGCCACTCCCGCCGATCGACGCCCTCGATGCCGCCTGCGCCCGCCACGACGCCTGTACGCCGAACGGAGGCCTGCCTTCGGAGGCCTGCAATCTCCGCCTGCAACAGGAGGCGACGCTGATCTCGCGCGATCCGCGGCAGCCGCAGGATGTCCGGTCCCTCGCCGGCCTCGTGGCCGCCACCGCGACGCTGATCCCGTCCGAGCCGAACGCCCGGCGCGTCCCGGCCTCGGTCACCACGGGTCCGACCGCGGGGACCTACGCGCCCGCCCTGACGCAGCCGGCGCCGACGGTCGATATCGACACCGACGACGACGGCGCTGACGCGGATTGAGGCGGATTGAGGCGGGCCGCGATCGCCCGTCAACGCGCAAGCGGCGCGGTCCGGCACCCTACCGGTCCGCGCCGATCCCCCGGTCCTTCAGGCTGTCGCCGATCTCGTCGAGGGCCGCCGCGTCGTCGATCGTCGCCGGCATCGTCCAGGGCTCGTGATCGGCGATGCGCTTCATGGTGGCCCGCAGGATCTTGCCCGATCGGGTCTTGGGCAGCCGCGGCACGGTCAGCGCCAGCTTGAAGGCCGCCACCGGGCCGATCTCGTCCCGCACCTTGGCGACGAGTTCCCGCTCGATCGTCTCGGTCGGCCGGGCGACGCCGGCCTTCAGCACCACGAACCCGCAGGGCACCTCCCCCTTCAGCGCGTCGCGGATGCCGATGACCGCGCATTCCGCCACGTCCGGGTGGCTCGCCAGCACCGCCTCCATGCCGCCGGTGGACAGCCGGTGGCCCGCGACGTTGATGATGTCGTCGGTCCGTCCCAGGACCGTGATGTAGCCGTCGGCGTCGATCACCCCGGCATCCGACGTGTCGTAGTAGCCCGGGAAGGTGGCGAGGTAGCTCGACCGCATCCGGTCGTCCGAGCCCCAGAGCGTCGGCAGGCAGCCGGGCGGCAGGGGCAGGCGGATCGCGATGGTGCCCATGGTGCCCGCCGGAACCGGCTTGCCGCCCTCGTCCAGCACTTCGACCCGGTAGCCCGGCATCGGCACGCAGGTGCTGCCGTGCTTCACCGGCAGGAGGCCGAGGCCCATCGGGTTGCCGGCGATCGGCCAGCCGGTCTCGGTCTGCCACCAATGGTCGACCACCGGTCGGCCCAGCACGCGCTCGGCCCAGGCGACCGAGTCGGGATCGGCGCGCTCGCCCGCCAGGAACAGGCTGCGGAAGGCCGAGAGGTCGTGATCGGCGATCCGGGCGCCCTTCGAATCCTCCTTCTTGATCGCCCGCAGGGCCGTGGGCGCGGTGAACAGGCAGACCACCCCGTACTCGGCGACCACCCGCCAGAAGGCGCCGGCATCGGGCGTGCCGACAGGTTTTCCCTCGTAGAGGACCGTGGTGCAGCCGTGCAGGAGCGGCGCGTAGACGATGTAAGAGTGGCCGACGACCCAGCCGATGTCGGAGGCGCAGAAGTAGGTCTCGCCGGGCTGGACGCCGTAGAGGTTCGGCATCGACCAGGCCAGGGCGACGAGGTAGCCACCGGTATCGCGGACCACGCCCTTCGGCTTTCCGGTCGTGCCGGAGGTGTAGAGGATGTAGAGCGGGTCGGTGGCGGCGACCGGCACGCACGCCGCGCTCCGCCCCGCCGTCCGGGCGGCCGCCACGGTCTCACCCCAGTCGCGATCCCGGTCCGCGACGAGGGTCGCGGGCCCTTGCGGGCGCTGGAGGATCAGGCAGGCCTCCGGCTTGTGCCGCGAGGCCGCGATCGCCGCGTCGAGGAGCGGCTTGTAGGCGACCACGCGGTTCGGCTCGATCCCGCAGGAGGCGGCGAGCACCACCTTCGGCGCCGCGTCCTCGATCCGCACCGCCAGCTCGTTGGCGGCGAAGCCGCCGAACACCACCGAGTGGACCGCGCCGAGCCGGGCGCAGGCCAGCATGCCGAACAGCGCCTCGGGCACCATCGGCATGTACAGGATCACCCGGTCGCCCTTGCCGACACCGAGGTCGGCCAGCACGGCGGCCAGCACCGCCACCTCGTCGCGCAGCGCCCGGTAGGTGATGCTGCGCTTGGTCCCGGTCACGGGCGAGTCGTAGCGGATCGCCACCTGATCCGCCCGGGCCCCGTCCGCGTGGCGGTCCACCGCGTTGTGGCAGGCGTTCAGGGTGCCGTCCGGGAACCAGCGTCCGTAGGGGCCGGAATCCGGCGCGAAGGCCCGCTCCGGCGCCCGCGCCCAGTCGAGGGCCCGCGCCGCACCGAGCCAGAACGCCTCGGGGTCGCGGCAGGCCGATTCGTAGATCTCCGGGTAGCGGCCCGGCAGGCTGGCTCTCGTCATCGGTTGGGCGTTTCCTCGCGGACCGCTCTCCGGCGGCGGGCCGCAGAGTAGCCCATTCTGGCGCGCGCGGGAGTGACCACCGGAGAGAAGGCCGCGCCCAGGTCGCGGTGGCCGAGGCCGGACGTCCGCCAAAAGAAAACCGCCGCACCGGGGCTCCCGATGCGGCGGTCGTCAGCTTGAATTCGCTATCGGATTGGACGTCTCAGGCGTCAGTGCAACGTGTCGTTGCCCGCCTGAAGCTTGTTGATCTCGTCCTTGAGGAGGAGTTTCCGTCGCTTCAGCTCGGCGATGTGGAGGTCGTTCGCCGAAGGTCTGTGGATCGCTTCCTGAATCTCGCGCTCGAGGGCTTCGTGCTTCCGGGCGAGTTGGTTCAGATGCGTCTGCAGCGACATGAGTCGAATCTCCTGTCATCGTTTCGACACAACGAGATTGGCACAGGATGCCGGACCTGTCGAAGCGTTTTCTGCTGCTAAGTCTGATGATTGCTTACCGCGCCGCCTTGTCCGGCGCCGGAGCGTGACGCATGCTCTCGGGCGACGAACGGTCTTCGGGTTCTCAGGTGACGATGGCGGACGAGGCGGGTGAGGGTGCGCAGTCGGACCTCCTGGGCGAACTGGCGCGGCTGCGCGAGGAGCACCGGGATCTCGACAGCGCCATCGAGGCGCTGGAGCGCAGCGTCGCCGGGGACCAGCTCCAGATCCAGCGCCTGAAGAAGCGCAAGCTCACGCTGCGCGACCGCATCTATCACATCGAGGACGCGCTCACGCCGGACATCATCGCCTGATGCCGGTGGACGCCCTCCGGCCCCGCCTTGCCGCGGGCCCGCGCCGCCTGTAAGCGCCCTCTTTTGCCGGGATCAACGATGGCGTCGCCTCCTCCGGTCGCGATCATCATGGGCAGCCAGTCCGACTGGGCGACCATGCGTCATGCCGCCGAGACGCTCGACGCGCTCGGCGTACCGTACGACGCGCGCATCGTGTCGGCCCACCGCACGCCGGACCGGCTCGTCGCCTTCGCCAAGGGCGCGGTCGCAGCTGGCCTCAAGGTGGTGATCGCCGGTGCGGGCGGCGCCGCGCACCTGCCCGGCATGGCGGCCGCGATGACCCGCCTGCCGGTCTTCGGCGTGCCGGTGGAGTCGAAGGCCCTCTCCGGCCAGGACAGCCTGCTCTCCATCGTCCAGATGCCGGCCGGCATCCCGGTGGGGACCCTGGCGATCGGCCGGGCCGGGGCGGTGAACGCGGCCCTGCTCGCCGCCGCCGTCCTGGCGCTGACCGATCCGGACCTGGCGGAGCGCCTGGAGGCGTGGCGCGCGGCCCAGAGCGCCTCGGTGGCCGAACGGCCGGTGACGGAAGAGAACGCGTGACGGACAAGATCCTCGGCCCCGGCTCCATCCTCGGCATCGTCGGTGGGGGCCAGCTCGGGCGCATGATCGCGCTCGCGGCGGCCGATTACGGCCTCAAGGCGCATGTCTACGCGCCCGACGCGGACAGCCCCGCCTTCGACGTGGCCGCCCGGACCACCTGCGCGGCCTACGACGACGCCGCGGCGCTGGCGGATTTCGCCCGCGGCGTCGACGTCGTGACCTACGAGTTCGAGAACATCCCGCACGCCACCGCCGACGTCCTCGCCCGGCACGCCGCCCTGCACCCGAACGCGCGCGCGCTCTCGACCACGCAGGACCGGCTCTCCGAGAAGGAGTTCATCAACGGCCTGGGCATCCCGACGGCGCCGTTCCGGGCGGTGGACACGCCCGACGACCTCGACCGGGCGATCGAGGTGATCGGCCTGCCGGCCGTGCTCAAGACCCGCCGCTTCGGCTACGACGGCAAGGGGCAGCGCATGCTCCGCGAGCGGGCCGAGGGCGACCGCAACGCCCTGTTCGCCGAGTTCGGCGGCGCGCCGCTGATCTTGGAGGGCTTCGTGCCGTTCGAGCGCGAGGTCTCGGTGGTGGGCGCGCGCGGGCGCGACGGCAGCTTCGCGGCCTACGATCTCTGCGAGAACGAGCACCGCGACCACATCCTCGCGCTGACCCGGGTGCCGGCGCCCGGCGTGTCCGCCGAGACGGGTCGCGCCGCCGTCGAGATCGCCCGGCGGATCGCCGACGCCCTCGACTATGTCGGCGTGCTCGCCGTCGAGATGTTCCTCGTCCGCGAGGACGGGGCGGAGCGGCTGGTGGTCAACGAGATCGCGCCCCGGGTGCACAATTCCGGCCACTGGACCAGCGAGGGCGCGCTGACCTCGCAGTTCGCCCAGCACGTCCGCGCCGTCTGCGGCTGGCCGCTGGGCGATGCGGGCCGGGTCGGCGGTTTGCCCGTCGAGATGCGCAACCTGATCGGCGCCCAGGCCGACGACTGGCACGCCCTGCTGGCCGAGCCCGGTGCCCACCTGCACCTGTACGGCAAGGGCGAGGCGCGCCCCGGCCGCAAGATGGGCCACGTCACGCGCTTCGGGCCGGGTCCGACCGGATCCTGAGGCTTCGAGGGCACACCCGCGTCGCCGCGTGATCGCCGGAGGGCCGTCCGCGGCCCCGCGGAACGGTCGAGCCATACCTTCGCCACATCCCGCCGCTTCCACGACAGTGTGGTCGGTTCCGTATGCTGTCGCTCGAACCCGCCCGCACCGCTCGGTCCCGCCGGGACCGGCGGGGGCCGGATCACGACGCGGCGCTTCTTAAGCCGGCCTTCACCGTGATGCGCGACGGTGCCCCGAACTCGGGCGTGCCCGGCGCTCGGCGCGGGCTCTTGGACTGTGAGGGGCGGGGCGGGCGCGCGCGGAGCGGGCGACGCCTCGGGGAGAGTGGGGCAATGAACGTACGCAACCGGCTGGGACGGAAGACGGCACTGATCGGCGCGGCCTTGGTCTCGGCTGCCGGCCTCGCGGGCTGCGAGACCGTCGGCAGCGCGGCCGGTCCGCGGCAATACGCGGTCCTGGAGAAGGACACGACTGGCGCCACGAACGTCAACATCGCCTCCCTGACCGAGGTCGTGCAGCGCAACCCGAACGACGCGGCGGCCTACAACACCCGCGGCGCCGCCTACGCCCGCGCCGGCCAGTTCAACGACGCCATCGGCGACTTCACCAAGGCGATCCAGCTCGATCCGAACTCCGCCTCCGCCTACAACAACCGCGCCCTGGCGAACCGCCAGATCGGCCGCGACGGCCCGGCGCTGCAGGACTTCTCCAAGGCGATCGGGATCGATCCGAATTACGGGCCGGCCTATATCGGCCGGGCCAATGTCGAGCGCGCGCAGGGCAACCTCGACCAGGCGCTGAACGACCTCAACGTCGCGATCCGCCTGAGCCCCGAATCCGCGCAGGCGTACCATGCCCGCGGCCTCGTGAAGCAGAAGCAGGGCCAGGACACCCAGGCGATCGCCGATTTCGACGCCGCCATCGACCGCGACCCGTTCGTGGCCGCGCCCTACGCGGCCCGCGGCCAGAGCCTGATCGCGACCAACCAGTACGCGAAGGCGATCGAGGACTACAACGCCGCGCTCAACGTGAACGCCAAGGACGCCACCTCCTGGGCCTATCGGGGCCTCGCCTACGAGAAGCAGGGCCAGCGCAAGGAGGCGATGGAGAACTACCAGCGCGCCTCGACGATCGACCCCAACAACACCGTCGCGCGGGCCGGCCTCGGCCGCGTGCAGGGCGGTGTCGGCACGCTGTTCAACTGATCGCTCCGTCATCGCGGGGAGCGGAGCGACGAAGGGCAGCGCGACACGTTCGAGCGTGGCGCCGCCGGATCGCTTCGCTCCGCGAGCGGAGACGGTGCCAGCGCCCGAGGCGAACTACGCCGCTAGCAGGCCGTTCTCGTCCTGCGTGATCCGGCGCAGGTGGTGGGCGGTGTCGCCGAGCTGGTACTCGATCATGGCGAGCCGCTTGAAGTGGTGGGCGCCGATATACTCGAGCGTCATGCCGATGCCGCCGTGGAGCTGGACCGCCTCCTGGCCGACGTAGCGGCAGGCCTTGTTGATCTGCACCTTCACGGCCGAGAGGGCCGCGGCCCGCGCCCCCGCGTCCGGCGTGTCCACCATCATGGCGGCGTAGAGCGCCATGGAGCGGGCCTGCTCAAGCTGGATCAGCATGTCGACGGCGCGGTGCTGCAGCGCCTGGAACGAGCCGACGCTGACGCCGAACTGCTTGCGGGTCTTGAGGTACTCCACCGTGAGCTTGTGGAGCGCGTCCATGGAGCCGACCGCCTCGGCGGCGAGCGCCGCGATCCCGTGCTCCACCACGCGCTCCAGGAGCGGCAGGCCGCCCTCCGGGTCGCCGAGCGCGGCGTCGGCCGGGAGCGTCGCGTCGGAGAAGGACACCTCGGCGGCCCGGCCGCCGTCCTGGGTCGGGTAGGCCTCGATGGCGACGCCCGCCGCGTCGGTCGGGACGAGGAACAGGCCGATCCCGCTCGGGTCGCGCCGCTCGCCCGAGACGCGGGCCGAGACCACCATCAGGCCGGCCGCGTCGGCATTGGGCACGACGCTCTTCGCCCCGCTCAGCACGTAGCCGTCGCCGCTGCGACGGGCGGTCGTCGCCACGTCGGCGAGGTCGTAGCGGGACTGGCGCTCGGTGTGGGCGAGGGTCAGGCGGAGGTCGCCGGCGACGAGTCCCGGGACGAGGCGCTCCCGCTGCGCGGCGCTGCCGCCGAGCCGCAGGGCCGTCGAGCCCAGCACGAGGCTCGCGAGCAGGGGCTCGACCACGAGGTTGCGGCCCACCGCCTCCATGACCAGCATGGTCTCGACCGGGCCGCCGCCGAGGCCGCCCTCGTCCTCGGAGAAGGGCAGGCCGGCGACGCCGAGTTCCGCGAAGGCCGCCCAGCCGTCCTCGGGGAAGCCGAGGGGCGCCTTGAGCCGCGCCTGCCGGCTCTCCAGCGACGGGTAGAGGTCGGCGGCCAGCCGCTCGACGCTGTCGCGCAGGAGCGACTGGTCCTCGTTCAGGTCGAAATCCATGGTGTTCCCTCGCGGATGTCGTCGGAGGCGCCCGGCACCTCAGGATGAGGGGGAGGACGGGGCGAGGCGACCGCTCACAACCCCAGGATGCCCTTGGCGATGACGTTGTGCTGGATCTCGTTCGAGCCGCCGTAGATCGAGACCTTGCGGTTGTTGAAGTAGCTCGGCGCCGCCGCGTCGACCCAGTCGAAGCCGCCGGGCAGGTTGTTGGCCCCGGCCCCGCGCGCGGGCGCCGCCAGGGCGAAGGGCCCGGCGAGCTCCACCAGCAATTCTGTCGCCGCCTGCTGGAGCTGCGAGCCGCGGATCTTGAGGAGCGAGGAAGCGGGGTCCGGCTCCACCGAATCCGCCCTTCCCTGCTTGGCCGCCACCCGCATCTGGGTGATCTCCAGGGCCTTCAGCTCGACCTCGACCTCCGCGACGCGGGCGCGGAAGGCGGGATCGTCCCACATCGTGCCGGACCCGGCCGGCATCTCGCGGGCCAGCCGCTTGATGCGGGCGATCCGCTCCTTGGTCAGCCCGATCCGGGCGATGCCGGTGCGCTCGTTGGCGAGCAGGAACTTCGCGTAGTCCCAGCCCCGGTTCTCCTCGCCGACGAGGTTCTCCACGGGCACGCGCACGGCGTCGAAGAAGACCTCGTTGACCTCGTGCCGCCCCTCCAGCGTCAGGATCGGCCGCACGGTGATCCCGGGCGTCGTCATGTCGATGAGCAGGAAGGAGATGCCGCGCTGCTTCTTGGCCTCGAAGTCGGTGCGCACCAGGCAGAAGATCCAGTCGGCGTGCTGGCCGAGCGTGGTCCAGGTCTTCTGGCCGTCCACGACGTAGTGGTCGCCGTCGCGCACCGCCCTGGTCTTCAGCGAGGCGAGGTCCGAGCCGGCGCCCGGCTCCGAGAAGCCCTGGCACCACCAGTCGTCGAGGTTGGCGGCGCGCGGCAGGAAGCGCGCCTTCTGGTCCTGCCGCCCGAAGGTCGCCAGCACCGGGCCGAACATGTAGCAGTTGAACTGCTGCGGCAGCGGCACCGCCGCCTGGAACAGCTCCTCGGTGTAGATGTAGCGCTGGATCGGGGTCCAATCCCGGCCGCCCCATTCCTGCGGCCAGTGCGGCACCGCCCAGCCCTTGGCGTTGAGGATCCGCTGGCTCGTGACGTAGTCCTCCTTCGAGAGGCTGCGCCCCTCCGAGACCTTTTTCCGGATCTCCGCCGGGATTTCTTCGCGGCAGAAGCTCCGGACCTCGTCGCGGAACGCGATCTCTTCCGGCGTAAAGCGGAGATCCATCGTCAGCCTCCGATCTCGAACAGGCCGGCGCAGCCCTGGCCGCCGGCGACGCACATGGTCACGACGGCGTAGCGCGCGCCGCGGCGGCGGCCCTCCAGCAGGGCGTGGCCGACAAGCCGCGCCCCCGACATGCCGAACGGGTGGCCGACCGCGATGGCGCCGCCGTTGACGTTGACCTTCTCGGGGTCGATCCCGAGCGTGTCCCGGCAGTAGACAGACTGGGACGCGAAGGCCTCGTTCAGCTCCCACAGGTCGATGTCGGCGACGCGCAGGCCCTGGCGCTCGAGGAGCCGCGGCACCGCGAAGACCGGGCCGATGCCCATCTCGTCCGGCCCGCAGCCCGCCGAGGCGAAGCCCCGGAAGATGCCCAGCGGTTCGAGGCCGCGCCGCGCAGCCTCGTCGGCCGACATCAGCACGCTGGCCGAGGCCCCGTCCGAGAGCTGGCTGGCATTGCCCGCCGTGATGAAGGCCCCCTCCCCGCGCACGGGCTTGAGCTTGGCGAGACCCTCCAGGGTCGTGTCCGGGCGGTTGCCCTCGTCCCTGGCGAGCCGCGTCTCGACCTCCCGGGTCTCGCCGGTGGCCTTGTCGGTCACCGCCATGACGGCGCTCATCGGGACGATCTCGTCGTCGAACAGCCCGCGTTCCTGCGCCGCCGCGGTCCGTCGCTGGCTCTCCAGGGCGAAGTGGTCCTGCGCCTCCCGGGAGATCCGATAGCGCTCCGCCACGATGTCGGCGGTCTCGATCATCGGCATGTAGATCGCCGGCAGATGCGCCTCCAGCCACGCGTTGCGGGTCAGCTCCCGCTGGACCTTCGGCTGGACGAGGCTGATCGACTCGACGCCGCCGGCCACTGCCACCGGCACACCGTCGAGGATGATCCGGTGCGCCGCGCTGGCGATCGCCTCCAGGCCCGAGGCGCAGAAGCGCGAGACGGTGACGCCGGCCGACTCGACCGGGATCCCCGCCACCAGGGCGGCGTGGCGGGCGACGTTGCCGCCCGTGGCATTCTCGGGATAGCCGCAGCCGAGCACCACCTCCTCGACGGCCGCGGGCTCCAGGGACGCCCGGTCCAGGGCGCCGCGGATCGCGTGGGCCGCGAGGTCGGCGCCGCGGGTGAGGTTCAGCGCGCCGCGATGCGCCTTGCCGATGGGCGTGCGGGCAGTCGAGACGATCACCGCGTCGGTCATGATCGCTCTCCCGCTCAGGCGTTCTTCAGGCCGGCGAAGCTGCCGCCCTCGGCGGCGAGCTTCTTCAGGAGCGGCGCCGGCTCCTGGCTGTCGTCGCCGGTCTCGGCCGCGAAGCGCGACAAGGCTTCGACGACGGTCTTCAATCCGACCGTGTCGGCCCAGTGCATCGGGCCGCCGCGCCAGGCGGGCCAATTGTAGCCGTTGATCCAGATCGTATCGATGTCGCCGGGCCGGGCCGCGATGCCCTCCTCCAGGATCCGCGCGCCCTCGTTGACCATCGGGTACATGAGCCGCGCGACGATCTCGTCGGCCGTGAAGCTGCGGCGCGCGACGCCGTGCTCGGCGGCGACGCGCGCGATCAGCGCCTCCACCTCCGGGTCGCGCGTGCCGGCGCGGGCGCCGTCCGGGTAGAGATAGAAGCCGCGGCCGGTCTTCTGGCCGAACCGGCCCTGCTCGGCGAGCGAGTCCGCCACCGGCGCCCGGCCGCCGAAATCCTTGCGCGAGCGCCAGCCGATATCGAGCCCCGCGAGGTCGCTCATGGCGAAGGGGCCCATCCGGAAGCCGAACCCGGTCACCGCCGCGTCGACCTCGTGCGGCAGCGCGCCCTCGAGCAGCAGCCGCTCGCCGGCCCGGCTGCGGCGCTCCAGCATGCGGTTGCCCACGAAGCCGAAGCAGACCCCCACCGTCACCGGCAGCTTGTTGAGGCGCTTGCCCAGGTCGAGGGCGGTGGCGAGGACGTCCGGCGCGGTTCTCTCCGCACGGACCACCTCCACGAGGCGCATGACGTTGGCCGGGCTGAAGAAGTGCAGGCCGAGCACGTCCTGCGGCCGGTTGGTCACCGCCGCGATGGCGTTCACGTCGAGGTAGGAGGTGTTGGTGGCCAGGATCGCGCCGGGCTTGGCGACCTGGTCGAGTTTGGTGAAGATCTCGCGCTTGACGCCCATGTCCTCGAAGGCCGCCTCGACGACGATGTCGGCCTCCCCGGCGTTCTCCAGGCCGAGCGCCCCCGTGATCCGGCCGACCCGCTCGTCGCGCTGGGCCTCGGTGAT
This sequence comes from Methylobacterium oryzae, assembly GCF_021398735.1. Lineage (NCBI taxonomy): Bacteria > Pseudomonadati > Pseudomonadota > Alphaproteobacteria > Hyphomicrobiales > Methylobacteriaceae > Methylobacterium > Methylobacterium oryzae. The sequence goes on from NZ_CP090349.1 coordinate 3,841,306, forward strand.
CGAGCCGCGCTTGGCCGAGCCGGCGTAGAGCCCCCTCACCCGGTCGAGGCCACGCGCCAGGGCGCCCTCTTCCGTCTCGATCACCGTCACGGGGATCCCGGCATTGGCGAAGCACATGGCGATGCCGCCGCCCATCGTGCCGGCGCCGATCACCGCGGCCGTGCGGACGGGGCGGCGCGGCGTGTCCTTCGGCAGGCCGGGCACCCGGCCGGCCTCGCGCTCGGCGAAGAAGGCGTAGCGCAGGGCCTTCGAGCGCGGATCCTCCACCAGGGTGCGGAACTCTGCCCGCTCTACCGCCACGGCGGCATCGAAATCCTGCTCCAGGCCCGCGCGCACCGCCCGCGCCAGGGCGTGGACGTTGGTGGCGTCGGGATCGCGCTTCACCGCCTCGGCGGCCTGCGCCTCGAATTTTTCCCGTGCTTCCGGCGTCAGCGTCTCGGACCGGTCGCGCGCGCGTGGCAGGGCGCCGGAATCGGCGAGTTCCAGGGCGCGGGTGCGCGCTTCCGCGACGAGGTCGCCGAGCACCACGGCGTCCACGATGCCCAGCGCCGCCGCCGTCTCGGCGGAGACCGGCTCGCCGGTGAGCATCATCGGGAAGGCGGCGTCGGGCCCGATCAGGCGCGGAAGGCGCTGCGTGCCCCCCGCCCCCGGGATGATCCCGAGCTTGATCTCCGGCAGGCCGATCCGGGCCGACGGGGCCGCGACGCGGCCGTGGCAGGCCATCGCCAGCTCCAGGCCGCCGCCGAGGGCCGCGCCGCCGATCGCCGCCACCACCGGCTTCGGGCTGGCATCGAGCCGGTCCAGGATGTCCGGCAGGCTCGGCGGGCGCTGCGGCTTGCCGAACTCGCCGATATCGGCGCCGCCGACGAACACCTTGCCCTCCGCGGCCAGGACGACGGCCCGGACCGACGCGTCCGCGATGGCGTTCGTCAGGGCCTCGTCGAGGGCCGCCCGCAGCGCGGCGCCCAGCGCGTTGACCGGCGGGTTGGCGAGCGTGAGCACGGCCACGCCGCCGTCGACCTCCTGACGAACCACCCGATACTCCCTGTTGTTCTGCAATGCAGAATAAATGTCCGCATTTCGGCGGGATGTTGGTCCGAGTGCCCGCCAGCGTCAAGGATGGGCAGGGTCTGTCATCGGGGTGCAGCCAACTGTTCTGCAGTGCAGAAAAGCGTCGCCTCGGCCGTTTGACCCGCGGCCCGGGGCCATGCCATCACAACGGCCCTTAACGAGACTCGGTTGCGGATGCCGCCCGGCGCGCGAAGGCCGGGCCGCCGGAGGCACGGGGGAGGATCGCGGTGCGCGGCAAGGATCGGGGCGAGCGGCCCGGGGGCGCCTGTCCGGCGCGGGTTCCGGCAGCGGGGAGCGGGCGGTGAGCGACGGTCCCGAGCGCGACCCGGGCGGGCGCCTGCCCGAGATCCTGCGCGGCCGGCTCGCCCTGCCGGTGATCTGCGCCCCGATGTTCATCGTCTCCGGCCCGGAGCTGGTCATCGCCCAGTGCCTGTCCGGGGTCGTCGGCTCCTTCCCCGCGCTGAATGCCCGGCCGGCCGAACTCCTCGACGCGTGGCTCGCGCGGATCACGCAGACGCTCGCGGAGGCCCGCGCCGCCGACCCGTCGCGGCGGGTCGCGCCGTTCGCGGTGAACCAGATCGTCCACGCCTCCAACGACCGGCTGGCGCAGGATGTCGAGGCCTGCGTGCGGCACCGTGTGCCGATCATCATCACCTCCCTGCGGGCGCCGGACGCGGTGATCCGCCCGGTCCACGCCTATGGCGGGGTGGTGTTCCACGACGTCACCAATGTCCGCCACGCCGAGAAGGCGCTGGAGGCCGGCGTCGACGGGCTGATCCTGGTCTGCGCCGGGGCGGGCGGCCACGCGGGGACACTGAGCCCCTTCGCCCTGGTGGGCGAGATCCGGCGGTTCTACGACGGGCCGCTGATCCTGTCGGGGGCGATCACCTCGGGCTCCGCGATTCTGGCGGCCCAGGCCATGGGTGCCGACCTCGCCTACATGGGCACCCGCTTCATCGCCACCCGGGAGGCGAACGCGGCGGCGGCCTACAAGGACATGATCGCCGGCAGCGCGGCCGCCGACATCCTCTACACCCCCTACTTCACCGGCGTTCCGGGCAACTACCTGACGCCGAGCATCCGCGCCGCCGGGCTCGATCCCGAGGCCCTGCCGGTGCGCGACAAGACCGCGATGGACTTCGGCAGCGCCAGCGTGAAGGCGTGGCGCGACGTCTGGGGCGCCGGCCAGGGTGTCGGCACCATCGCGGACGCGCCGGCGACCGCCGACCTCGTCGCCCGGCTCGCCCGGGAATACGCGGCGGCGCGGGCGCGGACGGCCGGCCAGTCCGCGGACTACGTTGCGGACCGCGACGGCGGTGCCGTTCCGTGAGCGTCCGCCTCGCCGATCCGGAGCCCGGGATCCGGCTCGTCACGATCGACCGGCCGGACCGGCGCAACGCCCTCGACCGGGCGACCTACGCGGGCCTGACCGACGCCCTGGAGGCCGCGGGACGGGACGCGGAGGTGCGCGCCCTGGTCCTCACCGGCGCGGGCGGCTGCTTCACCGCCGGCAACGATCTCAAGGATTTCCAGGACGTCGAGACCGGGGGCGACAGTCCCGGCCTCACCTTCCTCAAGGCCCTGCGCGCCTGCCCGCTCCCGGTCGTGGCCGCCGTGGAGGGCCACGCGGTCGGCATCGGCACGACGCTGCTGCTCCACTGCGACCTCGCCTACGCGGGGGACGGGGCACGGTTCCGCCTGCCCTTCACGGCCCTGGGCCTCAGCCCGGAGGGCGGGTCGAGCTACCTTTTGCCCCTGGTGGCGGGATCGAAGCGCGCCGCCGAGCTGCTGATGCTCGGCGAGCCCTTCACGGCCGCGGACGCCGCCGCGGCCGGCCTGATCAACGCCGCCGTCCCGGCCGGGACGGCCCTGGAGACCGCGCTCGCCAAGGCGCGCGCGCTCGCCGTCCTGCCTCGGGTCTCGATCGCCGCCACCAAGCAGGCGCTGCGGCGCGGCCACGACGACAGCGTCGCCCGCGCGCTCGACGCCGAGGCGGAGGTCTTCCACGCTCTCCGCCGCGGTCCGGCGGCGCAGGCGGCCTTCGCGGCGTTCCTGCGCCGATGAGCGGGCGGATGGAGGTGGAGGCCGGCCCGCGCGCCGGATCCGACATCGGGCTCGACACGGCCGAGCCCGACGCGGCCGGCGCCGGCGCGAAGGAGGACCGGCACTTCGTCACGGCCCTGGCCCGGGGGCTGTCGGTGCTCGCCTGCTTCGGCCCGGGGCGCACGAGCCTCGCCAACCACGACATCGCGGAGGCCTGCGGCCTGCCGCGCTCCACCGTGTCGCGGCTGACCTACACGCTGACCAAGCTCGGCTACCTGCAGCACATGGCCGAGCTCGGCCGCTACCGACTCGGCACCGCCACCATCGCGCTGAGCTCGGCCGCCCTGGGCGGCCTCGACGTCCGCGCCATCGCCCGGCCGGTGCTGCGCGCGGTTGCGGAGGCGGCCAACGCCTCGGTCGGCCTCGGGGTGCGGGACCGGCTCAGCATGCGCTACGTCGACTGCCAGCGCGGCCCGGCGGCGATCTCGCTCAACCTCGACACCGGCTCGCGCATCTCGCTGGCCCGCAGCGCAATGGGCCGCGCCTACGTGGCGGTCTGCCCGGACCGGGAGCGCGCGGGCATCTACGAGGACCTGAAGGCGCTGGATCCCGTGGCCTGGCCGGTGCTGCGCGCCGGCCTCGACCGCGCGGTGGAGGAGCACCGGGAACTCGGCTGCTGCACCTCGTTCGGCGAGTGGCAGGAGACGGTCTGCGCCATCGCGGTGGGGTTCCATCCCGGCGGCGGGCTGCCGCCCATGTCGGTCAATTGCGGTGCCCCCACCGTCATCACCGACGCGCGCTTCCTCCTGGAGGTGGCGCGCCCGAGACTGATCGACGCCGTGCGCAGCCTCGACGGCGTCATGGGAGCCTGAGGACCATCGCGATGGATGCCGTTGCCGACCTGCCGCTCGCCGGAATCCGCGTCCTCGACCTGTCCCGGGTCCTGGCGGGACCCTGGTGCGCGCAGGTGCTGGGCGATCTCGGCGCCGACGTGATCAAGGTGGAGCACCCGGAGCGCGGCGACGACACCCGCGACTGGGGCGTGCCGACGAGCCCCGGCAACACCTCGTATTTCGACAGCGTGAACCGCAACAAGCGCTCGATCGGCGTCGACCTCGCCACGCCGGAGGGGCTGGCGATCGTCAAGGCGCTCGCCCGCGAGAGCGACGTGCTGGTCCAGAACTTCAAGACCGGCGGGGCCGAGAAGCTCGGCCTCGGCTACGCGGACCTGTCGGCGGAGAATTCCGGCCTGATCTACTGCTCGATCGCCGGCTACAGCTCCGACGGCTCCGAGGCCGGCCGGCCCGGCTACGACCTCGTGGTCCAGGGCGAATCCGGCGTGATGGCGCTCAACGGCGAGGCCGGGGGACCGCCCCTCAAGTTCGGGGTCGCGGCGGTCGACCTGTTCACCGGCCAGTTCGCCGCCCAGGCGGTGCTGGCGGCCCTGTACCAGCGGGAGCGGACCGGGCGCGGCCGGACCGTCGACCTCGCCCTGTTCGATTGCGGCGTGGCGCTGACCTCCTATTACGGCCTGGAGGCGCTCGCCCGGGGGATCGATCCGCCCCGCTACGGCAACGCCCACCCGTCGATCGTGCCCTACGGGGTGTTCGAGGCCGGCGACGGGCCGGTGGTGATCACGGTCGGCAACAACGGGCAGTACCGCCGCTTCTGCGAGCAGGTGCTGGAGCGGCCGGACTGGGTCGCGGACCCGCGCTTCGCCACCAACCTCGACCGGTCGCGCAACCGCGCCGCCTTCATCCCCGTGCTCGAGGCCGAGCTCGCCAAGTGGGAGCGCGCGCCGCTGATCGCCCGGCTCCGGGCGGCGGGCATCCCCTGCGGCGAGGTGATGGGCCTGCGCGAGGCGCTCACCTGCGACCGCGCCCGGGAGGCCGGGCTGGTGGTCGCGGCACCGGGGACGGCATCCGCGACCGCCCACGTCATCGCCCCACCCTACCGGCTCGACGGCCGCCGGCTGCCGGTGCGGCGCATGCCGCCGGGCCTCGGGGATTCGAGCGCCGAGATCCTGGCGGAACAGCTGGAGTATCCCGAGGACGCGCGCGACGCGCTGCGGGCCAAGGGCGTGGTCCGGTAGTCAGGCCGTCGCCGGCCGGCGCGTGACGTGGGCTAGCGCAGCACGCCCTCGGCGAGGGCCCGCTGGATGCCCCGGACATCCGCGCCCTTCTTCAAGGTCCGCTGGATCGGCTCCGCCGCCCCCGAGACCCAGATCTTCAACTCGGCGTCGAGGTCGAACGTGCCGGCGGTCTCGACCGAGAAACGCACGATCGCGCGGTACGGCACCGACAGGAACTCGACCTTGCTGCCGGTCACGCCCTGGACGTCGATCAGGATGACGCGGCGCTCGGTGAACACGAACACGTCCCGGATGATCTTGAAGGCGAGCCGCGCCGTCTCGCCCTCGATCAGGATGCCGTCGAGCCGGCGCTCCAGGGAGGCCGCGTCGACGGCCGAGCCGTGTCCGAGCAATCCGTCCAGTAGGCCCATGGCCGCTCATCTCGTGCTGGTCCGCGTCGATGCCGAGGATGGCGCCTGAGCGTCGCCGCGGCAACCGCCCGCCGTCAGGCGCAGGTCGAGGCGTCCGACGGCCTGTCGGGCCGGCACCGGGCGTCGAAGCTTCGCGCGAGCTCGGCGAGGCTGACGGAACCGAGCCGCGCGACCAGGAGCGCCTCGGCCTCGCGCAGCGTGTCCTCGACCGCCGCGTTGACGACCTTCTCGACCGCGCAGGCCGGGTTCGCGCGATCGCTGCCGATCGCGAAGATGCGGGGGCCGCCGACCGCGCGGTGGACGTCGAGCAGCGAGACCGCGTTCAGGTCCGCCGCGATGGACCATCCGCCGCCGTGCCCCTTCTCGGATTTCACGTAGCCCGCGTTCCGGAGCCCGGCCATCGTCCGCCGGACGACCACCGGGTTCGTCCCGAGCATCCGCCCGATCGCCTCGGACGTCATCGGTCCGTCGTGGCGGGCCATGTGAAGCAGCACATGGAGCGTCCGGGAGAGGCGGCTATCGGTGCGCACCCGCCGATCCATCACACCGGGCCCGGGATTGGCAACCGTGCCGCATCACGATACTTATCAAGTTACGTGATAGAGCGGAGCCGAAGCGGTGCGCGAGTTCGAGAACCCCGATCGGTGGGACAAGGTCGCCGAGCACTACGAGACGACCGCCCACCCGTTCACGGCGCGCTTCGCCGAGGCGGCGCTCGCGCGGGTGCGGCTGACCGAGAGCAGCCGCGTCCTCGACGTCGCGGCCGGCACCGGCGCCCTCGCGCTGGCCGCGGCGCGGACGGGGGCGCAGGTCCTCGCGGTCGATTTCGCGCCCGGCATGGTCGCGCGCATCGCCGGCGCGGCCCTGCCCAACGTCGACGCGCGGGTCATGGATGGCCAGGCCCTCGACCTGCCCGACGGCGGTTTCGACGCGGTGTTCTCGATCTTCGGGGTGATCATGTTCCCCGACTGGCGGAAGGGCCTCGCCGAGATGGCGCGCGTGACGCGACCCGGGGGACGGGGCGTCGTCGCGACGTGGCAGGATCAGGGCGCGGCGACGTTCCTGCTGCTCGGCGAGATCCGCCGCCGGCTGTTCCCCGAGCGCGAGAGCCGGGCGATGCCCGACGGGGTGCGGGCGCTCGGCGATCCGGCCGGCTTCGCCCGGGAACTGGTCGCGGCCGGGTACGCGGCCCCGCGGATCGACCGCGTGACCTTCGACTACGCGCTCGACGTCGCCCTGCTCGACGACCCCGACACGGTGTTCGGCCTGTCGCCGGACTGGGTCGACCTGAGCGCGGACGACCGGGCCGCGGTGATCGCGGAGGCGCGGCGCATGGCGGCCGGACGACCCGTCCTGCCGATCCCCTCCACTGCCCTGATCGGCGTCGCGGAGCGCTGAGCGCCGCTTCGCGCGGGGCCCGGCGCCTCAGCGGGTCTCGCGCGCGTCCGCGAGCCGCGCCCGCGCGTCGTCCAGAACCCGGGTCAGGGCCGCATCCCACGTGACCCGCGGCTGCCAGCCGGTGGCGGCGTGGAGGCGGCCGGCATCGCCCGCGGCCAGGGGGATCTCGGTCGGCCGTACCCGCTCCGGGGCGATGCGGATCTCGAACGGCACCCGGGCCCGGGCGCGCAGGTCCTCGAGGACGCTGGCGATCGTCCGCGGCTGGCCCGAGCTGATGTTGAACACGCTCCCGTCCGCCAGGGAGTCCGCGCGGCCGATCAGGTCGGCGTAGGCGTTCGCCACGTCGGCGACGTCGAGGAAGTCGCGGTAGGACGAGAGGTTGCCGACCTCCAGGCAGGGCGGCACGAGGCCGGCCTCGATCCGGGCGATCTGTCCCGCGAAGGAGGCCACGACGAAGCGTTCATCCTGGCCGGGACCGATATGGTTGAACGGCCGCAGCACGACGAGCTTCACGCCGATGCGGGGCAGCAGGTCGCGGAGCAGCTGCTCGCCGACCCATTTCGACCGGGCGTAGGTGTTGCGCGGCAGCGGCTCGACCGCCTCGCTGAGGGCGTGGCCGGCGAGGAACGCGCTGCCGTAGACCTCGCCGGAACTGACGAAGAAGAAGGTGCAGCCCGGCACCGCCTCCACCGCGGCCACGAGGTTCATCAGGCCGTTGACGTTGACCCGCCACGTCTGGCCCGGGCCGCTCGCGGAATCCGCCACCGAGGCGAGGCCCGCCAGGTGCAGGATCGCGGTCGGCCGGAACCGCGCCACGAAGCCGCCGAGCGCGGCCTCGTCGAGGAGGTCGATCGCCGCGTAGGTTACGCCCTCCGGCAGGCGCGGCGACCGCCCCCGCCCGATCCCGGCCACGCAGTCGCCCGCCCGCGCCGTCGACCCCGCCGTCGCCCCCGCCAGGAGCGGCAGGACGTGGCCGCCCACGAAACCGGCCGCCCCGGTGACGAGGACGCGCCGCGGGGCCGGGCCGCCGGACCCGTGGGGAGAGGGCGCGCTCACGGCGCGATCCGGGCGGGGAGCGTCACCTAGCCCGGGTTCCGGGTTCCCCAGCGCACGCCCATGCTGCCCTGCCCGGCCCCCGGCGAGCTGCCGGCATCGGCGCCGATCGCCGGGCCGGAGGCGGTCTTCGGCCGGTGCTGCGAGCCGGCCGCCAGGGGCTGCGACGCCAGCGTGTCGGGCACCTCGGACAGGACTTCCTCGTCGCGATCGGTGGCGAACTGGCCCGCCTTGCGGAAGGTCCAGAGATAGCCCGGCACCACCGCCTCCGCGGCGGTCGGCGTGATCCCGATTCCCTCGAAGGTCCGGCCCTCGGCCTTGGCGGCCTCCGAGACGACGTTGTCGTTCTGGAGCAGCGTGACCTGATCGCGGGTCAGCTTCAGCGAATCCGGCAGCAGGCCGAAGGTCAGCGTGTCGGCGATCTCCAGCATGCGGGCCTGGAGCTTGGCCGCCGGCACGGGCAGGTCCACGACGACCCGCTTCCGCCGGATCGTCTTCAGCATGTAGCGCACGAAATGCTCCAGCGTGCCCACCTCCGGGCCGCCGAGCTCGTAGACCTTGCCGGGCGCCAGGGTGCCGTCGACCGCGCGGGCGATCGCCTCGGCGACGTCGCCCACGAAGGCCGGCTGGAAGCGGGACTGGCCGCCGGCCAGCGGCAGGACCGGGAGCGCCCGGGCGAGGCCGGCGAAGCGGTTGAAGAAGCTGTCACCCGGCCCGAAGATCAGCGAGGGCCGGAACACGACCGCGTCCGGGCAGGCGGCGAAGACCCGCGCCTCGCCCTCCGCCTTGGTGCGCGCGTAGAGCGACGGCGAGGCCGGATCGGCGCCGATCGCCGAGACCTGGATCATCCGGGCGCCCTGGCGCGCCGCGGCGCGGGCGATCGCCTCGGCCCCGTCGACCTGCAGCCGCGCGAAGCTCTGGGAGCCGGTCTCCTGCAGGATGCCGACGAGGTTGATCAGCACGTCCGACCGCTCGGCGGCCCGGGCCACCGAGTCCGGGTAGCGCAGGTTCGCCTGGACGGCGACGATCTGGTTGACCTTCCCGAGCGGCTGCAGGAACAGCGCGAGGTCCGGCCGGCGCACCGCGACGCGGATCCGGTAGCCGCGCTTGGCCAGAGCCCGCACCACGTGCCGGCCCAGGAAGCCGGAGCCGCCGTAGATGGTCACGAGCTGGTCCTGCGGGCGCAGGGGGCCCGGGGCGGCGGCGGAATGCGTCTGCTCGCTGGTGTGCGCCGTCGCGGACGCCGTCGTGTTGTCTTGGCCGCTCATCGCCGTGGTCTCGAGCTCCTCGCGCGCCTCGGGGCGCCGTCAGGCGGCCTACTTAGCCTAACTTCGGCGCGATGGGAGCCGCCGAATGCGCCGCCGCGCCATTCCGGTGAACAGCGCTGGGCGGATGATCGCGGCCGAGGGACCGCGCGCCGGCTCGCGGGAGGCTGATCACGGGGCTGGAACGGGTGCCGCTGCCGTGCATTCTTCCCCACCATACGGCCCTGCCGAATCGCGCGGATGGGACGCGCCGGGGACTTCGATGATTGTAGGGATGCTCGTTTCCGCGGCGATCGCGGTGCTCGGTCTGCTGGTGGCGCTCGGGTACGTCGGCCACCCGATCGACGCGCAGCTCGTCAGCAACTACGGCTGGAGCATCCTGATCATCGGTGTCGCGCTGTTCGTGCTGTTCACCTGGGCCCGGTACAGCCGGACGCGCCGACGGCGCTCCGTCTGACGCCCGGCCTCAGGCGACCTTGATCCGGCGGCGCATCTCCCGCGCCACGGCCGGGCGCGCGCTCGGCCGGCCGCTGACCGCCCGCGGGGCACCGACGATGAGGCTCTGGCGCTCGCGCGCGATGAACGCCGTCGGCATCTCGGCCTGGAGGTCGGCCTCCATGTCGCGCAGCGCCGTGTCGGAATGGGCCGGGTGCAGGTGGATGATCCCGAGCGCCTTCACGCCGGCGTTCCGGGCGAGCTCCACGCCCTTCTGCCAGGTCGAGTGCCCCCAGCCCCGGCAGGTCGGATATTCCCCGTCGGTGAACATGCCGTCGTAGACCATCAGGTCGGCGTCGGCGACGAAGGCGGCGAGCTCCGGATCCGGCCACGGGTCGCTGTGCTCGATGTCACTGATCAGGCACAGGCGTCGGCCGCCGTGCTCGAACCGATAGCCGACCGATCCCTGCGGATGGTTCAGCAGGATCGTGGCGACGCGCGTGCCGTCCGGGAAGGCCAGGGTCTGACCCGCCTCGAAGCCGTGGTGGTGAAAGGTGCAGCACAGCTTGTCGAGCGTAACCGGGAAGAGCGGCGGCGCGAACAGGCGGTCGAGGGTCGGCCCGGCCGATTCGCCGCCGAGGTTGCCGCAATAGGTGTTGATCACCCGGTCGGGATCGAGGACCGCCGGCTTGAAGAAGGGCAGACCCGCGGTGTGGTCGAGATGCAGGTGGCTGAACAGCAGGTCGACTTCCTGGGGCAGATCGGTCCGGTGACCCTGCCCGAGGTTGTAGATGCCCGAGCCCGCGTCGACGATGAACATGCGCTGGCCGCACCGCACCTCGATGCAGGGCGTGCTGCCGCCGAACTCGGCGTATTGCGGGCCGCTGACGGGCGTCGAGCCGCGGACGCCCCAGAAGCGCAGTGCGAGGTCCTGGTCGGCCGCCAGGATGGTCGGCTCGGAACTGTTCGACATGGCGATCACGAATCCGCGGACAGTCGGTCCCGATCACTTATGATCGAAACCCCGTCGCCGTTCCGGGAAGGTAGCTTTGAATACGGCAGGCCGACGGAGCAGGTGTACCGCTCATCCCCTGCCGTATCATGAATTGGTGTGCCGCACGCGGTCGTGATGTGCGTCCGCGCACACGCACGGGCCGCCGCGAAGGGCCTTCGCATGCTCAGAGGGGCTCCGCGGCGGCCAGGAGACCGGCCGGCGACCCGGCCAGAATCGGGCGGCCGGTCGCCGATCCGGCGAGTCCCGCGGCCAGCCAGGACGGGAGTGCGTCGCTGTACCGCGTCGGGAGCGGCGCGACCAGGGCCCCGAACGGGTCAGGCGCCCGCTCGTAGACCGGCACGAACCCCGCCATCTGCCGCGGCGACAGGCCCGATCCGGGCGCGGCCCAGCCGGCCCAGACCGTCTCGGGCACCGGGCGATGGACGCGATGGCCGGGCACGACCACCACCTCCTGCCCGGCGAAGGCCAGGGCCTCCGGCCGGCTGATGTCCCCCACCGCGCCGCCCCGGGCCGTGTAGGCCGCCCAGAAGGCGTTCTGCCCGCCGTCGGAATAGGTGGTGCGCACGGCGGGCTCGCCCGCCTCGGCGAGCGCGGCCATCCGCGCCTCCTCGACCGCCCGGCGGGTGGTGACGGCCGCCTCGACGGCGGGATCCCGGGCGGGCGCGAAGGCGTACCGGCCCGCGACGACCGAGACCTGCAGCTCCTCCCGGCTGGCCTCGAACCGGTCGGAGCCGGCCTTGAGCTCCCGCCAGAAGGCGATGTTGGGATCGGTCCGGTGGCGGGCCATGTTCTCGGCCGTCATCCGGAACGGGTAGGACTGGAACTGGAAGGCCGCCTGCCCGCCGTTCAGCGCGTCCCGGGCGATGGCGTAGATCTCGCCGACCGTGCCGTTGGTCATGGCGAAGCAGCCCATGGACGAGCAGATCCCGTGCACCATCACGGCGGAGCCGGTGCCGCCATGGGCCCGGTCGTAGGCGTTGGGATAGCCGACGTCGAAGGACAGATAGTAGTGCGAGTTCGGGTTCATCTGGCGCCGGGGCACGGCGTAGAACCCCTCCGGGGTCTGACGGTCGCCGGTCTTGCGCTTGGGCCCGAGCTGGCCGGACCAGCGGCAGATCGGGAAGGTCTTGATGTAGACGTAGCCCGCGGCGCCCTTCTTCCAGACCTCGATCTCCGATTCCTTCTTGTAGGCCCGGAACAGGACCGGCGAGGCGGCCGTCACGCCCTTCTGCGCCATCAGCGCGAGGGTCGCGGCCGGAATCGGCGCCTCGGCCTTGCCCGCCTGCGCGGCGGCCGGGCCTGCGAGGGCCAGCAGAACGAGGCCGGCGGCGAGGGGAAGCGAGGTCGACAGGGGCATGAACCGTCCGCGCTGGATCGGCCGGGATGGCTGCCGGACGGGCGCGGCCTCGCGACCTGACGGAGTATTGCGGCGGCCGTGAGGCTGCGCGTCCGGTCCGCCCGTCGCCCCGCCCGTCGCTCCGCGGAGGCGCCGCCTCCCCCGCGGACGGGCACCGCCGCCGGTTCCCCTCAGGCCGCGGGTTCCGGCTCCCGCTCGGCATCCGCCGGCACGGGCGCGACGACCGCGCTGTTCTCCACGGCGATCACCGCGTCGAACGGCGCGGCGCACTCGGCGAGGCCCGTCTCGGACAGGAAGACGATGAGGCCGCGCCCGGCCCGCGCCTGCCGCAGTTGGGCGAGACGCTCGCGCGCGCCCTCGGCCTTCCGCTCGTCCATCGCGACCGCCACCACGAGGATGTCGGGGTCGCGGGCGAGGCACCGGCTCAGCTCGATCGCCACCCGCTCGCGGGCGTTGATCGCGCCGTCCGCCAGCGCCCCGGTGCTGGGCTGGATCTCGACCTTGCTGTCGAGGCCGAGGCCGTAGACCGAGGCCTCGAGGCCCTCGTCGGCCAGCACCCGGCGCACCAGCTCGCGCACCCGCGGCTCGGCATTGGCCTCGCCGAGGCTGATCCGGCCGAACAGCAGGTTCTCCTCCAGGCTCGCGGCCGGATTAACCCGCGAGGGATCGTGGAAGACCACCGCGCCGGCGAGGTGGGCCGGCAGCATCCGGGCGAAGGACCGGCGCGCCTGCACGAGGCGCTCCTCGAACGAGCCGTCGATCAGGCCGAAGCGGTGGCGGGACTCGCTGTAGCGCAGCGCGAGGCCGATCAGCCGCGCGCGGTCGCGCTGGCCCGCCGGTCCCCGCCGCAGGCTCGCCGCCCCGGGCAGGCGCGCCACGAGATCCTCGAAATAGCCCCGCTCGGCCGCCTGGAACAGCGAGTAGGCGTCGAACAGGGGGTGGTCGTTGGGCAGGTCGGCGAAGATCTCCACCGTGCTGCGGGCCACCGACAGGCCGATCTCGGTGAGCGGCCGGACCAGCCCCTCGGCCTCCAGGACCGCCCGCAGGTAGGGGTGGCGCGCGAAGCGCAGGGGCGCGAAGGTGCCGCCCACCGGCTCGCCGAACAGGATGTTCTCGCCGATGCTCGCCTGATTGTTGTAGCGGTCGGGGTCGAAGGGCTCGACGAGGCGCTCGGCGCCCTTGGCGGCCAGCGCCACCCGCATGGTGCGGCGCGCGGCGACGATCGCGGCGGCGAGCCGCGGCTGGGCGGCCGGGTCGAGCCGCCCGGTCAGCCCGCGGGCGTACACGAAGCCGTCGAGGCCGGTGAGCCGGCTGATCCCGATCAGCGCGATGTCGTCGGGCGCGGTCGCCGGATCGGTGCCGTAGAGCAGGTTCTGCCGGAGGGAGCCCTCCATCAGGATCGCCTCGCCGGACGTGAAGGCGATCCGCCGGGCGCGCTCGGCGGCGTCGAAGTCGCGCAGGTCCGTGCCCGCGTAGGTGACGGCGCCGGCCGTCGGCTCGACCTGGCCGGCCAGCACCGCCGCCAGCGCGCGGGCGCCGCTGCCGCGGCTGCCCGTGATCGCCACGTGCCCCGGCATCGACACGGCCACGTCGACGCCGGTCAGGCGCTCGCCCGTGGCCGGATCGAAGGCGCCGACGCCCTCGGTGGCCAGGATTCCGGACCGGGGCAGCGGCAGGGCGGCGGCGCCGCTGCGGGCGGCCCGGGCCCGCCGCCCCTCGAGGGCCGCGATGGTGCGGGCGAGGTCGCGCAGGCGCGGGCGCACCGACCTGCGGACCATCCAGAGCCGCGCGCAGATCGCCGCGAGCCAGCCGGCGAGGCCGAAGGCGCCCACGGCCGCCACGAGGGCGGCCGGATCCACCGGGGCCGCGGGCGGCTGGCCCGGTCCCGAGCGCCACAGCGCGGTGCCGGCGGCGATCGCCGGAAGGATCACCGCCAGGGCCAGGGCCGGCGCCCGGGCATAGGCCAGCCGCGCCTCGGCCCGCCCGACATTGGCCCGCATCGCGGCGACGCGGGCGGCGATCCGGCGGCGCTCGATGGCCGCCGCGCCGTGGTTGCGCACGGCGGGCAGCCGCCGGACGAGGTCGTTCAGGCTCTCCTCGGCGCGCGCGCTCGAGCGCAGGCGCAGATCGTGCCGGTCGCGCGCGCGCTCGAGCACCAGCCCGTAGGCGAGGCCGATCGCCGCGAGGCCGATCACCGCCGCGGGGACCAGCCTGGGCGCGGCGAGCGCCGCGAAGCCGAGGGCCAGGATCAGGGCCGCGAGGGTCATCGCCGGCAGCACGATGCCGGCGGCCAGCAGGCGGTCGGCCCGGGCCAGTACCTCGCCGACGATCCGGGTGAGGCCGCGCGCCTCGTCCCGCGCGCCCGCGGGCGCGTCGAGGATCGCCTGCAGCACGCCCTCGCGGACGGCGTCCCCGGCCCTGTTCTGCGCCTTGAAGCACAGGCGCGCCACGAACCAGCCGACCCCCGCCAGCGCCAGCGCGCAGACCGCGATGCACAGGAAGGCCGTGAGTTCGAGTTCGGCGGGGCGCATCGGGATGCCGGGGACGAGCACCAGTTCCCGGCCCGGGAGCTCCGCCGCCACGCGCAGGAACGGGAGGACCGGCGCCTCGTCGCGCGGCAGGACCGCGATTAGGTCGCGCAGGCACAGGAGCGCGAGCGCGCAGAGCGGCGCGCCGACCCCGACCGCGAGGGCCGCCGCGACGGTGTGCTGCGGCCGCGCGGCGCGCCACGTCAGGAGGAGAGGATCGGATTCCATGCGTCTCCGGACAGCATCGGGCGGGTCCGCCGCGGTCCGCCGCCGTCCGCGGCATAGGCCTTCGGGGCCGCGGCGGAAAGGGCGGCCGGCGCGGCCCGGCCCCGTGCGACATGTCGGCCGGACTGATCCAAGTTCTAGCCCTGGTCTGGAAGCGCTCTAGGTTCGATTCTCTGCACGCGGCGCGATCTGGAGCGCGCCGCGAGGTCCGGTCGCCGCGTCCGCCCGGACCGCATCGCGTGGGCGTGCCGGCGCAGCCGATCTCGGGCGGGACCAGAGGATGGGGTGACGCGTGCGGCGAGGGGCTGAGCAGACCGAAGGGCACGGCACGGCCGGCTCGACGTCCGGGACGGCCTGATGGCGCAGCTGTTCACCCCCGGCGCCGACGCGCTCTACCGCCTCGCGCTGATGACCGGCGTGGCCTGCCTGGTGGGCGTCCCGGTCCTGGCGGCCGGGATCGTGCGCTCGAACTACGTCACGGGCGTCGGGATCGCGCCGGCCCAGCCGCTGCCGTTCAGCCACAAGCACCATTCCGGCGAGCTCGGCATCCAGTGCCGCTACTGCCACACCACGGTCGACCGGGAGGCCACCGCCGGCATCCCGCCGACGCACACCTGCATGACCTGCCACTCGCAGATCTGGACCGGCTCCGAGATGCTCAAGCCGGTGCGCGACAGCTACGCGCAGGACAAGCCGCTGGAATGGAAGCGGCTGAACAAGCTGCCGCAATACGTCTACTACAACCACTCCGTCCACGTGACGAAGGGGATCGGCTGCTCGACCTGCCACGGCGACGTCACGTCGATGCAGATGACCTACCGGGCCAACGCCTTTGAGATGCAGTTCTGCCTCGATTGCCACCGGGCCCCGGAGAAGTACGTCCGCACGCCGGATCAGGTCTGGAACATGACCTGGAAGCCGCCGGCCGACCAGGCGAGTCTGGGCCCCAAGCTCGTGGCCCAGTACCACATCCGCGGCGGGGAGCGGCTGACCGAATGCGGGATCTGCCACCGATGACCGGCGCCCCCGACATCGCGGCCCTGCGCGAAAAACTCGCCGGCGGCGACGGACCGCGCTTCTGGCGCAGCCTCGACGCCGTGGCCGACAGCCCCGAGTTCCGCGCCTATCTGGCGGCCGAGTTCCCGTCGGCGTCCCGGCTCGCCGCCGCCCCGGAGCGGCGCGGCTTCCTGAAGCTCATGGCCGCCTCCTTCGCGCTGGGCGGCCTCAACGCCTGCGGCGGGGGCAACGGCCGCGACTACGAGGTGCCCTACGTCAACCAGCCCGAGCGGATCGTGCCCGGCACGGACCTGTCCTACGCCTCCTCGGCGGTGTTCGACGGCTTCGGCAACGGCATCCTGGTCACCACCCGCAACGGCCGCCCCCTGAAGATCGAGGGCAACCCCGAGCATCCCTGGAGCCGCGGCGGCACCGACGTGCTGGCCCAGGCTTCGGTCCTCGGGCTCTACGACCCGTTCCGCTCCCAGGCGGTGCAGCATCTCGGGCGGCCGAGCTCCTGGCCGGCGTTCCGGGCGGATCTCCAGGCGCGGATGCCGGGCTGGCGCGAGAGCCGGGGCGAGGGTCTCGCCCTGCTCACCGGCCCGGTGACGTCGCCCGGCGTGGCGGCCCAGATCGTGCGGCTGCGGGCCGCCTACCCGGCTCTGCGCTGGTACACCGGCGCCGGGGCCGGCCGCGGCGGGATCTACGAGGGCGCCCGCCAGGCCTACGGCCGGCCGCTGGAGACCATCCCGGATTTCGGCCGCGCCCGCACCATCGTGGCGCTGGACGGCGATTTCCTGGACCTCGGGCCCGGCCAGGTCGGCCTGTCGCGGCGCTGGAGCGAGGCGCGGCGCGCGGCCTACGCGGAGGGGCGCCTCCTCACCCTCCACGCGGCGGCGCCGACGCCGACGCTGACCAGCGCCAAGGCGGATTACGGTCTCGCGGTCCCGGCCGGCCGGCTGGAGGACCTCGCCCGGGACCTCCTCGCCCTGGCTGCGGGCGGCGCGGCGCCGATGGGCGACGACCCCGTCGCGCGCTGGACGCGGGGCGCCGGCACGGCGCTCACCGAGGCCCGGGGAAGCGGCATCGTCACCGCCGGCCTGACCGCGAGCCCGGAACTGCATGCGCTGGTCCACCGCCTCAACGGCGCCCTCGGCAACACCGGCGCGACCCTGGTCCACACGGCGCCCGCGGAAGAGACGGGCGCCGGGACCCTCGCGGAGCTCGCGGAGGCCATGGATCAGGGTGCCGTCAAGGCGCTCGTCGTGCTCGGCGCCAACCCGGTCTACGAGGCGCCGGGCGCCCTCGACTTTGCCGCCCGGATGGCGCGCGTCCCGCTCAAGATCCACGCGGGACTCTACTACGACGAGACGGGCGCGCACGCCGACTGGCACCTGCCCGCTGCCCACCCGCTGGAATCCTGGGGCGACATCCGGTCCCTCGACGGGACCGTGGGGCTGATCCAGCCGACCGTCGCGCCCCTCTACAACGGTCGGACGCCCTCGGAGATGCTGGCCTTCCTGGCCGGCGGCGAGGGCGGGGAGAGCGGCCAGGACGCCCTCGACCTCCTCAAGGCGGGCGCGCGCAGCGCCGGCGAGGACGACGCGGCCTTCGAGGCCCGCTTCACCGAGGCCCTGCGCCTCGGCTTCTGGGCGGACAGCGCGCGTCCGGCCGAGACCGTCGCGCTGACGCAGGCGGCGGCCCCCGCGGCCGCCCCATCCCCCGCGTCCGCCGGCGAGGTCGAGGTGCTGTTCCGGCCCGATCCGACGATCTGGGACGGCACCCACGCCGACCTCGCGTGGCTGCAGGAACTCCCGAAGCCGCTGACCAAGGTGGTCTGGGAGAACGTGGTCGCGGTGAGCCCGCGCCTCGCCGAGCGCTCGGGGATCGCGACCGGCGACATCCTGCGGGTCGAGGCCGGCGGCCGCGCGGTCGAGGGGCCGGCCTGGATCCTGCCCGGCCAGGCCGACGACACCGTCACCCTCACCCTGGGCTACGGCCGCGACGTGCCGGACCACCTCGCCCGCGGCCTCGGCTACGATTCCGCGCCCCTGCGCCCGGCCGGTTCGACCTGGCGCCTCGCCGGCGCCCGGCTGACGAAGACCGGCCGCGTGCGCAAGCCGGTCACTACCCAGCATCTCGGCACGATGGAGGGGCAGGATCTCGTGCGCGTGCAGGCGCTCGGCGCCGCGCCCGCGGGCGACCCGAAGGGCGCGCCGACCCCCGCCTCGTTCTATCCGCCCCCGGAGAGCCAGGACCGCTGGGTCGCCGCGCAGTGGGGCATGGCCATCGACCTCGATGCCTGCATCGGCTGCAATGCCTGCGTCACCGCCTGCCAGGCGGAGAACAACATCCCGGTGGTCGGGCGCGAGGAGGTCGCGCTCGGCCGCTGGATGGGCTGGCTGCGGGTCGACCGCTACTACGCGGGCGGCCTCGACGCCCCGACCACGCATTTCCAGCCGGTGCCCTGCATGCATTGCGAGCAGGCGCCCTGCGAGCTCGGCTGCCCCGTCG
Organism: Methylobacterium oryzae; assembly: GCF_021398735.1. Classification (NCBI taxonomy): domain Bacteria; kingdom Pseudomonadati; phylum Pseudomonadota; class Alphaproteobacteria; order Hyphomicrobiales; family Methylobacteriaceae; genus Methylobacterium; species Methylobacterium oryzae. Next base: position 3,859,708 of record NZ_CP090349.1, read on the forward strand.
AGGCGACGCTCCACGACAGCGAGGGCCTGAACCTGCAGGTCTACAACCGCTGCGTCGGCACCCGGACCTGCCAGAGCTACTGCCCCTACAAGGTCCGGCGCTTCAACTACCGCGACTATACCGGCGGCACGACCCCGGTGGAGCAGCAGCAGCGCAACTCCGAGGTCACGGTCCGGTCCCGCGGCGTGATGGAGAAGTGCACATACTGCATCCAGCGGATCACGGCGGCGCGGATCACCTCGGCCAAGGACGCCCACGCGCCGATCCCCGACGGCAGCGTCGAGACCGCCTGCCAGGGCGCCTGCCCGACCCGGGCGATCACCTTCGGCAACGTTGCCGACCCGGGGAGCCAGGTCTCGGCCGCCCGCCGGGACACGCGGGAATACGCGCTCCTCGGGCATCTCAACACGCGGCCGCGCACCACTTACCTCGCCGGGCTCGCCCCGGCCGCCGATCCCAACGGACGGGAGGGCTGAGCATGTCCGGCGCCCTGATCCGGCCCGACGCGACCCTCGAGGACATCGGCGGCGCGGTCGCGGAGATCCCGCTGACGCATCCCGGTAACCGCCGCTGGTGGATCGCCTTCGCGGGGGCGGCCTCGCTCCTCGGCCTGTTCGTCCTCACCCTCGGCTACCTGCTCTACGCCGGCCCCGGCATCTGGGCGAACAACAACGCCGTCGTCTGGGCGCTGGACATCGCGAGCTACGACTGGTGGATCGGCGTCGCCTCCGGCAGCCTGCTGGTCTCGGCGATCCTGCTCCTGCTCGGCGCGGAGTGGCGCGGGGCGGTGAACCGAGTCGCCGAGACCCTGGCGCTGCTCGCCACCGCGGCCGCCGGCCTCTACCCGATCATCCATCTCGGGCGGCCCTGGTTCTTCTTCTGGAACCTGCCCTACCCCAACACCTACGATCTCTGGCCGCAGTTCCGCTCGCCGCTCCTGTGGGACGCGATCGACATCGTGTCGTTCCTGGTGATCTGCGTCAGCCTCTGGTTCATCGGCCTGCTGCCGGACCTCGCGACGCTGCGCGACCGGGCCCACGTCGAGGCGCTCCGCCAGTTCGACGCGAAGGCGCCGACCCGCAAGCTCGCCCTCCTGCGCGCGCAGGTCTACGGCATCCTCGCCTCGGGCTGGCGCGGCTCGGCGGCCCACTGGCAGATCTGGGTCCAGGCCTACCGGACGGTGGCGCTCCTCGGCGTGCTGCTGGTGGTCTCGGTCCAGACCGGGGCCTCGGTCATGCTGGCGGGCTCGCTGATGCCCGGCTGGCACAGCACGCTGCTGCCGGTGAGCTTCCTGGTCAACGCGGTCTATTCGGGCGTCGGCGTCACGGCGGTGACCGTGATGCTGATCCGCCTCGTCTACGGCCTCGACGCCTTGGTGACGGACCGCCATCTCGACGTGCTCGGGCGGCTGCTGCTCTGCCTCGGCTGCGCCAGCGCCTACTGCTACGCGGCCGAGTACTTCGACACCTTCCTCAACGGCGACGCCGAGGGGCGCGGCGTCCTGGTCCGGCGCATGACCGGCGACCACGCCCTGGTGTCCTGGACGGCGGTCCTGTGCCTCGTCCTGCCCGCGCAGATCCTCTGGTCGGCCCGCGCCCGCACGGCGCCGCCGGCGATCGCGGCGGTGGGGCTGCTCGTGGCGATCGGTGCCTACGCCGACCACGTCATGGTCCTGGTCGTCACCCTGACGCAGGACTTCCTGCCCTCCTCGAGGCTGCCCTACACGACCGACATCTGGGGCATCGCCACCTTCGCGGGCTCGATCGGGCTGTTCCTGACCCTGCTGCTCCTGTTCCTGCGCTACCTGCCGGCCGTCTCGATCGTCGAGAGCCGCCGCCTCGCCCTGACGGCGTCGCCGGCCGCGCAGGAGGCCGCCCGCGCGGCCGCGTCCGGGGCCACGGGTCGCCCCGAGGAGAACCCGGTCACCGCGCCCCTGTGGGGCGTGTCCGCGACCTTCGCGAGCCAGGGCGACCTCGCTGCCGCCCTCCAGGCGGTCTCCGGGATCGGCCCGGACCACGTCCATCTCGACGGGCACGGACCGGTGCCGATGCCCCGCACCCTGCGGCCCCTGGGCCTGGAGGGGCGCTCGATCCTGCCCTACGCCCTGGCGGGCGCCCTGCTCGGCGGCTCCGGCTTCTTCGCGCTGTGCATCTACGCCACGGCCTACGACTACGTGTTCCTGATCGGCGGCCGCCCGCGCCTGTCCTGGCCGTCCTTCGTGGTCCCGAGCGTCTCCTTCGCGATGATGGCGGGCTGCGTGGCGATCCACCTCGCGCTCCTCGTGCTCAACCGCCTGCCCCGGCTGAACCATCCGGCCTTCAACATCCCGGGCTTCCTGCGCGCCTCGGAGGACCGGTTCTTCCTCTCCGCGGAGGCGCGGGGCGACCGGTTCGACGCGGCGCGGATCGAGCGGCGGCTCGCCTCCCTGCCGGCCGAGGCCGGGCGCCCCCTCGAGATCCGGCGGATCCCGCGATGAGGCGCGCCGTCCGCCGCGCCGCCCGCCGCGCCGGGCCACGCGCCCTCCTCGCCTGCCTGGCCCTCGCGCCGCTCGCCGCCTGCGGCGAGGCCGACATGGCCGATCAGGCCCGGGCCAAGACCTGGGACAAGAACCCGTTCTTCCCCCGCGAGATCACGATGCGCCAGCCGGTGGCCGGCACCGTGCCGCGGAGCGATCCGGCCCGCGCGGCGCCGCAGCCGCAGGCGATCAGCCGGGCGCTGCTCGACCAGGGCCGCGAGCGCTACGGGGTGTTCTGCACCCCCTGCCACGGGCAGGACGGCCGCGGCGCCGGGATGATCGTGGCCCGGGGCTTCCCGTCCGCCGGCGACCTCACCGCCGGGCCGGTGCGCGCGGCCTCCGCGTCCGACCTCTACGACGCCATCTCGAACGGCCGGAAGGCGATGTTCGGCATGGCCCAGATGATCCCCTCGGCCGACCGCTGGGCGATCGTCGCCTACGTCCGCGCCCTCCAGCTCAGCCAGGACGCTCCGGTGGCGAGCCTGCCCGAGGCGGATCGCGCGCGACTGGAGGCGACGCGGTGAGGCGCCCCGCCCTTCTCGGCCTCGCCGGCCTCGTCCTCTTGGCCGTCTGCCTGATCGCGGGCGGCTGGCGCGGGGCTGCGGCCTCGTATCTCGCGGCGTGGCTGGTCCTCCTCGCCCTGCCGGTCGGCGCCCTGCCGGTGGTCATCGTGGCCGAGCGCTTCGGCAAGCGGGTCCGCGAGCGCGGCGGCATCGAGATGCTGGCGGGCCTGCGCCGGCTGACGGCTCTGATGCCGGTCGCGGCCGTGCTGGCGCTGCCGCTGCTGGCCGCCGCGCCGCTGCTCTATCCCTGGGTGAGCGCCCCGGCGCGCACGCCGCTGGCCGCCCTGTGGTTCACGGTGCCGTTCTTCGCGGTCCGGGTCATCGCCTACCTCGCGGCCTGGACCTGGCTGGCGCTGCGCTTCGCCAGACCGTTCGACGCGCCCGGCGAGGGGCGGACCGTGCCGGCGGTGGGCCTGCACGCGGTCATCGGCACGCTGTTCGTCACCGACGTCGTCGCCTCCCTGGATCCGCGGCTCGACTCCACCCTCCTGGGTCTCCTGGTGATGACGGCGTGGAGCGGCCTCGCCTTCGCGGCGGCGATCCTGCTGGCCTGGGAGGAGCCGGAGCCCGTGGGGCGCGGCCGCACGGCCCCCGGCCGGGGCCGGCTCGTCCCCCTCGTCGTGCTCCTCGGCCTCTGGGCCTACATGCACTTCGTGCAGTTCCTGATCGTCTGGTCGGCCAACCTGCCGCCCGAGGTGGCGTGGTACCTCGCCCGCGGCGGCTGGGTCGGGCGGGCGCTGGCGATCGTGGCCGGCGCGGTCGTGGTCCTGGCCGGGCTCGCGACCCTGCGGCCGGGCCGCCCGACCACCCGGATCCTGGCCGGCGCGGCGGTCGCCGTCCACGCCCTGGAGATGTTCTGGCTGATCACCCCGGCGGTGCGCGACCGCTTCGTCCTCCGGCCGAGCGACGTGCTGGCCGCCGGCGCCGTGGCCTGCCTCGCGGCCGCTTTGCGCCCGCTGATGCGTCCGCGCGCAGACCGCGCGGCCGCGACCGCCCGCCGCGCCGGGAGGCCGGCATGAGCGCGGACGGACCCACCGGCCTGATCCCGGCGATCCTCGCGGGGCTGACCCTGCGCGGCAGCGGCCTCCTGAACGGGCGGCCGCCGCGCCCGGCGGCCAACACCCAGCGCCATCCCGACGATCCCGGGCACGAGACGCGCGACGTCAACGTCCGCAACACCGTGCTGGTGATGGCGGGCCTCGCGCTCGCGGCGCTGGCGGTCGTCGGCGCGATGGTCTGGCTGATGGGCACCTTCGCGGCGAGCCAGCGCCGGGCGCTGCCCACCCTGACGCCGCAGCAGACGACGCGGCTGGCGCCGCCGCCGCCGAACCTGCAGGCCGACCCCTACGCCGACCTCGACCGCGAGCGGGCCGAGGCCGCGGCGCGCCTCTCCGGCTACGGCTACCGGGACGAGGCCCACACCCGCGCCCGCATCCCGATCGGGCGCGCCATGGACCTGACCGTCGGCCGCTCCCTCGAACCGGCGGAGCCCGCTGCGCGATGACGCCGAGCCACGATTCCCTCCAGCTCTGGCCCGCCGCGGTCTCCGCCACGGCGATCGAGACCGATTGGCTGATCCTGGCCTTCACGGTGCTGACGCTGCTGCTGACCGTGCCGGTCTTCGTGGCGATCACCTACTTCGCCCTGCGCTACCGCGAGGGCTCCGAGGCGGATCGGAGCCCCTCGGGCATCCGGTCGAACCTCATCGAGATCAGCTGGATGCTGATCCCGTTCCTGCTGACGCTGATCTTCTTCGTCTGGGGCGCCCGACTGTTCGTCGAGTCGAAGAACCCGCCCCCCGACGCCATGGTGGTCGAGGTGATCGGCCGGCAGTGGATGTGGAAGTTCCAGCACCCGACGGGCCAGTCCGAGATCAACAACCTGCACCTGCCGATCGGCCAGCCGATCCGGCTGCACATCATCAGCCAGGACGTGATCCACGCCCTCTACCTGCCGGCCGTGCGGATGCAGGTGGCGGCCCTGCCCGACCGCTACACCGACCTGTGGTTCAAGGCCGAGAAAACCGGCACCTACCATCTCTACTGCTCGGAATATTGCGGCACCGACCATTCCGTGATGGGCGGCGAGGTCACCTTCATGAATCCCGGCGACTACCAGGACTGGCTGACCCACGCCGGCGCGCAGCAGGGCAAGGTCGCGGCGGGCCGGGCGCTCTACGAGGCCTATGGCTGCGCCGGCTGCCACGACCCCGGTTCGTCCGTGAAGGCGCCGAGCCTCGCGGGCCTCTACGGCAGCCAAGTCAAGCTCGCGGACGGGCGCACCGTCACCGCCGACGACGCGTGGCTGCGCGAGAAGATCCTGAACCCGAACGGTGACCGGCTCGCCGGCGGTGGCAAGCAGGTGATGCCGAGCTTCGCCGGCCGGATCCCGGCGGACGAGCTCGGCACGCTGATCGATTTCCTGAAATCCTACGCGGGTCCGGCCTCCGGCAAGGCCGCGGACGCGACGCTGCCGGGAGCGACACGATGAGCGCATCGGGCAGCGTCGGCGGCACCGCCCGCCGGGAACCCCACGCCCCCGAATCCACGATCGGGCGAAAATCCGACTACCTGCACGCGGAATCGACCCTGCGCTCGTGGTTCCTCACCACCGATCACAAGCGCATCGCGATCCTCTACCTCGCCTCGATCACCGGCTTCTTCGTGATCGGCGCCCTGGCGGCGGGCGTGGTGCGCCTCGCGCTGATCGTGCCGAACGGCGCGATCATGACCAACGACACCTACAACAAGGCCTTCACCATCCACGGGGTGGTGATGGTCTGGTTCTTCCTGATCCCGTCGATCCCCGCGACCTTCGGCAACTTCCTGATCCCCTTGATGATCGGGGCCAGGGACCTCGCCTTCCCGAAGCTCAACCTGACCAGCTGGTACGTGTTCATGGCCGGCGCCCTGTTCACCCTGGTCTCGGTGGTGCTGGGCGGGGTCGATACCGGCTGGACCTTCTACGCCCCGCTCTCCACGGCCTTCTCGAACACCTGGGTCCTGCCGGCGCTGATCGGCGTGACCATCGTGGGCTTCTCGTCGATCCTGACCGGGCTCAATTTCGTCGTCACGATCCACACCATGCGGGCGCCCGGCATGACGTGGTTCAAGCTGCCGATCTTCGTCTGGGCGCACTACGCCACGAGCCTGATCTTCCTGCTGGCGACGCCCGTGATCACCACCGCGCTGATCCTGCTGATCGCGGAGCGCGCCTTCCATATCGGCGTGTTCGATCCGGCCTATGGCGGCGACCCGGTGCTGTTCCAGCACCTGTTCTGGTTCTACTCGCACCCGGCCGTGTACATCATGGTCCTGCCCGGCATGGGGGTGATCTCCGAGATCGTCCCGGCCTTCGCGCAGAAGAAGCTGTTCGGCTACCGCTTCGTCGCCTACGCGTCGATCGGGCTGGCCTCGGTGACCTTCTTCGTCTGGGGTCACCACATGTTCGTCAACGGCCAGAGCGACCTGGCCTCGCTGGTATTCTCCGCCCTGTCCTTCGCGGTGGCGGTGCCCTCGGCCGTGAAGGTCTACAACTGGACCGCGACGATCCATAAGGGGGCGCTGCGCCTCGACACGCCGATGCTCTACGCGATGGGCTATATCGGCCTGTTCGTGCTCGGCGGGCTCACCGGGCTCTACCTCGCGACGCTCGCCATCAACCAGCACATCCACGCGACCTACTTCGTGGTCGCGCATTTCCACTACATCATGGTCGGCGGCACGGTGCTGGCCTTCCTCGGCGGCCTGCACTTCTGGTGGCCGAAATTCACCGGCCGCATGTACAGCGAGCCCTGGGGGCGGGTCTCGGCGCTGCTGATCTTCCTCGGCTTCAACGTGACCTTCTTCCCGCAGTTCATCCTCGGCTATCTGGGGATGCCGCGGCGCTACGCGACCTACCCGGCCGAGTTCCAGCTCCTGAACGTCCTGTCCTCGGCCGGCGCCACGATCCTGGCGGCGGGCTACCTCTTCCCGATGCTCTACCTCGTCTACTCCCTCTGGTTCGGGCGGAAGGCGCCCGCCAACCCGTGGAACGCGAAGGGGCTCGAGTGGGAGACGTCGTCCCCGCCGCCGACGCACAATTTCCTGTCCCCGCCGGAGGTGCCGCGCATCCCCTACGACTACCCGATCCAGGCCCAGGAAGCCCGGGACCAGCACGGATGAGCGAGCCCCTCGCCGACGGCGTCGGGGTCGCCCGCGCCCACCATTTCGAGAGCGTGGCGCAGCAGCGCGAAGCGGCGACGCTCGGCATCTGGGCGTGGCTGATCACCGAATTGCTACTGTTCGCGGCCCTGTTCCTGGTGGCGCTGATCACCCGGATCCAGCACCCCGAGGCGACGGTCGCGGCGGCCAAGCACCTGAAGTTCTGGATCGGGGCCACCAACACCGTGGTGCTGATCTGCTCCAGCCTGACCATGTCGATGGCGATCGAGTTCTCGCGCATGGGCTGGCAGCGCGCCATGGTCCGGGCGATGCTGGCGACCGCGGCTTTGGGCGGCCTGTTCCTCGTGCTCAAGGGCTACGAGTACTACGCCGACTGGGCCGAGCACATGATGCCGTTCCTCAGCGACAGGCCCTTCGCCCTCGCCGAGACGCCGGCGGCGCGGCTGTTCGTGAACCTCTACTACGTCGCGACGCTGCTCCACGCGCTGCACCTGTTCACCGGCATCACGCTCCTGCTCGGCATGACGTGGATGGCCGCCAGGGCCGGGTTCCTCGCCCGGCACCAGAACTGGATCGAGGTCTACGGCCTGTACTGGCACTTCATCGATCTGGTCTGGATCCTCGCCTTCCCGATCCTCTACGTGGTGAACCGGTAGGATGCGGAACCCCCTCGCGACCCTGAGCGCCGACGACCGCGCCCTGCTCCGGAAGCGCCTGCGCACGCCCGTCCTCACCTTCCTGGCGCTGCTCGCCCTGCTCGCCGTCAACGTGACGCTGGGCGCCACCCTCCCCTTCGCGCAGGTCTGGATCGTGGAGCTCGCGGTCGTCGCCGTGATGGTGGCGCTGATCCTCCTCGTCTCCATGGAGGTGATCCACGAGCCGCCCCTGATCCGGCTATTCTCGGGGCTCGGCTTCTTCTGGGTCGCCATCATGGTCGGCATGACGCTGACCGACTATCTCGCCCGCTGACCCGCGCGAAAGCCGTTGTCGGGACGGCCGAACGCTCCTAAACGGGGCCGCTTCCCCGCATGGCCCGGCTGAAAGACGATGTGCGAACTGCTCGGCATGAGCGCCAACGTGCCGACCGACATCCGCTTCTCCTTCGCGGGCCTCGCCCGGCGCGGCGGCGAGACCGGGCCGCACGCCGACGGCTGGGGTATCAGCTTCTACGACGGCCGCACCTGCCGCAGCTTCCACGAGCCGGAGCCCAGCGCCCGCTCGCAGCTCGCCCGGCTCCTGCGCGACATGCCGATCAAGAGCCGGATCGTGGTCGCCCATGTCCGCAAGGCCAATCGCGGCCGGGTCAGCCTGGAGAACACCCACCCGTTCTCCCGGGAATTGTGGGGCCGCCGCTGGACCTTCGCGCATAACGGTCAGCTCAAGGGCGTGAAGCGGCTGCCGCTGGGCGGCTTCATGCCGATCGGCTCCACCGACAGCGAGCACGCCTTCTGCTGGATGCTCGGCCGGCTCCAGGCCCGGTTCCGCGCCCTGCCCCGCCCCGAGACCCTCGACCGGGCGGTGGCCGACCTCGCGGGCGAGCTGCACGCGCTCGGCGTGTTCAACATGCTGCTCACCGACAGCCGCACCCTCTACGCCCATTGCGGCAAGCGCCTCTGCTACCTCACCCGCTGCGCCCCCTTCGGGAAGGCCACCCTGATCGACGAGGACTGGCAGGTGGATTTCGCCCAGGAGACCACCGAGCACGACGTGGTGACGGTCATCGCCACGCAGGCGCTGACCCGGGACGAGTGCTGGACCGATCTCGCCCGCGGCGACGTCCTGACCCTGCGCGACGGGGCGATCCGGCTGTTGAGACCGGCCAACTTAGCTTAAGTGTGTTTTGCCCGAGGGTGCATGGCCGCGGCCGATGCGCTAGAATCCCGGTAACAGGAGCGCATCGGCCGGACCTCACCACCGGTTCGAGCCGGCAAGCGCTCCGCCTCGACCCGCTCGGGACCACAGGTCGAGCCACGATGAGTTGACGAGCGCGATACGCATGACCCGCGACGACACCGACACCGTCCTGTCCCAGGAGGACGGGACTCGGGATGGCCGCCCGAACCTGGCGCCCGGCATCCGCACGCATCTCGGGGAGCACCTGCGCACGGTCTACGACCGGATCGGCGAGGAGACGCTGCCGTCCCGCTTCGCCGAGCTGATCGAGAAGCTCGAGGCGGCGCTGCGCGCCCGGGGCGAGGCGATCGAGCCGGAATTCCGCAACGGCCTGCTCGCGGCCGTGCCGTCGCTGCGCGCCTTCGCGCTGTCGCTGACCTCGAACCCGGCCCGCTCGGACGACCTCGTCCAGGACACCCTGCTGAAGGGTTGGCAGCACCGCGCCCGGTTCCAGCCGGGGACGAACCTGAACGCGTGGCTGTTCACGATCCTGCGCAACATCTTCTACTCGGACCACCGCAAGCGTGTCCGCGAGGTCGAGGACCAGGACGGGTCCTACGCGGCCCGGCTCGCCACCGCGCCGCACCAGGGCGACAGGCTCGACGTCGAGGACCTGCAGTCGGCGCTCGCCAAGCTGCCGCCGGACCAGCGCGAGGCGCTGGTGCTGGTCGGCGCCGAGGGCGTCTCCTACGAGGAGGCCGCGACGATCATGGGCTGCAAGGTCGGCACCGTGAAGAGCCGCGTCAGCCGCGCCCGCGGCCGCCTCGCGGAACTCCTGGGCTACGACGAGGAGGATCTCGGCTCCGACCGGTTCATCCAGTCGGCGATGCCCAAGGACGCGTAGGCGGCCGGCCAGCCGCGGTCCGGCGCTCCACAAAAAAAGATGCATCCGATTCCGGGGATCGGGCGTTACCGGCCCGAGCTTCGCTGCGCCAGCGCGGCGAAACACCACGGAACGGAGACGCACCGCATGACCTTCAAGACCCTCATCGCCGCCTCGGCCCTCGCCCTGTCGCTGCCGCTGGCCGCTCAGGCCCAGGGTACCATCCCGGGCGCCGAGCGCGGCGCCGCCGCGGGTGCCGACGCGGCCGGCCCGATCGGCGGCATCGTCGGCGGCGCGGTCGGCGCGGCCACCGGCACGGTGGGCGGCATCCTCGGCGTCGACATGGCCCCGCGCTTTCGCAGCTACGTCCGCGAGCGCAACGTCCGCTCGTACGACTACGACGGCCGCGTCGCCGTCGGCACCACCCTGCCGAACTCGGGCGTGACCTACTACGACGTGCCGAGCGAGTACCGCGTGCAGCCGGGCTACCGCTACACCGTGGTGAACGACCGCCCGGTGCTGGTCGACCGCGGTCACCGCATCGTCGAGGTCATCGACTAAGACCCTGGGCCGGTCTCGTGCCGGCCCGAATGCCCCCGGAGCTTGGCTTCGGGGGCATTCCCGCAGACGCGGCCGCCGGCGCAACGCTTCATCCGTCCGGCCGTTGACGACGGTTCGACCCGTGAGGCGACCATGAGCGACACTCCCACCGATCCGAAATCCACCCTGCCGGAACCGGTGCGCGACCATCTCGGCCAGCAGCTGCGTAGCGTCCTGCCGGTCGGGACCGACAAGCCGCGCTTCCTGGGCGACGACCCGGTGCCCGACGCGTTCGAGCCGCAGATCCGCAGGCTCGAGACCCGCTTGAAGACCCACGAGGAGGGCACCGGCGCCGTCGGGCAGGCCCTCGACCAGATCCTCGACGCCTTCGGGGTCAAGCCGTCGGACGACGACACGCGCGCGGGCTGAGCCGTCAGACGCGCGGCTTCGTCGCCAGCAGGTCGCGGATCTCGGAGAGCAGCTTCACGTCGGCCGGCACCTCGTCGGGCTTCTTGACCTCGGCGTGCTGGAGACGGTTCATCGCCCGGATCACCAGGAACAGCACGAAGGCGACGATGGCGAAGTTGAGCGTCAGCGTCAGGAACTGGCCGTAGCCGAGGACGGCGCCCTGCTTCTTCGCGTCCACGTAGGGCAAGCCGGCCTGCACCTTGGACGAGAGCGGGATGTAGTAGTTCGAGAAATCGAGCCCGCCGGTGATCGCGCCGATCACCGGCATGAAGATGTCCTGCACGGCTGAATTGACGATGGCCCCGAAGGCCGCGCCGATGATCACGCCGACCGCGAGATCGACCACGTTCCCGCGCAGCGCGAATTTCTTGAATTCCTCGAGCATCTCCGGAACCCCCTCCACGAACGCTGCCAAGGTAGGGGAGAATCCCGCGGCGGCCAGCGCCCGGTCCGGCTAGACGGCCGGCGGCCGCGCCTCCGCACCGCTCTCGGGCTGCGCATCCGCCCCGGCCGCGGGCCGCTCCCCGGCCGGGAGCGCCGGCTCTGCCTTGAGCCGCCGGCGATACTGGGCGGCGACGACCGGGATGGTCAGCAGGTAGCCGCCGCTCACCGCCACCAGCGCCTCGAACGGGTAACTGATCAGGATGCCGAAGGCCGCGACGCCGAACAGGAAGATCGGCAGGACGAGGCTGCGCGGCACCCGCTTGCCCATGGTCTTGCCCGAGTAGGTCGGGACCGTGGAGACCACCAGGAGGGCGATGCACAGCACGTAGATCAGGACCGCGGGCGCCGCCCAGGTCTCGATGCCGAAGCCCAGGAAGTGCAGGTAGAGCGGCAGCATCGCGGTGAGCGCCCCCGCCGGCGCCGGCATGCCGACGAAGAAGTCCTTCTTCCATTCCGGCCGGTTCGGGTCGTCCAGCATCGCGTTGAAGCGGGCGAGGCGCAGCGCCATGGCGATGGCGAAGATCAGCGCCACGATCCAGCCGACCGACTTCAGGTGGAACAGCACGAAGCCGTAGAGGATGAGCGCCGGGGCGCAGCCGAAATTCACGAAGTCGGCGAGCGAGTCGAGCTCGGCGCCGAAGCGCGACGTGCCCTTGAGCAGCCGCGCCACCCGCCCGTCGATGCCGTCGAGCACCCCGGCCACGACCACGGCGATGACGGCGGGCTCGAACTTGCCCTCGAAGGCGAGCCGGATCGCCGTCAGCCCGAGGCAGAGCGCCATCAGGGTGATCATGTTGGGCGCGATCATCCGGAACGGCACCGGCTTGAACCGGCGCGGCCGCGGCTCGTTCGGGTCGGGCGCGAAGGGCGGGAAGAGATCGTCCATGGCCGCCTCAGATCCGCTTGAACAGCCGCTCCGGGCCGCCGCCGAGATCGGCCAGCACCGTCTCGCCGGCCACCGCCTTCTGGCCGAGGCCGACCAGCACGGTCGAGCCGGCCGGAAGGTACACGTCCACCCGCGAGCCGAAGCGGATCAGGCCGAACCGCTCGCCGACGCCGAGCACGTCGCCCGCCGCAACGAAGCCGACGATGCGCCGGGCCACGAGGCCGGCGATCTGCACCACGCCGACCCGCTTCGGCTGGCCGGCATGGGTCGTCTCGATGACCATGCCGTTGCGCTCGTTGTCGTCGCTGGCCTTGTCGAGCTCGGCGTTGAGGAACAGGCCCGGCGTGTAGTGGATCTGGCCGATCCGGCCCGCCACCGGCACCCGGTTCACGTGGCAGTCGAACACGTTCATGAACACGGAGACCCGCAGGGTCGGCACCTGCGGCAGGTCGAGCTCGGGCGGCGGCAGGACGGTGGCGATGAGGTTCACGCGCCCGTCGGCGGGCGAGATCACGAGCCCGTCCGCCACCGGGGTGACGCGCTCCGGATCGCGGAAGAAGTAGCAGACCCAGAGGGTGAGGATCAGGAAGATCCAGCCGAAGAACTGGGAGAAGTAGCCGGCCAGCACCGTCAGCACGATGCCGATCAGGATGAAGGGATAGCCCTCCTTGTGGATCGGCACGAGCGTCCGGCGGATCGTCTCGATCAGGTCGGTCATGGGCTCTTCGGACTCGAGGATGTCGCGGGCGGGCGGACGTGTCGGACGGGCGGATGGCAGTCCGCCGGGCCGCCGTCAACTTTCCAGGGGTCGCGGGTCGCCGCGGGCTTGGGCGCCCGCTCCGGCCGGGGGGCGCTCCTGCGCCGATTCGGGCGCGAAACGCCGAGGCTCGCGGACACGCGTGATCGTCCCCGCGCGCGCGTGGCGCCGGGGGCATGGCCCGGGAGGCGAGCACGAGGGACGCGGGACGCCGCGGGAACCCAGGTGTCGGCCAAGTACGCGCGGGATCCGATCCCCGCGGCGCCCCGCGGCATCGGCCGGGCATGGTCCCCGGCCGGTGCCGTCTGTCTCGTCGCGGCGTCTCCGACGTCCCGGTCCTGCGACTCCCCGTGAGCGGTCTCGGTCGAGGTGCGCGCACGCCGTGCCCGCACCTCCGGAACCCGCATCGGCGCCGTGGCCTTCCAGCCGTTCCCCGCCTCGTAGTGGGCGGGTCCGCAGGTCGCTCAGGGTCGGCCCAGAGGCGGGTCGGCGCGGGGGCATCTCCTCACCCCGCCGGGCAGAGTGCCGCCCGGTCTCACGCCCGCATCCGAGGCACGCCCCGCACCGGTCCGTCGCCCGGGGCGATGGCGGCTGAGAGCCACCGACGCGGGCGCCGCCCCGTCCCCGGACCCGCACGGTCAGCCACCGGGCGGGCCCCCGAAGGACGCCCCGGGATCGCTCCCGGGCCGCCGCGGACAGGTGCGGTCAGGAAGCACAAAATAGGAACATTGTCAAGGCAAACTGAGCCGCGCGCCGCCGTCGACGACGCTTCTCCGTCCTCGCGAGCGCAGCGAAGCGACCCAGGGCGGCGCGACGTCATTGAGCGGGGCGCGACCCTGGATCGCTTCGCTCCGCTCGCGAGGACGGCGGAATCCATCCCATGACCCGGAAACAAGATGAGAGTCAGGCGCAGGTCCCTCTCCCGTGCGAGAGAGGGATCGCGTCGCGGCGCGGCTGTGCCAACCCGCAGACGCCTGTCTTCCGGACCTTTGCAACACGATCGGGCATGCACCGTCGGCAGGTCCGGGTTTCGGGCTCGCCTGCGGCACCCCACGAAATGATGGGGCGGGGGCGGACCGCCGGCCCGCCTCCCGAAATACCCGGCCCGCGCCCCCGGTCAGTCCGCCCGCCGGAGGCGGCTCGCGAAGAAGCCGTCGAGGCCGCCGCGGGCGCCTTCCAACTCCGGCAGGTGGCACGGCAGCGTGCGCAGGTCGCCGCGGTCGTCGATCAGCGCCGCGGCGCCGCCGACCTCCTCGGGCCGGACCGGCACCCGCGCGTAGCGGGGATCGCGGGCCAGGAACGCCGCCACCTGCGCCTCGCCCTCTTCCGGCTCCAGCGAGCAGGTGCAGTAGACGAGGAGGCCGCCCGGCCGCACCAGCCCGGCCGCGTGGTCGAGGAGCTTCGCCTGGAGCGCGGCGAGCCGCCCGATATCGGCCTCGGCCTTCGTCCAGGCCACGTCCGGATGGCGCCGGATCGTCCCGGTGGCCGAGCACGGCGCGTCGAGCAGCACGGCGTCGTGGTCCTGCGGCTCCAGGGCGAGGGCGTCGGCGACCACGACGTCGACGGCGAAGCCGAGCCGCGCGACGTTCTCGCGCAGGCGCTCCAGCCGCGGTGCGGACCGATCGACCGCCGTGACCCGGGCGCCGGTGGCGGCGAGCTGCAGGGTCTTGCCGCCGGGCGCCGCGCAGAGGTCGAGGACGCGGGTGCCGTCCCGCGGCGCCAGGAGCCGGGCCGGCAGCGCCGCGGCGGCGTCCTGGACCCACCACGCTCCCTCCTGGAAGCCCGGCAGCTCGGGGATGGCCGGGCCGTTCTCGGGCAGGCGCAGGGAGCCGGTCGGCAGGGTCACGGCGCCGAGCCGCGCGGCCCAGTCGGCGGGCTCGCCCCGCGGCGTCAGGTCGATGGCGGCCCCCGCGAGATGGGCGCGGGCGATCGCGGCCGCGCGCTCGGGCCCGTAGGCCGCGATCCAGCGACGGGCGAGCCAGTCCGGTGTGTTGACCGCCAGGGCGTCGGCGTCCGCGGCCAGGATCGCGTCGCGCTCGCGGGCGACCCGGCGCAGCACCGCGTTGACGAGCCCGGCGAGATGGGCCGTGCGGGTATCCGCCTTGGCGAGCCGCACGGCGAGGTCGACCGCGGCGTGGTCGGGGACCGCGAGGTCGAGGATCTGGGCGGTCGCGGTGGCCAGCAGGGCCGTGAGCTGCGGTTTGGCCGCGGGGAGCCCGCGCTCGAGCCGCGCGGCCAGGGCGGAGCGGATCAGCCCGTAGCGGCGGAAGGTCGCCACCGCGATGGCCCGCGCCAGCCCGGCATCGGCCGGCGCCAGCGCCTCGGCGCGGATCGCCTGGGCGAGGGCGTCGTCGAGGGCGGGGGGGCGCTCCTGGCCGATCAGGGCCGCGACCGCCTGCATCGCCGCGCGGCGCGCCCCCAGTCCCGCGATGTCCGGACCGGTCCCGCCCGGTGCCGCTGCGTTCCGCGTGTTGCGGCCTGTGTCCCGCGATGCCACTTCTGCTCCAGATCCGACGTCTTCCGGACCCACGCCCTCACACCCGAGCGAGCGCGATGCAAGAGCCGACCGCACAAGACCTGCACCGACAGGACCCGCACCGACAGGACCCGCACCGACAGGACCCGGCCGAGGAGGCCGGAGACGGCGCCGCCCCGCCCCGCATCCTCAGCCCGGCGGCGCAGCGCGCCCTCGCCGAGGCCGCCGAGCGCCGCGCGGCGATCGACGCCCGGGCCGCCGAGATCAGCGCCAAGCCCGAGCGCCAGGGGCGCGGCGGCCTGGAGCCGGTCCGCTACGACGACTGGGAGGTGAAGGGCCTCGCGGTCGACTTCTGAGGGACCCGCCGCGGGGCGCCTACTCGGCCGGGACCGCCAGCGGCGCGCCGGCCTCTTCCTCGGCCCGGGCCTCGGCCACGCCAGCCCCGAAGCGCCGGTACCAGAGCCCGGTCAGGATCGGCACGAGGATCGAGGTGACGATGATGCAGATCGTCACCAGCACGGTGGCGGTCTGCGCCGAGGGGGCGAATTGCGGGGCGACGGCGGCGATCGCCAGCGGGTTGGCGGCCGCCGCCCCGGCGGTGGAGGAGGCGGCCAAACCGGCCGTGCCGGTCCCGCCCCCGATCGCCCGGTCGGCCACGATCAGCGGGATTCCGGTCAGGACGATCACCGCGAGCGCCAGCACGATACCGAGCCCCGCGAGCGGCGAGAGCAGGTTGTTGAGGTCGACCGTGTTCCCCAGCGCGAAGGCGAAGAACGGGATCATCAGCTGGCCGCCGGGCGCGAACAGGGCCCGGAGCTTCGGGTCGAGGTTGCCGAGGGCGAAGCCGACCAGGAAGGGCAGCACCGCGCCCACGAAGATCTGCGGCTCGAAATGCGCCGCCCCGGAGGCGCCGAGGATGATCATGCTCATCAGCGGGCCGGACTCGATCGAGGTCAGGATGAAGGCGCCGGCCTCCTCGCGGCTGCCGTAGGTCTGCATCAGCGAGGCGTAGAGGCCGCCATTGGTCATATCCATCGCGCAGACGATCGCCAGGATCGACAGGCCGGCGAAGAAGCCGGTCTGGATGCCCTCGGGCGGGATGAACAGCCCGGCCACCAGCACGATCACCCAGGCGGCGACGAGCTTGGTCGCCACCAGCGTCCCGGACTTGCGCAGCACCGTGCCGGTCGCCTTCAGGCTGACCGAGGCGCCCATGCAGAAGAACCAGACCGCCAGGATCGGGATCACGCCGGTCATGATCCCCTGCGTGAAGCCCTTGAAATAGGCCGGGGCGCCCGGCGCGAAGGTCTTGCACAGGGCCCCGAGCAGGAGCGGCACCAGCATCAGGCCGCCGGGAATCCTGTCGATCGCCGCCTTGATCTGCATGGCGCGTCCCTCCCGATCCGGGTCGTCCGCCGACGCGCCGGACCCGGGCGGGATCGCGGACGCCGCGCCGGCCCGCGCCTCTGTCGGGCGCCTCTCGGACCGGTGCGTCATCCTGTCGGGGCGCGCCGCGGGCCGTCAAGCGGCGCGCCGGCGCGGGGCTTGCCGAACGTGTCGCGCTGTCGGGCGCGGAACGTCGGACGCCGGGCCCCGTTGGCGAGGTTCACCGGAGGGAGGCGACGATGGCGACGACAGTATCGGCCCGGAGCGCGGCCGCGGGCCCGCACGGCGAGATCCACCTCGCCCGCGGCGAGCGGCTCGGCATGCGGATGTGGCGGGCCGAGGAGCCCAACGCCGACAAGCCGATGACCACCTCGGCGCACGAGACGGTCGGCTACGTCATCAGCGGCCGGGCCGAACTCGTGCTGGAGGGCGAGACCGTGGCGCTCGCGCCGGGCGATTCCTACTGCGTGCCGGCCGGCGCGGCGCACACCTACCGGATCCTGGAGACCTTCACGGCCGTCGAGGCGACCGCCCCGCCGGCCGGGTGAGGCCGGCGTGCCTCAGTGGGTTCAGTGGGTCATGTAGACCTGCGTGCCGACATCGACCCGCGCGTAGAGGTCGACCACGTCCTGATTGTACATCCGGATGCAGCCGTAGGACGCGTAGGTGCCCACCGAGTTCGGCCGGTTGGTGCCGTGGATGGCGTACTCGCCGCCCGCGAGCGTCATCGCCGCCGCCCCCATGGGATTGTGCGGCGAGCCGCCCGCGATGAGGTTCGGCAACCGCGGGTTGTCGCGCTTCACCTCCGCGGGGGGCGACCAGGCGGGAGCGACGTACTTGCCGTCGATCGGCTTGATGCCGAACCACTGCTTGCCGGGACGGCCCACCGCCACGGGATAGCGGATCGCCGTGCCGTCGCCGTTCACCAGGTAGAGCTTGCGCTGCGACACGCTGATCACCACCGAGCCCGGCGCGACGCCGTTGGCGAAGGGGACGATCTCGCGCGCCTGCGCCGCCTGGAAACAACCGGCCAGCATCGCGCCGGCCAAACCGAATAGAGCCGCCACCCGACCCGACATCACCGCGATCCTCGCAAAGCTAGACTAGACGCGGGCAAGTAATCCCCGGCCGAGCTTACCGTTCCGAGAAAAGCTATGGTTGACGCGGGGTCATTCTGCGGATCCGCGGGGCACGGTAAAAGAGCAACCACGAACCAGAGTGTACGGGCCGTTGCCCCGCGGCGGGTCCGCCGCTCCGCGGGCGTGTCAGCGCTCGTGGAGTTCGCTCCCGCGCCGGTCCTCCGACTGCCAGCCGTGGCGCTCCAGTTCCGGGTCGAGATGCTCCTCCACCGGGTAGCCGACGCAGAGATAGGCCACGAGCCGCCACGTCTCCGGCACGGCCAGGATCGCCGTGACCGCCTCCGGCTCCAGGATCGAGACCCAGCCGACGCCGAGGCCGCGGGCCCGGGCGGCGAGCCAGAAACACTGCACCGCCCCCACGACCGAGTAGGCCAGGGTCTCGGGCATGCTGGCCCGGCCGAGGCCGAGGCCGGTCTCGGTGGCCGCGTCGCAGAAGGCGGCCAGATGGACCGGCGCCTCCCGCAGGCCGGCGAGCTTCAGGCCGCGGTACTGCGCGGCCCGATCGGTCGCGTAGCCCGCGGCCGCGGCTTCGTTGCAGCCGGCGAAGTTCTCCGCGACCGCGCGGCGGCGTCCCGGATCCGCGACCCGCACGAAGCGCCAGGGCCGGCTGTTGCCGACCGAGGGGGCCCGGTGGGCCGCCGCGAGGCAGGCGCGCAGGACGTCCTCGTCGACCGGATCTGTCCGGAAGCGGCGCACGTCGCGGCGCCACGCGAACAGCGCGTCGAGGTCGTGCAGGAAGGCGGCGTCGAAGGCGGGCGGGCCCATGGTGCGGCTGGCATAGCCGCAACCCCGGCCCGACGGGAAACAGAAAAAAGGCCGCCCGAGGGGCGGCCTGAAGTCTTGGGTCTCGAAACCTCGGAGTGCCGGATCCTGGGATCCCGAGCGGCGACCGATGGCTGGGGAGCTGGGTGTCGGTCGCCGACCGGGCAGAACCCGGCGAGGTTCGACGCCTGTTGTCGCGCCGCAACGCGGCCTGCAAAAGGCGTGAATCGGGCCAAACCGTGTTTTTTGTCGCTTGGGCGTGTCTCGCGGGACACGGCGCGCGCGACCCTTGCGGGCCGCGGCGGCGAGGCCCATCATCCGGCAAAGCATCGATGCACGGGAGCCGTGATGACCGAGAGGACGAGCGCCGGGTCGAGGCCCGACGAGGCGGCGGGCCATGTCATCCCCTTCCCCGCCCGCGCGGCCCCTCCGCAGATCGCCTTCAACCGGGACGAGCTCCGCACGATCTTCAACCTCTACGGCCGGCAGGTCGCCGCGGGCGAGTGGCGCGACTACGCCCTCGATTTCCGCCGCGACAAGGCGGTGTTCTCGATCTACCGGCGCTCCTCCGAGATGCCGCTCTACCGCATCGAAAAGGATCCCAAGCTCGCCCGGCGCCAGGGGGCCTACGCCGTCGTCGCCGCGAGCGGCCAGATCCTGAAGCGCGGTACCGAGCTCGCCCGGGTGATCGCCGTGCTGGAACCGGCACCGGCGGCGGTCTGACGGCGCCCGCTCAGGACAGGGACAGGCGCCGGACAGTCGCGGCGATCTCGGCCACCGCCTCCGGCGCCAGGGGCCGGATCGGCCGCGGCGGCTCGGCGCGGCACAGGCCCATGAGATCGGCCAGGGTGTAGACCACCCGCAGGCTGGAATGCGTCCGGAACAGCGTCCAGAGGGGCTCCAGCCCGGCGTTGAGGGCGCGGGCCCGCTCGGTCTCGCCCGCCGCCACGGCCCGGACGATCGCCAGGCAGGTCCGGGGAAACAGGCCGCCCGCCACGCTGAACCACGCCGCGCCGCCGGCGATCAGCGCCTCGGTGACGTTCCAGTCGCCGCTGAACCCGATGGGGAAGCCCGCCGGGACGGCCTCCCGCAGGGTCGCGATCCCGGCGGCGGCCCGCGCCGGCTCCGGTGCGGCGCACTTGGCGGCCACGATCCCGGGCTGGCGGGCGATCCGGCCGATCAGCGCCGGCGTGAAGTGGAAATGCGTGGTCGCGGGGTTGTCGTAGAGGACGAGGGGCAGGCCGCCCGCCTCCCCTACGGTCGCGAAATGCGCCTCGACCTCCGCCTCGGTGAGCGGCGTGTACGAGACGGGGGCGAGGAGCCCGGCATCCGCGCCGGCCGCCCGCGCGTCCTGCGCGAGGCGGACGGCCTCGTCGGTGCGCAGGGCGCCGATGCCGACGAGGAGCGGGACCCGTCCGGCCACGGCCTCGGCGGCGATCGCCACCGCCCGGCGCCGCTCCTCGCGGCTCAGGTACGCGTAGGTCCCGGTGCTGCCGAGGAGGCCGATCGAGTCGACCCCGGCGGCCGCCAGGGGCTCCAGCAACCGGCGCAGCGCTTCCGCGTCGACGCGGCCGTCCGCGTCGCTCGGGGTGATCGGGAAAGCGGAGAGGCCGGAGAGGTCGGAGAGCGCGGGCATGGCCCGAGCCTAGCGCATCCGCGCGCGGCGGCCAGGCAAAAAGAAACCCCGGCGGTGTCCCGCCGGGGTTCCCTCGTCCCGTCTTGTTCGGGTTGGCTTATCGGCGGTCGCCGATCAGGCTCAGCAGGAACTGGAACATGTTGATGAAGTCGAGATAGAGCGTCAGGGCGCCGTTCACCGACATCTTGGCCGCCATCTCGCCGTCGAAGCCGCCGTAGAGATACATCTCCTTGAGCTTCTGGGTGTCGTAGGCGGTCAGGCCCGCGAAGATCAGCACGCCCAGCACCGAGATGGCGAACTGGAGGGCCGACGAGGCGAAGAAGATGTTCACCAGCGACGCGAGGATGATGCCGATCAGGCCCATCATCAGGAACGAGCCCATGCCGGAGAGGCTGCGCCGGGTGGTGTAGCCCCACAGGCTGAGCGAGCCGAAGGCCGCCGCCGTGATGAAGAACACCTGCACCACGCTGCCCCCGGTGAACACCAGGAGAAGCGAGGACATCGAGGCGCCCATCACCGCCGCGAAGGCCCAGAACATCGTCCGGGCGGACGAGGCCGACATCCGGTCCATCCGCATGGAGAAGACGAAGATGAACGCCAGCGGGGCGAGCATCAGGACCCACTTCAGCGGGCTGAGGTAGAGGGTCTGACCGAACGGGGTCAGGATCGGGCGGGTGCCCTGGTAGGCCGCCACGGAGGCCATGTTCAGGCCGAGCGCGACGAGACCCGAGATGCCGAGCCCGACGATCATGTTGTTGTAGACGCCGAGCATGAAGGTGCGCAGGCCCTGATCGACCTCGACCTGGGTGCCGGCGTAGCCGGTCGGCTGCTGGGCGCCGTACCGGAAGGGGCTGTTCTCGAATGCCATGGGAGTTTCCTTGCGGAGGCTCTCTCAGCGTGGTGTTCGGTCGAGGCCCACGCAGGACCTCTGGCGCCGGGCTGGCGCCTCGGTCGGGAATATGTTGCGCCCGAAGCCGCGACACAAGTCCCCGGCCACGGTTCCCGGGCCGCTTTTCCGTGTCCGGCGGATGTATTTTTGTCCATCTGGGCTGGGATTAAAATGCATTCCGCTCCGTCGTCGGGTTGTTCGACTGACGGTTGCCGCCGTCCAGGCGTTTCGATGCGCCTGCGCGAAGTCTTAACGGCTTCCTTATGCCACGTGCGTCCGCGTGCGCCCCGGTTTCTCCGGTCCGGACCGCCAAGTCCCGGCGGGTTCGTGCTTGAAAGGCGGGTCCGCAGCCTCGAAGATCCGCTCTCGGGCGCGCGGGATCTGGGCGGCCCGGGAGGGGCGGTTCAGTGCGTCATCCGGCGGGCCAGGGCACGGCCCAGACCCAGCAGCATCAGGTCGGCGGCCGCCCGCACCTCCGCGGGCATGTCGTCGGTGAGCGTCTCCTTGAGCGCGACGGCGAGGTCGGCCGCCCGCTCCAGCGGGTCGCCGCCCGCCATGGGCCTGCCGACTACGTAGCGGTCGCCGCCGTCGCGGATCTCGGTGATGTCCATCAGGATGCCGTGCGAGCGCTGCGGCTCGCCGTCCTCGTTCCGATGGGTCCGCCCCCGGCTGAGGAGCCAGCGCACGGTGCCGTCCGCCTTGAACACGCGGTACTCGGCAAGGACCAGCCCGCTCGATCGGACGGCCCGGAGCATGTGGTCCATCAACCACGTCATGTCCTCGGGATGCACCGCGGCCAGCGCCATCGGCCCGTTGATCGGACGGTCGGCGAGGTCGGGATTGCCGGTCAGCAGCCGGGCCGCGCCCGCGTCGTAGACGACCACGCCGCGGACGTGGTCCCACTCCCAGGCTCCCACAACGCACGAGGCTTCGAGAGCCGCCCGGAGACGGTCGGCGTTCTCCGCGTAGCCATCGATGACGTTGATGCGCATGGTGGACGGTCCCCTCGGGCCGCTCGAAGCTCGAATGTCTAGCTCCGTACCAATCTTCCGGCGAAATGACAAAGAGTTCACTTGCGAATACCCCTTCACGGGGGCACCTCTTGTCATGGTTGGGAAATTTTCCCCCGTCGCGAGTGATTCGAGGGGCCGCCATGGATGAGAACGGACTCGAATTCCTGCGGACGATTGCTGACCGGAAGGTGGAATCCTCCGCCGCGCGCGCGCTGAACAGGATTGCGCAGTCCCTCGATTTGCCGATCGAGGCGTTCTACGGTTTCGATCAATGCGGATCTGTGGACCGTCCGGCCATCGAGCGGGAGACGGAGCGGCTGCTGATGCTGGTCGGGGCCCACCTGCGCCGACTCGATCCCGCGGCGCGGAGGCGATTCGGTGAGGCGGTCCTCGCTCTGGTCGGCCCCGAACCGACCGACGCATGCGCGCGCACCGCGGAGAATGCGGAGCGCGGCGACCCGTGAGCGCGGGGTCCGACGGTTGGAAGCCCCTCCCCCACGGACCGAGGGCTCCGGTATCCTGCCGGACCGTCTCCGGCCGGGCGCGGTCCGCCGCTCTCGACGGCCTCGATCGCGGCCTCCGCCGGGGCTGAACCGGATAGGGAGCCTGCGGGGCCGGCCTCCGTCAGGCCTGCCGGAGATACGGCGCCGGCTTCTGCCCCAGGATCCGCCACGTACCGACGAGCCCGAGGAGGATCGCCAGCGCCACCGCGGCCACGGCCGCGACCAGCGCGCCCGACAGGTCGAGGCGGAAGTCGAGGTGCATGACCTTGGCGACGATCACCCAGCCGACGAGCGTCCCGGCCAGGAGGCCGAACAGCGCCGTGGCG
The DNA here is from genome assembly GCF_021398735.1 of Methylobacterium oryzae. NCBI lineage: Bacteria > Pseudomonadati > Pseudomonadota > Alphaproteobacteria > Hyphomicrobiales > Methylobacteriaceae > Methylobacterium > Methylobacterium oryzae. Next base: position 3,882,890 of record NZ_CP090349.1, read on the forward strand.
AGGCCCAGCGCCGCGTATTCGAGGGCGTAGGCGGTGAGCAGGCGCGCCCGGCTCGCGCCCAGCACCTTGAGCACGACGGCGTCGTAGAGCCGCGCCCGGTGCCCGGCCGCGATGGCGCCGGCCAGCACGAACAGGCTCGCCAGCACCGCCACGGCGCTCGCCCCCCGGATCGCCAGGACCAGCCGGCCGACGAGGTCCCCGATCGCGTCGAGGGCGTCCTTCACCCGCACGGCGCTCACCGACGGGAAGGTCTTGGCGACGTCGCGCAGGATGCGGTTCTCGGCGGAAGCGTCGGTGCCGCCGGGCAGGGTCAGCGTCGCGAGGTCGGAATGCGGCGCGCCCCGGAAGGTGCCCGGCGAGAACACCATCACGAAGTTGATGCCGAGGTTGCGCCACTCCACCCGGCGCAGGTTGAAGATCGTCGCGGTGAGGTCGCGCCCGAGCACGTTCACCGTCACGGTGTCGCCGAGCTTCAGGCCGAGCTGGCGGGCGAGGTCGGCCTCGAAGGAGACCAGCGGCTTCGCGCCCTGCTCCGGGCTCCACCACGCGCCCTCGGTGAGGCTGGAGCCGTCCGGCACCGTGTCGGCGTAGGTGATGCCCCGGTCGCCGTCGAGCACCCAGGCGGCGTCTTCCGGGGGGCGGATCTTGCTCGCCGGCACGCCGTTCAGGGCGACGATCCGGCCGCGCATCATCGGCACGTCCTCGATCTTCCCGCTCGGGGCCGAGCGCGCCAGGAACTCGCGGAACTGGGCGGCGTCCCGCGAGGGAATGTCCAGGAAGAAGAGATTCGGCGCCCGGGCCGGCAGGGTCGCGCTGATCGTGCGGCGGACGTTGGCGTCGATCAGGCTGAGCGTCACGAGGAGCGTCACGCCGAGGCCGAGCGACAGGACGATGGCGGGCGTCAGGGCGCCGGGCCGGTGCAGGTTGGCGAGCGCCATCCGGGGCGCCGGCCAGCGCGGGTGCGGCAGGCGGCGGGCGAGCGCCATCAGGCCGAGCGCCACCAGATGCAGCAGGCCGAACGCGATGGCTGCGGCCGCGATGAAGATCAGCGCGACGCGCCGGTCGAAGGCGGTCGCCACCGACAGGCCGACCAGGGCCGCGAGGCTGACGGCGAGCCAGATCCGGTAGCGCCAGCGCGGGCTGACGCGGGCCGGGTCGACCGTGTCGCGGAACAGCCCGGAGACCGGCACGTCGTGGGCGCGGCCGAGCGGCGTGATCGCGAAGGCGAAGGCCGTGATCAGCCCGTAGGCGGCCGCGAGTGCCAGTTCCCCCGGGGCCAGCGTCGGGTTCAGCGGCAGCGGCAGGTCGGCGGAGAACAGGGCGTCGAGGAGGAAGGGCAGGCTCGCGCCGATCGCGAGGCCGATCAGGGTGCCGAGGCCGGCGATCAGCATCACCTGCGTCAGGTACAGGGCGACCACCTGCGAGCCCGGCGCGCCGACGCTCTTGAGCGTCGCGATCGAGGGCCGCTTGCGCTCCACGAAGGCGTGGACGGCGTTGCCGACCCCGACGCCGCCGACGATCAGCGCGGTGAGTCCCACCAGGGTCAGGAACTGCGTGAAGCGCTCGATGCTCTTGGCGAAGCGCGGGTCGGCGTTGGTGCGCGAGCGGATCTCCCAGCCGGCCTCGGGGGTGGCGGCGCGGATCCGGGCCTGCGCCGCGTCGAGGTCGGCGTCCGGCGTGCCGGGCGGCAGGACCAGGCGGTAGCTCCAGCGGTTGAGGCTGCCGGGCTGGACGAGGCCGGTGGCGCGGAGCGTCGGCTCAGAGACCATCAGCCGCGGCCCGAAGCCGATGCCGCCGGCGATCTTGTCGGGCTCGGACACGATGGTGCCGCGGATCGCCACGTCGTGCCCGGCGAGCGCGATCCGGTCGCCGACCTTGACGTCGAGGCGGGTGAGCAGGGCCGGGTCGGCGAGCGCACCCGGCACGCCGTCGCGCTCCGCCAGCAGGTCGGCGAGGCGGCCCGGCGGGTCGGTCGCGAGGTCGCCCGCGGCCGGGTAGGTGGCGGGGTCGACCGCCTTCAGCTCGACCAGGGCCGCGTCGCCGCTGCCCGCCACCGCCATGGCCCGCAGGGAGGCGACGATGTCGAGGCGGCCTTCGCGCGCCAGCGCCTGCCTCTCCGCGTCGGTCGCCTCGCGGTTGATGAGGTTGAAGGCGAGGTCGCCGCCGAGGATGCGCCGGCCTTCCCGGCCCAGCCCGTCGGACAGCGAGCGCGAGATCGACGCCACGCCCGCGATGGCCATGACGCCCAGCGCGATGCAGGCGAGGAACACCGCGAAGCCGTCGAGCCCGGCCCGCAACTCGCGCAGCGCGAGGCGCAGGGTGAGCGGGATCCGGCGGGGCGCGGGGTCGGGGCGGGTGATCGTGCCGTGCATCAGGCGGTCACCGCCTCCTCGATCCGCCCCGAGCGCAGGCGCACGGTGCGGTCGCACAGGCGAGCGAGGCCGTTGTCGTGGGTGACGAGGACCAGTGTCGCGCCGCGGTCCCGTTTCAGCCGGAACAGCAGGTCGACGATCTGGCGGCCGGTGGCTTCGTCGAGGTTGCCGGTGGGCTCGTCGGCCACGAGGATCGCCGGGTCGGGGGCGACCGCCCGGGCGATGGCGACGCGCTGCTGCTCGCCGCCGGAGAGCTGCGCCGGGTAATGGTGCAGCCGGTGCCCGAGGCCGACCGCCTCCAGCTCGGCGCGGGCCCGCTCCAGGGCGCCGGGCCGGTCGGCGAGTTCGAGCGGAAGGGCCACGTTCTCGAGCGCCGTCATGGTCGGCACGAGGTGGAAGGCCTGGAACACGATGCCGATCCGGCGCCCGCGGAACCGCGCCAGCGCGTCCTCGTCGAGGCGGACGAGATCGGTGTCCTCGATGACGACGCCGCCGGAATCGGGCCGCTCCAGCCCGGCCATCACCATCAGCAGCGTCGACTTGCCGGAGCCGGACGGGCCGACGAGGCCGACCGCCTCGCCGCGGTCGACATTCAGCGAGATGCCGCGCAGGACGTGGACGCGGGCGGCGCCGCGGCCGAGGCTGAGATCGATGTCCGACAGCGCGATCGCGGGCTCGCGCAGCACCTTGCCTTGGCTCACCGGTGAGCCGATCTGTGGGCGATGACGAGCATGGCGCGCGAGGTCCTCACGTGGGGTCGATCCCTTCGGCTTCGATCTTGGCTCTACGGGCCGCGGGTGCACCGCGATATGGGTTCGGCATTGGGGCCGCGCCATGACGCGCGCGCTGTGTTCCGGCGCACGGCCCTGTATGCCGCAGCGCTAGCGCTCCTGATGGTCCCTTTCATGACAGCCGTCGCGCCGGGAGCGCGGGCCGCGCCCGGCGAGCCGGTCAAGCTCGTCGCCCTCGGCGACAGCCTGACCGCGGGCTACAAGCTCCCGGCCGACGCCGCCTTCCCGACCGTGCTGGAGCGCCTGCTCAAGGCCAGGGGCGCGGACGTGACGGTCGCCAATGCCGGCGTCTCCGGCGACACCGCCACGGGCGGCCTCGACCGGGTCGACTGGTCCGTCCCGGACGGGACCGCGGGCGTGATCCTCGAACTCGGCGCCAACGACATGCTGCGCGGCACTGACCCGAAGGTCACCGAGGGCGCGCTCTCGGCGATCATCGAGCGGCTGAAGGCGCGGGGCATCCCGGTCCTGCTCGCCGGCATGCAGGCCGCGCCCAACCTCGGACCCGACTACAAGGCCCGGTTCGACGCGATCTACCCGGCGCTCGCCAAACGCTACGGCCTGACCCTCTACCCGTTCTTCCTCGACGGGATCATCGGCGACCGGGCGCAGCACCTCGACGACATGATCCACCCGAACCGGCAGGGCGTGGAGACCATCGCTTCCCGCATGCTGCCGACGGTGGAGGGTTTCCTGGGGGGCCTCCGGCAGGGGGCGTCGCGGTAGTGCCGCGCCTGTTCACCGGCCTCGCGGTGCCGCCCGCGATCGCCGACGCGCTCAGGGCCTGGCAGGGCGGCCTGCCCGGGGCCCGCTGGATCGAGCCGGGCGACTTCCACGTGACCCTGCGGTTCATCGGCGACGTCGACGCGACCACGGCCGACGACGTGGTGGAGGCGCTGTCCGAGATGCGGGTCCGCCCGGCCCTGACGGTGACGCTCGACGGCCTCGGCATCTTCGGCGGCGACAGGCCGCGGGCGCTCTACGCCTCGGTGGTGCCGGAGGCGGAGCTGACGGATCTCCAGGCCGAGCAGGAGCGGCTCGTGCGCCGGGCCGGGGTCGAGCCGGAGCGGCGGAAATTCACCCCGCACGTGACCCTGGCGCGTCTCCGGCGCGACGCCACGCCGGAGGCGGCGGCGATGTACCTGTCGCAGGCGCCGGTCTTCGCGCCGCTGACTTACACGTCGGACCGGGTGACGCTGTTCTCGGCGCGGGACTCGACCGGCGGCGGTCCGTACGTGGCGGAGGCGGAGTTCCCGTTCGCGTGATGCGCCTAGGCTCGGTCGTTCACGTCCTTGCGAGCGAAGCGAAGCAATCCAGAGTCGGCGACATCGCCCCGAACGTCGCGCTGCCCTGGGTCACTTCGCGTCGCTCGTGATGACAGAGGTTCGGTCTTCATGCGGGCCGATCGCGCGATCTGCCCGAACCGGCCTACAGCCGCCGCAACGCCACGCTCTCGATCCGGTGGCTCGCGCCCTTGGTCAGGATCAGGCTCGCCCGCTGGCGGGTCGGCACGATGTTCTCGCGCAGGTTCGGCAGGTTGATCGTCGTCCAGAGCCGGTCGGCGATGTCGAGGGCCTCGGTCTCGGCGATCTCGGCGTATTTCCGGAAGTACGAGCGCGGGTCGCGGAACGCCGTCTGCCGCAGCTTCATGAAGCGCGTGACGTACCAGCGGTGCAGGTCGTCCTCGTGGCCGTCGAGATAGATCGAGAAGTCGAAGAAGTCGGACACGAACGGGATCGCGGTCCCGTCCCGCGGCAGCCGCGCCGGCTGGAGCACGTTCAGGCCCTCGACGATCAGGATGTCGGGGCTCTCCACGACCCGCTCCTCCCCGGGCACCCGGTCGTAGACGAGGTGCGAGTAGAGCGGCGCGGTGACGCGCTTGTGGCCGGCCTTCACGTCGTGGAGGAAGCGAAGCAGCGCGGCGGTGTCGTAGCTCTCCGGGAAACCCTTGCGCTCCATCAGCCCGTTGGCGGCGAGCTCGGCGTTGGGCAGCAGGAACCCGTCGGTGGTGACGAGGTCGACCTTGGGGGTGTTGGGCCAGCGCGCCAGCAGGGCGGTCAGGATGCGGGCGGTCGTGGACTTGCCCACCGCCACCGACCCGGCGAGCCCGATGATGTAGGGCGCCTTGGTCTCGCGCTCGGCCATCAGAAAGCGCTGCGTCGCCTTGAACAGGCCCTGCGTCGCCGCGACGTACAGGGCGAGCAGACGGGACAGCGGCAGGTAGATCGCCACCACCTCCTCGACCGAGATCGGGTCGTTGATCGATTGCAGCCGCTCCAGGTCTTCCTGGTTGAGGGTGAGCGGCGTGTCGGCGCGCAGCTGCGCCCATTCCTCGCGGCTGAAGCGGCGATACGGCGAGAGCCGGTCGGACACTTCGAGGATCGCCTCGACCGAGCCCGGCAGCGCGGCCGCGTTCACGCGTGGCGCCTCGCGGCCTTCTCGGCGATGCCGCTCTGGGCCGTGCGACGCTCCAGCTCCGCCATCACGGCATCGAGCTCGACCCCGCCCGCCCGGAGCAGCACGACGAGGTGGTAGAGCACGTCGGCGGCCTCGTTCCGTAGGCCGGTCTTGTCGCCCTGCACGGCCGCGATCGCCGCCTCCACCGCCTCCTCGCCGAGCTTCTTGGCCGCCTTGGCGGGGCCCTCGGACAGGAGCTTGGCCGTGTAGGAGGTGGCCGGATCGGTCCCGGCGCGGCTCGCCACGAGGGCGGCGAGGTCGGCGAGCGTGTAGGCGGTCATGAAGCGATCTGCATGTTGCGACGGCCCCTTATACAGATCAGGACCGGATTTCGGCAGGAAACTGCGCCACGGCCGCTCGGCGGGCAAGCGGAGCGGGTGAAGGCCGCCCGGCTTTGTCTGGGGATCACCCGTTGTCTTGGGTTCACCCGTTCGGCAGGTGCCGCGCCAGCGCCTCAAGCACGGCCATGCGGACGGCCACGCCCATCTCGACCTGCTCGCGGATCAGCGACTGCGCCCCGTCGGCGATCTCGGAGGAGATCTCGACGCCGCGGTTCATCGGCCCCGGATGCATCACCAGGGCGTCGGGCTTGGCGAGCGCCAGCTTCTCGCCGTCGAGGCCGAAGTATCGGAAATACTCCTTCACGGACGGCACGAACGAGCCGTTCATGCGCTCCCGCTGGAGGCGCAGCATCATCACGATGTCGCAGCCGACGAGGCCCTTGCGCATGTCCGTGAATGTCTCGACGCCGAAGCGCTCGATCCCGGAGGGCAGCAGCGTCGAGGGCGCGATCAGGCGGACCCGCGCGCCCATGGCCTGGAGCAGGATGATGTTGGAGCGCGCCACCCGCGAGTGCAGGACGTCGCCGCAGATCGCCACCTGCAGGCCCTCGATCCGGCCCTTGTTGCGGCGGATGGTGAGCGCGTCGAGGAGGGCCTGGGTCGGGTGCTCGTGGGCGCCGTCGCCGGCATTGACCACCGCGCAGTCGACCTTGCGGGCGAGCAGGTGAACGGCGCCCGCCGATTCGTGACGGACCACGATGATGTCGGGCCGCATGGCGTTGAGCGTCGCGGCGGTGTCGATCAGGGTCTCGCCCTTCTTCACCGAGGACGAGGCCACCGACATGTTCATGACGTCGGCGCCGAGCCGCTTGCCGGCGAGCTCGAAGGACGATTGCGTCCGCGTCGAGGGTTCGAAGAACAGGTTGATCTGCGTGCGGCCCCGCAGGGTCGTGCGCTTCTTCTCCACCTGCCGCGAGATATCGACGGCGGATTCGGCGGCGTCGAGCAGCCCCTCGATGTCGGGCCGGGTCAGGCCCTCGATGCCGAGGAGGTGCCGGTGCGGGAAGGCCGGGGGCGCGGGCGTCGTCATGATGAGGCCCGGGTGTATGTGCGGCGCGCCCGGGGGGCAAGGCTGTTCGGCGCTCATCCCGGTTCAGTCATGACGCTCGCTCCGTCAGGGGCTGCGGGCGTCACGGGTTCGAGGCCCAGGCTGTCCGTCCGGCGGCAGGATGGGGCGCGTCGCGCTCCGTCATCGACGGCGCGCGCCCATCGGCGCAGTCGCACTTCGAGAGGCGGCTGCGGCCTTTTTCCCGGCGGATGGTAACCGCCCGCCCCCGCGCCACGTATCTGCCCGAACGGTCGGGATCCGTACGCTCCCGACCCCGCGCCGCTTGCCCGGGATCCAGACGCTTGGCCGCCTCCCCTGCCCTCGAAGCCCCCGAGACCGTCGACCGGCAGGGGCGCCGCTGGTTCTACCGCCACCCGCTGGTCATCCGGCTGGCGCACTGGATCAACGCCTCGGTGCTGCTGGTGCTGCTGATGAGCGGCCTGCAGATCTTCAACGCCCACCCGGCGCTCTACTGGGGTTCGGTCTCGACCTTCGACAATCCGTCGCTCGCCATCACCAGCGAGCCCGGCCGCGACGGCACGACCCGCGGCGTCGTGACGGTCGGTTCCCACACCCTCGACACGACCGGCGTGCTCGGCCTGTCGAGGGAGGGCGGCACCGAGGTGGAGCGCGCCTTCCCGTCCTGGGCGACGCTGCCGGCCAACCAGGACCTGGCGACCGGGCGGCGTTGGCACTTCCTGTTCGCGTGGCTGCTGGTGATCAACGGGGCGATCTACCTGCTCTACGGCCTGGTCTCGGGCCAGCTCCGCCGCCGCCTGATCCCCGACGGCGACCAGATCCGCGACTTCGGCGGCTCCGTGAAGGAGCACCTGCTCCTGCGCTTCCCCGAGGGCACCGAGGCCAAGCGCTACAACGTCATCCAGAAGCTGACCTACCTCGTCCTCGTGCTCGGCCTGCTGCCCGCGATGGTGCTCGCAGGGCTCGCCATGTCGCCCGGGATGGACGCGGCCTGGCCGTGGCTCACCGAGCTGTTCGGCGGCCGGCAATCGGCGCGCAGCGTCCACTTCATCGCCGCCGGGCTGATCGTGCTGTTCGTGGTGGTCCACGTGCTGCTCGTGGTCGTCTCCGGGCTCGTCAACAACATGCGCGGCATGATCACCGGCTGGTTCAGCCTCGGCCGCGACCGGGAGACCGCGCGATGATCCTCCACCGCCGCAAGCTCCTCACCGCGGGCGCCGGCCTGATGGGCACCGCGCTGCTGGCCGGCTGCGACAAGTTCGCCGGGACCGAGACGGGGCAGCGCACCCTCAAGGTCGGCGAGGACGCCAACGAATACGTCCAGCGCCTGCTGATGTCGCCGACGACCCTGGCCCGGGAATTCCCGGCCTCGATGATCTCGCCCTGGTTCAAGCCGAACGGCACGATCGACCCGCCGGACCGCGCCTACCGGGCGCTGGCGGCGCGGAACTTCTCGGACTTCAAGCTCTCCGTCGACGGGCTGGTCCAGACCCCGCTGTCGCTGAGCCTCGCGGACCTGCGCGCCCTGCCGTCGCGCACCCAGATCACCCGGCACGATTGCGTGGAGGGCTGGAGCTGCATCGGGCAATGGGGCGGCGTGCCGCTCGCCGAGGTGCTCAAGAAGGCCGGGCTGAAGCCGCAGGCGCGCTACGCGGTGTTCCACTGCGCCGACACGCTGGAGTTCGAGGCCGGTCCCAAGGGCGGTGGCAGAGGGCGCAACCAGGGCGCGTCCCTCTGGCGCCCGAGCCATCCGGGCGCGGTGCGCGACGCTTACGTGCAGCTCGCCGCCGCCGACGATTGGGGCGGCCCGGCCACCGCCACCGACGCGCCCAAGGACGATTGGGGCCAGGGCAGCCCGGCCCCGGAGCCCGAGCCGGCGGGGATCCCGATCCGCTACTACGAGAGCATCGACCTCTACGACGCCTTCAACCCGCAGACGATCCTGGCCTACGACCTCAACGGCAAGCCGCTGCCGGTCTCGAACGGCGCGCCCCTGCGGCTGCGGGTCGAGCGCCAGCTCGGCTACAAGCAGGCCAAGTACGTGATGCGGGTCGAGATGGTGGAGTCGCTCGCCGGGATCGGCCAGGGCAGCGGCGGCTACTGGGAAGACCGCGGCTACGAGTGGTACGCGGGGATCTGAGGCGACTGACGGGATTTTGAGCTGCTGACGCGGCAAGTTCCGTGCTGGAGCCCGGGCCGCGTTTCATCCTGCATGGCCTCTTCCCCGGACAGGTGGAGCGACGCGGAACCTGATCAGGACCCGGCCCGAAAAGTGCCGCGCAGTGGCTCCCCCGAACAACCTCGCGATTTGACAACCCGCCGCCCGTGACCCACTTGTGCCCGGCGCGCGGCCCCGGCCCGACGGCGGGCATACGTCCCACGCGAATCTCGAACAGAATTCGTCCGTCGCGCCCAGGCTCCGTCAGGGGCAGAGGTCTGAATGAAAGTCGTCGTCGTCGAGTCGCCGGCCAAAGCCAAGACGATCAATAAGTATCTCGGCCGCGACTATGAAGTCATCGCCTCCTTCGGGCATATCCGCGACCTGCCGCCCAAGGACGGCTCGGTGGATCCCGAGCAGGACTTCCACATGGTCTGGGAGCTGGCCGACCGCGGGGCGAGCCGGGTCTCGGAGATCGCCAAGGCGGTCAAGGGCGCCGACAAGCTGATCCTCGCCACCGACCCGGATCGCGAGGGCGAGGCGATCTCCTGGCACGTGCTGGAGGCGCTCACCGCCCGCAAGGCGCTCAAGGGCATCCCGGTCGAGCGCGTGACCTTCAACGCCATCACCAAGGCGTCGGTCGAGCAGGCGATGCGCAAGCCGCGGGAGATCGACCAGGCGCTGGTCGACGCCTACCTGGCGCGCCGGGCGCTCGATTATCTCGTCGGCTTCAACCTCTCGCCGGTCCTGTGGCGCAAGCTCCCGGGCGCCCGCTCGGCCGGGCGCGTGCAGTCCGTGGCGCTCCGCCTCGTCGTCGAGCGCGAGATGGAGATCGAGCGGTTCAAGCCGCGCGAGTACTGGACGCTCATCGCGACCCTGACGACCGCCGACGGCGCGACCTTCGAGGCCCGCCTCGTCGGCGCCGACGGCAAGCGCATCCAGCGCCTCGACGTCGGCACCGGCGAGGAGGCGGCGGCCTTCAAGCGCGACCTCGAACTCGCGACCTTCCAGGTGGCGAGCGTCGAGGCGAAGCCCGCCAAGCGCCACCCGCAGCCGCCCTTCACCACCTCGACCCTCCAGCAGGAGGCCTCCCGCAAGCTCGGGATGGCGCCGGCCCAGACCATGCGGGTCGCCCAGCGGCTCTACGAGGGCGTCGATATCGGCGGCGAGACGGTCGGCATCATCACCTACATGCGGACCGACGGCGTCGACATGGCGCCGGAGGCGATCCAGGACGCCCGCCGGGTGATCGGCAAGGAGTTCGGCGACCGCTACGTGCCGGACGTTCCGCGCAAGTACAGCGTCAAGGCCAAGAACGCCCAGGAGGCCCACGAGGCGGTGCGCCCCACCGACATGGGCCGCCTGCCCAAGACGGTGGCGCGCCACCTCGAGCCCGAGCAGGCCCGGCTCTACGAGCTGATCTGGACCCGCACCATGGCCAGCCAGATGGAATCGGCCGAGCTGGAGCGGACCACCGTCGACGTCACCGCCAAGGTCGGACCGCGGACCATCGACCTGCGCGCCACCGGCCAGGTGGTGAAGTTCGACGGCTTCCTGACCCTCTACCAGGAGGGCAAGGACGACGAGGAGGACGAGGAGAGCCGCCGCCTGCCGCCCATGAAGGCCGGCGACCCGCTCGCCCGCGAGCGGATCAGCTCGACCCAGCACTTCACCGAGCCGCCGCCGCGCTACTCCGAGGCGAGCCTCGTGAAGCGCATGGAGGAGCTCGGCATCGGCCGCCCGTCGACCTATGCCGCGGTTCTCCAGACCTTGCGGGATCGCGAATACGTCAAGATCGAGAAGAAGCGGCTGCAGCCGGAGGACAAGGGGCGGCTCGTCACGGGCTTCCTCGAGAGCTTCTTCCGGCGCTACGTCGAGTACGACTTCACCGCCGGCCTCGAGGAGCAGCTCGACCGGGTCTCCAACGCCGAGATCGACTGGCGGGCGGTGCTGCGCGACTTCTGGCGCGACTTCTCCGCGGCGATCGGTGAGACCAAGGAGCTGCGCGTCGCCGACGTGCTGGAGGCGCTGAACGGCCTCCTCGGGCCGCACATCTTCCCCGACAAGGGCGACGGCTCGAACCCGCGCACCTGCCCGACCTGCGGCTCAGGCCAGCTGTCGCTGAAGCTCGGCAAGTTCGGCGCCTTCATCGGCTGCTCGAACTACCCGGAGTGCAAGTACACCCGGCAGCTCTCGGCCTCGGGCGTCGACGGCGACGGTGACGGCTCCTCGGCCGAGGGCGGCCAGCCGGGCGTGCGCGTGCTGGGCGACGATCCCGCGACCGGCCTGCCGGTGACGCTGCGCGACGGCCGGTTCGGGCCGTTCCTCCAGCTCGGCGAGGCCTCCGCCGAGAAGGGCGCCGAGAAGCCGAAGCGCTCGTCGCTGCCCAAGGGGCTCAGCCCCTCGGACGTGGATCTCAACAAGGCGCTGGCCCTGCTAGCGCTGCCCCGCGAGGTGGCCCGCCACCCCGAGACCGGCGAGCCGATCCTGGCCAATCTCGGCCGGTTCGGACCCTACGTGCAGCACGGGAAGACCTACGCCAATCTCGGCAAGGACGACGACGTGCTGGAGATCGGGGCTAACCGCGCCATCGACCTGATCGTCGCCAAGGAGCAGGGCGGCGGACGCGGCCGCCCGGCCGCCGATCCCGGCCGGCCGCTCGGCAAGGACGAGGCCAGCGGCCGCGATCTCGTGGTCAAGGCCGGCAAGTACGGGCCCTACGTCACGGACGGCGAGGTCAACGCCACGCTGCCGAAGACGATGAGCGCCGAGGCGCTGACCCTCGACGAGGCGATCGCCCTGGTGAACGCCAAGCGCGCCGCGGGCGGCGGCAAGCCGGCAAAGCGCGGGGCGGTCCGGAAAGGGTCGGCGCGGGCCGCGAGCGGCGACAAGCCGGCGGCGAAGAAGACCGCCGCGAAGAAGCCTGCGGCCAAGAAGGCGGCAGCGAAGACGTCGAGCGCGGGCTGAAGCGTTCGTGGACGAGGCTGAGGCGGGCCGGCAAGCCCGCCCGTCCTTGCGAGCAGAGCGAAGCAATCCAGTGCAGCGCGAGGCGTTCGAACGTGGCGCCGACTGGGTTGATTCGCTCCGCTCGCAAGGACGTGGCAGAGGCAGCGTTGCCGCCCCTCACCGCGGGTAGCGGTCAGCGATCGGGTTCAGACCAGGTAGGTGATCGTCGCCGCCACGGCCGTCGCGAAGGTCGCGAGCGCGAGGGTGGTGGAGTTCATCAGCGCCCGGGCCGGCGGCACCGCGGCCGCGTCATCGTCGCAGCCGAAGGCGGCGCCGGCCGCGTGCTCGAAGCGGATCAACGTGAGGCGGCGGGCCTCGATCGCGGCGTCGCTCATGGACTGCGGCTCCCTGACCACGGTCAAGATTTATCTCCGCCACCAACGTCGATCGTCCCGTTCTGTTCCGGGCGTCGCCTGTGGAAGCCGGGCATGCGGGTCACGAGAAAGCCTTAACCCATTGTTGTGCAACGTCGTGATGACGGCCCGGCGCGCGGAACCGTGTGCCGACACGGACGCGGCCCTCGCTCGCGGCGGCGCAGCATGCGATGATGCGACCGCCTCGCCGCAGGGCGAACGGCTTTGATGTTTATGGTTTGTTCCGCTATCATGCGGGGATGAAGGCGCATGCTCCACGACCCGAGACCCGTCTCAAGACCCGTCTGCGCGAAGCCGAGCCGGCCGACGCGCCGCGTGCCAGGAGGCCGCGCGTGAGCGATCCGGCGCGGGACCTGTTCGGGCCGGGCGGCAAGGGCGCGGCGGCCCGCCCGCCCGAGCCGCGGCGGCGGCTGGATTCGGCGGCCTCCGTGGCGACGCTCGCGGCCGCCGAGCCGGAGGGCGGCTACACCGCCTCCGACATCGAGGTGCTGGAGGGGCTGGAGCCCGTCCGGCGCCGGCCCGGCATGTATATCGGCGGCACCGACGAGCGGGCGCTGCACCACCTGTTCGCCGAGGTGATCGACAACTCGATGGACGAGGCGGTCGCCGGCCATGCCAGCTTCATCGAGGTGGAGCTGGAGGAATCCGGCGCCCTCGTGGTGACCGACAACGGCCGCGGCATCCCGGTCGACCCGCACCCGAAATTCCCCGGCAAGTCGGCGCTCGAGGTCATCATGACCACGCTGCACGCCGGCGGGAAGTTCGACTCGAAGGTCTACGAGACCTCGGGCGGCCTGCACGGCGTCGGCATCTCGGTGGTGAACGCGCTCTCCGACCTGCTCGAGGTCGAGGTGGCGCGCAACCAGACCCTCTACCGCCAGACCTTCTCGCGCGGTCATGCCCAAGGGGCCTTGGAACTGGTCGGCCGGGTGCAGAACCGCCGCGGCACCCGCGTGCGCTTCCACCCGGACGCCCAGATCTTCGGCTCGCTGAAGTTCGACCCGCGCCGCCTGTTCAAGATGGCGCGCTCCAAGGCCTACCTGTTCGGCGGCGTCGAGATCCGCTGGCGCTGCGCCCCTGCCCTCCTCGAGGGGCTGGAGGACGTGCCGGCCGAGGCGGTGCACCGCTTCCCCGACGGGCTGCGCGACTACCTCGCCCGCGACATCGACGGGAAGGAACTCGTCACCGACGCCATGTTCTCCGGCAAGATCACCAAGCCGGGCTCGCACGGGTCGCTCGAATGGGCGGTGGCCTGGATGGTCGCCGAGGACGGGATCTCGCACTCCTACTGCAACACGATCCCGACGCCCGAGGGCGGCACCCACGAGGCCGGCCTGCGCGTCGCCCTGCTGCGCGGCCTGCGCGAGCACGCCGAGCGGGTGAACCAAGCCAAGCGCATGACGGCGGTGACCACCGACGACGTCATGGCGACCTGCGCGTCGATGCTCTCGGTGTTCATCCGCGAGCCGGAGTTCCAGGGCCAGACCAAGGACAAGCTCGCCACCGTGGAGGCCCAGCGCATCGTCGAGACTTCGGTGCGCGACGCCTTCGACCACTGGCTCGCCGCCTCCCCGGCCCAGGCCAACAAGCTCCTCGACTGGGTGATCGACCGGGCCGAGGAGCGCCTGCGCCGCCGCCAGGAGAAGGAGGTCGCCCGCAAGAGCGCGACCCGCAAGCTGCGCCTGCCCGGCAAGCTCGCCGACTGCTCGGCGGCCGGCACCGCGGGCTCGGAGATCTTCATCGTCGAGGGCGACTCGGCCGGCGGCTCGGCCAAGCAGGCCCGGGACCGGGCGACCCAGGCGATCCTGCCGCTGCGCGGCAAGATCCTGAACGTCGCCTCGGCCTCGCGCGACAAGCTCGGCGCCAACCAGCTGATCTCGGATCTCACCCTGGCGCTCGGCTGCGGCACCGGTTCGGCCTTCCGCGAGGCGGACCTGCGCTACGAGAAGGTGATCATCATGACGGACGCCGACGTCGACGGCGCCCACATCGCCTCGCTGCTGATCACCTTCTTCTACCGCCAGATGCCGAGGCTGATCGACCGCGGCCACCTCTACCTCGCGATCCCGCCGCTCTATCGGCTGCAGCAGGGCTCGAAGGTGGCCTATGCCCGGGACGACGCGGATCGGGAGCGGATCGTCAAGACCGTGTTCAAGGGCGGCAAGGTCGAGATCGGGCGGTTCAAGGGCCTCGGCGAGATGATGCCGGCCCAGCTCAAGGAGACCACCATGGATCCGAGGAAGCGCACATTGCTGCGCGTCGCGGTCCTGGACGAGGCCCGGGAATCGACCGGCGACACGGTCGAGCGCCTGATGGGCAACAAGCCCGAGGCGCGCTTCGCCTTCATCAGCGAGCGCGCGGCCTTCGCCGAGGGCGCCGACCTCGACATCTGACGCCGGAGCGCCGGCGCGGCCGCGCCGCGTCGGTCGATGGCGCCGCGCCGTCATCGCGAGCGCAGCGAAGCAACCCAGCAGCGCCACGTTCGCCGAAGTCGCGCTGCCCTGGATCGCTTCGCTGCGCTCGCAAAGACGGGTGACCGGTTTCGGTCGCGCCTTATCGGGGCGGCGCGATCACCTTGGCCGGGTCGAAGGGCTGGGCCGCCGCCACCGTGTCCTTGCCCATGTTGAGGACCGCCGAGAATCGGTCGCCGCCGGGACGCAGCACGAGGGCGCCCGGCTCGACCGCGATGAGCTTGCTGCCGAGGCCGAGGAAGCCGCCGACGTCGATCACGACGGCCTTGAGCGTCCCGCCGTCGGCGATGAGCAGATCCTCGATCTTGCCGACGCTGTCGCCGGCGGCGTTGCGCACCGTCACGCCGATCATCTTCGTGGTCAGGAAGGTGACGGGCTTGAGCCCCTGACGCTTGGCGGCGTCCTCGGCGCTCGCCGCCTCCGTCAGCCGCCCGCCCCCCTTGCCGTCCGTCGAGGTTCCCGGTCCCGTGGCCGGCAGGATCGTGTCCTTGCCGATCACGCTGGCGTCCTGCGCGGAGGCCGGCGCGTTCGCGAGGCCGAGGGCCGCGAGCGACAGGAGAAGGATTCGGCTTCGCATGGCTGATCGCTCCGCGCGCCCGGTCCTCGCGTGGAAGGCCCTGTCCGGGTCACTGAGGGGCGCCGCGGTCTCAATCGCGGGCGGCCCGCGCGGTTCCGGCCCTCCCTGTCGCACCCGCCGAGGCCGGTTCGCGGTCCCGAAACGCGAAAGGGCCCGGCCTTGCGGCCGGGCCCTTCGGGAGCGCGGAGCCGGCAGAGCCGGCTCCGGCATCCGGTCTCAGTACGAGCCGAACTTGTAGTTCAGGCCGGCGCGGACGACGGCGAACTCGGTCTTGGCGGCGGCGCCGTTGAGGTAGGCGATGCCGTTCGGGGGCAGGAGGTTGCCGTAGAACACGCCGCCGGCCGAGTTCTTCTGGCGGTCGAGGCTGACGTACAGGCCTTCGACCTTCAGCGTCACGGCGTTCGAGCGGAAGAAGTTCAGGAACGAGTCGGTGGGCAGGGCGTACTCGACGCCGCCGCCGGCGGCCCAGCCGGTGCGGAAGCTGTCGCGGAAGCGGTTGCCGGCGAAGTTCTGGTCGTCCTGGCCCGAGCCGTAGGCGAAGCCGCCGGTGCCGTACACGAGGGTGCGGTCGAAGGCGTAGCCGAGGCGGCCGCGCACGGTGCCGAAGTAGTCCAGCCCGTTGCCGCTGGTGGCGACGAAGGCGCGCGGGGCGGCGAACGCGATGCCCGGGGCGCCGCCGAAGGCGTAGTTCTGGGTGCCGTTGGCGCGGCGGGCGAAGTCGACGTACTGGGCGTCGGCCTCGAAGCCGATCACGACGCCGGAGCCCGGGGTGAACTGGTAGTTGTAGCCGATCTGGGCGCCGCCCGAGAAGCCGTCGTTGTTGCTGCGGTTGTTGACGCTGACGACGCCGGCGGTGCCGGGGGAGTTGATCAGCGAGCCGCCGGGCAGGGCGTAGTTGGTGGTGTTGCGGCTGTTGGCGTCGAAGCCGTAGCCGGCGTTCACACCGAAGTAGAAGCCGGTCCAGGTGAACACCGGCACCGGCGTGAACACCGGCGGCGGCGCGGCGCGGCGCGGAAGGTCGGCGGCGGACGCCGCGGCGGTCATGCCGGCGAGGACGGTGGATGCGAGGAGAAGCTTCTTCATGGTGGTGTTCGGTCCTGGGTTAGCTTGAGCCGGCAGCCTTCTAGGCGCTCTCGGATGGCGGGTCTGTCGCTTTCCTGCAACAAGCCTCTTCAGGCTAGGGACATCCCGTCAACGAAAGATGAAGACTAGCCGGCCCTGCCCGACAGCAGACGGCCCGCTCGCGCGCTCGACGAGGGCGAGGAGAGCTGCAGAGACCGTGAAGACTAGCTGCCTTGCGCGCCGCGCATATTGGCGGCGGCCGGCGCGGGGCCGGCGACATCGCTCGCGGTCTCTGCAGGAGCCGTCGGCGGCGGACGTTTTATTCCGGCACAACTTCGACGAGAATGATTCTCGCGCGTAAGCGATCGATTAACCCTGTTGCCCGATGGTCCGTCGCTCGCGGGCCCGTCCCCGGGCCCCTGTCGCGCCCCAAACCGAATCCGGTCCCCCGCCGGCGGAGACCGCTGTCCATGCAGAGCCCCGACGAACGGAGCCGGACGACCTTCGGCAAGCGCCGGACCGGCGAGGCTGCGCCCGGCGCGCAGGCCAGCCCGCGGACCGGCTCGACCGCCGCGCGGGTGGCGCGCGTCGAACCGAGGCGGAGCGCGGGCCCCCTGCCCTGGACGCTGCGCGTGGCGGGCTTGGTCGGGATCGTCGCGGTGATCGGCGCCTACCAGCTCGCGCGGCTGAGCCGGCCCGACGCGCCGACACCCGGGACTGCCGTCGCGACCGCGGCGCTCGCGCCGATGGCCGAGCCCGAGACGACCGGCGCCATCGCGGCGGCCCGATCCGCCCGCACCACCCGCCTGGATCCCTGCGTCGCGCCCGCGGGCGACCGTCTCCGGCCCTGATCGGCGACCCTTCGCGCGGCCGATCCCCTGTGCGCGGGCAGGCACTGTCGCCATTGCGAGATTGACAAGTCGCGCCAAGGCCCTAACTGACAGGGAGCATGCGCCCCGCGGCCCCGGGAGCGTCCGAGCGCCCCGCGCGAGCCTTTCCCAGCCGTTGCCGCGACGGTGTCCTTCGCGCCGGCCGGGCGCGCAACGGTTCCTGAACGCAGATGCCTTTTTCCGACCTGGGACTGAGCGAGAAAGTCCTGAACGCCGTCGAAGCGGCGGGTTACACCGAGCCGACGCCGATCCAGGCCGAGGCCATCCCACACGTGCTGGCGCGCCGCGACGTCCTCGGGATCGCCCAGACCGGCACCGGCAAGACCGCGGCCTTCACGCTCCCGATGCTGACGCTGCTGGAGAACGGCCGCGCCCGCGCGCGGATGCCGCGCACGCTGATCCTGGAGCCTACCCGCGAGCTGGCCGCCCAGGTGGTCGAGAATTTCGACCGCTACGGGACGAACCACAAGCTCAACGTGGCGCTGATCATCGGCGGCGTCTCCTTCGCCGATCAGGACGCCAAGCTGATGCGCGGCACCGACGTGCTGATCGCGACGCCCGGCCGCCTGCTCGACCATTTCGAGCGCGGCAAGCTGCTGCTCACCGGCGTCGAGCTCCTGGTCATCGACGAGGCCGACCGCATGCTCGACATGGGGTTCATCCCCGACATCGAGCGCATCGTGAAGATGGTGCCGTTCACCCGGCAGACGCTGTTCTTCTCGGCGACCATGCCGCCGGAGATCGAGCGGCTGGCGGACATGTTCCTGCACAACCCGCAGCGGGTCGAGGTGGCCCGGCCCGCCTCCACTGCGACCACGATCACCCAGCGGCTCGTCGCCACCGGCGCCGAGGGGCACGCCAAGCGCGAGCGCCTGCGCACCCTGATCCGCGGCGAGGGCGAGCTGAAGAACGGGATCATCTTCTGCAACCGCAAGCGCGACGTGGCGCTGCTGCAGAAGTCCCTGGTCAGCCACGGCTTCGACGCCGCGGCGCTCCACGGCGACATGGACCAGCGCGCCCGCACGACGGCCCTCGACGGGTTCCGCAACGGCGACACCGCCCTGCTGGTCGCCAGCGACGTGGCGGCGCGCGGTCTCGACATCCCGGCCGTCAGCCACGTCTTCAACTTCGACGTGCCGCATCACCCGGAGGATTACGTCCACCGGATCGGCCGCACCGGCCGCGCCGGCCGCAGCGGCACGGCCTACACGCTGGTCGCCCCCGACGACTCGCGCTCCCTCGGCGCCATCGAGGCGCTGATCGGCCAGCCGATCCCCTGGCTGGACGGCGACCTGACCAGCGTGGCCGACCCGTCCGGCGACACCGGGACGCGCCACCGCGGCCGCGCGAGCGACGGGCGTCGGGGCGGCCGCTCCGCCAAGAGCGGTGGACGGAGCGGCGACAAGAGCAGCAGCGACAAGGGTGCCGACAAGGGCGCCGACAAGGCCGTCGTCGAGAAGAGTGCCCGGAGCGCGAGCGAGACCGAGGAGGTCCGCGAGCGTCCGACCCGGTCGCGCGGCGGCCGCGGCGCGGCGCGCGCGGAGAGCCGCCCGGACGATCGTCCCGAGAGCCGTTCTGAGAGCCGCCCCGAGAGCCGTCCGGAGCCGCGCGCGTCAGGCCGCGGCGGCGAGTCCGCGCGCGAGGAGCGCGGGCGCCGGATCGACGCGGACGGGGACACGCCCGTCGGCCTCGGCTCGCACGTTCCTGCGTTCCTGCTTCGACCAGTCTTGGCGAAGAAGGATAAGTAACAGACGTCTGTTCCGGCTTAACTGTCCGGCTACCAGGCAGCCGTATATTGGGTCAGGGCAACGACGCAGGCGCGTCGGTCGCCCCGGACCGCGGGATACGGATGAGCCAGGAGACCTATTCGGATCGCGATCGCAGCTTCGCGTTGGCGAAGCGCAGCCACGATCTGATTCGCGACTACGGGCCCTCCGCGACGCCGCGCGCCTACGCCGTCTGGTACGCCTACGTCTCGGGAGAGCTGCCGCTCCTCGCTGACGCCGTGAAGCGTCTCACCACGCAGAACGGCTGCCTCACCGAGGGCGACATCGACGACCTGCACGAGACCTATCTCGACGGGCGCCGCCTCGCGAGCACCACCGACGACGTCAGCCGCATCGTCCTCAGCGAGATCGCGGCCGTCACCGAGATCCTGGACCTCTCCCTGGGCTCGACGGCGCAGTACAGCGAGTCGCTGCGCGCGGTCGCTCAGGACCTCTCCCAGGGCGTCCCGAGCCGGGCGCGGTTCGGCGAGATCGTCGCGACCCTGGCCGCCACGACGCGGGAGGTCGCCGCCAACAACCGGATTCTCGAAGCCCGCATGCGCGAGACCCGCAGCGAGATCGAGACCCTGCGCGAGAAGCTCGAGGCGACCCGGCGCGAGAGCCTGACCGACGCCCTGACGGGGCTCGCCAACCGCAAGCATTTCGAGGAGACGCTGAAAGCGTCGATGGAGACGGCCCGGGCGCGCAGCACGCCCATGAGCCTGATCATCCTCGACATCGATTTCTTCAAGCGCTTCAACGACCTGTACGGTCACCTCACGGGCGATCAGGTCCTGCGGCTCGTGGCGATCGTGATGCGCGAGAACGCCGGCAAGCAGGCGCAGCTCGCCCGGTTCGGCGGCGAGGAGTTCGGCATCATCCTGCCCGGGGTCGACCGGACGGTGGCCAAGCAGGTGGCCGAGACGGTCCGCGCCAGCGTCATGGGGCGCGAGCTGGTCAAGCGCTCGACCGGCGAGTCGCTCGGCAAGGTCACCATCTCGCTGGGCGTGGCGGTGCTGCGCCCGGGCGACACGCCCGCCTCGCTGATGGAGCGGGCCGACCTGTGCATGTTCGCGGCGAAGCGCGCCGGCCGGAACCGCTTCCTGGACGACGCCGCCGAGTCGCTGATGCAGGTGGCCTAGAGCCGGCCCCGGCCGTGTCGCCGTCCGGCGACACGCGCCACCCGCGACGGCGGGCGCGGACCGGTCAGGCCTGCGCGGGCAGGCGGTCAGCCGAGACCGGCGTGATCGCCACCGACTCGCCGCAGCCGCAGGCCGAGGTCTGGTTCGGGTTGTTGAACACGAACTGCGAGGCCAGCTTGTTGGTGGTGAAGTCCATCTCGGTGCCGAGCAGGAACAGCACCGCCTTCGGATCGACGAACACGCGCACGCCGCGATCCTCGACCACGTCCTCTCCGGGCTTGGCCGCCTCGGCATATTCCATCGTGTAGGACATCCCGGCGCAACCGCCGTTCCGGACGCCGACGCGCAGCCCGGCGATCGGCCGGTCGGCCTCCGCCATGATCGCCTTGATCCGATCGGCGGCGCGATCGGTCAGCGAGAGAACCTTGAAACCAGCGGACATCGTCACCCTCCCGCCCATCCGGGTTCAAGGCCCGGGGACGCGCATTCTGACGCGTACAAGATAAGCATTGGCCCGGGGCCGGTCCACCGCGGCGGGGTCACACCGGCCCGGCATTCGCCGCGCGGGAGCGCCCTCAGGCGGCCTCGCCGGTCAGTCGCGCGAAGGTCCCGAGATTGACGTTGCCGCCGCTGATCACCACGCCGACGCGCTTGTTCGTCACGTCCACGAGGCCGCTCAGCACCGCCGCCGCCGCGAGGCAGCCGGTCGGCTCGACCACGAGCTTCATCCGGCTGGCGAAGAACCGCATGGTCTCGACGAGCTGCGCGTCGGTGACGGTGAGGATGTCGGACACCCGCGCGCGGATGATCGCGAAGGTCAGGTCGCCCAGGGCCGTCGACTGCGCACCGTCGGCGATGGTGCGGGGCACCGGGATCGTGACGATCCGGCCCTCGCGGAACGAACGCTGCCCGTCATTGCCCGCCTCCGGCTCGACGCCGATCACCCGGCAGCCCGGTGACAGCTCCGCGGCGGCGAGGGCGCAGCCCGCGAGCTGGCCGCCACCGCCGAGGCAGGCCACCAGCACGTCGAGGGGGCCGACCGTCTCGATCAGCTCCTGCGCCAGCGTCCCCTGCCCGGCGATGACGTCGGGATGGTTGAAGGGCGGGATCAGCGTCAGGCCGCGGGCCTCGGCGATCTCGCGGCCCAGGGCCTCGCGATCCTGGGTGTAGCGGTCGTACAGGACCACCTCGGCGCCGTAGCCGCGGGTGGCGGCGATCTTCGCCGCGGGGGCGTCGCCCGGCATGATGATCGTGGCGGGCGCTCCGAGCAGCCGGCTCGCCAGGGCGATCGCCTGGGCGTGGTTGCCCGAGGAGTAAGTGATGACCCCGCGGGTGCGGGCCGCCTCCGGCAGCGCGCTGATCGCGTTGTAGGCGCCGCGGAACTTGAAGGCGCCGGCCCGCTGCAGGTTCTCCGCCTTGAAGAACAGGCGCCCGCCGGTCATCGCGTCGGCCGTGCGGGAGGTCAGCACCGGGGTGCGGTGCGCGGCCCCGGCGATCCGCTCGGCGGCGCGGGCCACGTCCGCGAAGGTCGGAAGGCCGCCGGTGGCCGCGCCGGATTCGCCGTGTTGCGTGTCGTGCATGGTCGCCTGCATCGTTGCCTGCATCGTCGTCCGGGTACCATCCGCCCGGGGCCGCGCCGGAGCGAGGCCGGGCCGCAGCCCGTCATACGGGCCTTTCGACCCGCGCGCATCCCGCCGATCCACATGCGCAAGCGGAGCCATTCGCCGCCCCGCCGCTTATACCCAGCGACAACTTGGCAGGAACGCTGGGGGGCGGCATCGCCATGGCAACAGAGATCACGCGCGCACCGGTGCGCCGCCCGCACGGCGGCAGGGCCTCGCCGTGAGCGCCCGCGACCGCGCTTCGGGCGACGCGGCGACCGAGGTCACCTTCCGGGGGCGCGGGCTGGCGCTGCGCACCGGCTCGCGCCTGATCCTGCTCGTCTGCCCGCTCTGCTCGCAGCGCAACGCGCGGCGGGGCGCCGAACGCGGCATCTGCGAGTGGTGCGCCTATGTGCCGTCGCCGGACCAGGCCGAGCCCGTGGATCGCGGGTGCTCCTGAGGCTCTGTCGCGTAAGACGCCGAAATCACGATCTGGGATTGATTCTCAGCTAGTAACTATCTCCGGTTGCATATTGTGGCGCTGGTCCTCACACTCCCGCCGGGGGCCTGATGGGAGGGCACATGCAACCGTCCGAATGCTGCATCTTTCGGATGACCATCGCCTCCGTGATCGGCAGCTGCGTCACGCTCCTGCTCGTCCGGGGGCTCGATCCGCTCGTTGCCCTGCTGCTGATCCCGATCGGCGGCAGCGTGGCGACGGTTCTGGTGATTCTGCTGTTCCAGGCCGTGAGCCTGACGCTCGCGGCGCGGACCGGTCCGCACTGACCGGCCGGTGGCGGCGCGGCTCGGATCCCTGTCCGACCCGCGCGCCGCGTCGGCCTCCGATCAGGTGTGGATCACCTTGCCGTAGGCGTCGAGCACGCTCTCGTGCATCATCTCGCTGAGCGTCGGGTGCGGGAACACCGTGTGCATCAGCTCCTCCTCGGTGCTCTCGAGGTTCATCGCCACCACGTAGCCCTGGATCAGCTCGGTCACCTCGGCCCCGACCATGTGGGCGCCGAGCAGCTGGCCGGTCTTGGCGTCGAACACGGTCTTGATCAGGCCGTCCGGCTCGCCGAGCGCGATCGCCTTGCCGTTGCCCGCGAAGGGGAACCGGCCGACCTTCACCGAGAAGCCCTGCTCCTTGGCCTTCGCCTCGGTGAGCCCGACGCTGGCGATCTGCGGCTGGCAGTAGGTGCAGCCCGGGATCTTGGCCTTGTCCATCGGGTGGGTGTGCAGGCCCTTGATGGTCTCGATGCAGATGACGCCCTCGTGTTCGGCCTTGTGGGCGAGCATCGGCGGCCCGGCGACGTCGCCGATCGCGTAGAGGCCGGGCACGTTGGTGCGGCCGAGCCCGTCCGTCACCACGATCCCGCGGTCGATCTTCACCCCGAGTTTCTCGAGACCGATATTCTCGATGTTGCCGACGACGCCCACCGCCGAGATCAGCTTCTCCGCGGTGATCTGCTGGGTCTTGCCGTCGCCGCCCTCGATGGTGGCCGTGACAGAATCGGCGCCCTTCTCGACCTTGGTCACCTTGGCGCCGGTGAGGATCTTGATGCCCTGCTTCTCGAAGCGCTTGCGGGCGAGGCCGGCGATCTCGGCATCCTCCACGGGCAGGATCTGCGGCAGCAGCTCCACCACGGTCACCTCGGCGCCCATGGTGCGGTAGAACGAGGCGAACTCGATGCCGATGGCGCCCGAGCCCATCACCAGCAGGCTCTTGGGCATCGCCTCGGGGACCATGGCCTCGTAGTAGGTCCAGATCAGCTTCCTGTCGGGCTCGATCCCCGGGATCGCGCGCGGACGCGCGCCGGTCGCCACGATGATGTGCTTGGCCTGGTAGGTGCCGGCGCCCTTGGCGCCCTTCGGCGCCTCGGCGCGCTTGGTCTCCTTCACGGTGACCTTGCCGGGCTGGTTGCCCTGCGCGGCGCTGTCGACCGAGGCCTCGCCCCAGATCACGTCGACCTTGTTCTTCTTGAGCAGCATACCGACGCCGCCGTTGAGGCGGGCCGAGACGCCGCGGGACCGCTTCACGATCGCGGCGGTGTCGAACCCGACCTTCTCCGCGGTCAGGCCGTAATCGCCAGGATGCTGGAAGTAATGGAAGATCTCGGCCGAGCGGAGCAGCGCCTTGGTGGGGATGCAGCCCCAGTTCAGGCAGATGCCGCCCAGGTGCTCGCGGTCGACCACGGCGGTCTTGAAGCCGAGTTGCGCCGCGCGGATCGCCGTGACGTAGCCGCCGGGCCCGGCGCCGATGATGAGGACGTCGTAGGTGTCGGACATCGTGTCTCAGCTCTCCGCTGTGGCGCGCGCGACTGCACCGTCGTTGACGCGGCGATCAGGACGAGGTCTCCAGCGCGCTCAGCCGCTGCTCCATGGCCTTGATCGTCTTCTTGATCGATTGGAGATCCGCCTTCGCCTGCGTGCCGAGGCCGGTTTCGTAGGCGACGTAGATCTCCAATTCCTCGAGCTTCTCGGTATGACCCGTCAGGGTCGTCTTGATCGCTGCGACATCGCGCTTCACCTCGGCGATGTCGCTCTGCATCCGTTGAAGGACTGGCAGGACCAGATCGGTGACTTCGGACACGCGACTCTCCGTTGATCGCTCAGGCGATCATAACAGAGTCGCGCCTCACACCAGCATGCCCATCGGGTTCTCGATCAGCCCCTTGAAGGCCGAGACCAGCTCCGCACCCAGCGCCCCGTCGAGCACCCGGTGGTCGCACGACAGGGTGCACGTCATGACCTGGACCACGGCCGGCGCCCCGTCCTTCACGACCACGCGCTTCTCGCCCGCGCCCACCGCCAGGATGCTCGATTGCGGCGGGTTGATCACCGCGGTGAAGTGCTTGATGCCGAACATGCCGAGGTTCGACACCGAGGTGACGCCACCCTGGTACTCCTCGGGCTTCAGCTTCTTGGCGCGGGCGCGGGCCGCGAAATCCTTCATCTCGTTGGAGATGGTCGAGAGCGTCTTCTCGTCCGCCCGGCGGATCACCGGGGTGAACAGGCCGCCGTCGATCGCCACCGCGACGCCGACCTCGGCGTGCCTGAAGCGCAGGATCCGGTCCTCGGCCCAGACCGCGTTGGCGGCCGGAACGCGGGTCAGCGCGAGGCCCATCGCCTTGATGACGAAGTCGTTCACCGAGAGCTTGAAGGCGGGCTTGCCGTCCTTGTCCTTGCCGGCCGAGCCGTTCAGCGTCTCGCGCAGCTTCATCAGCGCGTCGAGCTCGCAATCCACCGTCAGGTAGAAGTGCGGGGCGACCTGCATCGCCTCAGTGAGGCGCTTGGCGATGGTCTTGCGCATGCCGTCGAGGGGCACCTCCTCGTAGGCATCCTTGGCGAAGAAGCCCTTGACCTGATCGGTCGTGAGCCCGGCCGGCGCGCCGCCCGCGGGGGCGGCCTTCGGGGCCGGTGCGGCCGCCTTCGGCGCCTCGGCGGCGGCCTGCGCGGCGGCGGGTGCCTTGGTGGAGCCGGAGGCCTTCGCGGCCTGGACGTCGCGGGCGATGATGCGGCCGTGCGGCCCGCTGCCCTGGACGGCGCCGAGGTCGACACCCTCCTGCTTGGCGATCCGCCGCGCCAGCGGCGAGGCGAAGACGCGGCCGCCCGGGCCGGCCTGCGCGCCACCCTGCGGAGCGCCGCTCGGCTGTGCGCCCTCCGGTGCGGCGTTCACCCGCTCGTACGACATGTGGCCGCCGCCGGGCGTGGTGTTCTGGCCGGCCGCAGAGGCGTCGGCCTTCGGCTCGGGCTTGGACTCGGCCTTGGCCTCGCCGTTCGAGGCGGCCTTCGGCGCGCCGCCGGCCTGCACGCTCGACGGGTCCTCGCCCTCGGCGGCGATGATGGCGATCAAATCGTTGACCGGCACGTCCGCCGTGCCCTCGGGCACGAGGATCTTGGCGAGCACGCCCTCGTCGATGGCCTCCACCTCCATAGTGGCCTTGTCGGTCTCGATCTCGGCCAGCACGTCGCCGGACTTGATCGGGTCGCCCTCCTTCTTCAGCCACTTGGCGAGGTTGCCCTTCTCCATGGTCGGGGAGAGCGCGGGCATCAGCACGTTGATCGGCATGGCATCAGGTCTCGGGCAAGGCCGGGGCGGCCGGATCGTCGAAGGGGAAGAGGTCGTCGAGGGGGAAAGGGACGGCGTCGTAAGGCGGCCGCGGACGCGGGTCCGGCGCCCCGTCGACCTTCGCGGCGACGCGATGCGCGAGGACGGCCTCCAGATCCGCGTAGGTCGCCTGCCGGACGGCCGCCTCAGCCATGGTCGGCCGCCATCATCAGTTGAGACCGCCGGGGTCGAGCCCCTCGGCCTCCCAACCGGCGCGGATGCGCTCGACCGCCTCGTCCTCCGACATGTCGGTCTCCAGCGCGTAGGCGCGGGCGGCCTGACGGGCGAGGTCGGCCAGCAGCCGGCCCCAGGTCGCCGGATCGTCGAAGGAGCGGCGCAGGGCGACGCTCACCGCGCCGTCGACCACGGCCGCGCGCAGCACCTCGATGCCGCCCTGCTCCAGGGCGTCGGGCGGGATGGCGAGTTCGGCGAAGTCGGTGCTCGGATCCTGGCTCATGGCGCGCCGGCTGTTCCTCGATCTGGCCGGGGCGGGCGACGGCGTCGCCCGCGCGCCCGTCACTTGTAGCAGACGCTCTTGGCGGCCTCGACGACCTCCGCCACCGTCGGCAGCGCCAGCTTCTCGAGGTTGGCCGCGTAGGGCATCGGCACGTCCTTGCCGGTGATGCGCAGAACCGGCGCGTCCAGGAAGTCGAAAGCGTCGACCATCAGGCGGGCCACGATCTCGGCGCCGATGCCGGATTGCGGGAAGCCCTCCTCCACGGTGATGCAGCGGCCGGTCTTCTTGACCGATTCCACCACCGTCGCGCTGTCCATCGGGCGGATCGTGCGCAGGTCGATCACCTCGGCCTCGATGCCCTGCTCGGCCAGCGCCTGCGCGGCCTTGAGGGCGTAGGTCATGCCGATCGCGAAGGACACGATGGTCACGTCGCTGCCGGTGCGGTGGATCTTCGCCTTGCCGATCGGCAGCACGAAGTCGTCGAGCTTCGGCACCGGGAAGGACTGCCCGTACAGGATCTCGTTCTCGAGGAAGATCACCGGGTTCGGGTCGCGGATCGCGGCCTTGAGCAGGCCCTTCGCGTCGGATGCCGTGTAGGGTGCGATCACCTTCAGGCCCGGCACGTTGGAGTACCACGCGGAATAGTCGTGGCTGTGCTGGGCGGCGACGCGGGCGGCGGCGCCGTTGGGCCCGCGGAACACGATCGGGCAGCCGAGCTGGCCGCCGGACATGTAAAGGGTCTTGGCCGCCGAGTTGATGATATGGTCGATCGCCTGCATGGCGAAGTTGAAGGTCATGAACTCGACGATCGGCTTCAGGCCGGCGAGCGCCGCGCCGACGCCGATGCCCGCGAAACCGTGCTCGGTGATCGGGGTGTCGACGACGCGCTTCGGCCCGAACTCCTGCAGCAGGTTCTGGGTGACCTTGTAGGCGCCCTGGTACTCGGCGACCTCCTCGCCCATGACGAAGACGTCGCCGTCGCGGCGCATCTCCTCGGCCATGGCGTCGCGCAGGGCCTCGCGGACGGTCTGGGTGACCATCGGCGTGTCGGCCGGGAACTCCTCCATCACCGGCTCTTGGGCCTTGTTGGTGATGACGGCCGGCGCGGCCGGCGCCTTCGGGGCGTCGTCGCCGGTCTTGGCCGCGGGGGCCGGCCTGTCGGCCATGCCCTCGGCCTGCATGTCGGGCGCCGGGGCCGGATGGCCGCCCGCGCCGTTGGGCTTGGCGCCGCCGCCGGACTGGACGCTCGCCGGATCCTCACCCTCGCCGGCGATGACGGCGATCGGCGTGTTGACCGCGACACCCTCGGTGCCCTCGGCGATCAGGATCTTGGCGAGGATGCCCTCGTCGATGGCCTCCACCTCCATGGTGGCCTTGTCGGTCTCGATCTCGGCCAGCACGTCGCCGGACTTGATCGGGTCGCCCTCCTTCTTCAGCCACTTGGCGAGCTTGCCCTCCTCCATGGTGGGCGAGAGGGCGGGCATCAGGATGTCGGTCGCCATGCTCAGCTCTGCGGTCGTCTTTTCGTTAGGGGGCGGCCAGCTTTGTCGTGCGCGCTCAGGCGTGCGCTTCGAGCAGGATGTCGGTCCAGAGCTCGGACGGATCCGGCTCGGGGTCGTTGGTGGCGAACTCGGCCGAGGCGTTGACGACCTCGCGGACCTTGGCGTCGGTGGCCTTCAGCTCGGCCTCGGGCACGGCGTGCAGCTCGAGCAGGCGCTTGCGCACCATCTCGATCGGGTCGTGCTCGTCGCGCATCTTCGAGACCTCGTCCTTGGTCCGGTACTTGGCCGGATCGGACATGGAGTGGCCGCGATAGCGGTAGGTCTGCATCTCCAGGATGTAGGGGCCCTGGCCGGTGCGGGCGTGCTCGATCGCCCGGGTCGCGGCCTCGCGCACCGTGCGGACGTCCATGCCGTCGACCTGCTCGCCGGGGATGCCGAAGGAGAGGCCGCGCTTCGAGAAGTCCGTCTGCGCCGAGGCCCGGGCCACCGAGGTGCCCATGGCGTACCGGTTGTTCTCGATCACGTAGACGACCGGCAGCTTCCAGAGGGCCGCCATGTTGAAGCTCTCGTAGACCTGGCCCTGGTTGGCGGCGCCGTCGCCCATGTAGGTCAGGCTGACCTTGCCGTTCTCCCGGTAATGGTCGGCGAAGGCGAGGCCGGTGCCGAGCGAGACCTGCGCGCCGACGATGCCGTGGCCGCCGAAGAACTGCTTCTCGCGGCTGAACATGTGCATCGAG
This sequence comes from Methylobacterium oryzae, assembly GCF_021398735.1. Lineage (NCBI taxonomy): Bacteria > Pseudomonadati > Pseudomonadota > Alphaproteobacteria > Hyphomicrobiales > Methylobacteriaceae > Methylobacterium > Methylobacterium oryzae. The sequence continues at coordinate 3,911,729 of NZ_CP090349.1, forward strand.
CCGCCCTTGCCGCGGCTGTAGCCGCCGCGGCGGCCGGTCAGCTCGGCCATGACGCCCTTCGGGTCCATGCCGCAGGCGAGCATGTGGCCGTGGTCGCGGTAGCCGGTGATGACCTGGTCGCCCTCGACCGAGGCCATCTGCATGCCGATCACCACGGCCTCCTGGCCGATGTAGAGGTGGCAGAAGCCGCCGATCAGGCCCATGCCGTAGAGCTGGCCGGCCTTCTCCTCGAAGCGCCGGATCAGCAGCATCTCGTGATAGGCGTGGAGATCCTCGTCCCGCGTGAACTGGGGCATGTTCGGCGCGGGGCGATGCGCCTCGGCGGCCTGAGGGCTCGCGGCCTGCACCGGCGCGGACGACGCGTCCTTGGCGGGCTCTTTGGCAGGCTCCTTGGCGGCGTCCATCGGCGCTCTCCCCGTGATTCCACGCGACTTCGTGGGGGTGTAGGACAGCGACGATTGGAAAGCGAGGGCTGCCGCTCTGACAGGAAGCCGCTCTTGTCAGAGGACTTTCGGGACTAGGGAAAACGATCCCCTGGACTTCCGCGGGACGATCGCGGGACCTCCGCGGACCTGTCAGGGCGTGATGATGACCACGTCGTTGGCGTGGACCCGGCCCAGGACGATCCGGGCGCGCTCCTCCAAGAGGTCGCGGTCGATCTGGTCGCTCTTGAGCAGGTTCACCCGGTGCTCCCAGACGGCGCGCTCGGCCTTCACGGCGGCGAGTTCCTGGCTGAGGCCGTAGGCGCGGATCTTCAGGGCCTTCTTGGCCTCGAGGCCACGGTTGCCACTCTCGGCCTGCCACACGAAATAGCCGACCACGAGCGCCGACAGGGTCCAGAGACCCAGCGGCAACACGACCATTCTGACTCGGCGGCGCACGACCATGGCGCGACCCTCGCGCGGAAAGGTTAACGGTTCTTTTCGACCGCGCCGCGGTCGGGGCAGGACCGCGACAGGGCCGGACCGCGGCCGGGACGAACAGGGGCGAGCCTGAGGCATGGACCTGACGCATCTGGGACGCTGGATCGCCGCGCACGCCACGGCGACCGACGACCACGACACCCTGCTCTCGGGCTTCTGCGAGTCGCTGGTCGAGGCCGGCCTGCCGGTCTGGCGGGTCAGCGTCATGGCGCCGGCCCTGGACCCGACGCTGCGCGGCGTCAGCCTGAACTGGCACGCGGGCGAGGGCATGTCGTACGTCGCCAACGCCCACGGCGCCGACGAGGAGAGCGACTGGCTCCTGAGCCCCGTCTACGCCCTCGTGGAGACGGGCGAGACCTTCGGCCGCTGGCGCCTCGACGCGCCCGGGCTGGCCGTCGACTTTCCGGTCCTGAAGGCCCTCGGGGCGCAGGGCGGCGTCGACTACGTGCTGCACATCGCCGAGTTCGCTCCCGGCACCGCGCTGCGGGGCATCGCGGTCTCGTTCTGCACCCGCGCCGCCGCCGGCTTCACCGAGGCGGACCTCGCCGCGATCGCCGGTGTCCTGCCGTTCCTGACGCTGGCGATGGCCAAGATGGGCCTCGCCCACACGTTCCGGGAAGTCTCGGCCACCTATCTCGGCCGGTCGACCGCCGAGCGCATCCTCGACGGGCAGATCCGGAGGGGCGAGGGGCGGGCCGTGCCGGCGGCGATCCTGCTGACCGACCTGCGCGGCTTCACGGCCCTGGCCGACCGGGTGGATCCGGCCGACATGGTCACGTGGCTCAACGAGCATTTCGACGCCCTCGGCGACCCGGTGGCGCGGCACGGCGGCGAGATCCTGAAGTTCCTCGGCGACGGCTTCCTGGCGATCTTCCCGGTCCCGGACGCCGACACCCTCCCCTGCCCGGTCTGCGGGGCCGCCCTCGACGCCGCGATCGAGGGGCTCGCCGCCAACGCGGCGCTCAATGCCCGCCGCCGCGCCGCGGGGCTGCCGGAGCTGCCGGCCGAGGGCGTCGTGCATTTCGGGACGGTGATGTACGGCAATGTCGGGACCGAGCGGCGCCTCGACTTCACGATCATCGGACGGGCGGTCAACGAGGCGAGCCGGATCGAGAGCCAGTGCGCCGCCCTCGGCCACGACCTCCTCGTGTCGGACTCCTTCGCCGAGCGGTGCGCCCGGCGGCTGGACCCGGTCGGGACGATCGAGTTGCGGGGCCTGTCGCGGCCGATGCGGGTCTGGACCGTGCCGGGGGAGCCGTCCGGTGCGGCGATGACCTGAGGCGAGCGCCGTGTTCCGGGCTCGCCTGCGGCGCACCGGAACAAAGTGGGAGGCGCCGCGCCGACGTTGTCAGAACAGCGCGCAGCTCCGCTGGAGCACCAGCCCGACCGCGCCCTGCACGAAGCGGCGCCGGTAGGCCTCCCGGATCTCACGCAGGGTCGCGACCGCCTCGGGCGTCGGTTCGGTGACGATCAGGACGATGCGGGCGGCCTCGCGGACGATGCGTCCGTCCGGCCCGCGCCACTGGCCCCGGCCGGCGAACACGGTCAGCCCGTCCGGGAACCGCGGGGTGATCCACTCGGCCAGGAACCGGTCGAAGGCCGCCCCCGAGACGCGGCCGCCGTCCGGCCGCGACAGGCCGAACAGCAGCTGCGCGCTGAGCGTCGGGCGGGCACCGTCACAGAGCGGGTCCGCGCGGGCGGGGCCGACCGCCCCGATACCGAGCAGGCCGGCCAGCAGGATCTTACCGATCAGCGGCGGGCGAGCTGCTTGAGCGCCGACGGGCCGGCGTAGAGTGCCTGCGGGCCCAGGCCCTCCTCGATGCGGATCAGCTGGTTGTACTTGGCCAGTCTGTCCGAGCGGGCGAGCGAGCCGGTCTTGATCTGCCCGCAATTGGTGGCGACCGCGAGGTCCGCGATGGTCGAGTCCTCGGTCTCGCCCGAGCGGTGCGACATCACCGCGGTGTAGCCGGCGCGCTGGGCCATATCGACCGCCGCCAGGGTCTCGGTGAGCGAACCGATCTGGTTCACCTTGATCAGGATCGAGTTGGCCGTGCCCTCGGCGATGCCGCGGGACAGGCGCTCGACGTTGGTGACGAACAGGTCGTCGCCCACGAGCTGGCAGCGGTCGCCGATCTTGTCGGTCAGGAGCTTCCAGCCGGCCCAGTCATCCTCCGACATGCCGTCCTCGATCGAGACGATCGGGTAGGTGGCGACGAGCTGCGCGAGGTAGTCGACCTGCGCCTCGATGGTGCGGGTCTTGCCCTCGCCCTCGTACGCGTAGGCGCCGTCCTTGAAGAACTCGGTGGCGGCGCAGTCGAGGGCGAGCGCCATGTCCTGGCCCGGCTTGAAGCCGGCGGCGCTGATCGCGTCCATCACGAAATCGAGGGCGGCCTCGGCGGACGGCAGGTTCGGGGCGAAACCGCCCTCGTCGCCGACATTGGTGTTGTGACCGGCCTTCTTCAGCTTGCCCTTGAGGGTGTGGAACACCTCGGAGCCCATGCGCACGGCCTCGGCGAGCGAATCGGCGCCCACCGGCATGATCATGAATTCCTGGAAGTCGATCGGGTTGTCGGCGTGCGCGCCGCCGTTGATGATGTTCATCATCGGCACCGGCAGGACGCGGCCCTGCACGCCGCCGACGTAGCGGTAGAGCGGCAGGCCCGAGGCCTCGGCCGCGGCCTTGGCCACCGCCAGCGACACGCCGAGGATCGCGTTCGCGCCGAGGCGGGCCTTGTTGGGCGTGCCGTCGAGCTCGATCATCGCCTCGTCGACCGCGACCTGGTCCTCGGCCTCCATGCCGCCGATCGCGTCGAGGATCTCGGTCTGTGCCGCCTCGACCGCCTTCAGCACGCCCTTGCCGAGGAAGCGGTTCTTGTCGCCGTCGCGCAGCTCCACCGCTTCGTGGGCGCCAGTGGAGGCTCCCGACGGCACCGCGGCGCGGCCGAAGGAGCCGTCCTCCAGGATGACGTCGACCTCGACCGTGGGGTTGCCGCGGCTGTCGAGGATCTCGCGGGCGCTGATATTGGTGATCGCGGTCATGGAACGTCCTCTCGCGGGGGCCGCGGGTCGGCGACCGCGCCCAAATCAGGGGTGCGGCGCATCGCGGCGGCTTATCCGTCAAGCCGCGGCCGGCGGCAAGCGCCGGGACGGTGACGGCGCACAGCCGGGTCCGCCCGGGAAAGCCTCGCGGATCAGGCGGATGCGCGCGGCGCCGGCAGGCTCTATATGGCCGGCCATGACCTCTCCCGACGATCTCCAGCTCGGCCAGCCGACGCCCCTTCCCACCTCGCCCGAGGAGGCGCGGCTCGACCGGGTCCCGAACCCGCACGCGGACACCGACTACGTCGCCCGGTTCACCGCGCCGGAATTCACCTCGATCTGCCCGGTCACCGGGCAGCCGGATTTCGCGATCCTAGTGATCGACTACGTGCCCGGTGACTGGCTGGTGGAGTCGAAGTCGCTGAAGCTCTACCTGGGGTCGTTCCGCAACCACGGAGCATTCCACGAGGATTGCACGGTGGCGATCGGCAAGCGGCTCCGCGACCTGCTGGAACCGCGCTACCTGCGAATCGGCGGGTTCTGGTATCCCCGCGGCGGAATCCCGATCGACGTCTTCTGGCAGACGGGCGAACTGCCGAAGAACGCGTGGCTGCCGGACCCGGGCGTGCCGCCCTATCGCGGACGCTGACCGAACCAACGAAAAGGGCGACCGGCTCGCGCCGGTCGCCCCCGATCCTGCAGGATCTCCGATCTCAGTAGCCGTAGCCGTAGTAGCCGTAGCCCGGAGCGGCGTAGCCGTAGCCGCCGTAGACCGGGGCGTAGCCGTAGCCGTAGGACGGGGCGTAACCGTAGCCGCCGCCGTAGTAGCTGTCGCGGGCCGCACCCGCGGCGATCGCACCGGCCGCGAGGCCGGCGATGCCGAGGCCGATGGCGGCGCCGGTGCCGATGCCGCGACGGCCGCGGTAGTAGCCGTGGCCGTAGCCGCCGTAGCCACCGTGGTAGCCGTAAGGCCGCGCCTCGGCGCTCGTGGTGACGGCAACACTGCCGAGAGCCATGGCGGCGGCAGTGGCGATGATACCGATCTTGCGCATAGTGTTCCTTCTCGATCCCTGATCGAACATGCCCAATAACGTGGCCGCATCCGGACAGTTCCAGATTTCACGCCGGACTTGCGTGCGGATCCGCACCCAGTCGGGATTATGAACCGTTGTTCAGCGTCGCCGCCGCTTCGATGAGTGCGGTCAAGCTTGGGTGTCTCTCTTCCGGAACCGCTCGAACTCTTGCGGCGAGTCTTCGGGAGCACCTGAAACGCCGCGGCGGGCCGGCGCGGCGGACGACCGGTCCCGGAGATGGAAATCCGCCCCGCCGCGGGTCGGGCGTGCTACGGATCGGCCGGGAGGACCGACGATGGATGCCCTGACCCTGATCCGCGAGAGCCTCGCGCCGCTGGCCGGCAAGCGGGTCGTCGATATCGGGTGCGGCGCCGGGACGCTCGCGCGGCGGCTGGTCGACGCGGGCGCGCGGGTCACCGGGATCGATCCCGGCGCCGCGGCGCTCGCCCGGGCGCGGGCCGCCGTGCCGGAGGCGCGCTTCGAGGCCGCGACCGGCGAGGCCCTGCCCTTCCCGGACGCCAGCTTCGACGGCGCCGTGATGCTGAATTCCCTCCACCACGTCCCGGACCCGGCGGCGGCCCTCGCCGAGGCGGCCCGCGTCCTGGCCCCGGGCGGGCTGCTCGTCGTGGTGGAGCCCCTGGCGGAGGGCAGCTTCTTCGACGCGCTGCGGCCGATCGAGGACGAGACCGCGATCCGCGCCGCCGCCCAGAACGCCATCGCGGCCGCCCTCGCCCGCGGCGCCTACACGTGCCGCCGCGACGCGACGATCGCGCGGCGCGAGCGCTTCGACTCGCTCGACGCCTTCCTCGCCCGCGTCAGCGCCGTGGACCCGGCCCGCGAGGCGACCATCCGGGACCGGCGCTCCGTTGTCGAGGAGGCCTTCCTGAAGGCCGCCGCGCGCGAGGCCGACGGGCAGTTCGGCCTCGTCCAGCCCCTGCGGATCCACGTCCTGGAGCCGGCGGCCGCCTGAGCCGGTCAGGCGGCCCGGCGCTTGGCGAGGCGGTCGAAGGCGAGGAGTTCCTCGAGCAGGGCCGGCATGTCCTTCAGCGCCACCATGTTGGGGCCGTCGGAGGGCGCCCGGTCGGGGTCGGGATGGGTCTCGATGAACACCCCCGCCACGCCCACCGCCACGGCGGCGCGGGCGAGGACGGCGACGAATTCCCGCTGTCCGCCGGAACTCGCCCCCTGCCCGCCGGGCTGCTGCACCGAGTGGGTGGCGTCGAACACCACCGGCGCGCCCTGCGTGACCTGCGCCATGATCGGCAGGCTGCGCATGTCCGACACCAGCGTGTTGTAGCCGAACGAGGCGCCGCGCTCGGTGACGATGACGTTGGGGTTGCCCGCCTCCGTCACCTTGGCGGCGACGTGCTTCATGTCCCAGGGCGCCAGGAACTGGCCCTTCTTGATGTTGACCGCCCGGCCGGTCGCGGCGGCGGCCAGCAGCAGGTCGGTCTGGCGGCACAGGAAGGCGGGGATCTGGAGCACGTCCACCGCCTCGGCGGCGGGGGCGCACTGCTCGGCGGCGTGCACGTCGGTCAGCACCGGCAGCCCGAGGGTCTCGCGGATCTCGGCGAAGACCGGGAGCGCCCCGTCGAGGCCGATGCCCCGGGCGGCGCTGCCCGAGGTGCGGTTGGCCTTGTCGAAGGAGGTCTTGAACACGAGGCCGACGCCCAGACCCGCGGCCATCTCCTTGAGGGCGGCGGCGATCTCCAGGGCGTGCTGGCGCCCCTCGAGCTGGCACGGGCCGGCGATCAGCGTCAGCGGCAGATGGTTGGCGAAGCGCGCGTCGCCGACTTGGACGACGGGGCCGGGTGTCTCGATCTTCGACATGCCGGCCGGTCTAGCCCGCGCGGCGGATCCGCGAAAGCCCGGGCCGGGGCGCGACCCGACAGACCGTGCGGTCGTCTCGGAGGGCGTCCGCGCGCGGGCCGGTCTCGCACAGCATCAGGATCCGGCCGGCGCCACCCCGGCGCGGGGCATCGGCCAGCAGGCTGGCCTGGTGGAGGTTGAGCGCCAGCACCTCGACCGCGGCGGCGTCCGCCCCGGCGAGCGCCTGCGCGGCGCGGCCGATCAGGACGAAGTAGGCCGGCGCCGGCTCGCGCTCGCGGGAGGCCACGGTGATCCGAGCGGGGGCGCGACAATCGAGGCTCAGCCGCTCGGCATCCTGCGCCCGGAACACCGCGACGGGGCCGGCCCGGCCGGCCAGGGAGGCGCCGGTGGTGCGGATCACCCGCGCGGCGAGGACGTCGCAGGCATCCGCCGCCCGGGCCGGGGCCGGCCCGAGGAGGAGCGCGCCGGCGAGGGCGGTCAGGGTGGTGAGGCGCAGCATCGGGACATCCGCGGCGGGAGACGGTCGCGCCCGGCATATAGCGCGCCCGGGAGATAGCGCGCCCTGCGGCGGGCGCGAAGCCGCGCCGCTCCGCGGGACGTGGACAGGGACACCCGGATGACCGATCTGAGCGGGCGGCGCGGCGCCGCACGCCGCTCGCAGATCAGGCTCCGACGCGGCCATGCTCCGAACCCTCCTCGCTTCCGTCCTGCTGGCCCTGGTGCCGGCCGGGCACGCTTCCGCAGAGCCGCCCCAGCAGCCGACCTACGGGCCCGAACTCGAGGGCTTCGCCTACCCGTTCCCGGTGGAGCGGTTCCCGTTCACGTCGCAGCGCCAGCCGCTGCAGATGGCCTATCTCGACGTCCGCCCGGCGACGCCGAACGGCCGGACCGCCGTGCTCCTGCACGGCAAGAATTTCTGCGCCGCCACCTGGGAGAGCCAGATCCGGGCACTCAGCGCCGCGGGGTACCGGGTCATCGCGCCGGACCAGATCGGCTTCTGCAAGTCGAGCAAGCCGGCGGCCTACCAGTTCACCTTCCGGCAGCTCGCCGAGAACACCCGCGCGCTCCTGGAAAAGCTCGGGATCGAGCGGCCGATCCTGGTCGGCCACTCGACGGGCGGCATGCTGGCGGCTCACTACGCCCTGCTCTACCCCAAGGCGGTGGAGCAACTCGTGCTGGTCAACCCGATCGGCCTGGAGGACTGGGCCGCCAAGGGCGTGCCGCCGACCTCGGTGGAGCAGTGGTACCAGCGCGAGCTGAAGGTGACGGCGGCCTCGATCCGGGCCTACGAGACGGCGACCTACTATGCCGGCGCCTGGGAGCCCCGCTACGAGCCCTGGGTCACGATGCTCGCGGGCCTCAACAACGGCCCCGGCAAGGAGGCGGTCGCCTGGGACTCGGCCCTGCTCTACGACATGATCCTCACCCAGCCGGTGGTCTACCGGTTCCCGCAGATCGCGGTGCCGACGCTGCTCCTGATCGGTCAGAAGGACAACACGGCGATCGGCAAGGACCTCGCGCCGCCGGAGGTGCGGGCGAGCCTCGGCAACTATCCCGAGCTCGGCAAGGCGGCCGCCAGGGCCATCCCGGGCGCGCGGCTCGTGGAGTTCCCGGATCTCGGTCACGCGCCGCAGATGTCGGACCCGGAGGGGTTCAATGCGGCGCTGATCGCCGGGATCGCGGCGCGCTAGGCGCCGCGCGCCGTCCTCCGTCGTCCCGGGGCGCTCGCAGCGCCCCGGGACGACGGCGTGCCCGGCGCCTTGATCCTAGAAGTAGGACTTCAGCACGCCCCGGCGGCGGACGTCGAGGGTCGCGCAGTGGAACGAGCCGCCGAACGGGCCGTAGCTGAGGAACGGCGCCGGGATCGGGTCGAAGCCCCAGTCCTTCAGGGCCTTGATCAGCGTCGGCTGGCTCTGGTCGACGACGATCTTCTTCTCGGTGATCGCCAGGACGTTGATCGAGGTCCAGGGCGAGCACATCGAGATCTTGCTCATGAAGCCCTCGACCGGGTCGGGGCGCGGGGCGACCAGCACGTCCCACTTCTTGAGCACGGCCGGGAGCTTCTCGACGTCGACGTAGTCCGGGTTCACCAGAACCTTGCCGGGGGCGAGCGGCATGAACGACGAGTCGATGTGCATCGGCTGCGGGCAGCGGCTCTCGATCTCGTGGATGCGGAAGCCCGGGCCGAGGTGGCGGCGCAGCCACTCGATGCCCATCAGGTTGGTCACGTTCGAACGGGTCACGAACAGGTCGCGGCCGCAGCGGACGAAGTCGGCGGCGTCGAAGACCGGCTCGAACTCGTTGACCGTGAACTGCATGGGCTCGCCGGCCTTCAGGTTCGGCACCCGGTAATCGTAGTTGTAGAGGTCGTCGGTCAGCTGCGGGCGCGGCGCGGAGGTCCAGCGGGCGCCGGCGCGGAAGTACTCCTTGAACAGCGACCGGTAAGCGTCGCCCTCGAAGTAGCGCGAGCGCCAGCACATCGGGCTCTCGATGATCTCGTCGCCGATGACGAGGTACGGATCGCGCGGGCAGGCGACGCAGAAGCCGCGGGAGGACCAGCGCGGCGCCTTGAACTTCTTCGAGAAGTCCACCGCGTCGGGACGGCGGACCTTCACGCCCTCGCCGGCCAGGATGGTGATGAAGTTGTCGAGCTCGGCCTGGGCGAGCTTCTTCATGAACTTCGGATATTTCCAGCCGCTCGCCAGCCGGTAGAACGGCTGCGCGGCGCGCGGCAGGTTGAAGATCACCGTCAGGTGGTGAGTCGGGATCGTGGCGCCGTCGAGCGAGCCGACGATGACCTCCTCCAGCGGATCCCACTCGTTCCAGGCCATCACCGGCGACTGGGGAGCCGGCACGCCCGGTCCGGTTCCGTCCGGAAAGCCGCCCGCATGCGTGTCGTCGGTCACGGCCTCCAGGGCCGTGATCGGTGATTCGCGCTCCATGACGTGTGCCCCTTCTGCGACGTGCCGCGGCCTTCTGCGCGGGCTTCTCCGCCCCGCCGCCGCTTTGGCCCTCGGTGTGTCAAACGGGTGATAGACACCGCTAATCCGTGCTGCAACGTGACAGAAACGTTCCCGGGCCGATGGACCTATTTCTGCCGCGACCGTGACCGATTTCCCGCATCAAGCCTTACGCGAGCTTGAAAGACGACAATGAAGCGCCTGACGACCTTGGCCTCGATCGCCGGTCTGTGCACGGTCGTCGGCCTGTTCATGTCCTCCGGCCTGGAGGATGTGTCGGCCGCCGTCGTGAGCGCCGGCTGGGGCGCCGCCCTGGTGGTGCTCGCGCGCTTCGTGGCCGTCGCCTGGGCGGGGCTCGGCTGGTACGTCGTGTTCCCCGCCGGCGCGACCAAGCTCGCCGACTGCATCTCGCTCCGCTTCGTCCGCGAGGGCATCAACACGCTGCTGCCCGTCGCCACCGTCGGCGGTGACTTCGTCGGCGCCCGCCTCCTGTCGAAGCGCAACGTTCCGGGCGCGCTCGCGGGCGCCAGCATGTTCGTCGACCTGATGACCCAGGCGCTGACGCAGCTCCTGTTCACGGTGGCCGGCCTCGCCCTGCTGGTCCTGATCGCCGGCGACGGACCGATCGCCCACACGGTCGAGGGCGGGCTGGCCCTGGCGGTCCCGGCGCTCGGCGCCTTCTACCTGATCCAGCGCAAGGCCGGTCACCGCCTGATCCAGGCGCTGCTCAGCCGCTTCGCCTCCGGGCGCGAGTGGCGGGCCTTCGGCGCCATCGACCAGCTCTACGACAGCCTGCGCCGGCTCTACGGCAACCACGGTCGCTTCGCGTTGGCCCTGGTGGTCCACCTCGCCGGCTGGGTGATCGGCACGCTCGAGGTCTATGTCTGCCTGCGGTTCATGGGCTACCCGATCGACTTCGCGCAGGCGCTCATGATCGAGAGCCTCGCCCAGGCGGTGCGCGGCGCGGCCTTCGCGGTGCCCGGCGCCCTGGGCGCGCAGGAGGGCGGACTGATCGCCCTGTGCGGCCTGTTCAATATCCCGGCCGAGGCGGCGCTCGCCCTGTCGCTGGTCAAGCGCTTCGCCGATCTCGGCGTCGGGCTCCCGAGCCTCCTGCTCTGGCACCGGATCGAGTCCAGGCTCCGGTCCGAGACGCCGGAGGAAGAGGAGCGCGAGCCTGCGCCGGAGGCCGGGCGCAAGGCCAAGAGGGTCGCGCAGCCCGCCACCCTCGGCCCGTTCTACAGCTACGCTCCGCCGCGCATGGGGGCGCGGCTCGGCGACGGCGAGGAGTTGAAGAAGTGCGCCTGACCCGCCGGCTCGCGGCCGCCCTCATCGCCGCTCCCTTGGCCCTGACCCTGCTCGTCCCGGCCCCGTCACGGGCCGCGGACGATCCGGCCGTTCAGACCGTGCGCGACCTCTACGCCGCCTTCTCGGCCGCGCTGAAGGACGGGCCCGGCCCGCTGCCGGCCCGGGTCGAGGCCGTCGGCCCCGCGCTCGACAAGGCGTTCGACTTTCCCGCCATGACCCGCATCGCGGTGGGCTCGAAATGGTCGAGCTTCACCCCGGAGCAGCAGGCGGCGGTCATCGACGCCTTCAAGCGCAGCCTGACCGTCACCTACGCGAACCGGCTGGCACGCGCCGCCGGCGGCAAGTTCGACGTGACCCCGAAGGTCGAGGAGCGGGGCGCCCAGCGCGTGGTGCCGACCCGCGTCACCGCCGCGGACGGCGACGATTCCGCCGTGGACTTCGTCGTCAACGCCGACAACCGCATCCAGGACGTCCTGCTCAACGGCGACGTCAGCGAGATCGCTGCGCAGCGGAACGCCCTGTCGGCGCCGCTGAAGTCCGGGGGCGCCGACGGCGTCGTGAAGTTCCTCCGGGCGCGGGCCGACGGCATGCTCGCGGCCAAGCCGACGCCCTGAGCGGCGCCGGCGCCTGCGCCGACCTGAACCGGCCGTTCGCGGCCATCGCCGCCTCGGCGGCCGGACGATCGCACGGATCCGACCGGATGGATGTCTCCTCCCTGGCGCTGCTCGGCCTCTCGTGGCTCTCGCTGCTCTGCCTGATCCTGGCGGCGGCGGGCTGCGTCTACGGGCTGGCCGCCGCCATGTGCGCGGGCCGCTACGCGGGCCGCCGCCCGCCGGTGCTGCCCGCCGGCGCGACGCGGCCCTCCGTGACCGTGCTGAAGCCGCTCTGCGGCCTCGAGCCCAATCTCTACGCGAATCTCGAGACCGTGCTGCGCCAGGACTACGCCGGGCCGGTCCAGGTCCTGTTCGGCGTCCAGAAGCCCACCGATCCCGCGATCGGCGTGGTCGAGCGCCTGCAGCAGGCCTATCCCGAGGCCCGCATCGACCTCGTGATCGACGGCCGGCAGCACGGATCGAACCGCAAGGTCTCGAACCTGATCAACATGGCCGAGGCCATCGCCCACGACGTGGTGGTGCTGGCCGACAGCGACATGGTGGTGGGGCCCGACTACCTCGAGCGCCTCGTCGCGGAGCTGTCCCAGGACGGCGTCACCGGCGTCACCTGCCTGTACCACGGGGTCCCGGCCTTCCGGGGCCTGTACGACCAGCTCTCGACGCTCGCGATCGACACCCACTTCCTGCCCAACGTCGTGATGGGCCTGAGCCTCGGTCTGGCGAAGCCCTGCTTCGGCTCTACCGTGGCCTTCACCCGGGCGAGCCTGGAGGCGGTCGGCGGCTTCCGCACCTTCCGCAACGATCTGGCGGACGATTACGCCATCGGCGCCGCCCTGCGCGGCCTCGGCGGCCGGGTGGTGATCCCGAGCTTCACGATCGGCCACACCAGCGTCGACACCGATCTCTCCGGCCTGTGGCGGCACGAGCTGCGCTGGAACCGGACGATCCGCACCGTCGACCCGGCGGGCTACGCCGGCTCGATCGTCACCCACGCCTTCCCGCTCGCGCTGCTGGGCGCGCTCCTGCCCGGCGCCGGCACCGGCGCCCTCTGGGTCGCCGCCGCGGCGCTGGCGAGCCGCGTGCTGCTCTGCCGGCAGCTGGAGCGGGCCTTCGGCCTCGCCCCGCACCCCTACGGACTGTTGCCGATCCGCGACATCCTCTCCTTCCTGAACTTCTCCTGGGCCTTCGTGTCGGGGGCGGTGACATGGAAAGGTCACGATTATCACGTGGTTGCGGATGGCACCCTGATCCCGGACGCCGAACTCGGCCGCGATGCCGGCGCGCCGCTCCGCTGAACCCGGCTCCCTCGTCCTCCGCCCCTCCCCCGGCATTGCCCTGAGGCCTTGAACCCCATGCGCACGCTCTTCCTCCAGGCCCCCACCTTCGACGGTTTCGACGGCGGTGCCGGCTCCCGTTACCAGGCCAAGCGCGAGATCAAGTCGTTCTGGTACCCGACCTGGCTGGCCCAGCCGGCCGCCCTGGTGCCGAACTCGAAGCTGATCGACGCGCCACCGCACAACATCAAGCTCGCCGAGATCGTGGCCCAGGCCAACGACTTCGACCTCGTCGTGCTCCACACCTCGGTGCCGTCGTTCAAGTCCGACGTGAAGACGATCGAGGCGCTCAAGGCCGCCAACCCGAAGCTCATCGCCGGCCTGATCGGCGCCAAGGTCGCGGTCGACGCCGCCGGCGCGATGGCCCAGGCCCCGGTGGTCGATTTCTGCGCCCGCAACGAGTTCGACTTCACCGTCAAGGAGGTCGCCGACGGCGTCCCGATGTCGGAGATCAAGGGGCTGTCCTATCGCGACGCCAACGGTGTCGTGGTCCACAACGAGGACCGCGAGATCATGACCGACATGGATCAGCTGCCCTTCGTCACCAGCGTCTACAAGCGCGACCTGGAGATGGAGAAGTACTTCATCGGGTACCTGAAGCACCCCTACATCTCGTTCTACTCGGGCCGGGGCTGCAAGAGCCGCTGCACCTTCTGCCTCTGGCCGCAGACGGTCGGCGGCCACACCTACCGCACCCGCTCGGTCGCCCACGTGATCGAGGAGATCAAGTACTGCCTGAAGGAGTTCCCGCAGACCAAGGAGTTCTTCTTCGACGACGACACCTTCACCGACAACCTGCCGCGCGCGGAGGAGATCGCCCGCGAACTCGGCAAGCTCGGCGTCACGTGGTCGTGCAACGCCAAGGCGAACGTGCCGCGCGAGACCCTGAAGGTGCTCAAAGAGAACGGCCTGCGCCTGCTGCTGGTCGGCTACGAGTCCGGCAACCAGCAGATCCTGCACAACATCAAGAAGGGCATGCGGGTCGAGGTCGCCGAGAAGTTCACCAAGGATTGCCACGACCTGGGCATCGCCATCCACGGCACCTTCATCCTCGGCCTGCCGGGCGAGACGAAGGAGACGATCCAGGAGACGATCAACTTCGCCAAGCGGATCAACCCGCACACGATCCAGGTCTCGCTGGCGGCGCCCTACCCGGGCACCTTCCTGTACAAGCAGGCGGTGGAGAACGGCTGGCTCGACATCGAGAACGCTGAGCTCGTCGACGAGAACGGCGTGCAGGTCGCGCCGCTGCACTACCCGCACCTCTCGCACACCGAGATCTTCACCTCGGTCGAGGAGTTCTACAAGAAGTTCTACTTCCGGGCGCCGAAGATCGCCTCGATCGTCAGCGAGATGGTGCGCTCGCCCGACATGATGAAGCGCCGCCTGCGCGAGGGCGTCGAGTTCTACCGCTTCCTCAAGGAGCGTCAGGGCACCGCCAAGGCGGCCTGAAGTCAGAGGTCCGGGGACTGCGGTCCCGGCGGGGAGCGGGGCAGAGCCCCGCCCCTCTTCCAGGGCTCCGCCCTGGACCCGCGAGAGGGCGAGCCCTCTCGACACCCGTTACGAGGTTACCGTGAAGCGTCTGGTCGTCACCGCGGATGATTTCGGGCTGAGCCCCGAGGTCAACGAGGCCGTCGAGCAGGCCCATCGCGACGGGATCCTCACGGCGGCGAGCCTGATGGTCTCGGCGCCGGCCGCCGCCGACGCCGCGGCGCGGGCCCGGCGGATGCCGTCCCTGCGGGTCGGGCTGCACCTCGTCCTCGTGGAGGCGTGGCCGACCCTGCCGGCGGAACAGCTTCCCGACCTGACGGACGAGGCCGGCCTGATGCGGGCCGACATGGCCCGCCTCGGCCTCGACTTCGCCCGCAGGCCCGCGGCCCGGCGCCAGCTCGCCGCCGAGATCCGGGCTCAGTTCGAGGCCTACCGGGCCACCGGCCTGCCGCTGGACCACGTCAACGCCCACAAGCACTTCCACGTCCACCCGCTGATCGCCGGGGCAGTGCTGCGCGTCGGCCGCGACTTCGGGATGCGCGCCCTGCGGGTGCCGCGGGAGCCGCGCGAGATCCTGCGCCGCGCCGAGCTCGGCGCGCGGCCGCGAGCCGCCCTCGACATCGCGCCCTGGGCGGCGCTGCTCGCCGTCCGCGCCCGGCAGGCCGGGCTGCTGATCCCCGACCGCACCCTCGGCCTCGCGTGGTCCGGCGCCATGACGCCCGCCCGTGTCGCGGCCCTGCTGGCCGAACTTCCGGACGGCCTGACCGAGCTCTACACCCATCCGGCCACCGCCGGCGGCTTCCCTGGCGAGGCGCCGGGCTACCGCTACGCCGACGAGCGCGACGCCCTGACCGCCCCCGCATCCCGGTCGGCCGCTGACGCGTCGGGCGCCGTCCGCGGCGGGTTCTCCGACTTCCTCGGTTGACCCAGGTCGTTATCTGACTTTAGTCAGATAACATGGAGCCTGCCGAGATCGCCCGCGTCCGCCGCTTCGCCCGCGCGGTCACCGCCGAGGTCGGCGCGCTCGATTCCTCGTTCCTCGGTCGCGGCCGTCCCCTGGGCGCGGCGCGGGTCCTGAACGCCATCGGCGCGGGCCGCGCGGAGATCGGCGAGATCCGCGCCTATCTCGGTCTCGATTCCGGCCTGATGAGCCGTCTCCTGCGGAGCCTGGAGGAGGAGGGGCTGGTGGCAACCGCGCCGCATCCCGCGGATGCCCGCCGCCGGCTCGCCTCCCTGACCGAGGCCGGGCGGCGCGAGTTCGCGGCCTACGAGGCGCTGTCGGATGCCCGCGCCGTCGCCCTGCTGGAGCGCGCACCGCAGGTGGACGCGCTGCTGCACGCCATGGACCGGGTCGCCCTGGCCCTCGGCCGCGACGCCATCGCGATCCGGGAGGCCGACCCGACCGACGCGGGCGCCCGCGCCTGCCTCGCCGCCTACTACGCCGAGCTCGCGACCCGGTTTGCCGGCGGGTTCGACGTCGCCCTGTCGTGCGACCCGGAGGCCGCCGCCATGGTGCGGCCGCGCGGCGTGTTCCTGCTCGCGTGCGCCGACGGGCTGCCGGTCGGATGCGTCGGGCTCAAGGGAGGCGGCGGCGCGGTCGCGGAGATCAAGCGGCTCTGGGTCGATCCCGCGGCGCGCGGGCTGGGCCTCGCCAAGCGGCTGATGCGGGAGGCCGAGGCCGCCGCCTGCGACCTCGGGATCCGGACGCTGCGGCTCGACACCAACAGCGCCCTGCCCGAGGCCCTGGCGCTCTACCGGCGGTCGGGCTGGGTGGAGATCGACCGCTTCAACGACGATCCCTACCCGGACCACTTCTTCGAGAAGGCCCTCTGAGGCTCTCCGAAGCGCCGGCCGCGACCGGCCGGCGCTGCTCGGCTTCTACTTGGCGGGCACCGGATCCTGGTGCGGGGCGGACTTGCGCAGGGCCGCACCGGCCGCCTTCTCGGCTTCCGGACGATCCTCGTCGGGCTGCTCCGGCGGCTCGCCGAGGGTCGCCGGAACCACGAAGAACGCCGCCACCAGGGTGAAGAACAGCGACAGCGCCAGCAGCTTGCCCATGCTGGCCGTGCCCGGATGGCTCGACAAGACCAGCGACCCGAAGGCGCTGCCCGTGGTCAGCGCCGAGAAGAAGATCGCCCGGGTCAGGCTGGAGGCGAGCATGTCGGTCACGCCCGCCCGCCACGCGATCACGTAGTAGATGTGGAACGCCACGCCGACCGCGAGCATCAGCGGCAGGGCGATGATGTTGGCGAAGTTCAGCGGCATGCCGACGATGCGCATCGCCATCAGCGTCCAGAGCGTCGCGATCACCAGCGGGCCGAGGGTCATCGCCACGTCCCACGGCTTGCGCAGGGCGACCGAGAGGATGACGAAGATCAGCACGAAGGCCGTCACCGCCGCCTGCACGAAGGCGCCCAGGATCGTGTAGCTCGACTGCGTGGTGGCCACGGGCGCGCCGGTCGCGTGCGGGGCGACCTTCAGGACCTCGTCCGAGAACCGGCGGAGCACGGTGTCGTCGTTCGAGTCGCCCTTCGGGTGAACCTCGATGCGCGCCCGTCCGTCCGCCGCCACCCAGTCGGCCTTCAGCTGCGGCGGCAGGTTGTCCAGCGTGATCTTCTCGGGATGCAGCAGGTCGCGCAGGCGGGCGAGCAGCGGCACCAGATCCTTGGTGAGCGCCACCGAGGCCGCCTCGCGCATCTGCACCGGTCCGGCGGCGAGCTTGTCCAGGGTGCCGGCGAGCTGCTTGGCCTCCTGGGCGCCCTTCGCGTCGCCCTTGGCGTCGGCCGAGAGGCCGTTGAGCGCCGCGGCGGCGTCCTTGAGCGCCTTGACGTTGTCGGCGTCGGTCGGCGGCGGCGGGCGGCGGCCGGGGTTGAGCACCGGGTCGAGGAGCTGGGCCGTGTCGGCGATCTGGGCCAGCTTCTTGTCCTGATCCCGCGGCACGAAGGTGTCGATGCTGTTGACCGAGGCGGTGACCGGCAGGGCCAGGAGCGTCTTCGACAGCGACGGGACCTCCGCGACGCTGGGCGCCAGCACGTCGATGAAATTCGGGCTGGTCTCGGGATTCTTGATCAGGTCCAGGTAGGTCGCGATGGACTGCGTCTTGGCGCTGCGCAGGTGCATCGGGTTCGAGTCGAACGGCAGGTGCCAGAGCAGCGGCGCGCCGGCCAGGGTCACGAGGCCGACGCCGATCAGGATCGGCTTGCGGTGCCGGATGATCCAGGGGTCGACGCCGACGAGCCAGTCGGTCTGGACCGCGGCCTTCTCGCCCACCGGCTTGAACACCGCGATCAGGGCCGGCAGCAGGATCAGCGAGAACAGGAAGGCCACGATCATGCCGACGCCGGCGATCAGGCCCAGCTCCGACACGCCGCGGAAGGCCGTGGGCAGGAAGGCGAAGAAGCCCGCCACCAGCGACACCGCGGCGAGCGTCAGCGACCAGCCGACGCCCCGGGCGGCGGCGCGGATCGCGCTCTCCAGCGTCGGCTGCTCGTAGCGGTCGGCCCGGTAGCGCACCGAGAACTGGATGCCGAAATCGATGCCGAGCCCGACGAACAGGGCCGCGAAGGCCACCGAGATCGGGTTCAGCTCCTTGACCATGATGAGGCCCAGGGCGGCCGTGACCACGAGGCCCGCGAAGGTGGTGATGATCACCGCGCCGACGAGCTTGCCCGAGCGCAGGGCCAGCCACAGGAACAGCACGATCGCGCCGACGATGATGCTGTTGTTGAGGCCGGCATCCTCCGACAGCGTCGCGAACTCCTCGTCCGCCACCGCCACCGTGCCGGTCAGGCGCATCCGCAGGCCGTTCTGGGCGTCGATCCCGAGATCCTTGGCGACGTTGCGGATCAGCTTGGTCGCCTGGTAGCCGGGCTCCAGGGCGTTGAAGTCGAGGACCGGCTGGATCACCACGAACTTCATCTTGTCGGTGACGCTGGTCTCACCCCCCGACAGGAGTTCCTGCCAGGACATCCGCGCCCGCTGACCCGCCAGCACCTTCTGCAGGGTGGCGTCGATCTGCCCCATGGGCTTCTCGAGGTCCTCGATCTTGGCGTCGCCGGTCTTCACGCCGCGCGCGCCCAGCGTCAGCACCCGCATGATGCCCCGCAGCGACGGGTCGGCGGCGAGCGGGCCGAGCAGACCCTGCTGCTGGGTCAGCGCCTCCAGGGTCTTGTCGAGGTCCGCCTGCGACATCAGCAGCAGGCCGTTCTTGTTGAAGAACGGGCCGCCGTCGGGCCGGTAGACCGTCTCGATCAGGTTCTTGTGCGCCGTGAGCGCCTTGGCGAGGTTGGCGGCCGCCTCCTCGGTCTCCTCCGGCGTCTCGCCGTTGATGACCGCGACGATGGTGTTGCTGCGCTGCGGGAACGCCTTCTCGAAATTGATCTCGTCCTGCCGCCACGGCTCCTTCGGGTCGATCAGCCGCTCGACGTCGGTGTTGATTCGGAACAGGTGCGCCGCGACTCCGAGGCTCGCGACCGTGAGGAACGCCGTGAAGGCGATCACGATCCACCGATACCGCACCGAGAACGCGACGAGACTTTCGATCACGAGCACCCTGCCTGTTCGCATCGGACGCGCCCCGTGCGCGACCGGCTCCTGCCATCTGTCCGGTCCGAACCCGGGCCACCGACACGGGCGGGCTCAGGGCTCCGCCGCGCGACGCTCCGCGATTCGGCCGGGTGCGCATCGGGTTCGAGGAACGCCACACCGCCCGATCCGAGCGCGCCGCGCGCGCCCGGCACCCGACTGATTGCGCCCGATGCGGTCCGCGGTCGGGACACCCGCCGCGGGCCGGGACTTGCATCGCGGCCACGAGGCTCAGTAAAGAGGGCGATGCCAGATTGCAACGCGGCCGCCGTGGCGCGCATCCCGCGCCCGCCCGTGTGCGCTAGCGCACGGCGTTTCTGGCGCGGCCACCCGAATCGTGGGATTCCGGTCGTATTGCCGACGCAATGCACGTGCTGTCCTCAACGATCGGGCGCGTCCGCCCACGGGCTCCGCAAGCGCGGTCCATGTGGCGCCGTTGCGTCAGGCACGGAATAAGATGTCATCGCCCCGCCGAAACGGGGTCATTTCAGATTAGTTCCAAGCTAGATGGCTGGAATTCGAGATTTTTTCGCGTTAAGCACCCCGATGTCCCGGGGCCGACGAAGTAAGGAGCCGCAATCTTGGGTATCCCCCTCCGGTACGTCGCGAAGATCGGCGGCTACATCCTGAAGCAGCACCTCACGGGCCGCAAGCGTTACCCGCTTGTGATGATGATGGAGCCGCTGTTCCGCTGTAACCTGGCCTGCGCCGGCTGCGGCAAGATCGACTACCCGGACGAGATCCTGAACAAGCGCCTCCCGGTCGCCGACGCGCTCGAATCGGTGCGCGAGTGCGGAGCCCCGGTGGTGGTGATCGCCGGCGGCGAGCCGCTCCTCCACAAGGACCTGCCGCAGATCGTCGAGGGCATCATCGCCCAGAAGAAGTTCGCGATCGTCTGCACGAACGCGCTGCTCCTCGAGAAGAAGATCAAGGAGTACAAGCCGAGCCCGTACTTCACGTGGTCGATCCATCTGGACGGCGACAAGGAGATGCACGACCAGTCGGTGTGCCAGCGCGGCGTCTACGACAAGGCCGTGGCGGCGATCGCGAAGGCCAAGGAGATGGGCTTCCGGGTCACCATCAACTGCACCTTCTTCAACAATTCCCAGCCGGAGAAGATCGCCGACTTCTTCGACAGCGTGACCCGAATGGGCATCGACGGCATCACCGTCTCCCCCGGCTACGCCTACGAGCGCGCCCCCGACCAGAAGCACTTCCTGAACCGCAAGGCGACGAAGGACCTGTTCCGCGGCGTGTTCCGGCACGGCAAGGAGAAGGGCCGCGAGAAGTGGACCTTCCAGCAGTCGGGCCTGTTCCTCGACTTCCTGGCCGGCAACCAGACCTACCACTGCACCCCGTGGGGCAACCCGACCCGCACCGTGTTCGGCTGGCAGAAGCCCTGCTACCTGCTCGGCGAGGGCTACGCGGCGACCTTCAAGGAGCTGATGGAGACCACCGACTGGGACGCCTACGGCACCGGCAACTACGAGAAGTGCGCCGACTGCATGGTCCACTCGGGCTACGAGGCCTCCTCGGTGGTCGATTCGGTCCGCAAGCCCTGGAAGCCGCTGGTGCACGCGATCCGCGGCATCAAGACCGAGGGCGAGATGGCCCCCGAGGTCAGCCTGGAGAACCAGCGCCCGGCCGAGTTCGTGTTCTCGCGCAACGTCGCGCAGAAGCTGTCCGAGATCAAAGCGGCCGGCGTCGACACGAAGCAGGAAGCCCGCAAGCGCACCGCCGCCTGACCGGCGCGCGCGACTGACGACACGAGACCCGCGGCCGCGAGGCCGCGGGTCTCTTCGTGTCCGGACCCCGCGCGCGGCGCCTCAGCCGAGCCGCGGCACGTGCGGGGCGCAGTCGCGCGGCAGGGTCCCGTCGAGCCGCGGATCGGGCGCGACCTCGACGTGGATCGCGAAAGGAACGAAGCCGGAGCGCCGGTAGAAAGCGAGCGCGCCGGGATGGTCCAGCGTGCAGGTATGCACCCAGAACCGCGCGATCGGGCGCGCCCAGGCCCGGCCGATCGCCGCGTTCATCAGCGTGCGGCCGATCCCGGTCCCGACCGCGTCCCCGGTCAGTCCGAGGAAGACCAGCTCGCAGGTGCCGGGCCGGCGGAAATCCAGTTCCAGCATGCCGACGTTCCGCCCGTCCCGCCGCAGCGCGAGAATCTCGACATCCCGGTCGGCCAAAATCGCCGCCAGCGCTTCGTCGGCCAGGGTGAGGCGCGAGAACCAGAGCCAGTCGGCGCCCACCGCCCGGAACAGGCTCCGGTAGGTCTCCGGGTCGGTGCGTTCCAGGGGCTCGAGGGCGAGCCCGGGCGGGAACGGCCGTCCGGGCCGCGGGGGCGGCGGGCGCAGCATCTCCAGGCTGGTGACGATCGTGGCGAGATGGCCGGGCGGCACCGCCGCGTAGCCCGGTGTGAGGGTCGGGATTCCGGTCTCCGGCAGCATCGATCCCCTCCGCGGTCGCCTCGGCGCGGTCAGGCGGAAAGCGGGCGCCGTCGCGCGACCAGCCACGGCAGCACGCAGGCCGCCGACACCGCGATCGCGGCGGCGTAGGCCGCGACCGGGTCGATCCGCCCGAGCAGCAGGTGCACGCAGACATAGAAGGCCAGCACGCCGAACGCGCCCTGGGCGCTGCCGCGCACCACCTCCAGGGCGGCGCCGACGCCGTCCTGCGCCCGGGCGAAGACGATGAGCGGCCAGGAGATGATCGGGATCGGCGCCAGGACGCCGCTCAGGCCGGAGCCGAGATGCGGCGCCAGCCCCGAGACCATCAGGACCAGGGCGGTGGCGGCCGCGAGCCGGGCCGGCATGTCCCAGCGCGGCGGGCGCGCCCGGCGGGCCGGCGATTCGGTCCCCGCGGCCGGCCGGCACAGGGCGACCACCAGGGCCATCGCCGGCAGGTCGATCGCCGTGGCGAGCCACAGGCCGGGCTGGATCACCCCGTGCAGCAGCGCGCCGCCGAGGACGAAGCCCGCGAGGGCGAGCAGCGCGGCCGCGAGGCCCCCCGTCCGCGGCGCGGCGACGGCGTAGACGAGGTAGCTGACGGTGACCGCGCCGAGCCCCTCCACCGAGCCGATCGCCGCGTCGGCGGCGAAGCGCTCGCCCTGCTCGGCGGCGAGGTAGATCGAGATCGGCGCCGAGGTCAGCGGGAGGCCCGAGAGCAGGCCGCCGACGAGGCTGCCCCACCGGCGCGCGGCCGCCGACACGGCCCACATCAGGGTCGGCGTGACGACGATCTTGGCGGCGATCAGGCTCATGGCGACCGGCGGGTCCCGGGGCCTCAGGCCGCCTGGGGCGGCCCGTCATCCTCCGGGTCGGCGGGCGAGTTGAGGATGTCCTCGAGCTCGTCGACCAGCCGGTCGACCTGGTCCTCGGTGGCGAGCACCTTCAGAACCTCTCCGGTCTCCGTCTCGACGGCCAGCTCGATATGCGGCCCGACCCGGGCCGTCAGGATCCGGGCCAGGATCTTGATTGCGCTCATGCGAGTGCCTCCTCCGCGGCGATGAGGCCGACCGCCACCGCCGGTCCACAGGTCGAGATGCCGTCGCGCGCGCCGCCGATCCGGTCCGCCAGCAGCGTCACGAGCGGTGTCGAGGGCCGGCCGAGACGCTCGGCGAGGCGGGTGCCCACGAAGGCGCCGGCGCCGCACAGGACGAGGGGCGCGTCCGCGCCGAGATCGGGCCGGCTGAGGATCTCCGCCGCCGCGTCGTGCAGCAGGCGCAGCTGCGCCTCGGCGAAATGGGCGGCGAGCGCCGTCCAGGCCGCTCCGGGCGCCTCCGCCCGGTCCCGCCCGACGATCCGGGCGAGCCGGGTCTCGCTCTCGGCGACCGTCTTGCCCTTGCGGTCGCCGCTCGGCTGCTGGTCGGCGCCCTCGGGGAGCTGGCCGAGGATGCGGTAGACGTCCGCCATGTGGGCGAAGGTCTCGGTCATCAGCCGGGTCCGGCGGCCCGCGAAGGGGGCGTGGTCGGACAGGGCGATCACCGGCGTGCGCACCGCGCCGGTATAGACGAGCTCGCCGGTCTCCAGCCGTTCGGCGTCGCTGTAGCCGGTCGCGGCCGCCCGCCCGCCCACGACGGGAATCAGGTCGGCGGTGGTCGAGCCGATATCGACCAGCAGCGCGTCCGGGACGTGCCGGCCGGCGAGCGCCGCGGTGGCGTGCCAGTTGGCCGAGGCCACGTCCGCCGACAGGGACGCGGCCGCCTCGGGGGCGACGAGGCCGGAGCGGCCGGCGTAGATCCGCACGGTCCCGGCGAGGTGCGACCCGGCCCATCCGGCGAGCGCCGCGACGCCGTCGCGCCGGTCGGCGAAGCAGTCGGTCAGCTCGCCCGTCATGGTCACGGCGTGCAGGGCCGCGCCGCGGGCCCAGTCGGGGGCGGCCTCCAGCGCCCGGTCGAGGGCCGGCAGGCCCTGCCAGAGCGGGCACGGCACCTGGGCGGCGGCCGCGACCCGGCCGTCCTCGACCAGGGCGACCTTGACGTGGACCCCGCCGAGGTCCCACCCGATGGTCGTTGGGTTTGATGAGCGCATGGGACCGCGATGAGCGCCTCGATGGACCACAGGATCGGGCGCCCCGGCTTCGCGGTGATCCCGGTGCTCGATCTCCGGGGCGGCCGCGTGGTGCGGGCGCGCCGGGGCGAGCGCTCCTCCTATGCCCCGATCGAGACGCCCTTGGCAAAGGGCTCGGCGCCGGACGCGGTGGCCCGCGGGCTGGTCGACGCGTGGCCCGCCGCGATCCTCTACGTCGCCGATCTCGACGCGATCATCGACCGCGCCGCGCCCGATCTCCGCGCCCTGGAGGCGATCGCCCGCGCCTGCCCGGGGATCGCCCTGTGGGTCGATGCCGGCTTCGCCGAGCCGGAGGGTGTCGCGGCGTTCCTGGAGGCCGGGCTCGGGCGACCGGTGATCGGCAGCGAGAGCCAGGCGAATGCCGACCTCGTGACGCGGCTCGGCGACCGGGCGGTGTTCTCCCTCGACACGCGCGGCGCGGAGCGGCTCGGCCCGGCGGCCCTCCACGACGATCCGGCGCTCTGGCCGCCGGAGGTGATCGCCATGACGCTGGCGCAGGTCGGCGCCGGGGCCGGCCCGGACCTCGCGGCCCTGGGAGCCCTGCGCGCGCGGGCGCCGGATCGCCGCCTCTACGCGGCGGGCGGCGTGCGCGGCCCGGACGACCTGCGGGCGCTCCGGGCGGCCGGGATCGCCGGGGCGCTGGTCGCCTCGGCCCTCCACGACGGCACCCTGTCCCGGGCGACGGCGCCCGACCTCGCCTGACGCTTCCGGCCCGGGCCCGCGGCTGCTAAACCGCGCGACAGAGAGACCACCGACACGAGCCGTCAGACGATGGAAAAGTTCACCACCCTGGAGGGCGTCGCGGCGCCCCTGCGGACGATCAACGTCGATACCGACCGGATCATCCCGGCGAAGTACCTGAAGACGATCCGGCGGACCGGCCTCGGCAAGAGCCTGTTCGCCGAGATGCGCTACCGCGAGGACGGCTCCGAGAATCCGGACTTCATCCTCAACCAGCCCGCCTACCGGAACAGCAAGATCCTGGTGTGCGGGGATAATTTCGGCTGCGGCTCGTCCCGGGAGCACGCGCCCTGGGCGCTGGCCGATTTCGGCATCCGCTGCGTGATCTCCACGAGCTTCGCCGACATCTTCTTCAACAACTGCGCGAAGAACGGCATCCTGGCGATCGTCGTGTCGCCCGAGGATCTGGAGAAGCTCTTCGAGGACGCCGAGCGCGGCGCGAACGCCACCCTGACGGTCGACCTGGCGGCGCAGACGATCCGGGGACCGGACGGCGGCACCCTGCATTTCGACGTCGACGAGGGCCGCAAGCACAACCTGCTGAACGGACTCGACGAGATCGGGCTGACGCTGGAGCGAGTCTCCTCCATCGACGCCTACGAGCAGAAGCTCGCCCAGCGCGAGTGGGCCTGAGCGACCGGACCCGCGTCCCGACGGCGGTCGCGTCGCGCTGAGGCGACCGCCGGTCCGAGGCCAGGGCCTGCCTCACCCGAGCCGCATGGACAGCTCCACGTCCTCGGCGAACGGCACCGACAGGTAGCCGCGGCTCGGCGCGCGCACCCGCTGCAGGTAGTCCGGGCTGTGGTCCGCGTTGTCGGCGACCACCAGGGCCCCCGGTCCGAGGCGACTCTCCACGAGGCTCAGAACCTCCGGATAGAGCCCCTTCGCCCCGTCGAGGAGCAGCAGGTCGACCGAGTCGGGCAGGTCGAGGCCGAGGGTCTGGAGGGCGTCGCCCTCGCGGAACTCGACGAGGTCCGCCAGCCCGGCCTCCATCAGGTTCGCCCGCGCCCGCACCACCTTGGACGGCTCGAACTCGCAGGTGATCAGCCGGCCGCCGCCGTTGTCGCGCAGGGCCGCGGCGAGGTGCAGGGTCGAGAGACCGAAGGACGTGCCGAACTCGACGATCGTCCGCGCCCGGCGGGTTCGCGCGACCATGTAGAGCAGCCGGCCGGTCTCCCGAGAGACCGCGAGGGGCATATCCTTGAGCCGGCTGTAGAAGTCCCGGTAGCCGGTGCGGCTGCCCATGAGGCGCGCCCGCTCGTCCGCCGAGAGATCGCCGATGGCGCTCAAGGGTGAGGAGGCCTCCGCCTGCGCGAAGAGACTGTCCAACAGCGACGCGATACGCGGTTCGGCGAGTGTGGATGCTGAGAGTGACATGGCGCGTTGCTTTCCGTCTTGCGCGTTCAACTGAACACGACGCAGAGTACCGGCGCCCCCTGCCCGCGCCTATTCGCGTTCCGAGCCCCGCCCCATGCCCGACCGGCCAAGTCTCGGAATCGCCAGGCGAAAGCAGCCCCGGCAGGCGCGCTCCAGCGACCTCGTCGCGGCCGTTCTGGAGGCCGCCGCTCAGGTTCTGGCGGAGGTCGGCGCGGCGCGCTTCACGACGGCGCGGGTCGCCGAGCGCGCCGGCGTCAGCATCGGCTCGCTCTACCAGTACTTCCCCAACAAGGCGGCGATCCTGTTCCAGCTCCAGAGCGACGAGTGGCGGGACACGAGCGCCCTCCTCGCCGGCCTCCTGACGGATCCCACTTGCGCGCCCGGCGAGCGCCTGCGCGCCGCCGTCCACGCCTTCGTGCGCTCGGAATGCGCGGAGGCCGCGATGCGCCGGGCCCTCGACGCGGCCGCCCCGGCCTATCGCGACGCGCCCGAGGCCGCGGAGCCGCAGCTGGCCGGCTCGCAGGCGTTCCGCGACTTCCTGCGCGCGGCACTTCCCGCGGCGCCCGAGACGGACCTGGCGGTCGCGGGCGAGATCATCGCGATGACGCTCGGCGAGGTCGGCGAGCGCATCTCGGAGATGGTCCGGACCGAGGCGGCCATGGCGACCTTCGCGGACGCCCTGGCCGACATGCTCTGCGCCTATCTGGACCGCCTGGGCAGCCGAGACCGGGCCGGCACGCCGTCCTGAAGACGAGCCCCGGACCCGGCGAACCGGACATGGCCCTATCCCGGTCGGCTCAGCCGGACTCGCCGGTGAACGCCTCGAAGGCGCGGGCGGTGTAGACCAGGGCGGCGCCGGCGTTCAGTGCCACCGCCACGCCCAGCGCCTCCACGACCTCCTCCTTGCTCGCGCCGGCCTTGCGGGCGGCGTCGGAATGCACCGCGATGCAGCCGTCGCACCGGGTCGTGACCGCGACCGCGAGGGCGATCAACTCGCGGGTCTTCGCGTCCAGCTTGCGCTCGGTCGGGGCCGCCGCGGCGAGCTGGTCGTGGGCCTTGAGGAGGTCCGGGCTCACCGCACCGATGCGCCCGAGCGTGCTGACGAGCTCGGCGCCGTACTGATTCCAGTCCTTCATCATGCGTCCCGTCTCCCTGTTCGTTGACCCGACCGGCGATGCGCCAGTACGGTGCCAACCTACCGGTTGGTAGGCCGCAGGGTCAAGACGAGGCGGGTTTCCTCACCGTTCGTTAACCCACATGTCGCCTGAATCCGCGCCCAGACTCCGTTCCGCATCGTGAGGATCGTCAGCATGCCGAAGCACCCGACGGGACCGAGGACGGCGCGCGCGCTCGGGCTGCTCGCCGGCATCGCGGTCCTGCCCCTGGCGAGCCTGCCGGCGCGGGCCGATTTCGACAGCTGCCTCGCCGGCATCCAGTCGCAGGCGGCGGCGGCGGGCGTCTCGGCGCAGACCTTCCGGGCCGCCACGAGCGGCATCGGCTACGACGACAAGGTGATCGAGCTGTCCCAGGCGCAGCCCGAGTTCAAGACGCCGATCTGGGACTACATGGCGGCGCTCGTCGACGACGAGCGGGTCGAGGACGGGCGCGCGGCCATGCGCCAGAACGCGGCGGCGCTCGCCCAGGCCGAGTCGCGCTACGGGGTCGACCGCTACACGATCGCGGCGGTCTGGGGCGTCGAGTCGAATTTCGGCAAGAATCTCGGCAAGATGCCGCTGGTGCAGTCGCTGGCGACGCTCGCCTGCTCGAACAACCGCCGTCGGGACTTCTTCCGCGGCGAGCTGATCGCCACCCTGCGGATCATCGAGCGCGGCGACATCGCGCCGGAGCGGCTGACCGGCTCCTGGGCGGGCGCCTTCGGCCAGACCCAGTTCATGCCGACGACCTATCAGCGACTCGCCGTGGACGGCGACGGCGACGGCCGGCGCGACGTGGTCGACTCCGTGGCCGACGCCGTCGCCTCCACCGCCAACTTCCTGCGCGTCGCCAAGTGGCAGAACGGTCAGGTCTGGGGCTACGAGGTGAAGCTGCCCCGCGGCTTCAACGTCGGCGCCGCCGGGCGCAAGAACAAGAAGCCGGTCGCCCACTGGGCGTCGCTCGGCGTCACCCGCGCGGACGGGCGCCCGCTCTCGGGCGAGGGCCCGGCCGGGATCCTGGCGCCGGCCGGCATCGACGGACCGGCCTTCCTGGTGACCCGGAACTTCGACGCGATCTACTCGTACAACGCCGCCGAATCCTACGGCCTCGCCATCGCGGTCCTGTCCGACCGGCTGCGCGGCCGGCCCGGCGTCCAGGCAGCCTGGCCGACCGACGACCCGCCCCTGTCGCGGGCCGAGCGCCGCGACCTCCAGACCCGGCTGGCCGCCCGCG
This sequence comes from Methylobacterium oryzae, assembly GCF_021398735.1. NCBI lineage: Bacteria > Pseudomonadati > Pseudomonadota > Alphaproteobacteria > Hyphomicrobiales > Methylobacteriaceae > Methylobacterium > Methylobacterium oryzae. The sequence goes on from NZ_CP090349.1 coordinate 3,939,956, forward strand.
GCTACGACGTCGGCGAGCCGGACGGTAAGGTCGGCCAGAAGACGCGCGACGCCATCAAGGACGTCGAGCGCCGGCTCGGCATGACACCCACGGGCCGCGCCGGCGGCAAGGTTCTGGAGGCCCTGCGCGGCGGATGAGCCGGCGGCTGATCACGTCGGGGTCCCCGTTCGAGCGGGATTACGGCTACTCCCGGGCGGTGGTCGACGGCGACACCGTCTACCTGTCCGGGACGACCGGCTACGACTACGCCACGATGACGATGCCCGACGGGGCCGCCGCGCAGGCCGAGGCCTGCTGGCGCACGATCCGTTCGGTCCTCGCCGAGGCAGGAACCGGCCTCGGCGGCGTCCTGCGCGCCACCTACTACGTCACCGACCGGGACGATGCCGAGGCCGTGCTGGCCGTCTGCGGGCGGGTGCTGGCGGACGTCCGGCCCGCCGCCACGATCGTGGTCGTGGCGGGCCTCCTGCGCCCCGAGATGCGCGTCGAGATCGAGGTGACCGCGCGGATCGGCTAGACGCCTGTCCCGCTCCCGATCGCGCCGTCTCCGCGCCGTTCCGTCGGGCCGCGGCGCCACTCCGATCCGCAGATGACGTCATCCCCATCGTGCCCGAGCTCTGCGTGCAAGGGAGCGACTCGATCCCGGTCATTCGGGCTGGTCGGGCGTGGCCCCGCGCCACGGGCACGATCTCAGGTTCTGCTCGCCGACTGACGGCCCGCTCCTGCAGCCGGCGCAGACCGCGTCGCGGGTGACCGCTTCCTCGCCCGCCCTGCGCGCCTGAACCGCGTGTCTTTCAGATCTCGATCCAGATCTGCGAGATTACGTTGACATGCGGGCTCAGATTTATCAGGCCACACCGCAGCATCGACGAGTTTGTCGATCTCGCGGAACGTATTATGATAAAGATATTTTTGAGTAAAAATCTATCGCGTAGGATGATGACGCAGATTGCCTTGATAGGTCTACTTATATCGGTCATCGGTGTCATCGGACTGCGCATGTATTACCAGGAAATGCTGTCGGGGCGGCTGCAGTCCCTGCGCACGGTCACGGAGTTGTTCACCACCTATGCGCAAAGTCTCGAGAGCCGGGTCAGGAGCGGCGCCCTGTCCCGTGAGGCGGCCCTGGCGGAGCTGGCCGAGACCGCCATGGCCATGCGATTCGATAACGGCACCAACTACGTCGCCATCTACACGATGGACGGCACGGTCCTGGCGGTCCCCGACCGCCGTCTCGTCGGCAGCAACCAGCTGGAGACTCGGGTCAACGGCGTTCGCGCGGCCGGAACGCTGATCGGACGGCTGAAGACCTCCGACACGGCGACGCTGAGCTATCTCTACCCCCGGCCAGGGCACGAAGGCCTGTCTCCGAAGACGACGCTCGCCGTCAGGTTCGAGCCCTGGGACATCATGATCGCGGCGGGGACCTACACCGACGACATCAGGGCCGCCTTCCAGACGCTCGCCCTCGCGGCGACCGGCCTTCTGCTCGGGGTCGGCGCGCTCGGGGTGATCGGCTCCGTCCTGATCGGGCGCGGCATCACGCGCCCGCTCGACCGCCTCGGTCGCCGGATGCAGGCGCTCGCCCGGGGCGACGGCGCGGAGCCGATACCGGGACTCGAGCGGACGGACGAGATCGGTCAGATGGCCCGGACCGTCGAAGTGTTCCGGCAGGCGCTGGTCGCCAAGGCCGAGACGGACCGGGCGGTCGCGCGCGAAGCTGAGGCCAAGGTCCGGCATGCGCAGACCCTCGACGCGCTCACCCGGGCGTTCGAGGCCCGGGCCGGGGCGCTGATGACGGGCGTCTCCGCGGCCGCCACCGAGATGCAGGCGACCGCCGAGGCGATGGCGCGGACGGCGTCGCGCACGAGTGCCCGAGCGACGCGCGTCGCCGGGGCCGCGCAGGAGACCGCCGGGAGCGTGCAGAGCGTCGCCGCGGCCACCGAGGAGATGGCGATCACCATCCAGGAGATCTCCGGACGGATGGCGCAATCCTCGGCCAAGACCGCGCGGGTGGCCACCGAGGCGCGGCGCACGGACGCCCTCGTGGGCGATCTCGCCGACGGGGCCGAGCGGATCGGGGCCGTCGCCAGCATGATCGCGGGCATCGCCCGTCAGACCAACCTCCTCGCCCTCAACGCCACGATCGAGGCGGCGCGGGCCGGCGAGTCGGGCCGGGGCTTCGCCATCGTGGCGGGGGAGGTCAAGGCGCTGGCCGAGCAGACCGCGGCCGCGACCGAGGAGATCGCCGCGCGGATCGGCGCGGTCCAGGCCTCGACCCGGCAGGCCGTGGAGGCGATCAACGGGATCGGCCGCAGTGTGGGCGAGGTCAGCACGCTCGCCGCGTCCGTCGCGGCCGCGATCGAGCAGCAGGGCGCGACCACCGAGGAGATCGTGCGCAGCGTCGCGCGCGCGGCGGCCGGCACGGAGGCCGTCACCGGCAACATCGCCGAGGTCTCGCAGGGCGCCGAGGCGACGGGCGAGGCGGCCGAGCAGGTGCTCGGCGCCGCGATCGACCTGTCGCGCAGGTCCGATCAGCTCTCCGCCGAGATCCACTGGCTCCTTGACGGGATCCGGGCTGCCTGAGGAGCGCTATCGGCCGACTGGACGGACCTGTCGGCCACGAAAAAACCGGCCCGGCTGAGCCGGACCGGTCTGAAACTAGGCGATCGCTCCGGCCTGCGGAGCGAATCGGACAGCTTACTCGGCGGCGGCGGGCGCCGGGGCCGGAGTGTCCTTGGCCTTGTAGCGGTCGGTGCGCTCGACGATGCGGGCCGACTTACCGCGCCGGTCGCGCAGGTAGTACAGCTTGGCGCGGCGCACCTTGCCGCGGCGGGCCACCTTGATCGAGTCGATCATCGGCGAATGGACCGGGAAGACGCGCTCCACGCCCTCACCGTAGGAGATCTTGCGGACCGTGAAGCTCTCGTTGAGGCCGCCGCCCGAGCGGGCGATGCAGACGCCCTCGTAGGCCTGGACGCGGGTGCGCTCGCCTTCCTTCACGCGGACGTTGACGATGAGCGTATCGCCCGGCTCGAAATCCGGGATGGTCTTGGCGAGGCGCGCGACTTCCTCGCGCTCCAGCTGCTCGATGATGTTCATGGCATAGCTCCGGCCGTCGCGCCGTTCCGCCCCTCATGGGCGATCGGCGCCAGGATTTCGGCGATCCTGTTGTGAGTTGGGCGGCTCTCTACAGGATCGGCGCCGGCTTGTCGATTGGGTTGCCGCCGCGATCCGTCCGCGCTGCTGCCGGCGCGGCGGATCGTCGGTCGACTTGGGATCAGGGCCCGATGCGCGCCGCCCGTGAAGCGCCCCGGCCTCGCGTCAGCGGCGCTCCCCGGAGGCGGGTCGTACTTCGGGCAGCACGCAGGCAGAGAGGAAGGCGGCGAGATCGTCCGTGATGTGGTCGATATGCGGCTCGCGCACCGCCTCCTGCTCGAAGGCCTCGCGGTAGGGATCGGTGACCTTCGGCACCACCAGCACGGTCGCCATGCCGAGGTCGTGCGGCACCGCGAGGTTGCGGGCGATGTCCTCGAACAGGGCCGCGCGGGTCGGTTCGACGGCGTGCTTCTCCAGGAACCGCTCGTAGGTCGTGCGCTCCGGCTTCGGCACGAAGTCGGCGGCGGCGATGTCGAACACGTCCTCGAAATGGTCGAGGATGCCGAGCTTGGCGGCGACGTTCTCGGCGTGCCGGCGCGACCCGTTGGTCAGGATCAGCTTGCGCCCGGGCAGCCGCTCGATCGCGTCGCCGAGGCTCTTGTCGAGCTTGATCGACGAATGGTCGATGTCGTGCGCGAAATCGAGGAAGTCGTGGGGATCGACCCGCGACTCGACCATCAGCGCCGACAGCGTCGTGCCGTAGCGGTGGTAGAAGTACTTCTGCAGGGCGCGGGCCGAGATCCCGTCGAGCCCGTAGAGCTGCATCACGTACAGGGTGATGCGCTCGTCGACCTTCGGCCAGACCGCCGCGTCGCTCGGGTAGAGCGTGTTGTCGAGGTCGAACACCCAGGTGTCGACATCGGCGAAGCCGCGCGCCGCGGGCGTGGTGAACTGGGCCTTGTCGGGGTGGTGCACCGGAACCCCTCAGGTTGCTGTTGCCCCGGAATCTGGACTGGAACGGTCAAGCTCGCAAGTTCGGTGCTTGCCGGTACCTTGCCCGGACCTTGCTGGGGCCGGCCCCTCCGGGGCGGGCGGGGTACGACAATGCGCTGGGCGCGCGGAGGTTGCGCCCGCGCGCCGCGCCGGGATCCGGCACGGTGCGCGGGCGGTCCGGATCTCAGCCGCGACGGATCAGGGTGCCGGCACCGTAATCGGTGAACAGCTCGAGCAGCACGGCGTGGTTGACCTTGCCGTCGAGGATGACGACCGCCTCGACGCCGCGCTCGATCGCGTACATGCAGGTCTCGATCTTCGGGATCATCCCGCCCGTGATGGTGCCGTCGGCGATCAGGCGCCGGCAATCCTCCACGGTGAGTTCCGGGATCAGCTTCTTGTCCTTGTCGAGGACGCCCGGCACGTCGGTGAGCAGCAGCAGGCGCTTGGCCCGGAGCGCCCCGGCGATCGCCCCCGCGAAGGTGTCGGCGTTCACGTTGTAGGTCTGCCCGTCCGCCCCGTAGGCGACCGGCGCCAGGACCGGGATCAGCTCGGCCTTGAGCACCGCGTCGAGGACGCCGCGCTCGACGTGGTCCGGCTCGCCGACGAGGCCCAGATCGACGGTCTGCTCCACGCGGCTCTCGGGATCGACGACGGTCTTCATCGCCCGCTTGGCCCGGACCATGTTGCCGTCCTTGCCGCACAGGCCGACCGCCCGGCCGCCCTCGGCCGAGATCCAGCCGACGATCTGCTTGTTGATCAGGCCGGCCAGGACCATCTCGACCACCTCGACGGTGGCCTCGTCGGTGACGCGCAGGCCGCCGCGGAACTCGGACTGGATGCCGAGCCGGTCGAGCATCTTGCCGATCTGCGGTCCGCCGCCGTGCACGACGATCGGCTTCAGGCCGGACTGCTCCAGCAGGACGATGTCCTCGGCGAAGTCCTCGGCCGCGGCCCGGTCGCCCATGGCGTGGCCGCCGTACTTGATGACGACGATCTCCTGGTCGTAGCGCTGCATGTGGGGCAGCGCCTGGGCCAGGACCTCGGCACGCACGTGCACGTTGGGCAATTCGGTCATCGCGGTCCTTCGCCGATCCTTGGGTCGGGTCCTCGGGGGCGGATCCGGGCCTCCCCGTCGGGCGGGGGCGCTTCTACAGGAAGCCGCCCGCGCTGCGAAGCCGCCCCGCGCGCCGTCGCGGAGGCGCGCCGCGCGGATCGGCGGCCGATGCGGGGCGCTCCGGGACCCGCTGTCAAACTACAGTCATCCTTCGCGGGTGTTGCATTCCCGTGACAGACTGGAGCAGATCCAGGCTGGCCCGGGTTGCATCCTCACGCGGCCCGGATCATGTTGCATCGCAGCAAGCCGAGGGCGAGCTGCCGGGAGGGCCCGATGCGGATTGCGATGATTGGGGCCGGATATGTCGGCCTGGTCTCCGGCGCCTGCCTGGCCGATTTCGGCCACACGGTCGTGTGCATCGACCGGGACCCCGACAAGATCGCCAGCCTGAACGCCGGCCGCATGCCGATCTACGAGCCGGGCCTCGACGTCCTGGTCGCCGAGAACGTCCGCCAGGGCCGGCTCGCCTTCCGCGCGACCATGCGGGACGCCGTGGCCGAGGCGGACGCGGTCTTCATCGCGGTGGGCACGCCCTCCCGCCGCGGCGACGGCTTCGCCGACCTGAGCTACGTGTTCGATGCCGCCCGGGAGATCGCCGGGTCCCTGTCCGGCTTTACCGTGGTTGTGACCAAGTCGACCGTTCCGGTGGGCACGGGCGACGAGGTCGAGCGCATCATCCGCGAGACCAATCCCGAGGCGCAGTTCGCGGTCGCCTCGAATCCCGAGTTCCTGCGCGAGGGCGCGGCCATCGCCGACTTCAAGCGCCCCGACCGCATCGTCGTCGGCGCCGAGGAGGCCCGGGCCGAGGCTGTGATGCGCGAGGTCTACCGGCCGCTCTACCTCAACCAGGCGCCGATCATGGTCACCTCGCGCCGGACGGCCGAGCTGACCAAGTACGCGGCGAACGCGTTCCTCGCGGCGAAGATCACGTTCATCAACGAGGTGGCGGACCTGTGCGAGGCGGTGGGCGCGGACGTGCAGGCGGTGGCGCGCGGCATCGGCCTGGACAACCGGATCGGTCCGAAGTTCCTGCATGCCGGGCCGGGCTACGGCGGCTCGTGCTTCCCCAAGGACACGCTGGCCCTGGTCAAGACCGCGCAGGACGCGGGCACGCCGCTGCGGCTGGTCGAGACGGTGGTTGCGGTCAACGACCAGCGCAAGCGCGCGATGGCGCGCAAGGTGATCAAGGCCTGCGGCGGGTCGGTGCGGGGCAAGACGATCGCCCTCCTCGGCCTGACCTTCAAGCCGAACACCGACGACATGCGCGACGCGCCCGCGCTGGCGATCGTGGCGGGTCTGCAGGACGCCGGCGCCGTAATCCGCGCCTACGATCCCGAGGGCATGGAGCAGGCTCGGATCCTGATGCCGGCTGTGGATTACGCCGAGAACGCCTACGCCTGCGCCGAGGGCGCCGACGCGGTGGTGATCGTCACCGAGTGGAACGCGTTCCGGGCCCTCGACCTCGACCGGCTGCGTCAGGCCATGTCGTCCGGTGAGGCGGCTCCCGTGCTGATTGACCTGCGCAACATCTACGACCCCGCGAGCGCCGCGCGCCACGGTTTCACCTATTGCGGCGTCGGACGAACCAAGGAGAGCGTCGCCCGGATCGGGTCTTGATCATCACTGCGCCGGCCTTCGAGCCCGGATTCCTGTGCGGGACCTGCGCGACATCGCGAAGATTTCTTCCGGAATCGGCATCGATGCCGCTAGACGGGCGGCGTCCGCGGAGGCGCAACTGTGGCTTTCTCGTGATCGAGCCCGCGTCTCGGCAGCCGGTCCGGCGGTTCAAACTTGGCGTTTTGACCGTAGGAATTGGATAAGCTTCTGATGAATACATGTCACAGCCTCTGGCAATTTTGCCACGCGGGGATGACCTCGCGTTAGGGCTGGTTGGACACCGCAATGGTGCCACAGTAAGGGGTGAGAGGGTACTCACTCGTCGAGAGCCGAGCCGACTTCCGATAACGAGCGTGTGCGAACCGAACGTGACACAACGTACAGACATTGCGATCGTCGGACGCGCATGCCGACTGCCCGGGGCCCCCAGCGTGGATGGGCTTTGGTCACTCCTGTCCGAAGGGCGCTGCGCCGTCAGCAAGGTGCCGGCCGACCGGTTCTCCCTGGAGCGGTTCGCCCATCCGCGCGCCCATGAGCGCGGCAAGAGCTACACCTGGGCGGCCGGTGTCATCGACGACGTCTGGTCGTTCGACCCGTCGGTCTTCGGCATCTCGCCCCGCGAGGCCGAGCAGATGGATCCGCAGCAGCGGATGCTGCTCGAGCTGACCTGGGAAGCCCTCGAGGACGCGGGCCTGCGCCCGTCGAGCGTGGCCGGCAGCAATATCGGCGTGTTCGTCGGCGCCTCGTCCCTCGATTACGGCAACCTGCGCATCCTCGACGCGCCGTCGGGCGACGCTTACGCGGCGACCGGCAACACGCTCTCGATCATCTCGAACCGCATCTCCTACATCTTCGACCTCAAGGGCCCGAGCTTTACGGTCGACACGGCCTGCTCGTCCTCGCTCGTCGCCTTCGACAACGCCGTGCAGGCGATCCGGTCGGGCCGCGTGGACACCGCGGTCGTCGCCGGCGTGAACGTGCTGGCGAGCCCGTTCAACTTCATCTGCTTCTCCACCGCGCAGATGCTCTCGCGGACCGGCCTGTGCCAGGCCTTCTCCAAGAATGCCGACGGCTACGTGCGCTCCGAGGGCGGCGTGGTGTTCGTGCTGCAGTCGGCCGAGGCCGCGCGGCGCAACGGCGCTACCGTGCGCGCGGTCGTCGCCGCCTCCGGCATCAACTCCGACGGCCGGACCACCGGCATCTCCCTCCCCTCGGGCTACGCCCAGGGCGCCCTGCTGGAGAAGGTCTACCGCGAGGCCGAGATCCGCCTCGACGACCTCGCCTTCATGGAGGCGCACGGCACCGGCACGCCGGTGGGCGACCCGATCGAGGCCTCGGCCATCGGCTCGAAGCTCGGCCGCGGCCGGCAGGCGCCGCTGCCGATCGGCTCGATCAAGACCAATATCGGCCACACCGAGCCGGTCTCCGGCCTCGCCGGCCTGATGAAGGCGACTCTGGCGCTCGAGCACGATCTCGTCCCGCCGTCGCTGCACGCGGCCGAGCTCAATCCCGAGATCCCGTTCGGTGAGCTGAACCTGGACGTCGTGCGCGCGCCGCTGAAGATCGGCCGCGGTTCGCGCGAGCGCTTCGCCGGCGTCAACTCCTTCGGCTTCGGCGGCACCAACGCCCACGTCGTCATCACCGACGCCCCGGCCTGGGCGAAGCCCGCGGCGGCGACCGCGGAGCCCCAGGCCCAGGTGCTGCTGCTCTCGGCCCAGAGCCGGGCGGCGCTGAACGAGCTCGCCCTCGACTACGCCGAGCGCCTCGAGGCCGCCCCCGAGCAGGCCGCGACGGTGGCGGCCGCGGTGGCGCACCGCCGCGAGCGCATGCCCGCCCGCCTCGCCGTCGCCCTGGACGGCAAGACCGACGTCGCCGCCGCGCTCCGCGCCGTCGGCGAAGGTGAGGACACGCAGGACGCCTTCACCGGCACCGCGGTCGACCGCGTCGCCGAGGTGGCCTTCATCTATTCCGGCAACGGCAGCCAGTGGGCCGGGATGGGCCGCGAGGCCTACGAGGAGAACGCGACCTTCCGCGCGACCTTCGACCGGATCGACACCCTGTTCCGGGCCTACTCGGACTGGTCGCTGAAGGACGCGCTCTACGCCGACGACCTCGACGAGCGCCTCGCGCTGACCAGCGTCTCGCAGCCGCTGATCTTCGCCATCGAGAGCGCCTCGACGGCCGCGCTCAAGGCGAAGGGCCTGATCCCGTCCTACGTCCTCGGCCACTCCGTGGGCGAGATCGCGGCCGCCGAGGCCGCCGGGATCCTCAGCCTGGAGGACGCGGTCCGGGTCATCTACTACCGCAGCCACCACCAGGAGACGACGCACGGCCAGGGCACCATGGCGGTGCTGCTGATGCCGGCCGAGGAGGTCGAGACCTTCCTCAAGGATTACCCGACCCTCGACATCGCCGCCTACAACAGCCCCAAAGCCGTCACGGTCGCCGGGCCGGTGGCCGACATCGACGCCGCCATCAAGGCCCTGTCGCGCAAGCGCCGCCGCGGCCGCAAGCTCGACCTCGCCTACGCCTTCCACGGACGGCTGATGGACCCGACCGAGAAGCCGCTGCTGCGCGACCTCGCGGGCCTCAAGTCGCGGACCGGCGCCACCGCGATGGTCTCGACCGTGACCGGCTCGGTGCTGGGCGGCGAGAATTTCGGCGCCGGCTACTGGTGGCGCAACATCCGCGAGCCCGTGCGCTTCTGCGAGGCCGTGCAGGACGCCACCCGCCGCGGCGCCCGCGTGTTCGTGGAGGTCGGCCCGCGCGCGACCCTGATGTCGCACGTCGGTGACGCGGTCGAGCCGCTGGGCATCGAGACCGCCACGGTCGGCGTGATGCACCGCAAGGCTTCCGGCGGCGACCCGATCGCCAAGGCGGTCAGCGCCGCCCTCGTCCAGGGCGCGCAGGTCGACGAGACGCTGCTGTTCGGCGACGCCCCGAAGGGCGACGTCCGCCTGCCCTCCTACCCGTGGCAGCGCCGCCCGTTCCGCCTCGCCGACACCACCGAGGGCGTCGGCGCGATGAGCCCCCGCCCCTATCACCCGCTGATCGGGTCGCGCACGACCTTCGACGGGCTGGAGTGGAACGGCTTCGTCGACCCGGTGACCGTGCCGGAACTGGAGGATCACAAGGTCGACGGCCAGGTGATCATGCCGGGCGCCGGCTTCGTCGAGATGGCCCTGGCCTGCGTTCGCGAGGCCCTGCGCGACGACGAGGTCGTGCTGGCCGACTTCGAGATCGTGGCGCCGATGGTGTTCGCCGAGGACGCCCTGCGCGAGGTCGCGGTGCGCCTGTCGGGCTCCGGCAACGGCATCCAGGTGCTGAGCCGGCCCCGCCTGACCCAGACCCCCTGGCAGCTGCATGCCCAGGCAAAGATCGTCGAGGGCACCTTCTCGGCCCCGAAGACACCGGATCTCGACGGCTTCAGCTTCGAGACCGCGGGCGACCACGTCCTCACCGGCGACGCGCTCTACGCCAAGGCCCTCGCCTCCGGGCTCGGCTTCGGCCCGAGCTTCCAGCAGGTGGCGATGAGCGCGCGGCTCGACGACGCCACGATCGTCTCCGACCTGCTGCCGGCCGAGCCCGACACCCGCTACGGCCTGGTGCCGAACCGGCTCGACGCCTGCTTCCACGGGCTGATCCTGCTGTTCGCCGACCTGCTCGGCGAGAACGGCGGCAAGGCCTACATCCCGGTGCGCTTCGGCGAGGTCCGGATGCTGCGCCCCGGCGCGGTGATCGCCCGCTCGATCATCCGCACCCGCCGCTGCAACGAGCGCTCAATCCTGGCCGACTTCACGCTCCTCGACGCCGAGGGCGCGGTCATCGCCACGATCCGCGAGGGCCGGTTCCAGGCCCTGCGCGCCAAGAGCGGCGGCGACCTCTCGACCTTCGCGATCTCGCAGGTGCCGGAGCTCGCCACCGAGCCGACCGCGATCCCGATGGAGCGCCGCCCGAGCGTGGCCGCGCGTCTGCGCCCGCTCGCCGCCGAGTCGAAGGGGCCGTCCGACGCCGCCCTGTCGCCGGGCCACCTCCTGCTGGAGGGCTGGGCGACCTCGCTCGCCTACCGCCTCGCCTCCGGGCTGGCGCAGGGCGCCACCGTCTCGGTCACCGACAGCCGCGTGCCGGAGGCCCTGCGCCCCTGGCTGCTGAACGCGCTCTACGCCCTGGAGAGCAGCGGCCTCGCCGAGCGCGCCGGCCAGAACTGGACGCTCGGCGACGGCTCCGCCCTGCCGGCGCCCGACGAGATCATGCGCTGGATCGCCGGCGACCATCCGGACCTCTCGGCCGAGCTGGTGCTGATCGCCGATGTCGGCGCCCTGGTCGACCGGCTGCTCGCCGGCACGCTCACCGACGCGCCGTCCCTGCCGCAGGGGGCGATCGACGCCTTCGTGCTGCGCTCGGCCACCGCGCGCCACGGCGCCGACGTGGTCGCCAACCTGATCGAGCGCAGCCGCGCGCAGCTTCCCAAGGAGCGGGCGCTCCGCGTCCTGCAGGTCGGCTTCGGCCCGCTCTCGGCCCAGACCGCGACCTTCGCGGCCGCCGCCGAGGCCCGGCTCACCGTGTTCGAGACCGACCGCCGGCTCGCCGAGCGCGCCCGCCTGTCGCTCGGTCGCGCCGCCGCCGTGATCGAGACCGCCGAGGAGCTCGCGCCCGGCAGCTTCGACCTGATCCTGGCGTCGGGCAGCCTGCACCGCGGCGACCGGGCCCTGCCGGGCCAGCTCGCCGGGGCGCTCGCCACCGGCGGCCTGCTGGTGGCCGTGGAGCCGGGCGCCTCCCTGTTCCGCGACCTCGTGTTCGGCCTGACGGCCGGCTGGTTCGAGGAGGCCGCGGGCGGCCTGCCCGTGGGCCGGCTCGAGGATATCGAGGGCTGGCAGCGCATCCTGAGCGCGCACGGCCTGGTCAAGGTCGAGGTCGAGCGGGCCGCCTCCGCCAACGGCGACGACCTGCTGCTGACGGCCGAGGCGCCGGTGCGCCCGGGTCCGGCCCCGGCGCAGAGCTTCGCCTTCATCATCGGTTCGGACGACGAGTTCGCGGCCGAGACCGCCTCCTCCCTGGCGACCCTGCTGGTCGCGGGCGGCGTGCACGTCTCGATCATCCTCGACTCCGAGACCTCCCTGATGGAGCTGGAGAAGGAGACCCCCGACACGGTGGTGTTCCTGGCCGGCGCCTTCACCCGCGGCGGCGAGGCGTCCGAGCGCCTGCGCGACCGCTGCCTCAGCCTGAAGCGCTGCACCGAGCACCTGGGATCCCGCCAGACCAAGCTCTGGGTCGTGGCCCCGGGCGCGACCCGCGACCGCGGCGGCCAGACCACCAACATCGAGGCGGGCGTGTGGGCCTTCTCCCGCACGCTCGCCAACGAAGCCCCGAACCTCGACGTCCGCCGCATCGACCTCTCCCCCGAGATGTCGTCGAAGCGCGCCTCCGAGCGCCTGCGCGACCTCATCCTCTCCGGCACCCCGGAGACCGAGATCGTGCTGGACGACGAGCGGACCCAGGTCGTGCGCTTCCACGCCGGCCGGCCGCAGCACCGGGATCCGGCCGACGCCGTCCCGGCCGAGGCCGCGCGCCTGGAGCGCAGCAACACCGGCGGCTTGAGCGAGATGGTCTGGGGGCCGGCCGAGCGCCGCGCTCCCGGCAAGGGCGAGATGGAGATCGCGGTCGAGGCCACCGGCCTCAACTTCCGCGACGTTCTCTGGGCGCTCTCGATGCTCCCCGAGGAGATCCTCGAGGACGGCTTCGCCGGCCCCCGCCTCGGCCTCGAGTGTGCCGGCCGCGTCACCGCCGTCGGCCCGGGCGTGAAGGGCTTCAAGGTCGGTGACCCGGTCGTCGCCTTCGCGCAGTCGGGCTTTGCGACTCACATCGTTGTGCCGGACCTCGTCGTTGCGCCGATGCCGCACGGCCTCGACCCGATGGCGGCCGCCACCGTGCCGGTGGCCTTCCTCACCGCCTATTACGGCCTCGTCTCCTGCGCCCGGATGCGGCGCGGCGAGTGGGTGCTGGTCCACGGCGGCGCGGGCGGCGTCGGTCTGGCGGCCCTGCAGATCGCCAAGCTGAAGGGTGCCCGGGTCATCGCCACGGCCGGCTCCCGCGAGAAGCGGGCCCTCGTGAAGGCGCTGGGCGCCGAGCACGTGCTCGATTCCCGCTCGCTGGCCTTCGTGGACGAGGTCCGGGCGATCACCGGCGACGGCGTCGACATCGTGCTGAACAGCCTGTTCGGCGAGGCGATGGAGCGCTCACTCAACGCCCTCCGGCCGTTCGGCCGCTTCGTCGAGCTGGGCAAGCGCGACTACGTCGCCAACACCCATATCGGCCTGCGCCCGTTCCGGCGGAACCTCAGCTACTTCGGCGTCGACCTCGACCAGGTGATCCAGCACCAGGGCGACGACGGCGCGCGAATGTTCCGCGAGGTCATGGCCCTGTTCAACGACGGCGGCCTCAAGCCCCTGCCGTACCAGCCCTTCACGGCGGCCGAGACCTCGGACGCGTTCCGGCTGATGCAGCAGTCCGGCCATATCGGGAAGATCGTGATCAGCCCGCCGAAGGCCGGCACGATCATGAAGGACACGGCCCGGCCGTTCACGGTCTCGGCCGAGGGCGTCCACCTGCTGACCGGCGGCCTCGGCGGCTTCGGTCTGGAGGCGGCGCGCTGGCTGATCGACCGGGGTGCCAAGCACCTCGTGCTCGCGGGCCGCAAGGGCGCGGCCACCGACGAGGCCAAGGCCATCGTCGCGGAGCTCACCGCGCGGGGCGTGACCGTCGAGGCGAAGGCCGTCGACATCACGAGCCGCGCCTCGGTGGACCGGCTCATCGCCGGGATCGAGCAGGGCGGCAGGAAACTCGCGGGCGTGCTGCACGCCGCGGCGGTGCTCCAGGACGGCCTCATCTCCAACATCGACGCCGCGGCGCTCGACGCGGTGATCGGCCCCAAGGTGATCGGCGCCCAGCACCTGGACGCCGCCACCCGCGACCGGAGCCTCGACTACTTCGTCCTGTTCTCCTCGGCGACGACCTTCATCGGCAACCCGGGCCAGGGGTCCTACGTGGCCGCCAACGGCTTCATGGAGGGCCTCGCGCGCCAGCGCCGCCGCCGCGGCCTGCCCGCGCTGGCCGTGGCCTGGGGCGCCATCGGCGATGTCGGCATGCTCGCCCGCAACAAGGCGGTCATGGAAGGCCTCGCCGGCCGCGTCGGCGTCACACCGATGGAGGCCCGCCGCTGCCTCGACCTGATGGCCGAGGCGCTGGGCAGCCAGGGCACGTCCCCCGACGAGGCGGTCATCGCCATCGCGGCGATGCACTGGGGCAAGGCGCGCGAGCGTCTCGCCACCATGCGCTCGCCGAGCTACGCCGAACTCGGCTCGGACCAGCAGGCCGAGGCCGGCGGCGTCCAGGCGATCAACATCGCGTCGCTGCTCAAGGGCGGCGACCTCGACGCGGTCCGCAAGACCGTGTCGGACGCGATCGTCGAGGACATCGCCCGCATCCTGCGGCTGCCGAAGGACGACATCAGCCGCGTGCGCCAGCTCTCGGAGATCGGCCTCGACTCGCTGATGGGCGTCGAGCTCGGCGCCAGCCTGCAGGAGCGCTTCGCCCTCGACGCGCCGCCCGCCGGACTTTCGTCGGGCATGACCGTCAACGAGCTGTCGGAGTCCTTAATTCAGGCGGTTTCCGCGCCCATGGACGAGACGGCCGGCGTCGCGATGAGCCTCGTCTCGAAGCATGTCGGCGGTGAGGTCGATGCGCAGATCCTCGCGCCTCTCAAGGAACTCATCGAGCAGACGTCCAGCGAGATCAAAGAGACCAACTCATGACCGACACGGCACGGCCTGACGGCGGGCGCGCGGCGCTCGCCGGCTTCGTGACCAACCGGCTCGGGCGCGCGACGCCGCGCCCGGCCCCCGTCAAGACGGCCTCTCCCGCCGGCAAGTCGGCGGCGCAGAACTTCGAGAACCTGCCGGGCTACCGCGAGCTGAAGCTCCAGCGCCAGGCGGCCGACCTGATCGGTCTGGGCAACCCGTTCTTCCGCGTCCACGACGCCAAGGCCGGGGCCACGACGCGGATCGACCAGAAGAGCTTCACCAACTTCTCGTCCTACGATTACCTCGGCCTGAACGGTCATCCGCGGGTGAGCAACGCCGCCCGGGAGGCGATCGAGGCCTACGGCACCTCCGCGTCGGCGAGCCGCGTGGTGGCGGGCGAGCGGCCCGGGCACATCAGCCTCGAGCAGGCGCTGGCCAAGCACTACCAGTCCGAGGGCTGCATCGTGATGGTGAGCGGCCACGCCACCAATGTCACGACCATCGGCGCCCTGCTGGAAGCCGGCGACGTGATCTTCCACGACGCGCTGTCCCACAACAGCATCGTCACCGGCGCGCAGCTGTCGGGCGCCCAGCGCCGCTCCTTCGCGCATAACGACCTCGACGCCCTGGAGACCCTGCTCCAGTCGACCCGCCACGAGCATCGCCGGGCGCTGATCGTGGTCGAGGGCCTCTACAGCATGGACGGCGACGCGCCGGACCTCGCCGGGCTCGTGGCCCTCAAGAAGCGCTACGACGCGTGGCTGATGGTCGACGAGGCGCACGGCCTCGGCGTCACCGGCCGCACCGGCGCCGGCCTGTTCGAGCATTGCGGTGTCGACCCCCGCGAGGTCGACATCTGGATGGGCACCCTGTCGAAGACGCTGTCCACCTGCGGCGGCTACATCTGCGGCCCGATCGCGCTGATCGAGTACCTGAAGCACACGGCCGGCGGCTTCGTGTACAGCGTCGGCATGTCGCCGCCGCTGGCCGCCGCCGCCGAGGCGGCGCTGGCCGTGATGCACGCCGAGCCGGAGCGGGTCGAGCGCCTGCGCCAGAACGGCACCCTGTTCCTGGCCACCGCCAAGAAGCTCGGCCTCGACACCGGCTTCAGCCTCGGCCTCGCGGTCGTGCCGATCATCGTCGGCGACTCGCTGAAGGCGGTGACGCTGTCGGACCGGCTGTTCCGCCGGGGCATCAACGTGCAGCCGATCATCCACCCGGCCGTGCCGGAGCGGGCCTCGCGCCTGCGCTTCTTCCTCACCTCCGAGCACACCCCCGACCAGATCCGCGACACCGTGAACGCGGTGGCGGAGGAGCTCGCCGCCATCGACAAGGGCGGCTCGCTGATCGAGCAACTGCTGGCGAAGCGCGTCTGAGCCCGGCCGGGGCCGGGAGCCCCGGTTCCCCGAGAGCATTACGAAGAAGGGGGCGCGGATCACATCCGCGCCCCCTTCGGCATTCGGGCGACCGGTCTGCGCGGTCTCGGTCGGACGCGCGCATCGGCCGGATCGGCGCGACGCGAACCCGGCATCCGTCGCGCGGTGGGGTGGGTGCCCACGTCGCGGTGCGCCGCCTTACTTGGCGTAGGAATAGGCCAGGGCGGCCGAGGAGACGGGGCCCGTGACGCCGTTGAAGGCGGTGAGGACCTTCTGGACCTCGGTGAAGGGGGCGTTCGACACGTAGATCAGGTCGCGGTTACGCATCCGGAACGCCTGGGACACGAACAGGCTGTTGGGGTCGCGCATGTCGATCCGGTAGACCACCGGCACCAGAGGCGTGCCCAGAAGCTTCGAGCCGGGGCTGAGCCGGCGCACGACGCTGGCCGGCTCGAACCGGAAGATGAACGTCCCGGCCGGGTCGGCGGCGAAGTCCGACAGGCCGCGCGCCTTGGCCAGCGCCTGCGCCAGCGTGATGCCGTCGGCCTGGAACGGCAGCTCGGTGCTGTTGCCCAGCGCGCCCACCGCGATGAAGGTCTGCGGGTCGCGCACCAGCGTCAGCACGTCGTTGGGCCGCAGGTAGATGTTCTCACGCGGGTTCGACACCACCGTGGTCAGCGGCACGGTCGCGGTCACCGGACCGCGCGAGAGCCGCACGAAGGTCTCGTTGACCGGCGCGCGGTTGCCGCCGGCGGCGGCGATGACGTCGAGGATGCGGTCGCCGTGGCCCGAGAGCGGCAGGCGGGCGCCGGCGGCGCCCTCGCCGGTGACGGTGACGGCCTGGGAGATCGGGCGGGTGACCGAGACCAGCACCTGGGGCTGGATGGCCTTGCCGGCGAGCTCGTTCTCGATGAGCGCCTGCACGTCCTGGGTGCGGCGGCCGGCGACCTTGATGCGGCCGGCATAGGGCACCGAGATGGCGCCGTCGCGCCCGACGGGCTGCTCGGGGATGAGGGCGGACTTGGATCCGGCGGAGAAGCGGTCGGCGACGAGGGGTCCGGAGAACAGGCCGCCGGATCCGGCTTCCCAGACGGAGACCGAGACCATGTCGCCGATGCCGATCACCGGCTCGGAGGAGGGGCGATGGTCGCCGAAGGAGGCGAGCAGGCTGTCGAGGGGGCGGCCGCGCAGGGCCTCGACCACGGAGGGCGTGACGTCGATGATCTCGTAGCGGGCAAGGATCCCGCCGTCGGCCGTGGCGACCTCGGCCCCGGCCTGGATCGCGCTCGCCGTCGGACCCGCCGCGGGCATGTACGTGCAGCCGCCGGCAGATCCAGCCGCGAGGGCGGCCATCAGGGCGGTGCACGCCGTCTTACGCAGCATCACAAAGATTTCTCCTCGCCGAGCCCGCGCCATCGCTGGCCCGGGCCGGGATACCCAGTTTGACCGCCAAACGCTGCGATCGCTTTAACGACCGCGCCGGTGCGGCGGCCGCCGTGCGGACGGTCGCGCTATCCGCGGGCAATGCGTCACCAGCGTGGCACGGCCACGCTTATGCCGCGCAAGCTTAACCGTATCATGTCCCCGCGGCGATGTCCGCAGGTGCCGTCGCGAGGGCCCCGCGGAGCGCCCGACCGAGCTCGTCGGCGGCGACGTCGGCGCGGCGCGGGACCGCCTGCGGGCGGCCGAAGCGGAACAGGGCGTACTCGGTCGTCCGCCCGCCGAAGCCCGGCTTGCAGCTCGGCAGCGACGGTGCGTGGTCGCCGAACACGCAGAGCGTGATGGTCTGGCCGCGCTCGCGGGCGACGGCGTCCAGGCCCGCGACGAGATCCTCGACCATCCGCCCGGTATTGGCGACGTGATGGAGGTACTGCGCCTGCGGATCGTCGATGCCCGGCAGCCGCCCGGGCTTCCAGGGGCCGTGGTTCTCCATGGTCACGCAGAACAGGAACAGCGGCGCGCGCCGGGCCCGGACTTCCGCGAGGAGGCGCGCGCCGAGGGCGACGTCCCCGACATAGGGCCCGACGCGCGGCGCCTCCGCGAACGCTTCGCCCATCACGAGATCGGCGAAGCCGAAGGCCTCCATCACCCGCGCCCGGCGGAAGAAGTCGCGGTGGAACGGGTGCAGGAACAGGGTCCCGTAGCCCCGACTCCCGGCGAGCCGGGCGAGGCTCGTCGGCTCGTCGCCGCTGCGCGACGTGTAGGGGTCGTAGCGGCCGAAGCCGAGGCTCTCGGACGGACGGCCTGTGAGCACCGCGTGCTCGCTGCGCATCGTGTAGGCACCGTGCGCCGGAACCCGCAGGCGCCCGTACTGCGCGGCCCGGGTTCGGAACAGGTCCATCGCCGGCAGTTTCGCACCGCCGAGCCGCTCCGGATCGACGAAGGATTCGAGCTGGATCACCACGACGACATCGTCGCCCGGGCCCTCCGGCAGCGCCGGCGCCGCGGGCACCGGCACGCCGCCCGCCATCGCGCGGGCGGTGTAGCCGAGGAGGCTCGCCGGGAGGCCGACCCGGGTCACGTCGGCCTCCAGGTCGGGCTCGGGGAACCAGCGGGCGATCAGCCGGGCGAGCGGCGGCCGCGGGGCGGCCTTGACCAGCAGCCAGAGCGCGAGCGGGAGGCCGAGCATCGCCAGCACCCGCGGCACGGTCGCGGCGGGCAGCACGCTCGGCTCGATCCAGTACCAAAGGGCGGTGAACGCCGCGGTGAGCAGGACCGGCACGGAGATGCGCGGGTCCCACAGGGGCGGGATGTAGTAGAGCTGCGGGTGCCGCGGCACTTGCGGCAGCAGGGCGAAATCGCTGAACAGCAGCGGCTCGCCGATCACCGAGCGCTTCGCGCGGCTGACGACGATCAGGATCGCCACGGTGATCACGCAGGTCAGCCCCGCGAGCCAGGGCCGCCAGGAGAACTCGAACCAGAACAGCAGGATCAGCAGGTAGCCGAGCAGCCGCAGGCCGAGATCCCGGGGCGCGAGGCTCGCCCGGGTGATCGAGTCGCCCGCGAACACCTCCAGGGCGAGGCACACGGCGAGCGCGAGACCGGTGGCGATGAGGAACGTCGTCAAGACACGGGCACTCAGCGTGGGGCGGGCCTGCTCGCCGCCGGCATCCGGTCCGGCAGGAAACAGCGCGCGGGAGCAAGGGCTTGCGAGCCGTTCCTGATCCGGAATGATCGGAAACGGTCCCGGGGCGGGCGGTTGCGGGCGGACTCTAGCAGCGCGCGCTATCGCTTTGGTGTCACATCAGGGTCTCGCGGAACCGGATTCGCGCCGCGCGCCGCGCCCTAGCGCGGTCCGCCGCCGGCCTCGCGGCCGACGCCGCGCCGGCTGCGCAGGGCCCGCACGACGGGATTGAGGAGGCCGTAGCGGGCACGCATCACTAGGTGGGCCGTCCGGCCGAGCGAGAGGGCGTTGCGCGGCGCCGCCGCCCGGGCCGCGCTGAGGCGGTCGAGGAGCTGTTCCGGCGTGCACGGCTTCATCGCCACCGGGTCGAGGTAGCGCGCGTAGAGGATCATGGCGCCGGCCACCAGCTCATCGAGGCTCAGCCGGCGGCCGCGGTCGGCGCCCGGCGCGAGATCCTCCGACAGGCCCCAGCCGGAGTAGAACGGCCGGCCGTGGGTCGCCACGGTGAGGCCGCGGATCAGGGCCTCGAACCCGGCGAGGGACGTCATGGTCTCGACGTGATGCACCCGGTCGAGGAGGTCGACGATGCTGATGCCGCCCACGATCCGGTCGGCCAGGGTCAGGGCCTCCGCCTCCGGGATGATGCCGGGCCGGAAGCCGGCCTCCACGTCGGGATGCGGCTTGTAGAGCAGGAACGCGTCCGGGTTGCGCCGCCGCGCCGCCTCCAGCAGCGCCCGGTTCGAGCGGACCAGCGGCGAGCCGTGGCGCACCGAGGCGTCGTCCTCCACCTGGCCGGGCACGAGGACGATCCGCTGGCCGGCCGGCCAGTCGAGCGCGGCGGCGTCGAGGCCGACATTGTACTTGCTGAGCCGGCGCGCCACGACCTCCTCGCGCAGGCGCCGCGCCCGGGCGACGAGGTCCGGGGTGAAGTCGGCCTCGGCGAGCAGCCGCTGCAGGCGGCTCTCCCGGCGCGGGTCGTAGTAGATGCCGAGGTCGTCCACCACGATGGAGGCGCCGGGCTGCAGGCTGGCGCCGAGCCCCACGGAGCGCAGGAACCCGTCCTCCACGCGGGCCAGCGGCAGGCCGGCCCGCGCGCAGGCTTCCTCGAGCTGACCGGGCGCCCGCGTCGCCCAGGCGAGGAGGCGGCCGCCGTGGCGCTGTCCCGCGGCGATCGCGGCCTCGGTGGTCATGGTGTGGATCGGCCGTCCGGCGGGGCCCGCGCCCAGGACGTCGAGGGCGGGCCGCTTCCAGCGCGACATCCCGACATAGACCACCCGCCGGTCGTTCTCGGCAAAGCGCGTGGCGAGCCACGCCACCCGCTCGGCGCAGGTCGCGCGGTCGATCGGCTCCCCGGTCCAGGGGTCGAGGTAATGGACGCCGCCCTCCCCGCCGAGAGGCGCCCCGTCGAGGGTGATCCGCAGGGATGCGAAGCCGGACTCCGGCGAGTCGTAGGGGCTCAGGAGCGGCCCGGGCGCGACCACGAGCCGGCGCCGCCCCGTCAGCGCCAGCAGGCGCCCGGCGAGGCTCCCCGCGCCCCAGGTCGCGCCGACGGCGCCGGGGCGCGCCGGACCGAAGGCGAGGCCCGTCGCGGCCTCGATCTCCGCCCTCAGGCGGCGGATCGTGCGGCCGGTCGCGTAGAGCGACGGGGTCGGGTCTGCGGGCATGGTGGGTGCGTCCGGCTCCGGTCGGGTGAGGTGCGGAACAGGCCTGTAGCGCATTTTCGCCGGCATGGGATGGTGATGCAACGCGGGGACAACCTGAGCGCGCGTCGCCGTCGCCACGTCCTGGAAAGGATTTGGACATATCGTCGCCGCGATTGCCCGCCTATTCCGGAGGCTAGGCCGCAGACGCGGGACCGTTGCAGACGGGCCACGCCGGCGCGGAAACGCCATGCCGCGGCATGGCTTCGGATTGCGGGCTCGCCGGGCACCGTGCCACCTCAAGAGTCTCTCGCCAGTTCGGTTCATCCGGCCCAGGGTCAAGGACAGAAGCGCCGCGGAATGCAACAGCCCGCCCTCGACGCCCTCCGCGACCGCCCCGCGACCTTCCTCTTCCTGCAGGGCATCGCGACGCCGTTCTTCTCCGATCTCGGACAGGCGCTGCGCGCGCGGGGACACTCCGTCCGGCGCATCAATCTCTGCCCCGGCGACTGGCTGTTCTGGAGCGGCGAGGCCGAGAATTACCGCGGTCGCCGCGAGACCTGGGGCGAGTATCTCGACGCCTATCTCGACCGCGAGGGCGTGACCGACATCGTGCTGTTCGGCGATTGCCGGCCGTTCCACAAGGCGGCCCGCATGATCGCCGAGTATCGCGGCCTGCGGGTGCACGTGTTCGAGGAGGGCTATATCCGCCCGAACTGGATCACCTGCGAGCTGGGCGGCGTGAACGGCTTCTCGTCCCTCCCCCGGACGGCCGCCGAGATCCGCGCCCTGGCGCGGCGCCTGCCGCAACCCGGCCGGGCGATGCCCTCCACGGGCGACATGGCCCGGCGCAGCGTCTGGGACGTCGGCTACAACCTCGCCAACGTCCTGTTCCCCTACCTCTTCCCCCATTTCCGCAGCCACCGGCCGACCCATATCGCGGCCGAGTATGCGGGCTGGATCAAGAAGTTCGCCCGCCGCGCGCATACCCGCCGCGAGGCGGCGCGCTGCGACGAGATCTACCGCGCGGTCGGCTGCGACTACTTCCTGCTGCCGCTGCAGCTCGACAGCGACTACCAGATCCGGGTCCACTCGCCGTTCCTCGGCGTCGAGGGCTTCATGGACCGGGTGATCAAGTCCTTCGCGGACGGCTCGTCGGCGCCGACCCGGCTGCTGGTGAAGCTGCACCCGCTCGACAGCGGCCTGATCAACTGGCGCAAGTTCGCCCGCGCCTCGGCCCGCCGCCACGGCGTCAGCGACCGGCTCGACTTCATCGACGGCGGCGACCTGCCGGCCCTGATCAAGGGCGCCCGCGGCGTGGTCATCGTCAACTCGACGGTGGGGATGCTGTCCCTGGAGATGGGCTGCCCGACCCACGCGGTCGGCACCGCGATCTACAACATGGCCGGCCTGACCCATCAGGGCGACCTCGACAGCTTCTGGAAGAATCCGACGCCGCCGGAGACGGACCTGATGGCGGATTTCCGCCGCGTGGTCCTGCACCGGACCCAGGTCAACGGCGGCTTCTTCTCCAAGGAGGCGATCGACCGCGCGGTGGCCGGCTCGGTACCGCGGATGGAGGCCGCCCTCCCCGACGCGATGCTGGCGGCGGCGCGGGCGGTGAGTGAGGCAGCCGAGCGCGACGGCGAGCTCGCGCCGGTCTACTGACCGGGCTCGCCCGGCTCCCGGGCCGTCGCCATTCGGCGGCCTTTGAAGCGCGTTTAACCGCCGGTGAGCCGTTCCCGGCCTTGATCTTTCCCCGCGCGGCGGCGTAACCCGCCCCATGCCCCGCATTCTGATCACCGGCGCGTCGAGCGGCATCGGCGCCGCGCTGGCGCGCCATTACGCGCAAACCGGCGCGAGCCTCATCCTCGTCGGCCGCAACGCCGAGCGGCTGGAGGCGGTCGCCCGGGACTGCCGCGCCAGCGGCGCCGCCGTCGAGACCGCCCGCCTCGACACCCGCGACCGGGCCGCCACCGTGGCGCTGGTCCACCGGTCGGATGCCGAGGCCCCCCTCGACCTCGTCATCGCCAACGCGGCGGTGAACGGCGGCAACCAGGAAGGGCAGGTGGAGGCCGAGGATGTGGCCTTCGAGACCGCCGACATCAATTACACCGGCACGCTCAACGTGATCCTGCCCGCCCTGACGCTGATGCTCCAGCGCGGGCGCGGCCAGATCGTGCTGCTGTCGTCGCTCGCGGCCTACGCGCCGCTCCAGGACGCGCCAGCCTATAGCGGTGCCAAGGCCGCGCTCGTCGCCCACGGTCTCGCCCTGCGCCAGAAGGTCGCGCCCCGCGGCGTGAAGGTCAACGTCGTCACCCCGGGCTACGTGAAGACGCCGATGGGCGGCGAGCTCAAGGGTTGGCGGCCGCTCGAGATCAGCGCCGAGGAGGCGGCCGTGCGGATCGCCAAGGGCATCGCGGCCAACCGCGACGTGATCGCGTTCCCGTTCATCCTCACGGCGCTCGCGCGCACCGTGCTGCTCCTGCCCGAGAACGTCCGCAAGGCCGGCCTCTACGCCTTCCGTTTCCAGCGCCGGAAGCGGCGCTGATGGCGCGACCCCGGATCGCGCTGTTCGTTCTGGAGGCACTGCCGAACGCCCGCGCGGTGCGCCGGCTCGTCGCCGATCTCCGGGCCGACATCGCGCTGGTCGGGCTCTCCAACGCCGAGCGGCCGTCGAGCGGCGGCCTCACTGGGCAGATCCGGCGGCACCTCGCGCGCTCGGGCCCCGGGATTCTGCCCTACCTCGCGGTCAATTTCGGCCTGCCGGACCTGCTGCGGCCCCTGGCACCCCTGACCCAAGCGGCGTCGGGAAGCGGCGACGCGCCGGAGGCGACGCCGCTCAGGACCCTGTGCCGCCGCCTCGGCGTCCCGACCCTGACGGTCGACGACGTCAACGGTCCCGACGTCGCGCGGGCCCTCCGGGACGCGGCGCCGGACCTGATCCTCACCTACCATTTCGACCAGATCCTGAAGCCCGAGACCATCGGGCTGGCGCGGCTCGGCGGGATCAACGGGCATCCCGGCCTGCTGCCCCGCCACCGGGGCCCGGTGCCGACGATCCACGCGCTGGCCGACGGGCCCGGGCAGTTCGGCATGACCCTGCACCGGCTGGCCGCCGCGATCGACACCGGCGCGATCCTCGCCCAGGAGGCGCTGGCGCTGCCCGAGGGTACCACCGCGACCCGGGCCTCGGTGGCGCTCCACGCCCACGGGCGCGGGATGCTCGACCGGTTGCTCGAGGACGTCACCCGGAGCGGAACCCTGCCGGAGGGGCGGTCCGAGCCCGTTCTGCCCTACTGCCCGTTCCCCGACCGCGCGATGCTGGCCGCGCTGCGCCGCCGCGGCCTTCGCCTGACCGACGGGCAGGATCTTCGGGACGCGCTGAGCCTCTCCGCGCGAGCGTCTTAACCCCCGGTTAAGGCTGTTCGGCAAGGATTCGGTCAGATTCTCGCCGTCGACAGGGCCCGCGCATGCCGGATACCAGCGCCCTCAACTCGGCCGCTGGCGCCCTGGCCGCCGGCCGGCAGGTGCAGAGCGGGCGGATCCGCGCGATCTCCGAGAACCTCGCCAACGCCGATTCGGTCCCGACCACCCCGGGCGGTGCCCCCTACGCCCGCAAGATCGCGGTGTTCGCCCCGGTGGCGGCCGACAGCCCCCGCGACCCGGTCGGCCGGATCGTCCGCGACACCACCGGCTTCCGCACCCGCTACGACCCGACCAATCCCGGGGCCGACCCGACCGGCTATGTCCGTCTGCCGAACGTCAACGTCGCGGTCGAATCGGCCGACCTCCAGCGGGTGGTCCGGAACTACGAATTGAGCCTGAGCGCCTCGGCCTCGATCAAGACGCTCGCGCAGGCCACCATCAACCTGATCAGCTGAGCCGGCCGTGCCGCCGGCCGTAGCCGGCGTAGATCGCGAGGCCGATCGCCAGCCAGACCGCGAGGCGGATCCAGGTGTCGGCCGGGAGCGAGGCCATCAGCGTCACGCAGGACAGGATCCCCAGTCCGGCGATGAGGGTCACCGCCGGCACGCGGAACGGGCGCGCCCGGTCCGGATCGGTTCGGCGCAGGATCAGCACCGTCGCGCAGACGAGGCAGAAGGCCAGGAGCGTGCCGATACTGACGATCTCGCCCAGGACGTCGATGGGCACGAGCCCCGCCACGGCCGCCGTGAACAGGCCGATCACCAGCTGGCTCGCCACGGGCACCCGCGTCACCGGATGGACCCGGCAGAAGATCCCCGGGAGGAGCCCGTCGCGGGCGATGGCGAAGAAGATCCGGCTCTGCCCGTAGAGGGCGGTCAGTGCCGAGGTGGTCAGGCCGATCAGGGCGCCGGCCTTGATGATCGTGGCGAAGCCCGTCAGGCCGATCACGTCGACCGCCTTGGCGACCGGGTCGGCGACGTTCAGGTCGCGATAGGGCACGAGTCCCGTGAGGACGGCCGCCATGGCCACGTACAGGATCGTGGTGATCAGCAGCGAGCCGATCAGGCCGACCGGCGCGTCGCGCTGCGGCGCCCGGCACTCGCCCGCGGCCGTCGCCACGGTTTCGAAGCCCACGAAGGCGAAGAACACCACCGCGGCGCCGCGGAACACGCCGCTCCAGCCGTAGGCGCCGAAGGTCCCGGCATTCTCCGGCACGAACGGGTGCCAGAGTTCGGGCCGCAGATGGGCCACGCCGACACCCACGAAAGCCAGGATGATCGCGACCTTGCAGGCGACCAGCAGGCCGTTGACCAGGGAGGCTTCCGCGGTGGCGCGCATCAGCAGGGCGCTGAGCAGCAGCACGATCCCGGCCGCCGGGAGGTTGACGAGGCCGCCGGCGCCGGGCGCCCCGGCCAGGGCCGGCGGCAGATGCAGGCCGAACTCCGCCGCGAGGGACTGCGCGTAGCCCGACCAGCCCACCGCCACGGTCGCCGCGGCCACGGCGAACTCGAGGACGAGGTCCCAGCCGATGATCCAGGCGGGAAGCCGCCCGAGGCTCGCGCGGGTGTAGGTGTAGGTCGATCCCGGCTCGGGGATCATGGCGGCCAGCTCGGCGTAGCACAGGCCGACGAGGCCGCAGGCGACGCCGCCGATCACGAAGGAGAGGCTGAGCGCCGGGCCCGCGTACTGCGCCGCCGCCGTCCCGGTGAGCACGAAGATGCCGGCGCCGATCGTGGCGCCGAGGCCGATGGCGACGAGGCCCGGCGCGGTGAGGCTCCGGGCGAGTCCGCGCCCCGCGCCCGCCCGTTCACCCGTGGTCACCGCGGACTCCGCCATCGCGTCCGTTCTCCCTCGCCCGGATCGTCACCCGGCACTTTTCATGCCCGGACGGTGGCCTCCGCGGAACCGCCCGGACCGGCGCCGCACCGTCCTCATCCCGAGTCGATACAGCCTACCGCCGCACCGCGCCCACGGGATCGGGTTCAGGCGCCCCGCCGCGCGCTTCCGGGTCGCCCCCGCCGGGCGGGGACGGTGCGGCGGCGATCATCCGGGTGTCGGTCCGGAACGCCCGGGCGACGAGGCCGCAGAAGCGGATGAAGGCGCTGCCCTGCGAGGTGATGACGTAGCCGTCACCCGCTCGCGCGACGTTGCCGGAGGCCTGCTGCTCGGCCAAGCGCCGCTCCATCTGCCGGAACTCGCCGAGATAGACCCGCTCGAACACCGCCCGCGCGCGCTCAGGCGTGAAGCGCTCCCCGGGATGGGCGGCCATCTGGCCGAGCAGGAACACGCTGATCGACCGGTCGACCGTCACCGGCAGGATCACGAAGGCGCTGAGGTTCAGGGACAGCGACAGGACGCAGGCGCCGAGGGCGTCCCGTCGGCGCAATCCCCAGGCCCGGCCGAGCCCGGCCAGCGCCGCCGTGACCGCCAGGGTCAGCAGGAAGGCGACCGCGAGCAGGATCAGTCCGCGGTAGAACAGGATCGTCACGCCGGACCACAGATCCGTCTGGAACAGCAGCACGAAGCAGGCGAAGCCGACGACGACGGCGCCGGCCTGCAGCAGCGCCTGGGCGCAGAGCCAGCGCAGGGCCTGCCCGGCGCGCGGGCGGGTGGGTGCCGCGGGACTGGGTTCAGTCACGGAGATCCTCCACGGAGATCCTGGACCCGCAGGATCCGGACGAGCGGATCGGCGTAGACCGCGGTGCTGCGCCAGACCCAGGAATCGGGGCTGCTCCAGGGGGCGTCCTGCGCGGTGACGACCAGGGCGCCGATCCCGGCCGCTTCGGCGCGCCGCCGCACCTCGGCGCCGTCCAGGCGGTCGCGGAAGACCGGCGCGACGTCGGCGAGCCGCGACGCCACGGCGTCCGGCGGGGCGCCGAACAGGCGCGCCTCCGCGTCCGCCACCCCCGTCGGCTGGAGGCCGTAGAGCCCGAAATCGAACACCCGGTGCGGCACCGGCGACTGCTGCAGCACCAGGTCCCGGGGCAGGTGCGTGCCCGCCCAGGCGTAGGCCGCGCGCAGCGCCCGGTCGATATCGGGACGGCCGGCGAGGCGGGCGAAGGCGGGCCGGTCCGAGGCGGGATAGGCGCGCATCCCGACGAAGCCGTAGAGAGTCGTCGCGTAGCCGAGGATCAGCAGCGCGGCGAGGAGGCCGGGGAACCGGAGCCGCCGCGCCTCGCTCAGGCGGGTCAGGGCCACCACGGTCCAGACCAGGGTCGCGACCTGCGCGAGCAGGACCACGCGCGCGCCGAGGTCGTTGTTGAGGATCGCCGAGCGCAGGACGCCGCCGAGGAGCAGGCTCGCCGCGGCGCAGAGCGTGAGCAGGCGTCCGGCCTCGCGCCCGTGCGCCTCCCGGCGGAGCACGAGGCGCCAGAACAGCAGCGCACCGGCGGCGCAGACCCCCAGGGCCGTGTAATAGTTCAGCGGCAGGAGGATCAGGCGGAGCGCGCTCAGGGCCGGCTCGTCGACGAGGCCGTCGAGCGGCCCGAATCGCCGGATCGAGAACCGGATCGGCGCGCCGCCGTCGGTCCGGTTGGCCAGGACGCTCAGCAGGTAGGGGGCGGCCAGCGCGGCGCTGAGCAGGCCGGCAACCGCCAGCCTGGCCGCGGCGCGCCAGCGGCGCTCCAGGCCGAGCAGCACCAGCCAGGCACCGGCCGCACCCGCCGTGCCGAGGCAGACCCAGACGGACAGGCCCGCGCAGGCCGCGAAGGCGAGTGCCGCGACGCCGATCGCCGCCGCCTCCGCGCGCCTGTCCGGCCGCGCCCGGTCCGCGACCTCCGCCAGGGCCAGGAGTCCGAGCCACCCGGCCAGGGCGCCGGCGACGTGGTGCGGCACCCAGACCAGCGAGGCCGGCCAGTTGAGGACCTGCTCGTTCAGCCATTCCGGGACCGGCAGCCAAGTCCCGGACGTCGTCCGGTCGGCGAGGACCAGCAGGATGTCGAGGCTTCCGGCCGGCAGCAGCATCAGCACCGCGCGGCGCACGAGCCGGGGCGCGGCGTCCGCGACGAGTCCGGTCGCCGCGAGCAGACGGTCGATCAGGCCGAGGAGCGCGAGGCCGGTCCAGAAGGCCACGCCCGCGAAGGCGGTCCGCCCGTCGACCAGCCGTCCGCCCGCCCAGTCAACCAGGGCGGTGAGCGTGTAGAAGCCGTAATAGTAGCCCGCCCGCTCGGGCCGGGCGAAGAACGGGTCCACCGGCGGCAATCCGTGCTCCACGATCGCGCGGGTCAGGGCGGCGTGCTTGACGAGGTCGATGATCGTCACGGGCCGGTAGAGGGCGGTGCCGGTATCGACGTCGATCAGCGCGTAGGCCACGACGCCGAGCCAGAGCAGCGCGAGGGCGAGCGCCGCCCGGTCGAGGGACTCGCGCAGGCTCCGCGAGACCGGCCGCAGTGCGGCGAGCCCGAGGGCGCCGGTCGCGAGGGCCGCGACCGGGACGCCGCCCGCCTGGATCAGCAGGCTGTCGAGGGCCGGCAGCAGCCCGATCCCGAGGAGCGCCCCGCACAGGAGGCGGTCGCCGGGCGCGAGCGAGCGGAACCCGAGGATGCCGGTCAGGCCGCCCAGGGCATAGCCCGGCACGAGAACGAGGGGGATACCGAGCAGCGTCGCGACGGCGACGCCGCACGCATCCGAGAAGGTGCCGTTCATCGCCGGGCCGCGTCGCGTGAGCGGTTCCGGGTAGCACGGCGGCGTTAACCGTTCTTTGGACGGGCCCGGACAGCCGCGACGCGCCACCGCTGCGGCCCGCCCGGCTCGGGACTGGCATAACCGTCGGTTTCGTGTATGGATCGCGCGGCCTCGACCCGGGTTGCCGGGCGGGGCTTGAGCCGCTTGGCGCTGTGACCGTGCTGGACGACATCCCGGCACCGGCCGAACGCCGAGCCCGCGCGCGCCCGTTTGGGGCGCCGCTTCCGACCAGCACAACCCGAAAGGCACGCGATGTCGATCACGGCAGAGCGCAAGACCGCGCTCATCAAGGAACACCGCAAGGACGCCAAGGACACCGGGTCCCCCGAGGTCCAGGTGGCGATCCTAACCGAGCGGATCACCAACCTCACCGGCCACTTCAAGACCCACGGCAAGGACAACCATTCCCGCCGCGGCCTCCTGAAGCTGGTCTCGCAGCGCCGCTCGCTGCTCGACTACGTCAAGCGCAAGGATGAGGCCCGCTACCGCGCCCTCATCGAGCGTCTCGGCATCCGCCGCTAAGGCACGTCTCGCGCGGTTCCGGGCCCGGCCCGGGGCCGCGTTTCATCATCGCGGGCTGCCGGAATGGGTCCGGCCTCCCGACAAACGGGCCGCTTCGAGGCGCCAGCGTCGGGGCAGGATCGCGAGACACTTCACCGAGCGTTCTCGGGCGCAGTGTCTCGCCGTCTTGCCCCCGGGCGGCGCCGGGCTTGGGCCCGCCGCAGGCAAGGAAGAGATTGAGAATGTTCGACGTTCAACGCGAAGAGCTGATGTGGGGCGACCGCAAGCTCGTCCTGGAGACCGGCAAGGTCGCGCGCCAGGCCGACGGCGCCGTCATCGCCACTTACGGTGAGACCTCGGTGCTCGCGACCGTGGTCGCCGCCAAGGAGCCGAAGCCCGGCATCGACTTCATGCCGCTCACCGTGAACTACCAGGAGCGCGCCTACGCCGCCGGCCGCATCCCGGGCGGCTACTTCAAGCGCGAGGGCCGTCCCTCCGAGAAGGAGACTCTGGTCTCCCGCCTGATCGACCGCCCGATCCGCCCGCTCTTCATCGACGGCTGGCGCAACGACACGCAGGTCGTCGTCACCGTCCTGACCCACGATCTCGAGAACGATCCCGACATTGTCGCGATGGTCGCGGCCTCCGCGGCCCTGACCATCTCGGGCGTGCCGTTCATGGGCCCGATCGGCGGCGCCCGCGTCGGCT
This sequence comes from Methylobacterium oryzae, assembly GCF_021398735.1. Lineage (NCBI taxonomy): Bacteria > Pseudomonadati > Pseudomonadota > Alphaproteobacteria > Hyphomicrobiales > Methylobacteriaceae > Methylobacterium > Methylobacterium oryzae. The sequence goes on from NZ_CP090349.1 coordinate 3,970,042, forward strand.
ACATCAACGGCGGCTACCGGCTGAACCCGCTGGTCACCGAGACCAAGGAAGAGTCGAGCCTCGACCTCGTCGTCGCCGGCACGCAGGACGCGGTGCTGATGGTCGAGTCGGAGGCCAAGGAGCTCTCCGAGGAGGTGATGCTCGGCGCCGTGATGTTCGGCCACAAGCACTTCCAGCCGGTGATCGAGGCGATCATCCGCCTCGCCGAGAAGGCCGCCAAGGAGCCGCGCGACTTCAAGGCCCCCGAGAACGCCGACGTCGAGAAGGCCGTCCTGGAGGTCTGCGAGGCGGAGCTCCGCGCCGCCTACACCAAGACCGTCAAGCAGGAGCGCTACGCCGCCGTCGACGCCGTGAAGGCGAAGGTGATGGCCGCCCTCTGCCCGGAGGGCGCCGAGAAGTTCCCGGCGGAGAAGGTCAAGGCCGCCTTCAAGGAGGCCCAGTCGAAGGTGGTCCGCTGGAACATCCTCGACAGCGGCGCCCGCATCGACGGCCGCGACGTGAAGACGGTCCGCTCGATCCTCTCCGAGGTCGGCGTGCTGCCCCGCGCCCACGGCTCGGCCCTGTTCACCCGCGGCGAGACCCAGGCCCTTGTGGTTGCCACCCTCGGCACCGGCGAGGATGAGCAGTTCATCGACGCGCTGGAAGGCACCTACAAGGAGCGCTTCCTGCTCCACTACAACTTTCCTCCCTACAGCGTCGGCGAGACTGGCCGGATGGGCTCGCCGGGCCGCCGCGAGATCGGCCACGGCAAGCTCGCCTGGCGGGCGATCCGCCCGGTCCTGCCGCCGGCCCACGAGTTCCCCTACACGATCCGCGTCGTGTCGGAGATCACCGAGTCCAACGGCTCGTCCTCGATGGCCTCGGTCTGCGGCGGCTCGCTGTCGCTGATGGATGCCGGCGTGCCGCTGCGCCGTCCGGTGGCGGGCATCGCCATGGGCCTCATCCTGGAGGGTGAGCGCTTCGCGGTTCTGTCCGACATCCTCGGCGACGAGGATCACCTCGGCGACATGGACTTCAAGGTGGCCGGCACGGACGAGGGCGTGACCTCGCTCCAGATGGACATCAAGATCGCCGGCATCACCGAGGAGATCATGAAGATCGCCCTCGCCCAGGCGAAGGACGGCCGCGCCCACATCCTGGCCGAGATGGCCAAGGCGCTGACGGCGGCCCGTCCGGAGCTCGGCGAGTACGCGCCGCGCATCGAGACGATGCAGATCCCGACGGACAAGATCCGCGACGTGATCGGCACCGGCGGCAAGGTGATCCGCGAGATCGTCGAGAAGACCGGCGCCAAGATCAACATCGAGGACACGGGCGTCGTGAAGATCGCCTCGGCCGACGGCAAGGCGATCAAGGCGGCCTACAACTGGATCCGCTCGATCGTGGCGGAGCCGGAGGTCGGCGTGATCTATGACGGCACGATCGTGAAGTGCATGGAGTTCGGCGCCTTCGTGAACTTCTTCGGCGCCAAGGACGGCCTCGTCCACATCTCGGAGCTCGCCGCGAACCGGGTCGCCAAGGTGACGGACGTCGTCAAGGAAGGCGACAAGGTCAAGGTGAAGTTCCTCGGTCAGGACGACCGCGGCAAGATCCGCCTGTCCATGAAGGTCGTCGACCAGCAGACCGGCGAGGACGTCACCGAGAAGGTAAAGGCTCAGCGCGACGCCGACCGGGCCGAGCGCGGCGACGAGCCGCGCGAGCCCCGCGAGGGCGGCCGCCACCGTGGCGAGCGCCGCCGCGAGGCCGGCGAGTAAGCACGCGGGACGCCCGCGCCGGCCTCGGTCGGCGGGGATGTCTTAGACGGGCGCGGTCCTCCGGGGCCGCGCCCTTTTTGTTGCCCCGTCGAGGTCGGGTCACACCGGTCGTCGGCCGGGAACGGGGCGCCGGGTGCCGCGTTCCCCCGCGACTTCCCAATTGGAGACCCTCATGGCCAACGACATGATGCACGACATCTTCAGCGGGCAGCCGAACCTGTCGACGACGGAGCGCGCCGTCTCGGTGGCGCTGGGCCTCGGCATCGCCGCCGCTGCCGCGCAGCCCCGTCCCAACAAGCTCCTGAGCCTGCTGGCCCTCGTGGTCGGCGTGGGCCTCGCCGTGCGCGGCGCCACCGGCCACTGCGCCGTGAAGGCCGCGTCCGAGCATCTCTGAGCCTCAGCCCTCGGAGGGCTTCGGCGCCTCCGTCTTTGCGAGCGCAGCGAAGCAATCCAGGCAGCGCGACGTTCGACATCGTCGCGCTGCCCTGGGTCACGTCGCTGCGCTCGTGATGACGGAGAGCGCTGTGTTGAGACTCGCTACCGGAATGCGTCGGTCAAAAGAAAGGGGCGCCCCGCGGGGCGCCCCTCGTCGTATCCGGACCTGCCGGACGGGTCAGTAGGTGGTGGTGCGGCGGCCGGCGATCAGGCCGTAGATGAACAGCACGACTACGGCCCCCACGATGGCGCCGATGAAGCCCGCGCCCTGGTTCGGCCCGTACCAGCCGATCGCCTGGCCCAGGAAGGTCGCCACGAAGGCGCCGACGATGCCGAGGATCGTGGTCAGGATGAAGCCGGCGGGCTCGTTCGGGCCCGGCATGAGGAACTTGGCGATGACGCCGGCGAGAAACCCGATGATGATGGTCCAGAGAATACCCATGACTGACCCCAAGGCGTGATTGTCGATGGCGGCAGAACGCTTCGAGGCCCGCGACGGTTGCCCGCACCCCGACCGCCGATGACGATTTTCCTCGGGTTCCCGCGGCGCGTGTGCGCGCGGCCCTTTACGGCCGGGCCGGTGCGGCGGCAGATACGCCGGTTCTCGAGGATGTGGAGACGGGTATGGACATTCAGCGGATCGAGCCGGGCAAGCGGATGTCGCAGGCCGTAACCTTCGGCGACATGGTCTACCTCGCCGGGCAGGTCGCGTCCGACACGGTCGGCACCGGGGTCACGATCCAGACCCAGCAGATCCTGTCGGAGATCGACCGGCTGCTCGCCGCGGCCGGCAGCGACAAGGCGCGGATCCTCTCGGCCACCATCTACCTCGCCGACATCGCGACGTTCGCGGAGATGAACGCCGCCTGGGACGCCTGGGTGTCCCCGGAGAACGCGCCGGCCCGCGCCACCGTCGAGGCCAAGCTCGCCGCGCCGGAGTACCTGGTCGAGATCGTGATCGTGGCCGCGAGGAGCCGGTGATCGGCCCGCGTCGGACCGTCCTGGCGGCGGCCGCAGCCGTCCTCGCGGGAGGGCTCCTGGCAGTCCTGCCCCTCGTGCGGCCGGCACCGGCCGCCGAGGAGCGGGTCGTCAACATCTACAACTGGTCGGACTATATCGACCCGCAGGTGCTCGAGGCCTTCACCCGCGAGACCGGGATCAAGGTCGTCTACGACACCTACGACAACAACGAGATCCTGGAGACCAAGCTGCTCGCGGGCCGGTCGGGCTACGACATCGTCGTGCCGTCGGGACCGTACCTGCAGCGGCTGATCCGGGCCGGCGCGTTCCTGCCCCTCGACAAGTCGAAGCTGAAGAACCTCGGCAACCTCTGGCCCGAGGTGACCAGCCGGCTGGCGGCCTACGATCCCGGCAACACCTACGCGGTCGACTACATGTGGGGCACGACTGGCATCGGCTACAACGTCGCCGCGGTGCGCGAGCGCCTGGGCGCCGGCGCGGCGGTCAATTCGTGGTCCGTCGTCCTCAATCCCGCTTCGGCCAACAAGCTGAAGGAGTGCGGGATCATGGTGCTCGACAGCCCCGAGGACCTGATCCCCAGCATGCTCCCGGCCTTCGGCGCCAAGGCGGATTCCAAGCGCTGGGACGACATGACCCTGGTGACCGACGCCCTCTACAAGGTGCGCGGCGCCGTGCGGAAGTTCCACTCGTCGGAATACATCCAGGCGCTGGCCAACGGTGATATCTGCCTGGCCGTCGGCTATTCGGGCGACATCATGCAGGCCAAGCGCCGCGCCGAGGAGGCCAAGAACGGGATCGACATCGCCTACGTCGTGCCGAAGGAAGGCGCGCTCATGTGGTTCGACACCTTCGCGATCCCGAAGGATGCTGCCCACCCGGCCGAGGCGCTGGCCTTCATCGACTACATGATGCGGCCCGAGGTGGCGGCGGCCAACACCAACTTCGTCTCCTACGCCAGCGGCAACCTCGCGGCGAAGAAGTTCGTGAAGCCCGAGATCCTGAGCAATCCCGGCATCTACCCGGACGAGGCGACGATGCAGCGCCTGTCCATCAACACCGCCTGGGACGACCGCACCCAGCGCTTCGTCACCCGCCTCTGGACCCGGGTCCGCACCGGGCGCTGACGCGGATCGGCGTCGGAGAGGGCCGTCAGCCTTCCGGATCCGCCGGCACGCCGCTGCGGGCGAGCCACGCGCGGACCGCAGCGCGGGTCTCGCGCCCGGAATCGTTCAGCAGGCGCTCGGGGGTGGTGAAGAAGTACGGCTGGAAGGTCTTTCGCTGCGCGTTGCGCAGGGTCGGGTCGATCCCGGCCTCGAGCAGCCTCAGCACCCAGGGATTGGCCGCGCCGACCTGTGCCGCCACGTGGAGCAGCGAGTTGCCGGTGGCGTCGACCCGGTTCGGGTCCGCACCGGCCCGCAGCAGCAGCGCGATCTGCGCCTCGCGCCGGTTCTGTACGGCGCGGAACAGCGGCGTCCACTGACCGCGCGGGCTCACCGGGTCGACCGGCGCGCCGTGGCGCAGCAGGATCTCCAGGTAGGTCGGATCCTCGACCATCGCCGCCATGTGCAGCGCGGTCTCCTGATCGAGCCCCGGCACAGACGGGTCCGCCCCCGCGTCGAGCAGGGCCGACAGCGCGCGCGGCCGCGCGTTCCAGATCGCCCATTCGAGCAGGGTGAGGTTCCGGCCGCCGCGGACGGAGAGATCCAGGCCGGGCGCCAGCGCGGCGATGCGCGCGACTTCACCGCGGGCGACCGCCGCGGCGATCGTGGCGAGAGGGGACGCCTCAAAGGCGCCGCTGTGGTCCCCGGTCGGGGTCTCCATGACCGTTCGCTCCTCGGCGCCGCCTGATTCGGCGCTGCGTGACGCGGGTCATGTGATCGATAAACACGGAGGCGCCGCAAGGCCCTCTCCGCAAGTGTCGCCGCCGGTGCGCACCGCCGGCGCACCACGTGGTCAAGAAGCGATCTCGCCGCGGCGCCGGTCGAGACCGTCCGCGGCGAGCCTCGTCGATCCCGGACTCGATGACCTAGTGCTTCAGATCGTCCGGAACCTTGCCGCCGTTCTCGGCGAGCTTCTGCATGACCTGCTTGTGCAGCCAGATGTTCATGCTGGCCGAATCGTCCTTGTCGCCGGTGTAGTGGAGCTCGTCGGCGAGCTGCTTGCGCGCGGCGAGGCCGGAATCGAGGCCCAGCAGCTTCATCAGGTCGACGATCGAGTGCCGCCAGTCGAGCGTCTGCGGGTTCTTCTCGGCGAGGCCGGTGAGCACCGCCGCGACGTCCACGGGCTCGCTGCCGCCGGCCGAGCCGGGGGCCGACGTGGAGGGCGTGCTCGTGCCGGCCGAGCCGCCGGAGCCGGCGTTGGGCGCGGGGGCGGCGTCCGCGGCGCCGCCCCCGAACGGATGGAGGATCTTGCTGACGATGCTGCCGAGGAGGCTCATGGATCCGCTCCGATAATCGAGGCCCGATCTCCGCGCCGGGCGGCCATTCAACTGGCTGTGAGCCTTGGCGTTCCGCGATCCGGCAGGCTCGGGACGGTCGGCGCGGCGCGGCCCGGAGCGATCACGACCTCGGCCAGAGGGCGAGGACGAGCGCGGCCCGCTCCTCCGCGAGCGTGCCGTCCGGGACCGGGCGGCCCGCGCGGGCGTACCAGTAGCGCGCGTTGCCGTCGTCGCCCTCGACCCGGTGGAGATGGGCGTGGACCCAGGCCGCGTCGGACCCGCCGGCGTCCTGGACGAGGCGGTGCGCCCGCTCCCAGGCGGCGGAGGCCAGGCCGGACGCATCCCGGGCGAGCCACCAGAGCGCGGCGAGCGGGGCGTCCCAGACGCTCGGCGGCTCGGACGCGGCGAGTGTCGCGGCGAAGGCGGCGGGGAGGCTCTCGGTCACGGCTGTCTCCTTCCCGGGCGTTTCAGCGGCCGGCGGCGCGCTCCGGCTGCCAGCGCCCGCGGCGCTGCCGGGCCGACCACGCGTAGCGGGCATCGCCGTCGAGGCGGTCGAGATGGTCGGAGAGGCGGTTGCGCTCGAGCCACGACAGGGCCGCCTCCAGCTCCGGGAGGGTCATGGTCGCGCGGCCCTTGCCGAGCACGCGCTTGAGAACGGCGTTGTAGCGGTGGGCGAGATTGCCGCCGCGGGGCACGCGCAGCGAGGTCTCGTCCTCGACCGCCTGGGCGGCCACCGCGGCGGCGAGCCGCTGGCGCAGGGTCCGCTCGGTGACGGAGGGCGGTTCGGGCGCGGGCGCCGCGGCGACCGGTTCGGGGAGGCGCGGGCGCAGCAGGGCGTAGCGCATCCCGATCGCGTTGCTCTCCAGGGGCGTGATCCCGCCCGGCTCGTCGTCGCGCCAGCGGGTCCGCTCGGGCACGACGGCGCTCGCCGGCCGCTCGCGGGGCGGCCGGACGCTGCTGCCCTGCTCGGTCTCGAGTTCGAGGCGGAACCGCGCGAAGAGCGGGTCGTCGGGGTGGAAGATCAGCGCCTGCTGCCCGTCGTAGGGGCCGGCATGGGGATCGACCCGGGTGGCCCGGGCGAGCATCTGCTCGAGCCAGGGCCGGGAGCGGATATGGGTCAGGGCCGCGACCACCGCGACCTCCGGGGCGTCGAGCCCCTCGTACGCCATCGCCACCGTCACCAGCACGGCCGGTTCCGGCGTGAGCCGGAACGCTGCCAGAGCCGCGTGGGCGTCGCCCTGGCCGGAGGTCGCGAGACGGACATCGCGCGCGCCCTGCCCGGCCGGCATCCAGTCCCGCAGGGTCGCGAGATAGGCCCGCGCGCTCGCCTGATCGGGCGCCACCACGAGGAGCTTGCCGAGCCCCCGGGCGGGATCGCCGGGCGGGAGATCGCGCTCGGCCCGGCGCCGGGCGCGCAGGCGCTTGGTGGCGAAGAACGCCTCGCTCAGAAGGTCGCGGGCGAAGCCGGTCCGCAGGGCGGTGAACAGCGCGGGCCGGGTGGTGATCCGGACCGAGCCCGCGCCGAGCCGGTGCGGCCCGACGCGCGGGCTGTCGCCCGCGATCCGGCCGCCCTCCAGCCAACTCGCCTCGCCGTCGATGGCGCCGAACGTCACCGGCAGCACCGCCCGCTCGGCCAGCGCCTGCGCCCGCGAGTAGCCGATGACCGCGAGGCCGGGGGCGTCGAGATCGAGTTCCGGTCCGCGGCCGGGCGCGGCGGGCTGGTAGGGCAGTCCGAGAATCCGCCGCCCGTCCGCCCGCTCCAGCGTCCCGGACAGGTACAGGCGCACGGTCGCCGCCTCCATGACGGGCAGCATCGCGCGGGACCACGCCCCCGCCTCGGCATCCTCCGCGGAGGCTTCGTCGGCGCCCGGGCGACCGGGGACCGGCAGGTGATGAACCTCGTCGACCACCAGCAGGGTGCGGTGCGCCCGCGCCTCCGCGAGGTGGAGCGCCGGGGCGGCGGCGACCGCCTGATAGGTGGTGACGTAGCCGGCCAGACCCCGCGCCGGGTCGCGCTCGTTGTCGGCGGCCCGGACGCTGAGGGCGTGCCCGAAGGCCGCGCGCCACAGCGGGTCGGCGAAGGCTTCCTCGGCCTGCAGCCGCAGGGAATCCCGCGGCACCACCCAGACCACGCGCTCGACGAGCCCCGCCTCGATCAGCCGGTGCGCGGCGATGACCGGCAGCAGCGACTTGCCCCCGCCCGGCGTGACCGCCGCCAGGATCTTCCGGACATGGGCCGCCTCCCCGCTCGCCATGGCCGCGACCAGGGCCATCAGCGTGCGCTGGTGCGACCGCAGGGACGGGGCGGGACGGGTCAAGGGCCGGCGAAGCAGGGCGACATCGCCACACCGTGGCCGATCCGGATTCCTTTGTGAATCCCCGGAGTCGCGGAACGTTCGCGTTTTCGTCCCAATGGCGGAGCCGCGGGCACCGCGAGGCCGGAAGAGGGTCGACTCTGCAAGCGCGGCCGCCCGGATCGCGGCGACGCCGAGCGAAACCGCCCCGCTCTCCACGATTGTCGCGTCCGGCGAGGCGGATCGGTCCACCATAAGCGTTGACACCCGGCCCACCCCTCACCATAAGGGCGCCGCGGGCGATGCCCGCCTTGGGGGAATGTCCCGAGCGGCAAAGGGGGCGGACTGTAAATCCGCTGCGTAAGCTTCGTAGGTTCGAGTCCTACTTCCCCCACCAAGTTCTTCCCGATCCCGTCAGCCTTGTTTCGCCAGCGCGGCCTCGATACGCGCGGCCGCGGCGGCCGAGAAGCCCTTCCCCTCGAGCCCTTGTCCCGCGGCCGCCTGACCGGTGAGCGAGCGGCGCTTGCCCCCCGGCAGATGCGCCTGCCGCAGGGCGTGGGCGTCCCGGTGACTGGCATGGGTGATCGCGATGGCCAGCGCGTCGGCGGCGTCCGCGACGCGGAACTCGGCCTTCGGCAGAAGGAAGCGGACCATCGCCTGGATCTGCACCTTCTCGGCGTGGCCGGAGCCCGCGACGGTCTTCTTGATGAGGTTGGGGGCGTACTCGAACACCGGCAGTCCGGCGAGGGCCGGCACGAGCAGCGCCATCGCCCGCGCATGGCCCAGCTTGAGCGTCGCCTGGGCGTCCTTGTTGACGAAGGTCTCCTCCACGGCGACCTCGTCGGGCCGCACGGCCTCGACGACGCGGCCGATCCCCTCGAACAGTTCCCGCAGGCGCAGGGCCAGCGGAAGCTCCCCGTCCGAGGTCACGACCCCGCAATCGCCGTAGGTGAGCTTCGTGCCCTGCGCGGTGATCAGGCCCCAGCCGGTGCGGCGGAGTCCGGGGTCGATCCCGAGAATGCGGACGGCGCTGGTCATGGGGCTCCACGGCTCGGTGAACGGCCCGAGGCTGCCGTACGTATCGTGAACGCTTGGTTTCACCAAGGTTCCGAACGCGGAAGCGGTCGGCCGTGGCCGGCCCGGCACGGTGCCGGGTCGAACTCACCCCCGGCGACCGAGGAGGATCAGCGCCGTTCCGGCGAGGCAGACCGCGCTGCCCGCGAGGTCCCACCGGTCGGGCCGCTGACCCTCCGCGAGCCACAGCCACAGGACCGAGGCCGCGACGTAGACGCCGCCGTAGGCCGCGAAGGCGCGCCCCGCCGCGGGGCTGTCCACGAGGGTCAGGAGGGCCGCGAAGGCCGCCAGCGAGGCGAGGCCCGGCAGCGCCCACCAGGCCGACCGCCCGAGCCGCAGCCAGGCCCAGAATGCGAAGCAGCCGGCGATCTCGGCGAGGGCGGCGGCCGCGTAGGCGAGGAGGGTCATTGCGTCAGCTTGGCACGGCGCGCCGCGCGGGACGAGCCCGGCGCCGGGGACGGATTGCGACCGGCATTAAGCTCCCGGCAAGGAGGATTCGGTCGAGTGTCGCCATGAGCACGCATGCGAGCACCCGCGAGACCCAGGGCGACCGGCTGCTGTTTCCGGGGGACGCCCGCCTCCGCGACGCCGTCCTCGCCTGGATCGAGGCGCTGGCGCGGGAGCGGCGGATGTCGTCCAACACCGTCGAGGCGTACGGGCGCGACCTCCGGCAGTTCCTCCACCACCTCGCGTCCCGTCAGGGGACGCCGACGATCCCGATGCTGATCGGGCTCAAGGTGCGGGACATCCGCGGCTTCATGGCCGCGCGCCGGGCCGACGAGGTCTCCGGGCGCTCGCTGATGCGCATGCTGGCGGGTCTGCGCTCCTTCGCGCGCTTCCTCGAGCGGGAGGGCTTCGGCACCGTCTCGGCCCTGGGCGGTGTGCGCTCGCCCAAGGTCCCGCGGCGGCTTCCCCGTCCCCTGCCCGTCTCCGCCGCGGTGGCGCTGACCGATACCGCGATCCGCGCCGGCGAGGAGCGGGAGCCCTGGGTCCTCGCCCGGGACGCCGCCGTGCTGGCGCTGCTCTACGGCGCGGGGCTGCGCATCTCCGAGGCCCTGGGCCTGACCCGCCGTGACGCACCCCTGCCCGGGGTCGATCAGGTCACCGTGCTCGGCAAGGGCGGCAAGCAGCGCATGGTGCCGATCCTGCCCGTCGTGGCGCAGGCCGTGGCGGACTACGTCGCCGCCTGTCCCCTGCCGCTGCCGCCGGAGGGACCGCTGTTTCTCGGTGCCCGGGGCGGCCCGCTCTCGCCGCGCATCATCCAGTACACGGTCGCGCGCGCCCGCGGCGCCCTGGGCCTGCCCGAGAGCGCCACACCGCACGCCCTGCGGCATTCCTTCGCAACCCATCTCCTGGCGCGCCAGGGCGAACTCCGGGCGATCCAGGAACTCCTGGGCCACGCCTCGCTCTCCACGACGCAGCTCTACACGCAGGTCGACGCCGCCCGCCTCATGAGTGCCTACGCGGCGGCCCATCCGCGGGCTGGCCATTGAGCAAGATTGCTAAAAACTTCGACTTCGAGAGCCTTCATCATCGTCTATAGGCGCGTCTTCCGGTTCGCCCAGTGCAGAATCCCGCTCTTTAAGAGCTTCGTCACGATCTTCAGCCAATATGGGCAACGAACGGGATGGGGTTGGGCGGGCGTCATGGATCTTCAGGATGGGAGGGCGCCGGCACGTGTCGTAATCGCGGATTGCGATCCGGGCCGCCGCGTCTCCCTGAGAGAGATCGTCCTGCGATTCGATCCCAGCGCGGTGATCGATGAGGCGACCTCGGGTCAGGCGCTCTGCGACATCCTCCTCCGCCACCGTCCCACCCTGGCCTTCGTGGGAATGCAGCTCGACGATCTCAGCGGCCCCGAAGCCGTCGCCGTCGCGCGCCGGGCGGGTGCGGAGCCCCCCTGCCTGGTGCTGGTGGCGACCCGCGTGCTGCCGCACTGGCAGGAGATCGCCACGAGCCTCGGCGCCTACGAAGTCCTGAAGACGCCCCTCGACCCGAGCCATATCGAGCCGCTGCTCCACGCGGATGCCCGCCGTCGCGCACCGACCCGGGCCCTGCTCGCCTGCTCGACTCCGGCCGGGCGGTCGGCCATCAGCCGCGTCGTGGCGCGCAGCGGGTTCGCGATCGAGCTCGACGAGACGGATGACGGCCGCCACGCCCTCAAGCAGCTGAAGCTCGCCGCCTACGACTTCGCCTTCATCGACGTGAAGCTCGGCGGCATCGACGGGCTCGAACTGGCCTGCCAGATCCAGCCCCTCGGCCTCCCGACCCGGATCACCCTGCTGACCACGTCCGAGCTGGAGCCCGTCGCACAGGCCGGCCGCTACTTCGGCGTCGACGCCGTGCTGCGGATGCCGTTCTACGCCCGCGACATCGACCTCGCCCTGCACAACGCGCTGGGCCTGCGTCGGCCGTATCTGCTGAACGCCCTGACGGCCCCGCCCGCGCCGAGCGCGCTGCTGCGGATCGCCGACCTGCCGAATTCCAGGCGCAAGATCGCCTGACCCCGCGCCGGGCCGTCGCTCTGCGGGCCAGTCAGGTTCGAGGCGCGCGGTGTGTGACGGAACGCGAAGGCCCCCTTTCCCGCATGGGAGAGGGGGCCTTCGCGCAGGCGGTCGAGCCCGCCGAGGTAGCAATCCGCGCAGCCGTGGGCCTTGGCCCGTCAGACGTGGATGGCGCGCTTGTTGACCGCCAGCGCGGCTTCCTTGACGGCCTCGGTCAGCGTCGGGTGCGCGTGGCAAGTGCGGGCGATGTCCTCCGACGAGGCGCCGAACTCCATCGCGACCGCCACCTCGGCGATCAGGTTGCCGGCATCCGCGCCCACGATGTGCACGCCGAGTACCCGGTCGGTCTGGGCGTCGGCCAGCACCTTCACGAACCCGTCGGTGGTGCCGTTCGCCTTGGCCCGGCCATTGGCCGTGAAGGGGAATTTGCCGGCGTTGTAGGCCGCGCCGTCCTTCTTCAACTCCTCCTCGGTCTTGCCGACCGAGGCGACTTCCGGGAACGTGTAGACCACGTTCGGGATCACGCCGTAATTCACGTGGCCGGACTGGCCGGCCAGCATCTCGGCGATCGCCACGCCCTCGTCCTCGGCCTTGTGGGCGAGCATCGGGCCGGCAATCACGTCGCCGATGGCGTAGATGCCGGTGACGTTGGTGGCGTAGTGGGAATCGGTGAGGATCCGGCCCTTGTCGTCCCGCTGGACACCGACCGTGTCGAGGCCGAGGCCTTCCGTGTAGGGCGTCCGGCCGATGCAGACGAGGACCACGTCAGCCTGCAGCGTCTCCGCCGCGCCGCCCGCGGCCGGCTCGACCGTGACCGTCGCGCCGCCCTTCTTGCCGACCTCGACGCCCGTCACCTTGGTGGACAGCCTGAAGGCGATGCCCTGTTTCGTCAGGATCCGCTGGAACTGCTTGCCGACCTCGCCGTCCATGCCCGGCAGCACCCGGTCGAGATACTCGACCACGGTCACCTCGGAGCCGAGCCGGCGCCAGACGGAACCCAGCTCCAGCCCGATCACGCCGGCGCCGATGACGAGGAGCTTCTTCGGCACCCGGTCGAGTTCCAGGGCGCCGGTGGAGGAGACCACGACCTTCTCGTCGATGGTGACGCCGGGCAGGCGCGCCACGTCCGAGCCGGTCGCGATGACGATGCTCTTCGTCTCGAGCATCTGGTTGCCGCCGTCCTCGGCGATGACCTCGACGCGGCCGGCGCCGGCGATCCGGCCGGTGCCGTGGAAGGTGTCGACCTTGTTCTTCTTGAGCAGGAACTCGACGCCCTTGGTGTTGCCGGCGACGCCCTCCGCCTTGAAGGCCATCATCTTCTTGAGGTCGAGCTTCGGCGTGCCGACGTCGATGCCGAGATCGGCGAAGTGCGTGTTGGCCTCCTCGAAGGCCTCGGACGCGTGCAGCAGGGCCTTGGACGGGATGCAGCCGACATTGAGGCAGGTGCCGCCGTGCGTCGCGCGCTTCTCGACCACCGCGGTCCGCAGGCCGAGCTGCGCCGCGCGGATCGCGCAGACGTAGCCGCCGGGGCCGGTGCCGATGACGACGAGATCGTAGGACATGAGGCTTCGCTTCCGCTCGGTCGTGCCGCGTGCGAGACGGGCAGGGAATGTCAGGTGGGGCTTGGCCTCAGCGGCCGCCGCCGATGTCGAGGATGGCGCCCGTGGTGTAGGAGGCCTCGTCCGAGAGGAGCCACACGATCGGTGCGGCCACCTCCTCGGCGGTGCCGGCCCGCTTCATCGGGACGCCGGGGCCGAGACGCTCGACCCGGTCCGGCTCGCCGCCGCTGGCATGGATCTCGGTGGCGATGATGCCGGGCGCCACCGCGTTGACGCGGATGCCGTCGGCGGCGACCTCGCGGGAAAGCCCGATCGTCAGCGAGTCGATGGCGCCCTTGGAGGCCGCGTAGTCCACGAACTGGCCGGGGCCGCCGAGGCGCGCCGCCACCGAGGACAGGTTGACGATCGCGCCCCCTGCCCCTCCGCGCTTGATCGACATGCGCCGCACCGCCTCCCGCGCGCACAGGAAGCTGCCGACCACGTTGGTGGTCATCATGCGCTGCAAGCGGGCGACGCTCATGTCGGCGACGTCAGACTTCACGTCGACCACGCCGGCATTGTTGACGAGCGCCGCGAGGCGGCCGAGGCCGTCGGCCGCCTTGAACAGGGCGATGACGTCGGCCTCGTTGCCGACGTCGCCCTTCACGGCGAGCGCCCGTCCGCCCTTGGCCGCGATCGCGTCCACCACGCCCTGCGCGGCGGCGGCGTCCGACACGTAGCTCAGGCAGACGGCGTAGCCGCGCTCCGCCAGGAGGAGCGCCACCGCGCGGCCAATGCCGCGGCTGCCGCCCGTGACGATCGCGACCCTGTTCTCAGCGCTCGACATGGCTGCCTCAGAGGTCCAGCACGAGGCGCGCCGGATCCTCCAGCGCCTCCTTGACCCGCACCAGGAAGGTCACGGCCTCCTTACCGTCGACGATGCGATGGTCGTACGACAGGGCGAGGTACATCATCGGCCGCGCCTCGATCTTGCCGGCGCGGACCACCGGGCGCTCCTCGATGCGGTGCATGCCGAGGATGCCCGACTGCGGCGCGTTGAGGATCGGCGTCGACATCAGCGAGCCGTAGATGCCGCCGTTGGTGATCGTGAAGGTGCCGCCCTGCATCTCCTCGATGGAGAGCTTGCCGTCGCGGGCCTTCTTGCCGAAGCCGGCGATCTTCTTCTCAATGCCGGCGATCGACAGGTCGTCGGCGTCGCGCACCACCGGCACGACGAGACCCTTATCGGTGCCGACCGCGATGCCGATGTGGTAGTAGTTCTTGTAGACGAGGTCCTGCCCGTCGATCTCGGCGTTGACCGCCGGCACGTCCTTGAGGGCGCCGATCACCGCCTTGGTGAAAAAGCCCATGAAGCCGAGCTTCGTGCCGTGCTTCTTCTCGAAGATGTCCTTGTACTGGCTGCGCATCGCCATCACGGCCGACATGTCGACGTCGTTGAACGTCGTCAGCATCGCCGCGGTGTCCTGCGCGTCCTTCAGGCGGCGCGCGATGGTCTGGCGCAGCTTCGTCATGCGCACGCGCTCCTCGCGCGCGGCGTCGTCCGGCGCCGAGGGGGCGCGCGGCAGGGTCGGACGGGCCTCCTTGGCGGGCGCCGACGGGGCCGGCCCCTTGGCGATGGCGCCGAGCATGTCCCCCTTCGTGACGCGTCCGTCCTTGCCGGACCCGCTCACCGACGACGGGTCGACACCCGATTCCCGGGCGAGCTTGGCCACCGCCGGGCCGTTGTCTCCGACCGGGCGCTGCTGGGCCGCGGGGGCGGCGGCATCGCCGTGGTTGCCGTAGCCGGCGGACGATTCCTGGGCCGGGGCCTCGGCCTTCGCGGGCGCGGCGGCCTTCGGGGCCTCGCTCCGGCTCTCGGCCTTGGTCTCGGCGCTCTCCTTCGGGGCGGCCTTCTTGGCCGTGCCGCCGCCGGCTCCGGCCTCGACGATCGAGCCGAGCAGGGCACCGGGCTCCACGGTCTCGCCGTCCTTGACCAGGATCTCGCCGAGCTCGCCGGCCGCCGGGGCGTTCACCTCCAGGGTGACCTTGTCGGTCTCGAGCTCGACGATCGGCTCGTCGGCCGCGACCGTGTCGCCGGGCTTCTTGAACCAGCGGCCGATCGTGGCCTCGCTCACGGATTCGCCGAGGGTCGGGACGAGGATGTCGGTTGCCATGCTCTCTTCTGCCCCGCGGGGGGGCCTCCTCTGGATGTCGGGCCGCGACGTCAGCGCCGCAGGATCAGGGATGGAACGGGCGAGACGGTGTACCGGAAGCCTGCCTGCGCCATCAGGACGGGATCTGCTTCGCCGAGCGCCTCGGCCCGGGCCGCGTCGTCGGCCTCGACCAGGGCGAGGCCCCAGGTGCCGCCGGACTCGAAGACGGGTCCGACCGCGATGGCGATGCCGGCGGCCGCCTGCTCCATCCAGTAGCCGGAATGCGCCGAGAACAGCGCCTTCTCGGCCTCCGTCGCGTCGAACGGGAAGCTCGGGCGGGGCGGTTCCAGGCGGAGCAGGAAGTAGGCCATGGCCGGACGATCAGACCGCCAGGGCCTCGTTGAGGAAGGCCTGGAGCTGCGCTTGGTGCTTCGACATCTGGCCGACCGCCGTGGAGGCGGAGGCCGGACGGCCGACGTAGCGGGCGCGCTTCACCGCGGAGCCGGCCTGGCCGAGCACCCACTCGAGGTAGGGCTCGACGAAGGACCAGGCGCCCATGTTCTTGGGCTCCTCCTGGCACCAGATCACGTCGGCGTTGCGGAACCGGGCCATCTCGTTGGCCAGCGCCTTCAGGGGGAACGGGTAGAGCTGCTCGACGCGCATCAGGTAGATGTCGTTGAGGCCGCGCTTCTCCCGCTCCTCCAGCAGGTCGTAGTAGACCTTGCCGGAGCACAGCACGACGCGGCGGATCTTGTCGTCGCGCACGAGCTTGTTCTGCGCGCCCTCCTCCTCGGCGTCGTCCCAGAGGACGCGGTGGAAGGTCGAGCCCTCGGCGAGCGCGTCGAGGTTCGACACGGCGCGCTTGTGGCGCAGCAGCGACTTCGGCGTCATCAGCACCAGCGGCTTGCGGAAGTCGCGCTTCAGCTGCCGGCGCAGGATGTGGAAGTAGTTCGCCGGCGTCGTGACGTTGGCGACCTGCATGTTGTCCTCGGCGCAGGCCTGGAGGTAGCGCTCCAGGCGGGCCGAGGAGTGCTCGGGCCCCTGGCCCTCGTAGCCGTGCGGCAGCAGCAGCACGAGGCCCGACATGCGCAGCCACTTGCGCTCGCCGGACGCGATGAACTGGTCGATCACCACCTGGGCGCCGTTGGCGAAGTCGCCGAACTGGGCTTCCCAGAGGACCAGGGCGTTCGGCTCGGCGAGCGAGTAGCCGTACTCGAAGCCGAGCACCGCTTCCTCGGAGAGCATCGAGTTGATGATCTCGATCGCGGCCTGCCCCTCGCGGATGGCGTTGAGCGGCGTGAAGCGCTGCTCGTTCTCCTGGTCGATCACCACCGCGTGGCGCTGCGAGAACGTGCCGCGCTCCACGTCCTGACCCGACAGGCGGACCCGGTTGCCGTCGAGGAGCGTCGCCCCGAAGGCCAGGGCCTCGGCGGTCGCCCAGTCGATGCCGACCCCCGTCTCCACCGCCTTGGCGCGGTTGTCCATGAAGCGCTGGATCGTGCGGTGCAGGTGGAAGCCGGGCGGCGCCTGCGTGATCCTGCGCCCGATCTCCTGCAGGGTCCCGGCCGGCACGGCGGTGCGGCCGCGGCGCGGGTCGTCCACGTCCTCGTGCACGGCCTTCACGCCGGACCAGCGGCCGTCGAGCCAGTCGGCCTTGTTGGCCTTGTAGTTGTTGGCGACGTCGAGCTCGCTGTCGAGCATCCCGCGGAACTCGGCCTTGCGGGCGTCGAGCGCCTCCTGGGTGACCGAGCCGTTCTCGACGAGCTTGCGGCCGTAGCTCTCCAGCACCGAGGGATGCTTGCGGATCCGCTGGTACATCTTCGGCTGTGTGAAGGCCGGCTCGTCGCCCTCGTTGTGGCCGAAGCGGCGGTAGCACAGCATGTCGATCACGACCGGCTTGCCGAACTTCTGCCGGTACTCGACCGCGACCTTGGCGGCGAAGGTGACGGCTTCCGGATCGTCGCCGTTGCAGTGGAAGATCGGCGCCTCGACCATCTTGGCGACGTCGGACGGGTAGGGCGAGGAGCGCGAGAAGCGCGGATCGGTCGTGAAGCCGATCTGGTTGTTGATGATGAAGTGCACCGAGCCGCCGGTGCGGTGGCCCTTCAGGCCCGACAGGCCGAAGCACTCCGCCACCACGCCCTGGCCCGCGAAGGCGGCGTCGCCGTGGATCAGGAGCGGCAGCACCGTGCGGCGCTCGATGTTGGGCTTGGCCCATTGGTCCTGCTTGGCGCGGACCTTGCCGAGCACCACCGGGTCGACGATCTCGAGGTGGGACGGGTTGGCGGTGAGCGACAGGTGGACGTTGTTGCCGTCGAAGGCGCGGTCCGAGGACGCGCCCAGGTGGTACTTCACGTCGCCCGAGCCCTCGACCTCGGCCGGGGAGGCCGAGCCGCCCTTGAACTCGTGGAACACCGCCCGGAAGGGCTTGGCCATCACGTTGGTGAGCACGTTGAGCCGGCCGCGATGGGCCATGCCGAGCACGATCTCGCGCACGCCCAGCGCGCCGCCGCGCTTGATGATCTGCTCCAGCGCCGGGATCATCGCCTCGCTGCCGTCGAGGCCGAAGCGCTTGGTGCCGGTGTACTTGAGGTCGAGGAACTTCTCGAAGCCCTCGGCCTCGATCAGCTTGTTGAGGATCGCGCGGCGCCCCTCGGGGGTGAAGGAGATCTCCTTGTCCTTGCCCTCGATGCGCTCCTGGATCCACGCCTTCTCGGCCGGATCCGAGATGTGCATGAACTCGACGCCGAGCGTCTGGCAGTAGGTCCGCTCCAGGATGCCGACGATCTCGCGGATCGTGCCGAACTGCAGGCCGAGGACGTTGTCGAGGAAGATCGGACGGTCCCAGTCGGCCTCCTCGGTGAAGCCGTAATGCTGCGGGTGCAGCTCCTCGTGGTCGCCCCGCGGCGCGAGCCCCAGCGGGTCCAGCTTGGCGTGCAGGTGGCCGCGCATCCGGTAGGAGCGGATCAGCATGATCGCCCGCACCGAATCCTTGGTCGCCTGCTCCACCGACACGCCGGTGGTGGCGGTGACGCTGTCCTGCGGCTTGCCGGGCTTGGGCTCCTTGGCTTCCCGCGCGACGATCTTGTCGCCGATCGCCTTCTCCAGGGCGCCCCAGTTGCCGTCGAGCGCCGAGACCAGCTCGCCGTTGAGCGGCACCGGCCAGTGCGGCTTCTCCCAGGAGGCGCCGGCGGCGTTCTTCTCGACCAGGGTCTCGTCCTCGCCGAGCCCCTTGAAGAAGGTCTGCCACTCCGGATCCACCGAGGACGGGTTACGGGCGTAGGCCGCCTGCAATTCCTCGATGTAGGCGGCGTTGGCGCCGTACAGGAACGAGGTTTCGAGGAGCGCTTCGTTCACGTCCTGGCGTGCCATGGTGCGTCCATCCTGATCGCGCGGGCAGGCTCCCCTGCCCTCCGGGCTCCCCGTCAGCGCGGCGGAGCGCCCTCGAACCGAAACGGGGCGGGTGACCGCCCCGCTGAGATCGTCTGCACGCCCGATATGGGCGTCGCGGCCCTGCGATGGCCGCGACGCAGGCGCGCGGGCCTTTAGCCCTTCAGCACCTCGACGAGCGTCGAGCCCAGCCGGGCCGGCGACGGCGACACGCGGATGCCCGCGGCCTCCATGGCGGCGATCTTGTCCTCGGCGCCGCCCTTGCCGCCCGAGATGATCGCGCCGGCATGGCCCATGCGGCGGCCCGGAGGCGCCGTGCGGCCGGCGATGAAACCGACCATCGGCTTCTTGCGCCCGCGCTTGGCCTCGTCCTTGAGGAACTGCGCCGCCTCCTCCTCGGCCGAGCCGCCGATCTCGCCGATCATCACGATCGACTCGGTCTTCGGGTCGGCGAGGAACAGCTCCAGCACGTCGATGAACTCTGTGCCCTTCACCGGGTCGCCGCCGATGCCCACCGCCGTGGTCTGGCCGAGGCCGGCATTGGAGGTCTGGAACACCGCCTCGTAGGTCAGCGTGCCCGAGCGGGACACGATGCCGACCGAGCCGGGCCGGAAGATGTTGGCCGGCATGATGCCGATCTTCGACTCGCCGGCGGTGACGATGCCGGGGCAGTTCGGCCCGACGAGGCGCGACTTCGAGCCCGTCAGCGCCCGCTTCACCCGCACCATGTCGAGCACCGGGATGCCCTCCGTGATGCAGACGATCAGCGGCACCTCGGCGCTGATCGCCTCGCAGATCGCGTCGGCAGCGCCGGGCGGCGGCACGTAGACCACCGAGGCCTCGGCGCCGGTGGCCTCGCGCGCCTCCGCGACCGTGTCGAAGACCGGCAGGCCGAGATGGCTGGAGCCGCCCTTACCGGGGCTCGTGCCGCCGACCATCTTGGTGCCGTAGGCGATGGCCTGCTCGGAGTGGAAGGTCCCGTTCTTGCCGGTGAAGCCCTGGCAGATGACCTTGGTGTTGGCGTCGATCATCACCGACATGATCAGGCTCCCTTCACGGCGGCGACGATCTTCTGGGCGGCGTCGTCGAGGTCGTCCGCCGGGATGACGTTGAGGCCGGAATTGCGGATGATGGCCTTGCCCTGCTCGACGTTGGTGCCCTCGAGGCGCACCACCAGCGGCACCTGCAGGCCCACCGCCTTCACGGCCGCGATCACGCCGTTGGCGATCACGTCGCACTTCATGATCCCGCCGAAGATGTTGACGAGGATCCCCTTCACGTTCGGGTCGGCGGTGATGATCTTGAACGCCGCCGTGACCTTCTCCTCCGAGGCGCCGCCGCCGACATCGAGGAAGTTCGCCGGCTCCTCGCCGTAGAGCTTGATGATGTCGAGTGTCGCCATGGCGAGGCCGGCGCCGTTGACCATGCAGCCGATCGTGCCGTCGAGCGCGATGTAGGCGAGGTCGTACTTGGACGCCTCGATCTCCTTGGCGTCCTCCTCGGTCTCGTCGCGAAGCGCCATGATGTCCGCGTGCCGGTAGAGGGCGTTCGAATCGAAGGCCATCTTGGCGTCGAGGCACTTGAGGTGCCCGTCGGCGGTCAGCACCAGCGGGTTGATCTCCAGGAGGCTCATGTCCTTGGCCACGAAGGCCGCGTAGAGCTTCTCGGTCAGCGCGGCCGCTTCCTTGGCCTGGGCGCCCGACAGGCCCAGCGCCTTGGCGACGGCGCGGCCGTGGTGGGGCATCACGCCGGTGGCCAGGTCGACCGCGATCGTGTGGATCTTCTCGGGCGTGTCGTGGGCGACCGCCTCGATGTCCATGCCACCCTCGGTGGAGACCACGAAGGCGACGCCGCCCGTGGCGCGGTCGACCAGCATCGAGAGGTAGAACTCCTCGGCGATCTGGGCGCCTTCCTCGATGTAGAGGCGGTTGACCTGCTTGCCGGCCGGGCCGGTCTGGATGGTCACCAGCGTCTGGCCGAGCATCTCGCCGGCGAACTGCTTGACCTCGTCGATCGACTTGGTGACGCGCACGCCGCCCTTGGCGCCCTCGGGCGCGCCCTTGAAGGTGCCCTTGCCGCGGCCGCCCGCGTGGATCTGGCTCTTCACGACCCAGACGGGGCCGCCGAGCTCCTTGGCGGCGGCCTCGGCCTCCGACGGGTTGAAGATGGCCACGCCGCGGGAGACGGGCAGGCCGAACTCCTTCAGCACGGCCTTGGCCTGATATTCGTGGATATTCATCGGAGCCTCGTAAGGAGGAGCGAATAGGTGGCAGCGGGCGGCGCGTAGAGAAATCGAGTGATCGAGATTCGAATCTCCGACCCGCTACGCGCTGCCCGGTATCCGCTTACCGGTCAGGCGAGGCTGCTGTCGACGCCCTTGCAGGCCTCGATGAGTCCCGTCACCGAGGCGACCGACTTGTCGAACATGGTCTTCTCGGCCGCGTCGAAGGTCACCTCGAGCACGCGCTCCACGCCGTTGGCACCGATCACGATCGGCACGCCGATGAACATGCCCGTCACGCCGTACTGGCCGTCGAGGTAGGCGGCGCAGGGCAGGACCCGCTTCTTGTCGCGCAGGTAGCTCTCGGCCATGGCGATGGCGGAGGCGGCGGGCGCGTAGAAGGCCGAGCCGGTCTTGAGCAGGTTGACGATCTCGCCGCCGCCCTTGCGGGTGCGGTCGACCATGGCGTCGAGCTTCTCCTGGGTGGTCCAGCCGAGCTTGACGAGGTCGGTCAGCGGCACGCCCGCCACCGTCGAGTAGCGGGTCAGCGGCACCATGTCGTCGCCGTGGCCGCCGAGCACGAAGGCCGTGACGTCCTCCACCGACACCTTGAACTCCTCGGCGAGGAAGTGGCGGAAGCGCGCCGAATCCAGCACGCCGGCCATGCCGACGATCTTGTTGGTCGGGACGCCCGAGAACTTCTGCAGCGCCCACACCATGGCGTCGAGCGGGTTGGTGATGCAGATCACGAAGGCGTCCGGCGCGTGGGTCTTGATGCCCTCGCCGACGGCCTGCATGACCTTGAGGTTGATGCCGATCAGGTCGTCGCGGCTCATGCCGGGCTTGCGCGGCACGCCGGCGGTCACGATCACCACGTCGGCGCCCTTGATGGCGGCGTAGTCGCTGGCACCCGCGTAGGTCGCGTCGAAGCCCTCGACCGGGGCGGCCTCGGCGATGTCCAGCGCCTTGCCCTGCGGCACGCCGTCGACGATGTCGAACAGCACCACGTCCCCCAGATCCTTGAGGCCGGCCAGAAGGGCCAGGGTGCCGCCGATCTGGCCGGCGCCGATGAGCGCGATCTTGTTGCGAGCCATGTCGGATGTGTCTCCGCTGCGTTCGACTTCGGTGATGCGTTGCGCGAGGCCGGAGCCGCTCGTCCGTCAGGGTCCGAGGCCGGATTCGCCACTCTGAAATCTGCGCGGCTGTGTGGCCGAAAAGCACCGTGGCTTCAACCCGATGAGGGCCGCGCGGGCGGCGCGTCCGGGCCATCGGATCGCCCTCGAGCGTCCCGACGGTGCCTCCGAAACGTCAACGTCGCGAGTGTTTTAGGTGCAGTGCACCCTGGCGCGGGACGGCCGCGAAGCCGCGATGACAGATCTGGAATCCTGTCATTTCGGGTCGCGGCGGGCGGCGTGCGGCGCGGGAGGGCGCACGAAATACGAAGGCCCGGACGGTCTGTCCGGGCCTTCGAGAGAGCCTGTGGGTACGCGTAGGATCAGAGGATGCCGGAGCGCAGGACCCGCTGGATCGCGTGGATGACGGCCCCGAACCGGGCCTCGATCAGGTCGCGCGGCACCTCGGCATCGTGCTGGATCGCCAGCGGATGCGTGAAGCGGTAGCTCGCGTCGAAGATGTAGGCGATCGCCCGTTCCCGGTCCCGGGCCGAGAAGATCCCGGAGGTGATGCCCTCCTCGACCACGCGCTCGACGA
Source organism: Methylobacterium oryzae (assembly GCF_021398735.1). Lineage (NCBI taxonomy): Bacteria > Pseudomonadati > Pseudomonadota > Alphaproteobacteria > Hyphomicrobiales > Methylobacteriaceae > Methylobacterium > Methylobacterium oryzae. Next base: position 3,992,533 of record NZ_CP090349.1, read on the forward strand.
GGCTGCGCAGCCGCACGCGGTGCCGCCGGGCGATCGGCCGTGCCGAGACGGTGGCGTCGAGATGGACCGCGAACAGGTTCGGCTCGTCGAACAGGGCGTCCCGCTGGACCGTCGCGAGGGCGGTCAGGAGGCGCTCGATCTTGTCGTCGGCGGGATCGGGCGCGTCGGCGATGCCGGCGAGCCGGGCTTCGACCTCGCGCAGCCAGCGGCCCGCCACCGCGTCGAGGAGCGCGTCCTTCGACGGGAAGTAGCGGTACACGTTCGCGTGCGTCATGCCGGCCTCGGCGGCGACGGCCACGACGGTCACGCGCTTGGGCCCGAGCCGCGAGAGGTGCTCGGTGGCGATCCCGAGGAGCCGCACGTCGGCCGCGACCGGCGCCCGCGGGCGGGCGGGACTGGCCGCCTCACCGCTCTCGCGGAGTGTGCCGGATTCGGCGTCGGCGACGGTGATCTTGGCCTTGGCGCTGAGCGCCTCCTCCTTGGACCCGTCGGACTCTGGCTTGAGGAAAGGAAGCGGAAGGCGGGAAGTGGACAGGTGGTAGGGCGAGACGGACCCCCATCATACCGGCTGAAGCGTCCCGGCGCTTCGCGTTGACGTTACGGCTTCCCCCCGGGAGCCCGGTTACCTGAGCGGATTAGGACCGCTTAAACACCCCTATGTGTCAGTTTGCCTTGAGAAGGCAACAAATTTTTCTCGTTATCACCTGCGTCAGAAGCGGTTCTTCCACGCCCGTAAGGCGACGAACACCGACTCGGGATCGCTTTCCGGCGGAAGGTCGACGGATCGCGCCAGGGCCGGCTGCCCGCTGCGCAGGAACGGGTTTGTCGCCCGCTCCGCACCCATGGTCGACGGGATGAGGAACCGCCCCTCCGCCTGGGCGCGCTCGGCCTCGGCGAGGCGCTTCCTCAGCTCCGGGTTGTCCGGATCGGCCGCCTGGGCGAAGCGCGCGTTGGAGAGTACGTAGTCGTGGCCGCTGAAGACCCGCGTCGCGTCGGGCAGGTCGTCGAAGCGCCGCAGGGAGCGGTAGAGGGTCTCGGGCGGGCTCTCCATCACGCGCCCGCAGCCGAGGGTGAACAGGGTGTCGCCGGCGCAGACGAGGCCGGCTTCCGCGAACCAGTAGGTCACGTGGTCGGCGCAGTGGCCCGGCGTCTCCCAGACCTGCGCCCCGAGGCTGCCGACCGTGACCGTGTCGCCCTCCCGCACGGTCACGTCCACCTGCGGGACCGCGTCGCCGGCCCTGGCGGGGGCGACCACACGGGCACCGGTCGCCCGCTTCACCTCCGGGATACCCTCGACATGGTCGGCGTGCCGGTGGGTCACGAGGATGTCGGTCAGCCGCCAGCCGGTCTCGTCGAGGGCCCGGAGGACCGGTCCGGCCTCCGGCACGTCGATCGCCGCGCAGGCGCCGGTCTGCGGATCGCGGATCAGCACGCCGATGTTGTCGCTGCGGCAGAGGAAGGTGCGAATCTCGGTCTCGGCGGCCATCGGACGGGGTCTCCCAAGAACGCGAACGGGCGCGAAGCGGCGCGAAATCTGTTGCCGTGAACAGGTGATGGTCCGGCGAGGTTCCTCCGGCGCTTGCCGCGCGGCGCGCGGCTCACCATTGGTTACGACGACCGTTCCGTCCGCGATCTCCTGTCCCTCCATGCGCCTCGACGTCAACGGCTTGCGGGCCTTCTACGCCAGCCCTCTGGGCCGCACGACGCACCGCGTGGTCGGCCGCGCGCTCCACGACTTCCTCGGCTCGGTCTCGGGGCTGCGCGTCCTCGGGATCGGCTACGCGACGCCGTATCTCGGGCCGGTCCACTGCATCGCCGAGCGCACCCTCGCCTTCATGCCGGCCTCGCAGGGCGTGGTGAACTGGCCGGGCACCGGGCGCTCCTGCGCGGCGCTCGCCGATCCCACCATGATGCCGCTGCCGGAGGCCGCCATCGACCGGGTCATCCTGGTCCACGCCCTCGAATCGGTGGAGAGCCCGACGGAGCTGCTGCAGGAGGTCTGGCGCACCCTGACACCGGGCGGTCGCATGATCCTCGTGGTGCCGAACCGCCGGGGCGTCTGGGCCCGCCGGGAGGCGACGCCCTTCGGCCACGGCCAGCCCTACAGCCGCTCGCAGCTCGGGCGGCTCATGCGCGACACGCTGTTCTCGCCGGTGAGCTGGGCCGAGACCCTGTACATGCCGCCGGCCCGCTCGCGCCTGATGCTGCGCACCGGGCCCGCCTGGGAGTGGATCGGCACCGGCCTGTCCCTGCCCTTCGCGGGCCTGCACGTGGTCGACGCGACGAAGCAGCTGTACCGGCCGGTGGCCGTCCAGCAGGTGCGGCGCGCCCGCCGCCTCGCGCCGGCCCGGGTGCTGGTGCCGGCCCCCTCCCCGGGTTGACCCCGATGAGCCTCGACTTCACCACCCAGCAGTTCCTGCTCGCCCTGTCCGCGCTGTTCTCGATCGTGAACCCGGTCGGGGGCGCCTTCATCTTCGCGCAGGTGGCGGGCGCCTTCAGCCACGCCGAGCGCGTGCTGCTGTCGCGCCGGATCGGCGTCTACGCCGCCCTGGTGATGCTCGGCGCCCTCTGGGCGGGCACGCCGATCCTGAACTTCTTCGGCGTCACCCTGGGTGCGCTGCGCATCGCCGGCGGCCTCGTGGTCATGTCGTCGGCCTGGACCCAGCTGAACCGGCCCGAGGCCCGGGAGGCGCGCAAGCAGGCCGAGGCCTCCGGGTCGGCGGGCCGCGGCCCGGCCCCCGCGGAGCCGCCGGGCGACCCGGCGCCCGGCCCCCTCTCCGACATCGCCTTCTTCCCCCTGACGCTCCCGTTCACCACCGGGCCGGGGACGATCGCGGTCGCCATCACCCTGGGGGCCAACCGGCCGGAGGCCTACGCGGAGCGCTTCGGTTTCTACATCGGCGTCACGCTGGCAGCCCTCGCGGTCGCCGCCACGGTCGCGGTTCTCTACGCCTCCGCCGACCGGGTCGTCGCCTTCATCGGCCCGGCCCGCGCCCGGGTGATGGGCCGCCTCTTCGCCTTCCTGCTCCTATGCGTCGGGACCCAGATCCTGGTGAACGGCATCATCGACGTGTTCGCGCCCCTCGCCGCGGCGCGGTGACGACCGGGTCACCGCCGACAGGGCCGGGCAAGGCCCGCATCCCAGGTGACCCGCGCGGATTCCGGCCGGCCGAATCGATCGAATTGCGGACGATGTCCGGGATGTTGTGTGTTCATCCAGATATAATAGTCGTACTTCGCTCATAATTGTATATTTTATAAATATAAATTTTCATTAACGATCTCATTCTAGAGCATTCGTCGAGAAGAGATCCGATTTTTCGAGGCTTGCGTCCTCCATAGGTCCGAGCATGATCATGCATGGCCCTCGGCCGCGGCGAGGAAGACTTGCGGCCGGAGCCGTCGGCGAAGCGGGTCCAGCAACGGAGTGCAGATCGTGGCGACGGACGTCATCGCGGAACCCGAGCGTCGGCCGTCCGCATCCGGGCCTCGAGCACGAGGCGGCCGCGCCTCTGGCGACCCGTGCACGACCGGATCCCGCGCGTGATGCGACCGGCATCCCGGGCGCGCCGTCGAGCCGGCGCGCGCCGCGTCCCGCCCACGCGGGCCGTGCGGCCCGGCCCGAGCCCGTGAACCCCCGAGATCCCGCAGCCCGGTGCCGCGCGCGGAGCGCGCGTCCGGCGGCCACCCCGCGCGTATCAGCAAGGAGACACCGCATGACCGACACGACGCAGAGCAAGGTTCCGGCCTGGTACAGCCCGGACGAGATCCAGGACATCCAGCGCGATCTCCTGGGCGCCGCCGCGAAGGTTCTCGTGCTCTGCCTCGGCGGCAAGGGCGGCGTCGGCAAGACGACCATCGCCCTCCAGGTGGCCGATCTCTGCGCGGAGGTCGGTCCGGTGCTGGCGATCGACACCGACCCGGCCAACCGGCACTTCCACACGGCGCTCATGCAGGAGACCACGCCCGGCAGCGACAACTTCGTCCCGCGCCGTCCCGGTATCACCGCCATCCGGCAGCGGCTGCGCGCCGAGGACAGCACGGGCCGCGTCGACCCGACCCTGTGCCAGGACCTGATCGAGCGCGTGACCGAGGCGGCCGAGCGCCTCGTCGTGGTCGACTTCCCGGCCGGCGACACCGAGACGACCCGTCGGTGCACCGAGATCATCGTGGAGAGCTGCCGGGAGGCGAATGTCCGCCTCGCCGTGGTCGTCGCGGCCGGCGCGGTGGATCCCACAGCATTGGAGGTCCTGCGCGAGCTCCGGCCCATGCTGATCGAGTGCGACCGGGCGATCCTGGCGAAGAACACCGCCCAGGCGACCAATTTCGACTATCTCGAATCGTCCGACCTCGTGCGATCCCTGCGGAAGCAGTCGAACTTTCGCGTCATCGAGATCGAGCGGATCGGCGAGCGGCTGATCGAGGCCCTGCGGGTGCAGAACACGACCTGGCAGGCCTTGGCGAACAGCGCGCCGATGCGCCTGCGGGTCGAGGGCCGCCGCCTGCGGCGCAACTTTCACGCGGCGTGGCGGGATGCCCTCCGGCCGTGACCAACCTCGAGCGGTTCTACCGGTCGGTCCACGGCCGCGATCTCCAGCCCTGGGAGCGTCAGCTCGCCGTGCGGATCGCGGCCGCTCTCAACACCACGACGGACGACGACTTCGTCGTCCACCTGCTGCTGGTGTACATGTCCACCAACGCCATCACGAACATGTACAACGAGCTGGTGGCGGCGCGGAACGGTCTCGCCGAACACAACCGGGACCTCATCCAGGCGCTCACGGCCGATCTGCGGCGCAACCGGCTGATCGCCGCCGTGCTGCTCGGCGCGGCCGCGCTCGGCGTGCTCGTGAGCGTCGGGATCCTCTCCACCGTCCTCAGCCTGTCTTACGGGTCCGCGGCCAGCGCGACGCGCCTCGCCGCGGCGCTGGAATCCTGCGAGGCGCGCGGCCCGGCCGGCGCCCAGCGCGGCCTCGGGATCGGCCGCTGAGCCGAGGAAACCCGCCGTCGGCTCACTCGAGGCGGACGGACACGCTGTCGCTGGCGCCGGTCGCGTCCAGGACCGAGATCCGCGCGAAGCCCGCGCCCCCCGGGGCCCACTCGGCCTTCCGCCGCGGCGTCTGCACGACCGGCTGACCGTCGACCAGCCAGGTGAGCGGCGGCACGCCGCCCAGGGCCTTGAGGGCGAGACCCGGGCCGCCCGCCGCGGCGCCGTGCCGGTCCACCGCGAGGCCGAGATCGATCCGCGCCCCGTCCGGCGGATAGGCGATCCGCAGCGCCGGTCCCGCCGCCTCGGCCGCCTCGCGCCGCAGGTGCCGCAGCGGCGGCGGCAGGCCCGCCGTCCCGACCACCAGCGCGTCCCGCGGCTGGGGGACCGGCTCGGGCTCGATCCCGAGGCGCGCGAAGGCGTCGAACAGGATCGGCGCCGCGACGGTGCGGCCCACGAGCCCCGGCACCGCGGCGCCGTCCGGGCGCCCGGCCCAGACGACGATCGTCGCGTGGCGGTCGAAGCCGGCGGCCCAGGCGTCGCGGTACCCGTAGGAGGTGCCGGTCTTGTAGGCGATGCGGTTCGGCAGTGCGTTCTCCGGTGGCGGTGTCCCGCGCAGGATGTCGGCGACGTACCAAGACGCCACGGGCTCGGCGACGCGGTGCCGGGATTCGGCCGCGACCCCGTCGGCGCGGCGCAGCAGGTCCGGAACCGCGCCGCCGCGGGCGAGCCCCGCGTAGAGCCGGGCGAGGTCGGTGACCGTGATGCCGAGGCCGCCCAGCGCGACCGGCAGCCCCGGGGCCGCCTCCCGCGGGAGCTGGATCCCGGCCCCGGCGGCGCGCAGCCGGGCGATGAAGCGGGCGGGACCGACCGCGTCCATCAGCTCGACCGCCGGCACGTTCAGCGAGAGCTGCAGGGCCCGCCGGGCCGTGACCGTGCCCTGGAAGGTCAGGTCGAAATTCTCCGGCGCGTAGCTCGCCGAGAAGCGCGCCGGGCGATCCTCCAGCAGGGTCTCGGGATGCGCGAGACCGTCCGCGAAGGCCATGGCGTAGACGAAGGGCTTCAGCGCGGAGCCGGGCGAGCGCACCGCCAGGGTCATGTCGATGGCGCCGCGCCGGGCGGGGTCCAAGTAGCCGGCGCTGCCGACCTGAGCGAGCACCCGGCCGTCGCGGTTGTCGAGGACGAGGATCGCGGCCGAGAGGTCCGGGCCGGCGGCGGCGGCGCGCTCGGCCGCCAGGGTTTCCAGCCGCTCCTGCAGGCGCCCGTCGATCGCGAGGCGGATCGTGGCGGCACCGGGATCGGCCGCCACCGCCTCCTCGGCGGCGTGCGCCGCGAGCATCGGGAACGGCTTGCGCGTCGTCGGCACCGGCTCGGCCCGGGCGGCCTCGGCCTCCGCCGTCGTGAGGATGCCCCGCGCGACGGCCACCGCCAGGACCCGGTCGCGGGCGGCGCGGGCGCGCTCGGGGAACCTGTCCGGACGGCGGGTCTCAGGCGATTGCGGCAGGGCGACGAGCAGGGCCGCCTGCGCGGCGGTCAGCCGGACCGGCTCGCGCCCGAAATACGCGACGCTCGCCGCGCGCACGCCCTCCAGCGGGCCGCCGTAGGGGGCCAGCGCCAGGTAGAGGTCGAGCAGCCCGGCCTTGCCGAGGCGCCGCTCCAGCGCGACCGCCCGCACCATCTGGCGGAGCTTGGCCTCGAGCGACCGCTCGCGCCGCGGCTCGACGAGGCGCGCCACCTGCATCGACAGGGTGGAGGCGCCGGACACGATGCGGCCGCGCGTCAGCCACTGGCCGGCGGCGCGCAGCACCGCGGCCGGGTCGATGCCGGGATGCGCGGCGAAGCGGCGATCCTCGTAGGCGAGCAGCATCGCCCGGTAGCGCGGATCGACCGCCTCCGCGGTGACCGGCAGGCGCCAGCGCCCGTCCGCGGTCGCGAAGGGGCGCAGCAGCGTGCCGGACCGATCCAGCACCACCGTCGAGCGTGATTCGGCCGCGGCCAGGTCGAGGGGCGGTAGCGCGTCGGCGTAGCGCCAGAGCGCGGCAGTGCCGGCCCCCAGGAGGCCGAGACCGAGCGCCGTCGCCCCGAGCGCCGCGCGCAGGCCCCTCGCCCGCTTCCGGGGAGGCGCCGACGCGCGCGGATCCGACCCGTCGTGCGGCACGCATCCTCCCGGTCTCGGCTCCGACGGCGCAGGATCCCGTGTTCCCGCGCGCCCGGCAAGCCCCCGGCGGAGCCGGCCTCTAGGCCGTGCCGACGCCCCGCAGGTCCTCGAAGGCGGGTCGATCCGGCCGATTCATCCGGATCGGGAACGGCACGACGTTGGAGGGCATCGCGGCTGCCGGTGTCTCAGGGGGCTGCGCCGCCTTGCGCGCCTTGCCGGGCTTCGCCCAGCGCTCGATCCGCTTGAAGTAGGTCCGCCTCGCCAGCCAAGCCGGAACTCGCCTGCCCTTCCGCATGATCTGTCCCTCGCCGTTGCGTACCGAGTCCCCCTCAGACCCGCGCCCCGAACGCGTCAAGCGGTTCGAATCACGGCTGTATTCACGATACGAGCGGATCCCGGGGAGCACCGCATCCCCCGTTTGGGTGACGCGGGAGGCCCGGCCGCGACCGTCAGGCCGCCGCGTTCTCCTTCGCCCGCTCCAGCGCGAGCTTCGTGACGGCCACTTGGTCGACCTTGCCGGTGCCGAGCATCGGGATCGCGTCCAGCACCACCACCTCGGCGGGGATCGCGACGTCGGAGGCGCCGCGGCCCTTGGCGAAGCTCTGGTAGGCGGCCCGGGTCGCGCCCTTCTCCTGCGTGAACAGGATCAGCCGCTCGCCCTTGCGGGCGTCCGGCACCGCCGCCACCGCGCTCGGACGGTCGGGCCACAGTTCGGCGGCCAGCGTCTCGATGCCGGCGAGCGACACCATCTCGCCGGCGATCTTCGCGAAGCGCTTGGCCCGACCCTTGATGGTGACGAAGCCCATCGGGTCGATCGCCACGATGTCGCCGGTGTCGTGCCAGCCGCCCGGCGGCGGCTCCAGCACGCCGGGCTTCTCGGCGCGCAGGTAGCCCAGCATGATGTTCGGCCCGCGCAGGGACAGGCGGCCGCCCTCGTCGATCCCCGGCACCGGCTCGAGGCGGGTCTCGATGCCGGGCAGGATCCGCCCGACCGTGCCGAACCGGTTGAACATCGGCGTGTTGAGGGCGACAACCGGCCCGCACTCGGTGACGCCGTAGCCCTCCAGGATGCGCAGCCCGAACTTCTCCGCCCAGGTCTTCCGGGTGGTCTCCTTCACGGCCTCGGCGCCGGCCACGACGTAGCGCAGGGAGCGCAGGTCGTAGGAATGGGCCGACCGGGCGTAGCCCGTGAGGAACGTGTCGGTCCCGAACAGGACGGTGCTGTTCGAGCCGTAGATCAGCTCCGGCACGATCCGGTAGTGCAGCGGCGACGGATAGAGGTAGACCGGCACCCCCGAGACCAGGGGCAGGACCAGCCCGGCGGTGAGCCCGAAGGCGTGGAACACCGGCAGGACGTTGAACACCTTGTCCATCGGGCCGAAATCGATCCGGGCCGCCACCTGCGCCACGTTGGCGAGCATGCAGCGGTTGGCGAGCACCACGCCCTTCGGCGTGCCCTCGCTGCCCGAGGTGAACAGCACCGCCCCCGGATCCTCGCCGGCGCGCGCCACCAGGGGGCGGCGCGGCGCCAGGAGGCCGCGGATCTTGTCCCCCGTCGTGATGCCGGCCCGCACGTCCTCCAGGTAGATCAACTCGACCGAGCCGCGGATCGCCTCCACGAGCGACCCCAGCCGCCCCTTCTCGATGAAGGCCCGGGAGGTCAGGATCTTGCTGACCTCCGCGGCCCGGCAGGCCGAGAGCACGTTGGCGGGGCCAGCGGAGAAATTGATCATCGCCGGCACCCGGCCCGCGGAGGCGAGGGCGAACAGCGTCACCGCGGCGCCGTTGGCGTTCGGCAGCATGACGCCGATCCGGCCGCCCACGGGCGCCAGCGGCATCAGCTTGCGGCCGAGGATGTTGGCGCCCATCACGAGCCGGCTGTAGCTGAGGCGGCCGCCGACCGGATCCTCCAGGGCGTTGCGGCCCCAGCCGTGGCGCTCGCCCGCCTCGATCAGCGCCGCCATCAGGCCGCGGTCGATATCGGCGGTGCGGAACACGAGGTCCGACATGATCCCGTAGAGGGCGGCGCCCGCCGCCTGCCGCCGCGCCTTGCCCTTGAGCGCGGGGTCCACGGTCAGCCGCACCGGCGGCATCACCGTCACGGTCACCTTGGGCCACCAGCGGCGGCGCACCTGCCCGCGCGACAGCCGCGAGAAGACGGTGCGCTCCAGGCCGTCGAGCTTCACCGGGACGACCATCGCGCCCGACTTGTCGGCGATCAGCCCGGCGCCGTCGTAGACCTTCATCAGGCTGCCGGTGACCGTGAGCCGGCCCTCGGGGAAGATGATCAGGGTCTCGCCGCTCTTGACCGCGTTGATCAGCGTCCGGGTGGCGAGCGGCCGGGTCGGGTCGAGCGGCATCGCCTTGGTGATGCGCAGGAACGGGCGCACCCACCAGCGCTGCGCGATCCCGCTATCGATGGCGAAGACCGGCTCCTGCTCGAGGAGCGACAGCGCGAGCGGCGCGTCGAGGAACGAGACGTGGTTGAGGGCGATGATGGCGTTCGGGCCGGCCGCCGCGAGGTTGTCGAAGCCTCGGACCTCCAGCCGGTAGAAGGCCCGGAACAGGATCGACAGGAAATCGCGGAACGGGCTCGTCGGCAGGGTCGCGAACACGAGCGCGCCGACGATCAGGTTCAGCACCGCCACCACCGCGAGGAGGCTCGCGATCGTGAGGCCCGCGCCCTGCAGCGCCGCGAGCGCCAGGGTGCCGGCGACCATGAAGGCTGCCGTCATGACGTTGACCGCGCCGATGATCCGGGCGCGCATCGCCTTCTCGGCCCAGGCCTGCACGGCCGCGAAGGACGGGACGATGTAGAGGCCGCCGGAGATCGCGAGACCGAGGAAGTCGATCCCGGTGCGCAGGCCGTGGCCGGTCTGCAGGAAGCCGAGGGGGCCGATCGGCTCCGCGGGCGGCGCCGGCAGGTGGCCGACCGTCCAGGCGAGGTCGAGGCCGAACAGGCCCATCAGCACCGCGCCGACCGGCGTCGGCAGCAGCACGATCCGGCCGCTGGCGAGCCACGAGGCGAGGCCGGAGCCGACCGCGATGCCGATCGAGAACAGCGCCAGCAGCAGCGTGATCACCGTCTCGGTGCCGTTGAAGGCGCCGCGCACCAGTACCGGCAGCAGCGACAGCACCACCACGCCGACCAGCCAGAACCAGCTCACCGTGAGCGAGCCGCGCCACAGCCGCGTGTCGGCCCAGAGGTCGCGCAGCAGCGCGTAGGTCGAGCGGGCGACGTTCGGGTCGACGCGCAGGTCCGGGGCGCCCTCGCCGGTCGCCGGGATCATCCGGGCCGAGAGCCAGCACAGGACGGCGAAGCCCATCACCAGGACGCCGAACACGAGTCCCGAGCCGCCCATCGCCGAGGCCGCGCCGGCCGCGATCGTGCCGAGCAGGATCGCCAGGAAGGTCGCCGCCTCCACGAGGGCGTTGCCGGCGGGCAGCTCCTCGCGCCGGAGATGGTCTGGCAGGATCCCGTACTTGATCGGGCCGAACAGCGCCGCGATCGTGCCGAACAGGCCGAGCGCCACGAACAGAACCGGGATCGAGTGCAGGAGGAAGCCGAGCACGGCGGTGCCGGCCGCGAAGATCTCGGCGAACTTGAGCCGCCGCGCCATCAGCGCCTTGTCGTAGCGGTCGGCCCACTGGCCGCCGAGACCCGACAGGATGAAGAACGGCCCGATGAACACGGCGCTCGCGAGCGTCACAAGGACGCCGGCATGGGCGTCCGCCTGGCCGCCGATCCCGAACAGGATCAGGAAGGCGAGCGCGTTCTTCAGGAAATTGTCGTTGAACGCCGAGAAGAACTGGCACCAGAACAGCGGCGCGAAGCGCCGCGCAGACATCAGGGTACGGAACATGGCGATCTCTCGGTTCCGAACCTGACTGGCCCACGAGAGACCGTCAGGTCAAATCGGACCGAGGCGAACGCACAGGGATCGCGGGGGCCGCGCGGCCGGGCTGTGTGGACCGGCACGGCTCAACGCCGCCCGGCCGTGGATCCGCTCCCGCGCGTCAGGCCTTGTGGACGAGCCGGCCGCGCCGCGCGACGGCGGCCCCGGCATGCCGGGCGATGAAAGCGTGGAGGGAGGCGCCGAGATCGTAGGACCAGTACACGTGGGCCGCGAGCGTCGTGAACACGAGGAGCGCGGCCCCGACCGCGCAGGCCGGCACGAGCAGCAGGCCGGTCAGGACCATCCCGACGGCGGTCCGCTCGGCCAGGGACGCCTGCGGCCAGGGATCGATCGGGAGCGAGAAGAGGGAGAAGCGTCGTCCAGTGCGCATGGCTGCGACCCTCGATGGTTCGGCATGACGCGGTACAGGCAGTCAACAGCGGCCGCGGTCGGACGTTGCGTCCCGGTCCGCGAAATCGGCGTCGCGATCGGTATCCCCGTGACGTTCCGGCCCAATCGGGCGGCGCAACCGAGCGCGCTGCACCGTGTTGCCGGTTCGGTCTGTCGCGGATGAGGTCGGTATGGCACGGGTTGCGGTCGTTACGGGGGGCACGGCCGGAATCGGGCTCGCCACCGCGCATGAATTCGCCGCGCGCGGCTGGTCGGTCGCAGTGATCGCGCGGGATCCCGGCCGTCTCTCCGCGGCCGAGCGGGCGCTCGCCGCCTACGGCCAGCCGGTGCTGGCGATCGGCGCCGACGTCGCCGACCCGGAGGCCGTGGACGCGGCCGCCGAGCGGGTCGAGCGCGAGCTCGGCCCGATCCGCGCGTGGGTGAACAATGCCATGTCGACGGTGGTGAACCCGGCCGACCGAATCACCCCGGACGAGTACCGGCGGGTGACCGAGACCACCTATCTCAGCCAGGTCTACGGGACGCTCGCCGCCCTGCGTTACATGAAGCGGCGCGACCGCGGCGCGATCATCCAGGTCTCGTCGGGCCTCGCGATCCGGGCGGCGCCCCTGCAGGCGCCCTACTGCGCGGCCAAGTTCGCGGTCTCGGGCTTCACCGACGCCCTGCGCTGCGAGCTGCTGCACGACCGGGTCAATGTCAGCCTCAGCGTGATCTACCTGCCGGCGGTCAACACGCCGCAGTTCAACTGGGCGCGCAACCGCACCGGCCACCGCCAGTACGCGCCGGACCCGGTCTTCGACCCGCGGCTCTGCGCCGACGCGATCCTGTACGCGGTCGAGCACCCGCGCCGGGAGGTCTGGGTCGGCCGGTCCTCGGTGATGATGGCGGCCGCCCAGGCGCTGGCGCCGGCGCTCGCCGACCGCAAGGCCGCCTCCATGTGGTCGGCCCAGCTCTCCGACGAGACCATCCCCGAGATGGCGGGCAATCTCGAGGCCCCCGTGCCCGGCCCGGCCGGGATCGACGGGCGCTTCTCCGGTCGGACCAAGGCGAGCCGCGCCGAGTTCGTCACGAGCCGCACCCGCGACGTCGTGGTCGGCGGCCTCGTCGGCTTGGCCCTCGTCGGCCTCGCCGGCACCGTCCACGCCGCCCGGTCGGCGCGCCGCCTGCCCGGGCGGACCTGACGGCTGTAACCGACCGCGCCGCCTGTTACACCCGTTCCGGTTGATAGGCGTGCCGCCGTCTTTGCGAGCGGAGCGAAGCAATCCAGCCGGCGCTACGCTCCCCGGTGTCGCGCTGCCCTGTGTCGCTTCGCTGCGCTCGCGATGACGGAGAGGGCGGCTGAACCGGGGCCATCTTATAGACACTGCCCCGAGGAAGGTCCCAGACGATGCCCGGCTATCTGCCCTTCGCGGGCGCCCTGAAGCTGCCCGCCTACACCTGCGACAATTGCGGGTTCTGGCAGCGGCACTTCGAGGTGCCGGCCGCCTGCCCGATGTGCCTCGACGCCCGCCACGTCGTGCCGCAGGACGGCTGGCGCTTCCGCACCGCCCGCGAGGCGCAGGAGGCCTTTCCCTGCCACTGGCAGGAACTCGAGCCGGGCGTCTGGCGCTTCTGGAACGAGCCGGTCTCCGGCATCGGGCCGTCGGCCTATCTGATCCGGACCGAGCACGGAAACATGGGCTTCGAGGGCTGCCCGGTCTTCAGCGAGGCCGCCCTCGACCAGATCGAGCGGCTCGGCGGGATGGCTGTGCTCTCGGCCTCGCACCCGCATTCCTACGGGGCGCTGACGCAGCTCCAGGACCGGTTCGACCCGGAGCTGTGCCTGCCGGCGGCCGACTTCACGTGGAGCGCGGCGCTGCAAGTGAGCTGGCCCTACGACGATTTCCTCGAGCCGCTGCCGGGGCTGGAGCTGCACCGCACCGCCGGCCATTTCGATGGCCACGCGATCCTGTACGACCGTGGGCGAAAGATCTGCTTCTGCGGCGACGCCCTGAAGTTCGAGCTCGACCCGGCGGATTTCCGACGCGCCACCACGATCTCGGCCCACAAGGCCTTCGTGCGCGGGGTGCCGCTCACGCCGAGCGAGCTGCGCCGCTACCGCGACGTGTTCGAGCGCCTCGACTTCACCCAGACCTGGACGCCGTTCGAGCCCGCCCGCAATTGCGGGCGGGCCGAGGTTCTGGCCCTGCTCGACCAGTTGATGAGCGGCCGATCGCACGCCGCGCCGGTGCCGCTCGACAGCCTGCGGGCTCAGGGCCGGTAGAGCGGGTCGTTCTCCAGGCGGATCGGCTGGCCGTGGGGCGTGGCCTCCGCGGCCCGCAGGAAGGCCTCGGTCCGCGCCGCGACGCTCTCTGGCCCCGCCACGCCCCGCTCGGCCAGGAGCGCTTCCAGCGTCGCGAGCCACGCGCCGTAATCGGCCGCCTGCTCGGGGGCCTCGGTGGGGCGGATCTGGCGGCCGAGGCGGTCCGTCCATTCCGACCACGTGAACAGCCCGGATTCGCGCAGGGAGACCACCAGGGCGAAGACCTGCGCCTCCCAGGGCGCCGCGAAGGGGCTGGGCGACGGCGCGGTCACGCGGGGTCCAGGTACGGTTCGAAGGCCGCCACCGTGACGACTCCGCCCGGGTCGCCGCTCTCGCCCCACAGCTCCTGCGCGGTGAAGGCGACCGTGTAGAGCCAGGTCGGGTTCTCACCCGACCCGTAGGCGTTGGTGTCGGGGAAGACGTAGACCCCGTCGACGCGCACGATCCGGCCGCGCTTGCCGCGCACGTAACGGGGCAGCCGCGTGTGGCCGGTCGGGTGGCTGTTGCGCGCCAGGACGGCGTCGCCGACCGCGAAGCGCGCCGGGGCATCGGCGGCGCGGCTACTCGGGAAGCCGGCCCGGAAGCGCTGCTCCAGGCCCTCGCGGGCCAGGACCCGCGCGACGGGCTTGGCCTTCTCCGCGGATCGGCCGCTCGCCAGTTCGGCCGGCGTCACCAGCCCGGTGCCGACGACCTGCTTCTCCAGCGCCCTGAGCCAGATCTCGTAGTAGCTCGACGCGAGATATTCCGCCGGCGGCAGGGATTCGCGGTTGGCCCGGCTGCCGTCGAGGTTCCAGGCGCCCGTGTAGCCCATGGCCATGGCCAGAGCGAAGACGCGGCGCTCCCACGCGGCGTGGAAGACCGGCTCGTCCGGCTCCGGCACCACCGGCCCGAAGCCGTGCGCCCCGCCGAGATCCTGGGCTCCGTTCATACCGGCATCTCCGCGGGCGCGACCGGGATCGCCCTGGGCAGGCCCGTACCGATCATGGAATCGCGGGTGACGAGGGCGGCCAGGGCCTCCTCGGAGAAGCCCTCGGTCTCGGTCGGGCGCATCGGCAGGACCATGTAGCGGGTCTCGGCCGTCGAGTCCCAGACGGTGATGCGGGTGGTTTCCGGCAGCGTCACGCCGAACTCGGCGAGCACGCCGCGCGGGTCGATCACCGCCCGCGCCCGGTAAGGCGGCGCCTTGTACCAGACCGGGGGCAGGCCGAGCACCGGCCACGGGTAGCAGGAGCACAGGGTGCAGACGACGAGGTTGTGGATCTCCGGCGTGTTCTCGACGACCACCATGTGCTCGCCGCCGCGGCCGCCGATATCCAACTCGGCGATGGCCGGCGTGGCGTCAGCCAGGAGCCGCGCCCGGAAGGCGGGGTCGGTCCAGGCCCGGGCCACGACCCGGGCCCCCGCGTGGGGGCCGACCTTGGTCTCGTAGAGCTCGACCAGGGCATCGAGGGCCGCCGGGTCGACGTAGCCCTTCTCGGTCAGCAGCGATTCCAGGGCGCGCACCCGGGCCTCGACCGGCGACAGGTCGCTGCCGTGGTGATGATCGTGGTGGTGATCGTCGTGGCCATGCGCGTGCTGCGCGTGATCGTGGGTCATCCCGCTCTCCTGACGCTGCGCACTCTGCATCGACCGGCCCGCCGCTGCCAGCCCGGGGGCCCGGATCCGGCCGCCGTTGTCACCCCGGTCACCATGCTTAAATTCCCTGTCACAATTGGGAGCGTTTGGCATCGGTTCAGGATTCCACCGCTACCGACGTTAGAGCTATTCCAGTATACCAGCGTTGGAGGCGGAAACGTTCATGACTGAGGACGCTGCGGACCGGCCAGACGGAGGCGCGGGCACCCGGGACGGGGCCGGCTACGCCGCTTCCATCGGCCAGCACCTCGCCCTGCCGATCCGGGAGTATTTCAAGGTCGTCGAACTGGAGCCCCTGCCGGCGCAGCTCGCGGCCCTGGTGTCCCGCTTCGAGGCGGCGATCACGGCGCACGGCGAGACGGTCCCCTTCGACTTCCGCGGCGACATCATCAAGGCCCTGCCGGCCCTGCGCACCTTCGCCCTGTCGCTCGTGGGCGACGTCAGCCGCGCCGACGACCTGGTGCAGGAGACCTTCGTGAAGGCCTGGGCGAACCAGCAGCGGTTCCGGCCCGGCACCAACTTCACCGCGTGGCTGTTCACCATCCTGCGCAACCAGTTCTACACCGACCTGCGCAAGACGCGGCGGGAGGTGGAGGACGTGGACGGGACGCATGCCGGCCAGATGACCAGCCCGTCCGACCAGGAGGATGCCAGCACGCTCAAGGTCGTCTGGGAGCGTCTCGGCGACCTGCCCTCCGCGCAGCGCCAGGCGCTGCTGCTGGTGGGTGCCGAGGGCCACACCTACGAGGAGGCCGCTGTCATGCTCGGCTGCCAGGTCGGCACCGTTAAGAGCCGGGTGAGCCGTGCCCGGTCGTCGCTCCTCGACACGCTCGGCGTCGTCGTGGCCGGGCAGGTTCCGGCCGCGTGATCGATCCGTCCCCGAACGGCGCAGCCTGACGCTGCCGCGCTCCGGCACCGCCGCATGCAGGATGTGGATCCGCCGCCGGGCTCGCGCCGATCCTGTGCGCGTCCTCACGAGGACCGGACGCCGCGGCCCGTATGATCGATGTCAGTCATCGATTCGGGGGCGCACATGCAGCACGTGTCCGCAGACAACGACCAGGTGGCGCGGTGGTGCGCGGCGCATCCCGTCCTTCTCGCCTTCGGCCTGTGCGCGTTCGGCCTCGCCGTCGTCGCCGCGGTCTGGGGATTCGGGATCCTCACGCCGGCCACGGCCACGGTCATCGCCTTTATCTATGTGGCCTGCCTGGGCGGCTTCCTCATGGAGTACCTCGGGATCAATGAACTCATCAGAGGTGTGAGATTCCTCTGGTTCGTTCTGACGGGCGTCTGGTGGCTGTTGACCTTCTGGCGGGCGTGACGGGGCCGTGGATCCCGTCTCCGCGTCACTGGATCGCCCGCGGTCTTCCGCAGGCTGGGGGCGTCGGCAGGTCCGCTGCCGAACGCCGGAAGCGCCGAGACTCCGCGGGTCTCACACCGGCGGCCGGCGCAGGTGCCAGTCGGTCGCGCGCTGGTAGGCCTGTCCGATCCGCAGCGCCGTCGTCTCCTCGTAGCCGCGGCAGACGATCTGCAGCGAGAGCGGCAGCCCGGACGCGGTGAAGCCGTTCGGCAGCGCCAGGGCGCAGAGATCGAGCAGGTTGCCGAAACGGGTGAAGCGCGACGGGAGGTGCGCCTCGTCGACGGCGTCGAGCGCGACGGCCGCGCTCTCCGTGGTCGGCGTCAGGAGGGCGTCGATGCCCGCGAGAGCGGCGTCGTACTGCTGCTTCATCGTGGCCCGGCGGTGGAGCGTGCCGAGATACTCCTGGGCCGAGACGTTCGCGCCGGCCAGGATCCGGGCCCGGACGGCGTCGCCGAGCTGGGCGGACGGATCCTCCGCCAGATCCCCGTTGACGAAGTAGGCCTCCGCGTTGGTGATCTGGCTCATGGCCACGCAGTCGCTGAACCGGAACGGCAGGACGACGTCGACGATCTCGGCGCCCTGCCGGGCCAGGAGGTCGAGGGCCGCGTCGTAGGCGGCCAGCATGTCGGGGGCGACCCCGTCCCGCTCCGAGGCCGGCATCCGGCCGAGGCGCAGGCCGCGGACCCCGCGGTTCAGCGCCGGCCAGGGCGCGTCCGGCGCGACCCCGCGGGTCGTCGGATCGCGGGGATCGGGGCCGGAGATCGCCTCGTAGAGCAGCGCCGTGTCCTCCACGGTGCGGGCCAGCGGTCCGGGCGTGTCGAGGGTCATCGAGAGGGGCACGATCCCCCAGGTCGAGACGCGCCCGACCGTCACCTTGAGGCCCGTCAGCCCGCAGAAGGAGGCCGGCAGGCGCACCGAGCCGCCGGTATCGGTGCCGATGCCCCAGGGCGCCATGCGGGCCGCCACCGACACGCCGGTGCCGCTGCTCGACCCGCCGGGGGTGCGCGGCGTCTCCGGATCCCAGGGATTCCACGGCGTGCCGAGATGCTGGTTCGTGCCCCAGCCGCCGTAGGCGAACTCCACCGTGTGGGTCTTGCCGAGCACGATCATGCCCTGGCCGATGAGGCGCCGGGCGATCGTCGCGGTGCGCGCGGCCCGGCGCGCCCGGTGGGCGGCCGAGCCGCCCATGGTGATCCGGCCCTCCAGGTCGATCAGGTCCTTGAGCACGACCGGGACGCCGTGGAGCGGCCCCACGGCGTGGCCGGACCGGATCGCCCGGTCGGCCCCCTCGGCGGCGAGGCGGGCATCGGCGGTGAAGACCTCCGTGAAGGCCTGGAGCTTCGGCTCCAGCCGGTCGATCCGGCCGAGGAGAGCGTCGACGGCGTCGACCGGCGAGAGGGTCCGCGCCTGGATCGCGCGGCCGAGCTCGGCCGCGGAGGCGTGTACGGGATCGATGTCGGGCATGGGGTCACTGCACGCTGACGAGGGTGAGGTCGACGAACCAGGATTGCGGCGAGACGAAACCCTGGACCTTCTTGGACATCCCGCGGGGGTTGAGGTCGTGGACGACGAACAGCCAGGGCGGATTGTCCACGAGGCGCTCGTGAGCGACCTTGGTCTGGGCGTCGATCACCTTCGCGTCGGTGGTCTCGGCGAGCGCCTTGAGGGCGGCGTCGAACGCGTCGTCCTTCCAGGTGGGGAAGTTGAAGCCGGCCGGCGGGAACCGGTCGCCCGCGAAGTAGCGCGCCATGACGGCCGGGTCCGACGAGGGCGACGAGACGTTGAGCGCCATCGCGCCCTGGAGGGTCGGCGCGTCGGGGAGCGCGCGGCCGGCATTCAGCAGCACCTGCCACTCGACCACGTTGAAGGTCAGGTCGACGTTGCAGGCCTGCTTCAGGTTCTCCTGCAGGTACTCGTTCATCGGCATCGGCAGCATCTGCCCCGAGCCGGAGGAGGAGATCATCACCTTGAGGCTCAGCGGCTTCTTGTCGGTGTAGCCGGCCTCGGCCAGCAGCGCCTTCCCCTTCGCGGCGTCGAAGGTGTAGCGGTTCTTCGGGCTGCCGAAATTCGGATCCCGGTCGTTCAGCCACCCGCTCGCGGGCTCGGCGGTGCCGTTGAGGAGCTCCACGATCCCGGCCCGGTCGATGCAGTAGTTCAGGCCCTGCCGGACGCGGACGTCCTTCAGCGGGCTGTCCTTGGCGCCCATGTTGAAGAAGTAGGGCCAGACATGCGGGTACGAGCCCGTGGTGATGGTGAAGCCCGCCTGCTTCATCGACGGGATCGCGTCGGGCGCCGGCACCTCGATCCAGTCGACCTGGCCGGCCCGCAAAGCGGCGACGCGGGCATTGGCCTCCGGGATCGGCAGCAGCCGGACCTTGTCGACCTTGGCCATCCGGTTTGGGTCCCAGTAGCCGTCGAACTTGGCGAGATCGACCGCCTCCCGCGGGGCGACGCGGGTGATCCTGAACGGGCCGGTGCCGGCCGCCGGCAGGGCCGCGACCTTGCTCCAGTCGCGCCCGGCCTTCTCGAAGGAGGCGGGCGAGGTGAAGAGCAGGTAGACCACCATGTAGGGGAAGTACGAGGCGACCTGGGTGGTGGTGATCTGCACGGTCGAATCGTCGACCTTCCTGTAGCTCCCGACCAGCGGCGCCCGCGCCCGGGAGATGCCCGCGCCCTGCGGCTCGAATTGCGGGCTGTCGTTCTTGAAGTAGCGGTCGAGGTTCCAGATCACCGCGTCGGCGTTGAACGGCGTCCCGTCGTGGAACTTCACGCCCTGGCGCAGGTGGAAGGTCCAGACCGTCTTGTCGTTCGGGTCCTGCTCCCAGCGCTCAGCCAGCGCCGGGACGATGCCGGCGAGCTTGGTGGTGCTCTTGAGGTCCCACTGCACCAGCCCCTCGAAGATCGGGTAGCCGAGGAAGCGCATCCCCTCGAAGCCGTTGTTGGGCATGCCCGTCGTGGTGGGAATGTCGCTCGCCGTCATGGCGATGCGCAGGACGCTCTCGGCGCTGGCCGATCCCGTCAGGGCCACGGTACCCGCCAGGGCGGCGGCAATCAGGCGGCGAGATGTCATCCGGATCCCAATCGTCGAAGTTGCGGCGCGCCGGGCGCAATTCTCGCGCCACGCTCAGGCTTAGGCCCTGCGTCCGGCGAACAGAAGATGCCGGACGTCGCCCCTTGCGCGTGGCGCCCGCTGCGCCACGATAATAAAAAATGCGAGTCGCCAGCCCGGACGGCCGGCCCCCGAAGGAGACGCCCGTGACCGACGAGACGCCGCGCGCCATGAACGGGGCCGAGAGCTTGGTCCGGACCCTCGTGGAGGGCGGGGTCGAGGTCTGCTTCACCAATCCCGGCACCTCCGAGATGCACTTCGTCGCCGCCCTCGACCGGGTCGAGGGCATGCGCTGCGTCCTGTTCCTGTTCGAGGGCGGGGCGACCGGCGCCGCCGACGGGTACGCCCGTATGGCCGACAAGCCGGCCTCGACCCTGCTCCATCTCGGGCCCGGGCTCGCCAACGGGCTGGCCAACCTCCACAACGCCAAGAAGGCGCGCACCCCCGTCGTCAACATCGTCGGTGAGCACGCCACCTACCACCGCGAGTACAACGCGCCGCTCACCTCGGACATCGAGGGGCTGGCCCATCCGATGTCCTCCTGGGTGCGGACCGGCATGAGCGCGACCGAGATCGGCTCCGACGGCGCCGCCGCCATCGCGGCAGCCCGGACCGCCCCGGGACAGGTCGCGACCCTGATCCTGCCGGCCAACACCGCCTGGGATCCCGGCGCCGGCCCCGCGCCGGTGCCGCCGATCCACGAGCGGGCGCGGGCCGGCGACGACGCAATCGCGGCGGCCGTGAAGGCTCTCCAGAGCGGCGAGCCGGTGCTCCTGCATCTCGGCGACCGGGCCGTGCGGGGCGAGGGCCGGGTCATCGCCGATCGGATCGCCCGCAAGACCGGCGCCCGGCTGATGGCGATGACCTCCAACGCCCGGATCGATCGCGGCGCCGGCACCGTGCCGATCGAGCGCCTCCCCTACCCGATCGACCAGGGCATCGACGCCCTGAAGGGCTTCCGCCACATCATCCTGATCGGCGCGACGCCGCCGGTGGGCTTCTTCGCCTACCCGGGCAAGCCGAGCCTCCTGGCGCCGGAGGGCAGCACCACGATCACGCTGGCCACGCCCGAGGAGGACCAGATCGACGCCCTCGAGCGGCTCGCCGAGGCCGTCGCGGCCCCGCCGGCCGAGCCGGTCGCCGTCGGGCCGCGGCCGAAGCTCCCGACCTCCGGTCCCCTCGACCAGGACACGATCGGGCAGGTGCTCGGCGCGCTGATCCCCGAGGGCGCGGTGATCTGCGACGAGTCGATCACCACGGGCCGCAACTTCTTCGCCCTGACCCGGGATGCCGCGCCCCACACCTGGCTCCAGCTCAGCGGCGGCTCGATCGGGCTGGGCATCCCGATGGCGACCGGCGCCGCGGTGGCCTGCCCCGACCGCAAGGTCATCAACCTGCAGGCCGACGGCAGCGGGCTCTACACGGTGCAGGCGCTCTGGACCCAGGCCCGCGAGCACCTCGACGTGGTGACGCTCGTCTGGTCGAACCGCTCCTACGCGATCCTGCGGGCGGAGCTCACCAATGTCGGCGCGCTCAATCCCGGTCCGAAGGCGCTGGGCATGCTCAGCCTCGACGATCCGGCCATCGACTGGGTGAGCCTCGCCCGCGGCTTCGGCGTCGCGGGGCGGCGGGTCGAGACCCTGCCGGACTTCATCGAGGCGTTCCAGAACGCGCTGGCCAGCAAGGGGCCGCACCTCATCGAAGTGGCTCTGTGAGCGGGACGGCCTACGCCCTCCCCGGCCTCGACGGGCCGGCGGAGATCCGCGTCGACCGCTGGGGGCTGGCGCATATCCGCGCCGGCACCGCGCTCGACGCGTTCCGCGCGCAGGGGTTCAACGCCGCCCGGGACCGGCTCTGGCAGCTCGACCTCTGGCGCAAGCGCGGCCTCGGCCTGCTGGCGGCGGATTTCGGACCCGGCTACCTAGCCCAGGACCGGGCCGCCCGGCTGTTCCTCTACCGCGGCGACATGGCGGCCGAGTGGGCGGCCTACGGGCCGCAGGACACGCGGGCGATCGTCACCGCCTTCGTGGCGGGGATCAACGCCTACGTCGCCCTCACCGAGTCGCGGCCCGACCTGCGCCCGCCGGAATTCGCCGTGACGGACACGCGCCCGGCCCCGTGGCAGCCGGAAGACGTGGTGCGCATCCGCAGCCACGCGCTGATCCGCAACGTCCTCTCCGAGGTCGCCCGCGCGCGGGTGCTCGCCCGGGGCCGGAGCCCGGCGGACGGGCTCGCCGTCGACGACCTGCGCAAGCGGATCAGCCCGCCGCACGAGCCTTTCGTCCCGGACGGGCTCGACGCCGTCGACTGGCCGGACGACCTCCTCGACGCCTTCAGGCTGGCCACGGCGACGGTGGGGTTCGACCCGGACCGGATGGCGGCGACGCGCGCCGAGGCCTGGGACTGGTCGAAGGTGGACGCGCACGGAACCGTCACGCGCGGCCCCCGCGGCGCGGCGAAGGAGCCGGCCGAGGGATCGAACAACTGGGTGGTCGGGCCGTCCCGCACCGCTACCGGCCGGCCGATCCTCGCGAGCGACCCGCACCGGGTCTACCTGCAGCCCTCGCTGCGCTACGCCGTCCACCTGACCGCGCCGGGGCTCGACGTCATCGGGGCCGGCGAGCCGGCCCTGCCCGGCATCTCCATCGGTCATAACGGCCACGCCGCCTTCAGCCTCACGATCGCGCCGATCGATCAGGAGGACCTGTTCGTCTGCGCGACCGACTCGGCCGATCCCGACCGCTACCGCTCCGGCGACGGCTGGGAGCGGATCGCGCGCGTCGCCGAGCGGATCCCGGTGCGCGGCGGCCCGGACGAGACCGTGATCCTCGGCTTCACCCGGCACGGGCCGGTCCTCCGCGAGGAGAGGGGCCGCGCCTTCGCGCTGCGGACCGTCTGGTCGGAGCCCGGCGCTGCCGCCTATCTCGGCAGCCTCGCCTATCTCGGCGCCACGACGCCCGAGGGCTTCGGCGAGGCCCTGCGCCACTGGTCGGCGCCCTCGGTGAACCAGCTCTACGCCGACGCGTCGGGGCGGATCGCGTGGTTCATGGCCGGCAAGGCGCCGGTGCGGCCCGGCCACGACGGGTTGCTGCCGGCGCCGGGCGACGGCCGCTACGACTGGGCCGGCTTCCACGATCCCGCCGCCCTGCCTCGAAGCGTCGATCCGGAAGCGGGCTGGCTCGCCACCGCCAACGAGATGAACCTGCCGCCGGACTATCCCGCGGAGGACCGGAGGGTCGGGTTCGAGTGGGCCGAGCCCTGGCGCGCCCGCCGCATCCGGGCGGTCCTCGGCGGGCAGGACCGGCACAGCCTCGCGGATTCGCGGGCGCTCCAGGGCGACGTGGTCTCCGAGCCGGCCCGGCGGCTGGCCGACCTGATGCGCGCCCTGCCGGCGGCGGACGATCCCGACGCCGCCGCGGCCCAGGCCCTGCTGGCCGCGTTCGACGGCGCGCTGCACCACGGCTCCGCGGCGGCCGCCCTCATCGAGGTGGTCTGGGTGCGGCACCTCCGCCCGGCCCTGGTCGCGGCGCTCGTGCCCGATGCCGGGACACGCCGCCTCCTCCCGCCCGGCGACACGCAGAGCCTGATCGAGCGGCTGGAGACCGGTCTCGACCCGGCGACCCGCGCGTCCCTGCTCACCGACGCCCTCGGCGCCGGCCTTCGCACCTGCCGGGAGCGGATGGGCGCCGATGCGGCGGGCTGGTCCTGGGGCCGCCTGCACCACGCGCTGTTCGCGCACCCGCTGACGGCCCTGGCGCCCGGATCCGGCTGGGACGTCGGCCCGCTGCCCGTGGGCGGTGCCGCGGCATCGGTCATGCACGCGGAGTACCGGACCGACACGTTCCGGCTCACCCACGGCGCCTCGTTCCGCATGGTCGTGGACGTGGGGGACTGGGACCGCTCGGTCTTCATCAACGTGCCGGGCCAGTCGGGGGACCCGGGCAGTCCGCACTACGCCGACCTGGCCCCGGTCTGGGGGCGCCAGGACTACGTGCCGATGCTCTACGGCCGCGCGGCCGTGGACGCGGCGACCGAGACGGTCATCACGCTGACCCCGAGCCCCGCCTGACCCGGCGGCCGGGACGGATTGGGACAGGACCTTGAAGATCTTCATCGCCGGCCTCGCCACCGAGACCAACACCTTCGCGCCGCTGCCCACCGGACGGTCGGCGTTCCACGCCGACTACGCCCGCCGGGACGGCAGCCGGAACACGCCGAGCCTCAGCAATATCGGCCTCAAGGCCTGGCGCGCGCTGGCCGAGGCGGACGGGCACACCGTCGTCGAGAGCCTCTCGACCTTCGCGCAGCCCGGCGGGATCACCCTGCGCGCCGTCTACGAGGAGCTGCGCGACGCCCTGCTGGCGGATCTGGAGGCCGCGATGCCGGTCGACGCGGTGCTGCTGTTCATGCACGGGGCCATGGTGGCCGAGGGGTACGACGACTGCGAGGGCGACACCCTGGAGCGGGTCCGCGCCATCGTGGGGCCGGAGGCCACGATCGGCGTCGAGCTCGACCTCCACTGCCACCTCACCGAGACGATGCGGGCCAGCGCAGACGTCATCGTGATCTACAAGGAATACCCCCACACCGACATCGTCGACCGCGCCCGCGACCTGTACCCCCTGGTCGTCCGGACCGTGGCGAAGGAGATCCGGCCGGTGATGGCCTACGCCGACTGCCGGATCGTCAACATGTGGCGCACCAGTCGCGAGCCGGTCGCGGGCTTCGTTCGCCGCATGGAGGCGCTGGAGGGGCGCGACGGCATCCTGTCGGTCTCCTTCGGGCACGGCTTCCCCTGGGGCGACGTGGCCGACGTCGGCGCCAAGATGCTGGTCGTGGCCGACGGCGATGCCGCCAGGGCGCAGGCGCTGGCCGACGAGCTGGCCGGCGCCGTCTGGGCGATGCGCGAGGAGGCGGCGAGCCACTGCGACACGATCGACGCGGCCATCGACCGGGCGCTCGCCTCCGGCGACCCGCGCCCGATGGTGCTCGCCGACTTCGCCGACAATGCCGGCGCGGGCGCACCCTCCGACAACACCGCGATCCTCGCCCGCCTCGCCGAGCGGGGCATCGCGGACGTGGCGCTCGGCCTGATCTGGGATCCCGGCGCGGTCGGCATCTGCCACGAGGCCGGCCTCGGGGCGACCTTCACCCTCCGGATCGGCGGCAAGTGCGGCGTGACCTCCGGGAACCCGGTGGACCTGCGCGTCACGGTCCGCGGCCTGTCGGACGACCACAGCCAGACCGGCCTCAGCGGCGGCCGGGCCCAACTCGGCCCCGCGGCCTGGGTGGAGGCGGACGGGATCCACGTGGTGCTGACCCACAAGCGCCAGCAGGCCTTCGCGCCCGACGCGTTCACGGGCCTCGGCCTGAGCCTCGACGACAAGCGGATCGTCGTGGTGAAGTCGATGCAGCACTTCTACGCCGCCTTCGCGCCGATCGCGAGCGAGGTCCGCTACGTCGCGGCGCCCGGCGCCGTCCCGCCGGATTACGGCGCGATCCCCTACACCAAGCGGTCCGGCCTCTACTGGCCGCGCGTCGCCGATCCGTTCGCCGAGGAGAACGCCCGATGATCCCGGACCTGTCCTTCGACGCGCGCGAGATCCTCGCGACCCTGCAGCCCTGGGTGCTGTGCGAGAGCCCCACCCACGACGCGGCGGCGGTCAATCGCATGATGGGCGTCGCCGCCCGCGACCTCGCGCTTCTCGGGGCGACCGTCGAGACGATCCCGGGCCGCATGGGCCTGAGCGACTGCGTCCGCGCCCGGTTCCCGCACCGGGAGCGCGACGCGCCCGGCATCCTGGTGCTCGGCCACCTCGACACGGTGCATCCGGTCGGCACCCTCGGCAGCCTGCCGTGGCGGATCGAGGGCGACCGCGCCTACGGTCCCGGCATCCTCGACATGAAGGGCGGCAACGTCATCGCGCTCGCGGCGATCCGCGCCCTGGCGGCGGCCGGGATCGAGACGCCGCTGCCGGTGACCGTCCTGTTCACCGGCGACGAGGAGGTCGGCAGCCCCTCCACCCGCGACCTGATCGAGGCGGAGGCCGCCCGCCACGCCGTCGTGCTGGTGCCCGAACCCGGCCAGCCCGAGAACGGGGTCGTCACCGGCCGCTACGCCATCGCCCGCTTCGACCTCGAGGCCCTGGGCCGCCCGAGCCACGCCGGCGCCTCGCCTCACGAGGGGCGCTCGGCGATCCGCGCGATGGCGCGGAAGATCCTCGCCATCGACGCGCTGTCGGATGCCGACTGCACCGTCTCGACCGGGATCGTCTCGGGCGGGCAGTGGGTGAACTGCGTTCCCACCGTCTGCCGCGGGCAGGCGCTCAGCATGGCCAAGCGCCAGGCCGACCTCGACCGCGGCGTCGAGCGGATGCTGGCCCTGTCGGGCGAGGAGGACGGCGTCCGCTTCACCGTGACCCGCGGCGTGACCCGGCCGGTCTGGGAGCCGGATGCCGGCTGCATGGCGCTCTACGAGCAGGCGCGTGCGCTGAGCGAGGCGCTCGGCCAGCCCCTGCCCCATCGCAGCGCCGGCGGCGGCTCGGACGGCAACTTCACCGGCGCCAACGGCGTCCCGACCCTCGACGGGCTCGGACCGCTGGGCCAGGGCTACCACACCCTGGAGGAGCACGTGCTGATCGAGACCCTGCCGCAGCGGGCCCGGCTCTTCGCGGCCCTGCTCGCCAACCTCGGCGCCGCCGGCCGGCCCTGAGGCCGGCCGCACCGCGATCAGGCGCGACCCCGGCCGAGGGCCGCGACCGCCAGTGCGCCCAGCAGGCCCCCGGCCGTGCCGCCGCCGAAGAAGCCCGCCAGGGCGAGGAGCGGTCCCGACGACGCGGTCAGGAGACAGAGCAGGGTCCTTCCGAGGCACCCGCCGGTGGCGATCATCGACATGCCGCGCCTTCTGCAACCAATGGTTGCAGAAGGCGCGGCGGCGACGGTTCGGTTCCGGCGGACGCGGTTGCGCCTCAGGCCGAGTCGACCGGCATCTCCGGCACGCCGCCGGCCTCGATCGCCGCGCCGGCCGCGAGGCAGAGGTCTTCCCGGTAGCGGGCGGCGACCAGCTGCACGCCGACGGGTGTCCGCCCGACGAGGCCCGTCGTCACCGTGAGCGCCGGGACGCCGATCGGCGCCAGCCCGACCTGCAGCAGGTTCGCCTCGAAGGCCCGGGCGATCCCGGCATCGCCGGTGCGGTCGAGCCCGTCCGGGAAGGGCAACTCCCCCGAGACCGGGACCAGCAGCACGGGGTTCTCGGCCAGGAACAGCGCCCAGTCCCGCGCCAGCGTCGCGCGCCGCGTCAGCGCCCGCGCGATGGCGTCGGGCGCCATCGCCTCGGCCCGCGGCCGGAAGCTCTCCAAGAGGCCGATCGCCGCCGGATCCCCCTCCCGCTCGGCCGCGGCCCGGACCGCCGCGTAGCCGTCGCCGAGCCAGAGCTGGAGCTGCAGCTCGCACGCCTCCCGGATCGGCGGGGTGTCGGCGATCTCCGTGACCGCCCACCCGGCCTCGCTCAGGCGCCGCGCGGCCTCGCGCAGGGCGGCCTCGACCTCCGGTGCGGTGGCGAGCCCCCCGGGCCGCACGCAGAGCGCGACCTCGCGCGCGACGGGCGGTCCCTCGAGCGGTGCCGGCACCCACCACGGGTCGCGCGGGTCGGGCGCCGCCATGACCTCGAGGCCGAGGCGCACGTCGGCGATGCTGCGGGCGAGCGGGCCGGAGACCGCCATCAGCTGGGGACCGATGCCGCGCTCGGGCGAGGACGCGTTCCAGGCCGGGATCCGGCCTAGGCTCGGGCGCAGCCCGTGCACCCCGCAGGCATAGGCCGGGTAGCGCACCGAGCCGGCGATGTCGGTGCCGTGCGCGATCGCCCCGATCCCGGCCGCCACCGCGGCGCCGGCGCCCCCGGAGGAGCCGCCGGGCGTCAGCGCCGGGTCGCGGGGATTCTTGGTGTCGCCGTGGAGCTGGTTCGTGGTGAACCAGCGCAGCGAGAAGGCCGGGGTGTTGGTCCGCCCGAGCAGCACGGCGCCGGCCCGGCGCAGGTTGGCGACGACGGGATTGTCGTCCGTGGCCACGAGATCGCGCTGGAGGCGCAGGCCGTTCGTCGTCGCGAAGCCGCGCTGGTCGGCGTTGACCTTGACGGTGACCGGCACGCCCGCCAGCGGACCGGGGGCCTCGCCGCGCGCCCGGGCGGCGTCCACCGCGTCCGCCTGCGCCAGCACGTCCTCGGGCCGGTGCTCGACCACGGCGTTGATCCGCCCGTTGACCGCGTCGAGCCGGTCGAGGGCGTCCCGCGCCACCTCCCGGGCCGAGACCTGGCCGGAGCGGATCAGGGCCGCGAGGTCGGTCGCCGTCAGACGCCAGAGCTGCATGGGGTGTCCTTTCGCGCCCGGACGGGCGGGATCCATCCTACGATTCGCACCGCCCGGGCGGCTCCCGGCCAGCCCGCGCAGCATATTCAAAATGCAAGACGGCGGCCGCTTTTTTGCGCACCCGCGGATCGCGAGGCCGGCCAAGGCTTTGCCGCATTGCAGCAGAAGGACCTAAGCATTTCGACGTATACGACCCTTGCCACCTTTGGAACGACTGATAACCTCGCCCTCGTTCGCGCGTTCGACCGGCCAATCCAGCGAGAAGGGACGATTTCCTCAGACAAAAGCAGGCAACCTCCAGCATAAGGCAGGCTCCCATGGCAGAGGTGATTCGCGTCAGGCCGACTCACGACGGCACCTATACCGTGTATCGCGGGACACTCGCGTTGATATGCGGTCTCACCCGCCTCCAGGCCGAGCGCTACGAAGCAAGTCTCAGCCGACAGCAGCGCGCCGACCTCGCGGTCGCCGGCATCTGAACCGCATCGTTGCCGATCATTGGGCCGGCGCCGCCGTCACGACGGCCGTGCCGGCTCACGCCCTCAGGCTCCGCCCGGCGCGCCGAGGTCGAGCGTGCCGAGATCGCCCACGGTGCCCGACGCGTCGAGGCCCCGCCGACGGGCCGTGACCGAGAACCCCTGGTCCGCCCGGCCGATCTCGAACAGCAGGTAGGAGGCCCGGCGCGACGCGATCGCGCCATGACCGTCCGCGCGCGCCGAGGCGGAGGGAGCTCCGATGACCGGGACGGTCCGCCCGTCCGGCCCCGCGATCCGGGCGGTGCTGGTGACGTGATTGTGACCGTGCAGGATCAGGTCCGCGCCGGCTCGCCCGATCATCGCGGTGAACGCCGCCGCGTCCTTGAGCTCGCGCCCCGGTGAGGCGCCGCCGGGCTGCGGCGGATGGTGGATCATCACCACACGGAACGGCCGACCGGGCTCGGTGGCCAGGGCGCGGAGCAGGGTCTCGGCCGCGGCGAGCTGCGCCGCGCCGAGGCGGCCGGTCGCCACGAAGGGCTTCGTCGGGATCGCGCTGGACAGGCCGACCAGGGCCAGCGGGCCGCGGCGCCGCAGGTACGGGAAGTGGCCCCAGGAGCCCGAATCGTCCCCCGTGTATCGGCCGCAGGCGGCGAGCAGGCCTTCCAGGGAGCCGCGGACATAGGCGTCGTGGTTGCCCGGCACGAAGCTCACCGCTTCGGGGGATCCGAGGGCTTCCAGGAAGGTGCGGGCGGTCTCCCACTCGCTGGGCAGGCCGATGTTGCACAGGTCGCCCGTGCAGGCGACGTGCGCGGCCTCCTGCGCCTTCAGATCGGTGACCAGGGCCTCCAGCACGGTCATATCGTGGCTGCGCGAGCGCCCCCGCCGCCAGTTGGCGTAGCCGGTGGCGCGCTTGCCGAGGAGCTGGCGGAGGCGCACCGGCCCGAGGGGCCCGACATGCGGATCGCTGAGATGGGCGAGGCGGAAGGTCAACGCCGGTGGTCACCCTCGACACGGGGAAAGGCGCCCCGCATCGCGGGCGCGGCGCGTCCCGTCAAGCGCTTCCGATCAGCATCCCGACCACCAGCACCAGCGCGCCGCCGAGCATGATCTGCAGGGCCGCGCGCCAGAACGGCGTCGCCATGAAGCGCGTGCGGATCGCCGCGATGACCGCGAGTTCCACGATCACCACCAGAACCGCGAGGCTCGTGGCCAGGACGAACGGGTTCGGCCAGCCGGCCGGCAGCGTGTCGGGGATCGCGTAGGGCAGCGTGTGGCCGAGGCCGCCCAGCGTGGTCATCGCCCCGCAGACTAGGCCGCGCAGCCACGGATCGCCGCGGCCGGTGACGGCGCCGTCGTCCGACAGGGCCTCGGTGAACCCCATGCTGATGCCGGCCCCGACCGAGGCCGCGAGCCCCACCAGGAAGGTCGCGCCGTTGTGACCGGTGGCGAAGGCCGCCGCGAAGATCGGCGCGAGGGTCGAGACCGAGCCGTCGATCAGGCCGGCGAGGCCGGGCTGCACGTAGCGCAGCACGAAGGCGCGGCGCGCCTCGGCGTGCAGGTCGGCGGCGCTGTCGAGGGCGGCGGCCATGCGAATCTCCTTCTTTGGATCCATTCCAATCTATAGTCTGGAATTGATCTAAACAAGGCCCGCTGCCGTGTTTTCGCCGCGCCGCGGGAGCATCCGCGGCGTCGGAACGCCCGCCGATCCCGGCGGCCTAACCGTGTGGTTGTGGACGAGGCCGATTGTCTCGTCTCCGGAGCGGGAGCTAGACCATGCGCGGTCGAATTCGATCCGGACCTGATCGGGCGGCGGCACGCCGGCCCGCCCCAAGCGTGACATGAGCCTCGGTAAGCGTCTCCTCCGTAAGCCCCCTGTGCAGCGCCTCCTCGGCCGTCTCGCGGCGGCCTATCTGCGGCTCGTGCGCCTCACCAATCGCTTCGAGATCCACGCGGGCGAGGCGTCCGCGGGCGCGGCGGACGGGTGGATCGACGCGCGCACGCCGCTGATCCTCGGCATGTGGCACGGCCAGCACATCATGATGCCGCTCCTGCGCCGACCGGGCGACCGCGTGGCGACGATCATCTCGCGGAACCCGGACGGGAACATCAACACCATCGCGCTGGAGCGCTTCGGCGTCCGCGTGATGCGCGCCTCCGGCGCCCGCGGCCGCGGCCGCGCCACCGATCAGCGCGCCAAGGGCGGCGCGGAGGGCTTGCGGGCGATGCTGCGGGCGCTGAAGGCCGGCGAATCCGTGGCCTTCAGCGCCGACGTGCCGAAGGTTTCCCGCCGGTGCGATGCCGGAATTCTCACCCTCGCGCGCTTCTCCGGCCGGCCGATCGTCCCGGCGGCCGTGGTGACGAGCCGGCACCTGCGCTTCAATTCGTGGGACCGGGCCTGCCTCGGGCTGCCCTTCGGCCGCGGCGCGATCGTGCTGGGCGACCCGATCTACGTCCCGCGGGACTGCGAGGGCGAGGCATTCGAGACGCTCCGCCGCTTCGTCGAGGCCGAGATGAACCGGGTCCACGCCCGTGCCTACGCGCTCGTCGGGCGCTCCGACCGGGCGGCGCTCTACCGCGACCAGGTCCCCGAGATCGGCCAGGCGCCGGTGGGAGACCTCGCGTGAGGCGCCCCTCCGTGACCCTGCCGCTACAGGCCTACCGAGCCGGCCTGCGCATCGGCGAGCCGGCGCTGACGGGCCTGCTCGCGTGGCGCGCGCAGCGCGGCAAGGAGGATCCGCGCCGGCTCCCGGAGCGGCGGGGCCTGCCGGGCCGGGCCCGGCCGGTCGGGCCGCTCGCCTGGATGCACGGCGCCAGCGTCGGCGAAGCCCTGTCGCTGATCGGGCTCGTCGAGGGCATGATCGCCCGCGGCTTCTCGGTCCTCGTCACCACCGGCACGCGCGCGGCCGCCGAGCTGGTCGGCGTCCGGCTGCCTCCGGGCGCGGTGCATCAGTACATGCCCCTGGACGCGCCGCGCTGGGTCGGACGGTTCCTCGCCCACTGGCAGCCGGACCTCGCGGTGATCGCCGAGTCGGAGATCTGGCCGAACACGATCCTGGCGCTCGACGAGCGCGAGATCCCGCTGATCCTGGTCAACGGGCGCATGTCGGAGCGCTCGTTCCGGGGCTGGGAGCGCTGCCCGCGCACCGCGAAGGCGCTCCTGGCGCGGATCGCGATCTGCCTCACGCAGACCCAGGAGGACGGCGAGCGCTTCGCCAAGCTCGGCGCGCCGCGGGTGAGCATCGCCGGCAACCTGAAATTCGACGCCTCGGTGCCGCCGGCCGACGCGCAGCAGCTCGCCTATCTGGGATCCATGGTGGCCGGCCGGCCGGTCTGGGTCGCGGCAAGCACGCATTCCGGCGAGGAGGCCATGGTCGCCTACGCGCACGCGATGCTCAAGGCGCAGTTCCCCCAGCTCCTGACCATCATCGCCCCGCGTCACCCGGCCCGGGGGGGCGAGGCCGTCGCCTGCGCGAACGCCGTCGGCCTGCGCAGCGCGCTGCGGTCCACCGGCGGGCGGCCCCATCCCTCGACCGAGGTCTACGTCGCCGACACGATCGGCGAGCTGGGCTTGTTCTACCGCCTCAGCCCCCTGGTGTTCCTCGGCGGCTCCCTGGTTCCGCGGGGCGGCCAGAACCCGATCGAGCCACTGCGGCTCGACTCGGCGGTGCTTCACGGGCCGCACACCGAGAATTTCGGCGTGATCTACCACGCCCTCGACCGCGCCGGCGGCGCCATGCCGGTGCGCGACGGCGTCGAGCTGGCGGCGGTCGCCGCCGAGCTCCTCGGCGACCGGGAGCGCCTCGCCGACATGGCCCGCGCCGGGCAGCGTGCCCTGGAGCCGTTCGAGGGGGCGGTGGCGCGCACGCTCGCGGTCCTCGACCCGTTCGTGGCGCAGATGAAGCTCCAGCGCCTCGATCGCGGCAGCCCCGCGCGCCCGCTCGCGCGGGCCTGATGCGACCGCCGGCCTTCTGGGCCGCGGGGCCGGATCATCCGGCCGCGCGCGTCCTGGCGCCGGTCGGCGCGGCCTACGGGGCGCTCGTGGCGCGGCGGATGGATCGCCCCGGCGCGCGGGCCGGCTGTCCGGTCCTGTGCCTGGGCAACTTCACCCTCGGCGGTGCCGGCAAGACGCCGGCCGCCCTGGCGGTCGCGGGCCTCGTCGCCGAACTCGGCGCCGCGCCGGCCTTCCTGTCGCGCGGCTACGGCGGCCGGCTCGCGGGTCCGGTGCGGGTCGATCCCGCGCACCACGCCGCCGCCGATGTCGGCGACGAGCCGCTGCTCCTCGCCCGCCTCGCGCCCGCGATCGTCGCCCGCGACCGCCCGGCCGGGGCCGCCCTGTGCCGGAGCCTCGGCGCCGACGTCGTCGTGATGGATGACGGCTTGCAGAACCCGAGCCTCGCGAAGGACCTCAGCCTCGCGGTGGTCGACGGTCCCGCCGGTCTCGGCAACGGCTTGCCGTTCCCGGCGGGGCCGCTGCGCGCGCCGCTCGCCCGGCAATGGCCGCATGTCGGCGGCCTGATCGTGATCGGCGACGGGGCCGGGGGCGCCGCGGTCGCCCGGGCGGCCGCGCGGCGCGGCCTGCCGGTCCACAGGGCGCGCCTCGTCCCGGAGACGGACGATCTGGCCGGCCGCCGTTGCCTCGCCTTCGCGGGGATCGGCCGCCCGGAGAAGTTCTTCGCGACCCTGGCCGAGGCGGGGGCGGTGATCGTCGGGACGCGCCCCTACCCCGACCATCATCCTTACCGGGCGCGCGAGCTGGCGGCGCTTTCCGAGGCGGCCCGGCGCCTCGACGCCGCGCTCGTCACCACCGAGAAGGACGCGGTACGCCTGCCGCCGGCTTTCGCGGCAGGCGTGCGGGTGCTGCGCGTCCGCCTCGCGCTCGACGACGCGGCCGCCCTGCGCCGGCAGATCCGCGGCGCGCTCGGCGCGCCGTGACCGTCAGGGGCGGCCGGTTTCCTTGAGCCGCCTGAGGATCGCCTCGGGGGAGACGTAGGCCTCCTGGCGGGCGGCGCTCCAGTAGCGCAGGGCGTCCAGCGGGATCGGCTCGCCGGTCACCGCGCAGCGCACGAAGCTGCCGGGCTTGACCACCCGCATGGTGCCGTCGCCGTACTCGACGACCGCCTCGCCGTTGTTCGCGCGCTCGTAACGACCCAGCACGTCCGCCTCCTGCTCGATGGTGCCTTCTACACGATCCGCGCGCGCCGCGATGCCCGCGGGGCTCAGGTCAGCATCGACGGGGTCTCATCCCGCGCCAGCATGGTCCGGGCCGCGGCCGCGTCGACATGCATCCGCTCGACCAGCGCCTCGGCGCTGGCGAACCGCTCCTCGCCGCGGATGTACCCGACGAACTCCACGGCGATGTCCTGCCCGTAGAGATCGCCGGAGAAGTCGAACAGGTAGGTCTCCAGCAACGGTGCGCCGTCGTCGAAGGTCGGGCGGCGGCCGTAGCTCGCCACGCCGTCGCGGAACGCGCCCGAGGCCAGGCGGACCCGCACCGCGTAGATGCCGTGCGCGAGCCCGCAATCGGGCAGCATCACGTTGGCGGTGGGGAAACCCAGCTGGCGGCCGCGCTTGTCGCCGTGGCGGACCGCGCCGAGGACGAACCAGCGGTAGCCGAGCAGCGCGTTGGCGCGGGCGACGTCGCCGGCCGCGAGGGCCGCGCGGATCGCGCTGGAGGAGACCGGCTCGGTCTCGCCGCCGAGGGCGACCGGCGCCACGATGCGGCAGCTCATCCCCGCCTCCCGGCAGAGGTCGGCCAGGATCGCGGGCGTGCCCTCGCGGCCGCGGCCGAAGTGGAAATCGTGTCCGACGACCACGCCGGACAGGCCCAGCGACCGCTTCAGGAAGTCGAGCACGAAGGCGCGGGCGCCGGTCTCCGCCAGAGCCCCGTCGAAGCGGCGCACGATCAGCCCGTCGAGGCCGAGATGCGCGAACACGATCTCCTTGGCGGCGAGGCCGGTCAGCCGGAACATCGGCGCGTCCGGCGTGAAGTAGGCCCGCGGGTGCGGCTCGAAGGTCAGGATCGCGGACGGCCGGCCGGCCGCGCGGGCGGCGGCGCGCACGCTGTCGACGAGCATCCGGTGCCCGAGATGGACGCCGTCGAAGTTGCCGATCGCCGCCACGGCCCCGGCCAGGGCCGGCGGGACGGGGGCGTCGGCGCGGCAGATCGTGAAGGGTCGCGCGGCCGTGTCGTCGCCTGTGGCCATCGGTTCGGGTCGAGTGCTCGGAAGGGTCGGATAGGGTCGCCTGACATGTCCGCGAGGGGCCCGACGCGGCCGGACCCTGCCGAAAGGCGCCCGGAGGGTCAAGCGAGGCGACGCCGCGCGGGCGGCCATGCGCCGCCCGCGCCGATTAACGGCTTCGCAATGCGCATGCCCTATTTGAAATGCTGTGCAGCGCAGCTAAATTGCAGCGTTAGCGAAGCGTTAATCTATCCGGGAGCCGCCGCGGCTTCCCGCCGGGCAATACGGAGCAGTTGTTCGATGGCTCTCGACCTGAGCATGCCGATCCTCGTTGTCGACGATTACCAGACGATGGTCCGCATTATTCGCAATCTACTGAAGCAGCTCGGCTTCGAGGAGGTCGACGACGCTTCCGACGGGACCGAGGCGCTCGCACGACTGAAAGGTCGCAAGTACGGGCTGGTTATCTCCGACTGGAACATGGAGCCGATGACCGGCTACGAGCTGCTGCGTCACGTGCGCGCCGACGAAAATCTTCGGACGACGCCGTTCATCATGGTGACGGCCGAATCGAAGACCGAGAACGTGATCGCGGCCAAGAAGGCCGGCGTGAACAACTACATCGTCAAGCCCTTCAACGCGGCCACGCTGAAGTCGAAGATCGAGGCGGTCTGCGGCAGCTGACCGGCCTCCCGTCTTCGACCACCGCGCGTCCGGACGGATCGCTCCCGCGCCGCCGGACGCCGAGTCGTGGCGCGGCCGGCGAGGACGGCCACAGATCCGAGGAGGAGAGCATGTCGTCAGCCGCCGCACGGCAGACCGATCTGCGGCTTCGCGAGCCGCAGACCGTGATCTCCGAGCTGATCGAGATCGCGGATTACATCGCCCATCTCCGCGAGGAGATCGGGGCGCTGCGCGC
The DNA here is from genome assembly GCF_021398735.1 of Methylobacterium oryzae. Classification (NCBI taxonomy): domain Bacteria; kingdom Pseudomonadati; phylum Pseudomonadota; class Alphaproteobacteria; order Hyphomicrobiales; family Methylobacteriaceae; genus Methylobacterium; species Methylobacterium oryzae. Next base: position 4,028,328 of record NZ_CP090349.1, read on the forward strand.
GAACGAGATGAGTCGCGACCGGATCCCCATGGCGCACGAGGAGCTCGGCAGCGTCGTGGAGGCGACCGCCGGCGCCACCAACACCATCATGGAGGCCGCCGAGGCGATGCTCGGCCTGCCCGACGGGCCGGGCTACCGCGACGCGGTCGAGGAGCGCATCAACACGATCTTCGAGGCCTGCGCGTTCCAGGACATCACCGGCCAGCGGATCGCCAAGGTGGTCGAATCGCTGCGCCTGTTCGAGCAGCGCCTCGCCCGCTTCGTCGGCGCCGTGAAGGCCCGCGACGCGGCCTCCATGGATCCCGCCGAGCGTGCCCGGCGGACCCGGGCCGAGGACCTCATGCTGAACGGCCCGCAGGCCGTGGACGCCACGCCTTCCCAGGACGACATCGACGCGCTGTTCGCCTGACGCGATCCGGGCCGGCGCGGGACCGGTTGCCTGAGGAAGGATCGCCGGCGCGACGGTCGACTCGGCGCCGGCCTGCCGGCTAGATCGCCTTCCGGACCCGCCGCATGCGGGGCGGGCGGAGGCCGCGGCAGAGATGACGGCGCAGTTCTGGTCCGAGCTGACCACCGAAGACTTCACCCAACGGGACATAGGTCGCGCGATCGCCGTCCTGCCGGTGGCCGCCGTCGAGCAGCACGGTCCCCACCTCCCCCTCGCGACCGACACCGTGATCGCCGAGGGCTACCTCGCCCGGGTGCGCGACGGCGTGCCGGCGGATCTCGACGTGCTGCTGCTGCCGGTCCAGCCGGTGGGCAAGTCCGACGAGCACGACGCGTTTCCCGGCACGCTCTCCCTGGAGACCGGAACGGCGCTGTCCGCCTGGACGGGCATCGGCGCGGCCGTCCACCGCGCCGGCTGCCGCAAGCTGGTGATCGTCACGAGCCACGGCGGCAACAGCGCGCTCATCGATCTCGTGGCGGGTGAGCTGCGCGCCCGGTTCGGCATGGTCGCGGTCACGACATCCTGGGCGCGGCTCGGCTATCCCGAGGGTCTGTTCCCGGCGGACGAGATCGCCCACGGCATCCACGCCGGCGGCATCGAGACGGCGCTGATGCTGGCCCTGCGGCCGGACCTCGTCCGGACGGACCGGGTCGCGGATTTCCCGCCGCGCACGCTGTCGATGATCCGCGACTTCACCCACCTGCGCGCCGGCCGCCCCGCCGCCTTCGCGTGGAAGGCCGGCGATCTCCAGGCTTCGGGCGCCATGGGCGACGCGCGGCTCGGCACGGCCGAGGCGGGCCGCGCGGCGCTCGACCACGGCGCCCGGGCCTTCGTCGCCCTGCTGCGCGACGTCGACGCCTTCGAGCTCGCGCCGCCGGTGTAACCGCCGCCGCGCCGCCGCCGAAGGAGCCGGTACGCCGGGTCCGAACCGCCGGCGTGCGGGAGTTCCGGCCATGCGCCCTGCCCTCTTGATCGCCGCCGCCCTGCTGTGCGGCAGCCTCTACCCGGCCGACGCGGCGGAGCGCCCCGTCGTCGTCGAGCTGTTCACCTCGCAGAGCTGCTCCTCCTGCCCGCCCGCGGAGGCGCTGATCGGCCGCCTCGCCCGCGAGCCGGCGGGGGCGCAGGGCGATGTCCTGCCGCTCGCGTTCCACGTCACCTACTGGAACCATCTCGACTGGCGCGATCGCTACGCCCTGCCGGCCGCCGCCGCCCGCCAGGAGGCCTACGCGGCCCGTCTCGGCGGACCCACCTACACGCCGCAGGCGGTGATCGACGGGCAGGTCGGGCTGGTCGGCTCCGACGAGGCCGGCCTGCGCGCCGCGATCGCGCGCGCCCGGCAGGCCGGGCCCGGCATTCCCGTGACGCTGGCCCGCGACGGCGAGCAGGTCGTCGCGCAGATCGGTGCCGGGGCCGGCGGCGCCGCGGGCCGCGTCCTCCTGATCGGGTACGATCCGAGCCACACCACCCGCGTGCTGCGCGGCGAGAATGCCGGGCGCACCATCGAGCAGGCCAACATCGTCCGGTCGGTGCGCGACCTCGGGCGCTGGTCCGGCTCCGCCGCGACCTTCGCGTCGGCGCGTCCCGAGGGCGAGACGGCGGCCCTGCTGCTCCAGTCCGAGGACGGGCGGATCCTGGGCGCCGCGCGCCTCGCCGCGTCTCCCGCAACGTCGCACGCCGCGACGGTCCGGGAGGCCGTGCGATGATCTTCGCCGTCCCGGGCGGGATGCCCGCGCGCGGCTGGGTGCTGGCGTCGGGATCGGACCGTGGGGTAGACACGCCGCGTGCCGGGGGACGGAACGACGGCGGAGCCCGGATGGCGCTCGAACAGGAACTGGCGACCCTGATGGCGGCGGCCCAGGGCGGCGACGCGGCCGCCTATCGCGCGCTGCTGAAGGCCTGTCTGCCCGTGGTCTCGGCGATCGCGCGGGCGCAGGGCGTGCGCGGCGAGGCGGTGGACGACGTCGTGCAGGACGCGCTGATGACCGTCCACCGGGCTCGGGCGAGCTACGATCCGGCCCGGCCGTTCCTGCCCTGGCTGCGCGCCATCACCCAGCGGCGGGCGATCGACCGGCTGCGCCGCGCCGGGCGGCGCCCGCGGGAGGTCAACGACCCGCTGGCCTACGAGGCGGAGGTCGATCCGGGGCCGGCCCCCGGCCACGGGCTGGAGGCGCGGGACCGGGCCGCCGCCCTGGCCAGGGCGGTGGCGGCCCTGCCCGACGGCCAGCGGCAGGCGGTCGAGCACCTGGGCCTGCGCGAGCTGTCGCTCGACGAGACCGCCGCCCTCACCGGCCGCAGCAAGGGGGCCCTCAAGGTGAACCTGCACCGGGCGCTGAAGGCGCTCCGGGCCAGCCTGACGCAGGAGCGGGAGTGATGCCCGGAGAGGGGAGCAACTGGGCCGGCGGCGACCTGTCCCGCCACGAGCGGCTGGTCGAGGAACTCGCGGTCGGGCTCGAACCCGTGCGGCCGCTGCCGGCCCCGGAGGCCCGCGCGGCCCTCTGGCTCGGCGTGACGCTTCTGATCGGCGTGGTCCTCGCCGCCTGGGTCGGGACCGGCGGCTTCATGCTGCGCATGCATGTGCCGGATCTGGCCCTCGCGGCGGTGGGCGCCGTACTGACGGCGATCACGGCCGCCTACGCGGCCTTCGCCACCAGCGTGCCGGGACGGTCCGGCCGCTGGGCGCTGCTGCCGCTGCCGCCCCTCGCCCTCTGGGTCGGGGCGAGCGGCCTGGGCTGCCTGCGCGACTGGATCGCGCCGGGGGCCGACCTGCCCGGCGAGCACGCGATCACGGGCTGCTTCAGCTTCCTGATCTGCGTCTCGGTGCCGCTGTCCCTGCTGATCGTCGTGATGCTGCGGCGCGCCTGCCCGCTGCGGCCGAACCTCACGGCCGCCCTCGGGGGGCTGGCGGTGGCGGCGGCGGCGGCGGCGCTGCTGATGCCGGTCCACCCGCACGACGCCACCGCCACGGACCTGCTGTTCCACGCGGCGGCGGTCGCCCTCGTGATCGCGGCGAACGGATTGGCCGGAGGCCGGCTGCTCGGCCGGCACGCCGGGGCCGGCTAGGGCGTACCGACCGAGGCTCGCGAACTCGGCCGATCGCTCGAGGGGACGTCCGGTGCGGTCGCTTCACACCGCGCCGGGATCGAGGCCCGGCCAAGCCACGATCCGGTCCGGCAACTCGTCCTCCGAGAATTCCTCCTCGTTGCCGGCGAGCCGGCCGCGGACCGAGATGCCCGCCTCGTGCACGCTCGCGGCCCGGCCGGAGACCAGGGGGTGCCACGGGTAGAGCGGCTGCCCGTCGCGCACGAGCCGGTACGCGCAGGTCGGCGGCAGCCAGGCGATCGACCGCACCGCCTCCGGCGTCAGGCGCACGCAGTCGGGCACCCGCTTCTGCCGCCGCGCGTAGTCGCGGCACCGGCAGGTGAGGCCGTCGAGCAGGGTGCACCCGATATCGGTGTGATGGACCTCGCCGGTATCCTCGTCCTCGAGCTTCATCAGGCAGCACCGGCCGCAGCCGTCGCACAGGCTCTCCCACTCGGACGGGGTCATGGCTTCGAGCGTCTTGGTCCGCCAGAACGGCTCGACCGCCCCGCGGCGCGGCGCCTCGGGCTTGGGCATCGGGAAAGTCTCTCGGATGGGAAGCCGCCTCTCTGCCCGAGGCGCAGCACCGCTGCAAGCGTGGCAGCCGAGTGTCGCCGACGGCCGCCCTGCGATTGCCATGCGACCGGATCGCCCCGTCGTGCGTTACGGCCAAGCTCGTCCGCGGCGAATCACGAGACTGCGCAGAGCCTCGCCGCCGGTTCCGGATCCTGCTATGGACGTCGGATGCCGTGCGGTGGCGCCGGCAGGGTTCGTGTCCGCGGCGCGGGCGCCCGACCATCCGCCGCCAGGTTCCGCCGCAGAGGCGCTCGACAAGCCGGGTTCGACATCGTGCGCCTGCCGACGTTCACCGAGATCAAGGTCCGCCTCGAACGCGCCGCCCTCGCCTTCGACGCCTGGGTCAACGCGAGCCTGTACGACGGCGGCCAGTCCACGGGTCAGGCCTACGAGCGCTTCCAGCGCGTCATGAGCCGCTTCGCGGTGCGCGGCTGGAAGCGCGTCGCCCTCGACCTGACGAGCGAGGGAGTGACGATCGGGACCGGCGGCGCCATCCTGATGCTCGCGCTGGCGCAGCCCGCCTTCCAGCTCACCAGCGAGAACTGGCTGAAGCAGCAGGATCTGGCCGTCACCTTCCTCGACCGCTACGGCACCGAGGTCGGGCGGCGCGGGATCAAGCACGACGACTCGCTGAAGCTCGACGACTTTCCCGACATCATGATCAAGGCGCTGGTCTCCACCGAGGACCGGCGCTTCTACGAGCACTGGGGCATCGACCCGATCGGCACGCTGCGGGCGCTGGTGAACAATTCCCGCGGCGGCAGCGGGACGCAGGGCGGGTCCTCGATCACCCAGCAGCTCGCCAAGAACCTGTTCCTGACGAACGAGCGCTCGCTGGAGCGGAAGGTCAACGAGGCCTTCCTGGCCCTGTGGCTCGAGAGCCATCTCACCAAGAACGAGATCCTGAAGCTCTACCTCGACCGCGCCTACATGGGCGGCGGCACCTTCGGCGCGGTGGCGGCGGCGGACTACTATTTCGGCAAGCCGCTCAAGGACATCAGCCTCGCGGAGGCCGCCATGCTGGCGGGCCTGTTCAAGGCGCCGACCAAGTACGCCCCGCACGTCAACCTGCCGGCGGCCCGCGCCCGGGCGGCGGACGTGTTGCACAACATGGTGGAGGCGGGCTTCGTCACCGAGGGCCAGATCCAGACGGCGCTCCGAAACCCGGCGACGCCGGTGACCCGCACCCGCGACATCACCGCCGACTACTACCTCGACTGGGCCTTCGGCGAGATCAAGGCGATGGCCGACGCGGGCAAGCTGCGCAACGACCGCGTGCTGACCGTGAAGACGCCGCTGGACCTCGCGATCCAGAAGCGGGCCGACGAGGCGGTGGCCGACATCCTGCGCAAATCCGGCGACGCCTACGACGTGGACGAGGCCGCCATGGTGATCCTCGATCCCGACGGGGCGCTGCGCGCCATGGTGGGCGGCGCGGATTACGGCGAGAGCCAGTTCAACCGCGCCACCGACGCGCTGCGCCAGCCCGGCTCCTCGTTCAAGCCCTACGTCTACTCGGCCGCGCTCGCCTCCGGGCTGTTCAAGCCCGACACGACGGTGGTCGACAGCCCCGTCTGCATCGGCAACTGGTGCCCGCAGAATTACGGCCGCTCCTATGCCGGCCGGGTTCCGATGTGGCTCGCGGTGGCGAAGTCGATCAACACGATCCCGATCAAGATCTCCATCGCCCTCGGCAAGGCGATGGGCATCAGCCATGAGGCCAAGGCCGCCAAGGCGGGCCGCGCGAAGATCACGGAACTCGCCCACAAGATGGGCATCACCTCGAACCTGATCGACACGGTCTCGATGCCGATCGGCTCGGACGAGGTGACGGTCATCGACCAGGCGGCGGGCTACGCGGTGTTCGCCAACGGCGGCTTCCGCGCCAAGCCCTACGCGGCCATCGAGGTGAAGAACTCGTCCGGCGAGGTGATCTACCGCCACGCCGACGAGGCGCCCGAGCGGGTTCTCTCGCCCCAGGTCGTGGCGGACATGAACTTCATGCTCAACAAGGTGGTCGAGGAGGGCACCGGCAAGCGGGCCCAGCTCGAGGGCGTGAAGGTGGCGGGCAAGTCCGGCACGACGAACGCCTACCGGGACGCGTGGTTCGTCGGCTACACCGGCAATTACGTCGGCGCCGTCTGGTTCGGCAACGACGACCACACCTCGACCAACAAGCTCACCGGCGGCTCCCTCCCGGCCCAGCTCTGGCACGACGTCATGGAGCCGGCCCACCAGGGCATCGAGATCAAGGGCCTGCCCGGCCTGAAGGAGAGCCCGCGCGCCGCCCAGCAGCAGGCCTCCGGCGGCCCGACCGCGCCGACCGATCCCAATGCCAGCGCCTACGGCAAGCTCTCGCGCCGCTCCTTCGAGGTGATCAGCGGCCTGAACGGCCTGTTCCGCACCGTCGAGCGCGCGCCCGGCTCGGCCGCGGACGCGCCTGCCGGCGCCGGAAGCGCGCCGAGGACCGGCCGGAAGCCCGGCGACCGGGCGGCGGCGCCGCCGTCGGGTCAGCTGCGCGAGGTCGCCGAGGGCGCCCGCCCGGTCGGCGGCTTCACCGAGGTGCGGTGAGCGCATGAAGCTCACGATCCCCGAGGCGCTCGGTCGGACCTCCGTGTTCGCCGGCGCCCCACGCAACGGCGCTGCGCGCTTCGTCCTGCGCCTCTGGCGCAAGAGCTCGATCGCCGGCCTCGCCGCCTACACCCTGGCGCTGGGCGCCGTCCTGGGACTCGCCAGCGCCGACTGGGCCACGAGCGGCGGCTACCCGTTCGGCGGCGTGCAGGTCGGAGCCTGGACCGCGTGGCCGCGGGCCGGCGCGGCGAATGCCGATCCCTACACCCGCGCCGTCAACGCGCGCCGCGGCGAGATCCCCCTGGCGGTCGGTGAGGGCCTGCTTCTGACCGCGGCGGTCGATGATTCCGGTCAGGCGCTCGACGCGACCTGCACGTACCGGATCGGCGGCGCGACGCCGCCCGCCCGCGCCTGGACCGTCACGGTCGCCGGGCGCGGCGCGCGCGAACCCGGCCGCGCGCCGCTGCGCGAGGGCTTCACCTCCACGGAAGTGCTGCGCACGGCCGACGGGCGCTTCACGATCACGCTCGCGCCGGATGTCCAGCCGGGCAACTGGCTCCCGAGCCCGCGGGCGAGCGGGCCGGTCCGCCTCGCCCTGCGCCTGTACGATACGCCGGTCGCCGCCAGCGTCGGGTCCCTCGACCGAAGTGCCGTGCCGGCCATCACCCGCGTGGGGTGCGCCCCGTGAGCCTGCGCTTCGTCTACGCCACGCTGATCGGCCTCGTGCTCGCCGGGATCGTCCACATCGCGGCGGTCCTGGCGATCCCCGCCCTGTCGGAGGCCGACGCGGTCTCGCGCGCCCGCACCAGCGAGAACTTGGACCATCCGCAATCGATCTACGCGGTCGCGACCGGCGACGACCCCTCCCCGCCCGAGGCGTGGCTGCCGATCCCGGATCCGGCGGTCGCCGTGGGCGTCTGCGCCTACAACCTCGCGGACGGGCCCATGCGCGTCTCGGCCCGCACTGGTCCGCTGTCGCTCTCGCTCGCCGCGCATGCCCGCCGCGGGGCGTTCTACGCGGTGACCGATCAGGCCGCGGTCCGCGGGGCTCTGGATCTCGTGATCCTGACCCGGGCGCAGTACGACGAGGCGCTGGCCGACGACGATGAGAACGATCCGAGCCGCGACGTGCGCATCGTCGCGCCCGACGCGCGCGGCTTCGTGGTGGTGCGGGTGATCGCCGGTCTCCCGAGCCAGAGGCCCGCCGCCAACGCCGCCGTCCAGGCCGTCTCCTGCACCACCGACACGCCGACGGACGATGCGTCCGCGGGCAAGGACACGCCCGGCAAGGACACGCCCGGCAAGGACGCGTCGGGCAAGGATGCGTCGGGCAAGGGAGCGGGACGCTGAGCGAGGACGCCGCACGGGTCCGCGGCGCCGGTCGACCGGTGCCGAGCCCCCGCGGCCCCGCGTTCTCCCGGATGACGGCGCCGGCCCCGCCGACGCGATGACTGCAGCCGCCGCGACGATGCCGTCCTCGGCCGCCGGGATCACGCGATCCGCCCTCGATCTGATCGGTAACACGCCGCGCGTCGCCCTCGACCGCGTCCATCCCGGTCCGGGCCGCATCCTCGCGAAGGCCGAGTTCATGCAGCCCGGCGGCAGCGTCAAGGACCGCGCCGCCCGCGCCATCCTGCTGTCCGCGCGCGCGGACGGCCGCCTCGCCGCGGGGGCGCCCGTGGTGGAGATGACCAGCGGCAACATGGGGGCCGGCCTCGCGGTGGCCTGCGCGGCCCTGGGGCACCCGCTCGTGGTCACGATGTCGGCCGGGAACAGTCTCCAGCGCGTGCGGATGCTCGAGGCGCTCGGTGCCGAGGTCGTGCGGGTGCCGCAGGTGGACGGCGTCCCGGGGCAGGTCACCGGCGCCGACGTGCGGGCGGCCGCGGATGCGGCGGAGCGCGTCGCGACCGAGCGGGGCGGCTTCTACATCGACCAGTTCCATGCGCCGGAGGGCGTGCGCGCGCATCGCGACACGACCGGACCGGAGATCTGGGCGCAATCGTCCGGCCGGGTCGATGCCTGGGTGGCGGCCGTGGGCACGGGCGCGACCTTCCTCGGCGTGGCCGCGGCCCTGCGCGCGCGCAACCCGTCCCTGATCTGCGCCGCGGTCGAGCCGGCGGGCTGTCAGCCCCTCGGCGGATTGCCGGTCACGAAGCACCGGCACCTGATCCAGGGCACCGGCTATGGCAGCGTCCCGCCGCACTGGACGGCCGGCCTGATGGACCTGTCCATCCCGGTGACCGACGCGGCGACCGAGGAGTGGCGGCGGGCCCTGGCGACGCGGGAGGGCCTGCACGTCGGCTACTCGGCGGCGGCCAACGTCGCGGCGACGGTCGCGCTGCTGTCGTCCGGGCGCCTCCCCAGCGACGCGACCGCCGTGACCGTCCTCTGCGACACCGGACTGAAGTACTAGGGCCGGCGGAGTCCGGCCTCCGGCCATCCGCGCGGCACGACCCTCATCCTCGGGCGGCCTCGAGCGCTCAGTATTTGACCACCAGCGGTTCCGCCTGCGCGACCGGTGGGGGCGGCAGCGGAAGCGGCCCGAGGCCGCACCGGGCCGCGGCGTCCGGCGGCAGGAGCGGGTCGAGCAGGTTGCGGCGCGCGGCCAGCATCAGGATGGACCGCTCGGCCGAGACCGATTCCGGCACCGGCGCGGCCGCGAACAGGTGCTCCAGCGCGAACCGGTAGCGGGCGAGCCGCAGGCCGGCCTCGAAGCGCACCCAGGCGATCAGGCAGCGGTTCTCGGCGACCCGCTGGACGGCATCCCGCACGGCGGCGTCGTCGAGGGTCTTGGCGAAGGGCAGGCTGCGCAGGCGAGCGGCATCCGCGTCGATGACGCGGGCGGCCAGCGCTACGAAGAGCGGGATCAGCCGCGCGTCGGCGGTCACGTCGTCGCTGAGCTTCCGGTAGCGGGAGACTGGGGAGCGGGACGGCTCCTCCGTCAGGGCCTCGTAATAGGCGCCGACTTCCTCGTAGCGCCACGTCGGCGGGAGCGCGTGGGCGCTGGCGAGGCCGAACACCGTGTCCTGGAAGGCCGTGAAGTTGCTGGCCGGCGCGACGAACCGCCACGCGCGGTCGCGCAGGGTCAGTTCGTCGTCGGTGAGGCCGGAATCGAGCAGGACGCGCCCGCGATCCCGGGTGCTGAAGCTGCCCGTCGTGTCGATGAGCCCGTTCCAGACCCCCGTGCGCGGCCGGCCGAAATCGCCGCTCTGGGTGCAGGCCGCGAGCAGGGCGAGCGCGGCGCCGGCGGGGGCGAGGCGCAGCGCGGTGCGCGCGCGGTCGGGCTGCCGGCGATCCGGGGCTGACATGGGAGAACCGTCGGTGGTGTCGCGCGGCCGGGGGGACATGCGCGGGGACGTCCTCAGGACGCGAGGCGCTCGTAGCGCACGCCGAGGAACAGGAGGATCTCGCCGCGCCGCTCGCCGGAGCGCGGGATCCGGCAGGTCCGCCGCACCTCCGCGCCCGGGAACGGGATCAGGGTGGCGGACGGGGCCTGCGCGGCTCTGCGCGCCGGATCGGCGACGGGCTTCGACGAACGGGCTTCGCCGGTCTCCAGCGGCTTGATGACGGTCATGGTCTCCGGCTCCTGTCGGCGGTCCGAGCATCTGGCCCGGGCCCTTCGGAGGGCGTCGGCAAGGGCTACCGAAACAATCCAGCACGACGTGGTTAACGGAGTCTTTCCGGGCCCCCGCCGGGAATCTCGGTGCTGGCAGGAGTTGGCGCGTGAATTGCGTGGGTGTTCGCGCCCATGGCGGGCGTTTCCTCCCTTCGACTTGAGGCCCTGTCCGATCCGGACGGGGCCTTCTTATGTGCGGACGGCCCGCCGGGCGGCGGCGCTGTGCGACCCGCGCGCCACACCGCGGCGAAGCGTGGCCGCGACGTTGCCGCGCGGAACCCGTCGGGACCCTCGGCGCTTGCCTACCGCCCGGCCCGACCGATATGCCGGGCACGGGCGATGGCGGGACCGCCGTGTCGGCTCTCCGCCCGATCGAGATTGAGGACACCGCTGAATGCGACTGGTTCCGGAACGATCCCTGCGCGCCTTCCGCCGCCGCGGCTTGGCTACTGCGGCGCTGGCGCTGTTCGCGCTGACCGCCGGCCCCGCCTACGCCCAGCGGGAGGATCAGGGCCTGCAGCTCGGCTGCGCGAACGACTATTTCCGCCTCTGCGCGGGCGTCGATCCGAACAGCCAGGACGCGGATCGCTGCATGATGCGCAACCGCAAGCGCCTGTCCCCGGAATGCCGGGCGGCGATCGGCGACTACGACAAGCGCACGGGCAGCAAGTCCCTGTCCGACGATTGAGACGGGACCCGGTCGAGTTGCCCGCCGTTGGCGAGAGGCGTTTGGTATGAGCCTGACCGTCGCGGTCCAGATGGACCCGATCCAGAATATCCGGATCGCGGGTGACACCACCTTCGCCCTGCTGCTGGAGGCCCAGCGGCGGGGGCACGCGCTCGTCTACTACACGCCCGACCGGCTCTCGATGCAGGGCCGGCGCGTGACGGCCCGCGTCGAGCGGCTGAGAGTGCAGGACGTCGAGGGCGCGCACTTCACCCTGGCGCCGCCGGAGCGGATCGACCTCGCCGAGGCGGACGTGGTGCTGATGCGCCAGGACCCGCCCTTCGACATGGCCTACATCACGGCCACCCACATGCTCGAGCGGATCCATCCGGAGACCCTTGTGGTCAACGATCCCTTCGAGGTGCGCAACGCGCCCGAGAAGCTGTTCGTCCTCGACTTCCCCGAGCTGATGCCGCCGACGCTGATCAGCCGCGACAAGGCGGAGATCGAGGCCTTCCGGCTGGAGCACGGGACCGTGGCGATGAAGCCGCTGCACGGGCACGGCGGCGCGGCCGTGTTCAAGGTCACCGAGAAGGACCCGAATTTCGGCTCGATGTTCGACCTGTTCGCCACGACCTTCCGGGAGGCCTGGGTCGTGCAGCGCTACCTCGACCGGGTCACCGAGGGCGACAAGCGCATCATCCTGGTCGACGGCGTCCCGATGGGGGCGGTCAACCGCGTCCCGGCCGCGAACGACATCCGCTCCAACATGGTCCGCGGTGGCGCCGCCTCCGCCTCCGAGCTCACCGACCGCGAGCGCGAGATCTGCGCCACGATCGGCCCGGAACTGGCGCGGCGGGGCCTGATCCTGGTGGGCATCGACGTGATCGACGGGCACCTCACCGAGATCAACGTCACCTCCCCCACCGGCATCCGGGCGATCCAGCGACTCGGGGGCCCCGACCTGTCGGTCGCGGTCTGGGACGCGATCGAGGCCCGGATCGCGGCGCGCAAGGGCGTCTGACGGGGCGCGCTCAGGTCTCCGCGCGCGGGGTCGCGCTGAGCTCGGCCCAATCGAATTCCTCCTCCAGCAGGTAGTAGGCGTCGTCGCCGATCCGCCCCTGGCGGCGCAGGGCGAGCACCGCGTCGCGGGCGGCCTCGACGGCGCGCCGCCGCGCGGCATCCGCCGGCAGGCTCTCCGGCGCCAAGCCCTCGTCGTGCGCCTCGGCCTCCGCGAGGGCCGCGCGGAACTCGGCGCGCAGGGCGTCGGTCGCCGGCTCGTTCTCGGCGTCGGCGAGGCTCTCAAGGGCGGCCTCGTAGGCCGCCGCGCGGGCCCGACCGGTCTCCCGGCCCACCGGATCATCGTCCTCCAGCCGCAGACGGGCGAGCAGCGGCCGCAGGGTCAGGCCCTGGATAATCAGGGTGCCGAGCACCGTGACGAAGGCGGTCACCACCACGAGATCCCGGTGCGGGAACTCGGCAGGCAGCGCCAGGGCGGCCGCCACGGTGACGATCCCGCGCATGCCAGCCCACGACAGGGCGATCCCCGGGCCCAGCCGCGCCGGGGCGCCGGCCTGCCGGAGGCCGAACCCGCGGATCCCTGTGGTCGGCATCACCCAGGCGAGGCGGGTCAGGACCACGGTGGCGAAGGTCGCGCCCGCGAGGATCAGCGCCTGCCACGCGTCCGCGCCGCTCAACCGATCCCGGATCGGGTCGATCTGGATGCCGATCAGCACGAAGGCCAGGACGTTGAGCACGAACACCGCCGTGTCCCAGACCGCGTAGGAGATCACCCGGGCGCGGGGCGCGGTGACGCCGGGTGCCCGGCGGGCGACCGTCACCGCGAAGGTCACGATGGTCAGGACCCCCGACAGCTCCAGCCGCTCCGCGGCGAGCCAGATCCCGAAGGCGGCGACGAACTGGAGCACGATCGCGCTCGCCGGATCGGTCACGCGCCGGGTCACGGCCACGAACAGCAGGCCGAGGCAGGGGCCGACGACGAGGCTCGCGACCACACCCAGGAGGAAGGCCGGCGCCACCTCCGCCGGGTGGAAGGTGCCGGCCATCGCGGCCGTCACGCCGAGCCTGTAGATCAGCAGCGAGGCCGCGTCGTTGAGCAGGCTCTCGCCGCGCAGGATCGTGGCGAGCCGGTGCGGCATCGGCGCGTGCTTGAGCACCGCCAGCGCCGCCACGGCGTCGGGCGGCGCGACCACGGCGCCGAGCACGATGCAGGCGGAGAGCGGCATGTCCGGCACGACGAGCCGCGCCACGACCGCGACCGCGACGGTCGTCACCGCCACGGCCCCGACCGCGAGCCCGAGCACCGCGCGCCAGTTCTCCTTCAGGTCCCGCACCGAGGCATCGAACCCGGCATCGAGCAGGACCGGGGCCAGGAACAGGGCGAGCGCCAGTTCGGGATCGAGCCGCAGGTTCGGGACGCCGGGCACGAAGGCGAGGCCGACGCCGCCCAGCGCCAGGAAGGCGGGATACGGCGCACCGAGCCGGCGCGCGACGCCGGCCAGGAGGACGGCGCCGAACAGGACGCCGACGACCCACTCGAAAATCAACATGCTGCTGAAAGAGGTGGAGGCCCGGGAGCGTTCCGGGTGCCGCGGTCGCAGGCCGGCTCAGTACTGCACGGTCGCGCGCAGGCCGAGCACCGCCGCGTTGCGCAGCCGGCGCCCGTCCGGACCTGCGACGCCGGCACCGGGCCGGATGACGTACTGCGCGTCGGGCTGCACCGTGAAGCCCGGCACGACCACCGCCTGATAGGTCGCCTCGATCACCGCCTCGGCGCGGCGGCGCGGCATCGGCATCCCGGTGTAGAGGATCGTGTCCCGGTCGGCCCGCTGGGCGTCGTCGCCGATGCGGGCGTAGGCGAAGCTGAGTCCGATCGTGTCGTCGTCGCGCCCCTCGAACAGGCCCTTGTAGGCGAGGCCGGTATCCACGTAGGCGTCGATCAGGCTTGAACGCGTGGGCGACCACGCCGCGCGCACGAAGAAGCCCAGGCCCTCGTCGTCCTTGCCGGATTCCCGGTAGAGGGTCTGGTCGTAGATCGCGTAGAGGCCGGCATTGCCGCGCACCGGCCGTCCGATCCCGGTGGCGTTCGGGTCGGCCAGCGGCACGCCGGTGATGTCGAAGCGCAGGCTGTCGAACCGGCCGAAATGCTGCCAGCCGCCGAGGGTGATGTCCCCGGGCAATCCCCGGGCGCCGGGCGCGATGTTGTACGCGTAGGTGGCCTCGGCGATGACCAGGGCCGGATCGCGCAGGCGGAAATTCGTGCCCGTCCGGTCGAGGCGCTGCGCCTCCGGATCCCGACCGGGGCGGTTCGCGCCGGCCGGATCGCCGTCGTAGAGGCCGACCTGCAGGGAGAAGCCGTTGCCCGGCACGTACTTGGCCCGGATCGCCGGCGCCGCGAGCGGGTAGGCCGGGCCGCCGCTCGGCAGGTCGAGCCCGGTGATGGCCGGCCAGCCGAAGGTCGAGTTCACGAACAGGGTCGCGGTCTGGCTGACGAAGAACTCGGTATCGGCGGCCTGCTGGCCGATCCGGATCCCGAGCTTTCCGTCCATCAGGCTCTGGTCGAGCCAGAGAACGTAGAGCCGCGTCGACGGCAGCGCCTCGATGACACTCGTCGTGAGCAGGTTGCCGACATAGTAGCGCGACAGGCCGGTGCCGTGGATGAAGTAGGTGTTGGCGTGGACCGTCGCGCCCTGCCAGCCCGCGAGCTTGTCGAGGTCAAGGTTGAGGCGCAGGTTGAGGCGGTCCTCGACGATCGCGCCCTGCCGCAGGCCGCCGACCGGGTTGCCGAGCACGTCGAGGATGTAGGTCAGGCTGTACTCGATGCCCCGCTCCTTCAGGACCGGGCGGATCCCCAGCGGATCGCCGAGCGGGCCGAGCGAGGGTTCGACCGAGCGGACGTAGCCGCCGGAGGCTTGGCTGGTGGTCTCCGGCTGGGAGACCGAGACGCGCGGATCGGCGCCCGCGCCCTCGAAGACCGAGGGCACGTGCTGCTGGGCCGCGGCGGGCACGGCCGACAGGGCCAGGGCAAACAGGGCTATGAGCTTCCGGACCATGGGCCGCTTGTCGGCGACAGTGCGGGCCGCAGGATAGCACGGCGTGCTGGTCGAGCACGCTCGACCTTTGCAGGAGCCGCGCGCTCGCCTAACCCTGCGGCCGGTACACCACAGGACCGTCGATGCCCGAGACCCCCGTCTTCACGTCCGCCGCCGTCGCCGCGCCCCACAGCCTCGCCGCCCAGGCGGGGCAGACCGTCCTGGCGCAGGGCGGCAACGCCATCGAGGCGATGGTGGCGATGGCCGCCTCCATCGCGGTGGTCTACCCGCACATGAACGGCATCGGCGGCGACGGCTTCTGGCTGGTGCGCGAGCGCGGCGGGCGGGTGCGCGGCATCGAGGCCTGCGGTCCGGCCGGGCGCCTCGCCACGATCCCGCGCTACCGCGAGAAGGGCTACGACGCGATCCCCGCCCGCGGCCCCGACGCGATGGTGACGGTCGCCGGCGCGGTGGGCGGCTGGCGCCTCGCCCTGGAGCTGGCGCGGGCGCTGGGCGGCCGCCTCCCGCTGGAGACCCTGCTGGCCGACGCGATCGCGCAGGCGCGGGCCGGCGTGCCCGTCTCCCCGTCGGAGGCGCGCTACGTGCCCCAGGAACTCGACACGCTCCACAACGCCCCGAACTTCGCGCGGACGTTCCTGAAGGATGGCAAGCCGTTCCCGGCCGGCGAGACCCGGAGCCTCCCGCTGCTCGCCGCCACCCTGGAGCAGCTCGCCCATGCGGGCCTCGGCGACTTCTACCGTGGCGATATCGGCCGGGAGATCGCCGCCGACCTGGAGCGCCTCGGCGCGCCGGTCACCCGGGCGGATCTGGAATCCTTCGCGGCGGTCGAGCGGGCGCCCCTGTCGATCCGCCGCCGCGACGCGACGCTCTACAACTTCCCGCCGCCGACCCAGGGGCTCGCGGCGCTCCTGATCCTCGGGATCTTCGACCGTCTCAACATCGCCGAGCCCGAGACCACGGCCCATTACCACGGGCTGATCGAGGCGACGAAGCGGGCCTTCGCGATCCGCGACCGGGTGGTCACCGATTTCGCCCGCCTGCGGCACGATCCCGCCACCTTCCTGACCCCGGACCGGCTCGCCCGCGAGGCCGCGCTCGTCGACATGGGCCGCGCCGCCGGGGTGCCCCTGCCCGATCCCGGTCACGGCGACACGGTCTGGATGGGCGCCATCGACAAGGACGGCCGCGCCGTCTCCTACATCCAGTCGGTCTACTGGGAGTACGGCTCCGGCACGGTCCTGCCCGCCACCGGCATCTGCTGGCAGAACCGGGGCATGTCGTTCTCCCTCGACCCGAAGGCCGTGAATCCCCTGGAGCCGGGCCGGCGCCCGTTCCACACGCTGATCCCGGCGCTCGCCGCCTTCGACGACGGGCGGGTGATGAGCTACGGCAGCATGGGCGGCGACGGGCAGCCGCAGTTCCAGGCCCAGATCTTCACCCGCTACGCCGATTACGGGATGTCGGTGGCGGACGCGGTCGACGCGCCGCGCCTGCTCTACGGGCGCACCTGGGGCGCGCCCTCCCTCAGCGTGAAGGTGGAGGATCGGTTCGATCCGGCCTGCATCGCGGCCCTCGGCCGACTCGGCCACGAGATCGAGGAACTCGGCGGCTCCTACATCGACTCGCTCGGCCATGCCGGCATGCTGGTCCGCCATCCCCGGAACGGGCGGATCGAGGCGACCCACGACCCGCGCTCGGACGGCGGCGCGCTGGGTCTCTGATACCGTTTCTGATCGACCCTTCGGCGGCCGTCGCGCCCTTCGTCATCACGCGCGCAGCGCAGTGACCCAGGGCAGCGGGACGCCCCGGATCGTCGCGCGGGCTGGATCGCTTCGCTCCGCTCGCGAAGACGGTGAGAGCGAGCAGCGGCGCGGAACCTATCCCGCCTGGACGAGCCAGCAGGCGGCGCGCAGGCGCACGGCGCCCCCCGCCGCGTGCCGCCGGAGGGCCTCCGCCACGGCTGCCTCGGCGCGCGCCCGGAGATCCGGCGCGGCCTCGCGGACGAGATGGGAGCTCGGCCCGAGGTTCAGGGCGACGTGGGTGGCCGCCGCGACCGCCGCCGCGTCGGTCTCGCCCTGCCCGAGGACGATGTCCCGGTCGAGGGCATCGCAGGTGACGGCGTCGAACCCGGTGCTGCGCAGGAGCGCGACGAGCGGGTCGGCGTCGGCGAAGCGGAACGGACCCGGCGTGTCGGGCTGCGGCGGCGGCGGCACCTCCGGCAGGAGCGGCAGCACCGCGTCACGCGGCACGCCGACCCACAGGTTCTCGGCGAGGGGTCGCCAGCACAGGAAGGTCATCCGGCCGCCCGGCCGAAGCATCCGGCGCACGTTGGCGAAGGCGCGGGCGGAATCCGCGAAGAACATCACGCCGAACCGCGACACGACGTGGTCGAACCGGCCGAGATCGGCCGTCTCGACATCGGCCTCGACGAACCGGAGCGACGCGCTCCCGGGGGCCTCCGCCTCGGCGCGCTCCCGCCCCACGGCGAGGAGCGGCGCCGAGATGTCGGCGCCCGTCACGCTCCCGGCGGGCCCGACCCGGCGCGCGGCCTCCAGGGTCGTGGCGCCCGCGCCGCAGCCGATGTCGAGTACCGTCTCGCCCGGGGCGAGCCCCGCGCGAGCGAAGAGCGCCTCCGTCAGCGGGACGAACATCGCGTCGAGGACGGCCTGATTGCGCGCCCAGCGCGTCCCGACCTCGCCGTTCCAGTACTCGGCCTGGGTGATGCCGCCCGCCATGGTGCGCCCCGTCAGGCCGTCGTCGCGGCGACCGACAGTTCCGGCTTGTGGTTGAGGGTCTGGAACACGACGCAGTAGCGCTCGGTCAGCTTCAGGAGCTGCGCGAGCTTGTCCTCCGGCGCGTCGGTGTCGAGCTCGAAGAACAGGCGGATGTTGCGGAAGCCCACCGGCGCCTCCTTGTCGACCCCGAGGGTGCCGCGGAAATCGAGGTCGCCCTCGGCGCTGACCGTGCCGGCGCGCAGCGGGATCTCCAGGGCGGTCGCCACCGCCTTGAGCGTCACGCCCGCGCAGGCGACCAGCGCCTCCAGCAGCATGTCGCCCGAGCACAGCTCCGCGCCCGAGCCGCCCGTGGCCGGATGCAGCCCGGCCTCCGCGATGGCGCGGCCCGTCTCGACCTTGCAGGCGATCTTGGTGTCGTCCAGCGTGCCCCTGGCCTTCAAGGTGATGACCGCCGCGTCCGGCGCGGTGCGGTACTTGTCCTTGATCGGAGCCTGGAGGGCTCGCAGCGCGGTGGCGTCCATGGCGTCGTCCTCTCGATGATGTCGCCCGACCTCGGGCAGCCGGATCGGGTTCTCGATGCGCGAAACGCCTTAGCAGGTTGTCGCGACGCCCTCACCGTCTTTGCGAGCGCAGCGAAGCAATCCAGTGTGGCGCCACGATCTCAGAAGTCGCGCTGCCCTGGCCAGCTTCGCTGCGCTCGCAGAGACGAACGGTGTCCGCAGCCGCGTGTTCGGCCCGCAGATATGAGAATCGGCGCGATCACCGAGAAGCGCCCGCGCTCAACCGATCAGGGCGGCCACGGCCTCCGCGAGGGCGTCGACCTGGGCCTCGTCGTGGGCGGCCGAGAAGGCAACCCGCAGCCGCGCGGTGCCGGCCGGCACGGTCGGCGGGCGGATTGCCACCACGAGGTAGCCCTGCGCCTCCAACGCCGCCGAGATGTCGAGCGCCGCCTGCGCCTCGCCGACCAGGACCGGCACGACCGCGCTCTCGGCCTCCGGCAGGCCCAGGCGGGCGGTGAAGCGCCGGGCGAGGGCGAGGGGACGGGCCCGGCGCTCGGGCTCCGCCTCCAGGATCGCCAGCGCCTCCAGGGCCGCGGCGGCCGAGGCCGGTGGCAAGCCGGTGGTGTAGACGAAGCTGCGGGCGCGGCTCGTCATCAGGTCGATGACCGGGCGCGAGGCGCAGAGATAGCCGCCGTACGAGCCGAGCGCCTTCGACAGGGTGCCCATCTCCAGGGGCGCCCGCGGTCCGTCCTCGACCACGCCGATGCCGTGGGCGTCGTCCACCAGCGTCCAGGCGCCGAAGGATTCGGCGATGCCCAGGATGTCGCCGAGGGGCGCCCGGTCGCCGTCCATGCTGAACACGCGCTCGGTCAGCACGAGGGCGCGCCCGTGGTGCGGCCGGTGCTCGGCGAGCCGCGCCGCGAGGTCGCCGGGATCGTTGTGGCGGAAGGTCAGGACCCGCGCGCCCGAGAGCCGCGCGCCCGCCCACATGCAGGCATGGGACAGCTCGTCGAGCAGGACGAGGTCGCCCCGCCCGGCGAGCGCCGGGGTGATGCCGAGATTGGCGAGGTAGCCGCTGCCGAAGACCAGGGCGGCCTCCGTGCCCTTGTGGCGCGCGAGGCCGGCTTCCAGGGCGCCGAGATAGGGGTGGTCGCCGGTCACGAGCCGCGACCCGCCCGCCCCCGCGCCGTGGCTCGCGACCGCGGCCTGGGCCGCCGCGATCACCCGCGGGTGATGCGAGAGGCCGAGATAGTCGTTGCACGAGAAGGAGACGAGCGCCCGTCCCCGCCGCGCCGCCGCGGCGCCGGCGCCGCGCTCCGTCGGCACCAGCTTGCGGCGCAGGCTGCCGGCCTCGAGGGCGTCGAGTTTCCCGGTGGCGAAAGCGTCGAGGCTGTCCATGGGGACGGGGATGGGCGGTGCCGCGCGGACAATGTCAAGCGGCGGGTGCCGGTCCTTGACCCCCGTCCGAGGCCACATCATGCCAGGCGCATGACCCTCGCAACGCCCGCAGGCCATCTCTGGCGGCCCTACACGCAGATGCGCCGCGCGGCGCCGCCCCTGGAGGCGGTCGCGACCCAGGGCACCCGCATCCGCCTCGCCGACGGGCGCGAGCTCGTGGACGGCATCGCCTCCTGGTGGACCGCGGTGCACGGCTACAATCACCCACACATAGCGGGCGCGGTGGCCGACCAGCTCGCGCGCATGCCCCACGTGATGTTCGGCGGCCTCACCCACGCGCCGGCGGAGGCCCTGGCCCGGCGGCTCGCCGCCCTGCTGCCGGGCGATCTCGACCACGTCTTCCTCAGCGATTCGGGCTCGGTCGCCGTGGAGGTCGCGCTCAAGATGGCGGCGCAGATGTGGATCAACCGCGGCGTGAGCGGGCGGACGAAGGTCCTCGCGTTCCGCGGCGGCTACCACGGCGACACGATGGGGGCGATGTCGGTCTGCGACCCCGAGGAGGGCATGCATCGCCGCTTCGGTGCCTACCTGCCGAGCCAGATCTTCTGCGACCTGCCGCGCAGCGCGGCCGAGACCGCGGCGCTCGACGCGGCCCTGGCGGCCCATCGCGACACCCTGGCGGCGGTGATCGTCGAGCCGCTGGTCCAGGGTGCCGGCGGGATGCGGACGCACCCGCCGGAGGTGCTGGCGACGGTCGCCGGGCTGGCGCGCCGCCACGGGCTGCCGCTCATCGCCGACGAGATCTTCACCGGCTTCGGGCGCACCGGCAGCCTGTTCGCCTGCGAGCAGGCGGGGCTCGTGCCCGACATCCTGTGCCTGTCGAAGGCGCTCACGGGCGGCACGATGGCGCTCGCCGCCACGGTCGCCCGCACGGAGGTGTTCGCGGCGTTCTGGTCCGAGGATCCGGCGGCGGCGCTGATGCACGGCCCGACCTTCATGGCCAACCCCCTCGCCTGCGCGGCGGCCAATGCCAGCCTCGACCTGTTCGAGACCGAGCCGCGCCTGAGCCAGGCCCGCGCCATCGCGGAGCGCCTCGCCGCGGGGCTGGAGCCGCTGCGGCGTGTGCCCGGCGTGGCCGATGTCCGGGTCCTCGGGGCCATCGGCGCGGTCCAGTTCGCGCGGGCGCCCGATCTGACCGTCCTGAAGGCGGAACTGCTCGCCCGCGGCGTCTGGGTGCGGCCCTTCGGCGACATCGTCTACCTCACCCCCGCGCTCACGATCGGTGCGGCCGATCTCGACCGGCTCGTCGAGGCCGTCGCCGGGGTGGTGACCGAGCTGGCGCCGGCATCGACATGAGGGCCGCGCGTTCCACTTTCCCGTGACGAGCCCCCGTGCCGGCCTGCAACCCGGGACCGTTTCTGCCGTTGGGCCTACGGCTGGAGATGCGTGCGGCGGCCCGCGCGGCCGGGTGCTGCCGAAGGGAGTACACAGTGGCGAGCGAGCAGACGGGTTCGAGCGGCGATCGGCCGGTAATCCTCCTCGTCGAGGACGAGGCGCTGACGATCATGGACCTCGGGGACGTGCTGGAGGAAGGCGGCTACGACACCGTCCAGTGTGCCTCGGCCGAGCGGGCGCTCAGCATCCTGCAGGCGCGCCCGGACATCTGCGGGCTGGTCACGGACGTGCAGCTCTCGGGCAAGACCGACGGCTTCGACCTCGCGAGCTCCGTGGCCGAGGCGCGGCCGCAACTGCCGATCCTGATCGTGTCCGGGCGCGCGGCCCCGGACCCGGCCCGCATGCCCGAGCATGCCGAGTTCATCGCCCGTCCCTGCACCGGCGAGGACATCCTGGACCGTCTCCAGCGTCTCATGCACTGCTGAGCGGGCCTCCGCGCCAGCCCCGTCATCGCACCGTCACCGGTCGGCGCCACAGGGACCTGGGCGGCCGCTTGATGGGGGTGGACGGTGCAGATTCAGGATCGTCCGGCGGCCGCCGGCTCTAATTCGGGCGCTCCGGTGGGCGACAAGCAGAAGCGCGATCATCAGGACGAGGCCGCGGTGCTCGGACTCCCGTCCAAGAAGCTGAGGCCGCCCGGCGTGCGCAGCGTCGGCTGGGCGCTGGTGCAGGCGGCGCGCCTGCACCGGGCACGGACCGGCGATCGTCTGGCGAAGCTCGGCCTGTTCGCCGGCCAGGAGCAGGTGGTGCAGGCGCTCGCAGCGGCCGGCACGATGACGATGGGCGATCTCGCCGCCCTGCTGCGTGTCCGGCCGCCCACCGCCTCCAAGACCGTCACGCGGCTCGCGGCCCTCGGCATCGTCGAGCGCCGGGCCGAATCGGGCGACGGCCGTGTGGTGCGGGTCCAGCTCACGGAGACCGGGAGGGCCAAGGCCGAGGCCATCGAGCGGATCCAGGAGGAGGTCGAGGCCGAGTTGCTCGACCACCTCGACAAGACCGACCGCCGCCGCCTCCGGAAGCTCCTGCGCAAGGCGGCCCGCGGCCTCGCGGAGGCGGCCGGCGCATCCGGTCAGACGACCGAGGCGGATGCCGAGATCGAGGCCGAGGACGAGGCAGAGGCGCTGGCCACCTGACCGTCGCCCTCAGGCCGCGCGGCGCCAGGCCGGGAACGGGTCCGGCAGGCCGCGATAGGGCGCGGGATCGAACGGCGCCCGGTCCGCGCCGGTCTCGATCAGGCAGGCGTCCAGCGCTGCCGTGAGCGCCGCGGCGTCCATGCCGGTGCCGATGAAGACCAGCTCCTGGCGCCGGTCGCCCCAGACCTCGCTCCAGACGTCCTGAAGGCGCGCCCGGAACTCGGGCGCCTCCGGCCAGCGCCGCCGCGGCACGGCCGACCACCAGAACCCCATCGCCGAGACCCGGGCCACGGCGCCCGCCAGGGAGAACTCGCCGACCCAGTCCGGCCGCGTCGCGAGCCAGAAGTGGCCCTTCGCGCGGATCAGGCCCGGCCACGTGGCGTTGACGAAGGCGTTGAAGCGCTCCGGGTCGAAGGGTCGCCGGGCCCGGTAGACGAAGGAGGCGATGCCGTACTCCTCGGTCTCCGGCACGTGCGCGTGGGCGCCGTAGAGTTCCTTGAACCAGAGCGGGTGTTGCTGGGCCTTCTCCTCGTCGAACAGGCCGGTATCGAGGATCGCGGCGAGCGGCGCGCGCCCGTGATCGGTCTCGAGGATGCGGGCGTCGGCGTTCAGGCCGCGCACGACGGAGCGGACCAGCGCGAGATGCTCGGCGGAGACGTCGTGCGCCTTGTTGATCACCACCACGTCGGCGAACTCGATCTGCTCCACGAGCAGGTCCACGAGCGTGCGCGTGTCCTCGGCGCCGGCGGTCTCGCCGCGCTCGCGCAGGAAGGCGGCCGAGCCGTAATCCTTCAGCAGGTTCACCGCGTCGACCACCGTGACCATCGTGTCGAGCCGGGCGAGATCCGACAGGGAGCGGCCGGCCTCGTCGCGGAACGAGAAGGTCGAGGCGACCGGCAGCGGCTCGGCGATGCCGGTCCCCTCGATCAGCAGGTAGTCGAACCGCCCCGTCTCCGACAGCCGCCGCACCTCCGCGAGCAGGTCGTCGCGCAGGGTGCAGCAGATGCAGCCGTTGGTCATCTCGACGAGCGTCTCGTCGGTCCGGGACAGGTCGGCGCCTCCGGCGCGGACCAGATCCGCGTCGATGTTCACCTCGCTCATGTCGTTGACGATCACCGCGACGCGGCGGCCGTCGCGATTGGTGAGCACGTGATTGAGAAGTGTCGTCTTCCCGGCCCCGAGGAAGCCGGACAGGACGGTGACGGGAAGGCGGGTGTCGCGCTGAGTCATGACGCGATCAAAATGTTATAACGTTTCAAAGTCAACCGGCGTCTTGAGCTTGGGCGGGCGCGCCGCCCGGATCGCTGTTGCAACGATGTAACGTTTCTCGGCCGTGTCCGACACCGGAGGGATTAACGCTTGCACCAGACCGAGGCACCGCAACAATGAAACGATATAACACTGTGTGAGTCTCGATGCTTCCCTCGCGCCGCTTCGGCTTCCTCACCAGCACGGTCCTGTCCTCGACCGTCTGCGCCGGCCTCCTCACGCCCTCCGCCGCGCGGGCGCAGCAGGCCGTCGCCCTCGACGAGATCAGCGTCACCAGCCCGAGCCCGATCCAGCCGTCGCGCGGCGCGGTCGCGGCGGATGCGGCGGTGCCGATCGGCGTCCTGCCGGTGGCGACCAACACGTTCTCGCCGGTCACCGTGGTGACCCAGGACCAGATCGCGCGCGACCAGCCGCGGACCCTGGGTGACGCCCTGTTCGACCGGCCGGGCATCTCGGGCACGACCTACGCGCCGGGCGCGGCGTCCCGGCCGATCATCCGCGGCCTCGACAATGCGCGGGTGCGGATCCAGGAGAACGGCATCGTCAACGGCGGCGTGTCCGACCTCGGCGAGGACCACGCCGTGCCGGTCAACCCGCTGGTCTCCGACCGGATCGAGGTGATCCGCGGTCCCGCGACCCTGCGCTACGGCTCGGGGGCCATCGGCGGCGTCGTCTCGGCCGACAACAACCGGGTGCCGACCTTCATCCCGGCGAACGGGGTGCAGGGCCAGGTCACCAGCGGCTTCTCCAGCGTGGATAACGGCCGGCTCGGGGCCGCCACGGTGGATGCCGGCGGCGACGGCATCGCGGTCCACGCCGACGGCTTCAAGACTGCCAACGACAGCTACGCGATCCCCGGCGGGATCCAGCGCAACTCCTACAACGAGTCGCAGGGCGGCGCGGTCGGCATCTCGGCGATCGGCGACCGCGGCTTCGTGGGCGTCTCCTTCAGCCACTACGACGCGGTCTACGCGATCCCCGGCGGCGTCGCCGAGCAGGACCGGACCCGCCTGACCCCGAACCAGGACCGGGTCCTGTCGCGGGGCGAGTACCGTCCGCTCGACGGGCCCTTCGAGGTGATCCGCTACTGGGCGGGCTACTCGGTCTACCGCCACAACGAGGTCGGGATCGGCGACGACGGGATCGAGGGCGTCCAGGCGATCTTCAAGAACCGCGAGGCCGAGGGACGCCTGGAACTCCAGCACGTCCCGGTCATCACGGAGTTCGGCAGGCTCACCGGCGCTCTGGGCTTCCAGTCGGACCGGCGTGTGATCAACACGCAACTCGAATCGTTCCTGCCGAAGACGGAGTCGCGCGCGAACGCGGTCTACCTCTTCGAGGAGCTGGAACTGCGCCCGGGCACGCGGCTGCAGGCGGCCGGGCGCTACGAGGTCGACCGGCTCTCGAGCACGGCGGCGCAGTTCCCCGCCGACTACGTGCCGGTCGACGGACAGGAGCCGTTCCAGTACGCGCGCACCCGGCGCTTCGCCCCGAAGAGCGCCAGCATCGGCGCCCTGCAGGACCTGCCCTACGGCTTCGTGGCGAGCCTCACCGGCTCCTACGTCGAGCGCGGGCCCACGGGCTATGAGCTGTTCTCGCAGGGCCCGCACGACGCCACCGCGACCTTCGAGATCGGCAACCCGAACCTCAAGAAGGAGCGCGCCCGGACCGTCGAGGCCAGCATCCGGCGGGCCGAGGGACCGTTCCGCCTGGACGCCACCGGCTACTTCACCCGCTACACCGGCTTCATCTACCGGAACTACACGGGTCTGACCTGCGACGACGACTTCGCTTCCTGCGGCGTCGGCACCGACAACCGGCAGATCGTCTACCAGCAGCAGAACGCGACCTTCTACGGCGCCGAGATCATCGGCCAGTACGACCTCGTGCCGGTGGGCAACGGCTTCGCCGGCGTCGAGGCGCAGTTCGACTTCGTCCGCGCCCAGTTCGACAACGGCGCGAACGTGCCGCGCATCCCGCCCTACCGGCTCGGCGGCGGCGTCTACCTGCGGGCCGACGGGTGGTTCGCGCGGGTGAACCTGCTCCATGCCTTCAGCCACGACGCCACGGCCGTGTACGAGACGCCGACCCCCGGCTACGACGACCTGCGCGCCGAACTGAGCTACACCAAGGCCGTCGATCCTGCGGTCTACGGGGCGAGCGCGATCACCCTCGGCCTCCAGGGCCGCAACCTCCTGAACGACGATATCCGCAACTCGACCTCGTTCAAGAAGGACGAGATCCTTCTGCCGGGGCGGAACGTGCGGCTGTTCCTGACGGCGCGGTTCTAGGGTCGGACATCAGGCCGCGTGATCGTGATGATGCTCGAGAGGGATGGATCATCGCCGGTCCGCTTCCGGACGGCGCTGTTTGGCCGGGCGCCGCTGCTCCGCCCCTTGTCCCCCGTCTCCCTGTTGTGAAGGTAGATTATATACAATAAACGCCGGGGTTTCCGATCTTCGCCACCGGGTGGCGACAGGGGTGCCCAGGCGGCGGATGCAACCGTTTTTCTCGACAGATGGGATTCATCCCAGAAACGCGGTCCGCCAATGGCGGGAACTGGTCTGCGAGCGGCTCGTGCCTGCCGAGATCGAGACGCCGGACGGTCTCCCGTTCCAGGGACGGCTGAACGTGACGTGTATCGGCGCGATGCCGATCTCGCATTTCTGGCACACAACCGTGCGGACCAGAATCACGGACGCCGAAGCGCGACGCCGCGGGAACCCCGATCGGGTTTTCGTGCTCCTGAAGCTGTCCGGACGGGATACAATCCAGCAGCTTGACCGGGAGGCGAAGACCAAGCCGGGCGACCTCATCTTGCTCGACTCGAGTTCATCCGTGATGGAGGCGGAGACCGGCGACTCCTTGGTCATCGATCTGCCGCGCCAGCGTTTCGAGACCGTTCTGGGCCCGTCCCGGCTCTACACCGCGCTCACGGCCGCAGCGGACCTCGCCTCGACGACCCTGACGGGCTCTTACCTTCAGGAACTCGTCCGGGTCAGCGATCGCCTCACCCCTGACGCGGCCGAGCGCATGGCATCGATCGGCGTCGACCTGATCGTGGCGAGCCTCGCCGAACGGATGGCGCAGGAGGTACCCCGTTCCGTCCACGGCAACGTCACGGTTCAGCGCGCCAAGGCCTATGTCGAGGCGAACCTGAGCGATCCGAACCTGGACGCGCCCCGGCTCGCCGCCGCGATGGGCGTGTCGTTGCGGCGGCTGCAGGAGCTGTTTCATGAGCGCGGCCGGCACATCTCCGACTACATCTGGGGACGCCGACTGGAGGTGGCCGCCAAACGCCTGACCGACCCGGCCTGCGCCGCCCTGTCGATCGGCCTGTTGGCTTATGGCTGCGGCTTCAGCAGCCAGGCGCATTTCGCGCGCCGCTTCAAGGATCGCTACGACGTGAGCCCCCGTGAATACCGACAGGCGCACAGGCCGGACGTGGAGGTATTTGCGTCCGCCTCCGGTCTGTCGTCCTGACGCGCAGCACGACCGGATCGGAAGTCACCGCCGGGCCGATCTCGACCGCTCGACAGCACACGCTGAAACCGACCTCAGGCGGACAGCGTCCGACGCAGCCTGCGCCAGCCCGCCACGATCCCGGTGACCGCGATGCCCGCCGCCAGGAGATTCAGGACCCACTGGGCCGTATCGTGCAGGGGGCGGTTGCCGGTGAGCCCCGGCAGGTCGAGCCGGTGCGCGGCGTTGAACAGCCAGCGGTTGATCCGGCCCGAGCGGTCCAGGCGCTGGAGGATCGTGCCGTCCCGGGGATCGACGTGGAGCCACGTGGCGGCCGCGTCGCCGAAGCGCAGGCGCAGCACCGGAAGCGGCCGTGGGTTGGCCCCGTGGGGATACCAGTAGGCGTCGTAGGCGTATAACGGGCGGATCGACCGGAGGGGACCGTCCGCGAGACCGTCTGCCGCGGCCGTCGCGATGCTGCGCGCGTCGAGGGCGGTCGCGCCGTCCGCTGCGACCGTCCGGAGGCCGTCCGCCGTCTCGGCGACGATCCACCAGCGTCCGCCGATGGCGGCGAAGCGCAGGGTGCGCGTATCCGGCACGGCGCCATCGCGGAGCCGGTGCGGATCGAGGCCGAGCGCCGGCGGGATTCCGGCATAGGCGGCGCGCAACGCTACCGGCGGGCTGGTCGCGCTGAACCAGCGGTTCGGGTTCATGGAGATCCAGCCGCTGACGATGAACGTGCTCAAGCCGAGGCCCCCCGCGAGGCCGAGCAGGTGGTGCCAGCGCGCCAGCCCGCGATAGGGCGTGACCGCCCCGGCCGCGTAGCGCCGCCGAAGGCGCAGGCGCCAGATCCCGATCGCGCCTCCACTCAGCGCGCCGAGGGCGGCGAAACCGGAGAGCCACAACAGGATCGTCCGCCACAGCTCCGGCCGGGCCCGCAGCGGCGTGAGGTAGATCCAGTGCGCCACCGAACCCACCCAGTTCCAGCCCCGCTCGAAGCGTGTCGTGTCGAGGGCGATCTCGCCGGTCACCGCAGACACGTAGAGCTCGGTCCCCGCGGCGTCGCCGAGGGCCACCTTCAGGAAGGGCCGGAGCGGGTCGTAGCGGGCCGTGACGGTCCACTGGTCGCGCGCGACCAGCTCGGCCTGCGCAGCCGGAGCACCACCGGCCGCGACACGCAGCGCGTCTGCGGGTGTCAGCGGGCCGAGCCGCGCGCCGGTCCGTGCCGAGACCGTCACCCGGGCGCCGTCGTGGCCGGCGATCCGGTAGACCGGCTCGTCGCCCCGCATCTCCAGGCCGAAGGCGGCCAGCACGCCGGCGAGCCCGCCGGCGCGGAGCGCGTCGTCCGGCGCGACCGCGACCTGATCCCAGACGATCGGGGTGAGCCGCGACAGCCGCTCGGCCTCGGTGAGCGCCGGGAACGGCACGTAGAGCATCACCAGCCCGGAGCCGATCCACAGCGCGAAGAACAGCCCCGCGGCGATCCCGGCCCAGCGGTGGAACAGGAGCAGCCAGCGCCGTCCCGCCTTGCCGAGCCGGCGCGGCAGGCTCACCACGTCACCGTGTAGGCGACCTCGACCGAGCGCGGGCGCCCGAGCAGCCAGTTGGTCCCGACCCCGTTCACGGCGTTGCCCGAGATCGCGTAGACCTTGTCGAACAGGTTGTAGACCCGCACGGACAGGCGCGAATCCGCCGTCACCTGATGGTCCAGGACCGCGTTGACGAGGTTGTAGGCGGGGCGCCGCGCTGTGTTGCCGAAGTCGCTGTAGACCTGCCCGACGTTCTGCAGTCCGACCCGCGCGGTCCAGTCGCGGGTGACGTCCCAGGTCAGCCAGAGATTGGCCACGCGCTCGGGCACGTCGATCGGCTGGTTGCCGGCATACGAGACGGTGGCGCCGTTCACCGTCTGGTCGAACCGGTCGTACTGCGCGTGGAGGAGCGCGAGGTTGCCGTCGAGCCGCCAGCCCGGCGCGAAGCGCCAGCCGAGCGCCAGCTCGAAGCCCTGCGAGGACTGGCTCCCCACCTGCGTGGACAGCGTCGGCTGGCCGGGGATCGCCGAGATCAGGTTGTCCTTGACGATCCGGTAGCCCGCGACGGTCCATTCGAGGGCGCCGTCGAAGGCCAGACCCTTGGCGCCGATCTCGACCTGATCGCCGGTCGCGAGCTTGAAGCCCGCCAGCGACTGCGACAGCGTGATCAGGCTGTTCACCGGGTCGGTGGCGAAGCTGTACTGGGCGTAGAGCGCGCTGTCCGGCGTCGGGTTGTAGACGAGGCCGAACCGGTAGCCGAGCGCCCGATAGGTCTTCTCGAACCGCGATCCCGTCTGCAGGTCCTCGCGGTTCAGCGTCGGCACGTCGAGGCGCACGCCGGTGAGGAACGACAGCTTGTCCGACAGGATCAGCCGGTCCTCGGCGAAGACCGAGGCCTGGCTCGTCTGTGTCGCGTAGGCCGGGCGCGCCCGGCCGTTCTGCGGGAAGAGGCTCGGATCGTAGCCGGTGAGCGGCACGCTCGTCGTCTGGTCGAAATAGAAGTTGTTGGTGTGGCGGAAGTCGATGTGATTCACGTCGAAGCCGGCCACGAACTGGTTCGGCAGCCCGAACAGGCTGCCCCGGAACGTCGCGTCGAGGCGGTCTCCGACCTGCTCCTGACTGTGGTAGATCTCCAGGT
Source organism: Methylobacterium oryzae (assembly GCF_021398735.1). NCBI lineage: Bacteria > Pseudomonadati > Pseudomonadota > Alphaproteobacteria > Hyphomicrobiales > Methylobacteriaceae > Methylobacterium > Methylobacterium oryzae. Next base: position 4,057,976 of record NZ_CP090349.1, read on the forward strand.
ATTCGCCCCGGTCCACGAGCCCGGTGCCGCGGTTGTAGCTGTACTGCTCGACGTCGAGCCAGTGGCGCCGGCTGGTCAGCCGGTAGGCGGTGTTGCGGATCGTGATGTCGGCCGAGGGGGACCACTCGGTCTTGAGCTGGGTCCAGTTGTCGGCCCAGGTGATCTTCGCGTCGCGGACGTTGTAGTTGTTGAACCGGATGAGATCCGGGATCCGTCCCTCGACCAACGGGGTGCCCCAGTAGCGGGCGGGCTCCTGGTAGCCGAGATCGTGGCTCAGGGTGAAGGCGAGGTCGGCGCTCGGCCGGAACAGCAGGGCGGCGGAGACCGCGAGGTTGCGGAAATCGCCCTCCGGCCGCATCCAGCCGTCGGCGCGATTGCCGCTGACGTTGAGGCGGTACGCGAAGGTGTCGCCGTACTCCGCCTGCCCCAGCGGGCCACCGGAATCGAGGGCGAGCCGCGCGACCCCGTCGGTGCCGATCACCGCGCGGGCGGCGTTGATCGGCACGAAGACCGGCTTCTTGGGCACCACGTTGATGACGCCGCCGATGGCGCCGTCGCCGTAGAGCACCGAGGACGGCCCGCGCAGCACCTCGATCCGCTCGACGTTCCACGTGTCGAACGGGAAGGTCACGGTGTTGGCGCCGACGTAGAAGCGCGTGCCGTCGTAGAGCTGCTGGATCGAGTTCGGGCCGGCGAAGCCGCGGGACGTGAACGCGCCGTTGCCGTTGCCGGGCGCCGCGATGGTGGTGATGCCGGTCGCGTCCTGGGTCACGGCCTCGGCGATCGTGTCCTGGCCGCGCAGCCGCGCGGTCTCGCCCGACACGATGTCGAGGCTGGCCGGCGTCTCCAGCGGCGTCAGGCCGAGGCGGCTCGCGGTCCGGTCGGGGGTGCGCAGGTTGAGGCCATTCGGCGGCAGGCGGCCCGGGTCGCCGCCCGCGCCCGCGACCGACAGCTCATCCAGCGTGACCGCCTCCTGTGCGGCGGCCGGACTGGCGAGGAGCGCGAGGAGAACGCCGCAGAGCGGGGCCCGCCCGCCGAGGCAGGAGCGATGGGTCGATGAAGACATGGGGAAAGCGGTCCGTGCACGGCGCGCGCCGGCCCCCGCGTCCTACAGGCATTGTAATAACATTACAATGCGCGCGCTGTCCGGTAGCCTCTGCCCGTGCGGGCGCGCGACGGCGTCCTGCGACAGGGCTCGAGGGGTTCGGGACGGCGGAGACGGGCATGGGGAACGGCGTCGCGGGCGCGCTTGCTGTGGCACGTCACCGCGAACGAGGCCTCGGCGGCCGCCTCCCCTCGGGACTGGCGGCGCCTCGACACCCGCCAGGACACCCCGCCCGGCGCGTTTCGCGTGTGACCACGGCTGACGGCAGGTCTCCTGGCTCGCGGGTCGCCGCCCTCGCACCGTCTTCCCGGGGTGACCCAGTGACGTGGTGGTGAAGGGCTCGCCGCTTACAGTTGCGGGGGCAGCCGCGGCTTCGGGGCGAACCCCTCACCGCGTTCCCTTTTGATCCCCAAGGGGAACCGTCGAACACAGCTTGGCCGTAGCGGGGGCGGGCGTCAACCGTGTGTCCGGTTGTTGCCGTGGATCGGCGCGCTGTGCGCCGGTCCGTTGCGGCCTCGCCGACGACGGGCTAGCCCCTGCGGGATGACGGTCTGGCGGCCCCCTGCGGAGATTCGCGTGAAGGCACTGGGTCTGCCCCGGCGCGGCAACAGCCTGCTCGTGGCCGAGGTCCGCGCGGATGACGGGCGGCTGAAAGGCGTCCGGCCGCTCGGCGGCAGCGTCGCGTTCGGCGAGCGGGTCGAGGACGCCCTGATCCGGGAGTTCCGGGAGGAGCTCGGCGTCACCGTCTCGGTGCTCGGCGGCCCCCGCGTCATGGAGAACATCTTCACGCACGAGGGGCAGGTCGGGCACGAGGTGCTGTTCCTGTTCCCCGTCGCCCTGCCGCCGGGGCGGTTCGACGGGCAGGAGCGCTTCGTGTTCCACGAGGATTCCGGCACCGCCTGCGTGGCGCGGTGGTGCGATCTGGACGGGCTCGACGTGCCGGGCGGTCCCGACCTCTTCCCCGCCGGCCTGAAGGCCCGCCTCCGCGACGCGTGGCGCGCGGAGCCCTGACGGACCGGGCCGGCCCACCGCCTTTGCCGCTCGGCGCGGGCGATGCTACAGCCGGGCAATCCCATCGGTCCGGACGTCCGCGACGCCGCGGCCCATGCGCCCGGACGCTCCGTCCGACGCGGAGACGGGTGCCGGCGGAAGCATGACGATACGACCTCCCAGAAGCGGCGGGCCGACGGGGCGCAAGCCTCAGGCCGGCAAGTCCAGCGCCAGCAAGTTCAGGGGCGGCAAGGCCCAGGCCGACGGCCGCGCCCGCACGGGCCCGCGCACCAGCGCCCGCGACGCCGCCGAGCGCGCGGCCCGCAACCGCGGCGAGGATGCCGGCACCCGCGATCCCTGGGGCGCGCAGGCCGCTGCGGCCCCGACGCCGGCCCGGCCGCCGAAGCCGCGCCGCGACGCCGCCGCACCGCGCGACGCCGCGGCGGGCAAGCCCGGCGGCCAGCCGCCGGCCAGGCGCTCGGCGGCCCCCTCCCCGGCCCTCGCCTCTGCCCCCGCGCCCGGTCCGACCCGGCGCGAGCAGCGCGCCGCCGCCTCCGCGACCCTCGCCTCCGGCGTGCAGACCCTGACCGTCGAGCCGGACGAGGCCGGGATGCGGATCGACCGCTTCCTCACCGCCCGCTTCCCGCTGCTGCCCTTCACCCGCGTGCAGACCATCGTCCGCAAGGGCGAGTTGCGGGTCGACGGCAAGCGCGCCAAGCCGAACGACCGGCTGGAGCCGGGCATGAGCGTGCGCGTGCCGCCGCTGCGCCTCGACCAGCCCACCGAGCGGCCGCGCAGCGCCGCCCGCGAGCAGGACGACGCCGCCTTCATCCGGTCGCTGATCCTCTACGAGGATGCCGACATGATGATCCTCAACAAGCCCTTCGGCCTCGCGGTCCAGGGCGGTTCGGGGACGGTCCGGCACGTGGACGGCCTGCTCGCCGCCCTCACGGGTCCGGACGGCCAGAAGCCGCGCCTCGTCCACCGGCTGGACAAGGACACGGCCGGGTGCCTGATCATCGCCAAGACCCGGCTCGCCGCCGCGACGCTGGCCAAGAGCTTCCGGTCCCGGGCGGCGCGGAAGATCTACTGGGCGCTCACCGCGGGCGTGCCGCGGGTCCGGCAGGGGCGCGTCTCGACCTACCTCGCCAAGGAGGAGCCCACCGACGCCGATGCGCGGATGCGGGTCGCCAAGCACGGCGACGAGGGCGCGAGCCACGCGCTGACCTACTACGCGATGGTCGATCAGGCGGCCCAGAAGCTGTCCTGGCTGTCGTTCAAGCCGGTCACCGGCCGCACGCACCAGCTGCGCGCCCACGCGGCCCATATCGGCCACCCGATCGTGGGCGACCCGAAATACTTCTCCGTCGAGAACTGGGAGCTGCCGGGCGGCATCCAGAACCGCCTCCACCTGCTCGCCCGGCGGATCGTCATCCCGCACCCGCGGACCGGCAAGCCGGTCGACGTGAGCGCGCCGCTCCCGCCCCACATGGCGCAGAGCTGGAACCTCCTGGGCTTCGACGCCGCCCGCTACGACCCGATCGTCGAGGCTCCGGAGGCCTGAGCCCGCAGCCAGGGCACGATCGCGTCCGCCAGCGCGTCCGGGGCCTCGAGCGGCAGCATGTGGCCCGACCCGTCGATCACCCTCAGCGTCGCGCCCGGGATGCCGTCGCGGAGCTCCCGCGCCTCGTCGAGGCTGCGCAGGGCGTCCTGGGCCGCCGCCACGACCAGGGTCGGGCAGCCGATCGCGCCGAGGCGGTCGCCATCGGATTCGCGCGCCTGCCCGGCCTGGCGCAGGAAGACCTCTCCGCCGAGCCGGTCGCCCATCTGCCGGATCCGGCTCAGGAGGGCGCCGTCGCCGGCGCGGTCCGGGTGCACCGACTGGAGGATCGCCGACCGGCTGAGGCCCCGGTAGCCCTGCTGGCGGACATGGGCGACCGCGGCGGCCTTCCGGCGCGCCTGGGCCGGCATGTCGGCCCGCGACGAGGTGGCGACGAGGACCAGCGCCTCCACCTGGTCCGGCACGAGCCGGGCGACCGCGCGGGCGACGTAGCCGCCCATGGAGAAGCCCACGAGCCCGAAGCGCGGCGGCGCCTCCGCGGCGACGCGGCGCGCCATGTCGGCGATGGCGGCGTCCCGCGCGAGGTCGCCGTGCGTGATCGGACCCACCTCGGCGAGGCGCGCGACCACGTCCGACCAGAGGTCGGCATCGGTCATGAAGCCGGGCAGCAGCACGAGGTTCATCGCCGGATCACCCTTCCCGTCCCCCAGATAACCGTCACGCGAGCGCCCGTCAGCGCCCCGGCATCTCCGGTGAAAGTCGGGTGCGGTCCGGGCGTCCCGCGCGGCGCATGCCTTGGCAACCGGCCGCGCCGCCTCATATGCTGCCCCGCGCCCCGCCGATCCGCCGCGGGGCCTGTTCCCGGCGGTTCGAGACCCTGACACATGAAGCTCGCGATGCTGGCCTGCCTCGCCGCCCTGTGCCTCACCGGGCCGATCGCGCATGCCGCGCCGGGCGAGACGACCAGGGCGGCGCCGACGGCGAACGGCACCCACCCCCCCGAGACGGCGACCCCGCATCCGGCCCCGGCGCCCGCCCCGGGCGCGGCACCCGCGCAGGCCGCCCCGCGCACCGCCAACAGTGCCCGCGCGGAGCGCCGGCGGCGCTCCTACGCGGCCTGCAACCGCGCCTCACATCAGCGCGGGTTGCGCGGCGGCAAGCGCCGGCGCTTCCTGATCCGGTGCCGGCTCGGCTACGAGCGGACCCGGATCCCCGGCGGCCAGCCCGCCGCGGCCGCGCCGGCCCAGCCGGGCCGGAAGCCGTGACGGGGACACGCCTCCTTTCACCCGCGCCGGCGGGGCGGCTCGCGGCGCGACTTCCGGCGCGTCGGTCGCGATGAGGCTCGTCGTCTTCGACGTCGACGGCACCCTCGTCGACAGCCAGCACCTGATCGTGGCGGCCCAGGAGGTGGCGTTCGCGGAGAACGGCCTGCCGGCGCCCGGACGGCGGGAGGCCCTGTCGGTGGTCGGCCTGTCGCTGCCGCAGGCCTTCCGGCGCCTCGTCGGCGAGGACGGCCCGGTCGCGGAACTCTCGGAGAGCTACAAGCAGGCCTACAACCGCCTGCGGCTCGACCCCGCCCACGAGGAGCCCCTGTTCCCCGGCATGGCCGACCTGCTGACCCGGCTGCACGGGCGCTCCGACGTGCTGATCGGCCTCGCCACCGGGAAGTCGCGGCGCGGTGTCGACCGGCTGATCGCGCATTACGGCTGGGCGGACTGGTTCGCCACGACCCAGAGCGCCGACGACGCGCCGTCGAAGCCGGATCCGACCATGCTGCAGCAGGCGATCCGCGAGGCCGGCTGCGAGCCCGAGGCCACCGTGATGGTCGGCGACACCACCTTCGACATCGCCATGGGCGTGGCGGCCGGTGCGACGGCCGTCGGGGTCGCCTGGGGCTACCATCCGCCGGACGCGCTCTACGGGGCCGGGGCCGTGACAGTGGTCCCGAGTGCCGCCGCGCTGGAGGCGCTGCTCCTCGAGGGGCTCGCGACCGGCTCCTGATCGCGGGAGGCTCGCGCGCGGGGCCGGAAGCGCCTATCTCGCCTCCATGAGCGATCAGACGACAGACTGGCTCGGGCAACCGAGCGACGGTGACAGGCCCGACCCGGTCCGGGCCGCCCGCGGCCACGCCAAGCCGGCCCTGCCCCACCGCTTCTACAAGGAAGCCGGCTTCTCCGAGGATGACGACGGGTTCCGGCTGACCCTGGACGGACGTCCGGCCAACACGCCGGCCCGCAACCCGCTGCGTCTCCCCAGCCGGACCCTGGCCGAGCGCGTCGCGGCGGAGTGGCAGGCCCAGGACACGGCGATCGACCCCGCGCGGATGCCCCTGACCCGGCTGGCCAACACGGCGATCGACGGCGTCACGCCCCGCCTCGCCGAGGTCGCGGCGGATCTCTGCGCCTACGCGGGCACCGATCTCGTGGCCTACCGCGCCGGGGATCCGGAGCGCCTCGTGGCGGCCCAGGCGGAGGCCTGGGATCCGATCCTCGCCTGGGCCCGGGACGCGTTCGGTGCGCGGGTGATCCTGAGCGAGGGCGTCATGCACGTCGCGCAGCCGGCCGACACGATCCAGGCGCTCTCCGCGGCGGTGAACGCGGTGACCGACCCGTTCCGGCTGGCGGGCCTGCACACCCTGACGACGCTGACCGGCTCCCTGCTGATCGCCCTGGCTGTTCTCGAGGGCCGGCTGACACCGGCCGAGGCCTGGGCCGCGGCCCACGTGGACGAGACCTATCAGGCCGCCGTCTGGGGGCGCGACGCCGAGGCGGAGGCCCGCCTCGAGGCGCGCCGGACGGAGTTCGAGGCGGCCGCCGCGTTCGTCGCGGCCGGCGGCTGAGCCCGGGCCGCGGTCCGGCGCGGTCGCGCAGATGCAATTGCGCAACAATCCCGCATTCGCGGCGCCCGCCCCGCGTCGGCGGCTGACAAAGCGCGAACACTGTTTTAGGGTTCGACGCACATTGTGTTCGAGTCGACGATGCGTTCCGATCAGCCTGTCCGTTGCAGTTTTGAAGGCGAACTGGCCAATCTGATTGCGTCGAAACAGTTTTCCCGCGATCTCGACGGGCGCTACGCGCTGTTCGACGCCCTCTCGGACCTCGAGCGCCGAGCACAGGGCGCCGGAGCGCCCGATCTGACCTTGCGCAAGATTGCCGAGATCCGGTTCCTGGCGGGGATCCTGCGCGAGTCGGTGCGCCCGTTCCCGATCGCGCCCCTGCGGACGGTGCTGCGCGTGCGCGAACGGATCGACGCGCGCCGCGCGGTCTCCGCCGAGGCCGCGGATCTCGACGCGGTCTGACGCGGGCGCGGCTCAGGCTGGCTCGGCCAGGGCAGCCTGGATCTTAGCCTCCAGGGCCGCGGGCTTCGTCCCTGGGGCGAACCGGGCGATGACCCGGCCGTCGCGTCCGACCAGGAACTTGGTGAAGTTCCACTTGACCGCCCGCGTGCCGAACAGCCCTGTCCGGGCCCGGGTGAGATGGGCGTAGAGCGGATCGGCGCCCGACCCGTTCACCGCGACCTTGGCGAGCACCGGGAAGCTCACGTCGTAGCGCAGCGCGCAGAAGCTCGCGATCTCGGCGGCGTCGCCCGGCTCCTGCGCGCCGAACTGGTTGCAGGGGAATCCCAGGATCGTCAGGCCCGCATCCCGGTGCCGGCGCCAGAGCGCCTCGAGCCCCTCGTATTGCGGGGTGAAGCCGCAGCGGGAGGCCGTGTTCACGATGAGCAGCACCTGACCGCGGTGCTGCGCGAGCGGGTACGGCGTTCCGTCGGCCGCGGAGACGCTGAAATCGTGAACGGTCGTCATGGCCGATCACTCGGGCAAACCGGCCGGATCCGCAAGGCTCGCGCGTCGCGACATGGCGTCGGCGCCGCGACGCGGTCCCGAGATCCCGGCCGCGACTCTAACCCCGTATATGGCCGAGCCCGCGCGCGTGGGGTAACGGGTCCGTCAATCGCGGCGACGGGACTCGGCACGGCCGCGAGTGAGGGGTACCCGCATCCCCCGCCTGGACCCGACCGGGACGTGTGGATGCCGCGATATCACTTCAACATCCACGACGGATCCACGATCTTGGACGGCGCGGGAACGGAGCTGCCGGACTGGCAATCCGCCCGGCTCGAAGCCGTCCGGCGCGCCGGCGACATCCTGAGGCAGGACGCCCAGCGCATCGCCCTCGGCGAGGATTGGCGGATCGAGGTGACGGACCAGACGGGGCTGATCCTGTTCCAGATGACGTTCCTGGTGGTCGAATCCCCGGTCATGCGGCGGCATTCCGGCACCGAGCGCTGAGCCGGCCCCGGGTCCGGCCGGTCGCCCGGTTCAGGCCGGCACTTTCCGGACGTCGAAGCTCGGGCCCTGGGGCGTCATCCGGTCGGTGGTGACGATGCGCTCGCCGGCGCCGACGATCCCGAGGCTGACGTCGCGGTCCGGCAGGATGACGGTGGTGCTCTTGTCGACGTGGACCAGCACGTGCCGGCGCAGGGGCACCGAGGCCACGGCCCAGCGCCTGAGCTGCCCGTAATAGGGCTCGCGCCGCCAAGCGTTCGCCTGTCCGGGATCGACCTGCACGTTCATGTTGCGGGTGAGCGGATCGAGGCTCAGCACCATCTTGGCGCGGTCCGGCTTCCATTCCGGGCCGAGCCATCCCTCCGTCATCCAGAGGCAGTGGAAGGCCCGGCAATGGTCCGGGCGGGTGGCGTGGATGGCGCAGCCCTGGCCGGCCTTCGTATGGCGGCACCACTGGCCCGCGACGCTCTCGACCGCGGGCACGTCGTAGACCTTGCAGCACAACGTGCAGGCGCCGCAGGCGCGGCCGGGGGCGGGTTGGGCGACGTAGGCTTCTGGGTTGAGCATCGGTCGGGCGCGGCGAGGGGCGGAGCTGGAGTAGCGCTGGCGGCATGCGTCCGGCAACGGCCGGACGCGGATCCTCCGGGCTACCTGACGGGGCATCGGGTCGGTAGTGTGGCGGCGGTCACCCGCGCACGAGGACCTTGCGAACCATGCTCTCGAACCTCGCGACCCGCGACGTCGAAACCCTCCTCCATCCCTACACCAACCTGTCGACGCACCGACAGACCGGCCCGCTGGTGCTGGAACGGGGCGAGGGCGTGCATGTCTACGACACCGAGGGACGCTCCTACATCGAGGGCATGTCCGGCCTGTGGTGCACGGCGCTGGGCTACTCCAACGCGGAGCTCGTGGAGGCGGCCCGGGCGCAGATGGCGCGCATGCCCTTCACGCACCTGTTCTCCGGCCGCAGCCACGATCCGGGCATCGAGCTCGCCGAGACGCTGAAGGAGCTGATGCCGGTCCCGACCTCGAAGATCTTCTTCACCTCCTCGGGGTCGGAGGCCAACGACACGCAGGTCAAGCTGACTTGGTACTACAACAACGCCATGGGGCGGCCGCAGAAGAAGAAGATCATCGCCCGCCAGAAGGGCTACCACGGCGTCACGGTCGCGAGCGCCTCGATGACCGGGCTCGCCGCGAACCACGCCGACTGGGACCTGCCGCTGCCGGGCTTCCTGCACGTCTCGCCCGCGCACCACTACCGGGGCGCCGAGCCGGGCGAGACCGAGGAGGCCTACTCGGCGCGCCTTGCCGCCGAGCTGGAGGAGACGATCCTGCGCGAGGGGCCGGAGACGGTCGCGGCCTTCATCGCCGAGCCGGTGATGGGCGCGGGTGGCGCGATCGTGCCGCCGCGGGGGTACTTCGCGGCGATCCAGGCGGTGCTGGCCAAGTACGACGTCCGCTTCATCGCCGACGAGGTGATCTGCGGCTTCGGCCGGCTCGGCACGTGGTTCGGCAGCGAGGCGCTGGGGGCCCGGCCCGATTCGATCTCCTTCGCCAAGGCCCTGACCTCGGCCTACATGCCGCTCGGCGGCGTGAGCATCGACGAACCGCTCTACGAGGCGCTGATCGGCCAGAGCGAGAAGATCGGCACCTTCGGCCACGGCACCACCTATTCCGGGCACCCGGTGGCCGCCGCGGTGGCCCTGAAGGCGATCGAGATCTACCGCCGCGACCGGGTGATCGAGGGCGCGGCCGAGAAGGCGCCGCAGTTCCAGCGCCGCCTGGCGGCGCTCGCCGGGCACGACATCGTGGGCGAGGCCGGCGGCCTCGGGCTGATCGGCGGCCTGGAGATCGTCGCCGACAAGGCCAGCAAGCGGCAGTACGACCCGAAGAAGGGCGTGGCCGCCCGCTGCGTCGCCTTCGCGCAGGGCGAGGGGCTGATCGTGCGGGCGCTCGCCGGGGACCGCGTCGCCGTCTGCCCGCCGCTGATCATCGCGCCGGACGAGATCGACGCCCTGTTCGACCGGCTCGGGCGGGCCCTGGACCGGACCCGCGACTGGATCCGCGCCGAGGGGCTGGAGGCGATGCCGGGCTGAGGACCACTCCGCGCGCGTCGCGGCGCGGGCGCGGACCCTGGCCGCGGCGGTCGCCGTCACACCGCGTCGCGCGACGCGTCCGGCAGCGCGGCCGCCTGGAGCCCCGCCGCGGTCAGCGGCGTGATGCGGAGCGTGGTGATCCGGTTCTTGGCCTTCCGCAGCACCTGGAAGCGGAAGCCGTGGAAGTTGAAGGCGGTGCCCTGGTCCGGGATGGTCCGCGCCTCGTGGATGACGAGGCCGGCGATGGTGGTCGCCTCCTCGTCGGGCAGGTCCCAGTCCATGGCCCGGTTCAGGTCGCGGATCGGCACGCCGCCGTCCACGTTCACCGACCCGTCCCCCTGCGGGCGCACGCCCGAGACGGTGACGTCGTGCTCGTCGGCGATGTCGCCGACGATCTCCTCCAGGATGTCCTCCAGGGTCACGAGCCCCATCACCTCGCCGTACTCGTCGACCACGAGGGCGAAGTGGGTCTTCTTGGTCAGGAAGGCCTTGAGCTGGGCGCGCAGCGACGTCGTACCCGGCACGAACCACGTCTCCAGGGCCAGCGCCTCGACCTTGAGGCCGGAGGCGTCGCCGCCCGCGGCGTCGAGCGCCCGTAGCAGGTCCTTGGCGTGGAGGACGCCGACGATGTTCTCGGGCGTGCCGCGCCACAGCGGCATGCGGGTGTAGGGCGAGGCCAGCACCGCCCGGACGATGTCCTCGGAGGGCTGGTCGGCGTCGATCGCCCGCATCTTCGTGCGGTGGACCATCACGTCGGAGACCGACAGGTCCGACAGGTCGAGGAGGCCGCCCAGCATGTCGCGCTCGGCCTTGGCGACGCCGCCCTCCCGGTGCATCAGCGCCACCTGCCCGCGCAGCTCCTCGGCGGCGGTGAGGATCGACTGGTGCTCGCCGATGGTGACGCCGAACGGTTTTAGCATCACCCGCACGACGTGCTCGATGGCGATGGCCAGCGGGCCCATCAGCGCCACCGCGAAGGCCACCGGGCGGGCGGTGAGCAGGGCGGCCTTGTCAGGTTTGGAGATCGCCAGCGTCTTCGGCAGCACCTCGGCGAAGACGATGACCAGCACCGACATGCCGACCGTCGCGTAGATGACGCCGCTCTTGCCGAACAGCGCCGTGAGCACGCTGGTGGTGAAGGCCGAGGCGCCGATCGCCACGATGTTGTAGCCGATCAGCATCGCGCCGATGAAGCGCTCGCGGATCGCCAGGATGCGGTTGACGATCGCGGCGCGCGGGTCGCCCGCCTGCTCCAGGGCGTGCATTCGGGCTCGCGAGGCGGCCGTGAAGGCCGTCTCCGCGCCCGCGAAGAAGGCCGAGAGCAGCAGCGAGATCGCCACGATGCTCGCGGCGAACCACAGGTCGATATGGGTTTCCATCGGGTCCGTCAGGCACGCCTCGCGCGGCTTGTCGGCCGCCCATATAGCGCCTCCTGCGACTTATTGCGCGCCGATCGGGCGCACCGTCCACGTCCCCCAGTAGACGGGCCGCCCGTAGAGGCTCGACGCGTCGCGCCCGGAGGCGGTCGGGGCGAGCCGGTCGAGCCAGGTCAGGAAGCCCGCCTTGTTCGGGTAGATCGCCGGCGTGTCGAGGTTGCCCTCCGCGTCGGTCATCCAGAAATGCGCGCTCCGGTCGTACCGGCCGCTGCCGTCGCCCCCCGAGCGCAGCCCGAGATAGGCGGCGGAGCGGCCCGCCTCCACCGGATCGGCGTAGAGCTTGAGGGCGCCGATCCCGTCGAGGTTCATGTCGGCCGTGTATTGCAGGCAGATATCCGCCACCGGACCGCCCGGGGCGTTGGCGGGCCGCTGGCACGTGTAGGAGACCGCCCAGCGCGGCATGCCCTTGGCGCGGGCCACCCGCACGAGGGTTCCGGGCGGCAGCGGCCCGGCGAGCTTGCGCGCCGTCGACCAGACCTTCGGCCCCGACAGGTCCTGCGCGGTGCGCAGGAACAGCCCGGTGCGGCGCTTCTCGGGGGCGAGGCCGCAATCCTCGGGCAGCACGTCGGTGTAGACGTAGTGATAGGTGCGGTCGACGACGCTGATCGAGCCGGCGAGCCCGTGGGTCTCGAAGGCCGGCGCCGTGCAGGCCGACGTGACCGGCTTGCCCGCCTCGTCGACCACCGCAGCGGGGACGGGCGGGTCGGCGCGCCGGCCGCGGCCGGCGCCCGCCTCGAACGGCGTCCAGGCCAGCCCGTAGCCGTCGGCGGTGCGGGTCCGGATCTCGAAGGTCTGGAAGTCGAGGGTGCGCGCCTCGATCTGGACGCGGCGCCGGACGTCGGCCGGGCCCGTCGCCGGCGCGTCCGGTTCCGCCCGCCGGCGCCAACGCCGGCCGCGGCGCTCGGGCTCGGCCGCGTCGCCGCCGGTGACGCCCACGCGCTCCTGCCCGAGCAGGAAGACGTAGCTGTAGGCCTCGCCGGCCCAGGTCCGGCCCGTCACGGCGATGGGGTCGCGCGGGCCGATGCCCTCCGCGGACGGCGTCGGCTCGGACCAGCCGCGCGTCCGCGCGCGCTCCTCCGGCAGGTCGACCCAGAACCGGTCGGCCGAGGGCGGCAGCGTCGTGACCAGGGCCTCGAAGGTGCGGCCGGTGCGCAGGGCGCCGCCGTCGCGGCTGTCGGTGGCGCGCCGCTCCGGGCACGGCTCGTCCCGGCGGGACGCCACCGGTGTCTGGCCCTGGAACACGGCCTGGAGCGGGCCGGGCGCCTCGGAGCGGGCGAGCCGCAGGATCTGCACGCCGCGCACGAAGGCGCAGGGCGCCGGCGCGATGAGGACGCCCTCGGCCTCCGAGCCCTCGCGGCAGATCTCCAGCGCGCCGCCCCCGGTCAGGAAGCAGCTCGGCGCGCTGCCCTCGTAGCCCGCGGACCGGGCCTCGGCGGACCGCGTCCCGACCAGCGCCGATCCGGCCAGGGCCGACAGGCCCGCCAGGGCGACGAGGCGCCAGCGGCGCCCGCCCGGGCCGCGGGAGGCGCCGTCGCGTGCACAGGGAATGACGGTATCGGCAGGCGATGTCCGGGCAGTCTTTGTAGAAACCACGTCTATCGCCAATGTCGATCCAGATGTCGGAACAGTCTCGCAGCCTCTATCTCACGGTCGCGGAGCCGGAAAGTGGCGCGGACCACGCAACCCGCCTTCGATGGGGATGGGGCGAACCCGGCGCCCGCTCGCCCGTTGTCGCGGCTTGAGGGCCCCGCTTGCCCGACCCCGTCAGCGTCCGGAGATCAGCGCATGGATATCGCCGTCGAGACCGTCACCGACATCGTCATGCGGCTGCGCGCCATCGAGGTGAAAGAGGGCAACACCGACCCGGATTCGGGCTCGAACCCGATCGACGACGGCGCCACCGACGTCCTGGTCTCCGGCACCGACGACGCGACGGAATCCGAGGTCCGGGGCCTGATCGCCGGGCTCGACGACGATTCCCGGGCCGAGCTGCTCGCCCTCCTCTACGTCGGTCGCGGCGACATGGAGCCGGAGGAGTGGAGCGAGGCGGTGCGCTTCGCCCGCGAGCGCGAGGCCGCCGGCGAAGGGGCCGTGCGGGAGCTGCTCGGCAGCCCCGACGCCGGCGATCTCCTGGAGGAGGGCCTCGACGCGATGGGGCTCAGCCCCGAACTGCCGCAGGCCTGAGCGCCCGGACGGCGGCCGTTCGCCATGTCCTCGCGCGCGCGCAGGGGTGCCACGAAGGCGCTGCGGGTCCTCACCCGGCCGGTCCGCCGCGCGCAGGGGCGTGGCGGCAAGGGCCGGGGCGGGCTCGTGGTCGAGCCCTACCGTGGCTACGGGTCACGGGACGAGGTGTTCCTCATCGGCCGCGTCTTCCGGCAGTCGCCGGGGATTCCCGGCGAGGATCCCGAATCCCTTCGAGCGCAGTGGCGCGACCTGCGCCGCCGCATCGCCCGGCGGACGATCGCCGGCGCGGGCATCACCGCCCGGTTCGGCGACGATGCCGTGCGGGTCGAGACCGACCGGGACGGCTATTTCCGCGTGCACCTGCACCCGCGCTCGCCTCCGGCCGAGACGGGTGACTGGCACGCGGTCGAACTCCGCCTCGAGGCCGATCCGCCGATCCCCGCCGAGGGCGCGGTGTTCATCCCGCCCGACCGCTGCCGCTGCGTCGTGGTCAGCGACATCGACGACACGGTCATGCGCACCGGCGTCGCCAACAAGCTCAAGATGCTCTGGCGCCTGTTCGTGGAGGATGCCGAGAGCCGCGTCGCCTTCCCGGGCGTCGCCGCCCTCTACCGCGCCCTCCACGCGGGCGCCGGCGGCGATGAGGGCAACCCGATGCTCTACGTGTCCCGCGCGCCCTGGGGCCTCTACGAGATGCTCTCGGAGTTCTTCCAGCGCCACGGCATCCCGGCGGGGCCCGTGCTCTTCCTGCGGGAATGGGGCCTCTCCTGGACCCACCCGTTGCCGCGCCGGGCCACCGACCACAAGCACGCGCTGATCCGCCACATGCTCGCCCTCTACCGCGACCTGCCCTTCGTGCTGATCGGCGACAGCGGCCAGCATGACCCGGAGGTCTACGCGCAGATCGTCGAGGAGAATCCCGGGCGGGTGCTGGCGGTCTACATCCGCAACGTGTCCCGAGGCTCCGCACGGGTGGAGGAGATCGTCCGGCTCGCCGGCGCCGTCGCCCGGGCCGGATCGAGCCTCGTGCTCGCCGCCGACAGCGTCGCCATGGCCGAGCACGCGGCCGCCATCGGGCTGATCGCGCCCGGGGCGGTGACCGGCGTCGCCGACGAGCACGCGGCGGCGGCCGAGACCGGGCCGCGCCGGGAGACCGCCCGGATCACGCCGGAACCGTCGGGCGCCGCCGGCGCGGCCGAGGACCCGATCGGGCCGGAGGCGATCGCCGAGGCCCTCGCCGGCGACGGCGCCGTGCCGGCGACCCTGGTGGTCGAGCCGGAGACGCCGGCCGCGCTCCCGCGGCTCGGTGCGTGACCGCGCGGCCGCGATCGTCACCCGGGCGGCTGTCGCGGGCCGCCCGCTCCGATAGGTATCGGCCGAGCGCGGCCGGCACCCGCCGAGTCGGGTCGCGGAACGGGCTGCCGCGGGAGGAACCGCGATGCGCCTGAGCCTGTCCGCGCTGCTGATGATCGCCTGCGGCACCCAGGCCGCCTTCGGGCAGGCCGCGCCCGCGGAGCGGGCCGTGCCGCACTTCGCCCAGCTGGAGGCCGAGATGGGCGCGGCCAACGCCGCCCCGGGGCCGCGGACGGTGCCGGCCAAGGTCGTGCCGGTCCCCGACACGACGAGCCCGCAATTCCGCACCGCGGTGGCGGCGCCCTACCGGGTGCCGGCCTGGAACGCGAACCCGCCGGACGCCGCGGCCTGGAAGGCGCTGGTCGACAAGCTCGCTGCCGCCGGAGCCGCCACCCTGCCGGCGCTCCGCGAGAAGCTGGGCGTCACCAGCGAGGCCGCGGTGATCGGCGGCGTGAAGGCCTTCGTGATCCAGCCCCGGCAGATCCCCGAGGCCAACCGCGACCGGCTCCTCCTGCACATCCACGGGGGCGGCTACGTCTACAATCCCGGCGAGGCCGGAACGCTGGAGGCGATCCTGATGGCCGGCCTCGGCGGCTACAAGGTCATCTCGGTGGATTACCGCATGCCGCCGGACGCGCCCTACCCGGCCGCCATGGACGACGCGACCGCCGTGTGGCGGGCCATGCTGTCCATGCAGAAGCCGCGGAACATGGCGGTGTTCGGCACCTCAACGGGCGGCGGCATGACTCTGGCCCTGATGCTCCGCGCCAAGGCCGAGGGGCTCGCGCTGCCCGCGGCGATCGGTCTCGGAACGCCCTGGTCGGACATGACCGAGACCGGCGACAGCTACCGGACCAACGAGTGGCTCGACAACGTGCTCGTCAGCTATTCCGGCTACCTGACGCCGGCCGCCAAGCTCTACGCCGCCGGCCGCGACCTGAAGGACCCGCAGCTCTCGCCGATCTACGGCGACTTCGCCGGCCTCCCGCCCGCGATCCTGGTCACCGGCACCCGCGACCTGTTCCTGTCGAACACGGTGCGCACCCACCGGAAGCTGCGCGCCGCCGGGATCGAGGCGTCGCTGCAGGTGTTCGAGGGCATGTCCCACGCGCAGTACCTGTTCACGCCGGACGCGCCCGAAACCAGGGAGGTCTTCGGAGAAATGGCTCACTTCTTCGACGATCATCTGGGTCGCTGAGGCGCGGCGGCGCGGGCACGCGCGGAGCTCGTGCTCACGAAATGGTGCAATGCAGCATCTCGGTGGAGAGGGTTCACATCCCGGCCGCGATGCCTAGGTTCGGCCCCTCGCAGCCGGTCCACGCTCCTCGAGCCTCCTGGAGGCCATCCGTGCAAACCTACACCCTCGCCATCGCCGACGGCGTCCTGTTCGCCTGCCTGCCCGACGAGGCCGACATCTCGGCCGCGATCACCGACGCGACCGCGACCAATTACGGGTTCGGCCTCAGCCTCGACATCGTCCGTGGGGCGACCCTGACCGACGCGGCCCGTCCCGAGGACGAGGTCGTGTGGCAGGAAGGGCCGGACAGCGAGCTGCTCGACGCGCAGGGGCGGCGCTACCGCTACGCCGTCCGCCGACCCTGCTGACGAAAGCCCGGCGCGGACCTGACACCGGGACGCGCGCCGGTGCTACGCTCCGCCGATGGAGCGGCAGGCGACAGGGGCGGGACGGTGGGGCGGGCTCGCCCGATTCCTCGTCCTCTACGCGGCGCTCTACGGCGCCTACGGGGTGCTGTCGCCGGTCCTGCCGGGCTTCCTCGCCGCGCGCGGCCTGACGCCCGGCGAGATCGGCCTCCTCCTCGCCGCCGCCGGTGCCCTGCGCCTCGCGGTCGGTCCCCTGGCCGGCGCCTTCGCCGACCGCCACCGGGCCGGCCGATCCGTCCTGGCGGCGAGCCTCGCGCTGGCCGGGCTCAGCGCCCTGGCGCACCTGCCCGGCGCCGGGCTGGCGCAGCTGATCGGGCCGGCGCTCCTCTACGCGGCGGGCACCGCGGCCCCGGCGCCCCTCGCCGACGCGCTGGCCCTGGCCGCCGCGCGCGGCGGCGCGGCGTTCCAGTACGGCTGGGTCCGCGGCGCGGGCTCGGCCGCGTTCATCGTCGGCACCGCCGCGGCCGGCTGGCTGATCGGCCTCCACGGCCTCGCCGCCGCCCTCGTGGCGAGCGGCGGCCTGTTCCTGGCCGCCGGCGCGGCCGCCCTGGCCCTGCCCGCCGCTCCTCCGTGCGGCGCGGCCGAGGCCGGGGCGCGGTGGCGGGGCTTCGCCACCCTGGTGGCCCTGCCGCGCTTCCGCCGCACGGTGCTGGTCGCCGCCCTGGTGATCGGCGCGCACGCGATGCACGACGGCTTCGCCATGATCCTGTGGCGGTCCGCCGGGATCGCGGCGACCACCGCCGGCCTGCTCTGGTCGGTCTCGGTGGCCGCCGAGGTCCTGGTCTTCCTGCTGGTCGGACCGCCCCTGCTGGCGCGGATCGGCCCGGCGACCGGCGTCGCGGTTGCGGCCTGCGCGGGGGGCCTGCGCTGGGCGATGCTGGCATCCACGACCGCGCTTCCCTGGCTCGCCGCCGCCGAATCCCTGCACGGGCTGAGCTTCGCCCTCCTGCACCTCGCCTGCCTCAGCCTCATCGAGGCGTCGACGCCGGCCGATCTCCGGACGACCGCGCTGGCGCTCTACGGCACGCTGGGCCTCGGCCTGTCGGGCGTCGCCGCGACCCTCGCCTCCGGGGCGCTCTACGGGGCGCTCGGCGCTTCGGCCTTCTGGGCCATGGCGGCGCTGAGCCTAGCGGCCCTGCCGCTCGTGCCGGCGCTGCGGGATCGCTGAAGCGGCGGGTTCTTTTCCCGCGCCTATGGTACGGACCCGGAACGGACCCGCCCGAAAAGCCCCGCATGCCCGCCGTCGCCGAGATCCTGATCCCGCTCGCCCTCGATACGCCCTACAGCTACGTGGCGCCGGCCGGGCTCGACCTCGCCCCGGGCGACGTGGTGCAGGTGCCCCTCGGCCCGCGCGAGATCGTCGGGGTGGTCTGGGGCGTCGCCGAGACGCCCGGCGGCTCGAACCTGCGGCCCGTGACCGGCCGCCTCCCCTACCCGCCCCTGTCGGAGCCGCTGCGCAGCCTCGTCGACTGGATCGCCCGCTACACGCTGGCGCCGAAGGGCTCGGCGCTCGCCATGGTCCTGCGGCTGCCCGACGAGGCGGCCGCCGGCGAGACCGCCCGCGTCGCCGTGCGCCTCACCGACAAGCCCCCGTCCCGGCCGACCCCGGCCCGCACCAAGGTGCTCGCCGCGGCGGCCGACGGCGCCCTGCGCGGCAAGAGCGCGCTCGCCAAGGAGGCCGGCGTCTCGCTCTCGGTGGTCGACGGGCTGATCGACGACGGCGTCCTCGAGACCGTCGCGGTCGAGCCGGAGGCGGTCGCGCCGCGGCCCGACCCGGACTTCCCGCGGGCGCCGCTCTCGCCCGCGCAGGCCGAGGCGGTGGCGGCCCTCGTCGCCCCCTTCCCGTGGGACCGGCCGCAGCCGCGGGAATCCGACGATCTCCGCCCGGTCCTTCTGGAGGGCGTCACCGGCTCCGGCAAGACCGAGGTCTATTTCGAGGCGGTGGCCGCCTGCGTCCGGGCCGGGCGGCAGGCCCTGATCCTGATGCCCGAGATCGCCCTGACGGCGCAGTTCCTCGACCGGTTCGCCGCCCGGTTCGGGGTCCGGCCGGCGGCGTGGCATTCCGGGATCGGCGGCAAGCGGCGCGAGCGCCTGCGCGCCGCCGTAGCCGAGGGCGAGGCGCTCGTGGTGGTCGGCGCGCGCTCGGCCCTGTTCCTGCCCTTCGCGCGGCTCGGCCTGATCGTGGTCGATGAGGAGCACGAGACCGCCTACAAGCAGGAGGACGGCGTCCATTACCACGCCCGCGACATGGCGGTGGTGCGCGGGCGCCTCGAGGGCTGCCCGGTCGTCCTGACCTCGGCGACGCCCGCGATCGAGACCCGCGTCAACGCCGCGCGGGGGCGCTACCGGCACGTCCTGCTCCCCGAGCGCTTCGGCGGCCGGCGCCTGCCCGACATCGCCGCGATCGACATGCGCCTCGACCAGCCCGAGCGCGGCCGCTTCCTCAGCCCGCCGCTGGTCAACGCGGTGAAGGGCACCCTGGAGCGCGGCGAGCAGGCGCTGCTGTTCCTCAACCGCCGGGGCTACGCGCCGCTGACCCTCTGCCGCGCCTGCGGCCACCGCTACCAGTGCAAGAACTGCTCGACCTGGCTCGTGGAGCACCGGTTCCGCCGGGCGCTGGTCTGCCACCAGTGCGGCTACGCGGAGCGCCGGCCGGAGGCCTGCACCGAGTGCGGGACCTTCGACAATCTCACCGCCTGCGGGCCCGGCGTCGAGCGGATCGCCGAGGAGGCGGCCGAGATGTTCCCGGACCGGCGCATCGTCGTCCTGTCGAGCGACTTTCCCGGCGGCGCCGAGCGTCTGCGCCAGGAACTCGAGGCGGTGGCGGCCGGCGCGTGCGACGTCGTGATCGGCACACAGCTCGTGGCCAAGGGCCACAACTTCCCGTTCCTGACGCTGGTCGGCGTGCTCGACGCCGATATCGGCCTGACCTCGGGCGACCCGCGGGCGGCGGAGCGCACCTTCCAGTTGCTCCAGCAGGTCACCGGGCGCGCCGGACGCGGCGAGAAGCCCGGGCGCGCCCTGGTCCAGACCTACCAGCCAGACCACCCGGTGATCGCCGCCCTGCTGTCGGGCGACGCGGAGCGCTTCTACGCGGAGGAGATCCAGGCCCGCGAGGCGGCCGGCCTGCCGCCGTTCGGGCGGCTCGCGGCCCTGATCGTCTCGGCGAGCGAGCGCGAGGTCGCGGAGGCGCACGGGCAGGCGCTCGCCCGCGCCGCCGAGCCGCCGGAGGGCGTGATGGTCCTGGGCCCCGCCGAGGCGCCCCTCGCCCTGGTGCGCGGCCGCTACCGGTTCCGGCTGCTCGTGAAGACCGAGCGCAACGTCGATCTCCAGGCCTACCTGCGCGCCTGGATCGCCCGGGGACCGAAGGTGCGGGGCAACGTCCGGGTCGCCATCGATGTCGACCCGCAGAGCTTTTTGTAGGAGACTTCGCGGGCCTCCCGGTCTCGTGAACGCCGGTTCGCCGTCGGGAGGCACGTCAGAGCGAGGGTCCGGAGCCATACCGGTTCGTCCCGCGATCGGGTATGGCTCAGGTCACGGGCGGCGGACCCTGGTCGGAGACCGGCTACGGGACGCATGCGGTTCCCGGAGGAGCGATCAGTGCTGACCTACACCAAGACGCCGGATTCGAATGTCGCCGAGATCGTGGTCGACGGGAAGATCACCGACGAGGAGATGAACGCGGCGATGACCGCGATGAAGGCCGACCTCGACAAGGGCGGCAAGATCAAGCTGCTCGAGGATATCCGCGCCTTCGAGGGCATGGAGCCCGCGGCCTTCTTCAAGGACCCGCGCTTCGGCATCTCGATGATGAAGAGCATCAGCCACGTCGCCCTGGTGACGGACGCGCCCTGGCTGAAGGCGCTGGCCGAGACCTTCAACTTCGTGTCGCCGACCCAGATCAAGGTGTTCGAGCGCGCCCGCATCGACGAGGCGCGGAGCTGGCTCGCCGCGGCCGCCTGAGCGACCTCAGTCGGCCTGCGCGGTGCGGGTGTCGCTGCGCCGCGCGGTCCAGTGGCCCGAGCACAGGGACGAGACCTTCCAGGTGCCGGCGCCGCTGCCGGCCTGGAGTCGGCCGGTGCCGGTGCCGCTCGCCGTCCCGTTGCTGACCGTGATGCCGACGCTGCCGTCGGGCCGCACGTGGCCGTTGACCTGCGCCCCGGCGCTGCCGGAAATGAGCTGCACCTGCCCCTCGCGGATCGCGAGCGCGTAGGTGTAGCGGGCGCTGCACAGGCCGCTCTCCGTCACCAGCTCCACCGACCACCGCCCGTTATGCGCGCTCGGCCCCGCGCTGGCGGGCAGGCACGTCGGGAGGAGAAGGCCGGCGGCGAGGGCCGCGACCGCGGTCAGCTTGGTCATGCGATGCAATCTTTCAGCGAAGCGGACACCGCCGGAAGCGGCGTGCACGGTCAAAATCATCGATCGAGGATGACTCGACGCTGAACGATGGAAGCGGCAAGAGTATGGCTGCCTCCCGCTTGTTCAAGATAGATTACGGCCGACAGTCCCCCGGCCAATAGTCAAGCTCGTTGCGGACGATGCTGTGGACTGATCTGCCGACCGGAGCGTCCAAGTCTCCGCTCATCACGGAGGAGACGGAGGCGGCCAAGGTCCTGCTCGCGCATGTCGAGGATCGCCGGGCCCGCGGGAAAGCGCCCGCGAGACCGCGGCCGAACCTGCCCGCGCGGGAGAGCCTCGGGCGCCTCGGGGCGGGCCGGCGATTGAGCAACCGGCCTCGATCGGGCCGGGCGGGATCCATGATCGGATCCGTCGGCGGGCGCGGGCAGCCGACCAGCGCGCCGCGCCGCCCTCTCGGGTTGTGACGGGCCGCGCGGGACGGCCGGAGCGACTCGCGGTGCTCAGTCGGTGAGCGGCCGGGCTTCCTCGGGCAGCATGATCGGGATCCCGTCGCGGATCGGGTAGGCGAGCTTCGCCGAGCGGCTGATCAGCTCCTGCCGGGCCGAATCGTATTCCAGGGTGCCCTTGGTCAGCGGGCAGACCAGGATCTCCAGGAGCTTCGGGTCGACGCGGGTCGCCTCGACGGGGGCGGTGAGATCGTTGGACATCGGTGGGGCAACCTATTGCATCGGCGACTCGGGACCCGAGCCGCGAACCAGTTCCATCTGCGTGACCGCGATCAGGATCTCGGCCCGGGTCTTCAGGTCGGGAGCCTCCAGCATCGCCTGCTTCTCGCGCACGCCGAACGGGCTCATCATGCACAGGGCGTTGACCAGCGCCTCGTCGGGCGCCTCGTCGATCCCGGCCCAGTCCACCTTGAGGTCGTTCGACTCCACGAAATCGCGCAGCGCCTTGAGGACGCCCTCGCGGTCGACCTGCTCCTCGCCCGCCCGCGGCTCGAAGTCCACCGCGAACTCGTCGTAGGAGACGTGGCAGCGGCGATAGGGGCCGATCGAGGCCAGCTCGCTCTCGACCCGGAACCGGGTGACGCCGGTGAGCGAGATCAGGTACCGGCCGTCGCCGGTCTCGGCGTACTGGGTGACGCGGCCCGCGCAGCCGACGCGGTAGAGCTTCGGATTCGATCCGCCCGACCCTTCCGGGTCGGGCTGGATCATCCCGATGATCCGGTCCGTCCGCATGGCATCGTCGACCATCGCTAGATAGCGCGGCTCGAAGATGTTGAGCGGCATCTGTCCCCGCGGCAGCAGCAGCGCGCCGGACAGCGGGAAGACCGGGATCACGGCCGGGCAATCCGCGGGGCCCTTGTAGCTCGCATGGGTGCTCATGGCGCCTCCCAGAGGGGCCGATCGGTGGGCCGGCGCGCGAGCCGGTGCCTCACGAGAACAGAAGTGCCGAGAGCTTGCGCCGGCCGCGGATCGTGTCGGGGTCCATCACGCCCCAGGCCTCGAAGAATTGCAGCAGCTGCTTGCGCGCACCGTCCTCGTTCCAGTCCTTGTCGCGCTTGCGCAGCTCGATCAGGTGATCGACCGCCTGGCCGCGCTCGCCCCGGGCGGCGAGCCCGAGCGCGAGGTCGAACCGCGCCTGATGGGCGTCCGGGTTGGCCTCGACCTCGCGCTGCAGGCCCGCGAGGTCGCCCAGCGACGCCGCCTGCTCGGCGAGTTCCAGGGCGGCGCGGATGCCGACGAGCGCCGGGTCGCCGGCCTTCGCCTCCGGAACCATCGCCAGCACGCGCTTGGCGTTCTCGATCTCGCCCGCGTCGAGCTGCATCTTGGCGAGGCCGGCCAGAGCGGTGACGTTGTCGGGCTGCTGCTCCAGCACGGCCGCGTAGATCTCGGCGGCGCCGGCGAGGTCGCCTTCCTGGATCAGGGCCGCCGCGTCGGCGAGGGCCGCCTCCAGCGGGTCCTGCTGCGGACCGGCCACGCGCGCGATCAGCTCCTTGATCTGGCTCTCCGGGACCGCGCCCATGAAGCCGTCGACCGGCTGACCCTTTTGGAAGACGATGACCGCCGGGATCGACTGGATGCCGAGCTGACCGGCGATCGAGGGATGCTCGTCGATGTTCATCTTCGCCAGGACGACCGCGCCCGCGGCTTCCCGGACGACCTTCTCCAAGACCGGCGTGAGCTGCTTGCAGGGCCCGCACCAGGGTGCCCAGAAATCGACCAGGACCGGCCGGTTCATCGACTCGGCGATGACATCCTGACGGAAGCTCGCGGTGGTCGTGTCCTTGATGAGGGAGCCGGTGTCGCCGGCCGGGGTACCGCCCGCGGCGAGGGTGTCGTTGAGCATCGGTCTGGCTTCGGAACCTTTTTCGTGGAGCGCCTTAAATGGGGCTTCCGCCCCGGTCTGACCAGCCCGGAGGGACGGATCCTCAGCGCGGCGGCGCGGCGGCCGGCGCGCCCGCCGCCGCCTTGGCGGCGGTCACGAACGTGCCGGCGAAGGGACGCCCGTCGGCGGTGCTGGCCTCGCAGGTGATCGCGGTGCGCCCGGCTTCCGGGGTCGAGAAGCGGCAGGCGCCGATCGCGAGGATCGGGGCGCCGTCCTTGCCCGTGGTGACGACGTTGATCGGCTGCAGCGGATCGGTCTCCTCGGTGGCCTCCTGCTGGGCGCCGTTGCCGCTGAAGCTGAGGGTCTGGCCGTCGGAGGTCGTGAAGTCGAAGCTCGTGCGGTTCCGGCTCACCGCGTTCGTCAGGACGTTGCTGCAGGCCGCGCTCAGGTCCTGCGTGCCGATGACGAGCTTCTCGCAGGTCCCTTCCAGCCGCAACGCCGCCTGGGCGCGGGCCGCGGAGGGCAGACTGACGAGGGCGCAGAGCAGCGCGAGGCGCAGGCTGTTGGTCATGGCGTGTCGGGCATCCTCCGGTTGAGAGCCGAACTAGGCGCGCCGCGCACGCCGTCGAGGGGCACGGCCCCCGGACCGGCGCGACGGGAGGTGTGTCGCGGACGCGCCGAACGCCCTCAACCCAGCCGCACGGGCGCGGAAGGGACGCCGGGCGGGGCGGCCCGCTAGCCCGCGAACCGCAGGGCCCGGTCGTTCGGCGCGGCGAGGTCGAGGTCCGGCCCGAGGGGCACGATCCCCGTCGGATTGATGGTCGGATGGCTCTCGTAATAGTGCCGCTTGATGTGGGTGAGGTTCACGGTCGGCGCGACGCCCGGCAGCGCGTAGAGGTCGCGGAGGTAGTTCGACAGGTTCGCGTAGTCGGCGATCCGGCGCCTGTTGCACTTGAAGTGCCCGACATAGACCGCGTCGAACCGCACCAGCGTCGTGAACAGCCGGATGTCGGCCTCGGTCAGCCGGTCCCCGCAGAGGTAGCGGCTCCGGTCGAGGCGCGCCTCGAGCGCGTCGAGTTCCGCGAACAGGGCCTCGAAGGCCTGGGCGTAGGCCTCCTGCGTGGTCGCGAAGCCCGCCTTGTAGACGCCGTTGTTCACGCGGTCGTAGACGCGGCCGTTCACGGCGTCGATCTCGGCGCGCAGGTCCGGGGGATAGAGGTCGGGGCCGGTGCCCCCGAAGGCGTCGTTCAGCATCCGCAGGATCTCGGCGGATTCGTTCGACACGATGGTGGCGCGCTCCCGGTCCCAGAGGGTCGGCACGGTGACCCGGCCGCTGTAGGACGGGTCCGCCGCCAGGTAGACCTCGTAGAGGCGCCGGGCGCCGTGGATCGGGTCCGGCGTCGCGCCCGGCGTGTCGCCGAAGACCCAGCCCTCGGCGCCCATGTGCGGGTCGACCACCGAGACGGAGATCGCGTCCTCCAGCCCCTTGAGCGTCCGGCCGATGAGCGTGCGGTGCGCCCACGGACAGGCCAGGGACACGTAGAGATGGTAGCGCCCCGGCTCGCCGCGGAAGCCGCCCGCGCCGGAGGGGCCTGCCGACCCGTCGGCGGTGACCCAGTTGCGGAAGGCCGAGGCCTTGCGCTCGAAGCGGCCGCCCGTCGCGGCGGTGTCGTACCACTGGTCGCGCCAGATGCCGTCTACGAGGAGGCCCATCGTCGTCTCCGCCTGTCCGAGAGGTCCGACCGAGATGGGCCTCGCGCGGTCGGTGTGAAGGGACGCGTCCGCCCGCGAACGCCACGCAAGGCAGGCCTGCGCCCGCCTGTCTGTTGCGGTGCAGCAAAGTCCGCCATGTCTCGCGGCACCCACCCGTCGCCGTGCGCGTGCCGCAGCTGCCCGACCCGGTGGGGGATCGATGGAGGTGAAGTGATGTCGTTCGCGCTGGTGCCCGTCGCCGAGGCGGCCCTGTTCACGTTCGGGTGCCTGGTGATCCACGCCCTGCGGCGCCACGCCGACGTGGTCACCGCGACGCTCGCGTGCCTCGCGACGCTCCTCGTCCTGATGATCGGCATCGCCTACGCGCCGGAATCCTTCGCGAAGTATCAGGCGGCGAGCGTCGCCGACTTCGCCCGCCTGGATCAGGCCATCTACTGAGGCTTCGCCCCGCGGCCGACGGCGTCGAGGCCGCCGGTCCGGAGCTTCGCGAGGCGGCCGCCGGTCCCGCGCTGGCCGGCGACGGCCACGTCGAAATCGTCCTTCGGGAGTTTGGCGAGGAAGCGCTCGGCGATTTCGAACAGAAGGATGTCGGCGCGGACCCGCTCGATATAGGCCCAGTCGAGGCTCGACGACCAGACGAAGTGCACCTCGCTGAAGCTCTCGGCGAGTAGCCCGGTCAGCAGGAACGGGTCGAAATGGGCGCAGGAATCGCCGAACAGGACGAGCCGGCGCGGATCGGCCGCCGGTGACGCGTTCCGGTAGACGACATGCGCGCCGACATGCACCTCCCGGTCGCGCCCTTCCGCCTCGTAGGCGGCGAGCAGCGGCCCGGTCTCGACCCGCGACGCGTCGCGCTGCAGCATGAACCGTTCCAGGCGCTCGCGCGGCCGCTCCGGCAGCTTCTCGCCGAGATCCATGAGCTGGTCCGAGACGATGCCCGGACGCGCGCCGATGTCGGCCGGCGGGATCGCCCCGAGCGCCCGCATGATCGCGCGGTAGGCCAGCAGGCAGCCCTGCGCGGTCCAGTGCGTGTCGGTGCGCAGGTAGAGCGGCACCGGCCCGTTCCGGGCGGCGCGGAGCGGGGCGAGAAGGTCGAGATAGGCCGGATGCCGGGCGAGGCTGCGGGCCAGCCGCCGGGTCGAGGCCTTGCCGGGGGCGTAGCGCAGGCCGTCGGTCTTGTCGTCGTAGACCGACAGCTTCTCCGGCACGATCACGTGCAGGCAGCGGATGCCGAGGCTCTCGGCCCGCCGCGCGCGGGCCTTGATCAGCCGTGTCCAGCCGCGCAGCAGCAGCCAGTGCCGCAGGCCGCCGCGATACCGGTCCATGACCCGGTTGGTCCCCCCCGTGAGGAATAACCAGCCGTCGCGGCCGACATGTACGCTCTCCCTGCCTGCAGACATGACGGTGCTTTAGCCGCACCGCGAGCGGGCGACTAGGCCGGACCCGGCACCGGGACCGCGCGTTCGTCAGGCATGACGCCCTCGCCCGCACCGGCCGTCCAGACCCGCGATCGCCCGGAGCATGCCGGGGGCCCGGAGCCCATCCGCCCGGAGCCCGCCCGCCCGGCGCGGCTGTGGCGCCCGCGCCGCGTGCTGGTCATGCCCGCCGCCCTGGAGCACGCCCACGGGCGGGCCATGCTGGCCCGCGCCGAGGCGCTGGGCCTGCCGGTGGAGCGGCTGGCGTCCAACCGCCTGCCGAGCCCGCGCGAGCCGGATCCGCGCCGCGCCTACGCGGCCGCCAAGGCGACCCTCGCGCTGACGGTCGCCCCGCCGACCAAGCTGCGACTGCAGCCGATCCCGCCCTCGGCCGACTGGCGCTTCGACCTCGCCGAGGGCTGCCCGGCCCATTGCCAGTACTGCTACCTCGCGGGCTCTCTGTCCGGGCCGCCGGTGACCCGCGCCTACGCCAATCTGGCGGCGATCCTCGACAACCTCGCGGACTATGCGGGGCGCGGCGCGGTGACGTCGGCCTCCGCCGAGCGGGCGCGGGAGGGGACCACCTTCGAGGCGTCCTGCTACACCGATCCCCTCGGCATCGAGCACCTGACCGGCTCGCTCTCGGCGGCGATCCGACATTTCGGCGCCTGGGACGCGCCGGTGCAGCTGCGCTTCACCACCAAGTTCGCCGCGGTCGAGCCGCTCCTCGACCTGCCGCACAACCGGCGCACGCGCATCCGCTTCTCGGTCAATCCGCGGGCGGCCGCGCATTACGAGGGCGGCACCGATCCCCTCGACGCGCGGCTCGCCGCCCTGGCGGCGGCGGCGCGGGCCGGCTACCCGGTCGGCCTGACCGTCGCGCCGATCCTGCCGGTCCCGGACTGGGAGGACGCCTATGCCGGGCTGGTCCGCGCCGCCGCCGACGCGCTGGCCGGCGTGCCCGATCTCGACCTCACCGCCGAACTCATCACCCACCGGTTCACGCCGGGCTCGAAGGCGGTGCTGCGCGGCTGGTATCCCGGCTCGGACCTGCCGCTGGACGAGGCGGAGCGCGTCGAGAAGCGCACCAAGTTCGGCTCGGTGAAGCACGTCTTCCCGAAGCCCCTGATGCAGGCGATGCGCGCCCATCTCACCGCCTGCCTCGCCCGCGACCTGCCGGCCGCGCGGATCCTGTACTGGACCTGAGCGCCCGCGGGCGCCATCTGGCCCCGATGACCGACGCGGACCCCCTGATCCTGACGCTCGCCTTCGACGAACCGACTTTCGCGCGGTTCGACGGCGAGCGGCGCCGCCACTTCCCGGAAGCCCTGAACCGCATCCCGGCGCACGCGACCCTGTTCCACCACCTGCCGGGCGACCGGGAGCGGGGCGTGATCGAGGCGATCACCGCCCTCGCCCGCACGGTGCCGCCGCCGGAGGTCGCGGTGACCGGCCTGCGCTTCACCGGCCGCGGCGTCGCCTACGCGCTCGACTCCGACGCGCTGGCGCGCTTCCGGGGCCGCCTCGCGCAGGAATTCGCGGCCCACCTCACCGCCCAGGACCGGCAGGGCTGGCGCCCGCACGTCACGGTGCAGAACAAGGTGTCGCCGGACACGGCCCGGGCGCTGCAAGCCGACCTGTCGGCGGGGTTCGTGCCGTTCCGGTTCACCGCCCCCGGCACCCTGCTCTGGCGCTACCGCGGCGGCCCCTGGGACGCCGTCGCCCGCCTGCCCTTCGGAGAGAATGCCTGATGGATGTCGACGCGCACCGGGAGACCGCGCCATGAGGGCGCCGGGCAACCTGCGGCAGAACCGGCTGATCGAGCCCGCGATGGCGGTCTGGCTGCGGTTGCGCCTGAACGAGGTCGGTCCCCTCGTCGCCCTGCTCTGCCTGAGCATCCTCGGCTACGGATTCTTCTACCTCGCCCACGAGGTCGGCGAGGGCTCCACCGCGGCCCTCGACCGGCGGATCCTGCTCGCCCTGCGCAACCCCGCCGATCTCGCCGACCCGATCGGGCCGCCCTGGCTCGAGGAGGCGATGCGCGACATCACCGGGCTCGGCAGCGTCTTCACCGTGCTGTTCCTGACCTGCGCGGTGGCGGCCTATCTCGGCGTGTCCGGGCGCCGACGCATCGGTCTCTACGTCCTCGCCGCGGTGGGGAGCGGCGAGCTGGTCTCGACGGTGCTGAAGATCTTCTACCATCGGCCCCGGCCGGACCTCGTGCCCCACGGCATGGAGGTGTTCACGGCGAGCTTCCCGAGCGGCCACGCCACCATGTCGGCGATCGCCTACCTGACCCTGGCGACCCTGATCGCCCGGATCGAGCGCAACCGCCGCGCCAAGGCGCTGGTCCTGGCGCTCGGGGTGAGCGTGACGCTGCTCGTCGGCATCAGCCGCATCTATCTCGGCGTGCACTGGCCGAGCGACGTCCTGGCCGGCTGGTGCATCGGCGCCGCCTGGGCGTCCCTGTGCTGGTTCGTCGCCCTGCAGCTGCAGCGCCGCGGCGAGGTCGAGGCGCCCGACCCGCCGCCGCCCGCCTGAACCTGCTGTTAAGGTAAATAGACGGTTAAAGTGGACGGGCGGGGGCCGTTTGGGCTGGATGGCGGTTGTCCCCGCAACCGAAACCGTCAGGGTCAGACGATCGTGGTCGAGCGCCGCCGCACTGCCCGACGCCGCGTCTGCCTGGGCGGGCGGCTGCGCGTCGCGGCCTTCCTCCCGGAGATCGACTGCACGGTCCGCGACGTGTCCCTCGACGGGGCGCGGGTCCGGCTGCCGGCGGAGGCCGTGCTCCCCGACTGCGTCGAGCTGTTCATCCCCTGTCGCGGTGAGGCCAGGCGCGCCTTCGTGGCCTGGCGCGCGGGCGAGTCGGTCGGCCTCGGCTTCGCCGAGACCCGCGCGGCGACGGAGCCCGAGGCGGTCGCGCGCCGGCTCGCCGCCAGCGAGGCGGAGGTGGCGCGTCTGCGCGCCGCGCTCCTCGACGGAAACAGCCACGAGCCGGGTCGCGTTCACTGAGGGCGCGGTCCCGCCATCCGGCGGCTCCCGGCGCGGGCGGCGCCCCAGGCGCGGCCCTCCCGATCCGGCGACACGGCGAGGCACATGGCGGACGACACCCGGCTCTCACGACGCACTCTCCTCGCGGCCGGGGGCGCCCTGGCCGGCGCCGCGGCCGGCGGCGGCGCGCAGGCCGCGGCGCCGGCCGCCCCGCCGGCCCCTTCGGTCCCGGCCGATACCGGCGCCGTGCAGGGCGGAAAGGTGATGTTCCCGAACTGGCGCGGGCCGGGCGACCGGCCGCCCGCCCCGAGCCCGGCGCCGCAGCCGCCGGGCCAGCGCGTCGGCTACTGCGTGGTGGGTCTCGGGCGCCTGAGCCTCGACGAGATCCTGCCGGCGTTCGGCGAGAGCAAGCGCGCCCGTCTCGCGGCGGTGATGTCGGGCTCGCCCGACAAGGCGAAGCTCGTGGCGCGGCAGTACGGGCTGCCGGACGACGCCGTCTACGGCTACGACGCGTGGGATCGGCTGAAGGCCAACCCCGACGTCCAGGCGGTCTACATCGTCACGCCGAACGGCGTGCACCGGGACAACGTCGTGGCGGCCGCCGCGGCCGGCAAGCAGGTGCTCTGCGAGAAGCCGATGGCGGTGACCTCGGACGAGTGCCGGGAGATGATCGCGGCCTGCGCGAAGGCCGGCGTCAAGCTGATGATCGCCTACCGGTGCCAGTACGAGCCCCACAACCGGGCCGTGATCAAGCTCGCCCGCTCGGGCGAGTTCGGCCGGCCGCGGCTGATCCAGGCCTTCAACGGCCAGACCACGGGTCTTCCGGAGCAGTGGCGCCTGCGCAAGGCGCTGGCGGGCGGCGGCTCGCTGCCGGATATCGGGCTCTACTGCCTGAACACCGCCCGCGCGGTTCTCGGCGAGGAGCCGAACCTGATCCAGGCCCAGATCTACGCGCCGCCGGACGATCCCAAGTACCGCGAGGTCGAGGAGACGGCGAGCTTCACCCTCCACTTCCCGTCCGGCGTGATCGCCCAGTGCCTGACGAGTTACGGGGTCTACGAGGCGCGGAGCCTGACCCTGCACACCGGGACCGCCTCCGTCGATCTCCAGAACGCCTTCGCCTACCAGGGCCAGCGTCTCTACATCGGCCACCGCGACGGCAGGAACGCCGCCCGGGACGAGAAGGTCCTGAGCCCGAAGAACCAGTTCGCCCTGGAGCTGGACCACTTCGCGCGGTGCATCCAGGAGAACCTGCGGCCCCGCACCCCCGGCGAGGAGGGTCTGCAGGACCAGGTCCTGATGGAGGCGATCTACGAGGCCGCCCGCACCGGCGCGCCGGTCAAGGTCGGCCCGCCCCCCGGCGCGGGCTCCGGCCTCGACGTGACGCGCGGGCCGGAGCCGGAGGAGCCGTCCTGAGGTGCCTCAGAACGGCAGCAGGATGTCGACGAGCTGCTGGCCGTAGCGCGGCTGCTGCACGTCGGTGATCTGGCCCCGGCCGCCGTAGGCGATGCGCGCCTGGGCGATCTTGGCCGAGTCGATGGTGTTGTCGGACTCGATGTCCTCCGGCCGCACCACGCCGGCGACGATCATCTCGCGCACCTCGAAATTGACCCGGATCTCCTGCTTGCCCTCGACCACGAGGTTGCCGTTGGGCAGGACCTGGGTCACCACCGCGGCGACGTTCGTCAGGACGGACTCGGTGCGCTGGACGGAGCCGGCCCCGTCATTGGCCATGGCCGAGGTGGCGGAGAGCAGCGCGGTGCTTCCGACGCCGAAGGACTTGCCGACCGCGTTGTTCTCCAGGCCCAGGGCGTTGGGCAGGCCGAAGCTCTCGGTGTTGGCCCGGGAGCGCTTGGTCTCGTTGCTGATGTTGGCCTGGTCGGTGACCTTGACCTTCACGGTCAGGATGTCGCCGAGCTTGGCGGCGCGCTGGTCCTTGAAGAAGGCGCGGGAGCCAGTGCGCCACAGCGAGTTCGGCGCGTACGAGACCGGCTGCACGTCCGGCATTGGCATCCGCACCGGCTTGTAGCCCGGCTGCGCGGTCGGGTCCTCGATCGCCGACAGCGCCGGAGTCAGGCCGACCTGCGAGAGGCGGTCGGCGGTGTTGCAGGCGCCGAGCGCGCCGGCGATCAGGGCGGCGGCGAGCGGGTTCAGGACGGTGCGACGGGCCATCGGGCTATCACTCTTCGACGCGTGCAGGGCGGGCGGTCAGCGCAGGGAGGCGGTCGCCTGGACGGGGGCGGCGCCGGCGGCCTGCCGGGCCGCGGGGCTGGGGCTCACCGAGACCCGGCCGGGGCCGATCACGGTGGCCTGCAGGACCTTCTTGGAGGCAACGTTGACGACGTTGACGACGGCGCCCATGCGGCCGGAATCGTTCGACAGGCCGCGCATCGACAGGCTGATGCTCGGCGTCTCGTACACGATGGTCACGTTCTCGCCGCGGGCGACCAGGTCGGGCGGGGCCGTGTCGGTGACCCGCAGCACGGTGCCGGCCGTGAGGGTGTTCTGCGCGACCTCGCCGAGGATGGTCGTGGCGCTGCCCTGCGCGTCGGGGGCGACGGATTCGCGCGGGCGCCGCTCCAGGGCGACGTCGCCCTCTCTCACCGGCTCGCCGCGGTTGAGGTTCCGGGTGAGCACCGCCACCTCGCGCAGCTCCACGACCACGCCGGAGACGCGCAGCGAGACCTGCCGCTCGC
This sequence comes from Methylobacterium oryzae, assembly GCF_021398735.1. Taxonomy (NCBI): domain Bacteria; kingdom Pseudomonadati; phylum Pseudomonadota; class Alphaproteobacteria; order Hyphomicrobiales; family Methylobacteriaceae; genus Methylobacterium; species Methylobacterium oryzae. The sequence goes on from NZ_CP090349.1 coordinate 4,090,156, forward strand.
CGAGGGTGACGAGGCCCGCGACGCGGCGCGACCGCGGATCGTAGGTCAGGTCCAGGGCCGCGGCCTGCCCTTCGAGGTCCAGCGGCGCCAGCAGGGTCGGCCCGTCGCCGTCGAGGCGGACCGCGATGTTCTGGGCGTTGAGCCCGTAGCCGGTCTCGAGGCCGCGCTTGAGCGCCGCCTCGATCTCCGGCGGCCCGAGGCGGCGGGCGGCGCGCTGCACGGCGATCTGCAGCCGGCCGCCGGTCTCCAGGCCGCTGAGGCCCAGGGCGGAGGCCGCGTCGAGGATGCGGCGGGTCTGGATCGTCCCGGTGGCGCCGAGGCTGGGCGCGCGGAACAGCGGGCGCGTGGCCAGGCGCTCGGGCGCGCCCTCGACGAGATCGGCGAGCGTCAGGACGTCGCCGCGGGCGGTGACGTCGCCGCGCAGCCGCAGGCCCTCCGCCCGCGCCATGGCGGGGATCGCCAGGGCGCCGAGGGCCGCGAAGGTGAGGAAGGCCAGCAGCGCGCGCAGGATGACGGCGGCGCCGAGAGGCATCACCCGCCGCGGGACGCGCCGCACGATCGGGCTGATGTCGTCCCCGGCCCCCGCGGCGATGCGGGGCAGGTCGAGGGTCCCGAAGTCGGGATCGAGCGGGTCGGGATGCATGCCGGCATACATGTTCAGGGACCTGAAGCGGGGTGCGGGTCGCGCGGTTAGCTGCGGAACATCTGCGTGGTGGTGGAGAGCATCTGGTCGGCGGCGGTGACGACCTTCGAGTTCATCTCGTAGGCGCGCTGCGCGGCGATCAGGGACGAGATCTCCGTGACGGCGTTCACGTTCGCCTCCTCCAGGTAGCTCTGCTGGAGGTTGCCGAAGCCGTCGGCGCCCGGCAGGCCGCTGATCGCCTGCCCGGAGGCTGCGGTCTCGACGAACAGGTTGTCGCCGATCGACTCGAGGCCGACCTTGTTGACGAAGCGCGAGAGCTGGAACTGGCCCAGCGCCTGCGGCGCCGTCTGGCCCGGGATGTTCGCCTGCACGACGCCCGTGGCGCTGATCGTCACGGACGTCGCGTTCTGCGGCACGGTGATCGCCGGATCGAGCAGGTAGCCGTCGCGGGTGACGAGCTGGCCCTGGGCCGAGAGGTCGAAGGAGCCGTCGCGGGAATAGGCGGTGCGGCCGTCCGGCAGCGTCACCCGGAAGAACCCGTCGCCGCGGATCGCGACGTCGTAATCCTTCTCGGTCGAGGACAGCGTCCCCTGCGACATCACCCGGGCCGTCGAGGTGGTCTTCACGCCCGAGCCGAGGCTGAGGCCCGCCGGGAGCTGGGTGTTCTGCTGCGAGGTCGAGGCGCCGGCCCGGCGCATGTTCTGGTAGAGCAGATCCTGGAAGTGCACCTGCTGGCGCTTGTAGCCGGTGGTGCGCAGGTTCGCGATGTTGTTGGAGATGACCTGGACGTTGAGTTCCTGGGCCGCCATGCCGGTGGCGGCGGAGTAGAGGGCGCGCATCGGTCAGGCCTCCTCAGGCGACGTCGGCGAGGCGGCGGATCGCCGTGCCCCGCAGGTCGTCGAGGCGCGAGATCATGCTCGACACCATGGCGTAGGTCCGGTTCACGTCCATGAGCCGGGTCATCTCGATCACCGGGCGGACGTTGGAGCGCTCCAGCGACTCGGGTTCCAGGCGCCCGTCGATCCCGGCGGGGCGGGCGGGCTCCGGCGAGGCGTAGAGGTTGGTCCCCTCGTTGGTCAGCCGCTGCGGGTTGGCGAAGGTGACGAGCTTGATCCGCCCGCGGATGCCGAGGTTGGTCGACACGGTGCCGTCGGGGCCGATGGCGAGGCCGGTCTCCTGCGGGTTGATGCTGATCGGGCCGCCCTCGCCCACGACCTTGTAGCCGTCGCTGGTGACGAGCGTGCCCTGCGCGTCGAGCTCGAAGGCGCCGTTCCGGGTGTAGCGCTCGCCCTGGGGCGACTGCACGGCGATGAAGGCCGAGCCCTTGACCGCCACGTTGAGCGGGTTGCCGGTCTGCTCGATCGGGCCCTGCCCGAGGTCGAGGCTGGTGCCCTGGTCGATGACGTAGGACAGGCGCCGGTCGGGCCGGGCGAACGAATCGGCGCTCGCCACCGGCATCAGGTATTCCTCGAAGCGTGTGTTCCGCGCCTTGAAGCCCGTGGTCGAGACGTTCGCCATGTTGTTGGCGATCACGTCCAGCTCCCGCTGGAGCGCCATCTGGCTCGACACGCCGACGAAGAGGGCATTCTGCATCGTGGACTCTGGGACTCGCGGGCCGCGGAGGCGGCAACGATCCATTCAGCATCCGCTGTGCCAAACCCGTCTGCGGCAAATTTTAGCGTTGTGACAGGGACTTGGTTAGCGACGCTCGCGTGTCGCGGCGGCGCGGGGGCTGCGCCGCGGCAAACCTGACCCGGCAGGAATTGCCTCCTTAACGGCGCGTTAACCGTGATGCTCCGATATCCAGGTGTACCTGGCGCGCGGTCTCCCGCGAGAGAGCATTATTCCATGGCCAAGACGCCGAAAAAGGCCTCCGCCGAGGACGGCGAGGCCAAAGCCGAGGGCGCCCCGAAGGGCAAGAAGAAGCTCATGATCATGGTGGCCCTCGCGGTCCTGATCGCGGGCGGCGGCGCGGGCGCCTTCCTGATGATGCGCGGCGGCGGCCAGGGCGACGGCAAGGAAGCCGCGCAGGGCGGCGGCCATGGCGGCGGGCACGGCGACGCCAAGGGCGCCGGCCCGGACGCCAAGAAGGCCGTGGTCTTCGTCGACGTGCGCGAGATGCTCCTCAACCTCTCTCCCGAGCTGCCCCAGGACAAGGCCAAGTACGCGAAGGTCCGGATCTCGCTGGAGCTGAAGGACGCCAAGGTCGAGGAGGAGGTGAAGCCCCTGATGCCGCGGGTGGAGGACGCGCTGCAGGTCTACATGCGCGAGCTGCGCGCCAGCGACATCACCAACTCGATGGGCCTGTTCCGGCTGCGCGAGGAGCTTCTGCGCCGGATCAACATCGCCCTGTACCCCGCCAAGGTCGACGCGGTGCTGTTCAAGGACGTGATCGTCCAGTGAGCGCGCCCGCGACCCTGCCCCGTCCTTCGCGCGCCGCGCCGCGCCGGGCCCCGATCGAGCACGCCTGATGGAACCCGAGGACGAACTCCCCGAGGACGACTGGTCGGCAGCCCTCCTGGAGCAGGGGGCCGAGGGCGGCGACACGTCGCTGGCCGAGGAGTGGGGCGCGGCGCTCGCCGAGCAGGGCACCACGCGCAACGCGGGCGACGTCGCCGCCGAATGGGCGACGATGATCGAGGACGGGGAGAGCGACAACCTCCCCGAGCTCGCCGGCAACGACCGGGTGCTCAACCAGGACGAGATCGACGGCGTCCTCGGCTTCTCCATGCGCGAGCTCTCGGCCTCCGGGGCCGGGGGCGTGCAGGCCATCGTCGATTCGGGCGTCGTCCAGTACGAACGCCTGCCGATGCTGGAGATCGTCTTCGACCGGATGATCCGGTTGCTGTCGACCTCCCTGCGCAACCTGTTCCAGGACAACGTCGAGGTGACCCTCGACAACATCACCTCGGTGCGCTTCGGCGACTACCTGAACGCGATCCCGCTGCCGACGCTGCTGGGCGTGTTCCGGGCCGAGCAGTGGGAGAATTCCGGCCTCGTCACGGTCGACTCGAACCTCGCCTACGCGACCTTCGACCTGCTGCTCGGCGGCAAGCGCGGCGGCTCGTCGAGCCGCCTCGACGGCCGGCCGTTCACCGCCATCGAGATGACGCTGGTGCGACGCCTCGTCGAGATCGTGCTGGGCGACCTCGAGATGTCGTTCCAGCCGCTCTCGCCCGTGAGCTTCGGCATCGACCGGATCGAGACCAACCCCCGCTTCGCCACCATCACGCGGCCCGGCAACGCCGCGATCCTGATCAGCCTGCGCCTCGATGTCGACGGGCGCGGCGGCATGCTGCAGATCCTGTTCCCCTACGCGACGATCGAGCCGATCCGGGAGCTGCTGACCCAGAGCTTCATGGGCGAGAAGCTCGGCCGCGACCACGTCTGGGAGGGCCATCTCGCCACCGAGATCTGGCAGGCCGACGTGACCATGGACGCGGTGCTGCACGAGATGATGCTGCCGCTGAAGCAGGTCATGAGCCTGAAGGTCGGCGAGACGCTGATGTTCGAGGCCAAGCCCTCGGACCTCATCACCGTGCGCTGCGGCGACTGGGCGCTGACGCAGGGGCGGATCGGCCGGGTCGACGGCCACATCGCCGTCCAGGTCACCCGGCCGCTGCGCCGCTCGCGCACGACGATCCAGGCCTACGAGGCCTCGATGAACAACCGCTCGGACAACTAGTGCCGATGAGGGTCCGGTCATGAGTCTCTTCGTCACCCTCGCGGCCGACATCCTGGTCGCCGTCCTCCTGGCGGCGACCATCGTCACGTCCCTCCGGCTCTCGCGCCGCATCGGCCAGATGAAGGGCGACGAGGCCGCCCTCCGCCAGACCATCGGCGACCTGATGGTGGCGACCGGCACGGCCGAGCGGGCCATCGCGGGCCTGCGGGCGGCGATCGACGAGGGCGACCGCACCCTGAACGCGAGCCTGGAGACCGCCACGATCCGCGCCGGCGAGCTGCGGCTGCAGGTCGAGGCCGGCGAGGGCGTGATCACCCGCATCGGGGCCATCGTGGCGCAGATGCGCGCCGTGCCGGTCCGTCCCGAGCCCGCGCCCGAACCGAGGCCCGCGCCGCAGGCGGTCCCCGAGCCGACGCGCGCGCCGGAGATCCCGGCCGAGCGCCGGCCGGAGCACGCCAGTCCGAACGGGGAGCGCCTCGGCGTGGCGGCCGCGGCGGCGCTGGCCATGAGCGAGCGCGCCCTCGCCCGCGTCCGGGCGCGCGCCGCGTGACCGGGGTCAAGGCCCCGAAGATCCCGCCGCCGAAGCCGGATCCCGAGGAGCGGATACGCCGCGCCGCGACGCCCGAGCGGCGCGCGCGCCGGAAGCCCGTCCGGCAGTTTCGGCTCCGCCTCATCGACGCCGTGGCGCTCGCGGCCGGTGGGCTGCTCGTGCTCAAGCTGCTCAGCCTGCTGCAGGCCGGCCTGCCGGAGAGCGCGGCGCTGCCGGATTACGGGCGCGCGGTCGCCCGGGCGCGCACCGGCTTCGAGCCCTTCGATCCGGTGACGACCGGTTCGGTGGGCGCCAAGGAGGCGCCGGCAGCCGCGCCCGAGCAGCCGTCGGCCCCTCCCCTGGCCCCGGCCCAGTCCGCACCGCCCGCGGCCGGGAGCTCAGCCTCGCCCACCGAGCGCCTGCTCCTGGAGAAGCTCGGTGCCCGGCGCGATGCCCTGCGTCAGAAGAGCGACGAGCTCGAGCTGCGCGAGAAGATGCTGGGCGAGGCCGAGCGCAAGCTCGAGACCGGGCTCGGCGACCTCAAGAAGGCCGAGGACAAGGTCGACGCCGTCGCGAAGGCGAAGGAGGACGCCGAGAAGCAGGCCCTGAAGAACATCGTCACGATGTACGAGGCGATGAAGCCCAAGGACGCCGCCCGGGTCTTCGACCGGCTCGGGCTCGACGTGCTGGTCCCGATCGTGCTGGCCATGAACCCCCGCAAGATGTCCGAGGTCCTGGCGGTGATGCAGCCCGAGACCGCCGAGCGCCTGACCGTCGCCCTCGCCAACCGCGCCCGCGGCGCCGCCGGACCGCAGGCCCAGGCGGGAACGGGGCTCCCGGCGAACGAGCTGCCGGCGATCGATCCCGGGGCGCCCCTGCGCTAGGTCCGGGCTCCGCAGGACGCGGGGCCGACCTCCCGGGACCGCGCGCCCGCCCGTCCGGCCGCGTCGTGCCGGCCCGCCCCGTGCGGCGTCCGCGCGGGCTAGGGTCCGGGGCCGGGCGCGCTATAAGGGGCTCATGTCAGAGGCCGATCCCCAGCCGCTCCTCGCCGTCGAGGACCTCTCCGTGGCGTTCCGCGCGCGGGAGGGCGAGACCGTGGCGGTCGACGGCGTCTCCTTCACCATCCGCCGCGGCGAGACCGTCGCGCTCGTGGGCGAATCGGGGTCCGGCAAGTCGGTGACCGCGCTGGCGATCCTGCGCCTCCTCGACCCCGCGGCCCGCCAGGACGGGCGGATCCTGTTCGCGGGCCGCGACCTCGCGCGGCTGCCCGAGCGGGCGATGCGGGACGTGCGCGGCGCCGACATCACCATGGTGTTCCAGGAGCCGATGACCTCGTTGAACCCGCTCCACACGATCGAGCGGCAGATCGGCGAGGTGCTCGGCCTGCACCGCGGCCTCGCCGGCAAGGCGGCCCGCCGCCGGATCCTGGAGCTTCTGGAACTCGTGGGCCTGCGCGACGCCGAGCGGCGCATGGGCGCCTACCCGCACGAGCTCTCCGGAGGCCAGCGCCAGCGCGTGATGATCGCCATGGCGCTCGCCTGCGAGCCGGACCTCCTGGTCGCCGACGAGCCGACCACGGCCCTCGACGTGACCGTGCAGGCGCAGATCCTGGCGCTGCTCGCCGACCTGCAGAAGCGCCTCGGCATGGCGATGCTGTTCATCACCCACGATCTCGGCATCGTCGAGCGGATCGCCGACCGCGTCTGCGTGATGCTGAAGGGCAAGATCGTGGAGGCCGGCGCCACCAAGGCCGTCTTCGCGGATCCGCAGCACGCCTACACGCGCCGCCTGATCGCCTCCGAGCCGAAGGGCCGGGCCAACCCCGTCCCGGCCGACGCCGCCCCGCTCCTGGAGGCCGGCCCCCTGAAGGTCTGGTTCCCGCTGAAGTCGGGCCTGCTCCGGCGCGTCACCGGCCACGTCAGGGCCGTGGACGGCGTCTCCCTGCGGGTCCGGACCGGCGAAACCATCGGCGTCGTGGGCGAGTCCGGGTCGGGCAAGACCACCCTCGGCCTCGCCCTCCTGCGGCTCACGGGCTCGGAGGGCCCGATCGTCTTCCTCGGCAAGGCGATCGACGGCTACGGCGCGGCGCAGATGCGCCCGCTGCGGAAGGACATGCAGGTCGTCTTCCAGGATCCCTACGGCTCCCTGTCGCCGCGCATGTCGGTGGCCGACATCGTCGCCGAGGGACTGGTGGTCCAGGGCACGGCGCGCTCCCGAGCGGAGCGCCGGGCCGTGGTCGCCAAGGCGCTCACCGATGTCGGGCTCGATCCGGCCGCCATGGACCGCTACCCGCACGAGTTCTCCGGCGGCCAGCGCCAGCGCATCGCCATCGCGCGGGCGATGGTGCTCAATCCCCGCTTCGTCGTCCTCGACGAGCCGACCTCGGCCCTCGACCGCTCAGTCCAGGCGCAGATCGTGACCCTGCTGCGCGACCTCCAGCGCGAGCGCGGCCTCGCCTACCTGTTCATCAGCCACGACCTGAAGGTGGTGCGGGCGCTCGCCAACTACGTGATCGTCATGCAGAACGGCCGCGTGGTCGAGGAGGGCGCCGCGGAGACGATCTTCGCGAACCCACAGACCCCCTACACCCGCGCCCTGTTCAAGGCCGCCTTCGCCCTCGAGAGCGACGCCCCCGCCGAGCTGGAGCCCGCCTGACCGTGGCGCGCGCGCTCATCATCGTCCTCGATTCCGTGGGCATCGGCGGGGCCCCGGACGCGGACACGTATGGCGATGCCGGGTCCGACACGCTGGGGCACATCGCCGAGCGCTGCACGGAGGGCCGCGGCGACCGGGCGGGGCTGCGCGCGGGCCCCCTGCGCCTGCCCCACCTCGCCGAACTCGGGCTCGGCCTGGCGGCCGCCGGGGCCTCGGGCCGGATCCCGCCGCACCTCGCCCCGGCCGGCCCGCCGCGCGGCGCCTACGGCCACGCGGTGGAGACGGCCGCCGGCAAGGACACGCCCTCCGGCCACTGGGAGATCGCCGGCCTGCCCCTGACCGAGCCCTGGGGGCATTTCCCCGAGACCCGGCCGGCCTTCCCGGCGGAGCTGATCCGCGCGCTCGTCGCCGAGGGCGGCCTCCCGGGCATCCTGGGCGACTGCCACGCGCCCGGGGTCGCGATCATCGACGCGCTGGGCGCCGAGCATCTCCGGACCGGCCGGCCGATCTGCTACACCTCGGCCGACAGCGTGTTCCAGATCGCCGCCCACGAGGAGGCGTTCGGGCTGGAGCGGCTCTACGACCTGTGCCGGGTGGCGCGCCGCCTGTGCGACCCCTACCGCGTCTGCCGGGTGATCGCCCGGCCGTTCGTGGGCTCGCCGGAGGCGGGCTTCCGCCGGACCGGCAACCGCAAGGATCTCGCCGTCGCCCCGCCCGGGCGCACGCTGCTCGACCGCGCCGAGGCGGCCGGCCGCGCGGTCGTGAGCGTCGGCAAAATCGGCGACATCTTCGCCCACCGCGCCACCGGGCGCGAGATCAGGCCGGGCCCGAACGCGGCCTGCGTGACGGCGGGGCTCGACGCGCTGGCGACGCTGCCGGAGGGCGGCCTGATCTTCGTCAACCTCGTCGATTTCGACACGGAGCACGGCCACCGCCGCGACGTGCCGGGCTACGCCGCGGAGCTGGAGGCGTTCGACGCGCGGATCCCCGAGATCCTGGCGGCGCTGGCGCCGGGCGACCTCGCGGTGATCACGGCCGACCACGGCAACGATCCGACCTGGACCGGGACCGACCACACCCGCGAGCAGGTCCCAGTGCTGGCCTTCGGCCCCGGCGTGGCCGGCCGGCCGATCGGCCGGCGGGAGACCTTCGCGGATATCGGCGCCACCGTGGCGGCCCATCTCGGCCTCGCCTGGGACGGGGCCGGAACACCGTTCCTGTAGGGAGGACACGACGTGCGGGACGACGACGACCGGCCGCGCAAGGCCGTGGCCCACGAGATCGGGCAGCCCCTCGACACGCTCTCGCTCGGGGATCTCGACGAGCGCGTCGCGCTCCTGCGCGCCGAGATCGCCCGGCTCGAGGCGGCGCGGGCCGCCAAGCAGGCGGCGCAGGGCGCGGCCGACGCGTTCTTCAAGCGGGGCTGAGGCTTGGACCGGCGCGAAACCCTCGCTGCCCTGCGGCGCGGCGATCTCGGCGGCGCGCGCGAGCTGCGGCTGCCCGACGGCCTGACGGAGGTGCCGCGCGAGGTCTTCGCCCTCGCCGACACCCTCGAGGTGCTCGATCTCGGCCGGGGCAGCCTCACCGACCTGCCGGACGATCTCGGCCGCCTGCACCGTCTGCGCGTGCTGTTCTGCTCCGGCAACCCGTTCGCGCGCCTGCCGCCGGTGCTCGGCGCCTGCCCGGCGCTGAGCCAGCTGGGCTTCCGCGGCTGCGGCATCCGCGAGGTACCGGGGGAGTCGCTGCCGCGCGACCTGCGCTGGCTGACCCTGACCGACAACGCGATCGCGGAGCTGCCCGCCGCCCTCGGCGAGCGGCCGCGCCTGCAGAAGCTGATGCTGGCGGGCAACCGGCTCTCCGCGCTGCCCGACAGCCTGTCGGGGGCGGGCAACCTCGAGCTGATCCGGCTCGCCTGCAATCGCCTCGCGGCGCTCCCGCCCTGGCTCGCGCGCCTGCCCCGCCTCGCCTGGATCGCCTATGCCGGCAACCCCGCCGAGCCGGCGACGGCGCCGGTCGCGGCCCCCGCGGTGCCGTGGGCCGACCTCGCCGTCGGCGACCTGCTCGGCGAGGGCGCCTCGGGGCGGGTCCACCGGGCGCGGTGGCGGGGGCCGGCCGGCGGGGAGGACGTGGCCCTGAAGCTGTTCAAGGGCGCGATGACCAGCGACGGCCTGCCCGAGCGGGAGATGGAGGCCTGCCTCGCCGCCGGGACGCACCCGGCCCTCACGGGCGCGCTCGGCCGGCTCGAGGGCCATCCCGACGGTGTCCGCGGCCTGCTGCTCCGGCTCCTGCCGGCGCACTGGCGCGCGCTCGCCGGGCCACCGAGCCTCGCGAGCTGCAGCCGCGACGTCTACGACCCGGACCTGCGCCTCGGCGCCGACACGGTCCTGCGGATCGCCCGCGCCGTGGCCGAGGCGGTGGCGCACCTGCACGGGCGGGGCCTGCTGCACGGCGACGTCTACGCCCACAACACGCTCTGGGATGCCGGGACCGGCGCGGCCGTGCTCAGCGACTTCGGCGCCGCCTCGGCCCTGCCGGACGGGCCGCTCGGCGCGGCCCTGGCGCGGGTCGAGGTCCGCGCCGTCGGCATCCTGATCGGCGAGCTGCTCGACCGATGCGCGGCGCTGCCGGACTCCCTGTGCGCCCTGGCGCAGGCCTGCACCGGGCCGGATCCCGACGGGCGGCCGGGCCTCGGGGCGGTGATCGCCGAGATCGGGCGGCTCCAGGCCTGATCGCGCGGCCTCGACCGGTGCCGGGAGCGGTCCGCCGTCTCAGTCGGGGATATCGCCCTGCCCGCGCGCGACCACGGCGAACAGGTCGCCGAGGGCCGCGAGGCTCGCGGCCTGGAGCTGGGCCGCCGGCACCACGGCGCCGTCCGGCCCGGGCAGGTCCCGCGTCGCCGTGGCGGCCGCCACGACGGTGGGGCGGAATCCGAGGTTGAAGGCGCTCCGGGCGGTGGAGTTGACGCACATATGCGTCATGAAGCCCGCCAGGACGACGTCCTTCACGCCGATCTGCTCGAGCCGCGCCTGGAGGTCGGTGCCCACGAAGGAACTCGGATAGGCCTTGGTGATCACCGGCTCGTCGCCCTGCGGCGCCACTTCCGGGCTGATCTGGCCGATCGGGGCGGTCACGTCGTAGGGCGAGCCCGGCCCGGCATCGTGGCGGACATGGATCACCGGGATGCCGGCGTCGCGCGCCCGTCGCAGGAGCGCCGCCGCCTCCCGGAGCGCGGGCTCGACGCCGTCGAGCCGCATCACGCCCTCCCGGTAGGTCTGCTGCAGGTCGATCATCACGAGCGCCGAGCCCCTGAGCGGGGCCGGCGCGGGGCTCAGGCCGGACAGGCCGCGCAGGGTTGCCGGATCGGACATCGGCGGTTCCTCCCGTGGGGCCGCGTCGGAGGCGGCTCTCTGAGCCCGGGACGCTACGACGGCGCGGCCCGGTCGCGCCAGTGTGCAAAGGTGCAACGCTCGTGCGCCGGGGCCGGATGTTCCCCCAGGAAGGTTGGCCGCGCGGATTGATCCTACCTCGCGCGTCGCTACATGCGCGGCGTGACCGCCCCGCCCCTGCGCCTCGGCGCGCTGCTCATCGCCCTCGCCTGCGCGCAGCCGGCCGCGGCCGCCCCGTCCGAGGGGGCGACCGAGACCGTCGAGCAGGCCCTGTGCCGCCTCATCGACGACTCGGCTAAGGCCCGCGGCCTGCCGGTACCGTTCCTGACGCGCCTGATCTGGCGCGAGAGCAGTTTTCGCGTCGGGGTGGTGAGTCCGGCCGGCGCGCAGGGCGTCGCGCAGTTCATGCCCGGGACCGCCCGGGAGCGCGGCCTCCTCGACCCGTTCGATCCCGAGCAGGCGATCCCGCACGCGGCCCACCTGCTCGCCGACCTGAGGACCCAGTTCGGCAATCTGGGCCTCGCCGCCGCGGCCTATAACGGCGGCGCCGCGCGGGTGAGCAAGTGGCTCGCCGGCGACGGCGGCCTGCCCGCCGAGACGCGGGCCTACGTGGCCAACATCACCGGCCAGCCGGTGGACGACTGGCGGACCGGCCCCGGCAAGGCGATCGAGTTCCCGGAGGGCGGCGCGCCCGCCAAGTCCGACGGCAGGTCCGACAACAAGTCCGAGGCGAAGGGTGAGAAGGACGCGACGGACCAGAAGGAGGCCAAGGGGGAGGCCAAGAGGGAGACCAAGCCGGAAGCGCCGCAGACCTGCCTGCAGGTCACCGCCAGCCTGCGCGTCCCGTCGCGCGGCGACCGCTTCGCCCTCGGCCTCAACGAGGGGCCGGCCGCCCCCTGGGGCATCCAGCTCGCCGGCAACTTCTCCAAGGCTCTGGCGCTGCAGAGCTTCAACCGCGCGCGGAGCGCCTACGCGGGGGTGATCGGCGAGGTGCGGCCGATGATCATCGGCACGCGCCTGCGCAACCGCGGGACCCGCGCCTTCTACCGGATCCGCATCCCGGCTCAGAGCCGGCAGGCGGCCGACGACCTGTGCGGCCGCATCCGCAAGGTCGGCGGCGCCTGCTTCGTGCTGCGGACCTGATTTTTCGTGATCCGCCCCGAGAGCGTCATCAATCCGCCCCGAGGGCGGTGCGGTATGGCCCGGTCGGGACAACCGGATGGGATATGACACGTCTCCTCACCGCGCTCGCTAGCCTCCTCTGCCTCGGGCTCGCCGCGTTCGGCTTCACCGCTGCCTCGCCGCTCGCGCTGTTCGACGCGATCGGCCCGCGCGATCCGGGGGGTCGGCTCGCCGCGAAGGACCAGCCCTTCGGCGAGGGTCCGCGGCGGCGGCTCGACGTCTACGTTCCCACCGCGGGCGCCGAGAACGCGCCGGTCCTGGTGTTCTTCTACGGCGGCTCCTGGCAGAGCGGCGCCAAGGACGACTACGCCTTCGTCGGGCACGCCCTCGCGGCGCAGGGTTTCGTCACGGTGCTGCCCGATTACCGGCTCTACCCGGAGGCGCCGTTCCCCGGCTTCCTCGAGGACGGCGCCGAGGCCATCGCGTGGGTGCGCGACAACATCGCCGGATACGGCGGCGACCCGCGCCGCATCGTGCTCGCCGGCCACTCGGCGGGCGCCTACAACGCCGTGATGCTCGGCCTCGACCCGCGCTACGTGATCGCCGCCGGGGTCGATCCCAAGGTGATCAAGGCCGTCGCCGGCCTGTCCGGCCCCTACGACTTCCTGCCGTTCGACCAGGACACCACCGTCAAGGTGTTCGGCAAGGCGCCCGATTCGGAGGCCACGCAGCCCGTCGCCTTCGTGGGCCCGCTCTCGCCCCCCGCCTTCCTGGCGACCGGCGACGCCGACACCGTGGTGAAGCCGCGGCACACGGTCAGCCTCGCCGCCAAGCTGCGGGCCGAGCACGTCCCGGTCCAGGAGCGGCTCTACCCGGGCCTCGACCACAAGGACACGCTGCTGGCGCTGTCCGTCACCTTCCGCTCGAAGGCGCCGGAACTGGCCGAGATGGCGTCCTTCCTGATGCGGCAATCCGCCGGCCGCTCGCAGTACACGATGCGGCGCTGACCCCGCCGGCATCGCGTCAAGGTTATCGCGCGATCGCGGGGTGCAACATCTGATTTTCCATCGCCCCGCACCTGCGGGCCGCTAGAATGGTCCTGGCCGCGCGGCGCGGCCTCGCGGTGGGACGGCATGGCTTCTGCGGACGCGGCGATCGGGATCCCGGCCGACGGGCGGCAGCGCGGCGTCGCGGGCCGCGACGTGCCGGACGTTCTGCGCGTGCTCCTGAACGGGGCCGTCTTCGTCCTGCTCTGGAACCACGTCTGGCTGAAGGACCTGTCCGACCGGTCGATGCTCGCGGCCTCCGAGGACGGCAGCCTGCTGACGCAGATCCTGTTCCTCAGCGCCGGCGCCGCCATGGCGGCGGCGATCCACCGGATCGGCGTGCGCCACCTCCGCCCCCTGGTGACCCGCCCCCTCGTGCTCTGCGCCCTCTGGCTCGGGGCGACGGCGCTGCTCTCCGTCGAGCCGAGCCTGTCGCTGCGGCGGCTCGCGCTCTTCGCCATCGCGGCGATGCTCTCGGCGGGCGTGCTGATCGTGGCCCGCTCGCCCCGCCAGCTGGCGCTGACCATGGCCGGGTCCGCCCTGGTCATCGTGCTCGCCTCCTACCTCGCGGTCGCCTTCGTGCCGAACCTCGCGATCCACTCGGCCTTCGACGTCAATTCCGATCCGAGCCACCCGGGCCTCTGGCGCGGGATCTTCCCGCAGAAGAACGAGGCCGGCGCCGCCATGGTGATCCTGGTGATCGTGGGCCTCTACGTCGCCAGGGTGGCGAGCCGCGTCCTCGGCTGGGCGATCGTGCTCCTGGCGGCCGGGTTCCTGGTGGCGAGCGGCTCCAAGACCGCGATCCTGCTCCTGCCGGTGATCCTCGCCGTGACCGGCCTGTGCCAGGTCCTGACCGGCGGGTTCCTGCGCCGCCTGCTGCTCCTCGGCCCGGTGATCGGGTTCTCGCTGATCTCGATCGGCTCGGTGCTGGCGCCGCCGATCCAGGAGGCGGTGGGGTCGCTGCTCACCGACGCGACCTTCACGGGCCGCAGCGAGATCTGGCAGTTCGCCATCGACAACATCATGATCCGGCCCTGGCGCGGCTGGGGGATCGGCGCCTTCTGGATGACTGAGCGGACCATGTATGCCGGCTCCGAGGCGCTGACCTGGGTCAACACCGTCGACCACGCCCACAACGCCTATCTCGACACCGCGCTGATCGGCGGACTGCCGTTCCTCGCCCTGACCGTGGTGGCCTTCGTGCTCGCCCCGGTGCGCGACCTGCAGCGCGTGGCCGGCGGGACGCGCCTCGACGCGGAGACCCTGCTGTTCCTGAGGCTGTGGTTCCTCGGGCTGGTCTCGGCCTCCTTCGAGACGGTGCTCTACAACGGCAACAACGCCACCTGCTGCATGTTCATGATGGCGGTGTTCGGCCTGCGCCTGCGCACCCGCTACGCCGTCGTGGCGGGCTGAGGCGGTCCGGGCGCCCGGACATCACGCGCCAGCCGCGTAAGGCCGCGCGTCGTGAGCGTACCCGTCCCGGCCTGCCTCCTCGAACGTCTCCGGCCACCGTCCGCGAGGCTTCTGTCCGGTAGCGGACGGCAACAACTTGTCCGGGAATTTGTTGGTCTGTATTCGCGCGGAGATTCTGCATGCCTGGCAGGGCTCGTTTCGCTTGGACCGACGTGACGTTCGCACTGGGCGCGAGTGCCCTGTGCGCGCTGTCCCTCTTCGTGGCCCACTAGCCAAGGGGCCGCGCCGGGGCGTCCCGTCCCGCCGCAGCGTCGAGAGTCCCGCGCGCCGCGACATTCGTCCGCGCTGTGGGCCGGTCGCGGTCAATCGGGCAGTGCGAAGACCAGCAGCGCGTCGCCGGTGCCGAAGCCCGACGCCCTGGTGAATGAGGCGCCGCCCGCCGCCACCGCGACGTACTGCTTGCCGTCCAGTGCGTAGGTCATCGCCGGCCCGCTGATGCCGGCCCCGCACTGGAAGCGCCAGAGAATCCGGCCATCCCGCGCGTCGTGGGCGTCGAGATGGCCGTCCTCCTCGCCCGAGAAGACGAGCCCGCCGGCGGTCGCCAGGGTGCCCCCGGAGAGGCGGCTCGCGCCGCGCACCGACCACGCGATCCGGCCGCCGTCCGCGAGATCGACGGCCGTGAGCGTGCTGAAGGACGGCTCGCCCCTGGCCTCCCCGGTCTCCGTGTAGCGGATCTCCGGACGCCCCGCGGCGGCCGGCACGGTCTTCACCGTGTAGGTCGTCGCCCCGTGGCGGACCTGCACGTAGGCGCGCGTCCCGTCATAGGCGGTGGGCGGCCACGAGACCGCGCCGAGCGGGCCGGGCGCCACCACTGTGCCCTGCGGGGTCGGCGGCGCGAACAGGTTCTTCTGCTCGATCAGCGGGGCCGAGCGCGCGAGCAGCTTCCCCGTGGCGCGGTCGTGGACGTAGATCCAGCCGGTCTTGCTCGCCGAGGCCACCGCCCTGGCGCCGCCCGGCATGTCCAGCAGGAAGGGCGGCGCGGCGACGTCGTAGCCCCACTCGTCGTGCGGCACCTGCTGGTAGTACCAGCGCAGCTTCCCGGTCTTCACGTCGAGGGCGACGAGGCACATCGTGTAGAGATTGTCCCCCGGGCGCGACAGGCCGAAATTCTGCGGCGCCGGGTTGCCGGTGCCGAGGAAGATCAGGCCGAGATCGGGGTCGTAGGCGGGCGTCATCCAGAGGGAGCCGCCGCCCACCCGCCAGGCGTCGCGGTTGGCGGGCGCCGCCGCCTTCTCGGCGGCGATGTCGCGGTGGAGCGGCGTGCCGTCGGCGGTCTTCTCCACGAAGCCGCCCTCCCAGCCCTCCGAGGGCGTGACGTACCAGCGCCATCGTTCCTCGCCGGTCCTCGCGTCGTAGGCCGCGAGCCAGCCGCGCCGCCCGTATCCGCCCTCGATGCCGACCACCGAGCCGCCGTCGAGGCCGCCCGCCTCGTCCTCGATGTGGAGGCCGTAGCCGGCGCCGGTGACGCCGACGATGACGAGCCCGTCGGCGACGAGCGGCGGCATCTTGAAGCCGAGGCGGCTCGAACCCTGGACGGGCTTGCCGCCGAGGGTCGCGGCCAGGCCCGAGGCGGTCTCGGTCTCACCCTCCTCCGGGCGCACCGCCTCCTTCTCCCAGACGATCCGGCCGGTCCTGGCGTCCAGGGCGATGAGCTGCCCGTCCATGGTCGCCTCGAAGACGAGGCCCCCCGACACCGCGACCCCGCGGTTGGAGGGCGGGCCGAAGATCTTCTCGGTGCGCGGCTTGTGGGTGTAGGTCCAGAGCGGCTTGCCGGTCTTCGCGTCGAGGGCGGCGACGTTGTTCTGCGTCGTGGAGACGTAGAGGGTGCCGTCCACCATCACCGGCTGGGCCTGGAAGTAGCCGGTGATCCCGGTCTGGAAGATCCAGGCGGGGCGCAGCCGGCCGACCGTGTCGCGGTTGATCTGGGTCAGCTCGGAGAAGTTGCGGTTGCTCGGGTCGTGCCCGAAGGCCGGCCAGGGCGTCTCGGCGGCGGAGGCCGTACTCAGGGCGGCGGTTCCGGCAAGGCAGGCCAGCAGGGCGGCCCCGATCCATCGCGACAAGGTTGTGCTCCCGTGTGCGGCGCCTGTCGCGCCCGAACAGGTCTTCTCGCGACGCGGCCTCACGCCTGCCGCCGGGGCGCCCCGTCGAGCTGCGCCGGCGTCGCCTGGGCGCCCATCGCCCGGGCCATGTCGGCGGCGCTCTGGCCGGAGGCGTCGCGGCGATCCGGGTCGGCGCCGTGCTGGAGGAGCAGGTCGACCATCTCGGTGCGGTCGAACATGGCGGCGGTCATCAGCGCCGTGCGGGTGCCGTCGCCGGTCCCGTCCACCGCGGCCCCGTGCCGGAGCAGGAGCTGCGCGACGGCGAGGTCGTTCTTGAAGGCCGCCCCGGCGAGCGGTGTCTGGCCGCGGTCGTTGGCGAGTTCCGGGTCGCCGCCGGCCTCCAGGATCACCCGGGCGGCCTCCGCCTGTCCGTTATACGCAGCGAGCATCAGCAGGCTGTCGCCCTTGTCGTTGCGCAGGTTCGCCGGCAGCCCCTGCCCGAACAGGTCGGCGAGCTCCTCGGCGTGACCCATCCGCGCGTACTGGAAGACCCGGCCCGCGAAGGCCAGGGTCTCGTCGTCGAGGGTCGGGGGCGGGTTCGTCTCTGAGGCCATCGCGTGCTCGTCACTCATCGCGGCTGATCTGGGCCGCTGCGGCATCGACGTCCAGCGGCCGGGGGAACAGTTTCGTCGCCCGGCTCGTTCCAGCCGCCTATCCGGGCCAGGCCCGGCGTCTCCGGAGCGCGACGATGCCCCGACCGTTTGAGCCCTACGCCGACGCGCTGCGCACCGCCCGCGAGATCGTGCGCGAGCAGGCGGGGACCGTCGTTGAGGCGGCGGTCCGCGCGGATTCCCACGCCTACGACGAGGCCTGCCACGTCCTCGTGGTCCGGATCGCGCAGGCCATCGTCGATGCCGGCGAGGCCGGGTCGGGACAAGGCCTCGGCCGCGGCAGCGAGGCCGCCTGAGGTCCCGGCGGCCGGGTCAGCCCCGCCGTCGCCCACCGCCGCCCTTGTACTTGGGCTTCTGACCGCCGAGCCCCTGCGTCGAGCGCGGCTTCGGCCGCTCCTGCCAGACCGGCGCCGCGCCGCCCACCGGCAGCTCCCGGTCCGTCCCCGGGCCCATATTGTCGAGGTCGGGCCTGGCGATGCGGCTGCCCCCGCGCGGCGGCTTCCGGCCGAACTTCCCCGCCTCGCGCTCCACGTCGCCCTGCCGGGCCATCGGGTCGTCGGAGACCAGCAGCTCGGTCGCCTGGAGACGCTTCAGCTCGTCGCGCAGCCGCGCCGCCTCCTCGAAGTCGAGGTCGGCGGCGGCCGCCCGCATGCGCTTCTCGAGGTCCGCCATCACGGCCTTGAGATTGTGGCCGACCGTGATGGCGTCCTTGGCGAGCCCGGTATCGACCTGCACGTGGTCGCGCTCGAACACGCTGCTCAGGATGTCGGCGATGCCGCGCTTCACGCTCTGCGGCGTGATCCCGTGCTCGGCGTTGTAGGCGAGCTGCTTGGCGCGGCGGCGCTCGGTTTCGGCCATCGCCCGCTCCATCGAGCCGGTGATGTTGTCCGCGTAGAGGATGCAGCGCGCGTCGGCGTTGCGGGCGGCGCGGCCGATGGTCTGGATCAGCGAGGTCTCCGAGCGGAGGAAACCTTCCTTGTCGGCGTCGAGGATCGCCACCAGGGCGCATTCCGGGATGTCGAGGCCCTCGCGCAGCAGGTTGATGCCGATCAGGACGTCGAAGGCCCCGAGCCGCAGGTCGCGGATGATCTCGATCCGCTCCAGCGTGTCGATGTCGGAGTGCATGTAGCGCACCCGCACGCTGTTCTCGTGCAGGTACTCGGTGAGGTCCTCGGCCATGCGCTTGGTGAGCGTGGTGACGAGGGTCCGGTAGCCGGCCTGCGCCACCTCCCGGACCTCGCCCAGCAGGTCGTCCACCTGGCTGCGGGCCGGGCGCACCTCGATCACCGGGTCGACGAGGCCGGTCGGGCGGATGACCTGCTCGGCGAAGACGCCGCCGGTCTGCTCCATCTCCCACTTGCCGGGCGTCGCCGAGACGTGGACCGTCATCGGCCGCATCGCGTCCCACTCCTCGAAGCGCAGCGGGCGGTTGTCGAGGCAGGACGGCAGCCGGAAGCCGTACTCGGCCAGCGTCGCCTTCCGGCGGAAGTCGCCCCGGTACATGCCGCCGATCTGCGGCACGGTGACGTGGCTCTCGTCGGTGAAGACCAGGGCGTTGTCGGGCAGGTACTCGAACAGGGTCGGCGGCGGCTCGCCCGGCTTCCGGCCGGTGAGGTAGCGCGAGTAGTTCTCGATGCCGTTGCAGGCGCCGGTCGCCTCGATCATCTCGATGTCGAAGGTGCAGCGCTGGTCGATGCGCTGCGCCTCGATCAGGCGGCCCATCTTGGTCAGCTCCTCGATCCGGCCCTTCAGCTCGTGCTTGATGCCCTTGATCGCCTGCTGCAGCGTCGGGCGCGGCGTGACGTAGTGCGAGTTGGCGTAGACCTTCACGAATTTCAGCTCGGAGATCGTCTTGCCGGTGAGCGGGTCGAACTCGACGATGCTCTCGACCTCGTCGCCGAACAGGCCGATCCGCCAGCCGCGATCCTCCAGGTGGGCCGGCCACAGCTCGATCGAATCGCCGCGCACCCGGAAGGTGCCGCGGGCGAAGTCGGACTGGATCCGCTTGTACTGCAGGGCCACGAGGTCGGCGATGAGCTGGCGCTGCTCGATCCGCTCCCCGAGCGAGACCGTGAACGACATCGCCGTGTAGGTCTCGACCGAGCCGATGCCGTAGATGCACGAGACCGAGGCGACGATGATCACGTCGTCCCGCTCCAGCAGGGCGCGGGTGGCAGCGTGGCGCATCCGGTCGATCTGCTCGTTGATCGAGGATTCCTTCTCGATGAACGTGTCGGAGCGCGGGACGTAGGCCTCGGGCTGGTAGTAGTCGTAGTAGGAGACGAAGTACTCGACCGCGTTGTCGGGGAAGAAAGCCTTGAACTCCCCGTAGAGCTGCGCGGCCAGCGTCTTGTTGGGCGCGAGGATCAGCGCCGGGCGCTGCGTCTCCTCGATGATCTTGGCCATCGTGAAGGTCTTGCCCGAGCCGGTGACGCCGAGCAGCACCTGGTCGCGCTCCAGCGCCTGCACGCCGCCGACGAGCTCGGCGATCGCCCGGGGCTGGTCGCCGGCCGGCGTGAATTCCGACTTGAGCGTGAACCGGACGCCGCCCTCGGATTTCTGCGGCCGCTCCGGCCGGTGGGGCGTCCAGGTCTTGCCGTCCTTGAACAGCGGGTTGCCCTCGGTGAGCAGCCGCTCGAGCGCGCTCACCGTCGCCGAGGCGCCGCCGTCGCCGCCGGGATCCGGCAGATCGGCGCCCTCCGGCGCGGGGCCGTCCTCGGGCGGCGTCAGGCCGAGCGCCTGCGCCAGACGGGGGTCGACATCGGCCGCGTCGCCGAGCGCGTAGCCGGCCTGGGGGGCCTCCGCGAAGCCGTCGCGGGCGATCTCGGCCCGCCGGGTCGCGGCCGCGGGCACCCCGTCCTTCGGGTTGCCCTTCCTGCCCCCCGCCTTGCGGCCCGGCCGTGCCGGCGCCTCGGGGGGCGGCTCGACGGTGGCCGGACGGTTCCGGTTGAGCGCCGGGTTCAGAAGCTCCGCCAGATAGGTGTCCAGGGGCTTCAGCTCGGGCTTCGACGCCTTGGCGGACGTGGCCGTCACGGAGGCGGCGCGCGGTTTCTTCGGTGCGGGCATGAGAACAATATGGGCCCGGATCGCGCTCCGAGAAACCCTGCGCGGGTGCGGTTTGACGGCTTTCGTCCGCCGCCGGCCATGCCGAGGACCTGCCGCGGAGCGCCGTGGCGTTCCACTAAAGACGGTGTGGCGAATACAACCGATAGGTAGAATTCACCCGGGGGCGAACTCGACCGCGGTCCCGGATGCTGAGAAGATCGGCATGCGCGCGCGGAAATCGGCTTGCGGTGGGCCGACCCCGTCGATACTTTGCGGTGCAAAGTGGGGAGTGCGGCATGCTGCGGCCGGGGGCTTGAGGCACATGCAGGACCTGGACAAGGCGCTGGCCGACATCGTGGCCATCCGCTCGCAGATCGCCCGCGATACGGCGTTCCGCGGCTTGGGCGCGGCGACGGTCGCCGGCACCGGCGGCCTCGCGCTCGCCTGCGCGGCGGGGCAGGCCCTGTGGCTCGGCGATCCCGCGGCGCGGCCGGGCCTGTTCTTCGGCCTCTGGATCGCGGCGGCCCTCGCGGCCTTCGCGATGATCGGCGTCGAGGCGGTCCGGCGCAGCCGGCGCCTGCATTCCGGCCTCGCCGACGCGATGGTGTGGAACGCCATCGAGGTGTTCCTGCCGGCCGCGGGCGCGGGGGCCTGCCTCGCCCTGGTCATCGCCCGCTTCGCGCCCGGCGAGGTCTGGATGCTGCCGGGTCTCTGGCAGGTGCTGGTCGGCCTCGGCCTCTTCGCCTCGGCCCGGATCCTGCCCCGGGCGGTCCAGGGCGTCGGGGCCTGGTACCTGCTCGCCGGCCTCGCCGTCCTGGCGGTCTCGGCCGAGACGCGGGCCCTGTCGCCCTGGACGATGGGCCTGCCCTTCCTGTTTGGCCAGGCGTGGCTGGCCGGGATCATCCATCACGGGGCCCGGGCCTTCGATGACGACCGCTGACCGTTCCGAGGGGCGCTTCTCCTACGAGGGGCTCGACAGGATCATCCACGAGCGGGCGCGCCTGAGCGTGCTGACCTCCCTGGTGGCGCACCCGAAGGGGCTGCCCTTCCCGGATCTCAAGCGGCTGTGCGGGCTCACCGACGGCAATCTCAGCCGCCACCTGGCCGTTCTGAGCGAGGCGGATCTGGTGAGCCTCGAGAAGCGCTTCGCGCAGAACCGGTCGCAGACGATCTGCCGCCTCACGGCGGTCGGGCGTCGGCGCTTCATCGGCTATCTCGGCGTGCTGGAGCAGGTGGTGCGCGACGCCGCGGAGGCGGCCGAGCGCGGCCCCGAATCCGGTGTCCGCGGCCTCGATCCGGCCACGAAAACGGCGTGAGACCGCCCGTCCCGCCGGGAATGTTAGTCCCGTTTCGATAGACCTCTACGCCACGCCCATGCCGGGAGACTTTACGATGCAAAGCGAAGCGGTGCCGGGAGCCCTGCACGCCGCGATCATCATGGACGGCAACGGGCGCTGGGCGACGCAGCGCGGCCTGCCGCGGCTGGCCGGCCACCACCGGGGCGTCGAGGCGATCCGCCGCACCGCCGAGGCGTGCCCGGATCACGGCATCGGCACGCTCACGCTGTACGCCTTCTCGGCGGACAACTGGCAGCGGCCGGCCGAGGAAGTCGGCGGCCTGATGCGGCTCCTGCGCTCGTACCTGCGCAACGAGACCCAGCGCCTCGCCCGCACCGGCACCCGTCTCAGCGTCGTCGGTCGGCGCGACCGTCTGCCCGACGGCATCCCACAGGCGATCGCGGCCGCCGAGGCCGCCACGGCGGCGGGGACCCGGCTGCATCTGCGGATCTGCGTCGACTACTCGGCCCGCGACGCGATCATCGCGGCGGCGCAGCGCCTCGCCGGCGAGGAGCCGACGCGCGAGAGCTTCGGCAAGCTGGTGGCCGGCCCGATGCACGGCTCCCCGGTGGATGTCGACCTGCTGATCCGCACCGGCGGCGAGCGCCGCCTCTCCGACTTCATGCTGTGGGAGGCGGCCTACGCCGAGCTGCTGTTCACCGAGCGGATGTGGCCCGATTTCGGGCCCGACGACCTCGCCGAGGCCGTGGCCGAGTTCGGTCGCCGCGAGCGCCGGTTCGGCGGCCTGAAGGCGCCGGCCGTCCCGGCCGCCGCCTGAGGCCGCTTGACGCGCGCGCACCGGCGCGCAGAGGGTCGGCGGCATGACCGAGACCCTCGCCCATCGCCGCGTCCTCCTCGTCATCGGCGGCGGCATCGCGGCCTACAAGGCCCTCGACCTGATCCGGCGGCTGCGCGAGCGGGGCGCCAGCGTCTGCCCGGTCCTGACCGCGGGGGCGCAGGAATTCGTGACGCCGCTGGCGGCGGCCGCGCTCGCCGGTGAGCGGGCGCATACCGACCTGTTCGACCGCGCCTCCGAGGCCGAGATCGGTCACATCAAGCTCGCCCGTCAGGCGGATGCCGTGGTGGTGGCGCCCGCGACCGCCAACCTGATGGCCCGCATGGCCGGCGGTCACGCGGCCGACCTCGCGACCACGGTCCTGCTGGCCACGACCCTGCCGATCCTGATCGCGCCGGCCATGAACGTCCAGATGTGGGCGCATCCCGCCACCCGCCGGAACCGCGCGGTCTTGGAGGGCGACGGCGTCCGGATCGTCGGGCCGAATGCCGGCCGGATGGCCGAGCCCGAATCCGGACCCGGCCGGATGGCCGAGCCCAACGAGATCGCCGACGCGCTGGAGCGGATGCTCGGCGCCCCGAGCGGGGACAGGCCCCTGGCCGGCCGGCGCGTGCTCGTGACCTCGGGCCCCACCCACGAGCCGATCGACCCCGTCCGCTACATCGCTAATCGCTCCTCGGGCCGCCAGGGCCACGCCATCGCGGCCGCCGCCGCCGCGGCCGGCGCCGCCGTGACCCTGGTCTCCGGGCCGGTGTCGCTGCCCGACCCGCCGGGCGTCGCCGTCGTGCGGGTCGAGACCGCCCGGCAGATGCTGGCCGCCGTCGAGGAAGCGCTGCCGGCCGACATCGCGGTCTTCGCCGCCGCGGTCGCCGACTGGCGCCCGGAGCAGGAGGCGGGCAGCAAGAAGATCAAGAAGGACGGAACCGGGCCGGCGCCGATGCCGCTGGTCGAGAACCCCGATATCCTCGCCACGATCGCGCGCCGGCCGGCCGGGCGCCCGCCCCTCGTGGTCGGGTTCGCGGCCGAGACCGACACGGTGGTCGAGCACGCCCGGGCGAAGATCGCCCGGAAGGGCTGCGACCTCATCGTGGCCAACGACGTGTCGGCCGAGGGCGGCGTCATGGGCGGCCTCGACAACACGGTGCACCTGATCCGGCGGGACGGCGCCGTGGAGACTTGGCCGCGCCTCGGCAAGGACGAGGTCGCCCGGCGGCTCGTCGCCCATTTCGCCGCGCTTCTGGCCGGCTGACGCGGCGCCCCCCGAGAGGGACGCGGGACCCCTCGGACGGCGCGCTGTTCCGAGCGTGAGTGTCGTTGCGCACAGGTAAATGGAAGTTTTTTTGCACCCTATCCGCGTCTGATCAAGTGGTGACCAAAAATATCCGCGCGGATGTCCGGTCATTATCGGGACGTATTACGGCATGATAGTGCGCAAGGTAGCGGTTGAAGGCAGGCGGGTGCCTGTGCCCGCTCTCGTTGTCACGGTTGTGCGGGGAAAAACTTGCTATGCTCCGGCATGCCCGATCGAACGGGCGACCGGAGCCGAGGCACGATGCGCGTAGGGGACCTGTCCATCCGGACGACCATGAGCCTCGTCCTCGTCGTCATGGCCACGATCATGCTCGGCTTCGCGACGGGCACCGTGCGGGAGGCGCGGCAGCACGCCGCCGAGGCCGAGCGGGTCATCGCGCTGGTGCGGGCGAGCCGCGCCCTCCTCCAGACGCTGAACGTGACCCGGTTCGAGCGGGGCGCGACGCTGCAGTTCCTCGCCGCCGCCGAGCCCGTCGAGGCCGAGACCCGCGCGTCGCTCTACGCCGACCGGCAGCGGGCCATCGCGGGGCTCGCCGCGGCCCGGCCGCTCCTCGACGGTCTGGAAATGCCCGCCGTGGCGGCGACCCTCGGCCGGCTGCACGAGGCGAGCGGCCGCCTCGATCGCCTCCGGCCGCGGGTCGACGCCGCCCTGGACGTGCCGGGCGCGCGTCGCGACGGCGCGGTGACGGCGGAGGCCAGGGCCGCCCTCCAGGCCATGCTCGATGCCCTGATCGCCACGAGCGACGCCGTGGACGCCGCGATCCCGCTGTCCGACGGGCTCCTCCGGCGCGACCTCGCCCTGAAGCGGGCGGCGTGGGCGACGCGCATGGCCAACGGCGCCGTCGCGCTGCGCGTGCAGACATCCCTGGCGGCCGGGGCGTCCTGGTCGCTGGACGAGACCGTCGCGGCCGCCGAGGAGCGGGGACGGCTCGACGCGGCCTGGAACGCGGCGATCGAGGCCGCGGCCGAGGCGTCCGGGACGGTCCAGGCCGCGTTCCGGCGAGCCCGGGAGAACAATTTCGAGGGCGCCCCCCTCGCCCGCCGGCGCGCCGTGGCGCAGGCCCTGGCTCGCGGCGCGCCGCCGGGCCTGACGCTCGCCCAGGCGCGCAAGCTCGACACGCCCGAGCAGGTGACCCTCGTCGACCTCGCCTTCGTCTGCCTCGACGAGATGGTTGCGCGGGCCGAGGCCCTGTCGGGGGCGGCGCGGAGCACCCTGTGGCGCGACGGGGCGGCCCTGGTCGCGACCCTGCTGCTCGTCGCCCTCGGGCTGCTCGCCCTGTTCCGCGGCGTGCTCCGGCCGATCCGGCGGATCACCGCGGCCATGGAGGCCCTCGCGGCCGGGGATTCCGCCGTTGCCGTCCCGGGCCTCCGGCGGCGCAACGAGATCGGCGCCATGGCCCGCGCCGTGCAGGTGTTCAAGGACAACCTGATCCGCACTCGGCAGCTCGAGGCCGAGGCCGAGGCGGCCCGGCAGGACGCGGCGCGTCAGCGCGGCCTCGCGATGCGGCAGGTCGCCGACCGCTTCGCCGACGCCGTCGGCGGGATCGTCGCGCAGGTCTCGACCGCGGCGGCCGGCCTGCAGGCCACGGCCCGCGGCATGACGGAGACCGCGGCCGAGACCGCGGGGCAGTCGACCACCGTCGCGGCCGCGGCCGAGGAGGCGGCCAGCAACGTCGGCACCGTGGCGGCGGCGGCCGAGGAACTCGGCGCCTCCGTGCAGGAGATCGGCCGGCAGGTCGACGGCTCGGCCGGCCTCGCGCGGGCGGCGGTCGCGGAGGCCGACCGGACCGGCGCGCTGGTCCGGGACCTGAGCGAGGCCGTGGCGCGGATCGGCGACGTGGTCGGGCTGATCTCGACCATCGCGGGCCAGACCAACCTGCTGGCGCTCAACGCCACGATCGAGGCGGCGCGCGCGGGCGCGGCCGGGCGCGGCTTCGCGGTGGTGGCCACGGAGGTGAAGGCGCTGGCCGAGCAGACCGCCCGGGCCACGGAAGAGATCGCGGGCCAGATCGGGCGGGTGCAGGCCTCGACCGGGCAGGCCGTCGCGGCGATCGGGACGATCACGGCCCGGATCCGGGACATCGACGGCGTGGCGACGACGATCGCGGCGGCGGTGGAGCAGCAGGGCGCGGCGACCCGCGAGATCGTCCGCAACGTCGGCCAGGCGGCGCAGGGCGCGGCTGCGGTCACCGGCCACGTCGCCGGCGTCGCCGCGGCCTCCGGCGCGACCGAGGCGGCGGCGGGCGAGGTTCTGGGTGCCGCCGCCGCCCTGTCGGCCCAGGCCGCGCACCTGACCGAAGAGGTCGGCCGCTTCCTCGACGGCGTCCGGGCCGCCTGAGCGCGCCCCCAAGCGCGCCTCCAAACGCGCCGTGGGGCGCCCTTTGGGGGGGCCGCCGGCCGCCTCCCTGGCCTGGACGGGTCCGAGGCGATAGAAGGCCTCCCGACGGCCGGCGCGCACGGCGCCGGCTCCAGGGAGAAACCATGCCTCGCCTGTCCCCCCTCTTCGGAGCCGCGTTGATCGCCATGACCACAGCCGCCAATGCCGAGACCGTGACCACCCCGTCGGGCCTCAAGTATCAGGACGAGGTCGTCGGCACCGGGCCCGAGCCGAAGGCCGGCCAGACGGTCACCGTCCAGTACACCGGCTGGCTCGACGAGGGCGGCAAGAAGGGCAAGAAGTTCGACTCGTCCCGCGACCGCAACCAGCCCTTCAGCTTCCCCCTCGGCGCCGGCCAGGTGATCAAGGGCTGGGACGAGGGCGTCGCCACCATGAAGACCGGCGGCAAGCGCACCCTGATCATCCCGCCGCAGCTCGGCTACGGCGCCCGCGGCGCCGGCGGCGTGATCCCGCCGAACGCCACGCTGATCTTCGACGTCGAGCTCCTCGGCGCGAAGTAAGCGGCACGGCTGCGCGACGGCAGGAATTTCGACACGATGCTGTTCGCGCAGCTGTCCGACGAGCTGTTCAAGCCGCTGGCCTCGCCGAGCCGCGGCTTCAACGCGGCCCTGCTCCTGCACCTGCACCGGCGCGTCCTCGGGGCCGAGCCGGTGCGCAAGGCCGAGCTCCTGGCCGAGATCGGCGACTTCGCCGCCGGCTGGAGCGACCCCGAGGTCAGCGGCGACGAGCCGATCTCGGCCGACCCGGCCGAGCGCCGCACGGCGCTCTACCGGCGCCTCCTCGACACCGGCTGGCTGATCGAGCGCCGCGAGCGCTACGTCCCGGTCGCGGAGTTCGACCCCGAGGCCCGCCTCCTCCTGGAGGAGCTGTCGCGGCTGGAACGGGGCGAGACCCGCTCCTACGGGGGCGCCGTCCTGGAGGTGCTGGGCGGGCTCGAGAGCGCCCTGTCGGACCCGGCGAACCGATCCGAGGCGCTGTCCAACGCCGCGCGGGGCGCGGCCGCCTTCCTGTCCCACGTGCGCGGCCTCGCGGCCGGCATGCGCAAGGTCGAGGAGCGCATCCTGCGCGAGCCCGACCGCGCCAAGACCTTCCGGCTGTTCTTCGAGGATTTCGTCGAGCGCCACCTGATCAGCGACTACCGGACGCTGCACACCCGCTTCAACCCGTTCCGCTTCCGCGCCAGCGTGGTGCGCGAGGCCGGCCGGGCGCTGCGCGACGCCCTCACGGTCCGGGCCCTGGCCGAGGGCCTGATCCGCGAGGGGCGGAGCGCCGATCTCGACACGGCGCAGCGGGCCGTCCGGGCGGATCTCGCCCAGATCCTCGCGGTCTTCGAGGGCCTCGACAACCACCTCGACGCCGTCGACGCCGTGGTGGCGCGCCTGGAGCGCCGGATCGCCTCCGCGCTGCACGTGATGGACCGCCCGGACCCGAGCGGCGTCGAGCGCGTCGCCGCGATGCTGCGCGCCGTCGGGGAAGCGGAGATCGCCCCCGAGGTGCCGGGCGACGTCTCGCTGCTGCGGCCGCCGATCGGGCACGCGCATCTCCAGGCGCCGCGCGCCCGCAAGTCGGCCATCGACATGGAGCCGCTGCCCGACATCGAGGACGACCCCGTGGTCGACGCCTTCGCGGCCGCCAAGGCGGAGTTCCGGCGCCGCACCACCGTGACGCCCGAGAGCATGAGCGCCTTCGTGGAGGCCCGGCTCGGCAAGGCGGTGCGGCTGCGCGGGTCGCAGATCGCCATCGCGGGCGTCGACGACTTCATCGTGTTCCAGCGCCTGCGCGAGATCGACGTGCTGTTCGACGCCAAGCTCGGCGCGCGCTACGCCCTGACCCGGCTGCCCGAGCGCGTGGTCAACGGCTGGCTGGACTGCCCGGATTTCCTGCTGGAGCGCCGTCCCCGTGCTTGAGGGCTTCCGCGCGATCATCGACGGCGACGAGCCGCCGCCGCCCGGCGCCCGGGCGCCGGACGCCGAGGAGCTGTGCCGCGCCCTCCAGGTGCTGCTGAAGGGGCAGGTGATCTACGCCGAGACGCAGGGCATCGGCCGCTCCTACGAGCTCGCCCGGCACTACGCGCCGTTCTTCACCGACTACTTCGCCTGCCTCGGCTACGCGCTGACCGTGTCGCACCGCGACCAGATGGTCTCGCTGAGCCCGGCCGCCGACGCCCCGCGCCACGACATCGTCTCGGAGCGCCTGCGCAAGGACGAGACCCTGGTGCTGCTGGCGCTCCGGCTCCTCTACGAGGAGGGCCTGCGCGACCACCGGGCCGGAACGGACGGGATCGTCGACTGCACCACCGACGAGATCGTCGAGAAGATCCGCGCCGTGGCGCGCAACGAGCCCCCCGAGGAGGGCCGGCTCGCCGACATCCTGCGCCTCTACGCCAAGCGCGGCGGCCTGCGCCTCGGCGAGCGCGACCGGGTCGAGCGGGTCACGCCGCTGTCGCTCCTGCCGGGGCTGACGGTGCTGGCCTCCGACGCCTGGATGGAGCGCCTGCGGGCGTGGTCCGAGGCCGGCGAGGCCTGATTCCGTCGTTCGGTCGACCAGTTCGGCGCCGTCTTTGCGAGCGGAGCGAAGCAATCCAGCCGGCGCCACGATTGCCGGCGTCGTGCTGCCCTGGGTCACTTCGCTGCGCTCGCGATGACGGGGTGAGATACGTCAACCGCGACGTGCGGCCGAACCCACGTGACCGCGCTCAGGCCGCCCGGACCGTCGCCAGGAAGTGCTCGACCTCGCTGCCGAGATGGGCCGCCTGGCGGGCCATCTCGGAGGCCGAGGCCAGGACCTGCGCGGCGGCCGCGCCGGTCTCCTCGGCGGCGCCGGCGACGCCGCTGACATTGACGGTCACCGACTCGGTCCCGGTCGCGGCCTCGGCGACGTTGCGGACGATCTCCTGCGTGGCCGCGCCCTGCTCCTCCACCGCCGCCGCGATGGAGTTGGCCATGCCGCTGATCTCGCGGATGCGGCCGGCGATGCCGTCGATGGCCTGGACGGCCTGGCCGGTCGAGCCCTGGATCTGCGCGATCTGGGCCGAGATCTCGGCCGTCGCCTTGGCGGTCTGGTCGGCCAGCGCCTTCACCTCGGTGGCGACGACCGCGAAGCCGCGGCCGGCGACGCCAGCCCGGGCCGCCTCGATCGTGGCGTTCAGCGCCAGCAGGTTGGTCTGGCTGGCGATCGCCGAGATGAGGTCGACCACCTCGCCGACCCGGCGCGCGCCGGTGCTCAGGGCCTGGACGAGGTCGGCCGTGGCGGCGGCCTCGCGGACGGCGGCCTGCGCCAGGTCCGCCGAGGAGCCGACCTGGCGGCCGATCTCGTTGACCGAGGAGCCGAGCTCCTCGGCCGCCGCCGCGACCGTGGTGACGTTGGAGGAGGCCTCCTCGGCCGCCGCCGCCGCGCTGGTGGACTGGCCGGCCGTCTGCGTCGCCGTCGCGGTGAGGCTCTGGGCCGTGGACTGGAGCTGCGTCGCCGCCGACGTCACCGAGCCGACGATGCCGCCGATGGCGGATTCGAACCGGTCGGCGAGTTCGCGCGTCGCCTGCCGGCGCTGCGCCTCGGCGCCGGCACGGGCCTGCGCGGTCTCGGCCTCGAGGGCGCGGGCGTGCAGCAGGTTCTCCCGGAACACCGCGACGGTCGCCGACATGGCGCCGATCTCGTCCCGCCGCGCCGCGTAGGGGATCTCGGCCTGGGTGTCGCCGTCGGCGAGCCGCCGCATGGACAGCGTCATCCCGGAAAGCGGCCGCGACACGCCCGTGAAGGCGTACAGCATGGCGCCGAGCGCGATGACGAGGCTGACGAGCAGGCTCACGACGGTCGTCCGGACCGCGTCGGCCTGGCTGTCGCGGGCCGCGCGTCCGGCCGCCTCGCCGTTCCGGATGTTCAGGTCGGCGAGGGCGCGGGTCGCGCTGGATGCCGCGAGGTAGTTGGCGTTCATCGGCCCGCGGAAATAGGCGAGCGCCTGATCGTGCTGGTCGGCCGGGAAGGCGCGCAGACGCGTCCAGTCGGCCTGCTGCACCGCCAGCTTGGCGAGCAGGTCGTCGTAGATCCCCTGCTCCTCCTTCGACGCCACCAGGCTGCGGTACGCCTCGGCCTTCGCCTGGCGGTTCCGCATCATCTCGTCGGCGTTCTTCAGGCTGGTCTCGCGCTCGGCGTCGGTATCCGCCGTCACGTAGCGGAACTGCCACAGTCGCGAGCGCATCACGAGGGCGTTGATCGCCTGGGCCTCGTTGATCGACGGCACGGCGTTGTCGATCAGCTCCGCGAGCCGCTGGTCGACCGCCTGCATCTTGTAGAGGGTCACGCCGCCCTGAACGATCGCCGCCAGGAGCAGGAGGGCGAAGAGGCCGCTGAGTTTTGCTTTGAGACTGAGACGCATCGGTCGGTTCCGGTCGTGCGGGCGAGACCCGCAGGACATGAACAGTTTGTGCTAACAGGGTTATAACCTGAGGTAGGATCAGGCTTCACGGGTTCGCGTGTGTCGGCTTGCATACGCGGCCGAGTCCGGCCAACTGGGCCGCTCATTCCTCGCCACCGACCCGACCCACCGACACCGTGTACGTCCTCACCGACATCGCCATCTCGAACTGGTACCTGATCCGCCGCGAGCAGATCCGCCTGCGCGGCGCCGCGGCGCTGGTCGGGCCGACCGGCGCCGGGAAGTCGACGATCTTCGACGCGGTCGGCACGGTGCTGGCCGGCAACAACGCCAGCCGCCTCGCCCTCAACGCCTCGGCCTCCGGCCGCAGCGCCCGCACCGTGCGCGACTACTGCCTGGGCTGGATCAGCGACCCGGCGGAGGGCGGCCGCCCGACGCGGGAATCCTGCGAGACCGTGCTGGTGCTGGTCTTCGAGAACCCCGATTCCGGCCGCGTGGTCTCGGTCGGCCTCGCCCTGGCGGCCCGGGCCGCCGAGCCGAAGGAGACCGTGCTGTCGCGCTTCATCGCGGTCGGGCACAGGTTCGAGGTCTCCGACTACGCCCGCACCGCCCCCGGCGGCACCTACACGGCGCCCTGGAGCGAGATCGCCGCGGAGCTGCGCGCCCGCGCGTCGAGCTTCACCGAGTACCGCACCTCCGGCGAGCGCTTCACGGCCGACGTGCTGGCGACCCTGCGCGAGGGCGCGCCGGCGCCGGAGCCGCGCCACTTCCTGCGCAGCTTCGCCAACGCGGTGGCGTTCAAGCCGATCTTCGACACCAGCGCCTTCGTGCGCGCCTTCGTGCTCGAGCCGGAGCCCCTCGACGTCGAGCGCGTGCGCCACTCCATCGCCAACTGGCGGCGCCTCCGGGAGACCATCGCCGAGCTGGAGACCCGGCTCGGGCGCCTGCGGCGCCTGCGCGACCGCTACGAGGCCTGGGGCGAGGCGGTCCTCGCCGCCGCGACGCACGAGCTGCGGGCGGCCAGCGCCGATCTGCGCCGCCGCAGCCTCGACCTCATCGCCGTCCGGGGCCGCCTCCGCGAGGGCGCCGACACCCTGCGCATCGCCCGCGAGCGCGTCGCGGCGAGCCGCGGCTACGTCCGCGAGATCGACGGCGAGATCGCCGAGAAGAAGGCGCTGGCCGCCGCGGGCGCCGCCGAGGGCCGGCTCGCGGCCTCGACGCTCGGCCTGTCCATGCTGGAGCGCGACCGCAAGGAGCTGATCGGCCGGATCGGCGACCTCGTCGCCCTCGTCGGGCAGATGGCCAAGCTCCAGCCGGTCACCCCGATCCTGCGGCAGAGCTGCCCGCAGGCGGCCCGCCTCGCCGAGGCCTGCGCCCGGGCTGGCCTGCGCCGGGACGCCTCGCCCGAGGAGATCCTGCGCCCCGACGGCCCGCTGGCCGAGCTGGCCGACGGGCTGGCGCGCCTGCCCGACTTCGACGAGGCCCTGGAGCGGGCCGCCGAGGACGCGGCGCTCAAGGCCCGCGCGCAGGAGAGCGAGGCCGAGCGCACGGCGCCGCGCACCGGCGGCGGCCCGGCGGCGCGGCTGTCCTCCGATACGGTGGCGTTCCGCGGCGAGCTGGAGCGACGCGGGATCGACGCGCTGCCGATCTGCGAATTGGCCGAGATCGTCGACCCGACCTGGGGGCCGGCCCTCGAAGGGCTGCTCGGGCGCGCCCGCGAGGCCCTGGTGGTCGCACCGGACCGGCTGAGCGAGGCGCTCGGCGTGCTGCAATCCGGCCGCGACCGCTACAGCCGCTGCATCCTGGTCAAGACCACCGACACCGCCAAGCAGCGCGCCCGCCGCTACGACGACGGTCCGCTCACCGTGATCGAGACCAGCGACCCCCACGCCGAGGCGTTCCTCGGCGTGCGGCTCGGCGGCTACGACCTCGCCCGGGACGATGCCGAACTGGCGCGCCTGTCCCGGGCCGTGGCGCCCAGCGGCCGGACCACGGCCGGCATGGCCTACACCGTCACCCGCAGCGTCGACCTGCTGATGACCCGCGGCCATCGCGGGCCGACCGCCGACAGCCGCCGCGCCCACGAGATCGCCGTCGCGGAGGCGCGGCGCCTGCGCGGCGAGGCCGCGGTCCTGCGCGAGGCCGCCCGGACGGCCGCCGCGATCCGGGCCCGCGTCGCCCGGGGCCTCGACGCGGTGGAGGCCCTGCGGGCCGAGCTCGACGGGCTGGAGGGGCGGCGGCGCACGCTCCAGACCGAGCGGGAAGGCATCGAGAAGCGCGACACGGCCGGGCTCGCCGCCGAGATCGCCGCGCTGACCACCGAGCGGGTCGGCTACCTGCGGGAATTGTCGGAGGAGCTGGAGCCGAAGCTCGACCGCCTGCTCGCCGACGAGGCGGCCCTGCGCGCCCGTCTGGGGCCGGTGCGCGAGGCCGTCCGCGCCGCCCTGTCGGCCCGCCGCGCGGCCCTGCGCCAGCTGAGCGCGGGCGACGCGGCGCGGGTGCGCCTCGCCCGCGCCGAGCCCTTCGACCTCGGCGCGGTCGCCGAGGCGCGGCGGGCGCTCGCCGGCCTCGACGCCAAGGCGGCCGGGGCGCGGGTGAGCGCCGAGCGCGGTCTCGCGCGGGATTCCGCTGAGGCCGCCCGCTCGCACGGGCGCATCGCCGAGCGCGAGCTGGCGGAGGCCTGCGCCGCCTGGCGGGTCGAGAACCCCCTCGCCTCGGGCGACGCCCCGGCGATCGACGGCTTCGCCTGGGTGCGCCGGGAATACGAGGCGGTCGAGGGGCACGAGCTGCGCCGCTACCGGGCGCAGGCCGAGCGGGCCGAGTCCGAGATGCGCCGCCTCATGACCGAGGACCTGCTGACGCGCCTCGCCGACCGGTTCGAGCGGGTCCATGCCCGGCTCGCGGCCCTGAACGAGCGGCTCTCGGCGCGCAGCTTCACCGGCCAGACCTACGCGTTCGAGGCGGCGGTGGACCGCCGCTACGCTGCCGTCCACGCGCTGGCCACCGAGACCGCTCGCTCGCCCGAGGCCGCGCAGGCGCTGCTCGCCGGCGAGGCGGAGGGGCCGATGGCGGCCGCGCTCGAGGAGATCACCGCGCTGATCGCCGGCGCGGACGACGCGGCGCGGCTCGCCGATTACCGCAACTACTTCGTCTACGAGATCGGCATGCGCGACCGGGCGGGCAACCGCACCACGATGTCGGCCCGGGCGCTGCGCGGCTCCGGCGGCGAGGCGCAGGCGCCGTTCTACGTGGCGATCGCCGCGTCGCTCGCCAGCGCCTACTACCCGGGCGACCGGCCGGGCGACGAGAATCCGGGGCTGGGCCTGTGCCTGCTCGACGAGGCGTTCTCGAAGCTCGACGTGCGCAATAGCCAGGCGCTGGTCGATCTCTACCGCGCCTGGGGGCTGCAGCTGCTGATCGCCGCCCCCGAGGACAAGCGCACGACGCTGACCGAGGTGATGGACACGATCGTGACGGTCTACAAGAGCCCGGATCTGACCTCGGTCCGGATCGAGGCCGAGCACCCGCTCGAGGCGGCCCGGCGGGCGCTGCACGCGATCAACCCCGATCAGGTCGGGATCGAGGGCTTCCGCCAGTCGGACGCCGCGGAGTGAGCCCGCGGGGCACCGGGGCGGGGCTTCGCGCCGCCGTCCCCGGTATCCCCGTTCTCCGGGAGATCGATCGTCAGTTCAGGTAGGTGCGGATCCAGTTCGGCGAGAGGATCTCGCCCTCTTCGGTGATGATCCAGGGCTGCTTGGCCGGGTCGGCCAGGGCGCCGGCCGCGGCGGCGATCGCCTCCCGCAGGGTCCGGTAGCGCTCGGGCTGCGCCAGCGGGGCGGTCGCCGGGGCGGTGCGCCAGATCGTCAGATCCGCGGGCCGTTCCAGAGCTTCGGTTTCCATGGGTACTCGTCCTTCCGAACCGTTTTGGACCGTTCAGATCGCCGCCGCCGGGCTCTGCCGAGGGGCTGCGGCGATCGATGGTCTGGGCGTCAATGCAAGCATCTCTGCGGCAGCTTTGCGATCAATTCGGGCGGTTCTCGAAACCAGCATCCGGTGCCGAGGCACGAGTTCGGGCGCGGTTCGGTGTTCCATGTCCGTATTGAGCGCGACTGAGCTGCCCTGGACTTGCGAGAATTGTGGCTCCTGAATGATGACCATTCCGTTAGCCAGTCTGCGCCGGTCGCCGACGTGCGCCAGAACACGTCAGGGGCCTGTCGGCGGCGGCGCCTCTCTGTGTTGACGCCCCGATCCTGAACGCGCACTTAAGGCTCGGCCTGTCGGGGCCTGCCTACGCTTCTCTCGGAGTCACCCGTGCCGGATCGTACCGTGCGCATCGTCCTCGCCGCGGTCCTGGTCCTGCTGGCGCTCTACGTCGCCCAGCCCTACCTGCAGCCGCTGCTCTACGCGGCCGACACGCCCCGGGCGATCACGGCCCGCGGCGATCTGGCGCCGGCCGAGTCCTCGACGGTCGCGCTGTTCGAGCGCGCGAGCCCGTCCGTCGTTCACGTTTTCGCGCAGGGCGCCGCGCAGAACCGCGACCTGCTCGACCTCGACGACCAGGGCGGCGAGCAGGGCGGGACGCAGACCGGCACCGGCTTCGTGTGGGACGGCGCCGGTCACATCGTCACCAACACCCACGTCGTGCAGAACGCCGCGCGGAGCGGCGGCTCGGTCTCGGTCCGGATGAGCGACGGCGAGGTCGTGCCCGCCACCCTCGTCGGGATGGCGCCGTCCTACGACCTCGCGGTCCTGCAATTGGGGCGGGTGCGGACCATGCCGCCGCCGCTGGCGATCGGCACCTCGGCCGATCTCAAGGTCGGGCAGTCGGCCTTCGCCATCGGCAACCCGTTCGGCCTCGACCACACGCTGACCACCGGGGTCATCAGCGCCGTGCGCCGCCGCATGCCGACGAGCGAGGGCCGCGAAGTGTCCGGCGTCATCCAGACGGACGCGGCGATCAACCCGGGCAATTCCGGCGGCCCGCTCCTCGATTCCGCCGGCCGGCTGATCGGCGTCAACACCGCCATCGTGTCACCGTCCGGCGCCAGCGCCGGCATCGGCTTCGCGATCCCCGTCGACGTGGTGAACCGGATCGTGCCGGAGCTGATCAAGGCCGGCCGCGTGCGCAATCCCGGCATCGGCATCATCGCCGCCCAGGAGGCGGCCACCGCGCGGCTCGGCATCGACGGCGTGGTCATCGTGCGGGTGCTGCCCGGCTCCCCGGCCGCGCAGGCCGGTCTGCGCGGCGTCGACCCGCAGACCGGCGACCTCGGCGACGTGATCGTCGAGGCCAACGATCGCCCGGTCCACCGCCTCGCGGACCTGACCGCGGCCATCGAGGAGGCCGGCCTCGGCGCCGGCGTGACCCTCAAGGTGGAGCGCGACGGCCGGATCCGGCAGGTCCGCGTCACCACCGCCGAGGTCGCGGAGAACCGGCGATGACGCGCGCGGCCCTCCTCCTGACCCTGATCCTCCTCGCCGCCGCCGCGCGGGCCGGCGAGGCGCCGACGCGCGCGCGCCTCTGCCCGGAGAACCTGCCCGAGGGCGTGCGTCTCCCGCCGCAGCCCGGCTGCGACGCGAGCGTGCGCCCGCCGACGCCGCGCCGGCCGGGCCACTTCGATCTCGGGGACGGGACGAGCATCCAGATCGGCGGGAGCGCGTCCGCCCTCTACGGCGTGCGGCGCTGAGCGATGGTGCTGTTCGCCGGCCTGCTCGCCTGCCTGACCCTGTGGTGGCTGTCGAAGAACTCGGGCGGCCTCGGCCGGAGGCTCCGCGGCGGTCTCCGGGCTGGCCTCGGTGCCGCCCTCGGGCGGGCGCGTCTGCCGACCTTCGGCGCCTTCGCGCTGCTCGCGGCCGGGTTCCTGCTCCTGCGCGGGAACTTCGTCCTCGCGGCACTGCTCGGGCTGAGCGGCGTCTGGATGATCGAGGGCCAGGCCGCCATGACCGCGCGGCTGCGCCGGCTGATCCGGCCGGGATCCGGCGAGCGCCCGCGCGACCCGGAGGACCGCCGCTTCCGCACGGTCCTGATCGACGCCCTCGTGCGCCCGGACGGCAGCCTGCGCACGGGCCGCGTCATCGCGGGGCCGGGCGCCGGCGCGTGGCTCGACAGCATGCCCACCGGGGCCGTGGTCGAGCTGCTGCGGCTCTGCCGGATCCGCGACGCCGCCGGCGCCGCCCTGCTAGAGCCGTATCTCGACCGCCGGTCGCCCGGATGGCGTGTAGACGCTGAGGGCGATCGCGACCCGCGGCCGCGCCGTCCGCCGCATCCAGGGGCGATGACGCAGGAGCAGGCGTACGAGATCCTGGGGCTTCAGCGCGGGGCGACCGCTGAGGAGATCCGGTCGGCCCACCGGTCTCTCATGAAGCGCGCCCACCCCGACCAGGGGGGCAGCGCCGAGGGCGCGGCGCGCGTCAACGCGGCCCGGGACAGGCTTCTGAACCGACATCGCTGAACTCCACGCGCGTTGTCAGAGAGTTACCGATCGTCGGCCGCGGACGAACTCGGTCGCGGCCGTTCCGTAACCGGCGCGCGGGCGCGCCGGTGGCTCGCGAAACGCGGCGCGCGGGCGCGCCGGCGGGTCTCGCGGGTCTCAGCTCCGGGTGGCGAAGCAGCTGAAGCCGCTTCGCTTCAGGGCCGAGCAGGCCTCCTGGGCGGAATCCTGCTCGGAGAAGCCCGAGAAGCGGGCGCGGAACAGCGTGGTGCCGCCGTGCTCGACCTTGACCGTGTAGGGCGCGGCCTTCGACAGGCTGCCGCCGACCTTGGCGCGCGCTTCCGAGAGCATCGTCCGGGCCTTGGACTCGTCGTCCATGGCGCCGAGCTGGATCACCCAGGCGGTCGGGACGACGCGGGCGCCGGAGACCGCCTTCGGCGGCTCGTCGCGCTCGAGGGAGGCCACCCGGGCCGTGGACTTGGACGCGCCCGGGAAGGGCGGCTGGGCGTTGCCGCCGCCGGCATAGGCCTGGGCCGCCTTCGGGATCCCCTGCGGGCCGGGCTTCCAGGTGCCGCCCGGCGTCGTCGTCTTGGCGGGGGACAGGTCGAGGGGCTCGCCGGTGGTGCCGGTTGTCTCGACGTCCTCGTCGTCCGCCGAGGCGACCTGCGTGCGGGTCCGCGAGACCGCGTCGGCGACGACCGCCGGGCGGGCGCGCTCGGCGACCTCGGTGACCGGCGCCGAGATCCGGGCGCCGGCATAGGCGCGCGGCAGGCTGGCGCGGACGAGGTCGGCCATGATCCGGTCGCGGCTCGCGCCGGACTTGCCGCCCAGCACGATCGCCACGATCTGGCGCCCCTCGGACTTCGCCGCGGTCATCAGGTTGAAGCCGGAATCCCGCGTGTAGCCGGTCTTGATCCCGTCGACGCCCTGGACGTTGCCCAGGAGGCGGTTGTGGTTGCCGATCACCCGGCCGCGGAACGCGAAGGACCGGGTCTGGAAGTAGCGGTAGTAGTGCGGGAACCGGTCCTGGATCGCCCGGGCCAGCACGGTCAGGTCACGCGCGGTGGTCAGCTGGTCCGGATCGGGCAGGCCCGAGGCGTTGGCGTAGTGCGTGCGGCTCATGCCGAGGGCGTGGGCCTTCGCGGTCATCATCTGGGCGAAGCGCTCCTCGGAGCCAGCGATGTTCTCGCCGATGGCGCAGGCCACGTCGTTCGCCGACTTCGTCACGATCGCCTTGATGGCGTCCTCGACCGAGATGGTCTGGCCGGGGCGCAGGCCGAGCTTGGACGGCGCCTGGGCGGCGGCGTGGGCCGAGATGGTCAGGTCGGAATCGAGGGCGAACTTGCCCCGCTCCATCTGCTCGAACAGCATGTAGAGCGTCATCACCTTGGTGATCGAGGCCGGGTGCCGCAGGGCGTCCTCGTTCACCGCGTGCAAGGTCTTGCCGCTCTTCACGTCCACGACCATCGCCGCGTAGGGCGGGTTGTAGCCGCCGCCGGCGCGGGCGTGGTGGTGCCGACCGCGCCGGGCGTCGGCCGGTGAGGCCATGGCCGTCAGGACGGCGGCGGCCAGGATCGCGGCCGGGAGCGCTGGAATCGTCCGGGAGCGGCCTACTACGCTACGCATCACGCCTGATTGCCTCGCGAGACCGGATCTGGCCGGTCGTATCCCCTGCAGAGCCTTCCGCCGATCACGTGGCCCCGCTGCATCAGTGGAGAGTTAGGCAAGTGCAGTTACAGGCCCGTTAATGCGATCGCGGCGAGTGCCGGATCGTGCCGGTCCGGCATCCGCTTACCGGCCGTTCCCGACCCGCTGTTGCCGGTCGGCCATGCCGTGCCGGTTGCGGCCGGCCGCTCTTACAGGCCCGAGCTTGACGCTGGCTGTCGTGCCGCACACTCTCCCGGCGATCCGAAACTGTCGGTCGCGGATGGCGGGCCGGCTCGGCGGCGGACCGGAGATCGGCGATGCAGAAACCCCCTGCCCTCCCCCTGAGCCCGGTCGCCTCCGGCTTCGGGACGCCCCTGCGGCGGTTCGGGATCGCGAGCCGCGCGGCCCAGACCCTCGGCATCGAGTATCTCGACTCGGTCAAGAAGGCCCTCGACGACCTCGGGGCGACCTGGGGGGCGCTGGCGGTGGCGCGCAGCCCGACCGAGATCCTGGCGGTGCAGGCCGCGTACCTGCAGCGGGCCGGGGAGCGCGCCGCGGCTCGCTCGGCCGCCGCCGGCGACGCGATGCTGGGCCTGACCGGCGCGTTCCTGCGGCCGAAGGCGCTGGCACCGGCCGCGGCCCGTCCCGGC
Source organism: Methylobacterium oryzae (assembly GCF_021398735.1). Classification (NCBI taxonomy): domain Bacteria; kingdom Pseudomonadati; phylum Pseudomonadota; class Alphaproteobacteria; order Hyphomicrobiales; family Methylobacteriaceae; genus Methylobacterium; species Methylobacterium oryzae. Next base: position 4,129,392 of record NZ_CP090349.1, read on the forward strand.
CCGGCGCGCTAGCGGGTCGGCCATCATGCGCCGGGGACACGCGGTGCAGGGCGGACAAGTGCGCACAGGCGTCTGGCGAAGTCGGCTCACCGTCTGTAGATTAAACGGCGTGGAGCTGAGCGCTGCTCCCGGCAGGCCAGGATCAGGATCGGCCGTGAGGGCCGGCGGCGCCCGCTCCGAGCAAGGGATCGGTTCGACGCACATGAGACAGGTCCCCATGCAGGGCACCGCGAGTTCGACCAGGGAGCACCGGCCGGCGCGTATCGCGGTCACGGCATCCGGTTCGCGCACGCCCGGGGGCGACGACCGGTCCAACACCGCGATCATCACGCGCACGAAGCCGCGGACCAAGCGGCCGAGTCTGTACCGGGTACTCCTTCTGAACGACGACTATACGCCGATGGAGTTCGTGGTCCTGGTGGTCGAGCGGTTCTTCAACAAGAGCCACGAGGACGCCTACCAGATCATGATGCACGTGCATCAGAACGGGGTCGGCGAGTGCGGGGTCTTCACCTACGAGGTGGCGGAGACCAAGGTGACGCAGGTCATGGACTTCGCACGCAAACACCAACATCCTCTCCAGTGCGTTATGGAAAAGAAATAGGCGCCGCTCGCGGTAGGCACGAAGGACAGAGGCCAGCTTTGCCAAGCTTCTCACGCAGCCTAGAACAAGCCCTCCACCGCGCCCTGGCGCTCGCCGGGGAGCGCCGGCACGAATACGCGACGCTGGAGCATCTCCTGCTCGCCCTGGTGGATGACCAAGATGCGGCCGCGGTCATGCGCGCCTGCAACGTCGAGATCGACACGCTCAAGCGCAGCTTGGTCGACTACGTCGACACCGAGCTCTCCAACCTCACCGGCGATGGCCGGCAGGACGCCAAGCCCACGGCCGGGTTCCAGCGCGTGATCCAGCGCGCCGTGATCCACGTCCAGTCGTCGGGCCGCGAGGAGGTGACCGGCGCCAACGTGCTGGTGGCGATCTTCGCCGAGCGCGAGAGCCACGCCGCCTACTTCCTGCAGGAGCAGGACATGACCCGCTACGACGCGGTCAACTACATCAGCCACGGCATCGCCAAGCGGCCCGGCGCCTCCGAGGCGAAGCCCGTGCGCGGCGCCGACGAGGAGGGCGCGTCCGAGCGTCCGAGCGACGAGGGCGATCCCCGCGGCGCCAAGAAGAAGGGCGACGCGCTCGACGCCTACTGCGTCAACCTCAACAAGAAGGCCCGCGACGGCAAGATCGACCCGCTGATCGGCCGCGAGAGCGAGGTCCAGCGGACGATCCAGGTCCTCTGCCGCCGGCAGAAGAACAACCCGCTGCTGGTCGGCGATCCCGGCGTCGGCAAGACCGCGATCGCCGAAGGTCTGGCGCGCAAGATCATCCAGCACGAGGTGCCGGAGGTGCTCGCCGACGCGACCGTCTTCTCCCTCGACATGGGCACGCTGCTCGCCGGCACCCGCTACCGGGGCGACTTCGAGGAGCGCCTCAAGCAGGTCATGAAGGAGATCGAGGCGCACCCGAACGCGATCATGTTCATCGACGAGATCCACACGGTGATCGGCGCCGGCGCGACCTCGGGCGGGGCCATGGACGCGTCGAACCTGCTCAAGCCGGCGCTCGCCTCCGGCACGCTGCGCTGCATCGGCTCGACCACCTACAAGGAGTACCGCCAGTACTTCGAGAAGGACCGCGCCCTGGTGCGGCGCTTCCAGAAGATCGACGTCAACGAGCCGTCGATCCCCGACACGATCGAGATCGTGAAGGGCCTGCGGCCGTACTTCGAGGAGTTCCACAAGCTCAAGTACACGACCGAGGCCGTGAAGGCCGCGGTGGAGCTGTCGGCCCGCTACATCAACGACCGCAAGCTGCCCGACAAGGCGATCGACGTGATCGACGAGACCGGCGCCTCGCAGATGCTGGTGCCGGAGGCGCGCCGCAAGCGCACCATCGGCATCAAGGAGATAGAGGCGACCATCGCCACGATGGCCCGGATCCCGCCGAAGACGGTCTCCAAGGACGACGCGGTGGTGCTCCAGCACCTGACCGAGAACCTGAAGCGCGTGGTCTACGGACAGCCGAACGCCATCGAGGCCCTAACCTCGGCGATCAAGCTGGCCCGGGCCGGCCTGCGCGACCCGGACAAGCCGATCGGCTCGTACCTGTTCGCGGGCCCGACCGGCGTCGGCAAGACCGAGGCCGCCAAGCAGCTCGCCGCCTCGCTCGGCGTCGAGATGCTGCGCTTCGACATGTCGGAGTACATGGAGCGCCACACGGTGAGCCGCCTGATCGGCGCGCCCCCCGGCTACGTGGGCTTCGACCAGGGCGGCCTGCTCACCGACGGGATCGACCAGCACCCGCACTGCGTGCTCCTCCTCGACGAGATCGAGAAGGCGCATCCGGACCTGTTCAACATCCTGCTGCAGGTGATGGATCACGGGAAGCTGACCGACCACAACGGCAAGCAGGTCGATTTCCGCAACGTCATCATCATCATGACGTCGAACGCGGGCGCCTCGGACCTGGCCAAGGCGGCCTACGGCTTCACCCAGTCGAAGCGCTCCGGCGACGACGTCGAGGCGATCAACCGGCTGTTCGCGCCGGAATTCCGCAACCGGCTCGACGCGATCATCTCGTTCGGCCACCTGCCGAAGGACGTGGTGGCGAAGGTGGTGGACAAGTTCGTCCTCCAGCTCGAGGCGCAGCTCGCCGACCGCAACGTCACGATCGAGCTCTCCGACGAGGCCCGGGACTGGCTGGTGGAGCACGGCTACGACGACGCGATGGGCGCGCGCCCGATGGCCCGGCTGATCCAGTCGACCATCAAGACGCCGCTCGCCGACGAGGTCCTGTTCGGCAAGCTCAAGGACGGCGGCGCGGTCCGCGTGGTCGTCCGCAAGCCGGAGGACGGCGAGGCCAAGGCCGGCGCCAAGGACAGCCTGGGCTTCGACTTCCCGGCGGGTCCCGTGACGCCCAAGCCCGAGAAGGACGTGACCAACGCCGCCAAGCGCCACAAGCGCGCCAAGCCCCGCACCGCGGCCCGGAAGAAGACGCCGAAGGACAACAAGGGCGGCGGCGGCAGCTCGGGCGGCGGCGTCCGGACCGTGCCGAAGGTGCCACTCGTGCGCGCCTAATGGTGTGCAGGCCGGCTGGCGGCCTTCCGGACTCGGGGGCCGCCGGTCTATGACCGCCGCGACGCGCATGCGCCGCGGCGAGGAGGCGCCCGATGACTGACAACCTGCACGAGGGACCTCTGTCCCCCGTCGCGCAGCCGGCGCCCCCCAAGAAGCTCACCCGGCGCGAGGAGCGGCGCCGGCGTCGCCAGCGGCGCCGCCGCGGCGAGGAGGTGCTGGCCTGGGTGCTCGTGCCGTTCATCTGCTTCGGCATCTACTGGGGCATCGCCGCCGGCTTCGACTTCTTCGGCACCTCGCCGGGCCAGGTCTGGGACCAGCTGATGCAGGTCAAGGCCATGATGGAGAAGCGTTCGGGTCCCCAGGGCGCGCGCGGCTAGCGCGCCGCCGCGGGTCCCGGCGCGGGGGAGGCGACGCCTCCGGACGGTTCCGAGCGGGCGCGCCCATGACACCGACCCGTCGATCGCTGCTCGCCGCCCCCCTCCTGGCGATGCCGGCCCTCCGGGCCCGCGCCGGCGGCGGATCCGTGGTCGTCGTCGGCGCCGGGGCCGCGGGGCTCGCGGCCGCCGCCCTCCTGCGGGCGGCAGGGCAGAGTTTCACCCTCGTCGAGGCCCGGGACCGGATCGGCGGCCGCGCCTTCACCGACCGGGCGCTCGGCGACGCGTGCCGGTTCGACGCCGGCGCCGAGTACATCCACTGGGCCGAACGCAATCCCTGGGCGCCCATCGCCCGGGCGGCCGGGGCGCACGTCGCCCGCGAGGACGGCTGGGCGCGCCGGCTCGTCGTCGACGGCCGTCCCGCCACCGTCGCCGAGGCGGCGCGGCGGCGTGCCGGCTTCTCCGGCCTCGACGCGCTGCTCGCCCCGAAGGGCGGCGACCCGTCCCTGGCGGAGGCGGCCGGGGCCGGCGGCCCCGACGCCGCCCTGGCGGCGGCCGGCCTGAGCCGGCTCTCCCTCGGCGAGGATCCCGAGCGGGTCTCGGCCGTGGACTACGACCGGCTCTGGTCCGGCTCCGACCTCTGGATCGACGGCTACGGCGACCTCGTGGCGCGGCACTTCGCCGACCTGCCGGTCAGCCTCGGCTGCCCCGTGCGGGCGATCGACTGGTCGGGCCGCGGGGTCCGGGTCGAGACGGCGCGGGGCACGATCGCGGCCGCCGCCGCCATCGTCACGGTGCCGGTCGGCGTGCTGAAGGCCGGGGCCGTGGCGTTCGCGCCGGACCTGCCGGACGCCGCCCGGACGGCGCTCGACGGCCTGTCGATGGGCGCCTACACCAAGATCGGCCTGCGCCTCGACCCCGCGCGCCTCGACGGTGCCGACCTCGGCGACGCGGTCTCGGTGGCGACGGGCGGCCCGACGATCTACTTCGAGATGCAGCCCTTCGGCAGGTCCCTGGCGGTGGCCAATCTCGGCGGCGACCTCGCGCGCGACCTGTGCCGGGCCGGTGAGGCGGAGGCGGTGGCGCTCGCCACCGAGCGCCTGGTCGCGGTCCTCGGCGGCGGCGCCCGCAGCGCCGTCCAGGCCGGGCGCCTCGCCGGCTGGTGGACGGACCCGCACGCCCGGGGCTCCTACTCGATCGCCGCCCCCGGCCACGCGGAGGCCCGCGACCGCCTGCGCGCGCCGGTCGGCGGGCGCGTGTTCTTCGCCGGGGAGGCGCTGGCGGGCGGCGGCGCCATGACGGTGGGCGGGGCGACCCTCGACGGCGAGCGCGCCGCCCGGGCGGTGCTGAAGGCGCTCGGCGCCTGACGGGCTCGTCGCCGCGGCGGTTCACGCGGTCGCGGCGCGGCTCGGCAGCGGTCGCGCGGGTGCCGCGACGGCGGTCCGGCGCCGGATCGCCGCCACCGCCAGGGGCTCGGCGCGGCCGCGCAGGGCGTGGGCTCCGAGATCCTCCGCCACGAGGTCGTCCGGCAGCGGGCCGAGCCGGGCGAGGAGGTCGGCCGAGACGAGGACGTCGACGCCCAAGGTCTTCGACAGGGCCTCCAGCCGGGCCGTCGTGTTCACGACGTCGCCGAAATACGCGATCTTGTGCCGCTCCAGCCCGATCTCGGCGGTCACGACCGGGCCGCAATGCAGCGCGGCGCGGAACTGCGGCACCTGCCCGAAGCGATCCCGCCAGCTCTCCGCCTCGGCGGCGAGCCGCTCCTGGAACGCGAAGACGCAGCGCAGGCAGGCGGCGTCGCGCAGGCCCCGCTCCATCGTCCAGGTCACCAGCGCGAGGTCGCCGACGTAGTCGTCGATCGAGCCGCGGGCGCGCGCCACCGGCAGCGCCAGGGCGTTGAAGACCTGCCCGAGATAGGCCTGCGCCGCCCGGTCGCCGTGGCGGTCGGCGAAGCGCGTCGACCCGGTCACGTCGAGGAAGAGGAAGATCCGCTCCTCGCTGATCGGCCGGTGGTAGCGCCCGATCAGCAGGTTCGCGAAGACGCCAGGGCCGATCAGGTCGCGGACCCGGAACACGAACACCACCAGGGCCGAGATGCCGAGCGCGTAGAGCAGGCCGGACTGCGACATCAGCATCGCGTTCCGCTCGCTGTACATGAAGCGGAACAGCTGGTTCAGCACCGTGCTGGCGACCGCGTTCCCGACCACGATCAGCGCGATGTAGAGCGCCACGGTGGCGAGCAGGAACAGCGGCGTCGCGAGGCCGCGGATGCGGTCGCGCAGCCGCGGCGCCAGCAACTGCCGCTCGTAGAGCAGGATCGGCGTGCCGATGATCGCGCCGCGGATCGCCGTCCCGGTCAGCGGGGCGATCCCGAAGATCACCCCGTAGAGGAGCCCCGCCAGGGCCCCCAGGGCGGGCGCCACCAGCAGGAACCAGCGCGGGCCGAAGCGCATGGATCCGCGTGCCCCGCCCGGCCCCGCTCAGTCCAGCCGGAGCGCGTGGACCGAGAACAGCTGGTCCGGGTCGGTCCAGACCGTCAGCCACGTCCAGCCCGCCCGCTCGGTCAGCGCGCGGAACGTGGCCGGCGTGTACTTGTAGCTGCTCTCGGTGTGGATCGTCTCGCCCGCCGCGAACGCGAAGGTGTCGGCGCCGACCCGCACCGCCTGGGCGTCGCGGGCGACGAGATGCATCTCGATCCGCGAGGCGTCGGTGTTGAACACCGCCCGGTGGCCGAAGGCGTCGGGCTCGAAGCGCCCGGCGAGTTCCCGGTTGATCCGGGTCAGGAGGTTGAGGTTGAAGGCGGCGGTGACGCCCTGCGCGTCGTCGTAGGCGGCCTCCAGCACCGCCGCGTCCTTCACGAGGTCGACGCCGACGATCATGTGGGCGCCCGGCCCCAGGATCCGGCCGAACCGGCGCAGCAGATCCTCGGCCTCGTGCGGGTCGAAGTTGCCGATGGTCGAGCCCGGGAAGAACCCGGCGCGCGGCAGGCCGTTCAGGCTCTCCGGCAGGTCGAAGTCGCGGGTGAAGTCGGCCACGACCGGCTCGACCCGCAGGTCCGGGAAATCGCCCCGCAGGACCTCCGCCTGCCCGCGCAGGAACTCGCCGGAGACGTCCACCGGCACGTAGGCCGCGAGGGTGTCGAGGTGGCGCAGGAGTCGGCGCAGCTTCACGGTCGAGCCGCTGCCGAACTCCACCAGCGCCGCGTGGGCCGGCAGCAGCGCGGCGATCTCGGGCCCGCAGGCGTCGAGGATGCCGATCTCGGTCCGGGTCGGGTAGTATTCCGGGAGCCGGGTGATCGCCTCGAACAGCGCGGACCCGGCCTCGTCGTAGAAGTATTTCGGCGACAGGGCCTTCTGGGGCTTGGACAGGCCCGCGCGGACGTCGTCGAGGAAGCTCAGCGGCGGCGCGTCCAGCGTGACCGGCGTCGCGTCGGCGAAGGTGGGCTTGATGGTCAAGGGCGGCTCCGGGGCGCGTCAGGCGGCGTCGGCGAGGCGCAGGCCGGTGAACTGCCAGCGCTGGTGCGGATAGAAGAAGTTGCGGTACGGCAGCCGGGCATGGCCCTCGGGGGTCGCCACCGACGAGCCCCGCAGCACGAACTGGTTGGCCATGAACTTGCCGTTGTACTCGCCGAGAGCCCCCGGGAGCGGCCGGTACCCCGGGTAGGGGACGTAGGCGCTGCGGGTCCATTGCCAGACGAGGCCGAAGGCGTCCGGCAGGCCGCCGTCGCGGGCCGCGACCTCCCACTCGAACTCGGTCGGCAGGAAGCGGCCGGCCCAGCGGGCGTAGGCGTCGGCCTCGTAATAGCTGACGTGGGTGACGGGGGCGTCGAGGTCCACCGGGCGCTCGCTGCCCAGCGTCATGGTCGCCCACCCCTCCCCGTCCCGGCGCCAGTAGCCGGGGGCCTCCCAGCCCTCCGCCGGTCCGGCATACCAGCCGTCCGAGAGCCACAGCTCCGGCTTGGCGTAGCCGCCATCCTCCATGAAGGCGAGCCACTGGCGGTTCGTCACCAGCGCCCGGTCGAGGCGGCCGGCCGGGATCAGCGTCTCGTGCCGGGGCGACTCGTTGTCGAACGAGAACCCCTCGCCCGCATGCCCGATCCACGCGATCGCGCGGTCGAGGGTGACCTGGCCGGCCTGCGCCGCCGCCTTCGGGAAGCGCCAGTCCGGGTCGTAGGCCGGGTTCAGCGGGTTCTGCGCGAAGGCGTGCAGGATGTCGGTGAGGAGGAGCTCCTGGTGCTGCTGCTCGTGGTAGAGGCCGATTTCCAGGATCGGCAGCACCGCCTCGAGCGCGCGCTCGGAGGCCTGGCCCAGCAGAGCCTCGACCGCCCGGTCGATATGGGCGCGGTAGGCCGCGACCTCCGCCATGGTCGGGCGGGTGATCATGCCGCGCTGGATGCGCGGCTGACGGGGACCGGCCGCCACGTAGTACGAGTTGAACAGGTAGTGCAGCCGCGCGTCGTAGATCGCGTAGCCCGGCAGGTGCTCCCGTAGCAGGAACTGCTCGAAGAACCACGTGACGTGCGCCCGGTGCCACTTGGTCGGGCTGGCATCGGCCATCGACTGGACCTGCTGGTCTTCCGGCGAGAGCGGCGCGGCGCGGCGCTCGGTCTCGCTCCGGACCTGCCGGTAGGCGGCGATCCAGGCGGCCCGGTCGATCGGCCGGGCCGTGACGTGCGGCGGCGGGAAGGCCGGTGTCGCGGGGTCGCGTCTCTCGTCCGGGCGCAGTGCGGCTGTCGCTGCCATGACGATGATCCCTTTTTTCGGGCCTGACCGAGAACCGTCTTCTCGACCCCGGCCGGCGCGCAGAAGATATGTTCCGGCCGTGTTCCGACAACCTCTGCAAGAGCGGACGCGGCGGCTTCGCGTGCGCCTGGTCGGCGCGCGGTCGCCGCTCGGCCCACCGGGCCTCTTCGCCGCGTCGGCGCGCCGGTTAACGGAACGGGTTGGGGATCACGGGTCTTTCTCTCGCCGCAGTGACACCGCCTTAACCCTCGCTGCCGAGATTTTGGGACGCTCTTCGAGGAGTCCGGGGTTCTCATGCGGATCGATCTGATGGCCGGGGCCAGCCTGTCCGCCGCCGCTCTGCGCTGCGCCGCAGAGCCGACCATCCTGGTGTTCGATTCCGGCCTCGGCGGCCTGACCGTCCTCGACGCTGTGCGGCGCGCCCGCCCGGATGCCCGCTACGTCTATGTCGGCGACGACGCCGCCTTCCCGTACGGCCGGCTCTCGGAGGCGACCCTCGTCGCCCGCGTCCTCACCGTGATGGAGCGGCTGGTCGCGACCCACCGGCCCGACCTCGTGGTCATCGCCTGCAACACCGCCTCGACGCTGGTGCTCCCGGCGCTGCGCCAGCGCTTCACGACGCCCTTCGTGGGGGTGGTCCCACCGATCAAGCCCGCCGCCGAGGCGACGCGCTCGCGGCTCGTGACCCTGCTGGCGACGCCCGGCACGGTGGCGCGCTCCTACACCCACGACCTGATCGCGACCTACGCGGGCTCCTGCGCGGTGACGCTGGTCGGCTCGCAGAACCTCGCCGGCTTCGCGGAGACCGAGCTCGCGGGCGCGCCGGTGGACGACGCCACCCTCGCCGCCGAGATCGCCCCCTGCTTCGTCACCGAGGCGGACGGGCGGCGCACCGACGTGGTCTGCCTCGCCTGCACCCACTATCCGCTGCTGCTGCCGCGCCTCCAGGCGGTCGCGCCCTGGCCGGTGACCTGGATCGACCCGGCGCCCGCCATCGCCCGGCGCGTCGTGCAGCTGATCGGCCCCCTCCCCCGCGAGGCGGACCGGCACGGCTCGGCGCTCGGCGCCTTCACGGCCGGCACCTGCCTGACCGACGCCCTGCGCGCGGCCCTCGCCGCCCGGGGCATCGGCGACGTCGCCGTGGAGGCGGTGCCGCTGCCGATGCAGTGAGGCAGTGCGGCGTCTCTCGCCCTGTCATCCCTTGTTCGGGTGATGACCGGTTCAGGCTGACAGGTCTCTCATTCCACCGGTTCGACACGTCATGTTGAAAGCGGGAGAGGCCGATGGCGTCCAGGGCTTCGAGACTGGCGATCCTCGCGCTGCTCGGACTGGGACCGGTCGCGCCGGCCCGGGCCTGCGGTGACGGTGAGGCTCCGGTATCCTGCGACGATCCGAGCCCGAATGGCTTCGCCTCCTGGATGCTCGGCCGCGTCGATCGGGCCCTGAAAGCCGACCGGACCCGGGCGCTCCAGGACTTCACCGACGGCACGCGCGGGTTCCGCACCACCGACACCTACGTGTTCTGTATCGATGCGGACGGCGTCATGACCGCCCACCCGAACCCGATCTTGAAGGGGCACGACGTCCGCGACCTGCACGACCGGACCGGCCACCACTTCATCCGCACGATGCTGGACACGGCCAGGCCCGGCCAGATCTCGGTGATCCGCTACCTGTTCCCCAAGCCGGGCAGCACCGTCGAGGAGCCCAAGACCACCTACTACACCCGGGCCGGGGACCAGACCTGCGCGGTCGGCGTGTACGACGCCGACGTCGCGGCCCCGACGGTCGCGACGCCCGAGGGCCGCGTCGCCCTGCTGCGCCAGAAGCTCGACGGCCAGATCCCGAGCAGTGCCCGCGCGGACTGGACCGCCTTCCTGGAGGCCCTGAACGCGCAGGGCGACGAGAAGGCGACGGCGATCGCCGAAGCCCGGCGCGAGCTGAGGGCGGCCGCGAGTGCGCTGGATCAGGCCGGGCTCGGCGCGGCGCGCGGCGAGTAGGCGGGGCGGCCGGGGGCGGCTCGGGCGCCGCGTCGGGGTCGCCTTTCAGGCCGTGCCCGTCACCGCAGGATCTGGGCGCCCGCGATCTGCGCCGTGGCGACCGGGGCCGCGTCGGCCTCGGCGGGCACGACCAGATGGACGAACAGCATGCCGGCCGCGACGATGAGCGCCAGGGCGAGGATGCGCCACAGTTCCAGGATCGGCTCCTGCGCCGGGGCATCCTGAATCGCTCGGTTCGTCTCGCTCGGCATCGCTTCCGCTTTCCCGCCTGTGACCCTCCGGATCGGACACCCGGAGGATGAACGCTTGGTAAAATCCGCCCCGATCGGCCCGGCCCGCCGAGGCGGGCTCGGCGGGGAGCGGGGGGCCGGCGTCGGGATCGTCGCCGCCACCGCGAGGCAGAGGGAGCGGGCGCTGGCGATCGCCTCGCCGACCGGGGCCGTGTCGCAGCGGAATGGGGCCGCAGCGGGACGGGCCCGGTCCCGCGGCGTGCGGTGCCGCACCCGCTGACGTTGCGGCCGGGGCGCGGTCCCGGTCACGAGGCCGAGCGCGGAGGCCGCACCCCGTCGTCTCGGATTCACCCGCACGTCCCGGAAGCGAGAGGGACGGGCTCGGGTGAGACGTCGATGGCCGGCGCGGATCCGGGCCGGTCCCGGCGCCGGCAGGTCCGGTCGACCTACGCGGCGGCCGGCAGGGCGGCGACCTCGCAGCTGTCGGCGCGCAGGCGCCAGTCGACCACCCGGGCCCCCGCGCAGAGCAGCGCCTTGGCCTGCCAGACGGCCGACACCTCCGATGGCGCCCGGACCAGGATCGCGCGCTGCCGCACCCGGTGCTCGTGGCCGGTATCGTCCGCGACGGTCTTGTAGAAGGTGACGCGATAGAGGCGCATGGTCCGGGCTCCGGTTGGGCGCGGGGATCGTGGGAGACCGGGGCGGCGCGCGCATTGATCCCGCGCAAGGACGGGACGCCCGCCACGCGCGCGGGCGTCGCGGGTGGGCGCAATCAGTTGTCGACAGTTGAATACGGGGCGATACAGGGCGTTGATTACATTCGCGGGAATGGTCTAGCTTCATCAGCAATCGTCCGCAGTCCGGAACGGTCCGCGGCGGGGCTCCAGACCGGGAGTGCCTGATGTTCGAGAGCGTGTTCTGGGGTGCGGTACTCGTCGCGCTGATCGGTTCGGCCGCGCTGGTGGCGATCGGCGCCAGCGTCCAGCCGCGGTTGGGTCGCAAGATGGAGATGGACGCGCGCCTCGCCGATCCGCGCCGCACCTTCGGGCGCAAGCGGCGCTGGGCGCGTCCGCCGCGGACGATGCGGCGCCCCGGCCTGCTCCCCATGCGGTGACGGCCGCTGCACCAAAGACGTACATCTCCCGCCGCCGGCTCGCGTGATAGCTACCTGTTCACTGCGGGAATGCAGTGTTCACGCCGGGCTGGAGGGATCGGTACTGATGAGCGTGCGTCAGATTTGTGATCAGGTTCGGATCGCCGAGCAGGCCTTCACCGCCGCGCTCGGCAACATGAAGGCCGCAGGCCTGCGCGAGTCGCTGACCCGCGAGCTCCAGGAGATGGAGAGCGCCGAGATCGACGCCGGGCAGGACGCGGCCGCGGCGCGGTCGGCCTCCTGGAAGCGGGTCAAGATGCTGCACGGGCTCGGCTACCCGGTGGATTTCGGCTGGCTCCACGCCGCCGCCATCCCGGTCCGCTGAGCGGCGCCGGCCGGCGCCGCCCCGCTGGCAGATTGTTTGCCGGCTCCCGGATCGGGTCGGCGCTCTCGCCCGTTGTGCCTGCCGGGTGCCGTCGCACCCGGCCGCCGCGCCGACCTCTCGATCCGGACACGCCATGCTGGCTTGGTTTCGCGCCCTGATGCCGCGGGAGGACCGGTTCTTCGATCTCTTCGAGCGTCACGCGCGGACGCTCGAGGACGGCGCGGCCGCCCTGCGAGGACTTCTCGACGGGACTCAGGCCGTCCCGTCGGCCTACGCGGCGATCGCGGCCCACGAGGACGCGGCCGACGGGATCACCCGCGAGGCGCTGCTGGCGGTCCGCCGGACCTTCATCACGCCGTTCGACCGCGGCGACATCCAGGCCCTGGTCGGCTCCCTCGACGACGCCATCGACCAGATGCTCAAGACCGCCAAGGCGGTCCAGCTCTTCGAGGTGACCACCTTCGAGCCGGCGATGCGCGAGATGGGCGCGGTCATCCAGGAGGCCGCGCAGGTCACCGCCGAGGCGCTGCCGAAGCTGCGGGCCCTCGGCGAGAACGCCGCCGCGCTGAACAGCCTGACCGAGCGCGTCATCGAGCTGGAGGGGCGGGCCGACGACCTGCACAATGACGGGCTGAAAGCCCTGTTCAAGGCCTCGGGGCGGGACCCCATGGCCTTCCTCGTCGGGTCCGAGCTGTACGGCCACCTGGAGAAGGTCATGGACCGGTTCGAGGACGTGGCGAACCAGATCAGCAGCATCGTCGTCGAACATGTCTGAGCCGCAGGTCGCCGCGTGACGCTCCTCGTCGTCCTCATCGTCCTCGCCCTGGTCTTCGACTTCCTGAACGGGCTGCACGACGCCGCGAACTCCATCGCCACGATCGTGTCGACGCGGGTGCTGGCGCCCCGCTACGCCGTGTTCTGGGCGGCGTTCTTCAACTTCGTGGCCTTCCTGGTCTTCGGCCTGCACGTCGCCGGCACGGTCGGCTCGGGCATTATCGACGTCGCGACGGTGGACGACCGGGTCATCATGGGCGCGCTCGGCGGCGCTATCACGTGGAATCTGGTCACGTGGTACGCCGGCATCCCGTCCTCCAGCTCCCACGCCCTGATCGGGGGCCTGCTCGGCGCCGGCATCGCCAAGGCGGGGGTCGGCGTGATCGTCTGGCCTGGCGTCATCGCCACCAGCGCCGCCATCGTCCTCTCGCCCGCCCTGGGCTTCGCCCTCGGGCTGCTGCTGATGCTGGCCGTCTCGTGGATCTTCGTCCGCTCGACGCCGCACGCCGTGGACCGCGTGTTCCGGGGCCTCCAGTTCGTCTCGGCCTCGCTCTACTCCCTCGGCCACGGCGGCAACGACGCCCAGAAGACCATGGGCATCATCGCGGCCCTGCTCTACGCCCACGGCGAGAGCGGGGCTTTCCACGTGCCCCTCTGGGTGGTGCTGTCCTGCCAGACCGCCATGGCCCTCGGCACCCTGATGGGCGGCTGGCGCATCGTCCACACGATGGGGTCGAAGATCACGCGGCTGTCGCCCATGCAGGGGTTCTGCGCCGAGACCGGCGGCGCCGCGACGCTGTTCGCCGCGACGGCCTTCGGCATCCCGGTCTCGACCACCCACACGATCACGGGCGCCATCGTCGGCGTCGGCGCCGCCCGCCGGGTCTCGGCGGTCCGCTGGAACGTCGCGCAGGGCATCGTGATCGCCTGGGTGATCACGATGCCGGCCGCGGCCCTGGTCGCGGCCCTGACCTACGCGGCGTCGGGCCTCGTCCTGCCGTAGCGGACGGGCGCGGCCGGATCCGGCACGGGGTCACCAGCGATGGTGCCAGCCGCCGTGGTGCCAGCCACCGTGCCAGCCCCGATGCCAGCCGCCGCGCCATCCCGCATGCCATCCCCCATGCCAGCCGGCATGGCGGAAGCCGCCCCAGCGATAGCCGCCGCCCCACGCGAAGCGTCGGTGCCAGCGGTAGCCGTAGTGCCACCGGTCGCCGACGCGCGGATAGACCGGAACGTAGACGAACGGCCTGTAGCCCAGATTCGGCCGGCACCAGCCGTAGACGTTGCGGTGGAAGCCGGGCCCGCAGCCGTCGCGCGCCTCGGCGCTCGAGCCGGCCAACAGAACCCCCGCGGCGAGCGCCACGGGCAGGACGAGAGTGCGGATCATGATTCAACTCCGGGAGTGTCTCCACGGGAACCCGGCCGCGGGGCCGGACGCGGAACGGGGGACGCGATCGAGCGTCCCGGCGTCTCAGTTCGGCCAGCAGCGGCGGCCGTAGGGGCCGATGTGGAAGCCCGCCGGGCACGAGCGGCCGCGGATGTAGCCGCCCCACTGGCCGCCGGTGCGGCAGCCGCCGTACGGGCCGCGATGGCCGTAGGGACCGCAGCCGCCGTAGACCTGGATGATCCGGGCGCCGTCGGCGCCGTCGGAGACGGCGTCCTGCACCAGCGGCAGCGCCGAGGCGGGCACCGCGAGGCTCACGACGAGGGCGGCGGGAGCGAGAACCTTCAACATCGGTGATCTCCTTCTGCTCGATCGGTCAGCGCGGCCCGGGGCCGGCTGCCGCCGCCGGGACGGAGGATCCGCCGCGGCGTGTGAGCGAAGGTTCGTCCGCGCGCGCTGCCCGGATGTGACCGGGGAGCGCCGTCCTGTAACGATGTGTAACGGCCGGTTGCGGGCCCGTTGCGGCCCGCCGTCAGGACAGGCTCGGCAGGGTCACGACGAGCCGCGCGCCGCCGTCCGCGCCGGCCTCCGCCACCACCGTGCCGCCGTGGGCCTCGGCGATCTGCCGGCTGATGGCGAGGCCCAGGCCTGTCCCGCCGGTCTGTCGGCTGCGCGAGCGCTCGACCCGGTAGTACGGGCTGAACACCGCCGTCCGCTCCGCCTCGGGAATGCCCGGCCCGTCATCCTCGACGACGATCCGGCACACCGTCCCGGCCCGGCTCACCCCCACCGCCACCGAGGAGCGTCCGAACTTGACGGCGTTCCCGATCAGGTTGGCCACGACCCGGCGCAGGGCGACCGCGTCACCGGCCACGGTGGCGTCCCGCACCTCCTCGCCGGTCAGGCTGATCGTGGCGCCCTGGGCGGCGTGCTCGGCCACCTCGACGGCGACGAGATCGGCGAGATCCACCGGCGCCCGGGTCGCCTCGACGGCGGTGCCGCGGGCGAACCCCAGGGACGCCTCGATCAGCTCGGTCATGGCGTCGAGATCCGCCACGAGCTTGTCCCGGAGCATCGGCTCCGCCACCACTTCGGCGCGGAGGCGCAGCCGCGTCAGGTAGGTCTTGAGGTCGTGCGAGATGGCGCCGATCAGCAGCGAGCGCTCGGCCATGAGGCCGGCGATCCGCTCCTGCATGCCCTGCACTGCCTGGGCGAGACGCCGGATCTCGGGCGCCCCCCGGGGCGCGCTCACCCGCTCCGGGGCGCGGCCGTCGAACCGGGAGACCGCGTCGGTGAGGCGGCGCAGCGGTGCGAGTTCGTGGCGCGTGCCGACCAGGACGAGACCGGCCGCCGCGGCGCCGAGCACCGCCACCCAGAGGCTCAGCGGCTGGCCGAACAGCCACGGCATGAGCGAGCGATGATGCTCGGCCGCGCTGATCACGGCGTACCGGCCGTCGGGCAGCCGGTAGGTCGCCAGCGCGAGGCGTCCGATCGGCCCGGCGCGCTCGGCCTGCGCGATGTTGGCCGGATCGACGCCGCGGCGCAGCAGGGCGGCGTCGGTGTAGGCCTGGACGCGGTCGGCCGGCTCGGCCGTCATCCGCCGGATCCGGGTTTCCAGGCGGGGCTCGCGGATCAGGTCGACGGTGTCGGGCGGCGCGTCGACGATCTCGGCCCGCAGCACCTCGCCGCTGACCGCCTTCAGGATGGCCGGCCTCTGGGCGGGATCCGCGTCGCGCAGCAGCGTCATGATGCCGGCGGCCTGGTCGACCCGCGGGAAGCGCGAGCCCGAGGGCAGCCGCTCCTCCCGGCGCTGCCAGTGATCCAGGGCCACGGTGGCGAGGACGAGCAGGGAGAGGGCGCCGAGCAGGAGCAGCATGATGCGCCCGAGGAGCCCGACGCGGCCCATCACGGCGTTCCGGAGCGGACCGGAGCGGCCAGGATGTAGCCGGCATTGCGCACGGTCTTGAGCAGGGACGCGGCCTGACTGCCCGAGGCGTCGAGCTTGTGCCGCAGGCGGCTGACCTGGACGTCGATGGTGCGGTCGAAGGCGTCAGCGGTCCGGCCCCGGGTCCAGTCGAGGAGCTGGTCGCGCGAGAGCACCCGCTGCGGCCGAGTGACGAAGCAGTGGAGCAGGTCGTACTCGGCGCTGGTCAGCGGGATCTCGGCGGCGGGATCGCCGGTGATCACGGTGCGGGCCGCGAGATCGACGACGAGGTCGGCGACACTGAGACGCTCGGAGGCGGCCGCGGCGGGATGGCCGCCGGCGCCATGGGCCCGTCGCAGGACCGCGCGGATCCGGGCCAGCAGGACCCGCGGGTTGAACGGCTTCGAGACGTAGTCGTCGGCGCCCATCTCCAGGCCGAGGACCCGGTCGATGTCCTCGTCCTTGGCGGTCAGCATCACGACGGGCGGCCCACCGGCGTCGCGGAGGCGGCGGCAGATGGAGAGGCCGTCCTCGCCGGGCAGCATCCAGTCGAGGACGACGAGGTCGGGCGCGGGGCCCGCCGCGATCAGGCGGTCGAGGGCCGCGCCGCCGTCGAGGGCGACGGCGCGGAACCCCTCGCCCTCCAGGTAGCCGGCGAGAAGGGCGCGGATGTCGGGATCGTCCTCGACGATGGCGATGGTGGTGCCCTCGTGCATGCGGCGAGCATAGGGGCGGCCGGTGGCACGGCAACGCGAAACTGCACAGTGTCACAAAACGTTACACGTCCCGATCCGGACACCGAGCCCGCGCCCACCGTCACGCGCTCGCTTTCTCGTCTCGCCCCCGAAGACACACGAGAAGACACCCATGACGAAGACCTACACCATCGCGGCCATCCCCGCGGACGGCATCGGCGTCGAGGTCATCGCCGCCGGCATCGAGGTGCTCGACGCGCTGGCCGAGAAGACCGGCTCCTTCGCCTTCCAGTTCGACCATTTCGATTGGGGATCGGACTACTACAAGAGGCACGGCGCGATGATGCCGGCCGACGGCCGTGACCAGATCCGGAACCACGACGCGATCTTCTTCGGCGCGGTCGGGGCGCCGGACGTGCCCGACCACATCACCCTCTGGGGCCTGCGGCTCGCGATCTGCCAGCCCTTCGACCAGTACGCCAACGTCCGCCCGACCCGGATCCTGCCGGGCATTACCAGCCCGCTGCGCCACGTCTCGGGTCCGGAGCTCGACTGGGTGATCGTGCGGGAGAACTCGGAGGGCGAGTACGCCGGCGTCGGCGGACGGGTCCACCAGGGCCATCCCAACGAGGTCGCCACCGACGTCTCGATGATGACCCGCTCGGGGGTCGACCGGATCATCCGCTACGCGTTCGAGCTCGCCCGCTCCCGCCCGCGCAAGCTCCTGACCGTCGTCACCAAGTCGAACGCCCAGCGCCACGCAATGGTGATGTGGGACGAGATCGCCGCCGCGGTCGCGAAGGACTTCCCGGACGTGACCTGGGACAAGATGCTGGTCGACGCCATGACGATGCGCATGGTGACGAAGCCCGAGACCCTCGACACGATCGTGGCGACGAACCTGCACGCGGACATCCTGTCGGACCTCGCGGCGGCGCTCGCCGGGTCGCTCGGCATCGCGCCGACCGCCAACATCAACCCGGAGCGGACCTACCCGTCGATGTTCGAGCCGATCCACGGCTCGGCCTTCGACATCGCCGGCAAGGGCATCGCCAACCCGGTCGCGACCTTCTGGACGGCGTGCCAGATGCTGGAGCACCTCGGAGAGAAGCCGGCGGCCGACAGGCTGATGCGCGCGGTCGAGCGGGTCACCGCGGATCCGAACCTGCACACGCCGGACCTCGGTGGCACGGCGACGACCCGTCAGGTCACCGACGCGGTCATCGCGGCGATCCGGGGCGACAACGCCTGAGGCGTGCCCGGGTGCCCGGGCGGCGTCAGGGCGCCTCGCTCGCGAGATCCGGGCTCCGGGTGCCGCAGGCCCGGCAGAAGCGCTCGAAGGTGCTCTTGCGCTGCGCGCAGGACGGGCAGTGCGCGAAGATGCCGAGCCCGCAATGGGGGCAGAAATTCGTGCTCGCGTCGTCGAGGGCGATCGGCCGCTCGCAGCCCGGGCACGCCTTCTTGGCGAGGCGCGCCAGGGCCTGGTCGGTGGCGATCTCGGTCCGCCGCTCGGCGTCCGGGCGCGCCTCCACCACGGCCTGCCGGGCGCGGTGAGCGTGCAGCGCGTTGATCGCCGCCCGGCCCGCGACCAGGGTGACGATCACGCCGACGCCGTACTGCACGTAGCCGCCGTAGCTCGGCATGTAGGGCACGAGCTCGACGAAGAACGCGAAGGCCGCCGCGAAGGCGAAGCCCCACACGAAGGGCCAGTTGCGGGTGCGGCGGCGCTTGAGCAGGAGCCATCCGGCGAGGGCCAGCAGCGGCAGCGTCAGGGCGAGGCGATAGCCGAAGACGCGCAGCTCCTGGCCGCGCTCGGCCGCGTCGAGGCGCGTCTGCGCGGCGGCCCGCAGATCGGTGTCCACGCGCAGCTGCGCCGCCTCGCTCTCCGACAGGTCGAGCCCCGTCCGCGCCAGGGCCGCGAGCCGCTCCTCGATGGTGCGCTCGGCGGCCTTCAGCGCGTCGAGCTGCTGCGTGCGCGCGATGAGCCCGGGATCCTGGTCGACCCGCTGCGTGGCGTCGCGGGTCTTCAGCCAGTTGGCGAAGGTCTCGCGCGCGCCCTCGGAGGCGGCCTGCGCAGCCTCGAGGGCGAGCTGGTCCTGCTCGACCGTCCGGCGGTTGTCGTCCTGCTCCCGGCGGATCTGCTTGAGGGCCTCGGCCGACGCCGTGCCCTGGTCGGTGTCGAGGAACTGGTCGAGGGTGTAGCGGTGCTCCACCTGCGGCAGATCGCCGACGACCAGCGATCCGAGTCCGATCAGGAACCACGCGAAGACCAGCGCGACGAGCCAGAGCGCCAGCGTGAACCAGCGCTCGGAGAGCCTTGAACCGGACCGCACGCGAATCGACCTCACTCAAAACCGAAGCGGGTCCTTATACCGCGTGACGCCCCCGGGATATGCCGGCTGATCCGGCGGCGGGACCCGCGGGCGCGATCGCTGGCATCCGCCCGGGTGCGGCGTTGCGCCCGGGAACGTCGCTGACCGCGCCGCCTTTCCCGGCGGTGTGCTCGGCGGAGCGCGCTGCCCCTCCAATCCGGACGTATCGACATGCTGACACTCGCGCGCGGATCGGCGACGCTCCTGGCACTCTCTGCTGTCCTGGCCGCAGGGCCGGCCCTGGCTCAGGGCAAGCCCCTGCCGCCGCCCGCCACTGACGCGATGCCGCCCGTGGAGCTGACGATCAGCCTGAAGGACGGCAAGCCGGTCTGCGACCCGGCCGAGCTCAAGCTTCCGGCCGACACCAACGTCGCGCTGAAGATCGTGAGCAGCGCCGACGCGCCGGTGACGATCACCGCGCCCGGGCAGTTCGAGAACGGCCTCGTGCTGCACGCCGACGGAGACCTCGTGCATGTCGCCAGCGAGAAGGGCTACACGGTCAAGCAGAACGGCAAGGGCACGCTGCGCCTGCGGACGATGAAGGCCGGGCAGGAGGAGTACGCCTGCACCAGCACGCGCAACGCCGACGCGCCCTTCAAGGGCAAGCTCGTCCTGAGCCCGCCCGCGAACTGAGCCCCTGAGCACCGGCGCGGCCATGGCCGAGGATCGCTCCGACGGGCGGCTCAGCATCTACTACGACGGCGGCTGCCCACTGTGCCGGGCCGAGATCGACCAGTATCGCCGGTGCGCCGGCGCGGACCGGCTCGCCTTCGTCGATGTCGGCTCCGGGGCGCCCGAGCCGGCGCTCGGCGCGGATCTCGACCGAGCCCGGGCCCTGCGCCGTTTCCATGTCCGGACCGCGGACGGGCAGCTGATCTCCGGCGCCGCCGCGTTCGTGCGCCTCTGGCAGACAATGCCCGGCTGGCGCTGGCTCGGCCGCCTGGTTGACCTGCGCGTCCTCGGTGTCCGGCCGATTCTGCCGGTCGCCGAGCTGGCCTACCGGCTGTCGCTGCCGCTGCGGCCGCGCCTGGCCCGGCTGATGGCCCGCCGCCGGTGAGCCGATGGCGACCCGCTGCGTCCACTATGTCGGCTTCCGGGACGACCGGTACTGGAACGCCTACCGGATCTTCGGCGGCCCGCGCGTGATCCACCGGCGCTGGGATTTCTACGCGACCCGCGACGTCGGGCCGGACGACGTGGTGGTGTTCGCCGAGGGTGACGAGACGCAGCCCGTCGCGGACAGGAACGCCACGGACCTCGACGAGCGCTGGCTGTAGCGGTCACGCGGGGCGTGCCCCTGCCGGGAAATGGGCTCCCGCGGATGCCGCCGCGTCTCCGTGCCGGAGGAAACCCCAGCACCTTAAGAGGTATTGCGTCCCCACAACAATTCGCGAGAGTAGCGGTGAGCTTCCACTCGCAATCGAGGAGGTCCGCGGTGGTCGAGATCCGTATATCGGAGGACAACGACGGCCGCTGGACGGTCTACGCGCCGGGGCTGGTGGTCACCGATCTAACGCACGAGGAAGCCCAGGCGTTCGCGGCGAGCTACCGGCGCGTCACCGCAGCGTGATCGGGAGAAGCCGGCGCGGCCGTGCCGGCGGGTTTGCGTGGATCCCCGGAGGGATGTCACGCCGCCGCGAGCACGGCGCTGTCGCAGCGCGGGGCACGAAAAAACCGCCACGGCCGGAGCCGGGCGGTTCGAGGTGATCTCGCTGGGGGAATGTCGAGACCTCGTCTACGCGCGGGATGGCAGCGCGGTTCCGGTCTCCAGGTCGAACGGTGCCCCCTGAGGCCCGGACGACCACTCCTACCGCCGTGCCTCCTCGCCGCTCCGTGATCGCATGGCTCGCCACAGCCGAGGAAACGGCGGCACAGCGCCGGGGCCGGTCGGTCGAACGGGGCGACCGATACGCGGACAGTGGGTCGGGCTTTGACGGCCCGAGAGGCGGGACGGGCGCCCGCATCCTCGGTCCGCAGATCCCGCACCCCAGAAACAACAAAGCCCGCCAATGCGTTGGCGGGCTGCTGTCAGGCATTTGGTGCCCAGGAAAGGACTCGAACCTTCACCTCTCGCGAGACTGGTACCTGAAACCAGCGCGTCTACCAATTCCGCCACCTGGGCTCGCCGTCGGCCATCGGCCGGCGACGGCTCCGTTTAGGCAACGGAGCCGCCGGCGTCAATCGCGATTTCAGCCCTGCGGCCACTCCCGGATGTCGACGAAGTGTCCGGTGACCGCCGCGGCCGCCGCCATGGCTGGGGACACGAGGTGCGTGCGTCCGCGGGGACCCTGGCGGCCCTCGAAGTTGCGGTTCGACGTCGAGGCGCAGCGCTCGCCCGGACGCAGCTTGTCCGGGTTCATGCCGAGACACATCGAGCAGCCCGGCTCGCGCCAGTCGAAGCCCGCCGCCTTCAGGATCTTGTCGAGACCCTCGGCCTCGGCCTGCGCCTTCACGAGGCCGGAGCCCGGCACGATCATCGCCGAGACGCCCTCGTGCACCTTCCGGTCGCCGACGACCCGCGCGACCTCGCGCAGATCCTCGATGCGGCCGTTGGTGCAGGAGCCGATGAAGATCCGGTCCAGGGTGATGTC
This sequence comes from Methylobacterium oryzae, assembly GCF_021398735.1. Lineage (NCBI taxonomy): Bacteria > Pseudomonadati > Pseudomonadota > Alphaproteobacteria > Hyphomicrobiales > Methylobacteriaceae > Methylobacterium > Methylobacterium oryzae. The sequence goes on from NZ_CP090349.1 coordinate 4,151,085, forward strand.
GGTGATCCGGGTGCCCGGCGTCAGGCCCATGTAGGCGAGCGCCTTCTCCTTCGACTGCCGCTTGTTCTCGTCGGCGATCTCGGACGGGTCCGGGATGCGGCCCTGGATCGAGATCACGTCCTCGGGGCTCGTGCCCCAGCTGACGATCGGCGGCAGGTTGGCCGCGTCGAGACGCACCTCGCGGTCGAAATGCGCGCCGGCGTCGGTGACGAGGCTCTCCCAGTAGCGGCGGGCCGCGTCGAAGGCCGCGCCCTTCGGCGCCTTCGGGCGGTCCTTCACGTAGGCGAAGGTCGTCGCGTCGGGGGCGACCATGCCGGCGCGGGCACCGCCCTCGATCGACATGTTGCAGATCGTCATCCGGCCCTCCATCGAGAGCGCGCGGATCGCCTCGCCGGCATACTCGATGACGTGGCCGGTGCCGCCGGCGGTCCCGATCTCGCCGATGATCGCCAGGATGATGTCCTTCGCGGTCACGCCGGGCGGCAGCGTGCCATCGACGGAGACGCGCATGTTCCGGGCCTTGCGCTGCACCAGGGTCTGAGTGGCGAGCACGTGCTCGACCTCCGAGGTGCCGATGCCGTGGGCCAGCGCGCCGAAGGCGCCGTGCGTCGAGGTGTGCGAATCGCCGCACACGATCGTCTGGCCGGGCAGCGTGAAGCCCTGCTCCGGGCCGATGATGTGGACGATGCCCTGGCGGCGGTCGAGGGCGTCGTAGAACTCGATGCCGAAGTCTCGCACGTTCTCGGCGAGCGCCTCGAGCTGCGTGCGGCTCTCGGGATCCTCGATGCCCTGCGAGCGGTCCGAGGTCTGGACGTTGTGGTCCACGACGGCCAGCGTCTTCTCCGGATGGCGCACCTTGCGGCCGGCCACGCGAAGACCCTCGAAGGCCTGCGGGCTCGTCACTTCGTGGACGAGGTGCCGGTCGATGTAGAGGAGGCTGGAGCCGTCCGGCTGGACATCGACGACGTGGTCGTCCCAGATCTTGTCGTAGAGGGTGCGCGGGCTGGTCATCGGTCTTCGTCTTCGGCGATTGGGGTCGGTGCAGAACTCTCGCGATGATGCGTGGTCCTTAGTAGGCATCGCGCGCGGTTTTCGAAAGAGGCGAGCCCTGTGCCGGCCGAACGGCCGCCCGGCTGATCGGCGCGGTTGTCACCGCCGGCCGCTCCTGCGCGCTGGCGCCCCACCCCGCACAGGCTCTATGGCGGGACGGGGGAGGCGGCCGACACCGACGCGCGGCCGAACGAGGGAGTGAACGATGGCTGAGGCCCCGGTCGAGATCCTGTTGCTCCGGAAGATGCACCCGTTGGTGGAGAAGGCCTTCGCGGGGCGGTACGGGGTCCACCGGCTGGCGGAGGCCGCGAACCCGGAGGCCCTGCTCGCCGAGATCGGCCCGCGGATCCGGGCGCTCTGCGTCGGCGGCGGGGTGGACGGGGCGCTGATGGACCGGCTGCCGAACCTCGAGCTGATCGCGAATTTCGGCGTGGGCTACGACGCCGTCGACGCCGCTGGGGCGCAGCGGCGCGGCATCGTCGTCACCAACACGCCGGACGTCCTCACCGACGAGGTCGCCGACCTCGCCCTCGGCCTCACCCTCGCCACCCTGCGGCGGATCCCCCAGGCCGACCGCTACCTGCGAGACGGCCACTGGCCCAAGGCGCCCTTCCCGCTCACGGCATCGCTGCGCGGGCGGCGGGTCGGCATCCTCGGTCTCGGCCGGATCGGGCGGGCGATCGCCCACCGCCTGGAGAGCTTCGGCGTCGCGATCGACTATCACGGCCGCAGCCGGCAGGCCGACATACCCTACACATATCACGATACGCTGATCGGCCTCGCCCGTGCGGTCCACATCCTGATCATGGTGGCGCCCGGCGGTGCCGACACGCGCAACCTCGTGGACGCGGCCGTGCTGGAGGCGCTCGGTCCCGAGGGCATCCTGATCAACGTCGCCCGGGGCACCCTCGTCGACGAGGCGGCGCTGACCGCGGCGCTGAAGGCGGGCACGATCCTCGGCGCCGGCCTCGACGTCTTCGAGAACGAGCCGCACGTGCCCGCGGACCTCGCCGCCCTCGACAACACGGTGCTGCTGCCGCATGTCGGGTCGGCCTCCGAGCACACCCGCGCGGCGATGGCCCAGCTCGTCGTCGACAACGTCGTCTCGTGGTTCGAGGGACGGGGTCCGCTGACGCCCGTCGCCGAGACACCCTGGAGACCGACCGCGTGAGACAGGCTAAGGCCGCCCTGCTGGCCGCATCGGCGCTGATCGCGACCGCCGCGATCGTCCGGCCGGCCGCCGCCCAGGACGTGCCCGCCGCCACCGAGGAGGCCGCACCGCCGTCCCCTCCTCCGGCCGCGGAGACGCTCGCGGCGCCCCCGGCTCCGACCGCGCCGCCGAGCCTCCCCGAGAAGCTCGGGCAGGTGCCTGGAACCTGGGACCTGTCGCGGGACGGCACCAACCGCCGCTGCGTCATGACGCTGGTGCTCGACAGCGGCGAGGCGGGGCAGCGGCTGCGCTTCCCGGCCGGATGCCGACGGGCCCTGCCGGTCCTGAACGGGGTCGCCGGCTGGCTCTTCGTCGACGGGGCCGTCCGCCTCGTCGACCGCAACGTCCGCCCGGTCCTCGATTTCGCCAAGCGGCCGGACCAGCGCAGCCTCGTCGCCCAGGCCGAGGGCGGCGAGCGCTACAGTCTCGTTCCCCTCGACATCGTCGCGATGCGGCCGGCCGACGCGGCGGCGGCGCCCGAGACCGCGCCGACGGATCCGGCGAGCCCGGCACCCTCCCCGCTCCAGACCGCGGCCCCGGTGCCGGCCGAGCTGCAGCCGCCGCCGACCGCCTCGACCGCCTCGGCGGGGCCGGCGCCGGGGCTCTACGCCCTCGACCGCTTCCAGCAGCGCGATACCTGCCGGATCAACCTCGACGGGGTCGGCGGCGGCGTGCACATCGTCCCCGGCTGCCACGACAGCGGCCTGGAGGTGTTCGATCCGGTGCGCTGGCGCTACGCGAAGGGCCGGATGACGCTGACCGCCAAGCGGGGCCACAGCATCGACCTCGTGCCGAGCGGCGACGGCCGGTGGCGGCGCGATCCCGAGGTCGGCACCACCTTCGTCCTGCGCCGCGTCGATTGAGCGCACCGCGCGACGGCGGCCGCGCGCTCGATGACGGGCGCGTCAGCGCGACGAGCCGCGCCCGTCCTGGACCGGCAGCATCCGCTCCAGCAGACCGTCGCGGCGGATCACCAAGTGCCACGCCGTGCCGGCGATGTGCAGCAGGACCAGGGCGTAGACGAGCCACTGGCCGAACACGTGGATCGACTCGAAGATCTTCTGCGTCGCGTCGTCCTTCGGCAGTCCCGGGATCGTGAACAGCCAGAAGTACGGCGTGTCGCGCCCGGACAGCGCGCTCAGCAGGTAGCCGCTGATCGGCATGATTAGGAAGATCGCGTAGAGCAGGAAGTGGTTGACGCGCCCGATCAGCGTCAGGAGCCGGGGCGCATGCGGGTCCGGCGGCGCCGGCCGGATCATCCGCCAGAGGATCCGCACAACCACGATCGCGAGGATCGTCAGGCCGACCGACTTGTGCAGCACGAACATGCTGCCCTTGGCGGGTGTCGGCGGCAGGCTGATCGCGACCCAGGCGAGCGGCAGCACCGCCAGGACGAGGGCGGCGTTCAGCCAGTGCAGCGCCTGCGAGACCGGATGGTAGCGTGGCAGTCCGGATGCCGTGACGTAGGTGGCGGGCAGCGCGGTCGGCGCCTTGCCGGCCGTGAGCGGAGAGCCTGACATGATCCCTCGCGGAAGAGCGTGGTCCCCCTCCGATCTAGGGCCCGCCTCAGGCCGGGGGAGTCTTCCGTCAGCCGGATGCGCCGGACGAGGCCGTCCGCGACACGTCGAGCAGGGCTGCGAGTTCCGCGGCCGCGGCGCGCAGCCGGATCGCCACGGTCTCGTCGACGATGCGGCCGTCCACCAAGTCGTCCGACCCGGCATAGACCGAGGTCGGCGCGACGTGGGCCGCGAAGAAGCCGAACAGGGGTCGGAGCCCGTGCTCGACCACCAGGGCGTGGCGCAGGCCCCCGCCCGTCGCGGTCAGCGCCACCGGCATGCCGATCATCCGGGCCGGGTCGACGAAGTCGAAGACGTGTTTGAACAGCCCGGCATAGCCGCCCTGGTAGACAGGCGTCCCGACGATCAGCGCGTCCGCCGCCTCGATCGCCTCGACGAGGCGCGCGGCGGGCGCCGAGAGATCGTCGCGCTGCGTCGCGCCGAGGCCCGGGCCGGCATCCATCAGGTCGTACACGGCGAGGTCGATCCCGCGCAGGCGACCGAGTTCGGCGCCGAGGGCCTCGACCAGGATGCGGGTGCGCGAGGGTCGCTTGGCGCTGCCCGAGAAGGCGACGACGCGGGCACGGCTGGGCTTCACACTCGACTCGACACTCACCACGAAACCTTCCGCCGCAGCACGCCCTGATCCGGGACTCCGAACACCCTGGCGCATGCGCGGCACGCGACGCGGGTCGATTCGACGGTAACGCATTCCCGCGCCGGATAAAGCCTCGGCGCGGCCGCGCGGGCGGCGGTTCGGCGGGACCATCTCGGCGGATCCGTCATCCGCGGAGCCGCCAGACGTGGCTGCGCTTGATCTCGGAATCCTCCAGCGCGCGCGAGACCGGAACCTCGTAGGTCGCGAGGCAGTCGAGGCGGTCCCGCGGAAGGTAGGTGCGGCCCGGATCGCCGATCAGCACGGTGACGCCGCGCGCCTGCAGGCGAACGAGCCAGGCGGTCACGGCCTCGGCGAGGTCGCGCTCGTAGAACACGTCGGCCGCCAGTACGAGGTCGGCCCGGGGATCCGTGGCGAGGAGATCGTCGGCGATCGCGGCGACGCGGTCGCCGACGCCGTTGGCCGCGGCGTTGAGCCCGATCGCCGCGACGGCGAAGGGGTCGAGGTCGCTGGCGACGACGTGGCGCGCCCCGGCGCGGGCCGCCGCGATCGCGACGAGGCCGGACCCCGAGGCGAAATCCACCGCGCGCGCGCCGTCCGCGACGTCCGGGTTGTCGAGGACGTAGCGGGCGAGCGCCTGGCCGCCCGCCCAGGCGAACGCCCAGAACGGCGGCGGCAGCCCGATCGCCTGCAACTCCTCCTCGGTCCGCTGCCAGAGATCGGTCGCCTCGTCGGCGACGTGCAGGCGGATCTCGGGCGCGTGGGGGACGGGCAGCAGGCGGGTGTTGGCGCGGATGAAGCCGGCGGGATCGTCCGGTGCGCGCACGGTCAGGCCTCCAGCAGGTCGCGCCACACGGCGCGGACCTGGTCGGTCACCGCGGTCTCGGTGAAGCCCCCGGTCTCGATCCGCGCTCGCGCGGCCGCGCCCAGGCCGGCGACGAGACCGGCATCGCCGCTCAGGCGCGCCAGGGCGGCGGCCAGAGCCGGCGCGTCGTCCGGGGGAACGAGCAGGCCCTCGACGCCGTCGCGCACGAGGCTGCGGCAGCCCGGGACGTCGGACGCGACCAGCGTCCGGCCGCAGGCGGCGGCCTCCAGCAGCGTCCGCGGCAGGCCCTCCCCCCCGCGCGAGGGCAGGCAGGCGACGTGGTGGCCGGCCCAGACCCCCGCGACGTCGGTCGTCGGCCCGTGCCAGACGATGCCGTCGCGGCTCCAGGCGCGCAGGGTGTCGGCGCCGATCGCCCGCCGGTTCGACGGGTCCGGCGCGCCGTACAGCGCCAGCTCCACCGGCGCGCCCTGGCTCCGAGCGAGGCGGACGGCCTCGACGGCGACGTCGATCCCCTTCGACCACAGCATCCGGGCGACGACGGCCACCCGCAGCGGCGGCATCGGCGGCAGCGGCTGCGGGACGAGGATTGCGGGATCGACGCCGGCGCCGCCCACCACGGTCACCGACCGGTCGAGCGGGTCCAGGCCCAGGGCCAGGGCGTCGTCGGGGTTCTCGAAGAGGAAGCGCGTCCGCGACGAGGCCAGCGGCCCCCGGATCAGCGCCCGCAGGGCGAGGCGCGCCGCCCGGCCGAGGCGGTCGCTCCGGGCGCCGACGAGGCCGAGGCCGGTCAGGGCGAAGACGCGGGACGGGATGCCCGCCATGGCGGCGGCCGTGCCGCCGACCAGGATGCCGCGCAGGGCGATGCAGTGGACGATGTCGGTCTTCAGCGCCTTCAGGATCGCGGCGAGCTGCCCGGCCGCGTAGCCCGCGGCCATCGGGTTGAGGCTCGCCCGCTCGGCCTCCAGGTTGACGACCTGCGCGCCGGTCGCCTCGATGGCGGCCCGGTGGAGGCGGACCCGCGTCACCACCGCGACCGAGAGACCCATGCCGACGGCGGCGCGGGCCATCGGAAGGAAATGCGAGGCGAAGAACCAGTCCTCGGTCACCACGAAGACCAGGCGGCGCATCGGAACGGGCAGGTTCCCGGGTTCGGCATCGGACTGCATCCGTCCCCTCTAGCACGGCGGCGGGGCCCGTCCTGCGACGGATGTGCAGGCCCGGAACGGCGATCCCGTGCCGCCGGTTGTCCAAGGCCTTCTCGCCGGGCGAGGCAGCCCGGCGGCGTCGATGGGAGGGGCTGTTCATGGCGTGCGTCGAGACGGCGGAGAGCGGCGGAGACCTCCGCGCCGCGGCCGAGGAGGCCGGGCTCGTCTACGTCGATGACGGCCGGCCCGGGCTGACCCGCCGCCGCAGCGGCACCGGCTTCCGCTACTGCGACGCGAAGGGCGCGCCGGTGCGCGACAGGGCCGTGCTGGCCCGCATCCGCGGCCTCGCGATCCCGCCGGCCTACACGGATGTCTGGATCTGCCCCCGCCGCAACGGCCACATCCAGGCGACGGGCCGCGACGCCAAGGGGCGCAAGCAGTACCGCTACCACCCGGACTTCCGGCAGGCGCGGGAGGCCAACAAGTTCTCGCGGATCATGGCCTTCGCGGACGCGTTGCCGGGCATCCGCCGGCGCGTCGACGCCGACATGAGGCGGCCGGGCCTGCCCCGCGACAAGGTGCTGGCCACCGTGGTCCACCTGCTGGAGACCACGCTGATCCGCGTCGGCAACGACGATTACGCGCGGACCAACAAGAGCTACGGCCTGACGACCCTGCGCGACCCCCACGTCCGGATCGAGGGTTCGGCCCTGTCGTTCCGCTTCAAGGGCAAGAGCGGCAAGACCTGGGACGTGTCGCTGAAGGACCGGCGGGTCGCCCGGATCGTCAAGGCGTGCCAGGACCTGCCGGGCCAGGAGCTGTTCCAGTATCTCGACCCGGACGGCACCCAGCGCGACGTCACCTCCTCGGACGTGAACGCGTACCTGCGCGAGATCACCGGCGAGGATTTCACCGCCAAGGATTTTCGGACCTGGGCCGGCACGGTGCTGGCGGCGCTGGCGCTGCGGGAGTTCGAGAGCTTCGACAGCGAGGCCGGAGCCAAGCGCAACATCCGCGCGGCCATCGAGAACGTCGCGGGCCGCCTCGGCAACACGCCGACGATCTGCCGCAAGTGCTACATCCACCCGCAGATCCTCGACTGCTACCTGGAGGGCGGCCTGCTCCTGCAGGTGAAGGACGCGGTCGAATCGGAGCTGAGCGAGGACCTGTCGAGCCTGCGGCCCGAGGAGGCGGCGGTGCTGGGACTCCTGCAGGCGCGCCTCTCTGCCGCCGAGGACGCCGTCAAGGCCGGAGGTCGGGTCAAGCCGGCGGGCGCGCGGAAACGCGGGGCGAAGACGCCAGAGCGGTCCAAGAGCGGGACGGCGGCCAAGCGCGCGTCCGGAGCCCGGAAGGCGGCCGCGGCCGCTTAGGGGGGCGGTCTCGCCGAGATCGCCCGATCCCCCTCTCAGTGCCGGGACTGGTTGTCGTTGCCCGAGGACCGGTTGTCGGTGCCGCGCCGAACCTGATCGCTGGAATCGACCACGGGGGCCAGGCCGAGCTGGCGGGCCAGCGAGACGAGGTCCTTGAGCCGGCCGGTCTGGGTCTTGCGCCGCAGGTTGAGCCGGTGGGTCTCCACCGTGCGCACGCTGAGCGCCAGCCGCCGCGCGACCTCCTTGTTGCTGAACCCGGAACTCAGAAAGCGCAGCACCTCGGCCTCGCGGGGCGTCAGCCCGAGGCTCTCGCCGGCCTCCGGCGGCATCGCCACCGGCTGCTCCGGCGGGACCAGCACGTCCGAGCCCTCCGCCAGCGCCAGCAGCGCCGCGCCGAGGTCCCGCGGCGACTTGGAGCGCGCCACGAAAGCGTCGGCGCCGGCGGCCAGCAGGGCGCGCAGGTCGTCCGCCGTCAGCGCGCCGAAGGCGACCAGCGTGCGCAGCGCCGGCTGGCGCTCCTTCAAGGCGACGATGCGGGCGATCCCGTCGGCCAGCCGGATCTCGTCGAGGAAGACCAGGGCGACGCTGCTGCCGGCGTCGGCGCGATCGAGATCGGCCTCGCCGATGGTGTGGAATTCGGGCATGTGCTCGAGGGTGGCGCGAACCGTCGCGCTCAGGTCCTCCGGCTCATCCAGGATCAGGACGCCAACGGCCGTACTCATGACCTCGCACCTCTCTCTCCCGGCTTGATACAGGCGGCCGGGATCGAAGGCGAAGTTCCAAGATCCGTTCCAGCAACAACTCGCGAATATTAAGCTTTATATTGGCCGAATCGCTCCCCAGAAACGGATACTCGGCGAATCAATGCGCCGATCTGGGACGACGGTGGGACACCGCTCGACGGACTGTGCCGATCCGGGACGGGCGGTCCGGCTCAGCCCGCGACGGCGCGGATACCCTCGCTGTGATCCGGCACCACCCGGTTCCGGCCGCCGCCCTTCGCCGCGTAGAGCGCGACATCGGCCCGCTTGACCAGGGCCTCGACGCTGTCGCCGTCGCGCCACGTGCTGACGCCGAAGCTGCAGCTCAGCGCGATCGGACCCCGCGTCCCGCTGATCCGCAGGGCCTGGACGTCGGCGCGCAGGCGCTCGGCCTGCGCCACGGCCTCCGCGAGCCCGCGGCCGGGCAGGATGACCGCGAATTCCTCGCCGCCGAGGCGTCCCGCGATCCCCGCACCGGCGATCAGCTCGGCCACGGCCTTGATCGCCACGTCGCCGACATCGTGCCCGTGCTCGTCGTTGATGCGCTTGAAGTGATCGATGTCGAGGAGGATCGCCGAGACGGCGCCCGGCCTCGGGTCCCGTGCCGCGGCGGCCCGCGCGCGCTTGAAGAAGGCGCGCCGGTTGTAGGAGCCGGTCAGCGGGTCCGTCTCGGCGAGGCGGATCAGCTCCTCCTGCATGGTGGTCAGGCGCTCGGCCGCGCGCAGGCGCGCGTTCAGCTCCTCGGCGCTCGGCGGCTTCTCGATGAAGTCGTCGGCGCCGCTGTCGAGGGCCTCGGCCAGGCTGCGGACGTTGCGGGCCGACGACATGGTGATGACGTGCAGCGGCCCGCGGGATTCGGCGAGGAGCCGGGCCGACCAGCAGAGTTCGAGCCCGCAGAGCGGCCGCACCTCCAGGCTGGTGATGAGGACCCGGACCGCGGGCGTCGCCGCCAGGAACTCCAGCGCCCGCTCCGAATCCGTGAACGGGTGCACCGCGTGGCCGCGCGGCTCGATCAGGGACGCGATGATCTGCAGCACGACGCGGCTCGAGTCGACGATGACGATCTGCATGGCCTGACCCGCACCCGATATCCGCGGTGTAAGCTGGAAGGCTTAACCGCCCCCCAACGGAGCTGAACCCCGGTATGAGCGTGGCCATTACCACTCCGGATCGGCGCTATATCGTTGTCCGGGCGCGTCTGTGGCGCCGCGCGAATCCCGACCTGTCGGAAACTTGTCGGGCCGCGCTGGTGCAGCGCCTGATGGCGGCGCGCCGGGGCGTGAAGGAGGCCAAGCGGGCCGAGCGCGCGGGCGAGCCGGGCGCCGCGGAGGCGCTCGCCGCCGCCAGGGCCGAGGTCGATGCGGCGAAGGTCGGACTCGGCGAGCGCGGGCCGGTCTGGTGGACGGACGGCGCGCCCGACCTCAACCGGCACCTCGTCCGCAACACGCCCTACGCGGCGTGGTTCGCGACGCTCAGCGCCGGGGAACCTGAACCGCGATGACCCGGGCCCCGGCGACCGGGTCGGCCCCGACGGCGCGCGCGCCGCGGCGGCCGTAGGGGGCAGCGTTGATCACCGTCAGGGTCGGCTCGGCCGCCGGAGCGGCCTGGATGCCGGTCACCGTCGGGACGCCGTAGGTGCCGTAGCTCCAGGGCGTAGGCACGATCTGGGTCGGGCGCGGCACGCGGGTCAGCGGGGCGCCGATATAGGTGCCCCGCACGAACTCGCCGGCAAAGCCCGGATCGGCGGCGTAACCGGGCGCGTAGGCGACCGGAGCGTAGGGATCGGCGCTCCGGAAGGTCTGCGCCGACGCGGGCGCCGCCGCCGCCAGAGCGAGCAGGGTCACGATCGTCCGGTTGGCCATGGGTCCGGCTCCGAGGGGTGTCGGCGGGCGCGGTGCGCGCCGGGTGCGGGGCCAACAGACCGGATCACCGGCCGTTCCGCGTCTCCAGTCGCGCAGAGTGCGTAACGGTCCCGTCATGCCCAGCAGATCGGCCCCCGGGTGCGCACCGGTCAGCGGCAGGTGGTGATCCGCCGGACCACCCAGCCCTCGCCCTCGATCCACAGACGGCGGCGGGCCCGGCTGCAGGTGACGTCGTCCTCCCGCTCCGCCGATACGGGATGAACCTGCGGGTTGGCCTCGGCGACTTTGGTCTCGGCCGGGCCGTTAGCGGCCTGGGCCGCGAGCGGAACGGCGAGCATGACGGTGCCGGCTGCGGCGGCAGCGATCGTACGGAGTTTCATCGGGGAGAAGCGCCCTGCGGCCATGCTTGGAGGTTTGGTCCAGGAATGCGCGGGCCGGCGGTTCGGTTGCATCCCGGTTGTGTCGATCGCGACGGCCCGTGCGCTCGCTCACATCGCCGGTGGCGCCACACGGGCTGACGCCCGGCCACGACACCTGGCCACGACACTTGGCCACCTTGCCCGGCCGCGGCGCTTAGACTTCCCGGCTTTCACGGGTAAGGAAGAACAAAACCGGACGCGCCGGTGCCCAGCCGTCCTGCGATACCGCCCATCGCGGGCCGCGGCACGGTCCACGAAGCAGGGTTCATGAGCAAGTCGAAGCCTCCGACCAACGCGCTCCTGACACCGGAGAAGCGCACCGAGGACGTCGATCAGACGATCCGCCCCCTGAGCCTGTCCGAGTTCATCGGTCAGCGCGCGGCGCGGGCGAACATGCAGGTGTTCATCGAGGCGGCGAGGAAGACCGGGCAGGCGCTCGACCACGTGCTGTTCGTCGGGCCGCCGGGCCTGGGCAAGACCACGCTGGCGCAGATCGTGGCGCGCGAGCTCGGCGTGAACTTCCGCTCGACCTCCGGGCCGGTGATCGCCAAGGCCGGGGATCTGGCCGCCCAGCTCACCAACCTGGAGGAGCGCGACGTCCTGTTCATCGACGAGATCCACCGGCTCAACCCGGCGGTCGAGGAGATCCTCTACCCGGCCATGGAGGATTACCAGCTCGACCTGATCATCGGCGAGGGCCCGGCGGCGCGCTCGGTCAAGATCGAGCTGCCGAAGTTCACGCTCGTTGGCGCCACGACGCGGGCGGGGCTGCTGACGACGCCGCTGCGCGACCGGTTCGGCATCCCGATCCGCCTGGAGTTCTACGAGATCGACGAGCTGGAGCAGATCGTGGCGCGCGGCGCGCGGGTGCTGGGTCTGGGCATGTCGGCGGAGGGCGCCAACGAGATCGCCCGTCGGGCGCGGGGCACGCCGCGGATCGCGGGGCGGCTCTTGCGGCGGGTGCGGGACTTCGCGGTGGTGGCGGAGGCCGAGACGGTGACGCGGGCGATCGCCGACCGGGCGCTGCAGCTCTTGGACGTGGACGGGGCGGGTCTCGACGTGATGGACCGCAAGTACCTGAGCCTGATCGCGCGCTCGTTCGGGGGCGGGCCCGTGGGGATCGAGACGATCGGGGCGGCGCTGTCGGAGCCGCGGGACGCGATCGAGGACATCATCGAGCCCTACCTGATCCAGCGCGGCTTCGTGCAGCGCACACCCCGCGGACGCGTCCTCACCCGACACGCCTACCGGCACATGCAGATGCCGGAACCGAAGCGCGAGACGCCCGGGCAGTTCGGCTTCTTCGGTGACGGAGAGCCCTGAGGACCGATCAACGCGTCTCCATGCATTGAATTCGGACCAGCATTTCACCGGGCACATGCGCGGGACGCACAGTGCTGCGCGCGGCAGCCGGGTGAGTTCCGCGTCGCGATCTCGGCAAGTCGCTGCGGTAACAGCCGTTTTGTCGATCGTCTCGGAACAATATTGCCAAGCTTAGGCGGGGATCTTGTCGATCACGTAAGTGTAAAAACTGCCGGATCGCGTGGAACAGCGCCGAAACGCGACAGTTGGGGAGGCGACCGCGCCGGGTCCGCTCGGCGCCGGCAAGGCTGTCCCGATCAGGGTCCTGCCCTCCGATCGCGGCAGATCTTCGCGATCTCAAGAACAACGTCAGGGATAAACTTCCGCCATGAAGAAACTCACGCTCGCCGTGCTCGGCCTGTCCGTCGCCGCCATCTCGGCGCCCGCCTTCGCGCAGGACGCCCTGCCGATCCGCGTGCTGCCCTTCGCCAATCAGGACGGCGTCGGCGTCGCCGCGACCGAGACGCCCGCTTTCCGGGCCGAGGCGCTGCGTTCGGACGCCGCCAGCATCGAGGCGAGCCGGATCGCCCTCCAGCGGTCGCGCAACCCCCGGGTCCGCAACTACGCCAACCGCGTCCTCGTCGAGCGCAAGGCGACCACCGACGCGCTGCTGCCGCCGAACACCTCCCTCACCCGCAACGGCTCGGTGGTCTCCGACAACCAGGGCATCCGCACCGACCTGAGCAACCCGGTCGGCCTGGTGCTCGCGCCGGTGACGGTGGCCGCCAACATCGGCACCGGCATCGTCGGCGGCGCCCTCGGCGCGGTCGGCATCGTCGACAACAGCCCGGCCGAGCCGGGCCGCCGCGTGGCCCTCGGCGAGCGCGGCCAGGCGCGTCTGGCGCAGCTCCAGGCGGCCCCGAACGGCCGGGCCTTCGACCGGACCTACATCGACCAGCAGGCCCGCTCGGACGCCCGCACCCTGGCGCTCTACGACGCCTACGCCAAGCAGGGCGACAACGCCCAGGGCCGCAAGTTCGCCACCGAGGCCCTGCCCTACATCGCCGACGAGCACGCCCACTCGGCGAGCCTCGCGGCCCGCATCGGCGGCTGAGCGCCGCGCATGGCGTGATCTGCACGAGGGCCGCCCCAGGGCGGCCCTCGTCGTGTTGCGCCGTCGCACCGCCCGTCGCTAAAGGGGCGCATGAGCGCGATCGAGCCCGCCAGTGACGGACCCGCGGAGGACGGTGCCCCGCCCCACCGGATGGGCGTGCGCGTCTACTACGAGGACACAGATTTCTCCGGCTTCGTCTACCACGCCAGCTACCTGCGCTTCCTCGAGCGCGGCCGCACCGAATTGCTGCGGGAACTCGCCGGCGACCAGTCGGACCTGCACCGCGATGCACGCGGCCTCGTCTTCGTGGTGCGGCGCATGAGCCTCGATTTCCTCCGGCCGGCCCGGATGGACGACCTGCTCACCGTCGTGACCCGCACGCGCGCCCTGCGCGGCGCGTCGATGCAGCTCGCCCAGGACGTCCGACGGGGCGACGAAGTGCTGGTCTCCGCGGAGGTCACGGTCGCCTGCGTGCGGGACGGCCGCGCCGTCCGCCTCCCGGACGCGCTGCGGCGGCGGCTCGCGCCCGGCGAGACCGCCTAGACCTCAGCCGGCCCGCGCCGGGTCGGCCTCGCAGAGCACCCGCGCGAAGGCGTTGACGATGGTCAGCGCGTCGTACTCGACCGAGACCAGCTGGTAGCCCATCCCGACCATCTCCCGGGCGCGCGCCGGCGACGGCGCGAAGGCGCAGGGAATCTTGCCCGCCGCCCGGGTCTTGCGCGCGATCTCCCCGAGGGCCGCCGTGACCGCCGATCCCAGCGGGTCGATGGCCGCCCCCTTGGACAGGGCGATCGACAGGTCGGCGGGGCCGACAAGGACGCCGTCGATGCCCGGCACGGCGAGGATCGCCTCCAGGTCGGCGATCCCCGCCTCGGTCTCGCACATGGCGATCGTGAGCGCCCGATCGTTGGCGCCCGCGAGGTAGTCCGCGCCGTTCCGGAGCCCCGAGAGCCACATGGCCCGGTCCGGTCCCCAGCTCCGCTGGCCGACCGGCGGGAATTTCGCGGCCGCCGCCAGGGCCTCGGCATCCGCGACGGTGTTGATCATCGGCGCCACGACGCCGGCGGCGCCCGCGTCGAGCATCCGCGAGACCATGGCGAAGTCGCCCACCGGCACGCGCACCAGGGTCGATTTGCCGGCCAGGGCGACCTCGGTGATGGCCGCACACGACGTCTTGTAGTCGTAGGTGCCGTGCTGCTGATCCAGCAGGACGGCGTCGAATCCGGCGCGCGCCAGGAAGCCGGCCAGCATCGGGTCGGCGATCATGGACCAGCCCAGGAACCGGGCCGGGCCGGTGGGCAGCAGATCGGGCAGGCTGGGAACGGGGAGGGTCATGCGCGTCCTGCGTATCTCAGGGCTGTCGACTCGGCGCCGTGGGCCGCGACCATACGGGAGGCGCTTTCGGCAGGTCCAGCCCGGACGGCCCGTCGGACGGCGGCACATGCCTCAGGATCGCCCGGATCGAAACCGATCCTTAACCCTGCCGCGCCCTTAACGGAGGCGATGCCACGGCGGGGCGCGGGGGCCGTCGACGGCCCTTACTTTCGACAGATTCGCGGGCGACAGCGTTGATATCGCTCACGGATCCGGCGGACGCGGGCCTCGCCCGGCGCATCGCGATCCGGAGCAGGAGACCTCGACGGATGAACCCAGCCGACGCGATGCAGGCCGCGCCTGTCGCCGACATGACGCTGCTCGGCCTGTTCCTGCAGGCCCACTTCGTCGTGAAGATCGTGATGATCGGGCTGCTCAGCGCCTCGATCTGGTGCTGGTCGATCATCGTCGACAAGACGCTGCTGTTCCGCCGGACCAAGGCCGAGATGGACGCGTTCGAGGACGCCTTCTGGTCCGGCCGCTCCCTGGAGGAGCTGTTCCGCTCGTTCAACGACCGGCCGGCCACGGGCCTCGCCGCCGTCTTCGTCGCCGCCATGCGCGAGTGGAAGCGCTCGTTCGAGGGCTCCGGCCGGCAGATCCAGTCGCTGTCGCAGCGCATCGAGAAGCAGCTCGACGTCACCATCCACCGCGAGGTCGAGCGGCTGGAGTCGCGCCTGCTGTTCCTCGCCTCGATCGGCTCGGCCGGCCCGTATATCGGCCTGTTCGGCACCGTCTGGGGCATCATGACCGCGTTCACCTCGATCGCGGCCTCGAAGAACACCTCGCTCGCGGTCGTCGCCCCCGGCATCGCCGAGGCGCTGTTCGCCACCGCCATCGGCCTGTTCGCCGCGATCCCGGCGGTGCTCGCCTACAACAAGCTCCAGGCCGAGGTCTCCAAGGCGCAGTCGCGGCTGGAGAGCTTCGCCGACGAGTTCTCCGCCATCCTCTCCCGCCAGATCGACGAGCGCCTGCCGCTCGCCGCCTGAACCGGCTGATCCAGAGGAGACCGATCCATGGGCATGGCAGCGGGCGCATCGCAGGGCGGCAAGCGCCGCCGGCGCCGGGGCCGCCGCGGCGGACCCATCAACGAGATCAACATGACGCCGTTCATCGACGTCGTGCTCGTGCTCCTGATCATCTTCATGGTCGCGGCGCCGATGATGACCGTTGGCGTCCCCCTCGACCTGCCGCAATCCAAGGCCTCGCCGCTCAATTCCGACGTGAAGCCGATCACCCTGTCGATCCGCCAGACCGGCCAGGTCTTCCTCGGCGAGGACGAGCTCACCGACGACTCGATCGTGCCGAAGCTCATGGAGACCGCCAAGACCGGGACCGAGGAGCGCGTCTTCGTGCGCGGCGACAAGCGGGTCGATTACGGCCGCGTGGCGCAGGTGATGGCGATCGTGACCGGCGGCGGCTTCAAGAAGGTCGCCCTCGTCACCGAGCCTGAGCATCAGTAGGGCCGTCCCGTGGAGTTCCGCTTCGACCGCAAGGAACCGGGTGTCTGGATCTCCGCCGGCACCCACGTCGCGCTCCTCGCGCTGGCGCTGGTCAGCGTCGCGGCCCCGGCCCTGCCGGAGGCCCAGGAGGGCGTGCCCGTCGAGGTGATCACCGAGAACCAGTTCTCCGAGATCACCAAGGGCGAGCGGCAGGCCGACAAGCCGATGCCGAACGCCACGTCGCGGGCCGACCGCAAGGCCGAGAAGTTCGAGGACCGCGAGCCCGAGAATTCCAAGCAGGACGCGCCCACCGCGCCGACGCGCACGGCCGAGATGAAGCTCGCCAACGCGGACGAGATGCCGCTGCGCGGCGAGCCCGACCCGCAGGAGGCCGCCCAGGCAGCCAAGGCGGCGGAGAAGGCCGCGCAGGAGAAGCGCGACGCCGAGAAGGCGGCCGAGAAGGCAGCAGAGAAGGCGGCCGAGAAGGCCGCCGCGGAGAAGGCTGCCGCCAAGGCCGAGGCGAAGGCCAAGGCCGAGGCGGTCGCGAAGGCCGAGGCCGAGAAGCGCGAGCAGCTCGAGAAGCTGATCGAGAAGCAGGAAGCCGAGGCCGCGGCGGCCGCCCAGAAGGCCGCCGCGAAGAAGGCCGAAGCCGCCAAGGAGGCGGCCAAGGAAGCGGCCAAGAAGGCCGCCGACGCGAAGGCCAAGGCCGAGGCCGAAGCCGAGCGTCAGAAGGAGATCGCCGAGGCCAAGGCCGAAGCCGAGCGCGAGAAGGCGGAGGCCGCCGCCAAGGCGAAAGCCGAGGCCGCGAAGGCCGAGGCGGCCGCCAAAGCCGAGGCCGCCGCCAAGGCGAAGGCGAAGGCCATGGCGGACGCGAAGGCCAAGGCCGATGCCGAGGCCAAGGCGCGCAAGCAGGCCGAGCTCGCCGACAAGTTCAACGCCGGCGACATCCGCTCGATGCTCGCCTCGAAGGCGCCGTCGCAGTCGACCGGCGCCACAGGCCACGCGGTGCAGAAGGTGGCGGCGCTCGGCGCCGCGACCGGCAACGCGCAGCGCCTCTCGCCGTCGCTGCGCGACGCCCTGGTCGGCCTGCTCCAGCAGCAGATCGAGCGGTGCTACTCGGCGCCGCCCGGCGCGGCCCAGGGCGTGGTCCTGCCGGTGCTCGACATCCGCCTGAACCCGAACGGCTCGCTCAGCACGGAGCCGCGGATCATGCGCGGCGGGGCTAGCGCGGTCGACCAGTCGATCGCGCAGGCCGCGCTCCGGGCGGTCCGCCGCTGCGCGCCGTACAACATTCCGGCCACCTACGCGCCGTACTACAACGACTGGAAGGCCATCAACGCGGAGTTCGAGTTCACGGCGACCTGAGGTCTTCCAGCCAGTGTCCCGCCGTCCCCGCGTTCCCGTCTGATCGTCACTCGGATCCGACCCACCATGCTGCACCTCCCCTCCGTCGGGCGCCTCCCGACGTCCTATGCCGCGCGCCTGCTCGCGCTCCTCGTGATGCTGACGGGCTTCCTGGCGGGGCCGGCCCAGGCGCAGCTGCAGCTGCGCATCGGCGGCGGCAACTTCCAGCCGATGCCCATCGCCATCGCGGATTTCGGCGGCGACCCGAGCCTCGCGGGCCTCGTCTCCGGCGTGGTCACCAACGACCTGCGTCGCTCCGGCTACTTCACGCCGCTCGACCACGCCCGCTTCCCCGAGCAGCCGAACTTCGACGCCGCGCCGAACTTCGAGAAGTGGCGCGCCACCGGCGTGCAGGGCCTCGTCACCGGCCGAGTCGTCCGCGAGGGCGGCCGGGTCAAGGTCGAGTTCCGGCTCTGGGACGTGACCAACGGCCAGCAGATGACCGGCCAGCAATACGGCACCGACGCCGCCAACGTCCGGCGCACCGGCCACCTGATCGCCGACGGGGTCTACACCAAGATCACCGGCCTCGGACCCTGGTTCGATAGCCGCATCGCCTTCGTGGACGAGACCGGCCCCAAGGAGAACCGCCGCAAGCGCCTGATGGTCATGGACCAGGACGGCGCCAATGTCCGGGCGATCACCACCGGCGAGATGTCGATCGTGGCGCCGCGCTACTCGCCGGCCACGCAGGACATCGCCTTCATGGCCCAGGCCACCGGCCACCAGCCGCGGGTGCAGATGATCAACCTGGAGACCGGATCCCGCCAAGCGCTCGGCAACGTCGATTCGATGAGCGCGAGCCCGCGCTTCTCGCCGGACGGCCGGAAGATCGTGATGAGCGTCCAGCAGGGCGGCAACGCCGACATCGTCACGATGGACCTCGCCTCGAAGGCCCAGCGCTCGATCACCAACGGCATGGCGATCGACACCTCGCCGACCTACTCGCCGGACGGATCACAGATCGCCTTCGAGTCCGACCGCGGCGGCTCCCAGCAGGTCTACGTGATGGGGGCGGACGGCTCGAACCCGCACCGGATCACCTTCGGCCCTGGCTCGGCCTCGCAGCCGGCCTTCTCGCCCCGAGGCGACCTGATCGCCTACACCCGCCAGCGCAACGGCGGCTTCGCCATCTGCGTCTCGAAGCCCGATGGCTCCGGCGAGCGCGTGCTCACCGAGGGCTTCCACAACGAGGGCCCGACCTTCGCGCCGAACGGCCAGTACGTGCTGTTCTTCCGCGATCCGGGCGGCCAGGGCGGCGGCAAGCTGTTCATGGTCGACATCACCGGCAAGGTGGAGCAGCCGGTCCCGACGCCCGCCTACGCGTCCGACCCGACCTGGTCTCCGCTGCTGTCGGGCCGCTGAGCGCGTCGCGGAGCCCGGCTCACGGGGCGGGCTCCGGGGCCGTTCCCGATTCTGGTGCAACGGTTCGGCAGGACGGCAGCTCCGGTCGAGAGAGCTGCGCCTTACCCCTCTCCCCCACACGGGAGAGGGCACCCGCGTTTCGTGCGGCGCCGGCTCGCGGGGCCACGATCGCCACGGCCGTCATCCGGGACGCGTCGCGTCCCGAGCCGCGCGATGGCGCGCTATCCCTGCACCATCAGCCGGTCGCGGGCCCTCAGCGCCGGGAAGAGCCTGCCCCAGAGCAGTGCGACCCCGACCGTCGCGGCGCCGCCGACCACCACCGCCGGGACCGCGCCGATCGCGGCGGCGAGCAGCCCCGATTCGAACTCGCCGAGCTCGTTCGAGGCGCCGATGAACACCGTGTTCACCGCCGAGACGCGGCCGCGCATCGCGTCCGGCGTCTCGCCCTGCACGAAGGTCTGGCGCACGTAGACCGAGATCATGTCGGCGGCGCCCGTGACGAACAGGCAGGCCATCGATAGCGGCAGCGACGTCGACAGCCCGAACGCGACCGTGGCGGCACCGAACACCGCGGCGGCGCGGAGCATGCGAACGCCCGCGTGGCGCCGCAGGGGGTAGTTCGCCAGCAGCACCGCCATGGCGACAGCTCCGAAGGCCGGCATGCTCCGGAGCGCGCCGAGGCCGAGCGGGCCGACGTGCAAGACCTCCGCGGCGTAGATCGGCAGCAGCGCCGTGGCGCCGCCGAGCAGCACCGTGAACAGGTCGAGGCTGATCGCCCCGAGCACCACCGGCTGGGAGCGGATGTAGTCGATCCCGGCCGAGAGCGCCGCCCAGGTGATCGGCGGCCGCTCGCTCACCGCCGCCGGCCGGTAGCGGATCAGCAGGGTCAGGGCGCTGGCCAGGGCGAAGCTGCCCCCTGCCCCGCCGAACACGACGGCGGGTCCGAGGGCGTAGAGGAAGCCGCCGAGCGCCGGCCCCATCACCGACGCGCTCTGCCAGAGGGACGCGTTCCACGCGATCGCCGAGCCGAAGAGCGGCCCGGGCACCAGGGTCGGGAGCAGCGCCTGCAGGGCCGGGTTGGCGAAGGCCCGGGCCGTGCCGACGACGATGACCAGGGCGTAGATCGGCCAGACGGAGTGCACGCCCGCGAGGGCGCAGGCGAGGAGGCCGAGGCTCGCCGCGCTCTGGAGCGCGAAGGCGGCGGCGCCGACGAGGCGCCGGTCGTAGGCGTCGGCGACGTGGCCGGTGATCAGCGCGCACAGCACCGCCGGCAGGAAGCCCGCGAGGCCCACGAGGCCCAGTGCCAGGGCGGAATGGGTCAGGTCGTAGACGTACCAGCCGATCGCCACCGCCTGCATCTGGTAGGCGAGGCCCGTGAGGAACCGGGCCGAGCCGAACAGGCGGAAGTCGCCGATGCCGAAGACGGCCCAGCCGGAACGATCATGCGCGGACATGCCTCCTGCTGCGCGGGACCGGCCGCGGAATCAAGCGCTACGGTGACGTTCGCCGGTCGGATGTCGGCGGCTCCGGCCTGCTCGACTGCAGTGTCAGGGTCGGCTTGCGCGGCGGCGGCGGCGGCGGAGGAGGAGGCGGCGACAGGACGGGCGGCTCGGGTTCGAGCGGCGGCGCGCGCCGGCCCTCGCCCGCGAGGTCGGTGGGAAACGTGCAGGTGACGCGGGTGCCGCTGCCCGGCGCGGTCTCCAGCTGCACCCGTCCCCCGTGCAGCTCGACGAAGGAGCGCACGATCGACAGGCCGAGGCCGACGCCCCGGTGGCGGGTTCCGAGGGTGTGGCTCTCGAAGCGGTTGAACACCGAATCGGCGATCTCGGGGGGCATGCCCCGGCCGTGGTCGCGCACGCTGAGGAGAAGCTCCTGCGCGGTCCGGCGGGCATGGACCTCCACGCGCTGGCCGGCATCCGAGAAGCCGACGGCGTTCGAGAGCAGGTTGAACAGGATCTGGCGCACCCGCTTCCCGTCGGCGTGGACGCTGCCGATATCCTCCGGCACGTCGAGGGCGAGGGTGATGTGCGATTCGGCGAGCCGGTCCTCGATGCCGCGGACGGCGGCCTCGATGGTGGCCTGGACGTCAACCTCCTCCCGCTGCAGCTCCAGCGAGCCGGCGTCGATCGAGGCAAGGTCGAGGATGTCATTGATGATGACGAGCAGCGCCGCCGAGGAGCGCATGATGTGGTCGGAATACTCGCGCTGGCGCTCGTTGAGCGCGCCGACGGTCTCGTCGCCGAGAAGCTGGGTGAAGCCGATGATGTTGGTGAGCGGGGAGCGCAGCTCGTAGGAGACGTGGTGCACGAAGGTGTCGCGCAGCTGCGCGGCCTTCTCCAGGGCATCATTCTTCTCGGTGAGCGCCCGCTCGACGTTCACACTCGCCGTGACGTCGATCAGGGTCAGGAGCGTCGCGCCCTCCGGGAGCGGCTGCGCGGCGCAGTCGAGCACGGTGCCGTCGACCACCTCGAGACGGCACGTCCGGGCCGTGCGCGATTCGAGGCCGACCACCGCGTCGCGGATGTCGAGCCACGGCTCCTCGACGGGGGCGAGCGCCCGGCAGGCGGCGATCACCGCGTCCACGTGCGGGCGCTCCTCGATCATCTCCGGGTCGAGCCGCCACACGGTGAAGAAGGCGCGGTTGGCGAGGGACAGGCGCCCGTCCGCGCCGAACACGGCCACCGGCTCGGCCAGCGTGTCCAGGGTCTCGGCCTGCAGGCGGCGCAGGGCGTTGTAGCGGGACTCGGCGTTCAGGCGGTCGGAGACGTCGTCGAACAGGTAGGTCAGGCCGCCCTGCGGGTTCGGGTCCGCGACCACGCGCAGGGTCCGGCCGTCGGGCAGGTACCACCAGGTCTGGTTCGCCTCCGCGGCCCGGTAGGCGGACAGCACGCCCTGCTTCCAGCCGCGGAAATCCGCGTGCTCCTCGAGCTTCCGCTCCGCCCGCAGGTGGTCGAGGATCTCGCCGTCGGAGGGCCGGCCGTCGAGGAAGGCCTGATCGAGGTCCCAGAGCTGCCGGTAGGCGGCGTTGTGGAAGATCAGCCGCTGCGACACGTCGAACATCGCGACCGCGGTCGGCAGCTGGTCCAGGGTCCGCACGTTGGCGTTCATCTGCCGCTGCAGGTCGGCGCGGACGCTCTCGAGTTCCGACACGTCGATGGCGATGCCGACGCGGCCGGTCTCCAGCCCGGTCTCGAACACGTCGAGCATCCGCCGGTTCCCGGCCACGATGGCGGAGAGGCGCGGGACGCTCCGGGTCAGGCCGGCGAACCGGGCCGCCTCCTCGCGGGCGATCGTCTCGCGGGCCGGCCGGTCGAACAGCTCCAGGCCGGCATCGAGGGCGGCCTCGCGGCTCTCCGCCTCGACCGCCGCCACGTAGGCGGCGTTGATCCAGCTCAGGCCACCGTCGCGGTTGCGCCGCCAGACCGGCTGGGGGATCGCGTCGAGGAGCCCCGACAGGGCCGAGAGTCCCCGGCGGGTCTCGTCCAGGGTCGCGCGCAGGTCGGCGATCTCGCAGCGCTCCTGGCTGGTCTCGCGCAGGCGCAGGAGCGCCCGCCCCGCCACGGCCTGCCCGTGGGCCTCGATGTTGCGGCCGGTCTGGGTCCGCAGGCTCAGCGCGAAGCTGGTGCCGCGCGCCCGCAGGGTCTCCACGGCGGTCTCGACGGCGGCCGCGTCCGCGGCGACGAGCCACGTGCCGAAGGCCAAGACGCGGCGGGCATAGCCGGAGGTCGGCCGCTCGCCGTGGATCGCGAGGCTGATGTCGCCCTCGACCACCGGCTCGCTGCGATGATCCCAGGTGACGATGATCTGCCGCTCGGCGTTGAGGAGCATCTCGGCCCGGTCATGGGCGCCGCGCAGGACGTCGAGGGTCGCGGCGAGCTCGCGCTCGCGGCGGGTCCACCGGCCGCGCTCGTAGAGGTGCAGGAGCGACAGGATCACCGCGAAGGCGACGAGGCCGCCGAAGATCGCCAGGGCGGCCACGCTGTGGATCTCCCGCGCGGGATGCGCGGCGGCAGCCTCCGGCAGCTCGGCGAAGGCCGCGCTCGCCGTCGTCAGCGCGAGCGCGCCCACGCCGATCCGAACGTGTGTCGCACGACCGACACCCATGGTTTGCCCCGCCCCCGTACCCGATGGCTGTCCGACCGGCGCGCGTCGCCGCGCGGCGCAGAAGGCACCGTTCCCGCGGCGATTCTCCCGAACCGCCGCAGCCCCATCGATCTAAGATTCGCCCGCACTCTAGGTGCGGCGGAATCGCCCCGGAAGGGGAACGAAGCGTGGCTTTGGGCAAAGTCGGCATAATCAGCCGTTAACGACACACAGAAGACACAGTTCGATTCGGCCGTCTGCGCTTGACAAACGAGAAGGCCCGGCGCAGCGCGCCGGGCCTCCAAATCTCTCCACCGGGCCGCGTCGCCGGATCGCGGCGGCGCGGTGCCGGCCCCGGGAACGAGGCCGTCCGCGCCAGCGATGATGCAGGCTCAGTAGCGGTAGTGCTCGGGCTTGAACGGGCCGCTCTCGGAGACGCCGATATAGGCGGCCTGATCGGGGCGGAGCTTCGAGAGCTTCACGCCGATCTTCTCCAGATGCAGGGCGGCGACCTTCTCGTCGAGGGTCTTCGGCAGGGTGTAGACCTGCTTCTGGTACTTGCCCGGGTTGGACCAGAGCTCGATCTGGGCCAGCGTCTGGTTGGTGAACGAGGCCGACATCACGAAGGACGGGTGACCGGTGGCGTTGCCGAGGTTCACCAGGCGGCCCTCCGACAGGAGGATGATGCGGTGGCCGTCCGCGAAGGTGATCTCGTCCACCTGCGGCTTGATGTTCGACCACTTGAGGTTCTTCAGGCCGGCGACCTGGATCTCATTGTCGAAGTGGCCGATGTTGCAGACGATCGCCCGGTCCTTCATCGCCCGCATGTGGTCGATGGTGATGATGTCCTTGTTGCCCGTGGCGGTGACGAAGATGTCGGCGCGCGGGGCCGCATCCTCCATGGTCACGACCTCGTAGCCCTCCATCGCGGCCTGGAGCGCGCAGATCGGGTCGATCTCCGACACGAGCACGCGGCAGCCGGCGTTGCGCAGAGACGCGGCCGAACCCTTGCCCACGTCGCCGAAGCCCGCGACCATCGCGACCTTGCCGGCCATCATCACGTCGGTGCCGCGGCGGATGCCGTCGACCAGCGACTCCTTGCAGCCGTACAGGTTGTCGAACTTCGACTTGGTGACCGAGTCGTTCACGTTGATCGCCGGGAAGAGCAGCTTGCCCTCCTTGGCCAGCACGTAGAGGCGGTGGACGCCCGTGGTGGTCTCCTCGGAGACGCCCTTGATGCTGTCGGCGAGGCCGGCGAACCATCCCTTCGGCTTCTCGGCGAGCTTGCGCTTGAGGAGCGCGAAGAAGACTTCCTCCTCCTCGCTGGCCGGCTTGTCGAGGAACGCGGTGTCGCCGTTCTCGGCGCGCAGGCCGAGATGGACGAACATGGTCGCGTCGCCGCCGTCGTCGAGGATCATGTTCGGCATGCCGCCGTCGTGCCAGTCGAACAGGCGCGAGGTGTAGTCCCAGTACTCCTCCAGGGTCTCGCCCTTCACGGCGAAGACCGGGATGCCGGCAGCCGCGATGGCGGCGGCGGCGTGGTCCTGGGTCGAGTAGATGTTGCACGAGACCCAGCGGATGTCGGCGCCGAGCGCCTTCAGGGTCTCGATCAGCACGGCGGTCTGGATCGTCATGTGGAGCGAGCCGGCGATCTTCGCGCCCTTCAGGGGCTGCGCCGCGCCGTACTCCTCGCGGACCGCCATCAGGCCCGGCATCTCCGTCTCGGCGATCGAGATCTCCTTCCGGCCGTAATCGGCCAGCCCGATATCCTTGACGATGTAATCCTTGGCCATGAGTCGATGGCTCCGTGTTCGCGTTGCGGGTCGGGGCAACCCCCTACCACCGCGCGGCCTACGAAGCAATCAAGACATAAAGATGTCTTTATGCGTTCTGATCGGCGGGGCGGCCGCGCGAACGCCCGCCCCGCTCCGGATCAGGTCCCGCCCGCCGCTCAGCGGGTCGGCCGCGCCAGCCACCCGAGGCCGAACGCGACGGCGGCCACCAGGGCGAGGGTCGTGCCGCGGTTCTCGTCCGCGCGCGCCGCGAGGGTGCGCCCGTGGCGCACGGCGCGGTCGCGGTAGTGCTGGCCGCGCTCGAGCGCCTCGTCCGCCAGGGCGTGCCCGCGCTCGCTGGCGTCGCGGAACCGGGCGCGCCCCTCCTCGACGAGGTGCTCGCCGCCGTGGCGCAGGTCGCGGACCGTATCCCGGGCCTCGCCGTAGGCGTACTGGGCAGCGCCGGCGGCCTGATCGTAGGCGCCGTCGAGCTGGTCGACGGCCCGGCCGCGCACCGCGCCCGCCGCCGTCTTGATCCGGCCGCGCAGATGGCGGACGCCGCCCTCGAGATGATCCCTGTTCATGCTGTCTCTCCATTCCGGCGCGCGCCCCGGGGGCCACGACGCCTGCGTCGGGGCGGAACGACGGCGGAAGGCTACGGTTCCCTGAGGGGCGGCGGAACGGCCTCAAGTTTCCGTGCATCGGCGAGCCGGCGCTGGAAACAGGTCCGGACCGGCGCAGCGTCCAGGGGCGCCGCGGCGCCAATCGCCGGGACCAGATCGAGGCACATCGCGGCCGGGCGGGTGCTCCGATCTCTGCGCACGACTCGGCCTGTTCTGGACCGCGCCGCCGCGGTGACTTGCCGGGCGGCGGGAATGTCTCGGGCCGAGGCCTAGATCTCGATCTCGGTGCCGACCTCGACGACCTGCCGCGTCGGTACCCCGAAGAAGGCGCCGGTGCGCTCGGCGTTGCGCTGCATGAAGGCGAACAGGTTCTCCCGCCAGGGGGCCATGCCGCGCTTGTCCCGTCGCGGGATGATCGTCTCGTGCCCGACGAAGACGGTCATGTCGTCGAGGACGTGCGGCGGCAGGTGGCGCGATTCCACCGCGCAGGCCAGCCCCTCGGGGATCGAGGCCTCCTCCATGAAGCCGTAGCGGAGGATCACCCGGTAGAAATCCGGCGCCAGGATCGTCACGTGGGCGCGCCGGTCCCGCGGGACGTTGGGTGTCTCCTCGTAGAGCGCCGTGATGATCAGGATCCGCTCCATCAGGGCGTGGTTGCGCTCCACGAAGCGCGAGAGATGCAGCGGGATGCCGTGCTCGGCCGCCGAGAGGAACGCGGCCGTGCCCGGCAGCCGCAGCAGGTCACGGTGCTGGAGACCGCCGAGGAAGACGTCCTCCGGCAGGCGCAGGGCGGCCCTCGCCTCCTCGACCAGCTCGTTTCCCTTCTTCCAGGTCAGCATCATCGCGGCGACGAGCCCGGCGAGCACCAGGGGAAACCAGCCGCCCTCGAGGATCTTCACGCTGTTGGCGGCGAAGAACACGAGGTCGATGGCGAGGAAGAAGCCGTTGACCGCGAAGACCAGGATCGGGTTGTAGCCCCAGCGGAGCGCGATCAGCGCGGCGAGCAGCGTGGTGATGCCCATCAGCATCGAGACCGCGATGCCGTAGGCGCCGGCCAGGGCGTCGGAGGAGCCGAACACCACCACGGCCGTCAGGGTCGCCACGGCGAGCAGCCAGTTCACCGCCGGCACGTAGATCTGGCCGCGCTCCTCGTGCGCCGTCTGGACGATGCGCATGGCCGGCAGGAAGCCGAGCTGGACCGATTGCTGGGTCAGGGAGAACACGCCCGAGATGATCGCCTGCGAGGCGATGATGGTCGCCATCGTGGCGAGCGCGACCAGGGGCAGATGGCCCCAGTCGGGGCTGAGGCGGAAGAACGGGTTCTCCAGGGCGTCGGGCGCGGCGATCAGCAGGGCGCCCTGGCCGAAATAGTTGAGCACCAGCGCCGGCAGGACCAGCGCGAACCACGCGATGCGGATCGGCAGGGCGCCGAAATGGCCGAGATCGGCGTACATCGCCTCGCCGCCGGTCACCGCCAGGAAGGCCGCGCCGAGCATCGCGAAGCTGACGTGCCAGCCGGCATGGAGCATGAAATCGACGGCCCGGAACGGGTTGGCCGCCGCCAGGATCTCGGGCTTGGCGACGATCCCGGCGATCCCGAGGAGCCCGAGGACGACGAACCAGACGAGCATGACCGGTCCGAACACCCGGCCGATGGCGGCGACGCCCTTGTGCTGGACCAGGAACAGACCGACCAGGATCACCAGCGTGATCGGCACGACGTACGGCCCGAGTGACGGCGCGTCGACCTTCAGGCCCTCGATCGCCGACAGCACCGAGATCGCCGGCGTGATCGCGCCGTCACCGTAGAGCAGCGCCGCGCCCACCAGCCCGACCACCAGGAGCAGCGCCTTCCACGTGCCAGGCCGGGCCTGACGGGCGCCGAGCAGCGCCAGCATGGCGACGATGCCGCCCTCACCCCGGTTGTCGGCGCGCAGGATCAGCACCGCGTATTTCAGCGACACGATCAGGATCAGCGACCACAGGATCAGCGACACCGCGCCGGTGGCCGCCGCAGCAACCGAGGCGCCGCCGGCGGTCGCGGCCTTCACCGCCTCCTTGAACGCGTAGAGCGGGCTCGTGCCGATGTCGCCGTACACGACGCCCAGCGCGCCGAACACGAGGGCCGGCCGGAGCCTGTCGCGCGCCGCTTCCGCGTCGACCGCGCCGGTCTCGGATCGGGGACTCGCCGCCGGGGCAAGGGTCTGGCTCACCGCAGGATTCCCCCACGGCGCCACCCGGCCTCGACCATCCGGGCGCCGGGCGCGACGCCGTGGCGGTAAAGCTAGGGGCCACGGCCGCGCCGTCCAGCGACGCTGTCGCGGCGCTCAGATCGAGCCGGTCAGCTCCTCCGGGCAGGCGTCGCCACGGCGCAGACAGAATACGGGCGCGCCGGCATGACGGGCGATGGCCGCGGCCACGGTCGCGGCGGGCGCCGGCGCGCCCAGGCTCTCGCTGATTACCACCGCGCGCAGCGGCACATCGTGGAGCCGCAGGGTCTCGCAGGCCGTGAGCGCGTGGCTGATCGCCCCGAGATAGCTCCCCGAGACGAGGAGCGCCGGGACGCCGAGCGCGCGGAGCCAGTCCAGGCCGGTGGCGGCCTCCGTGACCGGGCTCATGAGCCCGCCGACACCCTCGATCAGCAGCGTGTCCTGGGTGCAGGCGATCTCAGCCCGGCACCAGCCGACAAGGTCGGCGAGGTCCAGGGTGCGCCCCTCCAGCACGGCGGCCTGATCCGGCGAGAGCGGTGCCGAGAACCGCCAGGGCGAGCAGGCCTCCACGGCCTCCTCGTCCAGGGCGAGCCCCTGCGCGTCCAGCAGCCGGGCGGTGTCGCTCTCGACGAAGCCGGGATCGCTCAGCGGCGGGACGCCGCTCGCGAGCGGCTTCACCGTCCGCACCGTCCGGCCCTGAGCCCGCAGGCGGCGCGTCAGGGCGGCGGTGACGTAGGTCTTGCCGATCTCGGTCCCGGCCCCGGCGATGAACAGCGCCCGCGCGGGCATCCCCGCCTCAGGCCTGGAGGCTGCCGTGGCAGTGCTTGTACTTCTTGCCCGAGCCGCACGGGCACGGCTCGTTGCGGCCGACGCGGCCCCAGGTGGCGGCGTCGGTCGGGTCGCGCTCCAGCACGGCGCCGTCCGCCGCGAGGCCCTGCGCCGCGAAGCCGTAGGCCGGTCCCCCGCCGCCGTCGCTGCCAGAGCCGAGACCGGCGTAGTCCATCTCGTTCTCGCCGGTGACCGGGTCGAGATGCTGGGCGAACATCGGCGGCAGCGCCGGACCGCCGGGCGGGTACTCCTCCTGCGGCTCCTGCATCATGATCTCGACCCGCGAGAGCTGCGCGGTCACCTGCTCGCGCAGGGCGGTCACGAGACCGTTGAACAGGTCGAAGGCCTCGGACTTGTACTCGTTCAGCGGGTCTCGCTGGGCGAAGCCGCGCCAGCCGATCACCTGCCGGAGGTGGTCCAGCGTCACGAGGTGCTCGCGCCAGAGATGGTCGAGCGTCTGCAGGAGGACCTGCTTCTCGATATAGGCCGTGACCTCGGCGCCGTTCTTCTCGGTCCGCTCGGCGTAGGCGGTCTCGGCCGCCTTGAGCAGGCGCTCGCGCATCTCCTCGTCGGCGATGCCCTCTTCCTTGGCCCAGTCCTCGACCGGCACGTCGAGGTTGAGGATCTCCTTCACCTGCTCGCGCAGACCGGCGACGTCCCACTGCTCGGCGTAGGCGTTTTCCGGGATGTGGCGGGCGACGAGGTCGTCGATCACGCCCTCGCGCATCTCGTCCACGGTCTCGCGGACGCTGTCCTGGCCCATGAAGTCGCGGCGCTGCTCGAACACGACCTTGCGCTGGTCGTTCATGACGTTGTCGTACTTGAGCACGTTCTTGCGCATGTCGAAGTTGCGCGCCTCGACCTTCTGCTGCGCCTTCTCGATCGCCTTGTTGATCCAGGGGTGGATGATCGCCTCGCCCTGCTCCAGGCCGAGCTTCTGCAGCATCCCGTCCATGCGGTCGGAGCCGAAGATGCGCATCAGGTCGTCCTGAAGCGACAGGTAGAACTTCGAGCGGCCGGGATCGCCCTGGCGGCCGGAGCGGCCGCGGAGCTGGTTGTCGATGCGCCGCGATTCGTGGCGCTCGGTGCCGATGATGTAGAGGCCGCCGGGCAGCGCCTTCTTGCGGCCCGCCTCCGGATCGGCCGGCTCGCCCGAGGCCAGCACCTTGGTGCGGTTCTCGGCGATCTCCGCCTTGATCGCCGCGATGGCGGCGTCGCGCTCCGGACCGTCGGCGAGGTGGCCCAGCTCCTTCTCGATCCGCATCTCGAGGTTGCCGCCGAGTTTGATGTCGGTGCCGCGGCCGGCCATGTTGGTGGCGATGGTGATCGCGCCCGGCACGCCGGCCTCGGCCACGATGTAGGCCTCCTGCTCGTGGAAGCGGGCGTTGAGCACGGCGAAGCGCTTGGTCACCCGGCCCTCGCGGGCGGCGGCGTAGACGTCGGTCAGCGCGTTCGGGTCGGAGTAGTCGAGCAGGCTGTAGCCGGCCTTCTTGAGCATCTCGGCGAGGTGCTCCGACTTCTCGATCGAGCCGGTGCCGACCAGGATCGGCTGGTGGCGCGCATGCGCCTTGTCGATCTCGGCGATGATGCCCTCGTACTTCTCGCCGACGGTCCGGTAGACCTCGTCGTCCTCGTCGACGCGCTCGACCTCCTTGTTGGTCGGGATGTCGACCACGTCGAGTTTGTAGATCTCGGCGAACTCGTCGGCCTCGGTCGAGGCGGTTCCGGTCATGCCGGCGAGCTTCTTGTAGAGGCGGAAGTAGTTCTGGAAGGTGATCGAGGCGAGCGTCTGGTTCTCGGGCTGGATCGTGACCCGCTCCTTGGCCTCGAGCGCCTGGTGCAGGCCTTCCGAGTAGCGCCGGCCCTGCATCATGCGGCCGGTGAACTCGTCGATGATCACCACCTCGTCGTTCTTGACGATGTAGTCCTTGTCGCGGGTGAACAGCGTGTGGGCGCGCAGGGCCTGGTTCACGTGGTGGACCAGCGTGACGTTGTGGGCGTCGTAGAGGTCGCCCTCCTTCAGGAGGCCCGCCTCGCGCATCGCCTCCTCGATGAATTCGTTGCCCTCCTCGGTCAGCGAGACGGTGCGCTGCTTCTCGTCGAGGTCGTAGAACTCCTTGCGCAGGCGCGGCATCAGCGCGTCGACCGCCACGTAGAGTTCCGACCGGTCATCCACCGGCCCTGAGATGATCAGCGGCGTGCGCGCCTCGTCGATCAGGATCGAATCGACCTCGTCGACGATCGCGAAGTTGTGCCCGCGCTGTGCCAGCTGGGACAGCTCGTACTTCATGTTGTCGCGCAGGTAGTCGAAGCCGTACTCGTTGTTGGTGCCGTAGGTGATGTCGCAGGCGTAGGCCTCCTTGCGCTGCGCGTCGTCGAGCCCGTGCACGATCGTGCCGACGGAGAGGCCCAGGAACCGGTAGACCTGACCCATC
The DNA here is from genome assembly GCF_021398735.1 of Methylobacterium oryzae. Lineage (NCBI taxonomy): Bacteria > Pseudomonadati > Pseudomonadota > Alphaproteobacteria > Hyphomicrobiales > Methylobacteriaceae > Methylobacterium > Methylobacterium oryzae. The sequence continues at coordinate 4,181,849 of NZ_CP090349.1, forward strand.
CACTCGGCGTCGCGCGAGGCGAGGTAGTCGTTCACGGTGACGACGTGGACGCCCTTGCCCTCCAGGGCGTTGAGGTAGACCGGCAGCGTCGCCACCAGGGTCTTGCCCTCGCCGGTCTTCATCTCGGCGATGCCGCCCTCGTGGAGCACCATGCCGCCGATGAGCTGCACGTCGAAGTGGCGCTGGCCGAAGACGCGCTTGGCCGCCTCGCGCACCGTAGCGAAGGCCGGCACGAGGATGTCGTCGAGGCTCTTGCCGTTGGCGAGTTCGGCCTTCAGCATGTCGGTGCGGGCGCGCAGGGCCTCGTCCGAGAGGGCCTGGATCTCCGGTTCCAGCGCGTTGATCTGCGCGACGCGCGGGCGGTAGCCCTTGACGCGGCGGTCGTTCGAGGAGCCGAAAATCTTCTTGGCGATGGAGCCGAGCATCATAGACCTGCGGACGCGCGAGCCCGCCCACGGGTGAGCGTGGCGGGCCGGCCTGGACGGAGTTGGCCGGGCTTATAGAGGTAAACATCGCCCGGCGCACCTGGAAGGGGCAGCCCTCAACGCATGCCGGTACGGTCACGGTTCCGGCACCGGTGAAATGGCCGCGCTTGCCTTCTCGCCCGACGCGGGCCACCTGTGCCGCGGCGCGACGCCCGGCCGATCCGGCGCGGCGCCGAGACGTGAGCCGAGGACTTCGCCCGTATGCCGAACACCGCCCTTCTCCGGCGCGTCAGCGCGCTCGCCGTCATGGTCGCGATGCCGGGACTGGCGCTGGCCCAGGCACCCCAGAAGGCCCCCACGCCGGCCGCCAACACGCCGGCCGCCGCCTCGCCCGCCGCGCCGGCCGCGGCGCCGAGCGCCGACGCGGTCGTGGCGAGCGTGAACGGCAAGCCGATCACGCAGGGCGACCTCGCCATCGCGGCCGATGACCCGGCCCTGTCACTGCCCGGCGTCGACGAGGCCCAGAAGAAGAGCCTGCTCGTCGACTACATGGTCGACCTCCGCGTCGGCGCGCAGGCCGCCGAGGCCGCCAAGGTCGGCGACACGCCCGAGTTCAAGCGCAAGCTCGCCTACTTCCGCGACAAGCTCCTGCTCGACGACTACCTGGAGCAGGAGGCCAAGCGCGCGGTCACGCCCGAGGCGGAGCACGCGATCTACGATCAGACCGTCAAGCTGATGAAGCCCGAGGAGGAGGTGCACGCGCGCCACATCCTGGTCGACAACGAGGCCGAGGCGAAGAAGATCGCCGCGCGCATCAAGGGCGGCGAGGACTTCGCCAAGGTCGCCGCCGAGGCGTCCAAGGACCCGGGCTCGAAGGCCGAGGGCGGCGATCTCGGCTGGTTCACCAAGGAGCGGATGGTGCCCGACTTCGCCAACGCCGCCTTCGCGATGAAGCCCGGCCAGGTCTCCGACCCGATCAAGACCCAGTTCGGCTGGCACGTGATCAAGGTCGAGGAGAAGCGGACCAAGCCGCAGCCGACCTTCGACGAGCTCAAGGAGCAGATCGACCAGCACCTGATCCGCAAGGCGCAGCAGGACATGATCCTGAAGCTCCGCTCGGAGGCCAAGATCGACCGCGCCGACGCGCCGCCGGCGGCTCAGACCGCGCCCGAACCGAAGAAGTGACGGTTCAAGGCTGACAGGCGCGGCCCCGCGGGGCCGCGCCCCGTCGTCAGTACGGCCGATCCGGGACGAGGTAGCTGGATCGCGCCGGGGCCGGCTGGGGCGTGATGCCGAGGGCCGAGAGTTCGGCGCCGCGGCGCCCCTCGGCGATCCTGTCGAGCACCGCGATCAGCAGCCACGGACACGCGATGCCGATGAAGAACGCCATGTGATCCTCCCGCGCCGAACCGATGGGCCCGTTCGGCTTAGGAAAATAATAGGCGGGCCGGGCCGCGCCGCAAGCGGCATCCCGGCCGGGATCTCAGATCCAGCCCTGGAGCTCGCGGCGCACGACGTGCTCGATCACCCGCATGCCGAGGTCGCTGTCGTTCAGGCAGGGGATGTAGGCGAAGCGCTCGCCGCCGTTCTCCTCGAAATAGTGCCGGTTCTCGCCGTCGAGCTCCTCGAGGGTTTCCAGGCAGTCCGCCGTGAAGCCCGGGGCGACGATCGCCATCCGCTTCACGCCCGACTTCGCGAGTTCCATCACCGTCTCGTCGGTGTAGGGCTTCAGCCACTCCTCGTTGCCGAAGCGCGACTGGAAGGTGACCCGCATCTTCTCCGGAGACAGGCCGAGCGCCTCGCGGATCAGGCGCCCGGTCTTGTGGCACTGACAATGGTACGGGTCGCCCTTGAGCAGGTAGCTCCGCGGCACGCCGTGGAACGAGGTGAGGATCACCTCCGGCTCGAAGTCGAGCTTGGCCAGGCCCTCGCGGATCGAATCGGCCATGGCGGCGATGTAGACCGGGTCGTCGTGATAGGGCGGCGAGACCCGCACCGTGGGCTGCCAGCGCATGTCCATCAGCGCCCGGAAGGCCTGATCGCAGGCCGTGGCCGAGGTCGCGGCGGCGTATTGCGGGTAGAGCGGCACCAGCAGGATCCGGTCGCAGCCCTGGTCGAGCAGCGCCTGGATCCGGCCGGCGACCTCGGGCTTGCCGTAGCGCATCGCCCAGTCGACGACCACCGACTCGCCCATGGCCGCCTGGAGGCGCTCGCTCTGGCCGCGCGTGATCGTCTTCAGCGGCCCCTCGTTGAGCGCGTTGTTCCAGACGCTGGCGTAGTCGCGGCCCTTCGGCCCGGGGCGCTTCGTCAGGATGATCAGGTTGAGGAGCGGCCACCAGATCAGCCGCGGCACCTCGATCACCCGGCGGTCCGACAGGAACTCCTTGAGATACCGGCGCATCGGCCAGTAGGACGTGCCCTCGGGTGTCCCGAGATTCATCAGGAGCACGCCGACGCGGCCCCAGGCCACCTTCGGGTGGTCGGCCGGAAGGGTGTTCGCCGCGGGCTGCAGCGGTGCGAGGGGCCGGCCATTCGCCAGCGCGGCGGGTTCGACGCGTTCGTTCATGGCAGCGTTCCGGCGCCGCGCGCCGAGATCCTTCCTCTGGCTTCCGATATCCGGCGGCCGGCGCGTACGCCCTGGTACGCCTCGGCTTGGCCGGCGCTTAAACCCCGTCGGGTGCGCTTCCATGTAGGGTGCGAAGCCGCCCGGCGAAGGGCGGACGCGACATGCCGCACCGCGACAGGCCGCGCGCTCGACCCCCGTCCCTAAACACGGGCGGCTCCCGGCCGCAACCGCCGCGCCGATGACGGTGCGCGTCCGCCTCCTATCTCGGCGTGGAAACCGATCGCGAGAGACCATGGCCACCACACCCGTCGCCGACGCCCTCACGGCCTTCCGCGCCTCCGGTTCGCCCTGGCTGAGCCTGCCGTTCTTCGCCGGCGGGGAGGCCGACGCCGTGGCGGCGCGGGTCGATGCCCGAATCGCCGCGGGCGCCCGCGTCCTGCCGGCACCGGACCGGATCTTCCGCGCCTTGGCCGAGACCCCGCTGCAGGACGTGCGGGCCGTGATTCTCGGGCAGGACCCCTACCCGACACCGGGCGACGCCAACGGCCTCGCCTTCTCGTTCGTCGGCTCCGGTCGCCTGCCCGCCTCGCTGAAGGTGATCCTGGCGGAGGCGGGATCCGACCGCGCCGCCGGCGGCGACCTGACGCCCTGGGCGCGGCAGGGCGTGCTCCTGCTCAATAGCGCGCTCACCGTCGAGTCCGGCAAGGCCGGGGCGCACCTGCGCTACGGCTGGGCCGCGCTGACCGATCAGGCCGTGAGCGCCGTCTCAGCCCGCGCGGAGCCCGCCGTGTTCCTGCTCTGGGGCGCCCAGGCGCGGGCCAGGGCCGCGCTCATCGACGCGACCCGCCACGGCGTGTTCGAGAGCGGACACCCGTCGCCGCTCAACCGGGCGCGAGATTTCCCCGGCTCCGACCCGTTCGGCCGGGCCAACCGGTGGCTCGCCGCGCACGGGCGCCCGCCGATCGACTGGCGCCTCGGCTGAGGCCGGCGGCGATCCCGCGAATGGGCTATTGCGGCTTGGCGGGCTCGGCGGGCTTCGCCGGCGCGGCGGGGTCCTGGCCGGCGGGCAGGAGCACGTTCTTGGCCACCGTGCCCTCGGGCCCGTACTCGCCGGCCACCGCGAGGCAGGCCTGGTCGCGGTTCTGCGCCATCTGGTTCGACATCAGCGTGAACATGGTCTGCACCCGGTTGCCGAACGGTCCGCGCGGCTGGACGTCGCCGATCTGCACGTTCTGCTTCGCCAGCAGGGCCTCGAACTGGTCGCTGCCGATCCGGTAGCCGCAGACGTTCGAGGCCGCGAAGATGTAGGCGGCGAATTCCAGGGCCCGCGGCGACGGGGCGTTCCGGATCTGCGCCTGCGCCGGCAGGGCCGCGAGCGTGACGGCGGCGAGGAGTGTGATCCGGGTCGTAGTGGGGCGCATGCGCGGCGGTTCCTCGATCGGGGGCGGCCTCTCGCGGGCCGCCTCTGGCGGGCGGGACATAGGCCGGATCCGCGCGCGCGCCAATGCGACCGAAGATGCGACCCGAGATGTCGGCAATTCACCCGTCCCGGTTCACGGCCCGTTCGCCATAGGTCCAGTCGCCGGCCCGCGCGCCGACGAAAAGACGGTCGTTTTTCGACGGAACGCCCGGGTGAGAGAGAGTGTTAACCTGCTCGCGTCACGCCAGGACCTGCAGTGTGTCCAGATTCAGGCGGTCCGCATCGCATGTACGGCGTCCATCACCCGGCGGCCTCCATCCCACTCCCGGCTCGCGACGCCGACCGGCGCGCCCGGCCGGGTGCGCAAGGAGCCGCCAGCGCGGAGCGGCGCGGCGCGCCGGCGATGCCGGTCGCGGCGGTCTGTCCGCACCGCGTCTCGCGCTGGGCCTGGGGCGAGGGGCTGCGGGCCGGGCAGGCCGTGGCGCTCCTGGTGCAGGATCTCGGGCAGGTCGAGGCCATGCGCCTCGGCCTCACCCGCCTCGGCCTGCGCGTCGTCTGCCTCGACTGCGCCGGCCGCGACGCGGCGCTGGCGGAAAGCCTCGCGCAGTCGGGCGCCGTGCTGGTCGTCGTCGATACCGCGCTCGCCGACGCCTATGCCGGCGTGATGGGCCGGCTCACCGCCTATCCGGCGGTGTGGTGGAACGGTCCGGGCGCCGACTACGCGAGCCTCGACCTCGCCCTGGCCGAGCACGCCTGACAACCGCCGCATCGCGGATCGCGAGTCGCGGCACCGTCGCGGACCTGAACCCTGCGTGCTACCGTCCGGCGACGCGACCGGCCCCGTGCCAGGGAGGCCGGCGCCGGGAGACGCCGCCATGACCGCAGCCCTTGCCACGGCCCACGCCGCCAGCCCGGAGGCGCCGGTGCTGTTGCGCAGCGATGCCGACGGGGTCGCGACGCTGACGCTGAACCGGCCGCAGGCCCGCAACGCCCTGTCGATGGCCCTGATGGGCGCGCTCCAGGAGCAGCTCGACGCGATCCGCGCGGATCCGTCCGTGCGGGTGGTGATCCTGGAGGGGGCCGGCCCCGCCTTCTGCGCCGGGCACGATCTCAAGGAGATGCGCGCCGATCCGTCCCGCGAGGCGACCGAGGCGGTGTTCCGCACCTGCGCCCGGCTGATGCTGAGCCTCACGCGCCTGCCGCAGCCGGTGATCGCTCGCGTCCACGGGATCGCCACCGCCGCCGGCTGCCAGCTCGTGGCCACATGCGATCTCGCCGTGTGCGCCGAGACCGCCCGCTTCGCCACGCCGGGGGTGCAGATCGGCCTGTTCTGCTCGACCCCGATGGTCGCCCTGTCGCGCGCCGTATCGCGCAAGGCCGCCCTGGAGATGCTGCTGGTCGGTGAGCCGATCGACGCCGCGGAGGCCCTGCGGATCGGGCTGGTCAACCGCGTGGTGCCGGAGGCGGAGCTCGACGCGGCGGCGGGCGCCCTGGCGGCCCGGATCGCCGGGAAGGCCCGGCGCGTCCTGGCGATCGGCAAGGAGGCGTTCGGCCGGCAGATCGAGATGGGCCTGGAGGACGCCTACGGCTACACCGCCGAGGTCATGACCCGGAACATGATGATGGCCGACGCGCAGGAGGGGATCGACGCGTTCCTGGGCAAGCGGCCGCCCCGCTGGGAGCCGTGAGCCGGCGTCCCGGTCCGCGCACTGGCGCGATACGACGCAGGCCCTCCGGCGCGACGCGCATAGGTGATGGCGCCGCCCTGCCCTAGGATGAGGGGCCTGTCCGACCCTGCCGGACTCGGCGCCGCCACGCGGAACGGCTGATGAGCACCCTCGACCTGCTCGGTCTGACGCTGTCCTTCTACGGCACGATGCCGCCGCCGCGGCCCCCGCGGCCCAATCGCAACGGCGCGACCTGGGCGGCCGCCGTGATTTTCGGCGGCGTCTGCCTCGCGACGATCGGGCCGATGATCACCATCTGGAGCTTCCACCGGCCCTATGCCGAGGCCAAGGCGCGCTGCATCGCCTCCGGCGGCCGGGTCCTGTACGGGGCCCTCGACGGCAGCGGACCCTATCGCTGCGAGCGGCCCGCGGCCGCCGCGGCCGCCGCGCCCATTGCGCATCCGGCCAAGCCGGCGGATTAATCCGCCCGCCGCATGCGCTTCAGGTCGATCCGGCGCCTCCCGACGCGAACCCGGATAGCCTCACCTTGGAAAACGCGATCACCCGCTGGGTCCAGTCGACCGCCCTGATGCGGTCGGATGTCGAGGCCCTGATCGGCTTCGCGCTGGCGATCGGCGTCACCCTGCACGCCCTGCTGCGCAAGCGCCGGGTCAGCGTGGCGGTGGGCTGGATCGGGCTCGCGTGGCTGTCGCCGATCTTCGGCACCGCCCTGTACCTGACCTTCGGCATCAACCGGGTCTCGCGCCGCGCGCGGCGGCTGCGGACCAAGCCGTCCGACGCGACGCAGCTGCCCGACACCGACGACGCCGTGGTGCCGGAGGCGCTCTGGCCCCTCGACCGGGCGATCCGGCGGATCACGAGCCTGCCGGCCTTCGCGGGCAACACCGTGCAGATGTTCCGCAACGGCGACGCCGGCTATCCGCAGATGCTGGCGGCGATTCGCGAGGCGCGGTCCAGCATCGGCCTGTCGAGCTACATCTTCCGGGACGACGCCACCGGCCGCGAATTCTGCGACGCCCTCGTGGAGGCGAAGGCCCGGGGCGTGCAGGTCCGCGTCATCATCGACGGGATCGGCGGCGGCTATTTCCGCGCGCCGGTCTACCACCGCCTGACGGCCGCCGGGGTGCCGGCCGCCCTGTTCATGCACTCCGCCCTCCCCTGGCGGATGCCGTTCCTCAATCTGCGCTCGCACAAGAAGCTGCTGATCGTCGACGGGCGGATCGCCTTCACGGGCGGTCTCAACATCTCGCACCCGAACCGCGTCGCCCTGAAGCCCGAGCACCCGATCCGGGACACACATTTCCGCCTGACCGGCCCCGTGGTCGAGCAGCTCGCCGCCGCGTTCGCGGCCGACTGGGCCTTCGTGGACGGCGAGATCCTCGACGGCCCCCCGTGGTTCGTCGACCTCGAGCCCTGCGGACCGAGCGTCGCCCGGGCGGTGACCTCCGGCCCGGACGCGGACGTCGAGAAGATCGAGCAGGTCATCCTCCAGGCGCTCGCCTGCGCGCGCCGGTCGGTGCGCTTCGTGACGCCCTACTTCCTTCCCGACGAGCTGGTGACCGGCGCGCTCGCCCAGGCCGCGACCCGGGGCATCACCGTCGACGTGATCATCCCGCGGGTCAGCGACCATCCCTACATCGACTGGGCGACCCGGGCGCATCTCGACCCGCTGCTGCGGGCCGGCGTGAACGTCTGGCTCGACGAGCCGCCCTTCGACCATTCCAAGGCGATGGTGGTCGACGACATCTGGTGCTTCGTCGGCAGCGCCAACTGGGACATGCGCAGCTTCCGACTCAATTTCGAGCTGAACGTCGAGATCATCGACGCCGACCTCGCCGCCGACCTCGACCGGTTCATGCGCGGCAAGATGGAGGCGCGGCTCAGCCGGGAGGATCTCGCCGCGCGCGGCCTGCCGATCCGTCTGCGCGACGCAGGCGTGCGACTGCTGCTGCCATACCTTTGAACCGGGCGGGGGCGTGCGCCTCCGGCGCCGGGCCGAGATGGACGACGATCGGCCGGTGATCGGAGCGTCCCCGCGGCAGCACCGCGTGCGCGTGGCAGACGAGCCCGCGGGCGAGGCAGCGGTCGAGCCGCAGCGGCAGCACCTCGACCATCGCGTGGGTCGATTGCCGCGGTCCGACGTCGCGGAAGCCCGGGATCAGCGCCGGGCCGACGATATTGTAGTCGCCGAGCACGGCCGCCCGCGGCGGCAGCTCGCTGACGATGCGCCGCAGCTGGCGCCGGTTCAGCATCTGTCCGTGCGACAGGTGGACGTTGGCCACGCCGAACTCGCCGAGATCGAGGATCTGGCAGACCCGGTGCACGAGGGCGCCGGAGGGGAGCGCGATGACCCGGGGCGGCGCCGCCCAGGGCTTCGGGCTCCACATGGCGAGCCCGTGGATCCGGCCCGGCAGGGGCGCCCAGGCGTAGTGGCCGCCGATCCGGTCCAGCAGGAAGCCGATGGCGCGGGTCGCCTCCTGCATCAGCAGCAGGTCGGGCTTCTCCTGCGCGACGAGGGCGGCGACGTCGTCCACCGCCGCGCCGGTGCGCCGCAGCAGGTTCCAGCTCACGATCTTGAAGGGCTGGTGCGGCCGCTCGGCGGGGCGGATCGGCGTGACGGGCAACGGTGCGGGGGTGGAGCGGGCCGGGCGTGCAGCAGGATTCATCGGGCCGGTCTCGTACCTCAACGCGCGGCGCTCCCGCCACCGCCACGCTCTAACGCGCCCGGAGCCGGGACGTTCGACCGCTTTCGCGCCGGGCCCGGGCGCGGTCCGACCTGGGCGCCCCACAGCCCATCGCCGGGCGCCGCTTGAGGCGGACCCGGTCGGCGGCCTAAGAGCCGGCATGGCGACGCCGGCCGCTCCGCGGATCGCCGCGCACCGCCATCCCACCGATCCCGTCCGGAGGCCATGACGGCGTTCAGCTTCATCCATGCCGCCGACCTGCATCTCGGCAGCCCGTTGTCGGGCCTCGCCGCGCGCGACGCGGAACTGGCCCGGCGCCTCGCCGCGGCGAGCCGGCAGGCCTTCGAGGATCTGGTGAGCCAGGCGATCGAGCGGTCGGTCGCCTTCGTCGTTGTCGCGGGCGACGTCTACGACGGCGACTGGGCCGACACCACGATCGGCCTGTTCTTCGCCCGGCAGGTCGCGCGCCTCGACCGCGCCGGCATCCGGACGATCCTCGTGCGCGGCAACCACGACGCCGAGAGCGTCATCACGCGCTCGATCACGCTGCCGGCCTCCGTCCACGTCTTCCCGACCGCCCGCGCCGGCACCCTGCGCCTCGACGCGCTCCGCGTCGCGGTCCACGGCCGCAGCTTCCAGGGCCGGGCGGTGGAGGAGAACCTCTCGCTCACTTACCCGGCCGCCGTGCCGGGCTGGTTCAACCTCGGGGTCCTACACACCTCCTGCACCGGCCACGCTGCCCACGAGACCTACGCCCCCTGCTCGGTCGCCGACCTCGCGGCCCGGGGCTACGAGTACTGGGCGCTGGGCCACATCCACGAGTACGCGGAGCTGTCCCGGGATCCCTGGATCGTGTTCCCCGGCAATCTCCAGGGCCGGAGCGTGCGCGAGTGCGGCGAGAAGGGCGCCGTCGTGGTCGACGTCTCCGACGGTCGGGTGACCGGCGTCAGCCGCCTGCCCCTCGACCGGGCGCGATTCGAGCAGATCACGGTCGACCTCGCGGCGGTGGCCGACGCGCGCGGCGCCGTCGAGGCCGTCGAGGCGGCGCTGAGGCCCCTGGCCGGGATCGCGGCGCGCCGGCTGCTCTTGGTCCGCGTCCACCTCGCCGGGACGACCCGGGCCCACGACGCCCTCGCGGCCGATCGCGAGTCCCTGACGGCCGAGATCCAGGCGGCCGCGCACCGGCTGCACGAGGACATCTGGCTGGAGCGCCTGAAGATCGAGACCCGCCGCCCGCGCGCCGCGGCGGAGCCGACCGGCGCCGCCATCGACCCCGCGGCCCTGCTCGCCGACCTCGACCGCGACCCCGAGTTCCGCGCCCGGGCGAAGGCGGCGCTGGCCGAGATCGGCGGCCGGATGCCGGGGACGGCCGCCGCCGAGGCCGACCTCGACGCGGAGTTCGACGCGCTCTGCGCCGAGGCCGAGGCCCTCGTCCTCGGACGCCTCGGCGGCCGGCACTGCTGAGGCGCGCGCCCATGGACCCCCGATGCGCCTGATCCGCCTCGCCTTGGAGCGCTACGGCGCCTTCACGGACCGCACCGTCGCGTTCCGGCCAGACGCGCGCCTGCACGTCGTGCTGGGCGCCAACGAGGCCGGCAAGAGCACCGCGCTGGCGGCGGTCACCGACCTGTTGTTCGGCTTCGGGAAGACGACGCCCTACGCCTTCCTGCACGACATGCCGCAGCTGCGCCTCGGCGCGGAGATCGCCGCCGCCGACGGCCGCCGGCTGTCCTTCCGCCGCCGGAAGGGCAACAGCCGCACCCTCATCGACGCCGACGACGCGCCGCTCGCCGACGACGCGCTAGCCCCGTTCCTCGGCGGCCTGTCCCGGACGGTGTTCTGCCGGGCCTTCGGACTCGACGCGGCGAGCCTCCGGGCCGGGGGCCGCGAGATGGTCGACGTGGAGGGCGAGGTCGGCGCGAGCCTGTTCGCGGCGGGCTCGGGCCTGCGCGGCCTCACGGAGCTGCAGACGACGCTCGACGCGGAGGCCGACGCCATCTTCGCCCCGCGCCAGGCCAAGCACCGGACCTTCTACCAGGCGCTGGAGCGCCACGAGACGGCCCGGCGGGCGATCCGCGAGCGGGGCCTGCGCGCCGGCGACTGGCGCGCCCTGAACGACGAGATCGCCGCGGCGGCCGCGCAGCTCGAGGCGCTCCGGTCCGAGCAGAAGGCCGGGGCGGTCGCGCGCGCCCGGCTGGAACGGTTCAAGCGCGTCCGCCCGATCATCGCCGAGATCGACGCGCTGGAGCGGCGCATCGCCGCCGAGACCGACCTCGTCGACGCGGATCCCGCCTGGATCGCCCGCCTCGGGGCGGCCCTGGACGCGTGCCGCGCCGCGGACGCCGAGGCGGAGCGGGCCGAAACCGCGCGCGACCGGGCCCGCGGCGAGGCCGAATCGGTGCCGGTCGAGCCGGGGCTGACCCATCGGGCGGACGAGATCCTGGCGGCGTTCAGCGGCACAAGGGAGTTCGAGAAGGGCGGCACCGACCTGCCCCGCATCGAGGGCGACGCCCACAAGGTCGGGCTGGATCTGGAGCGGCTGCGCGCCCGGATCGGCGTGCCCGACCTCGCCGCGCTCGAGGCCCGACAGCCCCCGGACGCCGCGCGGGCGCGGACCGAGCGGCTGATCCGCGACGGTCGGACCCTGGCGGCCGCCGAGGAGCAGATCGCCCGCGAACTCGCCGCCGCCCGCGCCGAGCGGGAACGCCTCGCCCGCGAGGTGGAGGCGGCCGACGCGGCCCGGGACCCGACCCCGCTCCGGGAGGCGCTGAAGCCCCTCGCCCGACTGCACGAGTGGATCGCCGCCCGCGACACCCTCGACGGCGCGATCCGCCGGGAGGCGGCGCTGCTGCGCAACCAGGCCGAGCGGCTGTCGCCGCCGGTGCCCGACCTCGCCGCCCTCGTGCGGACGCCCCTGCCCGCCCCCGACACGGTGGCGCGCTACCGTCAGGGCCTCGAGGCGAAGACCCGCGAGCACGAACGGGCCGCCGACCGGTGCGACGCGGCCCGCCGGCAGGTCGCGGTCACCCGGGCACGGCTGCGCGAGCGCGAGGCCGGCCGGCCCGTCGCCACCCGGGAGCGGCTCGACGCCCTGCGGTCAACCCGCGACGCGGCGTTCGCGCCGCTGCGCGACGCCCTCGCGGCCGGCCGGGCGGCCGCCGTCGCCGAGGTCGCGGCCTTCGAGCGCGCGCTCCTCGAGGCCGACCGCGTCGCGGACGAGCGCGCCTCCGACGCCGCCCGGGTCGCCGCCCACGCGGCCGACCTGGAACGGCTCGCCGCCGAGGAGGCGGAGGCCGCGCGAGCCGACGACGTCCTCGCCGGTCTCGCCGCGGAGATCGCGGCGGGCGAGGCGGCGTGGCGCGAGGCGTGGCGGCCCGCCGGGCTCGTGCCCGGTCCTCCGGCCGAGATGGCGGCCTGGCTCGCCGAGGTGGAGAGCCTGATCGAGGCCGAGCAGCGCCTCGCCGCGCAGCGGATCGAGGCCGACCGGCTCCTGGCACGGATCGAGGCCGCGCGGGGGCCCATGGCCGACCTGCGCAGCCGCGCCGGCCTCGACGCCGCGCCGGACCTCGAGATCGCCGCCGCGCTGGACGGTCTCGAAGTGCGGATCGCCGCCCTGGCGAGCCGCTGGGAGGCCAACCTGCAGACCGCCGGCCTGCTGCGCGCGGCCGGACTGTCCGTCGCGCGGCTGGAGGCGAGCCTCGCGGAGACCGCCGCCCGCCGGGCCGCCTGGCGGGCCGACTGGGAGGCGGCGCTGCTGCCCCTCGGCCTCGACGGCACGGCCGGTCCGGAGGAGGCCGAGGGCGCGCTGGAGGCGTGGCGCAGCGTGCCCGACCGGCTGGCGGAGCGGGCCGCCCTACAGCGCCGCTCGGCGGGGATCCGCCGGGACATGGATGCGTTCCGAGCCAACGCCGCCGCCCTGGTCGAGGCCCTGGCGCCCGACCTCGCGGAGGTGTCGCCCGCCGGCGCGGTCCGATCGCTCCACGGCCGCCTCGTCGCCGCGCAGGCCCGCGAGGCGCGCCGCGCCGAGCTCGACCGCCGCCGCGACGAGGCCGAGGCCGCCCATCGCGGCGCCTGCGACTCGCGCGACGCGGCGCGGGCGACGCTCGCCCGGCAGGTGGCCGAGGTGATGCCGGACCTCGCTGCGGCACCGACGCCGGAGATCGACCGGCTGTTCGGCCGCCTCAGCGCGCGGGAGGCGCTGCGCGCCGAGCGCCTGCGGCTCCGCGTCACGCTCGCGGGCGCGGCCGACGGGCTTCCGGAGGCCGAGCTGCGCGCCGGCCTGGAGACCGTGTCGCCGGAGGCGATCGAGGCGGAGCTGGCGCGGCTGTCGCTCGAGGCCGACGAGCAGGCCGAGCGCGGGCAGGTCATCTTCGCGGACCGCGACCGGGCGGAGCGGCGGCGGGCGGAGCTCGAGGGCGGCACCGGCGCCGAGCTGGCCCTCGCGGAGCGCAAGGCCGCTGAGGCGGATCTCCAGGCGGCTTCCCGCTCCTGGGCCGTCTTGCGGCTCGCCGGGCTGATGCTCGGGCAGGCGGTCGCCCGCCACCGCGCGGGGCAGCAGGACCCGCTCGTCACCCGGGCGGGCGCGCTGTTCCAGGCTCTCACCGGCGGCGCGTTCTCCGGTCTGGCGCAGATCTACGACGAGGCCGACACGCCGAAGCTCGCCGGGCAGCGCGCCGGCGGCGGCACGGTCGCCATCGAGGGCATGAGCGAGGGCACCCGCGACCAGCTCTATCTCGCCCTGCGGCTGGCCTATCTGGAGGATTACGCCGGCCGCGCCGAGCCGGCCCCGTTCATCGGCGACGACCTGTTCTCGACCTTCGACGAGACCCGGACCGGCTACGGCCTCGATGCGCTGGCGGCGATCGGCGCCCGGGTCCAGCCGATCCTGTTCACGCACCACCGCCACGTCGCGGACATCGCTCGCGACCGGCTCGGCGACGCCGTCGACGTGGTGACGCTCTAGGCGTCGCCGGCGGAGGGGTCGTTCGTCCCCTCCCCGGCCACCGCGTCTCAGCCGCCCGCGCCCCCGAGGTAGCGCGCCTCCAGATGGGCCCGGAACGCCGCCGTGCCCAGCCTCGTCCCGGTGGCGCGGGTGAGGAGGTCGTCGGTGTCGAGCAGGCTCCCCACCGCGTGGACATGCGTGCGGAGCCAGTCCCGCAGGGGCCCGAAATCGCCCTGCGCGAGGCAGCCCGGCAGCGCCGGCTCGGCCGCGCGGGCCGCCCGGAACAGCTGCGCGGCCGCCAGGGCGCCGAGCGTGTAGGTCGGGAAATACCCGAAGGCCCCGCTCGGCCAGTGGATGTCCTGGAGGCAGCCGACCCGGTCGTCGGGCACCGTGAGCCCGAGGAGATCGCGCAGGCCGTCGTTGAATGCCCCCGGCAGGTCGCGCACCGCGAGGTCGCCCGCGATCATCGCGGTCTCCAGCCGGTAGCGCAGGAGGATGTGGGCCGGATAGGTCGCCTCGTCGGCATCCACGCGGATGAAGCCCGGCGCGACCCGGGTGTTGAGCGCGTGCAGGTTCTCCGGCGACCATTCCGGCCCGGACCGCCCGAACGCCGCCTGCAGGAGCGGCGCCAGGAAGCTGAAGAACTCCCGGCTCCGGCAGGCCTGCATCTCCACGATGAGCGACTGGCTCTCGTGCAGGCTCATCCCCCGCGCCGCGCCGACCGGCTGGTTGCGCCACGCCGCCGGCCGGCCCTGCTCGTAGAGGGCGTGCCCGGTCTCGTGGAGAACGCCCATCAGCGCCCGGCCGAAATCGGCCGCGTCGTAGCGCGTCGTGATCCGCACGTCGTCGGTGGCGCCGCCGCAGAACGGGTGCAGGCTGATGTCGAGCCGGCCGCGGGTGAAGTCGAAGCCGACCGCCTCCATCAGCTTCAGGCCGAGGTCCCGCTGCACCGCCACGTCGAACGGGCCGGCGAGCGGGAGCGGCGCCGGCCGGGACGCCTGGATCTCCCGGGCACGGGCGATCAGGGCCGGCAGCCAGCCGGTCAGGTCCGCGAAGAGCGGGTCGATCGTCGCCCGGCGCATGCCGGGATCGTAGCTGTCGAGGAGCGCGTCGTAGGGATCGAGGCCGAGGGCCGCGCCCTTCGCCTGGCCGATCTCCCGCTGGAGCCGCAGCACCTCGGCGAGGTGGGGTTCGAGGCGGGCGAAATCGGCGTCGCGCCGCGCCTCGCGCCAGACCATCTCCGAGCGGGACACGGCGCGGGAGCTGGCCTCGACGAGGTCGCGGGGGACCGCCGTGGCGTGGGCCTGTGCGCGGCGCATCTCCCGCAGGTTGGCGGCGGGCCAGGGCTCGAGGCCCCCGCCCTGCTCGGCCGCCGCGAGCTCCTCGGCGGCCTCGGGGGCGGTGAGCATCCCGTGGGCGAGCCCGCGCAGGATCGCGAGCTGGTCCCCGCGGGCCTCGGCGGCGCCGTCCGGCATCAGGGTCTGCGCGTCCCATCCGAGGATCCCGGCCGCGCCCTCCAGGGCGGCGAGCCGGGCGAAGCGCTGTTCGAGGGTCTGATAGGCGGTCATGCGGTCTCCGGTCGGGTACGTCTCGCGGCGCGATGCGGCGGGTCTCATCCCGCCTGAAGCATCTCCAGTTCCAGCCAGCGGTCCTCCGCCTGCGACAGCTCGGTCTCGGCCTGGGCCAGCATGGTCGAGGCCTTGTCGAACCGGGCCGGGTCGCGGGCGTAGAGCTCGGGGTCGGCGAGGATCGTGCGGAGCTGGGCGATCGCCGTCTCCAGCTTCTCGATGCGGGCCGGCAGGGTCTTCAATTCGTGCTGGTCCTTGAAGCCGAGCTTGGGCTTGCCCGACGGCTGGGCGGCCGGCGCGGCGGCGCGCTCGCGCGACTCCTTCGCCTTCGGCGCGACGGTCCGCGCCTCGACGCCCTGGCCGCGCTGGACCAGCATGTCGCTGTAGCCGCCGGCATACTCGACCCAGCGGCCGGCGCCCTCCGAGACCAGCACGCTGCCGGCCACGCGGTCGAGGAAGTCGCGGTCGTGGCTCACCAGGATCAGCGTGCCCTGGTAGTCGCCCAGCATCTCCTGGAGCAGGTCGAGGGTCTCGAGGTCGAGGTCGTTGGTGGGCTCGTCGAGGACGAGGAGGTTGGCCGGCTGGGCCAGGGCGCGGGCGATCAGCAGCCGGTTGCGCTCGCCGCCGGAGAGAACCGAGACCGGCGTGCGCGCCTGCTCGGGCGTGAACAGGAAGTCCTTGAGGTAGCCGATCACGTGGCGGCTCTGGCCGTTCACCGTGACGCTGTCGCCGCGGCCGCCGGTCAGCACGTCGGGGACGGTCATCCCGGGCTCCAGCACGGCGCGGGCCTGATCGAGCACCACCGGCAGCAGGTTGGTGCCGAGCACCACCTGCCCGGCATCCGGCGCGAGCCGGCCCATCAGCAGGTTGATCAGGGTACTCTTGCCCGCGCCGTTCGCCCCGACGATGCCGAGCCGGTCGCCCCGCATCACCCGCAGGGACAGCCCGTCGACGATCCTGCGCTCGCCGTAGCTCTTCGCGATGTCGCGGGCCTCGACGACGAGGCTCCCCGAAGATTCCGCGTCTGAGGCCTGCATGCTGACGCTGCCCACCGGGCGACGCACCTCGCGGCGGTTCTGCCGGAGTTCGTGCAGGTTGCCGAGGCGGCGGACGTTGCGCTTGCGCCGCGCGGTGACGCCGTAGCGCAGCCAGTGCTCCTCGGCGGCGATCTTGCGGTCGAGCTTGTGCTGGTCCCGCTCCTCTTCCTCGAAGAAGGCGTCGCGCCACGCCTCGAAGCTGGAGAAGCCCTGGTCGATCCGGCGGGTCTCGCCGCGGTCGAGCCAGATCGTGGCCCGCGACAGGGCCGAGAGGAAGCGCCGATCGTGGCTGATCAGCACGAGGGCCGCGCGGGTGCCCTTCAACTCCGTCTCGAGCCACTCGATCGCAGGCAGGTCGAGATGGTTGGTGGGCTCGTCGAGGAGCAGCACGTCGGGCTCGGGGGCGAGCGCCTGCGCCAGCGCGGTGCGGCGCCCCTCGCCGCCGGAGAGCTTGCTCGGATCCTCCGCGCCGGTCAGGCCGAGGCTCTCCAGCAGGTAGCGGGCGCGGTGGGTCGATTCGCCCGGCGGCAGGCCGGCCTCGACGAAATCCAGGGTGGTGGCGAAGCCCGTGAAATCCGGCTCCTGTGCGAGGTAGCGGATCGTCGTGCCGGGCTGGACGAAGCGCCGGCCCCGGTCGGGCTCCGTGAGGCCCGCGGCGATCTTCATGAGCGTCGACTTCCCCGACCCGTTCCGGCCGACGAGGCAGGTGCGCTCGCCCGGCGCGATGGCGAGGCTCGCGCCCGTGATCAGCGGCGTGCCGCCGAAGGTGAGCGCGACGTCCTGGAGGGTGAGGAGCGGGGGAGCGGCCATGGGCCGGCTTATGGCAGCGCGGGGCGGCCTGTTCAAACAGAGCCGCCCCCGTCGGTCGGCGCCCGGTCAGGCGATCGGGTTGGCCGGTCCCGTCGGCGGGCTGATCTCGGGCACGCCCGGATCGTTGACGGGGATCTCGGGCGGCTGGATGCCCGGCGCCTCCGCCGGGGTGTTCCCGGGGATCTCCGGCCCGGGCGGCTGGGTCGGCGCCTGCGGCGGATCGTAGGGGCGGTCCGGCACCGGCGTCGGCTGCGGCGGCACCTCGGGGACCTGCCCCGGGTCGGCGAGCGTGAAATCGGGCACCGTCATCCTCCGCGAGACCGGTGGTGCACAGCGGCACCGGTCCCGCGGAAACAGAGTGCGGCGGATCCGGTTCCGGAGGGCTACTTCTTCGTCAGCAGGAGGTTGCCCTCCTTGCTCGCCACCTTCTGGATCTTCTCGGCGAACAGGGCGAGGAGGAACGGCAGCTTCACCTCGAGGCGCACGCTCTCCGCGCCCACGTCGATCGTGCCGGCGATCTTCTGCGCCACCGCGGACACGCCGAAATCGAGCCGGTCGCCCGTCCAGGCGAGCTGGTCCACCGTGATTCCGCTCTTGGCCAGGAGGGCCCGCGCCTGATCCGTGCCGTGCTCCAGGCGCCGCTTGGCCTCGTCGCGGCCGAGGTCGTGCGGGATGTCGACGATGAGGGGCTTGGGCATGGGCGGGTGATCCGAGCTGAACCCGGCAGCAGATGGTGCGTCCGGGTCCGACAGACAACGCCCCGGAGGCCGCCCCGCCCGCGCGGGGCGGAGGCGCGCCGGGGCGCTCGATGCCCGTGAAGGGTCAGTGCACGACCTGCAGCGACACGTAGCTGACGCCGCCCATGCCGAGGGCGCGGGCGGAGCCGCGCGACAGGTCGATGATGCGGCCGCGCACGAACGGACCGCGGTCGTTGATGCGCACGACGATCGAGCGGCCGGTCCGCTTGTTCTCGACGCGGACCCGGGTGCCGAACGGCAGGCTGCGATGGGCGGCGGTCAGTCCGTTGGGGTTGAAACGCTCACCGTTGGCGGTGCGATGGCCGCTCCCGTACCAGGAGGCCGCTCCGCTCTGGGCGGCGGCCGGGAGGCTGGTTCCGACGACGGTGGACAGCATTCCAAGCGAGACAACGAGCTTACCGAAACCGAACGACATTCTCGACGCATTCCCATTGTTTTTGTCGGGGCGGCGCCAGTCGTGCCCGAAACGGGCCGGAATATGGCAGGCTTTTTCGGGCTGTCGGGATCACATTTTGGCCGATTTCGCGCTGGTCATCTCCATTACATGGCGGCTTATTTCGGTTTATTTCCGCTCTTGTTGCGGGTGATGCATTGGCGTGTGGTTCTGCGTATTCAGCAAGAACTGCTCGCTTCCGTCGGGGAGGGTGCAAAATAGGACATCATTCTTAAGCCTTGCGCGGAGCGTGACCCTGCGTCCCGCTGAGGTGGAAGCGCGACCCGCCCGGCGCCCCTGGCACCACGATGATTGTCGTGCGCGGCTGTTTCCCAAGCACAGGCTGCCGCGGCCGCGCGCGACCCGCAGGGATAGAGTGTTGTCGCCCGATCCCGGCGGCGCGGCGCGGCCGGGTAACGGTTGCTTAATCTGTCGGAGGATTGTCCGGGCGCCCGGTCGGCAAAATCTGCAGCCCCAGAACGGGACGCGCCGGACGCGAAATCGACAACGTGACCTTTACCGTACCCGGCGCATGGTCTGCCGGTCAGTCGCGTAACCGGTGTTTGCCATGGCTTCCCCGCGTACCGTGGCTGCCGACGCCGTCGCCCGGAAACAGGTCTCGCGTGCCGGGCGGCCCGCGTCGGCGCCACGGATGGGTCTCGTACCCGCCCAGCGTTCTCTGCCCCTCGACCAGGTACTCGTCGGGGACTGCATCGCGGCCATGAACGCCTTGCCGGCGTCGAGCGTCGACTGCGTGTTCGCCGATCCGCCCTACAACCTTCAGCTCGGTGACGCCGGCCTCCTGCGCCCGGACCAGAGCCGCGTCGACGCGGTCGACGACGACTGGGACAAGTTCGCGACCTTCGAGGCCTACGACACCTTCACCCGGGACTGGCTCGCCGCCTGCCGCCGCGTGATGAAGCCGAACGCGACCCTCTGGGTGATCGGGTCGTACCACAACATCTTCCGGGTCGGGAGCGCGTTGCAGGATCTCGGTTACTGGATCCTCAACGACATCGTCTGGCGCAAGGCCAACCCGATGCCGAACTTCCGCGGCAAGCGCTTCACCAACGCCCACGAGACCCTGATCTGGGCCTCGCGCTCGGCCGACTCGAAGGGCTACACCTTCCATTACGAGGCGCTGAAAGGGGGCAACGAGGACCTCCAGATGCGCTCGGACTGGTTCATCCCCCTCTGCACCGGCGAGGAGCGGCTGAAGGATGCGGAGGGCCGCAAGGTCCACCCGACCCAGAAGCCCGAGGCTCTGCTCGCCCGGACGCTGCTCGCGGCGACCAATCCCGGCGACGTGGTGCTCGACCCGTTCTTCGGCACCGGCACGACCGGCGCCGTCGCCAAGCGCCTCGGCCGCCGCTTCATCGGCATCGAGCGCGAGGCGATCTACGCCGAGGCGGCCCGGGAGCGGATCGCCGCCGTGGAGACCCTGTCGAGGGCCGCCCTCATGGTGGCGCCGACCAAGCGCGCCGAGCCGCGGGTCCCGTTCCTGTCGGTGATCGAGGCGGGCCATATCCGGCCGGGCGAGACCGTGACCGACGAGCGCCGCCGGTTCCGCGCCACGGTGCGCCCGGACGGCCAGCTCGACAACGGCCTCGTCATCGGCTCGATCCACAAGATCGGCGCGCTCGTGCAGGGCCTGCCGGCCTGCAACGGCTGGACCTTCTGGCACGTGGAGCGCGGCGGCAAGCCGGTGGTGATCGACAGCTACCGGGCCGGGCTCCGGCAGGCGATGGCCAACGGCTGAGCCAGCACACCGTCTCTGCGAGCGGAGCGAAGCAGACCAGCAGCGGCACGCAGACAGATGTCGCGCTGCCCTGGGTCGCTTCGCTGCGCTCGCGATGACGGTCGGCTACCGCTTCCGGGCCGGCCCCGGCCGCCGCGGCGATGACCGGGCCCGCGCCGGTGCGGGCGATGGCTCGACCTCGCCTTCGAACAGTTCGTCCGTCTCCTGCGGCGGCACCGGCGCCGGCTTCGGCTGGGGCTTCGGGACGGCCCGCACGCGCGGTCGGGGCTCGGGATCCGGCATCGAGACCGGTGGCTCCATCGCCGCCAGCAGCGGCATCGGCGGCGGCTCCTTCCGCGGGCGCCCGCGCGGCTTCTTCTCGGGTTCCGGCTTCGGGTCGAAGGCGTGCGTCAGGACCTTGCGCATGAGGCCGGGCAGCGGTTCGTCCGCGAGGGCGCCGCGCGGCGTGAAGCGCATGCCGGCCGGAGCCGGCGTCGCCAGCGCGACGCGGGCCACGAACACCGTCAGCTCCAGGGGAAAATGCGTGAAGCCGTGGCGGACGAGGCCCGGGAGCCGCTTCCACCGCGCGTCGAGGGGCGCGTCCAGCAGGGCGGCGGCCACGTCGTAATCCGGCTCCCAGGCGCTCCCCGGCGGCTCGGCCATGTTGCCGAGCAGCCCCTCGGGGGCGCGGGTCCGCAGCAGCACCGCCTCGTCGCCGCTGCGGATCGCCACGAAGGCGGCGCCGCGGCGGAGCGCCCCCTTGGCGACCCTGATCTTGCGCGGGAAGGTCTCCTGCGTGCCGAGCGACCGCGCCCGGCAGGGCCGCATCCACGGGCAGAGCGCGCAGGCGGGGCGCTTGGGCGTGCAGATCGTCGCGCCGAGATCCATGAGCGCCTGGGCGAAGTCGCCCGGCCGCTCCTGCGGGACGAGCGCCTGCGTCAGGCGGCGGATCTCCGGCCGGCTGCCCGGGAGCGGCGCCTCCACCGCGTAGGCCCGGCTCAGGACCCGCTCGACATTGCCGTCGACGGCGGCCTCCGGCCGGTCGAACGCGATCGCGGCGATCGCGCCGGCCGTGTAGGCGCCGATTCCCGGGAGCTTGCGCAGGCCCTCGGCGGTGTCGGGGAAGCGGCCGCCGGCCGCCGCGACCGCCTTCGCGCAGGCGTGCAGATTGCGCGCGCGGGAGTAGTAGCCGAGGCCGGCCCAGGCCGACATCACCGCCTCCTCGGGGGCCTCGGCCAGGGCGAAGATGTCGGGGAAGCGCGTCAGGAAGCGCTCGAAATACGGCCGCACCGCCGCGATGGTGGTCTGCTGCAGCATCACCTCGGACAGCCAGACCCGGTAGGGATCGGGGACCGCGCCGGCAAGCGCCCGCCAGGGCAGCACCCGCCGATGCCGGTCGTACCAGGCGAGCAGGTCGTCGGCGCGCGGTCCGGGACCGGCTTCAGGATCCGTGGCTGTGCGAGGCGGCATGGGCGGGTCGACAGGGGTCGCGCTGCATAGCCGGAGCGCCGCGGCGATCATAGGGCGGCGAAAGCGCCGGCGCGTGCTCCCTTCGTCAACCATCCTGCGCTAACCTTCGCGGATCCACGGGGCCGGAACCACCATGGCGCGCGTCAAACCGCTGGCCGAACTGATCGAGAGTTGCATCGGGCCGGCCTTCGCGGCGCAGGGTTTCGCCTCGACCGACATCCTGGCCGCGTGGCCGGAGATCGTCGGCGAGCGGCTGGCCCGCTACTGCCGCCCGTCCAAGCTGGAATGGCCGAAGCGCCGCCGGAGCGAGTCCGCCGCGCCCGAATCCGGCACGCTGGTCGTGCGCGTCGAGGGCGTCTTCGCGCTCGAGTTGCAGCATCTCGCGCCGGTGGTGATCCAGCGGATCAACGCCCATTACGGCTGGGCCTGCGTCTCCCGGATCGTGCTGCAGCAGGACCGGGTCGGGCGCGCCGGCCGGGCGCCCGCCCGGGCGCGGGTCGATCCGGCCGCCGCCGTCGAGGTCCAGCGCGCCGTGGCGGGAATCGCCGATGACGGCCTGCGCGCGGCCCTCGACCGCCTCGGCACCGCCGCCGTGGCGACGCGCCCGGAGCGGTGAACGGTCGATTCGGTCACCTTGCCAGGACGGTCGCGCCCGAGTACCGGCATCCGGACGCCACGACTGATCAATCCGGCGGAGCCTGCCCGATGACGACGCGACGCGACGCTCTCAAATTCTCCGGCCTCGCCCTCGGCGCCGGCCTCGCCCTGCCGTATCTCGGACGTCCCGCCCGGGCGCAGAATTCCGAGATGGCGGCCCTGCTGCAGCCGGGACCCCTCGGCGATGTCTGGCTCGGCCCGGCGGACGCCAAGTGCACGATCATCGAGTACGCCTCGATGACCTGCTCACACTGCGCGGCCTTCCACCGGACCACGTGGCCGACCCTGAAGGAGCGCTACATCGACACCGGCAAGGTGCGGTTCACGCTGCGCGAATTCCCCCTCGACCCGCTGGCCACCGCGGCCTTCATGCTGGCGCGCTGCCAGGGCGATGCCAAGTACTACCCGATCACCGACCTGCTGTTCGATCAGCAGGCGGCCTGGGCCTTCACGCCGAAGCCCGTGGACGCGCTGGAGCAGATGCTCCGACAGGCGGGCTACAACAAGCAGACCTTCGAGGCCTGCCTGAAGGACCAGAAGATCTACAGCGCGGTCAACGCCGTGAAGCAGCGCGGCCTCGACGTCTTCAAGGTGGATTCGACCCCGACCTTCTTCATCAACGGCGAGCGCTACACCGGCGAGATGACCGTCGAGGGTATGGAGAAGGTGATCAAGCCGATCATCGGCGCCTGATCGACCCGCCGGGGCCTCGCGCGCGGCGCGGCTCCGGCGCATCGCACAAAGTTGGAATACCAAACTAAAATCAATTACTTACGGTGTATGGGGTTCGCCTTGACACTCAAGATAGGCGAAACTATGGTGCGCCCCGCTTGCTGGGGGTGTCCAGCCGGTTCCACAGCCTCCCGCCCGACGAGTTTTGAGCCGTGAACGGCGACGATCCGAGGGACGGGAGAGGGACCGAGCAGACGCCGACGGACAGCGAACTCTCCGCGAGGCTCAGACGTCTCGAGACGCAGATCGAACGGAAGCGGCCGCAGGCTGCTCCCGGTCATTCCACGCGCCCTCGGAACGGCGGGCCATCCTCGCTGGGCCAGGCCATGACGCTCTCCACGGAGTTCGTCGCGGGCGTGATCGCGGGGGGCATACTCGGCTGGATCGTCGATCATGTCTTCGGGACGAAGCCCTGGGGCCTGATCGTCCTCCTGATGCTGGGGTTCGTCGCGGGGGTCTACAACGTGATGCGGGCGTCGGGTTTCGCCGGCGCGCGTCCGGGACGGCGCGATCGGCAGGAGCCATAAGGCGCGCCGGTCAGTGGGGAATGTGGGGCGGCCGACACCCGTCGGCGCGCCGGACAAGAAGGGCGGAAGCGGGAATGGCGGTCACGATCGACCCGATCCATCAGTTCGAGCTGAAGCCGCTCGTGTCGCTGGGCCATATCGGCCACCAGCAGCTCGCGTTCACGCAGTCGGCCCTCTACATGTTCGCCGCCGTCGGCGTGATCGCGCTCATCACCATCGTGGCGACCGCGTCCCGCTCGGTCGTTCCGGGCCGCATGCAGTCGCTGGCCGAGATCTTCTACGAATTCATCGCCGACACAGTGCACCAGGCGACGGGCGACGGCGGCAAGCGGTTCATGCCGCTCGTGTTCTCGCTGTTCATGTTCGTGCTCGTCCTGAACCTGTTCGGGATGATCCCCTACGCTTTCGCGGTGACCAGCCACCTGATCATCACCTTCGGCCTCGCCGCGCTGGTGATCTCCACCGTGGTGATCTTCGGCGTGATGAAGCACGGCACCCACTTCTTCGGCCTGTTCGTGCCGTCGGGCGTGCCGAAGCCGCTCCTCGCGATCCTGGTCCCGATCGAGGTGATCTCGTTCATCTCGCGCCCGATCAGCCTGTCGGTCCGTCTGTTCGCCAACATGCTGGCCGGCCACATCGCGATGAAGATCTTCGCGTTCTTCGTGGTCCAGCTCCTTCTCGCGGGCGCCTGGAGCGTGCTATCGCCGCTCCCGCTGTTCCTGACGATCGCGCTGACCGCTCTCGAGTTCCTCGTTGCGGCGCTTCAGGCCTACGTCTTCGCGACGCTGACGGCGATCTACCTCAACGACGCCCTTCACCCCGGCCACTGATCGGCCGGCTCCACCCGCCGCAAACGTCACCGCACGTTTCGATCTGAAGAGACCTCAGGAGTTACCATGGATCCCGTCGCTGCGAAGTACATCGGCGCCGGCCTCGCCTGCCTCGGCATGGCGGGTGCGGGCATCGGCCTCGGCAACCTGTTCGGTCAGTTCCTCGCCGGCGCCCTTCGCAACCCGTCCGCGGCCGACGGCCAGCGCGCCACCCTGCTCCTGGGCTTCGCCCTCACCGAGGCGCTCGGCATCTTCTCGCTGCTGATCGCGCTGCTGCTGCTCTTCGCCGTCTGATCGGCGCCGGAGACCGCGGTCCCCGCGGTCTCCTCACGGGCCCCGGCCCGATGAACGGGTGGACGCTCCCGCGACGGGGCGTCCGCCTTCGTCCGTCACCGCGCCGGCGGTGGCCTCAGCGAACGGTGTCAGTGTAGCGGTCTCATGGCGCAGCCCAATCCCCTCACCACGCCGCCCCCGGGCGCCGACACGCAGGTCGTGCCGGGCCATGTCGAGCATACGGAAGCGCATTCCGGCGCCTTCCCGCCCTTCGAGACCTCGGGCTTCCTGGCGCAGCTGATCTGGCTCGCCCTGGCCTTCGGCCTCCTCTACTACCTGATGGACAAGATCGCGCTGCCGCGGATCCAGTCGATCCTGCACGCCCGCGCCGAGCGCCTGCGTGCCGACCTGGACCAGGCGCAGGCGATGAAGGCCGAGGCGGATGCCGCCGGCGTGGCCTTCGAGACCGCCCTCCGGGACGCCCAGGGCAAGGCGCGCGACATCGCGCAGACCACCCGGAACGAACTGGCCGCGGAAGCCGAGACCAAGCGCAAGGCGCTGGAGGACGAGCTGAACGCCAAGCTCTCTGCCTCCGAGGCGACGATCCGCACGCGGACCGAGGCCGCCATGGGCAACGTCCGCTCGATCGCGGGTGAGGCCGCGTCGGCCATCGTCGAGCGTCTGACCGGGCAGGCCCCGGACCGGACGAGCCTCGACCGCGCCCTCGACGCCACCGCACACTGACGGGATCCCACGATGCTGCTCGAAGCCGAATTCTGGGTCGCCGTCGCGTTCGTCATCTTCATGGGCATCGCCTGGAAGGCCGGCGCCTTCTCGACGATGCTCAAGGGCCTGGACGGGCGCGCCAACCGCGTCCGCCACGAGCTCGACGAGGCCAAGCGCCTGCGCGAGGAGGCCGCCGCCGTGCTGGCCGACTACAAGCGCCGCCGCGCCGAGGCCGAGAAGGAGGCCGAGTCGATCGTCGCCGGTGCCCGCGAGGAGGCCCAGCGCGCCGCCGAGGAAGGCCACCGCAAGCTGGACGATTTCCTGGCCCGCCGCACCAAGGCCGCCGAGACGAAGATCGCCCAGGCGGAAGCCCAGGCCGAGGCTCAGGTCCGCGCCGCCGCCGCGGAGGCCGCCGTGAAGGTCTCGGAGACGATCCTGCGCGAGCGGATGCAGGGCGACGCCGCCCAGAACCTGATCCGCGCGAGCCTCGGCGAGGTGCGGACCCGCATGCGTTCCTGATCCGGACGCAGCAGCGCGACGTTCACGAAAGCCGCCTCCGGGCGGCTTTTTTCATGGTCGACGGCCCCCGTCGGCCGACGCGATCCCGCCCGGCGCGGGATCGGGGGACGGGCCGCGCAGGACGCGCTTCCGACGCCGGGCGGAATCGGCGCGCGCCGCGGCGAACATCGAGGCCGTGACCGGCGTTCCCGACCCGTGAGGATGCGGAGACGTCATGGCGGAGAGACCACGGATCGTGATCGTCGGCGGCGGCGTCGCCGGGATCGAGGTGGCGACCAGCCTCGGACGCGGCGGCCGGGCCGACGTCACCCTCGCCGATCGCAGCCTCTCGCACGTCTGGAAGCCGATGCTGCACACCTTCGCGGCGGGTACGGCCCGGGCCGACCGGCAGAAGGTGGATCTCTTCGCCCAGGCGCGCCGCAACGGCTTCCGGTTCCAGCCCGGCGCCCTCGTGGGCATCGACCGGGCGGCCAGGCGCGTCCGGCTCGCGGTCGAGGCCGCGGAGGGGGTTCCGGAAGTGGAGCGCGCCTACGACCTGCTGGTGCTCGCCATCGGCAGCCGCGCCAACGATTTCGGCACGCCGGGCGTGGCCGAGCATTGCCTGACCATCGACGACCTGACCGAGGCCGAGCACTTCCACGAACAGCTGCGGTGCCATCTCCTGGCCCGGCTCGACGGCGGCGGCCTGCTGGAGATCGCCATCGTGGGCGGCGGTGCGACCGGCGTCGAGCTGGCCGCCGAGCTCAAGCACGCCATCAACCTCTTCGCGGCCTACGGCTCGCCCGACCTGCCGGGGCGCCTGCGCCTGACGCTGATCGAGAGCGGGCCGCGCCTGTTGCCGGCCTTCCCCGAGAAGGTGTCGCGCGCCGCCGCCCGCACCCTGTCGGATCTCGACGTCGAGGTCCGGACCGGCGCGACGGTGACGGCCGCGGACGCGGACGGGTTCATCCTGAAGGACGGCCGCCGCATCCCGGCCGGGCTGAAGGTTTGGGCCGCCGGCGTCAAGGCGCCGGACGTGCTCGCCGGCCTCGACGGCCTGGAGCGCGCGCGGGCCGGGCAACTCGTCGTCTGCCCGGACCTGCGCACGACCCGGGATCCGGCCATCATCGCCCTCGGCGACTGCGCCAGCCTCACCGACTGCCGGACCGGCCACCCCGTTCCGGCAACCGCGCAGGCCGCACGCCAGCAGGCGCAGCATCTCGCGCGCCATCTCGGCCGCGCGCTGGCCCGCGGGGATTCGCCCGACGCGGACCTGCCTCCGTTCCACTATGCCGAGAAGGGCGCGATCGTCTCGCTCGCGGATTTCAACGGCTGGGGCACGCTCGGCCGCTACACGTTCGGCGGCGGGCGCCTGAACGGGCTCTCGGCGCGGCTGACGCACGACCTCCTCTACCGGCAGCACCAGATCGGGCTCTACGGGCCGCTGCGCGGGACGATGACCTGGGTCCTCGACGATCTCGACCACCTGATCAGCCCGCCGGTGCGGCTCGACTGAGGCGGTCGGCGCGGATCCGTCGTCGCGGGCGACGCGCGGTGCCGCCCGGCTGCCCGGTCCTCGGCCCAAGTTCTCGGTCTCAGTCCGGACGTTCGCCCTCGACCGCCTTGGTCTCCTCGACCTCGGGGGCGACCTGCCCGTAGTTCAGCACCGCCACCAGCGCCACGCCGCCGAACGTGTTGCCGAGCAGCGTCGGAAGGAAGAACTTCACCGCGTAATCGTGCAGCGAGGCGGCGCCCGTGACCACGAGGTAGAAGGCCTCGACGGAGCCGGCCACGATGTGGGCGAGGCTGCAGAGCGCCACCAGCCACGTCATCAGGAGGATCACGAACGGCGCCGCGCTGGCGGTGGCCGGCAGGAACCAGACCATCAGGGCGATCATCCATCCGGCGAAGACGGCCTTGATGAAGGTCGCCCAGAAGCCGTGCGCGATGGCGTCGTGGCTGATCTCCGCGAAGGCCCGGAGGACCGGAGGCTCGAAGGCGCCGGAATAGGCCAGCAGCGTCGCGATCGCGAGCGTTCCCAGGATGTTGCCCGACAGCACGATCATCCAGAGCCTGACGACGCGGAGCGCCGTCTTCACGGAGCGGTCGTGCAGGAGCGGCAGGATCGGCGTGATGGTGTTCTCGGTGAAGAGCTGCTGGCGCCCGAGGACGACGACCAGGAACCCGACCGCGTAGCCCATCGAGCTGACGATCTTGGCCCAGTCGGTCTCCGGGAGATGGCTTCGCAGCACGCCCGGCACGATCAGCGACAGGGCGATGCTGAGCCCGGCCGCGAAGGCGGAGAGGAACAGCGCGAGGCCGTGGCGGCGCAGCTCCTCGTCGCCCTCGAGCCGGATGACCTCGTGCAGGACGTAGGCGTCGGGCCGGCCGATCTCGGAGACTTCCTTCAGCAGTTCGTCCCGGCGCGTCTCGGGGTCGGCCCGCTTGTCCTTGTCCCGCACCATCCGACAGCTCCGCTACGCAACACGATCGATCGGACGGGACAGGTCAGGCCGAGAGCCGCGCCAGCAGGGCCTCGACGGCGCCGCGCGCCTCGGCGAGGGCCTCCGGGTCCCGGCTGCGCACGACGATCCGGTTGCGGAAGCCCTCCGGCGTGATCGCCGGGTACGAGCCGATGGAGACGGCTTGCCGCGCCCTCGCGATCTCGCCGAGGCCGCCCGCGTAGCTGCCCTCCGGGAGGCCGGCCGCCTCGATCGTCTCGGACAGCATCGCGGCGCCGCCCGTCAGCGTCGGGGCGATCGAGTCCAGCATGGCCTGCATGATGCTGGGCACGCCGGCCATCACGTGGACGTTGCCGATGCGGAAGCCCGGCGCCTTCGAGACGGGATTGGCGATCAGGTCGGCCCCGAACGGGATCCGCGCCATGCGCAGGCGGGCCTCGTTGAGATCCTCGGGTTTGTGCCGCTCCAGCAGCATCGCCCGGGCGCGCTCGTCGACGTCGATGCCGACCCCGAAGGCCTCGGCCACGCAGTCGGCGGTGATGTCGTCGTGGGTCGGGCCGATCCCGCCGGTGGTGAACAGGTAGGTGTAGCGGGCGCGCAGGGCGTTGACCGCCTCGACGATCATGGCCGCCTCGTCGGGCACGATCCGCACCTCGCGCAGGTCGATCCCGGCGGCGGTGAGGAAGTCGGCGATGGTGCCGATATTCTTGTCCTTGGTGCGACCCGAGAGGATCTCGTCGCCGATGACGAGGATCGCGGCGGTGACGGATTCGGAAGGCTGGCTCATGGAACTCTGGCGTCGGGCGGGTCCTGCAGGCAGATAGCGCGACCGCGGCCCGCGACTACGTGAACCCCGGAGACCCCATGCAGTTCGCCGCGCCGCTGGTGCCGGGACGGCTCGTGCAGCGCTACAAGCGCTTCCTCGCCGATATCGACACCGATGACGGCCGCGTCACCGTTCACTGCCCCAATCCCGGAGCCATGCTCGGGCTCAACACGCCGGGTGCGCGCGTGCTGCTGTCGCGCTCGAGCAACCCCGCGCGCAAGCTGCCGCTCACCTGGGAGCTGGTGGAGGCCGACCTCCCCGGCGGGGCGCAGTGGGTCGGCATCAACACGATGCGGCCGAACGCGCTCGTGGCCGAGGCCTTCCGGGCCGGCGCGATCGCGGCGCTCGACGGCCACAACGCGCTGAGGCCCGAGGTGCGCTACGCGGCGGCCAGCCGGGTCGACTTCCTCGCGAGCGGCGCGGCTACGGGGCCATGCCACGTCGAGGTCAAGAACTGCCACCTGATGCGGCGGGCGGGCCTGGCCGAGTTCCCGGACTGCAAGGCGGCCCGCAGCGCCCGGCACATGCGCGACCTGGCGCAGGTCGTGGCCGAGGGCGGTCGCGCGCTGGTGGTCATCGTCGTGCAGATGCGGGCCGAGGCCTTCGACGTCGCCCGGGACATCGATCCCGCCTTCGACCGGGCGTTCCGCGAGGCGCGCGCGGCGGGCGTGGCGGTCCGCGCCTATCGCTGCGCCGTCGCGCCGGAGGGCGTCGCCATCGCCGAGGAGATCCCGGTGATCACGCCGGCCTGACGGCGCCGCGCTCGAACATCAGGTTGAGACGCGAGCGCGCGATCTCGCGGTAGCCGTAGCGCCCCAGATGCCGCAGCAGGTCGAGCTGCCACTGGCCGGTGCCGTTCTCGACCAGCAGGATCCGCGGCAGGAGCGCGTCCGGCGCCTCGCGGAGGAACGGCTCGAGGATCAGGTCCTCGGCGCCCTCGACGTCGAGCTTGATGGCGTCGACGCGGTCGAGGCCCTCGCTGCGCAGCAGGTCGAGGAGCGTCACCGCCGGCACGGTGATCCGCGCGCCCTCGTTGGTGCCGACGATGCGCAGGCTCGACTCGCCGCGGTTGCGCGGATCGATGAACAGGGTCAGCTCGCCGGCCTTGTCGGCCACCGCGCAGGCGACCGCCTTGACGGTGTGGAACGGGTTCTGGGCGATGTTGTAGGTCAGGCGGTCGAACACGTCCGGCTGCGGCTCGACGGCGACGATCCGCGCCCCCGGCCCCGAGAACGCGGCCACGCAGAGGGCGTAGGCGCCGACATTGGCGCCGATGTCGAGGAACACGCAGTCCCGCGGCAGGCGCTCCTGCAGCAGCGCCCGCTCCTCCGGGTCGAAGAACTGCGGGGTGAAGAGCACCTTCTTCTCGCAGTTGTTGTTGTACGGGTGCAGCCGCATCCGCGCGCCGTAGCGGGTCACGTCGAGGGGCTTGCCCCCGAGGCGCGCGATCGCGATCCGGCGCAGGAACAGCGCGAGGCGCCGCCCGTACCAGGACTCGGCCGGGATCCGGTTCGTGCGGCGGGTGATCGCCGCCACGAGGCCGGACGGTTCGTAGGTGCCGTAGGGCTGCGTGTCCGTCATGACCGGGGCGGTTTGCCAGCCGGCGCTCCGACCCGCAAGCGGATCGATCCGCGTTGCTCCCGCGCGTCCGGGTGGTCTAAGCCGTGGCCGAGCTTGATGAACACAGGTTGCGTGGCATGGAGACCTTCAATTCCGACGGCGTGCGGATCGCCTATATCGACGTCCCGCCGGCGGACGGTCCGGGCAAGCCGATCCTGCTGATCCACGGATTCGCGTCGAACCACGCGGTCAACTGGGTCAACACCCAGTGGGTGAAGGCCCTGACCCAGGCCGGCTACCGCGCGATCGCGCTGGACAACCGCGGCCACGGCGAGAGCGAGAAGCTCTACGACCCGGCCGCCTACAGCTCCGAGGCGATGGCCGGCGACGCGATCCGGCTCCTCGACCATCTCGGCATCGCGCGCGCCCATGTCATGGGCTACTCGATGGGCGGCCGGATCACCGCGCATCTCGCGCTCGACCACGCGGACCGGGTGCGCTCGGCCCTGATCGGCGGCCTCGGGATGCACCTGATCGAGGGCAAGGGCCTGCCCTCCGGCATCGCCGAGGCCCTGGAGGCGCCCGCCGGGACGCCCGCGCCCAACCCCACGGCGGCGGCCTTCCGGATGTTCGCCGAGCAGACCCGGAGCGACCTGCGGGCGCTCGCCGCCTGCATGCGCGGCTCGCGCCAGACGCTCAGCCGGGGCGAGCTCGCGCAGATCGAGGTGCCGGTCCTGGTCTCGGTCGGGACCCTCGACACGGTCGCGGGCTCGGGGCCGGCCCTCGCCGCCCTGATCCCGGACGCCCGGGCCCTCGAGATCGAGGGCAAGGACCACTCCACGGCGGTCGGCGCCAAGCCGCACCGGGACGGGGTGCTGGCCTTCCTGGCCGCGCAGCCCTGAGGCCTCAGCTCTTCAGCCGGTAGCCCGTGCGGAAGATGTAGGTCACGAGGCCGAGGCAGATCACCAGGAACAGCGCGGTCATGCCGAGGCTGACCGCGATGTTCACGTCCGCCTTGCCGAAGAACGCCCAGCGGAACCCGCTGATCAGGTACACGACCGGGTTCAGCAGGCTCACCGCGTGCCAGAACGGCGGCAGCATGCTGATCGCGTAGAAGCTGCCGCCCAGGAAGGTGAGCGGGGTCACGACGAGGAGCGGGACCAGCTGCAGCTTCTCGAACCCGTCCGCCCACAGGCCGATGACGAAGCCGAACAGGCTGAACGTCACCGCGGTGAGCAGCAGGAAGCCGATCATCCAGAGCGGGTGGTCGATCCGCAGCGGCACGAACAGGGCCGAGGTCGCCAGGATGATCAGCCCGATCAGGATCGACTTCGAGGCCGCGGCGCCGACGAAGCCCAGCACCACCTCCAGCGGCGAGATCGGCGCCGACAGGATCTCGTAGATCGTGCCGGCGAAGCGCGGGAAGTAGATGCCGAACGAGGCGTTGGAGATGCTCTGCGTCAGCAGCGAGAGCATGATCAGGCCGGGCACGATGAACAGCCCGTAGGGCACGTCGTCGACCGCCGAGACCCGGGAGCCGATCGCCGCGCCGAACACCACGAAGTACAGGGTCGTCGAGATGACCGGGGCCAGGATGCTCTGCCCGGCGGTGCGCCAGAAGCGTCCCATCTCGAACAGGTAGATGGCCCGGATCGCCGGCCAGTTCATGCTGAACGCCGCGCTCATGCCTGTGCCCTCTCCTCGCGCACGAGGCCGACGAAGATGTCCTCCAGCGAGCTCTGCTCGGTGTGGAGGTCGTTGAAGCGGATGCCCGCCGCCGCGAGGCCGGTCAGGAGCCCGGTGATGCCGGTGCGCTCGGCGCGGGTGTCGTAGGTGTAGACCAGCTCGGTCCCCTCCCCGCCGAGCGCCAGGCCGTAATCGGCGAGTTCCGGCGGTACGGCGGCGATCGGCTGCTGGAGGTGGAGCGTCAGCTGCTTGCGCCCGAGCTTGCGCATCAGCGCGGCCTTCTCCTCCACGAGGATGATCTCGCCCCGGCGGATCACGCCGATGCGGTCGGCCATCTCCTCGGCCTCCTCGATATAGTGGGTGGTGAGGATGACGGTGACACCCTGCTGGCGCAGGTCGCGCACGAGGCGCCACATGTCCTGGCGCAGCTCCACGTCGACGCCCGCCGTGGGCTCGTCGAGGAACAGCACCCGGGGCTCGTGCGACAGCGCCTTGGCGATAAGCACCCGCCGCTTCATGCCGCCCGACAGGGTCATCAGCCGGCTGTCGCGCTTGTCCCAGAGGGACAGCGCCCGGAGGATCCGCTCGATATGCCCGGGATCCGGCCGCAGCCCGAACAGGCCGCGGGAGAAGCTCACGGTGTTCAGCACCGTCTCGAAGGCGTCGGTGGTGAGTTCCTGCGGGACGAGCCCGATGGCCCGGCGCGCGGCGCGGTAATCCGCCGCGATATCGTGGCCGTCGACCAGGACGGTCCCCGCACTCGCGGTGACGATCCCGCAGACGATGTTGATGAGCGTGGATTTGCCCGCTCCGTTCGGACCGAGCAGCGCGAAGATCTCACCGCGCTCGATGGCGAGGTCGATGTCACGCAGGGCTGTGAAGCCGGACGTGTAGGTCTTCGACAGCTTCGAGATGGAGATAATCGGCATCAGAGCCTGGTGCGAGCGGGAGCGTGCACGGGTCCGGCAGCCATGCTCAGGCACCGGACACGCGAGGGGCCGGCCGAGCGGGACGCCTCCGGCGGCGGGCGCCCCTATAGCATGGTGAATGACCGGCGCTGACCGAGCCCGTGTGCGCCACCGCACCGCGAGGGCGCCCGCGGCTCACCGGCGGCCGAGGCGCTCCGCCAGCGCGAGGCACTCCTTGCGGAGATCCGGATCCTCGATGCGCGAGAACGCGGTCAGCAGGGCGGCGCATTCCGCGGCGCTCGGGCCGCCGGCTGCCGGGGACCCCGGCGGCCCGCGGAAGATCGAGACCGGGACGTTCAGCGCGTGGGCGATCTGGCGAAGCAGCACTTCCCGCTCGTGAGCGGAGTTCGCCGTGCCGTCGAGATCGAATCCGCCCGCGTCCGTCATGATCTCTTCGAAACCAGTCCTTCGGCCGAGCTCGGATGCACGGGATGCCCACAGACGCTGCTCACGCGGCGCGCGGCACGACCATCCACACTTTCTCGGCGGGTGCAACCTACCGTTATGGTATCAGCTTGGCAGGGCCGCACTGTCCAGAACGCGCGGACAGCCACCCCGGACCGAGATCTTGTGCCGCTCATCTGTAATCGGCGAAGTCGGTTCAGCCTCCGTTCCGAATCAACATCCAGAAATACAATTGCCGGTAGCATGGTTCCGGCATTAGGCCGCTCGCCGAAGCGTGATCAGCGCGGCCAGGCCGATCAGGGTCGCTGCACCGAGGATCCGGCGCCAGGGATTCACGCCGCGCAGGAGCTCGTCGATCGCCCACCATGTCAGCGCGATATCGGCCCCGAAGGACAGAGAGGAGGCCGGCAGCCAGGGGGCCAGCTCTCCCCTGTCCCGGGCCAGCCAAGCCGCGAGGCTCAGGCCCGCGAAGAGCCAGAGCGGCAGGTTCGGCCACTGCGCCACGGTGATCGCGCCGGTGGTCCTGTCGCGAAACATCCAGTCGACGGCCCGCCCGAAGGTTGTGCGCGGACGTGGAGACATGGCTCGAACCTTCGTGAGTTCCGGCCGGCGCAGATCGTGCCGCCCCGCCGGACCAGAATGAGCCGACGGCTCCGGAAGAGGCGTTAACACATCGGTAACGTTAGCGAACGGAAACCGTCGGTAAATCCCTAACGGATCCTGAAAGGACTCGCGAAAAATTCGTTAATCTGGTGATCATCGGTCATCGGAACGGCGGCCAACCAGCCGAACATCGAGAATCGATCATGAGCGCCCGTCTCGAAGACCTGAAGTTCATGCTGACGCTCAGCGCCGTGGTCCTGCTCGGCAGCGGCCTCGACGTCATCCTGCGCTGATTGCGCCGGTCAACCCGGCGCGCGGCACCGCGCCCCCGGACGTGAAGGCGCGTCCGAGCGCCGCGCGGGCGGCCGACGGCCGAGCCTCCGGAGCACCGCCCCGGCCGGTCGTGTACGGGACGGCGATCAGCCGCGCGGCAGCGTCCGCGGGACGGCGCATTCCCCCGGTCTCGACAATCGGGATCTGTCCGGAGCGAAGGAAGCTCCGCAAGTCCGCGGCCCGCGCCCGCCGCTCCGTCCGCATCTTGAGCACGGCGATCACGAGGCCGGCCAGCCCGGCCGCCTCCAAGAACGCCGCGACCACGTAGCCCGCAGCCATCCGCTTCCACCAACTGTATCGAGGAGAGGCCGCCCTCGCGGCGGTCGCCACCGATCTGCGGGGTCATGGTTAGCGGGGCCTTAACGGCTGCGTAGAAGTCCGCAGATCGCGCCGGCGTCGACACTCGCCGCCCGCGACCGGGGCGCGGTGCGAGCCTTTCCCGTGCCACGACGATCGGGCGCCGCGCAGGGTCCGCGCGTCGCGCCCGGGAGTCCCTTCGGGAAGCCGTGACGCTCCGCGGGGGCGCTACCACATGTCGAGGGCGACGCGGGCCTCGTCGGACATGCGGCTCTGGTCCCACGGCGGGTCGAAGACCATGGTCACCGCGCAGGACTGGACCCCCGGCACGGCGGACACCGCGTTCTCAACCCAGCCGGGCATCTCGCCCGCGACCGGGCAGCCGGGCGCCGTGAGGGTCATGTCGATCGCGACGACGCGATCGTCGCCGATATCGACCTTGTAGATCAGCCCGAGCTCGTAGATGTCGGCCGGGATCTCGGGATCGTAGACCGTCTTCAGCGCCGCGACGATGTCGTCGGTCAGGCGGTCCAGTTCCGCCTGCGGGATCGTCGAGTCGCCGGCGACGTCGGGGGCGTTCTTGCCGCCCGTGATGGTGGCGTCGGTGCTCATCGCTTCACTCTCCCCGGGCCCGCGCGGGCGGGACCAGCCTCATCCCAGTATCAGGTGAACAGCATTTCTGCTCTGCCGAGCGCCTCGGCAAGGGCATCGATCTCGGCGGTCGTGTTGTAAAGCCCGAACGAGGCGCGGCAGGTCGAGGTGACGCCGAAGCGGTTGAGCAGCGGCATCGCGCAGTGGGTCCCGGCCCGCACCGCCACGCCCTGCCGGTCGATCACCGTGGCGATGTCGTGGGCGTGCGCACCCTTCATCTCGAAGGCGATCACGCCGCCCTTGCCCGGTGCGGTGCCGATGAGGCGCAGGGAATTCATCGCGCCGAGGCGCTCCTGCGCGTAGGCCGTGAGCTTCGCCTCGTGGGCGGCGATCGCGTCGCGCCCGAGATTCATCATGTACTCGAGCGCGGCGCCGAGACCGACCGCCTCGATGATTGCCGGGGTGCCGGCCTCGAACCGGTGGGGCGGATCGTTGTAGGTGATCGCGTCCTCGCTGACCGTCCGGATCATCTCGCCGCCGCCCTGGTAGGGCGGCAGGCGCTCCAGCCATTCCTTCTTGCCGTAGAGCACGCCGATTCCGGTCGGGCCGTAGACCTTGTGGCCGGTGAAGACGAAGAAGTCGCAATCGACCGCCCGCACGTCGACCGGCTGGTGCACCGCGCTCTGGGCCCCGTCGAGCAGGACCGGCACGCCGTGGGCGTGGGCGATGCGCACGATCTCGGCGGCCGGCGTCACCGTGCCGAGCACGTTCGACATGTGGGTGATCGCCACCATCTTGGTGCGCGGCGAGAACAGCTTCTCGTACTCCTCGATAAGGAAATTGCCCTGGTCGTCGACCGGGGCCCACTTGATCACGGCGCCCCGGCGCTCGCGCAGGAAGTGCCAGGGCACGATGTTGGAGTGGTGCTCCATGATCGAGAGGATGATCTCGTCCCCCTCCCCGATCAGGCCGGCCCAGCCCATCGACGAGGCCACGAGGTTGTAGGCCTCGGTGGCGTTGCGGGTGAAGATGATCTCGTCCGTCGAGGCGGCGTTGAGGAACTGGCGCGTGGTCTCGCGCGCGCCCTCGAAGCCCTCGGTGGCGGCGTTCGCCATGTAGTGCAGGCCGCGATGGACGTTGGCGTAGCCGGTCTCCATGCAGGAGACCATCGCGTCGATCACCTGCCGGGGCTTCTGCGCCGAGGCGGCGTTGTCGAGGTAGACGAGCGGCTTGCCGTAGACCTGCTGCGACAGGATCGGGAAATCCTTCCGGATCGCCTCGACGTCGTAGGCGGGGGTGAGGACGGGTGCGTTCATGGTCGCGACCTTCCGAAGACTTCGCCGATCCCGGGAACAGCCCTCATCCTGAGGTGCCGGAGCGAAGCGGAGGCCTCGAAGGAGGCCTCCAGCTAGCGTTGCGATCCCCGGATCCCGCCTGTAGGGCCCGCTGCCGCGGTGACCTCAGGACGGGATCAGGTCTCGAGAAGGGCCGGTCCGCGGAGCGGAACCGGCCGGGACGATCAGCCGCGCGCCTTCAGCCAGGCCTCGATCTCGCCGATCAGCGCCGTGCGGGCGCCCTCGTGCGTGACCGCCTCCACGGCCTCGCCCACGAAGGCCTGCACGAGCAGGCTCTCGGCGGTCGCGCGCGGAAGGCCGCGGGCCATCAGGTAGAACAGCAGATCCTCGTCCGGGGCGCCGCAGGTGGCCCCGTGGCCGCAGGCCACGTCGTCGGCGAAGATCTCCAGCTCCGGCTTGTTCATCATCTGCCCCTCGTCGGTGAGGAGGAGGCAGTCGGACTTCATCTTGCCGTCGGTCTGCTGGGCGGCCTGACGGACGATGATCTTGCCCTGGAACACGCCGGTGGCGTCGCCGTCGATGATCCACTTGAACTGCTCGCGGCCGACGCCGCCGACCGCGGCATGGTCGGCGAGCAGCGTCGAGTCGGCGAGCTGGCCCTTGCGCAGCATGGCGGCGCCGTTGACCACGACGTTGGTGTCGTCGCCCGCGACGTGGACGAAGATCTGGTGGCGCGACAGGACCGCTCCGGTCACGAGGTTCACGGTCTCGACCTGACCCTCGGCCTCGACCTTGAGCGACAGGGTCGAGAGCGCGATGGCGGCGTCGCCCTGCTTGTTCAGGCGGGTGTGCCGGAAGGCGGCCTTGGGGCCGACCACCACGTCGAGGGCGTCGTTCGGCTGGCAGGTGAGCCCGTCCGGGCCCTCGTGGCTCTCCAGGAGACCGAACTCCGCGCCCTCGCCGATCTGGACGAGCACGCGGGTCGCCGTCGAGAACGGCGTGTTCCCGGCGCCCACGAAGCGCAGGTGCAGCGGCCGCGCCGGCTTCGCCCCGGGCGAGACCTTGATCAGCGCGCCGTCCGCCAGGAAGGCGGTGTTGAGCTGGTAGACCGGGTTCTCCCGGGCCTGCGCCACCGGGGCGAGCTGCTTCAGGTCGACATGCGCCTCGGTCAGCGCCTCGGACATCGGGACGACCGTGACCCCCTCGGGGATCCGGTCGAGATCCGACAGCTCGCGGACGAGATGGCCGTTCACGAAGGTCAGGCGCGCGGCCTCGATGCCGGCGAAGCCCTTCGCCCCGGCGACGGCCGCCTGGGCGACGTCGAGGCTCGGCGCCTCGGCCGGGGGCGCGGCCTCCGTGATGGCGGCGCGCAGGTCCGTGTACTTGAAGGCCTCGACCCGCCGGCTCGGCAGGCCGGTCGCCTCGAAGAAGCGGAACGCCTCCTCGCGGGCGATCGCCTTCTCGCTGGCGAAGCTCTGGCGGGCCGACTCGAACAGCTTCGACAGGCCGGCCTCGGCGGGGGAGCGGAGGTTCGTGACGTCGGCCATGGCTCAGGCCGCCTCCCCGGTGCGGTACTCGGCGTAGCCGGAGGCCTCGAGCTCGAGGGCGAGCTCCTTGCCGCCGGTCTTCACGATCTGACCCTTCGACATGACGTGCACGGTGTCGGGCACGATGTGGTTGAGCAGGCGCTGGTAGTGGGTGATCACCAGGAACGAGCGGCCCTGGTCGCGGAGCGCGTTCACGCCCTCGGAGACGATCCGCAGGGCGTCGATGTCGAGGCCGGAATCGGTCTCATCGAGCACGCAGAACTTCGGCTGCAGCAGCGCCATCTGGAGGATCTCCATGCGCTTCTTCTCGCCGCCGGAGAAGCCGACGTTGAGGGCGCGCTTGAGCATCTCCTTGTTGATCTCGAGCTTGTCGGCCGCGCCGTTCACCGCCCGGATGAAGTCGGGGGTCGACAGCTCGGCCTCGCCGCGCGCCTTGCGCTGCGCGTTCAGGCAGGCCTTGAGGAAGGTCATGGTGCCGACGCCGGGGATCTCCAGCGGGTACTGGAAGGCCAGGAAGATGCCGGCCGCGGCGCGCTCGTCGGCGGCCATCTCCAGAACGTTCTGCCCGTCGAGCAGGATCTCGCCGTCGAGAACCTCGTAATCCTCCTTGCCGGCGATGACGTAGGAGAGGGTCGACTTGCCCGAGCCGTTCGGGCCCATGATCGCCGCGACCTCGCCGTCGTTCACGGTCAGGTTGAGGCCGTTCAGGATGCGGTTGTCCTCGATCTGCACGACGAGGTTCTTGATTTCCAGCATGTCAGTCCAAGTCCTTCAAAACCATTCGTCCCGCATCGCCCGCAGGAACGCGGCGCTCCCGGCCGGGTAGCCGGAGAGGTCGCCGATCACCGCGTCGATGCCGCACCGGGGACAGAGGGCGGTGCCCTCATCGGCGATCCAGCCCGCGATCTCGTCCGGCGCGAAAACCTCGAGGCAGAAGAAGCATCCGCACAGGACGCTGCTCCTGACCTCGTCGGCGTGCCGCGCGCTGTGCCGATGGGCCGCGCGCAGCACGTCGTCGTCGTATCCGCCCAGGCGGTCAGCCCACCGAGCCTTCCAGGCTGATCGAGATCAGCTTTTGGGCCTCGACGGCGAACTCCATCGGCAGCTGCTGCAGCACGTCCCGCACGAAGCCGTTGACGATGAGCGCGGTCGCCTCCTCCTCGGAGAGGCCGCGCTGCTGGCAGTAGAACTTCTGCTCCTCGGAGATCTTCGAGGTCGTCGCCTCGTGCTCGAAGACGGCCGAGGCGTTCTTCGACTCGATGTAGGGCACGGTGTGCGCGCCGCACTGATCGCCGATCAGCAGGGAGTCGCAGTTCGTGAAGTTGCGCGCGCCCTTGGCCTTCCGGTGCGCCGAGACGAGGCCCCGGTAGGTGTTCTGCGACCGGCCGGCCGAGATGCCCTTCGAGATGATCCGGCTCGTCGTGTTCTTGCCGAGATGGATCATCTTGGTGCCGGAATCGACCTGCTGCATGCCGTTCGACACCGCGATCGAGTAGAACTCGCCGCGGGAATCGTCGCCGCGCAGGATGCAGGACGGGTACTTCCAGGTGATCGCCGAGCCGGTCTCGACCTGGGTCCACGAGATCTTCGAGCGGGCGCCGCGGCAGTCGCCGCGCTTCGTCACGAAGTTGTAGATGCCGCCCTTGCCCTCGTTGTCGCCCGGGTACCAGTTCTGAACGGTCGAGTACTTGATCTCGGCATCATCCAGGGCGACGAGCTCGACCACCGCGGCGTGGAGCTGGTTGTCGTCGCGCTTCGGGGCGGTGCAGCCCTCGAGATACGAGACGTAGGAGCCCTTGTCGGCGATGATCAGCGTGCGCTCGAACTGGCCGGTGTCGCGCTCGTTGATGCGGAAGTAGGTCGACAGCTCCATCGGGCAGCGCACGCCCGGCGGGATGTAGACGAACGACCCGTCGGAGAAGACGGCCGAGTTCAGCGTCGCGAAGAAGTTGTCGGTCACCGGCACGACCGAGCCGAGGTACTTCTGCACGAGCTCGGGATGCTCGCGCACCGCCTCGGAGATCGGCATGAAGATCACGCCGGCCTTCTCCAGCTCCTTCTTGAAGGTGGTGGCGACCGAGACCGAGTCGAACACGGCGTCGACCGCGACGCGGCGCTCCGGCGCGATGCCTTCCAGCACCTCGACCTCGCGCAGCGGGATGCCGAGCTTCTCGTAGGTCTTCAGGATCTCGGGATCGATCTCATCGAGCGATTCCGGGCCCTGCCGCTTCGGGGCGGCGTAGTAGTAGATGTCGTTATAGTCGACCTTGTCGTAGGAGACGCGGGCCCACTCCGGCTCCTTCATGGTCAGCCAGCGCCGGTAGGCGTCGAGGCGCCACTCCAGCAGCCACGCGGGCTCGTTCTTCTTGGCCGAGATGAAGCGGACGACGTCCTCGGAGATGCCCTTCTCGGACTTCTCCATCTCGATCGTGGTCTCGAACCCGTACTTGTACTGGTCGAGGTCGATCGAGCGGACCCGATCAATGGTTTCCTGCACAGCAGGCATCAGCGTCTCCTAGGCATCTCCGGCGTCAAGGACCGGGAAGCGTCTGTCGGAAAGCGGGGGGGCGGCGCTCAGGCCGCCTGGCCTCGCCGTCTATATAGGGTCTCCAAGACCCGTTCGAAGGCGTCGAGGAAGCATGCCACCTCCTCGTCCACCGTGTTCCAGCCGAGGCTGACGCGCAGCGCCCCCCCGGCGAGGTCGGAACCGACGCCCATCGCGGCGAGCGTCGCCGAGCGCGCGACCTTGCCCGACGAGCAGGCCGAGCCCGACGACACCGCCACGCCGGCGAGGTCGAGGGCGATCAGGGCCGAGGGCGCGTCGAGCCCCGGGACCGAGAAACTCAGGGTGTTGGGCAGGCGCGGCGCCCCGGCGGCGAACACCACCGCGTCCGGCGCCATGGTGCGCACGCCGGCCTCGACCCGGT
Source organism: Methylobacterium oryzae (assembly GCF_021398735.1). Classification (NCBI taxonomy): domain Bacteria; kingdom Pseudomonadati; phylum Pseudomonadota; class Alphaproteobacteria; order Hyphomicrobiales; family Methylobacteriaceae; genus Methylobacterium; species Methylobacterium oryzae. Next base: position 4,223,131 of record NZ_CP090349.1, read on the forward strand.
CCCGGAGCGCGGAGAGGCGCGCGGCCTCCGCGTCGAGCGCCGCGCGGGCGATCCGGGCAGCCTCACCCATGCCGACGATGGCCGGCAGGCACTCGGTGCCGCAGCGCAGCCGCCGCTCCTGGCCGCCCCCGCGCAGGAAGGCGCTCTCCAGGCTGACGCCCTCGGCCAGGACCAGCGCGCCGACCCCCTTGGGCGCCGCGAACTTGTGGCCCGAGAGGGTCAGCGCGTCGAGGCCGAGCGCCGCCATGTCGAGGGGGATCTTGCCGACGGCCTGCACGGCGTCGCTGTGAACCAGGGTCCGGCCGTGCGCCCGCGCCAGGCCGACGATCTCGGCCAGCGGCTGCACCGCGCCGGTCTCGTTGTTGGCGGCGTGGACCGAGAGGAGCAGGGTCTCGTCGGCGAGAGCACCCAGGCGCGCCTCCAGGGCGGCGAGATCGACCACGCCCTCGGCGGTGACCGGGACTTCCTCGACGGCCGCGTCCGGGAACCGGTGACCGGCCGCGACGCAGGGATGCTCCGTGGCGGAGTGGAGCAGCCGCCTCGGGGCCGCCGCGCCGCCGCGACGGAGGGCGCCCGACAGGACCGCGTTTGCCGCCTCGGTTCCGCCGCTGGTGAAGACGACCTGCTCGGGCTGGGCGTTCACGAGCGCCGCCACCTGGGTGCGGGCCGCTTCGAGGGCGGCCCGGGCCGCCCGCCCCTCCGCGTGGATCGAGGACGGGTTCCCGGGGAGCGTGAGCGCGCGCGCGACCGCCTCCGCGACGTCCGGGCGGACCGGCGCGGTGGCGTTGTAGTCGAGATAGGCGCGTGCCCGGCTCATCCGCGTTCCGTTAAGCCCTCTGCTGCGGCGCGTCACAATTCCTTGCCCGCGCGCCGGCTCGCCGTGCTAAGGCGCGCCGAGACAATGAGATCCCGCCGACCCGGCACGGTCGGCGTGGCAGCCAACGCGGTGCTTCGGACGGGTTGTTTAGAACAGTTCTAATCGCCTAGAACTGTTCTAAGACTGCTTTTATGGTGCGCGCGCGACGAGTCAAGGCTGCTGCGCCGCCGGGCTGATAGCCCGGCGGGCGATCTCCGGAGCGAGAGACGAGCGATGCCCGAAGTGATCTTCACCGGCCCGGCCGGCCGCCTGGAAGGCCGTTACCAAGCCCCCAAGAAGCGCGGCGCGCCGATCGCCATCATCCTGCACCCGCACCCCCAGTTCGGGGGCACGATGAACAATCAGATCGTGTACAACCTGTTTTACACGTTCGCCAATCGCGGTTTCGCGGCCCTGCGCTTCAATTTCCGCGGAGTCGGGCGCAGCCAGGGCTCGTTCGACCACGGCTCGGGCGAGCTGTCGGACGCCGCGGCCGCCCTCGACTGGGTGCAGTCGGTCAACCCGGAGGCGAAGTCCTGCTGGATCGCGGGCGTGTCCTTCGGCTCGTGGATCGGGATGCAGCTCCTGATGCGCCGCCCCGAGATCGAAGGCTTCATCTCCATCGCCGCCATGGCGAACCGCTACGACTTCACCTTCCTGGCCCCCTGCCCCTCCTCCGGCCTGTTCGTGCACGGCTCCGAGGATCGCGTGGCGCCCGCCCGCGAGGTCATGCCGGTGATCGAGAAGGTGAAGACCCAGAAGGGCGTCATCATCGAGCACCAGATGGTCGAGGGGGCCAACCATTTCTTCGACGGCAAGGTCGAGGAACTGACCCAGACGGTCGACACCTACCTCGACAAGCGCCTCGGCAAGCGCGAGGAGGCGGCCTGACGGATCCGGCCCCGCGCCTTGACGGGGGGAGCCCCGGAGGAATAGGGCGCGGGTTTCGAAATTGAGACGCACCTTCGCAGGTCTGATGTCAGATAGCCCGTCCGACCACCCCGTCGTTCTCCTCGTGGAAGATGACGGCCTCCTTCTGATGGAGGCCTCGGACACCCTCGCGGATGCGGGCTTCACCGTCGTCGAGGCGACGCATGCCGACAAGGCGCTGAAGGTTCTGGAGAACCGCGACGACGTCGGGGTCCTGATGACCGACGTCGACATGCCGCAGGGGTCGATGGACGGCTTCGCCCTGGCGCGCCTCGTCGCGCATCGCTGGCCGTCGATTCCCGTGCTGGTGGTGTCGGGCATGGGCACGCCCGGTCCCAACGACATGCCGGAGGGCGCGCGGTTCATCCCGAAGCCCTACGAGCCGACCACCCTGGTCCGGACCCTGCAGGCCTTCATCCGCCGCGCGGCTTGACGCACGGATCCGCTCGGGCTGACACCCGGTCCGGGCCCTGAACACCCGACCGAGAGCCATGACGGACCAGAACCGACCGCACCGCTTCGCGACCCGGGCCATCCACGCCGGCGCGGCGCCCGATCCCGCAACGGGCGCCCGGGTCCAGCCGATCTACTTCACCAACGGCTTCGTCTTCGACTCGACTGAGCAGGCCGCCGACATCTTCGCGGGCCGCCGGACCGGCTTCTCCTACTCGCGCGGATCCAATCCGACCGTCGCCGCGCTGGAGCGCCGGATCGCCGACCTCGAGGGCGCGAAGGCGGGCGTGGCGGTGTCCTCCGGACAGTCGGCCATGCAGTTGATTCTCATGACGCTGCTGAAGAGCGGCGACGCCTACGTCGCGTCCCCGCGCCTGTTCGGCGGGTCGCTGGGCCTGATGCGCCGGCTCGACGGGCGCTACGACCTGAAGCCGCGCTTCGCGCGCGGTATGGCCCCGGAGGATTTCGAGGCCGCGATCACCCCGGACTGCCGGGCCATCTTCTGCGAATCGATCGTGAACCCCTGCGCTTCGGTGGTAGACCTCGACGGCATCGCCGCGGTGGCCCGCCGCCACAACCTGCCGCTCGTCGTCGACAACACCCTCGCCTCGCCGGCCCTGATCCGGCCGATCGAGCACGGCGCCGACATCGTCTGGCACTCCACCTCGAAGTTCCTGAGCGGCTCCGGCCAGACCATCGGCGGCGTGATCTGCGACGCCGGCCGCTTCGACTGGGCGAAGGCCGGCGGCTACAACCTGATCACCGAGCCCTGGCCGGACTATGACGGGCTGGTGCTCACCGAGGCCTTCCCGGCGACCCCCTTCGCGGCGGCGTGCCGGTTCTTCGGCCTGCGGGACCTCGGGCCCGGCCTGTCGCCGATGAACGCGTTCCTGACGCTCATGGGGATCGAGACCCTGCCGCTGCGTATGGAGCGGCATTGCGCCAACGCGCGGGCGGTGGCGGCCTTCCTGAAGGATCACCCGGCCGTGGCCTGGGTGAGCTACCCGATGTTGCCGGGCCAGACCGGCGAGGACCTCGCCTGCCGCTACACCCCGGACGGGCCGGGCTCGATCTTCACTTTCGCGCTGAAGGGCGGCGAGCCGGCGGCGCTGCGGTTCATCGCCGGCCTGGAGCTGATCTCCCACTTGGTGAACATCGGCGAGATCAAGTCGCTGGCGATCCACCCGTCCTCGACCACGCACCGGCAGCTGCCGGAGCACGAGAAGGCCGCCGCGCAGGTCGGGCCCGAGACCGTGCGGTTGTCGATCGGGCTGGAGAACGAGGCCGACCTGATCGCCGATCTCCAGCAGGCGCTGGATCGCCTCTAGTCGTCATCGCGAGCACGGCGAAGCGACCCAGAGCCGCGCGATCTCGACGATCCTGACACCGCTGGATTGCGTCGCGCCGCCCGCGAGGACGGCCACGGCGGGCAGGGATTGGCCGCAACCGGGATGGCCTCAGCGCCGCCGCTCCAGGATCGACACGTAGTTGGCCACCGCCGCGCCGCCCATGTTGAAGATCCCGGCGAGCTCCGCCCCGGGCACCTGCATCTCCCCGGCCTCGCCCATGAGCTGGAGGCACGCCATGACGTGCATCGACACGCCGGTCGCCCCCACGGGGTGACCCTTGGCCTTCAACCCGCCGGACGGGTTGATCGGCAGCCGGCCCCCCTTCTCGGCGAGCCCCTCGCGCACCACGCGGTAGCCCTCGCCCGGCGCGGCGAGGCCCATCGCCTCGTACTCGATCAGCTCGGCGATCGTGAAGCAGTCGTGGGTCTCCACGAAGGAGAGGTCCTCGTTGGCGATCCCGGCCTGGGCCCGCGCCCTCTCCCAGGCCATTCGCGCGCCCTTGAACTCCACCGGGTCGCGGCGGGACAGGGGCAGGATGTCATTGACGTGCGCCCGGGCGCGGAAGCCGATCGCCCGCTCCAGGCCCTCGACGGTCTCGGCATCGGCCACCACAAGCGCCGCCGCCCCGTCCGAGATCAGCGAGCAGTCCGTGCGCCGCAGGGGGGCGGCCACGTAGGGGTTCTTCTCCGAGACCCGGTTGCAGAAGTCGAAGCCGAGGTCCTTGCGCAACTGCGCGTAGGGGTTGCCGACGCCGTTGCTGTGGTTCTTGGCGGCGATGCGGGCCAGCTCCTCGCTGCGGTCGCCGTAGCGCTGGAAGTAGCCCGCCGCGATCCGCCCGAACACGCCCGCGAAGCCGCCCTCGATGTCGGCCTCCTCCTTACGGTAGGAGGCGCCCAGCAGGATGTCGCCGGTCTCAGCGACGGTCTTGGCGGTCATCTTCTCGGCGCCGATCACCAGGGCCACGCGGCCGCGGCCGCTGTCGACGAAGTCGAGGGCCGCGTAGAGCGCCGCCGACCCGGTGGCGCAGGCGTTCTCCAGGTGGGTCGCCGGCGCGTGGGCGAGGCCCGGCCGGTTCACCGCCACCAGCGAGCCCTCGAAGCCCTGCTTCGAGAAGCCGGTGTTCATCGAGCCCACGTAGATGCCGTCGACCTGCGACTCCTCGACGCCGGCATGGGCCAGCGCCTCGCCCGAGACCCGGGCGATCAGCCCCTCGACATCGGGCTCCTCGAGCTTGCCGAAGGGGGTGTGGGCCCAGCCCACGATGCAGGCGCGCGTCATCCGGTGACCTCCCGTGTGTGGACAGGACGATGGGCCCGCCGCGGCCGGCGATCAAGACAGGGCGCGGGTTCTTCGACGCGCCGGACCCGTCCGGAGGAGGGCCGCTCGGGCCCGCTCAGCGCAGGTGGAAGGCGACCCACGCGACGCCGACCAGCACCAGCGCGGTCAGCAGCGCGCGGCCGAGCGCGCGGCGGCCTCTCACGGGGCGAACACCTCGGGATGGCGTGCGCGGAGCGCCAGGATCAGGGCCAGCGTCTTCAGGTCGGTGATCGCGGCGCGGTCGGCGCGTGCGGCGAGCTCGGCCAGCGGCATCTCGACCACCCGGATGTTCTCGTGCTCGCCCTCGGCTCCGCCACCCGCCTCCGCGCGATCCGCCCGGCCGTAGGGCGCGAGGTAGAGATGGATCTTCTCGGTGGTCAGGCTGGCGCAGGAATAGGTGGCGCCGACGAACTCGAGCGCCCGCAGGCGAAGGCCCACCTCCTCCAGCGCCTCCCGGCGGGCGTTCTCCTCCGGGCTGCCGCCGTCGATCAGGCCCGCCGGTGCCTCCAGCTGGACCTGCTCGCCGGCCGCGAAAAGCGGCGGCACCCGCAGCTCGCGCACGAGCGTCGCGACCTTCCGCTCCGGGTCGTAGGGCAGGATCCCGACCGAGTCGCCGTGGTCCTCGATCTCGCGCTCGACGACGGCCCCATCGGCGAGGCGCACCCGCGCGATCCCGAAGCGGCTCCAGCCCTCGTGGACGAAGCGGATAGTGAGGATCTCGGCTTTCATGTGCACGCCCACTCCTCATCGCCCTACACGGAACCGTGTCCCCGGGTTCCGGGAACGCCGACGACCGCGGCCACGTTTGGTCGGACACGCACATGGTCACGCTTCCGCGGGGCGCGCCGGTCAGGATCGATGCGGGCAGGATCGACGCAGGCAGGACCGATCGGCGGGATCCGGAAGCGTTCGCGGCGCGACGGCGCAGCGATCTGGGTCGTCCTCGCCCTCACCTACATGGTCTTCGCCGGCTCGGTGAGCCTGAACGAGGGGATGGCCGCCGTCGGATGCGCCAGTCTCGGCACGCTCTGGTGGTGGGGCGTCGGACGGCGCGGCGGGCTGCGCTTCCGCTTCGACCGGGCGTCGCTCCACCCGCTCGGCCCGGCCGTCCGCGACATGCCGCGCCAGACCGCCCGCGTCGGGCTGCACCTCCTGCGCGCGATCCTCGGTCGCGCCGGCGGCGGCGCGACCCGCGAGCGGAGCGCCGCCGAGATCGCCTGGGCCACGCCGGAGGGCGACGCGGCGCCGGCCGCTCGGGCGGTCGGGCTTCTGGCCGCGTCGCTCGCCCCCGACAGCTACGTGCTCACCCTCGACCGCGCGCACGGAACCGTGGTGACGCACGGCCTGGAGGAGGCGCGATGAGCGTCTGGACGGTCGCCATCCTGGCGCTGCTGCCGCCGCTCGCGGTGGCCGCGGTGCTCGCGTGGCGGGGCAGACCCGGTCAGCGTTTCGCCGCCTACCAGCTCGCCGGCAGCGTCACGGTCCTGATCCTGACGCTCATGGCTTTCGCCACCGATCAGGCGTCGATCACCGATCTCGCCCTCACCCTGGTCCTGCTCAACCTGCCCGGCACGATGCTGCTCGCGGTCTTCCTGGAGCGCTGGATATGAGCGTCGCGATCGGCTCGGTCCTGGCTCTCGCCGTGGCGTCCGCGTGGCTCGCGGCCCTCGCCCTCTGGCGCCTGCCCCGGGCGCTCGACCGGATTCACGCCCTCGCGTTCCTGAACGTGGCGGCCTCGATCCTCGTGACGGTGGCGGCCTTCCTCGCGGACGGCGTCTCCGGGCGCTCGCTCAAGATCCTGGTGATGATGGTGGTGTTCCTCGCCTGGGCGGCGGTCCTGTCGCACGTCTCGGGCCGGGCCGTGCTGATGCGCGAGGGCCGCTCGGCATGACGGTCATCCTGCCGCTGCTCTTCCTGCTCACCGCGGTCTCCGGCACCGCCGTGGTCCTCGTGCGCGACCCCGCGCGGCAGGTCTTCGCCATCGCGGTCAACGGGCTCGTCCTGGCGATCCTGTTCGACGCCCTCCAGGCCCCCGACGTCGCGCTCTCGGAGCTGGCGGTCGGTTCGGCGGCGGTGCCGCTCCTCTTCCTCGTGGCCCTGATGGCCGTGCGGACGCAGCCGCCCGAGGAGGAATCGTGAGCCCGCGCGCCCGCGTCGCGCTCCTGGCCGTCGCGGGCCTCGTCCTCCTCCCGGGCGCGGCCGCGGTGATCGCCGGCCTGCCGCCCTTCGGATCGACGATCGCCCAGTACGGCGCGCGCATCAACGCGATTGTCCCGGAGGCCCGGCACGTCGCCAACATGGTGAGTGCCATCAACTTCGACCTGCGCGGCCTCGACACCCTCGGCGAGGAATTCATGCTGCTCGCCGCCATCACCGGGACGGTGGTGCTGCTGCGCGGGCGGCGCGGCGAAGGCAGCTCCGAGCGCGCCATGCGCCGGCCCGGCCGGGCCGTGATCCCGCGCTCCGAGGCGGTGGTGCTGGCGTGCCGCGTCGCCGGCCCGCTCACCGCGCTGTTCGGCCTCTACGTCGTGCTGCACGCGACCGTCACGCCCGGCGGCGGCTTCCAGGGCGGCGTCATCCTCGCCTCCGGAACCCTGCTGATCTACCTCGGCGAGGGCTATGCCGGCTGGCGCGACGCCATCCGCAGCCACTGGCTCGACGCGCTGGAGGGGGGCGGCGCGCTGCTCTTCGCGCTGTGCGGGCTGGTGCCGATGCTCACCGGCGCCGCCTTCATGCAGAACATCCTGCCGCTCGGCACCTTCCGCGACCTGTTCTCGGGCGGCCTGATGCTGGTCGAGAATCTCGGCGTCGCCCTCGCGGTGATGGGCGGCTTCACGCAGCTCTTCCTGGAATTCATGGAGGAGACCCGCGCGGCCGACGCGCCCGAGGAGCCGGGGGAGGAATCCGCGTGAGTGCGGTCACCAGTGTCCTGCCCTACGGTGTCGCCGCGTGGCTGTTCGGGATCGGCCTCTACGGCATCGCCACGAGCCGCAACTTCATCCACCTCGTGGGCTGCCTCGGCGTGTGCCAATCGGCGACCTACGTGCTGCTGCTCGGCCTCGGCTATCGCTGGGGCAGCATCGCGCCGATCTTCTACGACCATCCGCCGGGGACGCCCGCCGTGGACCCGGTGATGCAGGCGCTGGTGCTCACCGACATCGTGGTCGGCGCGACGCTCACCGCCCTCCTCCTCGTCCTGACCATCCAGGCCTACAAGCGCGGCGGCAGCCTGGACCCGGAGAAGCTCCGGCCGATGCGCGCGGGCGGCAAGTCCGGGCGCGATGCGGGATCCGGCCGCGTGCGCGACGCGTAGCGGAACGCCCCGTGACCGCCTTCCCGGCCGCCCTCCTGCCCCTGCCCGTCGCCGTCCCGCTCGTGGTCTGCGCCGCGATGCTGGCGACCGCGCACGTCCTGCCCGGCCGCCTGCCCGACATCCTGGCGACGCTGGCGGCGCTCACCGTCGCGGTGCTCTGCGGCGTCATCGCCACACACGCCGCCGACGGGCCGCTGGTCTACTGGTTCGGCGGCTGGGAGCCGCGCGACGGCGTCCATCTCGGGATCGGCTTCTCGGTGGACGAGGCCAGCGGCTGGGTCGCGGCCTTCATCGGGCTGCTCTACGCGCTGACCTTCGTGTTCGCCTGGGGCTTCTTCGACCGCACCCACGGCCACTTCCACATCCTGATGCTGCTGTTCCTGGCCGCCATGGTCGGGTTCTGCTTCACCCGCGACATGTTCAACCTGTTCGTGTGGTTCGAGGTGATGAGCGTCGCGGCCTTCGCGCTCACGGCCTACCACCTGGCGGAGTCGTCGCTGGCGGGCGCCATCAACTTCACGGTGGTGAACAGCCTCGCGGGCTTCCTGATGCTCGGCGGCATCGGGCTGATCTACGCCCAGACCGGCACGCTCGACTTCGAGGGCATCGCGGCGGCGGTGGCGCGGGGCGGCCGGGATCCGGTGGTGGCCGGGGCGTTCTGCCTCGTCGCGGCCGCCCTGATGATCAAAGGCGCGATCGTGCCGTTCCAGTTCTGGCTCGCCGACGCGCACGCGGTCGCGCCGAGCCCGGTCTCGGTGATCTTCTCCGGATCGATGGTCTCGCTCGGCCTGTTCGGCCTCGCGAAGGTGAGCGCCGTCGCGTTCGGCGGCTCCGATCAGGTCCAGCACGCCCTGCCGGGGCTCCTCATCGGCCTGGGCAGCTTCACCGCCCTCCTGGGCGGCTGGATGGCGCTGCTGCAGCGGCACCTCAAGCGGCTGCTCGCCTTCTCGACCATCTCGCATGCCGGCATCATGCTCACCGGCCTCGGCGCCCTCTCGGTCGACGGGACCGGCGGGATGCTCGTCTATGTGGTCGGGCACGGGCTGGTGAAGGGCGCCCTGTTCATGATCGCCGGCATCCTGCTCGCCACCCAGGCCAGCATCGACGAGATCGCCCTGCGCGGCCTCGGACGGGGGATCTGGCCCGCCGGCATCGCCATGGCCCTGGCCGGGCTGCTGCTCTGCGGCCTGCCCCTCGGCGTGCTCGACCAGGGCACGCGCCTCGTCCAGGGCGCGCTCTGGCAGCAGGGGTACGGGGTGGCGCTGGCGGCCGGTGCCATCGGCGCGGCGCTGACCGGGGCCGCGGTGCTGCGGGCCGCGGGCCGGATCTTCCTCGGGCTCGGGTCCGATCCCGGCGACGAAGCCGGCGCCCCGAGCGCGGACGAGCGCGAGAAGGCCAACCGGCCGCTCTGGCTGATGCTGGCGCCGTGCTGCCTTCTCCTCGCGCTCGATATCGGTCTGCCGGCGGCTCTCATCGAGCACGCCCTCCCGCGGGCGGCGTCGGCCTTCATGCACCGGCCGACCGTGCACGCGCTGGCGGAGGGGCCCGGCTGGCTCCCCTGGGCCTCGGTCGCCGCCGCCCTGGCCGGCGCGGGCTTCGGGCTGTTCCGCAGACACCTGCCTGCGTTCGTGGTCCGGCCGGTCAGCGCGACGCAATCGGCGCCGACCCGCGTGCTGGAAATGCTCCATAGCGGCTTGATCGGCGATTACGCCGCCTGGCTCGCCGTGGGCGTGGCGGCGATCGCGGCCGTGCTGGCCATAGCCTGAGCGCGCCGGTCGCCGCGCGCCTCAGCCGAGGGGCTCACGCGGGCTCGAGCCGGCACAGGCCATCGGCCAGCGGCTCGCTCGAGTATGCTTTCGGGAAACGCCTGGGGGAAATGGTGCCGCAAGAGGGATTCGAACCCCCGACCCCCTCATTACGAATGAGGTGCTCTACCAGCTGAGCTATTGCGGCCCTGGCCCCGACGGGACCGTCGGCGGCGCGCGGTGACCGGCGCCGGACGTGGCAGGCTCATAGCGGCCCGGCCTGCGTTAGGCAAGGCCACAGCCGGCGCTCGCGGGCGTCAGGCGGCTTGGTCCGACGCCAATTCATCCTGCAGGAACGCCGCCACCTCCGCCCGGTCCACGCCGGGGGCGATGAAGCTCTGGCCGATCCCCCGAGCGAGGATGAAGGTCAGCGCGCCGTCGCGGACCTTCTTGTCCTGGGTCATCGCGTCGAGGAGCGCCTCGGCGTCGCCGCACCCGCCTGGAACGGCCTGCAGACGGGTCGGCAGGCCGGCGAGCGCGAGATGGTTGGCGACCCGGCCCGCATCCTGTCCCGCGCAGAGCCCGAGGCGTGCCGAGAAGCGGAAGGCGAGCGCCATCCCGATCGCGACGCCCTCGCCATGGACCAGGCGGGCGGAATCGTAGCCGGTCAGGCGCTCCAGGGCGTGGCCGAAGGTGTGACCGAGATTGAGCAGCGCACGCTCGCCGTCCTCCCGCTCGTCGCGGGTGACCACCGCGGCCTTGGCCCGGCAGCAGGCGGCGACCGCCTGCTCGCGCTCCGGGCCGCCGGCGAAGATCCCGCGCCAGTTCGCCTCGCACCAGTCGAAGAAGCCCGGATCGGCGATCAGCCCGTACTTGGCGACCTCGGCGTAGCCGGCGCGCATCTCGCGCTCGGACAGGGTGTCGAGGGCGGCCGTGTCGGCCAGGACGAGGCGCGGCTGGTGGAAGGCGCCGATCAGGTTCTTGCCCAGCGGCGCGTTGATGCCGGTCTTGCCGCCGACCGAGGAATCGACCTGCGCGAGCAGGCTCGTCGGCACCTGCACGAAGCGCACGCCGCGCCGCAGGGTGGCAGCCGCGAAGCCCGCGAGGTCGCCGACCACGCCGCCGCCCAGCGCCACGACGAGGTCGCCGCGCTCGACCTTGAGGGCGAGCAGACCGTCGCAGACCTCCGCGTAGCCCGCGTAGGATTTGGAGGCCTCGCCCGGCGCCACCGTCACCACGCCCGCCTGGAGGCCGGCGCGCTCCAGGCTGGTCCGCAGCCGCGCGGCGTAGAGCGCGCCGACCGTCGCGTCCGTCACGATCGCCGCCCGGCGGGCCCCGAGCGCGGCGACCGCGGTGCCGGCGGTGTCGATCAGCCCGCGCCCGATCTGGATGTCGTAGGCGCGGCCGGCGTCGAGGGGCACGTGGACGGTCAGGAGGTCCGGACGGGGCTCGGTCATGGATCGGTTCGCTCGGGTCTCACTGGGCGGCCACGGGGATGGATCCTTCGCCGCTGAGATGGGCATCCAGCGCCTCCAGCACGTCCTGGACGACCCGGTCGTGCGAGACCTCCCGCGAGATGACCATCACGTCGGCGGCGGCGTAGACCGGGTGGCGCACGGCCATCAGGTCGCGCATCGTCGCCTCGGGATCCTCGGTCTGCAGCAGCGGGCGGTTGCCGCGCTTGCGGACCCGCCGCATCAGCACGTCCAGATCGGCCTTCAGCCAGACGGAGACCGCCGATTCAGCGATGCGCGCGCGGGTCGCCTCGCGCAGGTAGGCGCCGCCGCCCGTCGCCAGGACCAGCGGGCCGGCCCGCAGCAGGCGCGAGATCACCCGCTCCTCGCCGTCGCGGAAGCTCGGCTCGCCGTAGATCGCGAAGATGTCGGGGATCGTCAGGCCGGCCGCGGCCTCGATCTCGATGTCGGCATCCTTGAAGATCAGCCCGAGGCGGCTCGCCAGACGTCGGCCGACGGTGCTCTTGCCCGCTCCCATGAGGCCCACGAGCACGATCGAGCGCAGGCCGAGCGCGCGGCGCAGACGCGCCTCGATCGGTTCCCCCGCCTCCTCCCCGCTCATGGCCTCCTGCATCGACTCCTGCATCGCATCCGTGCGGCGTCCCCGCCTCTCCACCGGCCCCCGCGCGCCTGTCGCCCGGGCAGCCTCACATCCTGCGGCAGGCTCTTAGCGCGATTCAAGCGGCCTGCGAAACGCATCCCTGTGTCGTCGTGGGCCTTGTCAGCGCCTCGTTCACGTGGTCGAACCCGGGCATCGGCGGCGGCTCGGAGAAGGCCTTCGCCCGCCCCCTCCCCGCCGCCAGCGCCCGTCTGCCCGAGGTTCGACCGACGTGCCGACCCTGTTCCGTTTCTTTGCCACCCTCGCGATCCTGGCGGGTCTGGTCTACGCGGCCATGTTCGCGCTCGCGCATTTCGTCCAGCCGACGCCGCGGGAGATGAGCGTGACCATCCCCGCCTCGAAGCTGCAGCCGGGCAACCGTTGAGCGGGCCGGAGGGCAGCGGCGACGCCGCCCGGGCGCCCCGCCCCGAGGTCGCCGAGTACCTCGACATGCTGGCCGCCGAGCGCGGTGCCGGGCTGAACACCCTGAGCGCCTACCGCCGGGACCTGGACGATTACCTCGACTATCTCGCGCGCTCGGGCACGGCGCTCGGCGACGTGGAGGCCGGCACGCTGCGGGCCTTCCTGATCGACCTCGAGACCCGGGGCCTGAAGGCGTCCTCGGCGGCGCGGCGCCTGTCCTGCGTGCGCGGTTTCCACAAGTTCCTCTACGCCGAAGGCGGCGCCGAGAGCGATCCGAGCGTCGCGGTGTCCGGTCCGCGCCGCGGGCGCGCGCTCCCCAAGGTCCTGTCCATCGCGGAGGTCGACCGGCTGCTCGCCACGGCGCAGGCGGCCGCCAGCGCCGATCAGGCCCCCGGCCCAGCCCGGCGGGCACGCCGGATGGCGTGCCTGCTCGAGCTGCTCTACGCCACGGGCCTGCGCGTCTCGGAACTGGTCGCCCTGCCCCGCGCGGCGGGCGCGACGCGCGAGCGCTACCTCATCGTCAAGGGCAAGGGCGGCCGCGAGCGCCTCGTGCCCCTGACCGATGCGGCCCGCACCGCGATGGCGGCGCATCTTCCGGCCGTGCCGGAGGACAACCCGTGGCTGTTTCCCGCCGACAGCGACAGCGGCTATCTCACCCGTCAGGCCTTCGCCCGCGATCTCAAGGTGCTGGCCCCGGCGGCGGGGCTCCACCCGGATCGGGTGAGCCCCCACGTGCTCCGCCACGCCTTCGCGAGTCACCTCCTGCAGAACGGCGCCGACCTGCGCATCGTCCAGGAGCTGCTCGGCCACGCCGACATCTCGACGACGCAGATCTACACGCACGTCCTCGACGAGCGCCTGAAGGCGATGGTCCGCGATCTGCATCCGCTGATGGATGGCTGAGCGCTGCCGGGCGGATGGTGTGGCAACTCTCGGTCGGTCGCCCCAATTGTATACGTTTAGCGAACTGCCTAGAAGTAGCCCCTCGCCATACCGGTACGCGAGCCAGCCTTTACCAGAGAGAGTTTTCCTATGTCAGGCCCCACGGCCTCGCAGATCGGCATCGAGCCGGATCGAGCGGGGCACACGCGTGCCGACCAGCTTTCGCAGCGGGAGCGGCAGCGCCTCGACAACCAGCTGTGCTTCGCGGTCTACGCCGCCGCGCACGCCTTCGGCCGCGCCTACCGCAACCTCCTGGGTCGCCACGAACTGACCTATCCGCAATACCTCGTCCTGCTGGTCTTGTGGGAGCAGGACGGATTGTCGGTCAAGGAGATCGGGAACCGCCTGTTCCTGGATTCGGGTACGCTGACGCCGCTCCTGAAGCGCCTGGAAGCCTCCGGGCGCGTGCGCCGCGCCCGCGACCGGGTCGACGAGCGTCAGGTCAGCATCTTCCTCACCGCCGCCGGCGAGGCCCTGCGCGAGGAACTCGCCTGCCTGCCCGACGAGGCGGGGGGCATGACCGGTCTCGATATCCAGGGCCGCAAGGACCTGCTTCAGGATCTCGTCACGCTCAGGCTGAGCCTGCAGGCCGGCCTCACGCCCGACTAGGACGCGGCCGGAGCCCCGGGAGCGGCCGGGCGGCCGCTCCCGGTTCGTGCCGATCTTCGCCTCTCAGGACTGCGTCTTGAGGTAGGCGATGACGTCGTTGATCTTCTTGTCGTCGGGGTAGCCCTGGAAGATCATCTTGGTGCCGGGCACCTTCGCCTTCGGGTTCTTCAGCCACTCGTGCAGGTTGGCCTCGTCCCAGGTGATGCCGGAGTTCTTCAGGGCGGCGGAGTAGTTGTAGCCCTCGTAGGTGCCCGCCTTGCGGCCGACGACGCCCTTCAGGTCGGGACCCACGCCGTTCTTCTGGAAGTTGTGGCACGCCTTGCAGGGGGCGAACGCCTTCTCGCCGGCCGCGGCGTCGCCGGCGTCCTGGGCCTGCGCGGCGAGAGGCATCACGACGGCAAGGACGGCGCCGAAAACGAGTGAACGCATGGATTTCCTCCTGTTGGCCGCCGCTTGGGCAGCGATGCGGGCAGAGCTTGCCTGCCTGGAACAGCTCTAAATGAATGTGCCCGGCGCGCGCAACGGCCCAGTCTGGGATAGCCGTCATCCGGGGCCGGTTGGCGGCTGCTGCGGGCCGCCGCCCCACTCAACACCGCGTGAACGGATTGGCTCCGTGCGACGGCGCGCGGCGCCGTTCCCTCAGATCCCGTGATAGGTCCGATACCAGTCGACGAAGCGCCCGATCCCGGTCTTCAGGGGCGTGGCGGGCCGGAAGCCGGCGTCCCGCACGAGGTCGTCGATGTCGGCGTAGGTCGCCGGGACGTCCCCGGGCTGCATCGGCAGGAGGATCTTCTCCGCCTTGCGGCCCAGGGCGTCCTCGAGGAGCGCGATCATATCCAGGAGCGCCACCGGCTCGTTGTTGCCGATGTTGTAGATCCTGTAGGGGGCGGAGCTGGTCCCGGGATCCGGCGCCGCGCCGCTCCACGCGGGGTCGGGCGCGGCCGGCCGGTCGGCCAGGGCCCGGATCCCCGCGACGATGTCGTCGATGTAGGTGAAGTCCCGGAGCATCCGCCCTTCGTTGAACACGCGGATCGGTTCGCCCGCCAGGATCGCGCGGGTGAACAGGTACAGCGCCATGTCGGGCCGGCCCCAGGGGCCGTAGACGGTGAAGAAGCGCAGGCCCGTCGTCGGCAGGCCGTAGAGATGGCTGTAGCTGTGCGCCATCAGCTCGTTCGCCTTCTTGGTCGCGGCGTAGAGGCTGAGCGGATGGTCGACGTTCTGGTGCACCGAGAACGGCATCGCGGTGACGCCGCCGTAGACGGAGCTGGAGGACGCGTAGAGGAGGTGTCCCACGCCGCCGTGGCGGCAGGCCTCGAGGATGTTCAGGAAGCCGACGAGGTTGCTCGCCGCGTAGGCGTGCGGATCGGTGAGCGAGTAGCGCACGCCGGCCTGGGCCGCGAGGTGGATCACCGTGCGGAACGCGTGGCGGCGGAACAGCGCGTCGAGGCCGTCGCGGTCGGCGAGGTCGAGGCGCGCGAAGCTGTAGCCCGGGAAATCCGCGAGGCGTTGCAGCCGGGCTTCCTTGAGGCGCACGTCGTAATAGGCGTTGACGCTGTCCAGCCCGACGACCTGCCGGCCGTCCTCGAGGAGGCGCAGGGCGAGCTGGTTCCCGATGAAGCCGGCCACGCCGGTGATCAGAACAGGTGGCAGGGACATGCGCGCGGACCGACGGGCTGACTGGCCGCCCGGGGGGCGAGCTGTAGCATGGGGTATGGGCGCGACAAATCGGTGCCCGACATGAGCCTGCCGACATGAGCCTGCCGACATGAGCCTGCCGACGCTCCGAGCGGCCTGTCGTGCGGGCGCGTGACGCGCTAGGCTCGCGGCTGCCGTGCAGCCCGATCCGAGACCGCTCCCCGACAGCCTGACCCGCCTGCTCACCGTGCCGGAGCAGCGCCCGGTCCGGGCGCGTCCCGAGCCTTCGCGGAGGGAGCGGGCTTCGGAGCCGCGCTCCGCACACGCGGCGCTGGAAGCGGCGATCCTCCGCGGCTTCGTGTTCGGTCTCTCGGGGCTCGTCTGGCTCGTCGTGCTGGCGCTGTCGGTCCGGCATATCGCGCACTGACCGTGCCCCGAGTCCCCCGCAGTCCCGGCGTGACGCTGTGGATATCGGTGGTGCGCCTGTTCGCCCGCGTCCTCAATCAGTACGCGAACAGCCAAGTTCGCTATTGAGGCGGCCAGACCGGGGGCGGCTCGACGGCGAGGATGGGACGATGTCTCTGACAGGGCGTTTCTGGTTCCGGAAGACCTGGACAGGGCGGCTGGTGCTCCTGGTCGAGGAGGAGCGCCCCCGCTGGTTCGGCCGCGGCTCCGGCAAGCCGCGCTGGCGCAACGCCAAGCTCCTCGATTTCGCCGAGCCCGAGCTGCGGCCGCTCATGGCGATGGAGAAGCAGCACCGCGCGGGCGGTTCCACCGGCCAGGTGCGGGCGCTGCGCCCGGTCCCGACCGCGCCGGCCGCGCGCGCCGCGCACGGCTGAGGGCCGAGGCAGGGGGGCGCGCCGCATCTGGTCCGACGCGCGGCCATCACCACCTGTCGTGGGTCGCTCCGCCCGGGGCGGCACCCCTGCAATCGGTGAAGACCATGCCGCGCTACTTCTTCCACACGCAGATCGGCGAGGACGTCATCTCCGACCCGACCGGGATCGAGCTTCGGGATCCGGACGCGGCCTGGGAGGCGGCGCGGGAGACGATCCGCGCCGCCCTGCGCCAGCCGCAGGATCAGGCCCGGCTGATGACGGCGTGCCTCGTGGTCACGGACGACGACGGCGAGGTCGTGCTGGAATTCCCGTTCAGCGAGGCCGTGGCGCTGCCCGCCGACGCGGACCCGACGCGTCACTGAGATCGGCGACGCGCGCGCTCCGCGCCCTACATCGCGCCGCAGCCCACCGGAACGGAGCTGCGCCCGTATGGATACGCCACCGAACGACCTCGATGCCCGCGCCCTCGGCCGGGCCGCGCCCGCCAAAGGGCTCGCCCGGGAAGCCTGCCCCTACGCGGAGGGGACGGAGGCGCGCGCGCTCTGGCTGGCCGGTTACGACGCGGCCCTGGCGGAGGGCGAGACGCCCGTGACCGGCGGTCTCGCCAAGCACCCGGTCGACGGGTCGGCCCGCTGATGGACGCCCGGACCGCACCGCATCCCGGCGCGCATCATTCGACTCTCGACCGCAAGTCGGTCGGGGCCGTCGTCCTGGGCAACGCCCTCGAATTCTACGACTTCACCGTCTACGCCTTCTTCGCCAAGCCGATCGGCGAGGCCTTCTTCCCGGCGAACGACCCGACCCACAGCCTGCTGGCATCGCTCGCCCTGTTCGGCATCGGCTACGTCATGCGGCCCATCGGCGGTGTGCTGATCGGCGCCTTCGCGGACCGGGCCGGCCGCAAGCCCGCGATGCTGATCACCATCGCGCTGATGGCCGTCGGCATGCTCATGCTGGCCGCCTGCCCCTCCTACGCGACGATCGGCGGCTGGGCGCAGGTCATCGTCATCGCCGGACGCCTCGTGCAGGGCCTCGCCCTCGGCGGCGAGGTCGGTCCCTCGACCGCCTTCCTGCTGGAGGCCGCGCCCCCGGACCGGCGCGGCTTCGTGACGAGCTGGCAGATCGCCAGCCAGGGCTGCGCCGCCCTGTTCGCCGGGATCATCGCGACCGCCCTGGCGCTCGCGGTCGGCGACCAAGCGATGGCGCAGTGGGGCTGGCGGCTGATGTTCGCCCTCGGCCTGTGCGTCGTACCGGTCGGCCTCATCATCCGCAGCCACCTGCCCGAGACCGCCGGCGCCGAGGAGGATCCGCACGCGGCGGCCTCGACGATGGCGGTGGTCGGCCGGCTCCTGCGCGAGCACGGCCGCCTGCTGGGCCTGACCTTCCTGGTCATCGCGGCCTCGACCGTGTCGAACGCGGTCGGCACCAACATGCCGGTCTTCGCAGGCGCGACCCTCGGCCTGAGCGAGACCGCCGCCACGGCGGTGCCGATCGCCCTCGGGCTCGCCTCGGTGATCTTCCCGCTGCTCGGCGGCTGGCTGGCCGACCGGTACGGGCGGCGACCGGTGATGATCTGGCCGCGGGCGCTGATCCTGATCCTGGCGGTCCCGGCCTTCGCCTGGGTGGTGCGGGCGCCGAGCGCTGCCAGCGTCTACGCGGTCACCTTCCTGCTCTCGGCGCTGTCGTCCATCAACGCGGCGGCCGTGATCGTCGGCATTCCCGAGGCCCTGCCGCGGGCGGTGCGCAGCGCCGGGTTGTCGATCGTCTACGCGGTCTCCGTCTCGGTGTTCGGCGGCAGCACGAACTACGTGGTGAACTGGCTGATCGCCGCGACCGGCGACCGGCTCGCGCCGGCCTACTACCTCGCCGCGTTCAGCCTCGTCGGGACGATCGCCGCGTTCCTGCTGCCCGAGACCCGCGGAAGGGACCTCGACGCCGACGCGGAGGCCTGAGTCGGTCGCGCCGGGGCGTTCCGCATTATGTATGCACGTGCTGCATCAGGGCGGGTCATCCATGCGCCCATCGCGGGGCCGACACCGAGCGGATGTGCGCCCGCGCACGGATCTCGCCGCGGAGAGGCCGGTTGCCCGAGCCAACGCTAGGTGTGCAGGCGCGGCGGGCCTAGATCGGCCCGATGCCCAAGTCCCTCGAGACGCGCCGCCCGCTGGTCCTCGCCGCGGTGATGGCGTCGATGTTCATGATCGCCATCGAGGCGACGATCGTCTCGACGGCGATGCCGCAGATCGCCGGTCATCTCGGCGACCTTCACCTCTACGCCTGGGTGTTCGCGTCCTTCCTGCTGACGCAGACGGCCACCACGGTGGTGTTCGGCAAGCTCTCGGACCTCTACGGACGCCGGCCAGTCCTGCTGTTCGGCATCGCGGTGTTCCTGGCGGGCTCCCTCCTGTGCGGGCTCGCGTGGTCGATGCCCTCGCTGATCCTGTTCCGCCTCATCCAGGGCGTCGGCGCCGGGGCGATCCAGCCGGTGAGCCTGACCGTCATCGGCGACCTTTACGCGGTGCGGGAACGCGGCAAGGTCCAGGGCTACCTCGCGAGTGTCTGGGGGATCTCGTCGGTGGCCGGCCCGCTGGTCGGCGGCCTGATCATCGGCCACCTGAGCTGGCCCTGGATCTTCTGGATCAACCTGCCGATCGGCGTGATCGCGGCCGGCCTGTTCCTGTGCTTCCTCCACGAGGGCGTCGAGCGCCGCCCGCGCCAGATCGACGCGATCGGTGCGGCCCTGTTCACCGCCGCCATCGCGGCGCTGATGATCGCGCTGACCGAGGCGGGCGAGTCGGCCGAAGCCGCCCTGTGGCCGGCGGTGGCCTTCGTGGTGGCCGCGACTCTGTTCGTCGTCCAGGAGCGGCGCGCGCCGGACCCGATGCTCGACATCCGCCTGTGGTTGCAGCGCCCCATCGCGACCGCCAACACCGCGACGCTGCTCTCCGGCATGACGGTGATCGGGCTCACGGCGTTCCTGCCGATGTACGTGCAGGGCGTCATGCGGCAGTCGCCCCTGATCGCCGGACTGACCCTGACCCTGATGGTGCTCGGCTGGCCGATCGGCGCCACGACGGCGGCGCGCAGCTTCGTGCGGTTCGGCCTGCGCCCGATCCTGCTGGTCGGCGCGACGCTCCTGCCCCTCGGCGCGGTCGCCTTCGTGGCTCTCGGGCCCGATACCTCCCCGGCGGTGGCGGCCTGCGGCTCGGTCGTGATGGGGCTCGGCATGGGCTTCCTGTCCACGGCCGCCATCGTGATCATCCAGGACAGCGTCGCCTGGGCGCAGCGCGGGGCGGCGACGGCCTCCAACATCTTCTCGCGCAACCTCGGCTCGACCCTCGGCGCGACCGTCCTCGGGGCGGTGCTGAATTACCGGCTCGCGAACCCGTCGAGCGGCCCGGCGGTGAACTCCGATCAGCTGCGGCGCCTGCTCGACGATCCGGCAAGTCTCGGGGCCGGCGGCGAGGCGATCCGGGCCGGCTTGGAGCACGCCCTGCACGGCACGTTCTGGACGGTGTTCGCCGTGGCGGGGCTGACCCTGCTCCTGTCGCTGCTGGTCCCGCCGGTGGCGATCTCCGACCGGCCGCGCGAGCTCGCCGTCGAGTAGGGGGCGGCATTCGCCGAGGGAGAGGCGCCGCAGGCGCGGCGCCGGCCGAGCGATCCCGTCTCCACAGCGGGCCTTTGACTGTCCCGCCGGAGGCCCCTAGCGTCGGCTCATGCCCCTCGTGCCGCCCCCGCGCCCCGCAGCCCAGCAAGCGGCGGACATCCCGCCGACCAGCGTGCTCAACGCCAACCAGCCGGAATGGTCGGTCGGCGAGCTCGCGGGCGCCCTGAAGCGCACCCTCGAGGACGCCTTCGGGCACGTCCGGCTGCGCGGGGAGATCTCGGGGTATCGCGGCCAGCACGGCTCGGGCCACGCCTATTTCTCCCTGAAGGACGGGCAGGCGCGGATCGACGCGGTGGTCTGGAAGGGCGTGTTCGGACGCCTGCGCCAGCGGCCGCAGGAGGGGTTGGAAGTCGTCGCCACCGGCCGCATCACGACCTTCGCGGGCAAGTCCTCGTACCAGATCGTCATCGAGAGCCTGGAGCCCGCGGGGCTCGGCGCCTGGATGGCGCTCCTGGAGGAGCGCAAGAAGCAGCTCGCGGCCGAGGGCCTCTTCGCGCCGGACCACAAGCGGCCGATCCCCTACCTGCCGCGGGTCGTCGGCGTCGTCACCTCGCCGACCGGCGCGGTGATCCGCGACATCCTCCACCGGCTGGAGGACCGCTTTCCCCGTCCGGTCCTCGTCTGGCCGGTGCGGGTCCAGGGCGACGGCGCGGCCGAGGAGGTCGCGGCCGCGATCCGCGGCTTCAACGCCCTCCCGGCCGGGGGGCCGATCCCGCGCCCGGACGTGCTCATCGTGGCCCGCGGCGGCGGCTCGATCGAGGATCTCTGGGCCTTCAACGAGGAATGCGTCGTCCGCGCCGCCTTCGCGAGCGCGATCCCGCTGATCTCGGCGGTGGGGCACGAGACCGACACCACGCTGATCGACTACGTCTCGGACCGCCGCGCGCCGACCCCGACGGGCGCCGCCGAGATGGCGGTGCCGGTCCGCGCCGACCTGATCGCCACGGTGGCGGACCTGTCGGCCCGCGGCCGGGGGGCGGTCGGGCGCCGGATCGACCGCGACCGGTCGGACCTGCGCGCCCTCGGACGCGCCCT
Organism: Methylobacterium oryzae; assembly: GCF_021398735.1. Taxonomy (NCBI): domain Bacteria; kingdom Pseudomonadati; phylum Pseudomonadota; class Alphaproteobacteria; order Hyphomicrobiales; family Methylobacteriaceae; genus Methylobacterium; species Methylobacterium oryzae. Next base: position 4,244,356 of record NZ_CP090349.1, read on the forward strand.
TCCGAGCGCCGACGCCCTGCTGGCGGCCAAGCGCCAGCGGCTCGACCTCGCCGAGGCGCGCCTCGCCCCGGCGCTGGCGGCGGGCGCGAGCCGCCACCGCGCGCGGCTCCAGCTGCTCCTCGACCGGATGGCCCGCCGCTCGCCCGACGTGGCCCTCGCCAACGCCCGCGCCCGGCTGGCGCGGATCGACCACCGGCCGCTCCACGCCCTGCGCAACGACGTCCAGCGCAAGGGCGAGGCCCTGGTCCAGCTCGGGCGCCGCCTCGTCGTCGCACGCGAGGCCAGCCTGGAACGGGCCCGGGCGCTGCAGGCGCGCCGCACCGACCGGCTCCTCGCCTTGTCGGAGCGCCTCGCCCAGGCGGGCGCGCGCGGGATCGAGCGTCGTCGCGACCGGCTCGACGGTCTGGCGGGCCTGCTCGGCTCACTCAGCTACCGCGCGGTGCTCGACCGGGGCTACGTGCTGGTACGCGACGCCGCGGGGCTGCCCGTCCGCCGCGCCGCGGAGGCGGCGGCCGCCCAGCGCCTCAGCCTGCAATTCGCCGACGGGACCGTGACGGCCGTGCCCGATGGGACTGCCGATCCGTCCCTGTCGGCCGCTCCATCCCCGTCCGCGAAGCCCGCCCGGCGCGGCGGCGCGGCCGCGCCGGCGACGGCCGGCAAACGGACCGGCGCGAGCCCCGCCCCGACGCGGCAGGGCTCGCTGTTCGACGCCTGAAACGGTCGCCGCGGCCGGATGTAAGGGCCGGCCCGCGACCCCCCGCGTCTCAGCCGGGCTCCGGTCCGACCCGGTAGTGATAGCGGTACAGTTCGCGCTCGAATCCGAGTGCTCTGTAGAGCGCCCGCGCCGGCGTGTTCGCGGCCACGACCTGCAGGCAGGCGGCCCGGGCGCCCTCCCCGCGGCCCCAACGCAGCAGCGCGCCGACCGCGCGCCGGGCATGGCCGCGGCCGCGCAGGGGTTCGGGCGTCGCCACCGCCTCGATGACCATCAGCTCCCGGTCGAGCACCCCGAAGGCGATGGCGCCGATGCCCCCCGCGGCCGCTGCCGCCGCGAAGGCCCGCGGCAGGGCCAGGGCGGCGACGGTGTCGCGGAACACCCGCGCGGCCGCTTCATCCGCGCGGTTCACCGCGTCGCGCAGGGCCAGCCAGTCCGGCCCGGGCGCCGCGGCGACCGCCACGGCCGGATCGGGCGCAATCGGCAGGTCGTCGAGACTGCGGATCAGCGTGCAGGTCTCGTCGACCACATCGTAATCGCCGCCGGCGAGGAGCGGCTCCATCTGCGGGGCGATGGCCGGCACGCGGAAGATCGGGCGCTGCCCCAGGCGGCCGTAGATCGCGCGCGCCGCCGCGATGGCCGGTCCGGGCGCGCCGCTCCCGCGCATGGGGTTCACGGAATTCTGCCGCTTCGAGCGGCCGCCGGCGGCGCGCAGCAGGTAGCCGTGGACCAGGAGCTCGCGCGGGCTCGGCCAGGCGTTGAGGCAGGCCTCCTCCACGCGCCAGGCCTGTTCGAGATCCGCCATCGCCGCCTCCTCCGATGCTCCTGATCGCACGCGGCCACGACTCGGCCAATGAGTCCGAGACAAGACTTCGGCCATGCGGCGTCGCGTACGCTTGAAGCATTCCGGCGCCGCGCGATGTCTCGCCGATGTCCGAGCCCGAAGTCCTGTTCTGCCTGCACTTTCTGGGCGGAAGTGCCCGAAGCTGGGAGCGTCTCGCGCGCGCCCTCGACGGGACGCCGTTGACTTGCGTGCCCGTAGACTTGCCGGGCTTCGGCGATGCCGCCGGCACGCCGGGCTACTCCGTCGCCGCCATGGCCGATCACGTGGCCGAGGCCATCCGCGCGCGGGCTCCGGCGCGCTACGCGATTGCCGGCCACAGCATGGGGGCCAAGGTTGCGCTGGCGCTCGCGCGCCGGGCCGAGGATGGCGAGGCGGGGCTGGCGGGGCTCACCGACCTCGTCCTGGTCTCCGGTTCGCCGCCGAGCCCGGAGCCGATCCCGGAGGACCGGCGCGCCGACATGCTCGCTTGGATCGACGCGGATCCCGAGACCCGGCGCCGCGAGGCCGAGGCCTTCGTGCGCGCCAACGTGGGCGACGGCCTGGATCCCGAGAGCGAGGCGCGGGCGGTGGCCGATGTCCTGCGGGCCGAGCCGGCCGCCTGGAAAGCCTGGCTCGAGGAGGGCGCCAACGAGGATTGGTGCCGCCGGGTCGGCGTCCTGCGCACCCCGGCGCTGGTCCTCGCGGGGTCCGAGGATGCCGACCTCGGGCCTGACGCGCAGCGGGCCCTCACGGCGCCCCACCTCGCGCACCATCGTCTCGTCACCGTGGACGGCGTCGGCCACCTCCTGCCGCTGGAGCGGCCCGCGGCCCTGGCCGACCACCTGCGCGCCCATCTCGGTGACCGGCCCCGGCCGCCCGTCGAGGCCGGCCCGGCGGTGCCGCCGGACTACGCGGCGCTGATCGCCTCCGAGCGCGTGAACAGCCGCCTCCGTGAGGCGCTCGCGGAACGCGCCGCGCCGGGCGATCCCGCCTATCGGCCGGCGGCCCTCGACCCGGTGGAACTCGCGATCCTGCGGGCCGCCCTCGCCCGCGTCGTGCCGGTGCCGCACCTCGATCTGGCCGGCCGCCTCGACCGGCGGCTTTCCTCCGGCGACGGGGACGGCTGGCGCTTCTCGGCCCTGCCGCCGGACGCGGAGGCCTACCGCGCCGCCCTTCGGACGCTCGACGCCGCCGCCCGCATCGCCCGCAACCGCCCGTTCGTGACCCTCGACGCGGCCGAGCAGGACGGGCTGCTCACCCTGTGCGCGCGCGCCGCGCTGCAGGTTCCGGAGAGCCTCGGCGGCCGCCTCGACGCCGACCGGATGCGGTTCTGGTTCGAGGATCTCCGCGCCGACGCGGTCCGCCTCTGGCTCGGCCATCCGGCGGCCCTGGCGCGGATCGGCTTCTCGGGAATCGGTGCCGGCGGCGACCGGCCGGGCGAGATCGCGGACGGCCTGCCGGGCTTCCACGCCGTCGGACTCGACGCGCCGGAACCCTGGGAGCCGCGGGCGCTGCGGACGGAGGCGGGACGATGAACCTCGCGGGGATGCGGACCTACCGCGCGGACGAGGCCGTCGACGCGGTCGTGGTGGGGACGGGCGCCGGCGGCGCGCCGCTCATCGCGCGCCTCGCCGCGGCGGGGCTGAAGGTCGTGGCCTTGGAGGCCGGACCGAACTTCACCCCGGAGCGCTTCGCCTTCGACGAGACGCTGGCCGACGAGATCTACTGGACCGAGGAGCGGCTGAGCGGCGGCTCGACCCCGGAGGCCTTCGGGGCGAACAACAGCGGGACCGGCGTCGGCGGCTCGACGCTGCACTGGGGCGCCTTCGTGCCCCGGGCCGACGCCCGCGACCTCCGATTACACACGGAGAGCGGCGAAGGGGTCGACTGGCCACTGTCCTACGAGGACCTGCTCCCGTTCTACGAGCGGGTCGAGCGCTTCCTCGGCGTCTCCGGCGCGCAGAGTTATCCGTGGGATGCCGGCCGCCGTTATCCCCTGCCCCCCGTCCCGCGGAACGGGCCGGCGCAGATCATGGCGCGGGCCTGCGAGGCCCGCGGCATCCGGTGGGCGGACGCGCCCGCCGCCGTGGTCTCGCGGGACTTCCAGTCCGAGGACGGGCCCCGCCGCAACGCCTGCATCAATTGCGGCTTCTGCCACCAGGGCTGCCGCACGGGCGCCAAGGCCAGCATGGACGTGACCTACCTACCCTACGCGGTCGCCCGCGGCGCCGAGATCCGGGCCGAGGCCTTCGTCCACGGCCTGGAGCGGGGCGCCGACGGCCGGATCACCGGCGTGGTCTACCGGCAGGACGGCGCGGAGCGGCGGCAGCGCTGCGGCGCCGTCTTCCTCTGCGCCGGAGCGGTCGAGACGCCGCGCCTGCTGCTCCATCTCGGCCTGGCCAATTCCAGCGGCCAGATCGGGCGCAACTACATGGGGCACGTGGCGACCCAGGTCTGGGGCACCTTCGACCACGAGGTGCGCATGAACCGGGGCTATCCGTCCTCGCTGATCACCGAGGACTTCATCCGCGCCGGCGCCGACTTCGCCGGCGGCTACCTGATCCAGAGCCTCGGCGTGGTGCCGTTGACCTTCGGCAACTCGGCGGCGCGGGGGCGCGGCCTGTGGGGGCAGCCGCTGCTCGACTACCTCGACCGCTACAACCACTTCGCCGGCATCGGCATCAACGGCGAGACGCTGCCCTGCGACGCAAACGTGCTGACCCTCGCCGACGAGACCGACGCGCACGGGATGCGCAAGGCCCATATCAGCTTCGGCTACAGCACCAACGAGAACCGCCTCAACGCGCACGCCACCAAGGTCATGCGCGATCTCTGGGAGGAGGCGGGGGCCGACGACGTCTGGGTGCTGGAGCGCGTCGCCCACACGCTCGGGACCTGCCGGATGGGCCGCGACGGGACGAGCGCCGTCGTCGACCCGCACGGCCGCAGCTTCGACATCGACAACCTGTGGATTTGCGACGGCTCGACCTTCCCGAGCTCGCTCGCGGCGAACCCGGCCCTGACCATCATGGCGCTCAGCCTGCGCAGCGCGGAGGCGTTCCTGGCCGGCGGCCCCTGAGCCGGCTCAGCCCGCGGCGGCGCGCAGGTCCGCGAGCCCGCGCCGCTGCCGGCCCGCCCCGTCGAAGTTCGACGGGTCCAGCCACGCCGCGAAGCCGGCGCGCGCCCGCGGCCACTCGGTATCGGTGATGGAGAACCATGCCGTGTCGCGGGAGCGGCCCTTCACCACCACGGCGTTGCGGAAGATGCCCTCGAAGGTGAAGCCGAGCCGCAGCGCCGCCGCCCGGGACGGGGCATTGAGGCTGTCGCATTTCCACTCGTAGCGCCGGTAGCCGAGCTCGTCGAAGGCCCGGGCCATCATCAGCGCCATGGCCTCCGTGGCGGCGGGCGCCCGCTGCAGCCGGGGGCCGAAGTGGAGGTGGCCGATCTCGATCACGCCGTTGGCGGGATCGATCCGGAGATACGAGGCGATCCCGAGGGCGTCGCCGCTCGCGTGATCCAGGATCGCGTGGAACAGCGGGTCCTCGCTCGTCTGCTGCCGCGCGAGGCGCGCCAGGTAGGCCTCCGCGCTCTCCGGCATTTCGTCGCCGAGATAGGTCCAACCGCGCGTGTCGGGGGCGGCCCTGTAGGTGGCGTAGAGTGCGTCCGCGTGCGCCGCGGCGTCGAGCGGCACGAGCCGGCAGAAGCGGCCCTCCAGGGGCGTGCGCGGCGGCCGCGGGCGCGGGCTCCAGTCCGGCAGCGCCGGGCCGACGGGCTGGCCGAAGCCGTTGAGGCGCGCGCTCACAGCCCGCTCCGCTCGGCGACCAGCCCGGCGAGACCCGCCTCGCCCTCGGCGCGCAGCCCCGCGATGACCCCGTGCCGGTCGGCCTCGGGCCTGTTCTGGCTCATCTTCCACTTCCCCTCGACCCGCGTGATCGGAATCTCGATGCCGATGATGCCCCGAACCTGCGCGGCGACGAACGGCGCCGGCGCGTCCGCGACCGCCCACGGCTCGGCCCGGGACGCCTCGCGCAGGGCGGTGAGGTCGGCGATCTGGCGCCCGAGCCAGTCGGCATCCTCGATCATCCGCGGCCGGCCCCAGGCATGGACGGTGGCGTAGTTCCACGTCGGGACCACCCGGCCGTGCTCGCGCTTGCTCGCGTACCAGCTCGGCGTGACGTAGCCCTGCGGCCCCTGGAACACGATCAGGCACTCCTCCGCCGCGGCGAGATCCTGACCCTGCGGGTTGGCGCGGGCGAGATGCGCCCGCAGCACCCCGTGGGGACCGTCGTCGTCCAAGAGGAACGGGATCGGGTTGGCGGTCAGGCCACCCGCGCCGGCGGTCACCAGCAGGCCGAGGGGGTTGGCGCGGATCAGCGCGTGCTGCGCGGCGCGTGAATCGTCCCGGAAATGGGGCGGCTGGTACATGGGCCTGTCCTGCGGCGATGTTGCGGATCCGGGCTTGACCGTTCGGCGGTCCAGGCGAAAGGTCCAATTCTCGCGCTGTGACTGGACCAGTTTTCCGCATGGCCCGGGCTCCCCTGCCCCTGACGCTCACCCTCGACACCGCGGCCGCGGCGCCGCTGCACGCGCAGCTCCGAGAGGGCCTGCGCGCCGCGATCCTCGAGCGCCGGCTGCCGCGCGGGGCCCGGCTCCCGGCCTCGCGGGTCCTGGCCGCCGACCTCGGCTGCGCGCGCGGGACCGTCGTCCTGGCGCTGGAGCAGCTGACCGCGGAGGGCTACCTGACGGCGCGGCCGGGCTCCGCGACGCGCGTCGCCGCGACCCTGCCGGACGACGCGCTGCCCGCGCCCGGCCTGCTCCGACGCCCGGGGGACGAGCCGGCCCCGACCCTGTCCCGTCGGGGCACCCGCCTCGTGTCCGCGCCGCCGCGGCGCTACATGGCGGGTGCGGGCGTGCCCGACGCCTTCGCGCTGGGCCGGCCGGCGCAGGACGCTTTCCCCTTCGAGGTCTGGGGTCGCCTGCTCCAGGCCGAGTGGCGCCACGGCCCGACCGAGCGGCCGGACCCGCGCGGCTCGCCGGCCCTGCGCGCCGCCATCGCCGCCTACCTGGCCCAGGCGCGCGGCGTCGCCTGCGAGGCCGACGACGTCATCGTCACCGCGGGTATCCGACAGAGCCTGCGCCTGCTCGCCGAACTGCTCCTCGATCCCGGCGAGACCGCCCTGGTCGAGGAGCCCGGCTTCCCGGGCATCGCGCAGGCCCTCGCCGGCGCCGGCCTGAACCCGATTCCCGTCCCGGTCGGTCCCGGGGGCCTGTCGGTGGCCCTGGCCGCCGCGGGGGCGCCCGGCGCGCGGCTCGCGGTGGTGACGCCGGCCCACCATTACCCCCTCGGGCACGCCATGAGCCTGGAGAACCGCCTGGACCTCCTGGCCTGGGCCGAGGCGGGCTCGGGCTGGATAGTGGAGGACGATTACGACGGTGCCTACCGCTATGCCGGGCGCCCGCTCGCGCCGCTGCGCGCCCTCGATCGCGGCGGCCGGGTGATCTACGTCGGCAGCTTCTCGAAGCTGCTGCTGCCCGCCCTCGGCCTGAGCTACCTTGTGCTGCCCCGCGGCCTCGTCGCGCCGGTCAATCAGGCGCTGGCCGAGACCGGTCCCGCCCCGCCCGGGATCGGCCAGTGGGCGCTGGCGCGCTTCATCGAGGACGGCCACCTCGCCGGCCATCTGCGCCGGACGCGCCGCCTCTACGCCCTGCGCCAGGAGGCGCTGATCGAGGCCGCGCGCCGCCACGCCGGGGACGTCGCGGCGATCGCCGCCATGGAGGGCGGGATGCACGTCATCGCCCGGCCGGGGCCGGCCTGGGGCCCGGCCCTCACCGACGTGGCCGCCGCGGCGGCGCTCGGCCGCGCGGGGATCTCGGCGGTCGCGCTCTCGGCCTACCACGCCGGACCGGCGGAGCCGGGCCTGCTCCTCGGCTACGCCGCCGTGCCCGAGCGGGCGATCGAGCCGGCGGTGCGGCGCATGGCGGAGGTCCTGCGGGCGGCGGTCAGTGGAGGATCGCGCCCGTCTCCATGAACCGGTTCAGCCGCTCGATCAGCGGCGCGACCATCACCCGCTCGTACTGCGGCAGCAATCCGCGCCGCGCGTGGGCCACGTTGGCCTCGGCCTGCTCGCGGGCGAGGCGGTGCCAGCGCGCCCGGTCGTCCCGGCACGCGGCCCAGGCGCGCTCGATCGACCGGAACACGAGCGGCAGCCGCTCGGCCGGGTCGGACACGAGGTCGTAGTGGTGGTCGATCAGGCCGCCGAAGGTCTCGAAGCCCAGCTCGGACAGCCGCGCGACGGCGCGCGGCGCGCCCACCGTCACGAAGGGCAGGCCCGTCGCCGCCGCCTTGATCGACTTCTCGGTGATCCGCTCGACGCCCGGCTCGAAGAAGTCGGTCTCCGAGATGACGGTCAGGTCGCACGCCGCGTAGGCCTGCGTGTCGAGGGTCATGACCATGTCGGTGCCCTGATCGGCATCGATCCGCCGCGCCCGGCGCGGGATCCAGCTGCCGACATCGGCGAGCAGCGGCCCGAAGGCCGCCTCGATCTCCGGCGGGGCGTGGAAGACGTCGATGCCGCCCGCCTTCGGGTTGTCCTCGCCGATGCCGTGGAAGGAGATCAGCCCGTCGCGGTCCAGCCCGCTGAGCTGGAACCAGCGGTAGAGCAGCACCCGGTGCCAGCGCAGGGCCGCGTTCTGGCAGAGGAACCGGGCCGGGCCGGCGGCGCGGGCGAAGGGCGCGTAGCCGGTGCGGTCGAGGGGGTGCTGTGGGAAGAGCCGCGGACCCTCGGCGTCGTCCAGCCAGAGGGCGACCTGGAGCGGGAAGAACTCGAAGGTCCAGAACCGCAGGCCCTCGCCGTAGAGCCGCTCGTAGTCGAGCCGCAGCAGCCGGTTCTGCGTGACCAGGATCACCCGCTCGCGCGGGATCCCGCGTTCTTCGAGGTTCCGGTGCAGCGCTTCGAAGGTCGGCGCGTGCAGGCCCGGCCCCTCGTTCGAGAGGTCGAGGAGCAGCGCGGCGCGCCCGGCGCGGAGGTTCTCGGCGTCCCCCGGTTCGAGGAGGTCGAGGCGCCCGTTCGCCTCCGGGAAGCCCAGACGCACGAAATCGAGGACCGGCAGGCAGAGGACGTGGTTCGCCGGGCCGGGTTGGGCGGTCACGGTGACCCGCTTGCCCAGCCAGCCGAGGGCCGCCGGCAGGAAGTGCCCGGCCTCGCCCCGGGGCACGAGCAGGATCTCGGACGGGACTGGCCCGGATAGGACTTGGCTCATCGTGACGCCCGCGCGGCCGGTTCGGACGCGGTCCGCCGCCGCGGGACCGCGCCGAGCCGGATAAAGCCTCGGCGCGGGGGCGTCGAGGTCAGGCCGGGACCGGCTCGGCGGCGCGCACCGGGGTCGGGCCGGCCCGGTAGGCCGCCGAGGCCTCCTCGGTCCGCCAGCAGGCGACGCGGTGGCCGGGGACGATCTCGGCGACCGGCGGCATCTCCCGGCGGCAGCTTTCCTCGGCCAGGAAGCAGCGCGGCGCGAACGGGCAGCCCGGCGGGCGGTTGGCGAGGTCGGGCGGGCTGCCGGGGATGGTCTGGAGCCGGGAGCCCTTGGCGAGCGCCCCCTCGGCCCGGCTGCGCAGCAGGCCGATCGTGTAGGGGTGGTGCGGGTTCAGCACCACCTGATGCGCCGTGCCGGTCTCGACGATCTTGCCCGCGTACATCACGGCGATCCGGTCGGCGACCTCGACCGCCGCGCCGAGATCGTGGGTGACGATCACGATCGACAGGCCGAGGTCGCGCTGCAGCTCGCGGAGCAGCAGCAGGACCTGGATCTGCACCGTGGCGTCGAGCGCCGTGGTCGGCTCGTCGGCGAGCAGGACCTGCGGCCGGCAGGCCAGCGCCAGCGCGATCATGGCGCGCTGGCGCATGCCGCCCGACATCTCGTGCGGGTAGTTGTCGAGCCGCCGCTCCGGGCTCGGGATCCGCACCCGCTCGAACAGGGCGAGCGCCCGCTTCCGCGCCGCGTCCTTGGAGATCGTCTCGTGGCGCAGAATCGCCTCGGTGATCTGCCGGCCGACCGTGTAGACCGGGTCGAAGGCGAGCAGCGGCTCCTGGAAGATCATCGAGACGTCGCCGCCGCGGAAATCGGCGAGCTGGCGCCGGGTCAGCGCCTGCACGTCCTTGCCGGCGGCCCGGATGCCGCCCTCGATCCGGCTGCGCCCCTCCGGGAACAGCCGCAGGATCGCCCGCAGGGTCACGCTCTTGCCGGAGCCGGATTCGCCGATGAGCGCCAGCGCCTGACCGCGCTCCAGGCTCAGGTCGACGCCGTCGACGACCTGCACCTTGCCGAAGGCGACGCGCAGGTTCTCGAGGGCGACCGCGGGTTCTGAACCGGACATCGGGGTGCTCATGCTGCCAGCGCGCCCGCGGGCGCCGCGGAATGGCCGGAACCCGGCTGGCGGGCGAGGCAGGCGACGCGGTGCAGCGGCCGGATCGTGTCGAGGGGCGGCTTCGTCCGGCCGCAGACGTCCTCCGCCAGGGCGCAGCGCGGGTGGAAGCGGCAGCCCGGGGGCGGGTCGATCGGGTTCGGCGGGTCGCCCGCGAGTAGCGCCGCCTGGGTGCGGTTGTCGGGATCGAGCGACGGCATCGAGGCGAGCAGCGCCTCGGTGTAGGGGTGCGCCGGCGCGTCGAGCACCGTGTCGGACGGGCCGATCTCGGAGACCCGGCCGAGATACATCACCATCACCCGGTCGGAGATGAAGCGCACGACGTTCAGGTCGTGGCTGATGAAGATGTAGGTCAGGCCGAACTCGGCCTTGAGGTCGAGGAGAAGGTTCAGGACCTGCGCCTCGACCGACTTGTCGAGCGCCGAGACCGCCTCGTCGAGGAGCACCAGCCGCGGCTCCAGGGCGAGCGAGCGGGCGATGTTCACCCGCTGGCGCTGGCCGCCGGAGATCTCGTGCGGGTAGCGGCCGGCGAAGCGCTTCGGCTCCAGCCCGACCCGGGCGAGCAGCCCGCGGGCGCGCTCCACCGCCTCGCGGGCGGGCACGCCGTTGACCTTCGGGCCGAAGGCGATCGACTGCTCGACGGTCATGCGCGGGTTGAGGGACGCGTAGCTGTCCTGGAACACCATCTGGGCCTGGCGGCGGTAGGACCGCCAGGGCATGGCGCGCTCGCCGACCGGCTGGCCGTCGTACAGCATCGTGCCGGAATCGCGCTCGATCAGGCCCATGAGCAGCTTGGCGGTCGTCGACTTCCCGCAGCCGGATTCGCCGACGATGCCGAGCGTCTCGCCCTTCAGGACATCGAAGTCGACGCCGTCGACCGCGCGGACGACCTGCTTCTTGCCCCCGGCCTTGCGGACCGGGAAGTGCTTGACGAGGCCCGAGACCGACAGGAGCGGCTGAGCGGGTCCGCCGCGGTCGCGGGCGAACGGGTCGGGGGCGTCCGGGATGACGCTCACTGGCGAATCTCCATGGCGGACCGGAGCCCGTCCGAGAACAGGTTGAAGGCGATCGAGACGATGAAGATGCAGACGCCCGGGAGGGCGGCCACGACCGGATTGACGTAGATCGCGGTGCGCAGGGTGTTGAGCATCAGGCCCCATTCGGGCTCGGGCGGGCGCACGCCGAGGCCGAGGAACGAGAGGCCGGAGGCCAGGATCATCGAGACCGAGATCAGGCTGGTCGCGTAGACGAAGATCGGCCCGACGACGTTGCCGAGCACCTGCACGCGCATGATCGTCAGGGCCGAGGCGCCCGACAGCTTGGCGGCGTCGATGTAGTCGCGCTTGCGGATGCCCGTGGTGACGCTCTCGGCGACGCGCGCGATCTGGGGCACGAACACGCAGGTCAGCGACACGATCGAGTTGAAGATGCCGGCGCCGAGCGCCCCGGACAGCGCGATCGCCAGCAGCACCGACGGGAAGGCGAAGAACACGTCGATGGTGCGCATCAGGATCGTGTTGGTCCAGCCGCCGACGTAGCCGGCGAGGATCCCGATCGCGGAGCCGATCACGAAGGCGATCAGCACCGGCGTGACGCCGATGAACAGCGACAGCCGCGAGCCCAGCATCAGCCGGCTGATCATGTCGCGGCCGAGCTCGTCGGATCCGAGCCAGTAGGTGGCGTCGCCGACGTGCCTGAGGCGGCGCAGCATGGAGCCCTTGTAGGGGTCCATCGGGGTGATCCAGGGCGAGAGGATCGCGATCAGCACGACGATCAGGATCACGGCGCCCGCGCCCATGGCGACGGGGTCGCGCACGAGCCGGTGGCCGACATGGCCCCAGAAGCCCCGCGACGGGGCGAAGGCGGCCTCGGGCCCGTGGGTCACGTCCTCGGCGGCGAGGACGCCGCCGTCGAGGGCCACGGAGGCCGCGGTGACGGGAACGGTCATCGTCGGGCTCCGGCTCAAGCGCGCTCGATGCGCGGGTCGAGGGCGGTCTGCATCACGTCCACCAGCAGGTTGAGGAGCACGAAGAACATCGCCAGCACGAGGATCGAGCCCTGGAGCAGGGGCAGGTCGCGCTGGAAGATCGCGGCGTTGAGAAGGAAGCCGGTGCCCGGCCACGCGAACACGGTCTCGACCAGGATCGAGCCGCCGAGCAGGTAGCCGAGCTGCAGGCCCATGATGGCGAGCGCGGTCGGGGCGGCGTTGCGCACGACGTGGCGGAACACGCCGCGCTCGTCCATGCCCTTGGCGCGCAGGGCCTCGACGAAGTCCTGGGACAGGATGTCGGCCACCAGCGCCCGGACCGTGCGGGCGATGATGCCCATCGGGATCACCGACATCGTGATCGCCGGCAGGATCAGGTAGCGCAGGTGCTCGAAGTCGGGCCGCCAGTTTCCGGAGCCGTCGGGCCCGGCCCCGGTGGGCGGCAGCCAGCCGAGATTGGCCGAGAACACGATCACCAGGACCATGCCGAGCCAGTAGTGCGGCACGCTCACGCCGAAGACCGACACGGCCGAGGCGGCCCGGTCGGCCAGCGAGTTGCGGTGATAGCCCGCCACGAAGCCGAACAGGGTGCCGAAGGTGAAGCCGATCACGGTCGCCACCGAGGCGAGGATCAGGGAGTTCACCACGGCGCGGCTGACCTCGCCGAGCACCGGGCGGCCGGTGGCGATGGAGGTGCCGAGATCGCCGTGCAGCACGTGCCAGAGCCAGATCAGGTACTGGACCGGCAGCGGCTTATCGAAGCCGTAGGCCGACCGCATCTCGTCGATGGTGGCCTGGGTGGCGTCGGCGGGCAGGACCGCGCTCAGGGGATCGCCCGGCGCGAGGTGGACGAGGAGGAAGCAGACGACGCTGACCCCGAACGCCACGGGCGTCACGTAGACCAGTCGTTTGAGGATGTAGAGCAGCATTCAAGGGCCTGTTGTCTACTCAGCCGAGACTATTCCCCTCCCCCTTGTGGGGAGGGGTCAGGGGTGGGGGTGGTTCAGGAGGCACCGCAACGCCCTATCCTGCACCACCCCCACCTCCGGCTCCTCCCCACGAGGGGGAGGAGAGAGGCGCCCCGTTACGCTACCGCCCCGCGGTCGCCATCGTAATCTTCGAGAAGTCCTGGAACCAGTTCTGCGCCTGGACGAAGCCCTTCACCTTGGGGCTCATCGCGCGCGGATTGACGTCGTGCGTGATCATGATGAACAGCGCGTCGTCGACGTACTTCTCGTGGACCTTCTCCAGGACCTTCGTCTGCTCGGCCTTGTCGAAGGTGTTGCGGACCTGATCGAACAGCTTGTCCATCGCCGGATCGCAGTAATAGCCCCAGTTCGTGCCGTTCGGCGGGGCGAAGTTGCACTGCAGGTGGCGGATGAAGCCGGTGAAGGGGTCCTGGATGAAGTACGAGTAGTTGATCGCCGAGACGCCGCGGGAGATGTCGGCCTTGGCCCCGGCCCGCCAGATGTTGATCAGCGTGTTCCACTCCACGACCTCGTAATCGACCTGGATGCCCACGTCGGCGAGGTTCTGCTGGACGAACTCGTTCATCGGCAGCGGCTGCATCTGGCCTGAGCCCGAGGCCGAGATCGCGACCTTGAGCTTCAGTGGCTTGGCCGCGCTGTAACCCGCCTCGGCCAGCAGCTTCTTGGCGGCCTCCGGGTCGTACTTGATGTCGAAGGTCGGGTGGCCGAACCACTGGTGACCGGGCGGCATGAAGCCCTTGGCGGGGATCGCGAGGCCGCCGAGCAGCTCCTTCAGACCCTCGCGGTCGATGGCGAGGTTCGCGGCCTTGCGCACGCGGATGTCGTTCCAGGGCGAGCCCTCGACCCGCGACAGGTGCCACGTCCAGTTATGCGGGTAGGCGTTGGTGACGATGGTGAAGCCGGCGCTCTTCAGCGAGGCCACGGAATCCGGCGCGGGCGCCTCGATCCAGTCGACCTGTCCGGAGCGGAGGGCGGCGGTCCGGGCGTTGGCCTCCGGCAGCGGGATCAGCACGAGCTTGTCGAGCTTCGGCACGCGGTCCTTGTCCCAGTACTCCTTGAACGGGACCATCTCGGCGCGCTCGCGCGGGGCGAACAGGGTCAGCTTCCACGGGCCGGTGCCCGAGGGCTGCTTGGCGAAGGCGTCCCAGGACTTGCCGAGCTTCTCCCACTGGGCCGGCGACGACATCATGATCCAGGCGATCTGGTAGGGCAGCGTCGCGTCGGGGGCCTTGGTGGTGATCTCGACGGTCAGCGGGTCGACCGCCCGGTAGCTCGCGACCGCCGGGATGCGGGTCTTGCCCTGCGCGGACTGGCGCGGGTCGTATTGCGGCGCGTCGGCCTTCAGGAGCTTGTCGAGGTTCCAGACTACCGCGTCGGCGGTGAAGTCCGAGCCGTCGTGGAATTTCACGCCCGGCCGGAGCTTGAAGGTCCACTTGGTCTTGTCGGTGGCGTCGACGCCCCAGCTGGTCGCGAGTCCCGGCACGAGGTCGGAGGCCAGCTCGGCGCTCGACAGGTCCCAGTTGATGAGGCCGTCATAGACCGTGTAGCCCATGAACCGCATGCCCTCGCCGCCGTTGTCGGTCTGGCCGGTGGTCAGCGGGATGTCGGAGGCGGTCATGCCGATCCGCAGCGTCCCCTGCGCGAGGGCAGCGGTGCTCGCGGAGAGCGCCAGGGCACCGGCCAGCGCGCCACGGGCGCCGAGTTTTCTCAGACGGGACAGCATCTTGGGTCGGGTACTCGCGTTGGTCCGCGCCAGACGGCGCGGAATACGCTCGACCGTATGCAAGCCCGCGGCCACACGCCCCCGCCGGGGCGCGGGCCGCTCCGCGGCTAGTCCGCGTCGATCAGGCTCACGTGGGCTGCGACCACCCGCCAGCCCTCCGGGAAGCGCGCCCAGGTCTGGCTCTGGCGACCGATCTTCCCCGGTGCGCTGGCGCGGGTGAACAGCGTCATCGCGGTGGCGAAGTCGCGCCCGTAGGTGGTGATCTGCGTCCGCGCCAGGGTCCGCTCCAGGCCCACCGGGGAGCGGGCCCGGCGGAAGGCGCGGATCGCGTCCATGCCGTAGAGGTTCTCGCCGATCCCGTAGCGGATGGTCAGCGGATCGTCCCGGAACAGCGCCTCCAGGGTCGGGACGTCGTTGGTGGTGAGCGCCGTCTCGTAGGCCCGGAACGCGGCCGCGACCTCGGCCTTCACGGCGGGATCGTCGATGATCATCGGGCAAGCTCCGCGATGGGCGCCGTGCTGACGCCGGTCCGTTCGAGATAGCGCGCCGCGCGCAGGACGAGATCCTCGCGCCAGGGTGCGGCGATGATCTGGACGCCGAGCGGCAGACCGGCGTCGAGCCGGACCGGCGCCGCCACGACCGGGAGGCCGATGAAGCTGACCGGCTGCGTGAACACGCCGATATTGGCGCGCACCGGCAGCGTCACGCCGTCGAGGACGAAGTGGGTCTGGCCGCCCCTCGGCGCGCGGCAGGGCGTGGCCGGGGCCAGGATCACGTCGACGGTCTCGAACAGCTTCAGCACCCGCGCCCGGTACCAGCGGCGGAACCGCTGCGCCCGCTCCACGTGGGGCGCCGGGATCATTGCCCCGGCGATCAGCCGGTCGCGCACCGCCGGGTCGAAATCCTGCGGCCGGGTGCGGAGACGGTCGAGGTGGAGCGTGGCGCCCTCCGCGGCGGTGATCAGGTAGGCGGCCGCGCGGGCGCGGTGCGCCTCCGGCAGCTCGACGGTGCGCCGCGCGCCGAGCGCCTCGGCGGCGCGCGCCACCGCCGCGAAGGCTTCCGGATCGCCGTTGCGGGCGAAATGGCCGCCGGCCACCGCGACGCGCAGGCCGTCGATCCCCGCCTCGAGCCGCGGCAGGACCGGCTCCGCCGGGCGGAGCGTCGCCACCGGATCGTCCGGATCGGGGCCCTGCATGGCGTCGTAGGCGAGCGCGAGATCGGTCACGCTCCGGGCCATCGGGCCGAGATGGTCGAGGCTGCCCACGAAGGGGAAGCTCCCCGCGCGGGTCAGCCGGCCGTAGGTCGGCTTGAGACCGTAGCAGCCGCAGAACGCGGCGGGGACGCGGATCGAGCCGTTCGTGTCCGAGCCCAGCGTGAGCGGCACCATCCCGGCGGCGATGGCCGCGCCCGAGCCGCCCGACGAGCCGCCGGTCATGTGATCCAGGGCGTGCGGGTTGTGGGCGTCGCCGTCGTGGATGTTCTCGCCGGTGAAGTCGTAGGCGTACTCACCCATGTTGAGGGCGCCGACGAGGATCGCCCCCGCGGCCTCCAGGCGCCGGACCAGGGCGCCGTCCCGCTCGGCCGGCGGCCGCTCCCGGTTGATCTTCGATCCGGCGCGGGTCGGCAGGCCGTCGATGTCGATCAGGTTCTTCACCGCGAACGGCACGCCGGCCAGCGGGCCCGGCAACGCCCCCTCGCGGCGCGCCGCGTCCTGCGCGTCGGCCCGGGCCAGGGCGCGGGCGGACAGCACGTCGGTGAAGGCGCCGACCCGGTCGTCGAGGCGCCCGATCCGGTCGAGCGCCGCCGTGACGGCCTGCCGCGCGGTGGTCCGGCCATCGGCGATCGCTGCGGCGATCGCCGTTGCCGTCGAGGGATCGCTCGCGCTCACGCTTCGAACCTCGGGGCCGCGTCGATCTCGTCGGCGAGCGGGAAAGCCTCCACCAGCTCGGCCGCCGCGGCCAGGACGCGCAGATTCGCGGTCACCGGGGCGATCCACGCGGGGTCGAGGGTGAGGCCGAGCAGGGCCGCCGCGGCCGCGGCGTAGCTCTCGGGATCGTACGGGGGGCGGGTCTCGGACATGGAACTCCTCAGGCCGATCGCGCGGGACGCGATCGATCGCGGCAAGCAGGCCCTGTGCCGCGAGCCCGCGCGCAGTGCCGCGAACCGGCGCGCCTGCGTGCCTAGATCATAGGCAGACAGGGACGTGCTGGCGATGGATTCGATGCGCTCCGATCCGCGTGCACAAGAATTAGGCGGCGGCGGGAGGACCTTTTCTGGGCACGCCCGTGCGCCGGAGCGGAATCGCGACCCCTCGCGGGATCGAAGGTCCGGCAACGGATACGCTGTCGATTTTGCAGGTCTGCCTTGTGATGGAAGTATAGGTCCGTCCAGCGGACAGCTGCGCGACGGGCGCCGGGCGAACACGAATCTTGTCTTCGCCCGGCGCGCGACCCATCTAGGGCTGGCAGGCAAGTCCAGGGGATGGATGCGCGCCCACCTGTCGAGCACCGAAGCCTCTGCCGGCCGCCGGCCTGAGGTATTTCCGCACCGCGGGTCGAAACTCTTACAGAGTGGGCCGGGATTGTCGCCGGACCGGCCGCCTGCGCAGGTCTCGCCGATTGCATCTCGTGTGAAGCTCTGTTTAAGGGCTCTGCGATCTTCGAACAATGGTCCGACCCGAGCGTTCAGACGCAGGCCGAACGCTCGGGTCGGACCATCGGTACAGCCGGTGGATCGGTGCGGTTCCGGGGCGCGGGGATGGCGTCGGAACCTGCAGACTCCGTACGTGCCCGGCCCCGCCGGATGTCCCCGCGACACGCGAGACGTACCCAACTGAGAAAGGTCAGATGAGCGCATTCGACTACAGGAATTTCGACGACCGTCGCCAGAACTCGCAGAACGCCAAGGCCGCCCTGCTGGCCAAGTTCAAGGCGCGCCCCCCGTCCGACGACCCCGAGGTGATCGCCAAGGCGAAGGCCCGCGCCGAGGTCGCCAAGGCCCGCGAGGAGCGCTCCCGCGAGCGCGAGGCCGCCCGGATCGCCGCCGAGCGGAAGGCCGCCGAGGAGAAGCGTCAGCGGGAGGAGGCGGAACTCGCCGCCCAGATCGCCCGCGAGGCCGCCGAGCTGGCCGCCGCGCAGGAGCGCAAGTCGGCCGACCTGGCCGCCAAGAAGGCCCAGCGCGACGCGCGCTACGCGGCCCGCAAGGCGAAGGTCAAGACCAAGCGCTGAGCGCAGGCCGTCGGCTCACCCGAGCTTCGGACGCCCAAGACGCCCGCCCGCAAGGCGGGCGTCGTCGCGTTCGGGGGGGCGTGTCCGCACCCGGCAACCAACGCGCGCGGCAACGCGTTGAGGGCGGCCGAACCGCGACGCGCCCGTCCGGCGCGGGCAGCCGAGGCCGCGATGCTTTCCCGATCCCGACTGGTTCTCCCCGCGGTCCTCGTCCTCGCCGCGCTGCCCTTCGCCGTCGCGCCCCGGACGGCCCGCGCGCAGGGGGCGGACTCGGTGATGGCCTGCGAGACGCTGATCGCCGCCCGGCGGATCGACGCGGCCTCGGGCAGCGGTGGCCCTGCCCCCACGGAGGCCGGCTGTCGGCGGATCCCGCGCAGCGCCATCGGCACCGTGGAGCAGCGGGCCCTGATCGGCGGGGCGCCCTACGAGTGCCTGACCGTCGCCGGCGGGGGGCCGTGCCGCTGGATCGTGCCCTGACGCGAAGGCTGTCGATTATTGCCGGAGCCCGCACTCTGACCAAGCTTCACGGGTGATCGAGACGCTCTATCTGTGTCTCGAGCGAGTGAGGTCCGAACGTCAGTATGCCGAGTACCCTGGCAAGCACGCGCGTATCGATCGTGGCAGCGACTTGGATCGTCTCGGCCCTGGCCGGCGGGGCCGCCCGCGCGGAGCCGCCGATCCGGAGCCCGGAGGACGCGGCCTGCCGCAACGAGGCCCGCGCGAAGGTGTTCTCGGCGCCCAACCCGCAGGGTCTCGAACTTGAGGAGATCGGGCGCCGGATCTACTTCGCCTGCATGGACCGCGTCGCGAAGGCGGCCGCACCGGCGGCGAAGCGGGGTGGCCGGCGCCATCGGCACCGGCGGCATTGACCCGCGACGCGGGGTCAGGCGTCGAGCGGCGCGCCGATCCGGGCGCGGAGCCGCAGCCGCAGGGCCTCGTTACCGCCTTCGGCGTCGAGGGCGGCCATCAGGCGGAGCAGCTGGCTGAGCGGGGTCGACCGGCTCTCGACCGCGTCGGCGATCTGCTCCGGCAGCGACTTGGCGACCGGTACGAAGCGCGGTGCCGGGCTGGCCTGGTGAGTCTGGGGCATGCGAGGCGCTCGTCCTTCGAAGGAGTCCAGATTGGCGGGCGGGTCGCTACGCCTTTCGATCGACGGGCACCAGTCCTTTTCGCGTGAATACGTAGCCGGCATCGCTCCGCGTCACCGCGCTGCAACAGCGCGGCGGGAATGTGTGGATGATGCCGGACCCGCCGCGGAATCCGCTTGCCGGGCCGGCGCTCAGCCGCCCGTCAGCGGCGACTCCGCGAATCGGTCGAGCAGATCCTCGGGGTCCCGGTAGATCGCCGCGCAGCCGGCCGCCCTCAGGTCCGCCTCCGGAAAGCCGCCGCAGAGGAGGCCGACGGTGCGCAGGCCCGCCTTCGCGGCGGCCTCGGCGTCGTAGGGGGTGTCGCCGACGACGATGATCGCGTCGGGCGGGACGCCGTCGAGCTTCGCCAGGGCGGCCTCGAAGATGTCGGGGTGCGGCTTGGACCGGTCCGCGTCGTCCGAGCTCGTGGCGACGTCGACGAGGTCGCCGATCTCCAGGATCTCGGTGTAGTGCTCGACCTCGGAGCGCTTGCCCGACGAGGCGAGCGCGATCTTCAGCCCGGCGGAGCGGATGTGCTCGAACAGCGGCCGGACACCCGGGAACGGCCGGACCTCGGACAGGTAGCGCCGTTTGAACAGGTCGGAGCGGTAGGCCTCGATGGTCTCGCCCTCCCGCGCGATCCGCTCCTCCGACAGGAAGACCGGCATCAGCTCGTCGCCGCCCTTGCCGATCTGCCGGCGGACTTCGGCGAAGCCGGTTTCCACGCCGAAATGCGCGAAGGCCTCCACCCAGGCGCGGGCATGCAGGTCGACGCTGTCGAGCAGCGTCCCGTCGATGTCGAAGATCACCGCGCGCATCGCAGCCCCGTCGCGGAGCCCTGCGCCCGCATCAGGCCGGACAACCTACCGGCGCCCGGCCTGTTCCGCGCCGGGCCCACGAACGACGGAAGCCCGCCCCTGCGCGAGGGGCGGGCTCCGGGAGAGGCCGTGGTGGCGCCGCGGCGCCGACCCTTCAGTGCATCGAGGCCGGGGTCCGGGCGGGCTTCGCCTTGGCGGCGAGGCCGGCGGTCACCGCGGCCTTGGAGGCGCGGGCGGGCTTCGGGGCCGCCGGCTTCGCGGCGGCCTTCACGGCCGCGGGCTTGGCAGCGGCGGTCTTCGACGCGGCGGTCTTGGCGGCGGGCTTGGCAGCGGCGGTCTTGGTGGCAGCGGTCTTGGCGACCGGCTTGGCGGCGGTCTTCACCGGCGCGGCCTTCGCGGAGGCCTCGACGGGCTTGGCGGCCTCGACCGTCTCGGACGCGGCGGCGGCGAGCATTGCGTTCGCGCGCAGCTCGGACTCGGCGCGGATCCAGTGGGCCGCAGCGTGCCCGTGAATCCGGCCCTCGTTCTCCCAGATGTAGTAGGCGCACTCGCGCACGTGGTGCTCGCTGATCAGCATGCGGTCGATCTCCTGTCCGTCCCGGGGACGACGATGGGAGAGCCGGGTTAAGCGTCGGTTAACCCTGCCGCCGGCGACCGGTCGCGGTGCGCGCGCGCTTCGGGCCGCCCTACTGGGCGATCCCCAGCACCCGCCGCGCCTCGGTCAGCAGCACGGCGTGCCGGGCCGCGCCCGGACCCTGATCCGGCGCCTCGCGGCCGGCCCGGGCGATCAGGTCCTGGAAGCGCCGCCGGTCGAGGGCCCGGTGCCCGATGCTGGCGAGGACCGCGCCCAGGACGATCCGGACCGCCTCGGTGCGCTCGTCGGCCATCGCAGCGGCTTCGGACGCGGCCGCGTTCGCCTGCGCGTCCACCTGCGTCTCGGCCCGCGCGGTCGCGGCCGCCTCCGCGCGGGTCTGCGCCTCCGCGAGCGCCGCGGCGAAGCGCTGCCCCTCCTGCCAGGCCTGGTCGTGCTGATGCGTGCGCAGCGCGAGCAGCACCTTGAGCGAGGCCGCTTCCGCGCGCGCCGCGTCCAGCTTGGCTTGGGCCTCGCGCAGATCCTTCAGCAAGTCCTGCGCGAGGGTCTGGTCCGCGGTCATGTCCACTGCCGGCTCCTCTGGCGTTCGACGGCGTTCGTCCTGTCGCGCCGTCGGCCGAATGTCCACTCTCGCGCGCCGGCGGGACCGGACGACAGGTTGAGAAAATCCGATCGCCGGTCCACATGGGAGGCGGCGCCTCGCGGCGCCAGTCCCGGCCGGCCTTGAACCGGCGCAGCGGAGTATCGCCACCATGTTCATCCAGACCGAAGCCACGCCGAACCCGGCCACCCTGAAGTTCCTGCCCGGCCGCGTCGTGCTGGCGGAATCGACCTTCGAGGCGCGGGACGCCGAGGCCGCCGCCCGCTCGCCCCTGGCCGCGGCGCTGTTCACCGTCCCGGGCGTGGCGGGCGTCTATTTCGGCCACGATTTCATCTCGGTGACCAAGGCCGAGGACGGCTCGGACTGGGCGCAGGTCAAGCCGGCGGTGCTCGGCGCGATCATGGAGCACTTCCAGTCCGGCGCGCCCGTGATGGCCGAGGGCGGCCACGGCGAGATCGAGCCGGGCGACGAGTTCTACGACGAGGCGGACCACGACACCGTCGTGACCATCAAGGACCTGCTCGAGACCCGGGTGCGCCCGGCGGTGGCGGGCGATGGCGGCGACATCACCTTCCGCGGCTACAAGGAGGGCGTGGTCTATCTGGAGATGAAGGGGGCCTGCTCGGGCTGCCCGTCCTCCACGGCGACCCTGCGGCATGGCGTACAGAACCTGTTCCGGCACTTCCTGCCGGAGATCCGCGAGGTCCAGGCGATCTGAGGATTTGCGCCCGCGCCGCGGTGCGGGCGGCACGCCGGAGGGCCGGAACGGCACTCGGCTGCCCCCCGGCTCCCGCCTTCGCGGCGGAGCCGGGGGCCGGTGCGCCGGACCCGTCCGAGGCCGCGGACGCGCACCGGCGCAAGCCGGCAACACTCCACCGGTGATCCGCCCGGTGCGGGCGCCCCGCCGCTGACGAGGCGGCGGTTTTGCTCTAACGCTGGAGGCTCTTCGCGCCCGTCGCGGCGCAGGGAGGCAACCGTCGGCGCGGACCGGCCTGTGGGAGTGAGCGTGCGTATCCTGGCCATCGACACAGCGCTGGACACCTGCGCCGCCTGCGTCATGGCGGAGGAGTCCGAGGCGCCCCTCGCCGCCGAGTCGCTGCCCATGGCGCGCGGCCACGCGGAATCCCTGCTGCCGCTGATCGAGCGGGTGATCGCCCGGGTCGAGGGCGGATTTGAGGCGATCGACCGGGTCGCCGTGACGGTCGGACCCGGCAGCTACACCGGGCTGCGGGTCGGCCTGTCGGCGGCCCGCGCCATCGGCCTCTCGACCGGCAAGCCCGTCGTCGGCGTCGGCACCCTCTCAGCGCTCCTCGCGCCGCTCCTGGCCGACACCGTCGCGGGCACGATCGCCGCGGTGATCGACGCCCGCCACGGCGCCGTCTACGTGCAGGCCCTCGGGCCGGGCGATGGCCTCGCGCCCGCGCATCTCGCCGTCGAGGCGGCGGCCGAGCAGCTGGGCGACGGCCCGGTGGTGCTGACCGGCTCCGGCGCGCCGATGCTGGCCGCCGCGCTCGCCGCACGCGGCGTCGCGGCGCGCGTCGCCCATGTCGGCGGTCCCGATATCGCGGCGGTGGCCTCCCTCGGCCTCGTCGCCGACCCGGCGCAGGCCCTGGCGCGGCCCCTCTACCTGCGGGGGCCGGATGCCCGGCCGCAGGACCACGCGCGGATCGCACGGCGATGACGCGCCCGCTGCCCTTCTGGCCCTTCGACTGGTGGTTCGCGTGGTGGGACGCGCTGACCCCGGAGCCCTACGTCGCGCCGCTCCGCGACGCCGCGCAGGCCCCTGCCCTCGCCCGCCTCCACGCGACCGCCTTCGCGCGGCCCTGGGACGCGCACGAGTTCGAGCGGATGCTCTGCGAGCGCTCGACCCACGCGCACGCCCTCTGGCGCGCGGGCGTCCTCCAGGGCTTCGTGCTCTCGCGCCGGGCCGCCGACGAGGCCGAGATCCTGACGGTCGTGCTGTCCCCGGCTCTGCGCGGCGGCGGCCACAGCCGCAAGCTGCTCCGCGAGCACCTGGCGAGCCTCGCCCTCGACGGCGTCGCCCGGGTGCATCTGGAGGTCGACGAGGGCAACGCTCCCGCGCTGCGGCTCTACGCCCGGCACGGCTTCCGGCAGGTCGGTTCGCGCACCGGCTACTATCTCAAGGCCGACGGCAGCCGGGCGACCGCGCTGACGATGAGCGCCGACCTGTGACGCCGTGAGCCGCCTCGGCATCGCCTGGCGCGTCGCGGCCCTCGCCCTCGCCTTCGCTGTGCTGGGACCGCCCCACTGGATCGCCCTGCGCCTCCTCGGCCGCCGCGCGACCCTGGCGCCGATCCTGTTCCACCGCGTCTTCCTGTGGCTGTTCGGGGTGCGGGTCACGCAGAGCGGGACGCCCCCGGCCCCCGGCGAGGCGGCTCTGGTGCTCGCCAACCACGTCTCGTGGCTCGACATCATCGCGGTGGGCTCGCTGCGGCCGCTCTCCTTCGTGGCGAAGTCCGAGATCGCCGGCTGGCCGCTGATCGGCGTCCTCGCGGGGCTCCAGCGGACGATCTACATCGACCGGCAGCGCCGCGGCGCGACCGCGAGCGTCAGCACCGCCATGGGCCACCGCCTGGCCGAGGGGGAGCTGGTCGTCCTGTTCGCGGAGGGGACCACCGGCGACGGGACCCGGCTCCTGCCGTTCCGCTCCTCCCTCGTCGGCGCCGCCCGCGCGGCGCTGCAGGCCGAGGCCGGGCGCGGACGGGTGCGCCTCCAGCCGCTCGCCATCGCCTATCCACGGCGCAACGGCCTGCCGGTCACGCGCGCCGAGCGCGCGGAGATCGCGTGGTACGGCGACATGGAGCTGGTGCCGCACCTCGCGACCTTCGTGCAGGGCGGCCCCATCGACGTGCACGTGGTCTGGGGCGCGCCGATCCCCTTCGAGGCGACCACCGACCGGAAGGTCGCCACCGCGGCCGCCGAAGCCGAGGTGCGCGCGGCCCTGCGGGGCGCCGGCACGGGCGCCGGCACCGCCCCGGCACCCGACACGCGGCCGGCCGCCCCGGGGATCGGTCTCCAGGGGCCGGAGATCGCGCCGGTCTGAACCCTCGGCGCTGCGCCGGACGCTGCTCCCGCGTCGGGATCCGGAGCCGGCGCGCCCGCGACCCCGGCACCGTGGGAGGCGCGCGCGGCCTGCTTTTCCACGCCTAAGCTCCTGGACGCGAACGGAATCCTGTCTCAGATCCAGATTTTACGCCTGGTCCGGACGGGTCTGATCCTTTCGAGACCAGCTCGTCGCTGTTCGACCGGGCGGATCCGCCGATCCGCGCGAGAGTAAGCCGGTGGAATCACCGTCAGAATACATGATTCAACGCATTGAGCGGCCGGAACACGTCTGCTAGCTAGGCCGCAATCCGGAACAGACGGAAATTATTGGAGGACGCCCGGTGCAAACCTGGAACCAGGTTTACGACCCGTTCGGGAGCCCGTGGCTCTCGACGCTCGCCGCTTCAGTGCCGGTCATCGCACTGCTCGCCATGATCGCCAGCGGGCGCGTGAAGGCCCATATCGCGGCGGTCATCGCCCTCGGCCTCGCCATGCTGGTGGCCATCGTCGGCTTCGGCATGCCGACCGATCTCGCCACCCGCGCCGCCATCCTCGGGATGGTCACGGGCTTCTTCCCGATCGGCTGGATCATCCTCAACGTCATCTTCCTCTACCGGCTCACGGTGGAGAAGGGCTGGTTCGCGATCCTGCAACAGTCGGTGGCGGGCATCACCGCGGACCGACGCCTCCAGCTGCTCCTGGTGGCCTTCGCGTTCGGCGCCTTCTTCGAGGGCGCGGGCGGCTTCGGCACGCCGGTCGCCGTCACGGGCGCGATCCTGATCGGCCTCGGCTTCTCGCCGCTCGCCGCGTCCGGCCTGTCGCTGATCGCCAACACCGCGCCGGTGGCCTTCGGGGCGCTCGGCGCGCCGATCCAGGGCCTCGCCTCGGTCACCGGCTACCCGCCCGAGATCCTCGGCGCGATGATCGGCCGGCAGCTGCCGCTGTTCTCGCTGATCGTGCCGTTCTGGCTGATCTGGGTGTTCGCGGGCTTCCGCGGCATGATCCGGGTGTGGCCGCCGATCCTGGTCTGCGGCGCCTCCTTCGCGGTCGCGCAGTTCCTGATCTCGAACTACGTCAACCCGTGGATCGTCGATATCGGCGCCTCGCTCGCCTCGATGCTCGCGCTGGTGCTGTTCCTGAAGGTCTGGCAGCCCAAGGAGATCTGGTCGTCGCCGGCCCTGCGCGGCCACGATCCGTCGCTCGCCGTCGCCGGTCCGCGGCCCGTGGCGCTCGGCGCCGGCGTGCCCGGCACGCCCCCGGTCCATACCGGCGCCCGCACCGCCTCGCAGGGCGAGATCCTGATGGCCTGGGTGCCGTGGATCATCCTGTCGATCGTCGTGGCCGTCTGGGGGACCGGCTGGTTCAAGGGCATCGTCAACCCGCTCTTCACCTGGAAATACGAGGTGCCGGGCCTGCACAACGTGATCATGAAGGTGCCGCCGGTGGTGGCCAAGCCGGTGCCGGAGGGCGCGGTCTTCCTGTTCACCTACATGTCGTACACCGGCACCGGCGTGCTGATCGCGGCGATCATCTCCGGCCTGATCATGCGGTTCTCGCCGCTGCGCCTCGTCACCGCCTACTTCGAGACCATCTGGGCCCTGCGCTACTCGCTCATCACCATCGCGGCGATGCTCGCGCTCGGCGTCCTCACCCGCTACGCGGGCGTCGACGCCACGCTCGGGCTGGCCTTCGCGGGCACCGGCATCCTGTACCCGTTCTTCGGGACGCTGCTCGGCTGGCTCGGCGTGGCGCTCACAGGTTCCGACACGGCCTCGAACGTCCTGTTCGGCGGCCTGCAGCGGATCACCTCCGAGCAGCTCGGCCTCTCGGGCGTGCTGATGGCGGCGGCGAACTCGTCGGGCGGCGTGATGGGCAAGATGGTCGACGCCCAGTCGATCGTCGTCGCCTCCACGGCCACCGGCTATTTCGGCCAGGAAGGCAAGATCCTGCGCTTCGTGTTCTGGCACTCGATCGCGCTGGCCTGCCTCGTCGGGCTGTTCGTGATGCTGCAGGCCTACGTGCCGTTCTTCCAGCAGATGGTCATCGACCTGCCCGCGGCGGCGCCGGCCGCCCACTGAGGCCGGTTCGACCGCGACAGCCTCTGACCGGCCGCCCTCGGGCGGCCGGTCGCGTTTCGGGCGCCGCGACGGCCCCCGCGATCCGTGCTACAGGCCGCGTGCCGGGCCCCGCGGGGCGGGTGCAAGGATCATCGGACGGTTCGGGACGGCGCGCGTTGAAGAAGGCTTTCGTCAAATCCTACGGTTGCCAGATGAACGCCTACGACGCGGCCCGCATGGCCGACGTCCTCGGCGCCGAGGGCTACACGGCGACCGACACGGTCGAGGACGCGGACGTCGTCGTCCTCAACACCTGCCACATCCGCGAGAAGGCCGCCGAGAAGGTCTATTCCGAACTCGGCCGCCTGCGCGTGCTCAAGGGTGAGCGGAAGGCGCAGGGCCTCGACACGCGCATCGTGGTCGCGGGCTGCGTCGCCCAGGCCGAGGGCGCCGAGATCCAGGCGCGCCAGCCCGCCGTCGACGTGGTCGTCGGCCCGCAGAGCTATCACCGGCTGCCGGACCTGCTGGCGCGCTCCCGCGAGCGCCGCGTCGTCGACACCGAGTTCCCGGTCGAGGACAAGTTCGACCACCTGCCCCGCCGGCGGACGCTGGGTTCGTCGGCCTTCCTCACCGTTCAGGAGGGCTGCGACAAGTTCTGCGCCTTCTGCGTGGTGCCCTACACGCGGGGCGCGGAGGTCTCGCGCTCCGTGGCGGCGGTGCTCGCCGAGGCCGAGAAGCTCGCCGACGGGGGCGTCCGCGAGATCACGCTGATCGGCCAGAACGTCAACGCCTATCACGGCGACGGCCCCGACGGCGCGCCCGCGGGCCTCGCCGACCTGGTGCGCGCGGTGGCGAAGATCCCCGGCATCGCGCGGATCCGCTACACGACGAGCCACCCGAACGACTTCGACGACGCCCTGATCCGGGCGCACGCCGAGGTGCCGGCCCTGATGCCCTACCTGCACCTCCCGGTGCAGTCGGGCTCCGACCGGATCCTCGCCGCGATGAACCGCAAGCACACCGGCGACCAGTACCGCCGGCTGATGGACCGGATCCGCGCGGCGCGGCCCGACATCGCCCTGTCCTCCGACTTCATCGTCGGCTTCCCCGGCGAGACCGACGCGGACTTCGCCGAGACCCTGCGGCTCGTGCGCGACGTCGGCTTCGAGAGCGCCTTCTCGTTCAAGTACAGCCCGCGCCCCGGCACGCCGGCCGCCGACCGCACCGATCAGGTGCCGGAGGCCGTGATGGCGGCCCGGCTCGCCGAGCTGCAGGCGCTCCTCGACGGCCAGCGCCACGCCTATCAGCGGGCGGCCGTCGGCCGGGTCTTCGACGTTCTGGTCGAGAAGCCCGGGCGGCACCCCGGTCAGGTCGCGGGCAAGACGCCGCACCTGCTGGCCGTCCAGTTCGACGCCGCGCCTCACCATATCGGACAGGTCGTGCCCGTGCGGATCACCGAGGCAGGGTCCAACAGCTTGTTCGGGGAACTCGTCTCCGCGGCTGCGGCGGCGTGAGGAGCGGAGCGGTCGGGATGATGGCGAGGATGGCGGCTTGAGCGCGTCGGACGGTGCGGGCGCGCGCGGCGCGCTCAAGGGGCGCGGCCCGGCGGCGCGGCCGGCCGGATCGGACGAGGTGGTCGAGGTGCCGCTGACCTTCGACGACAACCGCCTCGCGAGCCTCGTCTTCGGCCAGTACGACCAGAACGTCGCCCATATCGAGCGCCGGCTGGAGGTCACCGCCACCGCGCTCGGCAACCACCTCGTCATCAAGGGACCGGCCGACGCCGCCGAGACGGCGCGGCGGGTGTTCCAGAAGCTCTACGCCCGGGTGCGGACCGGCGGCAGCACGCTGACCCTCGGCGACGTGGACGGCGCCATCCGCGAGGCCACCGCGCAGGCGACCCTGTTCCCGGCCGAGGTCATCGCGGCCGAGGCCGACAGGCCGCATTTCGAGCAGATCGCCACCCGCAAGCGCGGGGCCGTGCGGGCGCGCAACCCGGCGCAGGACGCCTACATCAAGCTCCTGCGCACCAACGAGCTGGTCTTCGCCGAGGGCCCGGCCGGGACCGGCAAGACCTGGCTCGCCGTCGGCCACGCCGTGTCGCTCCTGGAGCAGGGCCATGCCGAGCGGCTGATCCTGTCCAGGCCCGCGGTCGAGGCCGGCGAGCGCCTGGGCTTCCTGCCGGGCGACATGCGCGAGAAGGTCGATCCCTACCTCCGCCCGATCTACGACGCCCTGTACGACTTCATGGAGGCCCGCCACGTCGATCGCGGCCTCCAGACCGGCCAGATCGAGATCGCGCCGCTCGCCTTCATGCGCGGCCGAACCCTCACCAACGCGGTGGTGCTGCTCGACGAGGCGCAGAACACCACCTCCATGCAGATGAAGATGTTCCTCACCCGCCTGGGCGAGGGCTCGCGCATGATCATCACCGGCGATCCGAGCCAGATCGACCTGCCGCCGGGCCAGAAATCCGGCCTCGTGGAAGCGGTCAGCGTGCTGGAGGACGTCGAGGGGATCGGGCACGTGCGGTTCAAGGACGTCGACGTGGTCCGCCACGACCTCGTCCGCCGGATCGTGACCGCCTACGAGCGCGCCGCCCACGGCAGCGCGGAGGCCGACCGCAACCCGAATCCCCGCCGCCGGCCCCTGGCGTGACCATGCCCCACGAGATCGACCTCGCCGTCGAGGACGCGCGCTGGGAGACGGCGGTTCCGGACCTCGAGGCCCTCGTCACCCGCGCCGTCGAGGCCGGGCTCGCCGTCGCCCCCGAGAGGCCGGACGGTCCCGTCGAGGTCAGCGTCCTGCTGACCGACGACGCCGCCGTCCGGGAACTCAACAGGACCTGGCGCGGCAAGGACAAGCCCACCAACGTCCTGTCCTTCCCGGCCGCCCCGCAGCCGCGGCATGCCGGGACCGCCGCGCCCCTCGGCGACGTGGTCCTTGCGTACGAGACCCTGGTGCGCGAGAGTGCGGAGCAGTCGAAGCCGCTCCAGAATCACCTCGCCCACCTCCTCGTCCATGGCACCCTGCATTGTCTCGGTCAGGACCACGAGATCGGCGAGGCCGAGGCCGATGCCATGGAAGCCCTCGAGGTCGCGGCACTCGCGACCCTCGGCATCCCGGATCCCTATGCCTGAGCGCGCGACGTCCGAGCGACCCCAGACCCGAGAGACATGAGCAACGATCGAAGTCGCGGCGCGGCCCTGGCCGCGCCCAGTTCCACCGAGGGCGAGTCCCAGCACCGGGAGCCCTGGTACGACCGCCTGCTCCAGGCGCTCCATCTCAAGCCGCGCGATTCGCTGCGCGAGGGTCTTGAGGAGGCGCTGGCGGAGCCGGACGCCGGCGAGAGCGGCCTCACCCCACTCGAGCGCGTCATGCTCAAGAACGTCCTCGGCCTGCACAAGGTGCGCGTCGACGACGTGATGGTCCCCCGGGCCGACATCGTCGCCGTCTCGAACGACACGAGCCTCGGCGAGTTGCTCAAGCTGTTCCGCACGGCCGGCCATTCCCGGCTGCCGGTCTACGGCGAGACCCTCGACGATCCCCGCGGCATGGTCCACATCCGCGACCTCGTCGACCACATCGCCGCCAAGGCCGAGCCGGCCCGCCGCAGCGCGCCCGCCGTCTCGAAGCCCGCCGAGGTCGCGGCCGACGGCGCGGCGGACGCGCCGGCCGCGCCGCGCCCGCGCCGGCCGGCGTCGCGCCTGCCGCGCGGCCTGGACCTCGGCAAAGTCGACCTGACGACCACGCTGGCGGCGGCGCGCATCCAGCGGCCGGTCCTGTTCGTGCCGCCCTCCATGCCGGCGATCGACCTGCTGGTGCGGATGCAGGCGACCCGCACCCACATGGCGCTGGTCATCGACGAGTACGGCGGCACCGACGGGCTGATCTCCATCGAGGATCTGATCGAGGTCGTGGTCGGCGACATCGAGGACGAGCACGACGTTGCCGAGGACAAGTACGTCCAGCGCGTCGAGGGCGAGGGCGAGGTCTTCGTGGCCGACGCGCGCACGCCGCTGGCCGAGGTCTCCGAAGTGACGGGCGTCGACCTCGTCGCGGCCGTCGGCGAGATGGCCGAGGAGATCGACACGCTGGGCGGCATGATCGTGACGCTGGCGGGCCGCGTCCCGTCGCGCGGCGAGCTGATCGCCGGCCCCGGGGACCTCGAGTTCGAGGTGCTCGACGCCGATCCGCGCCGCCTGAAGCGGCTCCGGTTCCACAAGGGCGCGGCGCGCATCGGCAACGTCGTGCCGCTCGCCCTGCCGCCGCCCGCGAACGCCCCGGTCGCCGAGACGCCGCACCCGTGACGGTCGCGGCGTGACGGGTCTGGTGGACGGTTTCGCCCGGTCGCCCGCGGCGGCCGGCGCACCGATGCGCGGGCCGATCCCGGGTCCCATGTCCGATCCGGAGCGGGCGCGCGTCCCCGGCGCGGTGCTGGCGATCGCGCGCCTGACCGGCTGGCGCCGGCTCGGGTTGGCGTGGCTCGCCGGCGCCCTGGGCGCGCTGGCCATGCCGCCCTACGGGCTCCTGCCGGCGCTCGCGGTCTCCCTGACGGTCGCGGTCTGGCTGCAGGACGGGGCTGCGGCCGGTCGGACGACGGTCCGGAGATTCGCGCCCTGCTTCCTCATCGGCTGGGCCTGGGGCTTCGGCTACCTCACCGCCGGTCTCTGGTGGCTGGGCCAGGCCTTCCTGGTCGAGGCCGACGAGTTCCTCTGGGCCCTGCCGCTGGGCGTGATCGGCCTGCCCTTCGTCCTCGGCCTGTTCTACGGCGCCGGTTTCGGCGCCGCGGGCCTGCTCTGGGGGCGGGGCGCGGCGCGGATCGCCGCCCTGGCCTTCGGGCTCGGCGCGGCCGACTGGCTGCGCGGCCACCTGTTCACGGGATTCCCCTGGAACACCCTCGGGATGGCGCTGGCCCAGAACCTCTGGCTGATGCAGGGGGCGGCGGCGATCGGGCTCTACGGCCTGGGCATCCTGGCCGCGCTGGTCTGCGCGGCGCCCGCGACGCTCGCCAGCGGCGCGAATCCGCGCGCCCGGTTCGGGCCGAGCGTCGCCGCCGCGATCGTGCTCGCCGGCCTGGCGCTCTACGGGGCCGAGCGGCTCGGTCCGCCCGACCCGGTGGTCGCGGGTGTCCGGCTGCGGCTCGTCCAGCCCAACCTGCCCCAGGACGCCAAGTTCAGGCCCGAGAACCGGGCCGACATCGTCGACCGCTACATCGAGCTGAGCCAGCGCCCGACGGAGGCCGGTGCGCCGGAACCGACCCACATCGTCTGGCCGGAATCGGCCTTCCCGTTCCTGATCCAGCGCGACCCCGACGCCCTGGCCAAGGTGGCGGCCGGCCTCAAGCCCGGGCAGCACCTGATCACCGGGGCGGCGCGCGCCGAGGAGCCGCTGCCGGGCGAGCGCCTGCGCTTCTACAACGCCGTCCTGGTGATCGGCCCGGACGGCCGGATCTCCGACAGCTACGATAAGGTCCACCTCGTCCCGTTCGGGGAGTACCTCCCCGCGCCCCTCGACGCCGCCCTGCGGACCGTGGGGCTGCGCCAGTTCGTGGCGATCCCCGGCGGGTTCTCGGCCGGGACGCTCGCCGGGCAGCGGATCCTGACGGTGCCGGGCCTGCCGCCGGTCGCGGCGACCATCTGCTACGAGGCGATCTTCCCGGGCGCGATCCTGCCCGCCGGGCACGCCGCGCCGTCCCCGCAGCCGCCGGGGCTGATCCTGAACGTCACCAACGACGCGTGGTTCGGCGACACGCCGGGGCCGCGCCAGCACCTCGCCCAGGCGCGCCTGCGCGCCGTCGAGGAGGGTCTGCCGCTCGTGCGCGACGCCAATACCGGGATCTCCGCGGTGATCGACCCGCACGGCCGCGTCGTCGCCCGCACCGCGCTCGACACCGAGACCTGGCTCGACGCCGACCTGCCCGCCCGCATCGTCGGCGGCACGCTCTACGGTCAGTTCGGCGACGCCGCCTTCGCGCTGATGCTGGCCGCCTGCCTGGGCGGGGCCGTGATCGCGCGGCGGCGGCCGTGAGCGCGGACCGGGCGACCGCCAACCGGTTCCTGCTCGGCCTCGCGCTGATGCTGGTCGCGTTCAACCTGCGCCCGGCGCTGAGCACGGTCGGCCCCCTCCTGGCGACGATCCGGGACGGCACGGGGCTCGGCGCCGGCGGCGCCGCCATCCTCACGACGCTGCCGGTCCTGTGCCTCGGCATCGCCTGCGCGCTGGCCGCGCCGCTGATCCGCCGGATCGGGCCCGACCTCGCCGTGCTCGCCGGCTCGACCATCCTCGTCGCCGGCCTGACGCTCCGCGGTCTCGGCGGCCTCGTGCCGCTCTTCGCCGGCACGGCGCTCGCGGCCATCGGGATCGGGCTCGACAACGTCCTGCTGCCGGCGCTGGTGAAGCGCGATTTCGCCGGCAACGGCGGCCTGATGACGGGCCTCTACACGATGACCCTGTGCCTCGGCGCGGCCGCGGGCGCCGGGGCCTCGGTGCCGGTGGAGCACGCCCTCGGGGGCGGCTGGCCCTCCGCCCTGGCGATCTGGTCGCTGCCCGCGCTGGTGGCGGCCTTCGTGTGGATCCCGTTCGCCCGCCGGACCGCCTCGACCGCCGCGCCCTCGGCCGGGCGGCTGCTCCGCAACCCGCTCGCGTGGTGGGTGACGGGCTTCATGGGCCTGCAATCCTCGCTCGCCTACATCCTGTTCGGCTGGCTGCCGCTGCTGCTGCAGGGCCGCGGGCTGACGCCGCTGAATGCCGGGCTCTACGCCTCGCTGGCGACGCTGGTGCAGGCGCCGGGCGCCCTGCTCGTTGCCATGCTGGCGGCCCGCGCCCGCGACCAGCGCGCCTGGATCGTCGTGATACCCGGCCTGACGGCCGCCGCCTTCGTGGTCCTCGCCTTCGGGGCGGAGTCCCTGCGGATCCCCGCCGCCTGCGCGCTGGGCTTCGGAATCGGCGGCTGCTTCGGGCTGGGCCTGACCCTGATCGTGCTGCGCGCCGCGGACGCGGCGAGCGCCGCCGGCCTCTCGGCCATGGCGCAGGGCATCGGCTACACCTGCGCCGCGCTGGGGCCGCTGGTCTTCGGTCTCGCCCACGAGGCGACCGGCGGCTGGGCCGTGCCGGGCGCCCTGTTCGTCGGCATCACCGTCGCGGCGATCCTGATCGGGCTCGCCGCCGGACGCGACCGGAAGGTCAGCGCGGCCGAACCCGAGCCGCGGGATCCGGACGCTCAGCCGCTGACCGAACTCCAGCCGGCGAACCCGGCCAGCGGTTCCTGATCGTAGCGGGCCATCAGGTCGGTCATCGCGGCGTCGTCGTCGAGCCGTCCCTCCGCGGCGAGGCGGGCCAGACCCTCGAAGAAGCCTTCGCGGCCGAGCGCCGGCGCGAAGCTCAGCGTGAAGCGCACCGGGCGGTCGCCGCGATTGGCGAAGGCGTGCGCGACGCCGGGCGGGATCAGCGCGAAGTCGCCGGGTCCGAGGTCGTGGTCGGCACCGTCGACGTGGAGCGCGAGCCGGCCCGCCTCGATCGAGAAGGTCTCGGTCAGTCGGGCGTGGCGATGCAGTCCCGCGCCCGGCGTCCGGGGATCCATCGCGACGCGGTAGATGCCGAGGCCGTCGGCCGTCTCGTCGCTGCGCGCGAGATAGGAGACCCGCATGCCGCCGATGACGGCGTTCGGGCCGGGCCCGCGGTGCACGACACTCGCCATCTTCGCCCCCGTCCGTTCCGCAAACGAGAACCCCGCGCGGCCGGGTGACCGCGCGGGGCTGTGTCGATGAGCGCGCGCGCGAGGCTTACTCGGCGGCGACCCGGTGCGCCTGCGAGCCGTCGGTCAGGGTCTCGGACTGCAGGCGCTTGCCCGGCGCGGCGCGGCCCGGCAGCGGCGGCAGGGCCTTGGCCTTCTCCAGATCGATCCCGGCGCCCTCGGCGACGCGGCGGCCGTAATCCTCGTCGGCATGCCAGAAGTGCCAGACCATCCGCAGCTGGATCGGCTCGGGGCACTGCTTCATGTCGGCCACGAGGTTGGCGATCAGGTCGTCGCGCTCCCAATCCTGGAACGAGCGGTACCGGACGCCGGCCTGGGTGTAGTCGTCCTCGGTCCGCGAGGTCTGGTAGCGGCCGAGGCGGCCCTCCACCGGCTGGTGGTAGTCCTTGGCGGGCTTCGGCGCCTCGCGCAGGCCCTCGGCCAGCGTCGACGGCTCGTAGTTGATGTGCTTGTTCGGGCCGGTGCCGTCGACCGTGTAGGCCATCTGACCGTCGCGCTGGTTCGAGTAGACCTTCACGCCGGGCTGCGGCGCGTTGATTGGCAGCTGGAGGTAGTTGGCGCCGACGCGGTAGCGCTGCGTGTCCGAGTAGGACAGCGTCCGCCCCTGCAGCATCTTGTCGTCCGAGAAGTCGATGCCGTCGACCAGCACGCCGGTGCCGAAGGCGGACTGCTCGACCTCGGCGAAGAAGTTGTCCGGCACGCGATCGAGCACCATGCGGCCCACCGGCAGCAGCGGGAACTGGTCGACCGGCCACAGCTTCGTGTCGTCCAGCGGGTCGAACGACAGGTGGTCGTTCGGGCCGTCCGGCATGATCTGGACGCAGAATTCCCACTCGGGGAAATTCCCGGCCTTGATGTTGTCGTACAGGTCACGGGTCGCGTGGCCGACATCCTTGGCCTGGATCTCGGAGGCCTGCTGCGAGGTCAGGTTGCGCACGCCCTGCTTCGGCTCCCAGTGGAACTTGCAGAGCACCGCCTCACCCTGGTCGTTGACCAGCTTGTAGGTGTTGACGCCCGAGCCTTCCATCTCGCGGTAATTGGCCGGGATGCCCCAGGGCGACTTCAGGTGCGTCACCATGTGGATCGACTCGGGGTGCTGGGCCACGAAGTCGAAGAAGCGCCACGCCTCCTGCCGGTTCGTCACCGGGTCCGGCTTGAACGCGTGGATCATGTCGGGGAACTTGATCGCGTCGCGGATGAAGAAGACCTTGAGGTTGTTGCCCACGAGGTCCCAATTGCCGTCGACGGTCTTGAACTTGACCGCGAACCCGCGCGGGTCGCGCTCGGTCTCCGGGCTCTCCTTGGCGCCGGCGACCGTCGAGAAGCGCACGAACATCGGCGTCTTCACGCCGGTCTCGTTCAGCACGCGGGCGCGGGTGTACTTGGAGGCCGGCTCATCGCCGATCTTGCCGTAGGCCTCGAACCAGCCGTGGGCGCCGGCGCCGCGGGCGTGGACGACGCGCTCCGGGATCCGCTCGCGGTCGAAGTGGGTGATCTTCTCGATGAACTGGTAGTTCTCGAGCGTGGCCGGGCCCCGCTCACCGACCGTGCGGGTGCTCTGGTTGTCGCGGACCGGATGGCCCTGGCGGGTGGTCAGGATCGGGCGTTGATCGCTCATGCGTACCGTCTCTCCGTACTGCGAAGGCTCTCGGTGGACAGCGGAGTCAGCCTGGAACCGTTCTGGTGAAGGGTTATGACCGGGGCGTGACCCCGAGGCAAATGCATCGTCACAAAGGTTCTGATAGACGCAGCCTATGAATCTGGCCGGCCTCTCGCTCCGCGATCTCGAATACGTCGTCGCCGTCGCCGACGAGGGGCATTTCGGCCGGGCTGCCGAGCGCTGCAACGTCAGCCAGCCGACGCTGAGCGTGCAGGTCCGTAAGCTGGAAACCGCGCTCGGCCTGACTTTCTTCGAGCGCTCGAACCGGCGGATCCTGCTCACCGAGGCGGGCCAGGCCATCGTCCGGCAGGCGCGGGTCGTCCTGGCGGAGGCGCAGCGGCTCCTGGCGCTGGCCAGCGAGGGGCGCGGCTCGCCGCTCACCGGGCGTCTCGTGCTGGCGGCGATCCAGACGCTCGGCCCCTACTTCTTCCCGCTGGTGCTGCGGCCCCTGCGCGAGCAGTACCCGCTGCTGATGCTCTCGCTGTCCGAATCGCGCACGGCCGACATCGTCGAGGGTCTGCGCGACGGCCGCATCGACGCGGCCCTGGTCTCGCTGCCGCTGCCGTCGCACGGGCTCGCGGTCTCGCCGCTGTTCGTCGAGCCGTTCTGGCTCGCCTGCCCGGCCGAGCACACCCTCGCCCGGGGCGGCGCGCTCTCCGCCAACGAGATCGCGGGGCCGGACCTGCTGCTCCTCGACGAGGGCAACTGCCTGCGCGACCAGACGATCGCGGCCTGCGGCGCCGGCTCCTCGGTCGGCCGCCACGCGACCAGCCTGGAGACGCTCCGCTCGATGGTGGCGGCGGGCGCCGGATACACGCTGCTCCCGGCCCTGGCGGTGCCGGCGAGCCCCGATCCTAGCGGCCTGACGGTCACCCGCGCCTTCGACGTCGACGGGCCCGGGCGGACCATCGCGCTGGTTTGGCGCGCGAGCGATCCGCGGGCCGCCGGCCTCGCGAGCCTGGCCGCCTTCTTCCGGGCGCACGCGCCAGCGGGCACGGCCGCCTGCCGCGACGGCGAGGCCGTCGCCTGAGCCGCCGCGGACGCCCACCTTGAGCGGTTGTGAATAGGAAGAGGAGCCGCAACCGGTCTATCAGGACGGGTGACGACAGGGAGCGGCTCGATGCGGCGCACGATGGTCTGGGCCGTACTGGCGCTGCTGATCCCCGCGGGCGCGCGCGCCGAGCCGAAGGACAGCTTCGCCCGGATCGACCAGATCAACCGCGCCTCCCTGGTGATGACGGTGGAGACCGGCATCGTGCCGCGGGCGCTGGGCGCGACCGTCGCCCGCGCCCTCGACCAGGTCGCCGCCGACGCCGCCAAGCCGGGCGCCGAGCGGCCGGACGATTACCTGCGGATCGAGCCGCTGATCACCGCCATCGCGGGGGCCGACGCCACGCGGATGCATTCCGGGCGCAGCCGCCAGGACATCATCCCGACGGTGCTGAAGCTCGAGCAGCGCGACCGTCTCCTGAACCTGGCCAAGGCGCTCGACGAGACCCGGGCGGCCCTGCTGGCAGTGGCCGAGCGCGAGGCCGACACGATCGTCCCGGCCTACACCAACGGGGTGCAGGCCCAGCCGACGACGCTCGGCCACGTCTACCTGGGCTACGCATCCGTCCTCGCCCGCGACGCGGACCGCCTCCGGGAGAGCTGGGCGCGGCTGAACCTGTCGCCCCTGGGCGCGGCCGCCCTCGGCACGTCGAGCTTCCCGGTGGATCGCGAGAGGCTGGCGGCGCTGCTCGGCTTCGACGCGCCGGTGGAGAACAGCTACGATTCCGGCCAACTCGCGCCCATGGACATGGGGCTCGAGCTGACCGGGCTCGCGGCGAACCTCGCCACCACGGCCGGCAGCTTCGCGCAGGATCTCTACGCGCAGTACCAACAGACCCGGCCCTGGATCCTGCTGCGGGAGGGCGCGCTCACCGGGCCGAGCAGCATCATGCCGCAGAAGCGCAACCCCGTCGCGCTCTACAGCCTGCGCATGAAGGCCAGCGACGTCGTGGGGGCCGCCCAGGCCTTCGTCATCATGGCGCACAACGTCGATTCCGGCATGCCGGACTACAAGCGCAACCAAGCCGAGCCGCCGGGGCGGACCCTGGCCGAGGCCGCCGAGATGTGCCGGCGCTGGACGCGCGTCCTCGACGGGCTGGTCGTGGACCGGGCGCGCGCCGCCGACGAGGTCGCGGCGGACTACTCCACCACCACCGAGCTCGCCGACACGCTCCAGCGCGAGGCCGACGTGCCGTTCCGGCTCGGCCACCACTTCGCGTCCGAGCTCGTGAGCTACGGCCGCAGCCACGACCTGCGCCCGGCCGACCTGCCATTCCCGGAGGTGCGGCGCATCTACGCCGAGGCCGCGGCGGGGTCGGGGCTGAAGCCGGACCTGCCCCTCGACGAGGCCCGCTTCCGGGCGGCGCTGTCGGCCCGCGGCATGATCGACGCCGCGAAGGGGCTCGGCGGCCCGCAGCCCGCGGAGGTCCGGCGGATGCTGGGCGCCGCGCAGACGCGGCTGCGGACCGACCGCGACTGGCTCGACGCCCGCCGCAAGGGCCTGGCCGACGCCCGGGCGCGCCTCGACGCCGCCTTCGCGGCCCTCACGCGCGAGCCCTGAGTTCCGCGCGGGGGCGCCGTGCCGAAACTCTGCCGTGACAGGGCCAATATTGCGGTATAGCGCGCGCCTGACGCCTGCCGGCTGAAGCGGGCCTCTCCCGATCGGTCGCCTTGCCCCCTCTCCGCACCCTCGGCCTCTGGGCCGCCCTCGCCGCCGCGTCGGCGGCCGTGTCATACGGCCTGATGCAGGCGCAGTTCCCGGCCGCGCTGCTGCTCGGGCCGATGATCGCGGCCATCGCCTTCGGCGTCGGCGGCTCGCGCCTGCGCGTCCCGCGGCCCGCGTTCCAGGCCTCCCAGGCGGCGATCGGCTGCCTCGTCGCGCACGCCGTCACCGGGCAGATCGCCCAGACCCTGATGGAGGACGGGCCGCTCATCGTCGCGGTCGTGCTGGTCACCGTCGCGGTCAGCGGCCTCGTCGGCTGGATCCTGACCCGCCTGCGCGTGCTCCCCGGGACCACCGCGGCCTGGGGCTCGTCCCCCGGCGGCGCCTCCGCCATGGTGGCGATGGCCGAGGATTTCGGCGCCGATCCGCGCCTCGTCGCCTTCATGCAGTACGTGCGCGTCGCCGCCGTGGTGTTCTCGGCCTCGCTGGCCGCCCGCTTCCTGATGGAGGCCCCGGTCCCGGGGGCGTCGGCCGGCGCCGGCGAGGTCACCGGTCCGCTCTCGCTGCTGGCGACGCTGGCGGTCGCCGTCGTCGGCGCGGGCGCGGCGCTCGCCCTGCGGGTTCCGGCCGGCGCGCAGATCGGGCCGATGGTGCTGGGCAGCCTGCTCCACGCCACCGGGCTCGTCCGGATGGCGCTGCCGGTGCCGCTCCTCGAACTCGCCTACGCCTGCATCGGCATCTACGTGGGCCTGCGCTTCACCCGCGAGACGCTGCGCCTGACCGTCACCGCCCTGCCGGGCATCCTGGCGGCGACCTTCTCGGTCATCGCCCTCTGCGCGGCGTGGGGCTGGGGGCTGACCCTCCTGCTGCCCATCGACCTGCTGACCGCCATCCTCGCCACGAGCCCCGGCGGCCTCGACTCGGTGGCGATCATCGCGGTCGGCTCGAAGGCGGACGTCTCCTTCGTGCTGGCCGTCCAGACCCTGCGCCTGTTCGTGGTGCTGCTCACCGGCCCGCTGCTCGCCAAGTGGATCAGCCGGTCCGTGCCGGAGGCCGCCATCCGATGAACGCCTTGGTCCTCGCCTTCCTCAATTCCTGGCGCGGCCTGCGCCACGGCGCGCGCACCGAGCGGGCCGTGCGCCAGGAACTCGTGCTCCTGGCGCTCGGGATCCCGGTCGCGCTGTTCCTCGGCGCGACGCTCTGGGTGCGCGTCGCCCTGATGGTCAGCCTGCTGCTGATGCTGGCCGCGGAGTTCCTGAACACCGCCGTCGAGAAGCTCTGCGACCACGTCCATCCGGGCCATCACCCGATGATCGGGACCGTGAAGGACCTCGCCTCCGCCGGCACCTTCATGGCGCAGATGGCGGCGCTGCTCGTCTGGGTGGCGGCGCTGGTGGACCGTCTCGGCTGACCTGCCGCGCGCGGGGCGCGCTCGCATCCGCGGGCCGGAGGGTCTATCTGGCCGGCATCGCCCCGCGCATCGGCCGAGACTGCACACCGTGACGGACTACATCCGCAAGATCCTCACCGCCCGCGTCTACGACGTCGCGATCGAGAGCCCCCTCGATCCGATGCCGCGCCTGACGCAGCGGCTCGGCCGGGCGGTTCTGCTCAAGCGCGAGGATCTCCAGCCGGTCTTCTCGTTCAAGCTGCGCGGCGCCTACAACAAGATGTCGGGCCTGCACCCCGACCAGATCGCCCGCGGCGTCGTCTGCGCCTCGGCGGGCAACCACGCCCAGGGCGTCGCCCTCGCCGCCGCCAAGCTCGGCGCGCGGGCCGTGATCGTGATGCCGCGCACCACCCCCTCGATCAAGGTCGATGCCTGCCGGGCGCGCGGGGCCGAGGTCGTGCTGCACGGCGACGCCTTCGACGAGGCCCTGGCGCAGGCCAAGATCCTCGAGGACGAGCAGGGCCTGACCTTCCTGCACCCCTTCGACGATCCGGACGTGATCGCCGGCCAGGGCACCATCGGCAAGGAGATCCTGGAGCAGCATACCGGCCCGATCGAGGCGATCTTCGTGCCGGTGGGCGGCGGCGGGCTGGCCGCCGGGATCGCCACCTTCGTGAAGTACCTGAGGCCCGGCACCAAGGTGATCGGCGTCGAGCCCGAGGACGCCGCCTGCATGGCCGCCGCGCTCGCGGCCGACACCCGGGTCAGCCTGCCGAGCGTCGGCCTGTTCGCCGACGGTGTCGCCGTGCGGCAGGCCGGCGAGGAGACCTTCCGGCTCTGCCGCGAGCATCTCGACGAGGTCATCACCGTGGACACCGACGCTATGTGCGCCGCGGTCAAAGACATCTTCGACGACACCCGCGCGGTGTCCGAGCCCTCCGGGGCGCTGAGCCTCGCCGGCGCCAAGATGTACGCCGAGCGCGAGGGCGGCGACGGCACGCTGATCGCCATCTCGTCGGGGGCGAACCTGAACTTCGACCGCCTGCGCCACATCGCCGAGCGCGCCGAGATCGGCGAGCAGCGCGAGGTCCTGATCGGCGTGACCATCCCGGAACGTCCGGGCGCCTATCGCGCCTTCATCCAGGCCCTCGGCCCGCGCGCCGTCACCGAGTTCAACTACCGCCACGCCCCGGGCTCCGAGGCGCAGATCTTCGTGGGCATCAACGTCGGCGGCGGCAAGCGCGAGAAGCAGGCGCTGATCGGCTCCCTGCGCGACGCCGGCTACCGCGTCCTCGACATGAGCGACAACGAGATGGCCAAGGTCCATGTCCGCTACATGGTCGGCGGCCGGGCCGTGGGGGTGGCGCACGAGCGCCTGTTCCGCTTCCAGTTCCCGGAGCGGCCGGGCGCGCTGATGAAGTTCCTCGAAGCGCTGGGCCCGGACTTCGACATCACGCTGTTCCACTACCGCAACCACGGGGCCGATTACGGCCGGGTGCTCGCCGGGATCGCGGTGCCGCCGGCCGAGCGCGCCCGCTTCGACGCCGTCATCGAGGCGCTCGGCTACCCGGCCACCGACGAGACCGAGAACCCGGCCTACCGCCTGTTCCTCGACGGCGAGGGCGCCGGGACGCTCTGAGCCCCGGCGGCGGCACGCCCCCGCGTCACCCGCCGTCAGCTCTCCGCCACGTCGACGGAGGTGACGTCCGGCATCGCCCGCAGCTTCGCCGCGATGGTCTCGAAGCTCGTGCGCGACAGGCGCACGAAGGTGACGGTGACCTCGTCGAGGTCCGGGTCGGGCCCCGGATGGACCGTGAAGGTCCGGACGCGCGAGGCACGCTCGCCGGTCGCCGCCTGGAGGGTGTCGATCGACATGGTGCCGCGCTTGGCGGTCAGCCGCAGCGTCTGGGCGCGCATCCGGTCGCGCCAGCGCTCCTCGAAGGGCTTCACGCCGGCCAGGATGCCGACGATCAGTGCCGTCGCGGCGAGCGCCGGCACGTAGAGGCCGCTGCCGATCGCCAGCCCGATCGCCGCCACGCCCCAGAGGCTCGCGGCCGTGGTGAGGCCCTTCACCACCTCGCCGCGCAGCAGGATCGTCCCCGCGCCGAGGAAGCCGATGCCGGAGACGACCTGCGCGGCGATACGGGACGGGTCGAGGACGACGTGCTCGGCGCCCAGCACGTCGGCGAAGCCGAAGGCCGAGACCAGCATGATCAGGCAGGAGCCGACGCAGACCAGCATGTGGGTCCGCAGGCCGGCCGCCCAGAGCAGGCGCTCGCGCTCCAGGCCTACCACGCTGCCGAACAGGGCCGCCAGTGCCAGCCGGGCCACCATCTCGCCGTTGCCGATCAGAGCCGCCTCCGTGCCTCCGCCCCGCGCGGATCGCGCGGATCCTTGCGGCTTTAGCGTGGGCGGATCAAGCGATCCCGAGGGCCGCCTTCTCGACCTCGTAGGCGGCCCGCACGGCGGCGGCCCCGTAGGCGCGCTCCAGGCGGCGCACGGTGAAATGCGCCCGCGCGGTCGACTGGAAGTGGTTCATGAAGGCGGTGTTGACCGCCGCCCCGCCGAAGGCGCCGAGGATCGGCACCGCCTGGGCGGCGACCTTCTGGGAGGCCACGAGGCCGAAGCGCGCGGCGATCTGCGCGGTGAAGCGGATCAGCGCCGGCGCCGACTGGTCGAGGAGCGTCTTGCTCCCGGCGTAGCGCGCCGCCTCCGACAGGGTCTTGGCCAGCGCGGCGCGGACCGCGAAGTAGCCGCTCTCGGTGAGCGCCGAGCCCGCCTCGGTCTCCGCCATGGCCCGGCCGCCGAGGGCGAAGACCTGCACGCAGGCGAGCGCGCCCTCGGGGGTCTCGAGATCCTCCCCCTCCTCCCGGGCGATCTCGGCGATCGAGCGCAGCATCAGCGTGGTCGAGACCGGCAGCTCGACCGCCAGCGTCGCGAGGCCGAACGCGCCGCCGACCGCGCCCGAGAGCGCCGCCATCGCCTTGTGCTTGGCGTCGCCCGAGCCGAGCAGCCGCGTGAGACGGCTCTCGGCCTTCGCGGCCACGCCGCCGAGACCCTCGCCCTCGGCGGGGACGAGTTCCTTGCGCGGCAGCGTCGCCAGCGCGACGCGCAGCGCGCCCCGCATGGCCACCTCGGTGCTGCGGCTGACGGCCTCGGTGACCGGGGTCGGCAGCGATCTGCCGATGATGTCGAGGGGCGCGCCGGCCGCCGCGGAGAGCCGCGCCGCGAGGCTCGGACGCTCCAGCACCTGCACGGCGCGGCGCAGGGCGGCGAGATCCGCGTCGCTCAGCGCTATCTCTGGCGTCTCGGCCGGCAGCGTCTCGCCGGCGCGGGTGAGGTCGCTCGTGCTCATCCGTCGATCCCTGGATCTGTCCCGCTCACGCGGCCCCGGGGGCGCGCGCCGTGGTAGGAAGCTCGGGCCCCGGGATGCGGTTCCCCGGCTCCTGGGCGTCCCGCGCCGGGGCCGCGGCCTCCACCCGACCGCTCCGGCGCCCGACCGCGAGGCAGAGCACGAGGACGGGGATTCCCACGAGGGAGGTCATGACGAAGAAGGCCGGGTAGCCGATCGCCGCGACCACGAAGCCCGACGAGCCCGCGATCAGCTTGCCCGGCAGCGCGTAGAGCGAGGAGAACAGCGCGTACTGCGTCGCCGCGTAGGCCGGGCTGGTGAGGCTCGACATGTAGGCGATCAGCACGATCCCCGCGAAGGAGCCGCAGAAGTTCTCGATCGAGATGGCCACGGTCAGGCGCCAGATCTCGGGCGCGCCGGCCGCCAGCCACGCGAAGGCGAGGTGGGAGGCGGCGGCCAGGAAGGCGCCCAGCAGCAGCGTCGGGAACAGGCCGAACCGGGCCAGCGCCCAGCCGCCCGCGAAGCCGCCCGCGATGCCGACCCAGATGCCGTAGAGCTTGGTGACGGTGGCGATCTCCTTCAGGTCGAAGCCCAGCGTCCGGTAGAGCGGGCTCGCCATGACGCCGGACAGGAAGTCGGGCAGCCGGAACAGGGCCACGAGCAGGAGGATGCCCCAGAGCGCGCCGCCGAACCGGCCGTGCAGCTCGGTCAGCGGCTCCAGGATGGCGCGGCGCATCGACCAGAACCGGGACCGGCCTAGCGTCTCGGCGGGGGCCGCGCGCGGTCTGTCGAAGGCCGGGGCCAGCAGGGCGGCGATCATCCCGACCAGCATGAGGGCGGCCATGATCAGGTAGGCCAGCGTCCAGCCCCCCGCGGAGGCGATGAACAGCGCGCCGGCGCCGGCGCTGATCAGGCCGAGGCGGTAGCCGAGGTTCGAGGTCGCCGCCAGGATGCCCTGGAAGTCGCTGCCGGCGGCGTCGATGCGCCAACCGTCGATCACGACGTCCTGGCTGGCCGCGCAGAACGCCACCAGGAAGGCCCCGAGCCCGAGGAGCGCGAGGTTGGTCTTCGGGTCCGAGAAGGCCATCAGGATCAGGCACAGGGCGACCGCGGCCTGCGTCGTCACCATCCAGGCGCGGCGGCGCCCGAGCCGGGCGCTCAGCACCGGCACGTTCAGGCGGTCGATCGCGGGCGCCCAGAGAAACTTCAGCGAGTAGGGCAGCGCCACGTAGCTGAACAGGCCGATCGCCCGGACGTCGATGTCCGAGAAGGCGAGGCGGAGCGTGAACGTCCCCAGCACCAGGAGCAGCGGCAGTCCGGACGAGAATCCGAGTGCCAGCATGAGCGCGATCCGCCGATCCTCGACGATGTCGCGGAGCCGGAAGCGACGCGTCGCCTGTGGCTGGTTCGCCATGGCATGGAACTCCTGAGCGTTCGTGGCCTTGATCCCGCGAAATCGTGGCAGCCTTACGCCGCACCTGTCTCCGCTGGATCCTGCTGTCTTGCGCCCCAATCTTGGTAGAAGCTTGCTTAACGCGGTGTCCACGTCCCGCGGTCGGAGCGCGATGGTGGCGCCGCCGGACGAACGGGGGCACCGCCTGACTGTGGAATGACGCG
The DNA here is from genome assembly GCF_021398735.1 of Methylobacterium oryzae. Lineage (NCBI taxonomy): Bacteria > Pseudomonadati > Pseudomonadota > Alphaproteobacteria > Hyphomicrobiales > Methylobacteriaceae > Methylobacterium > Methylobacterium oryzae. The sequence continues at coordinate 4,288,988 of NZ_CP090349.1, forward strand.
TTGAGTGCCCGATCCGAGACCGGTCCGCCCCTCGCGACGCTCGTCGACGCGTTCGCGTCGAGTCCGTCGCCGATGGTCATCACCGATGCCCGCGCGCCCGACAACCCGATCGCCTGGGCGAACGACGCCTTCCTGAGCGCCACCGGCTACGCCGCCGACGAGATCGTCGGGCGCAACTGCCGCATGCTGCAGGGGCCGGCCACGGACCGGTCGACGATCCAGCGGATCCGCGCGGCCGTCGAGTCCGCCGAGGCGATCTCGGTGGAGCTGCTCAACTATCGCAAGGACGGGACGTCGTTCTGGAACGCGATGACCATCACGCCGGTGCGCGACGCCGAGGGGCTCGCCTACTTCTACGCCGCCCAGGCGGACATGACCCATGTCCACCAGATGGAAGTGTCGATGCGCGGCACCAACGACGAACTGGAGCGCCTCGTCGCGGCGCGGACCCAGGACCTGACATCGGCGCTGGAGCAGAAGACCGCCCTCCTCCACGAGGTCGATCACCGGGTGAAGAACAATCTCCAGGTGATCTCGTCGCTGATGCTGCTGAAGGCCCGGCGCACGCCCGAGGGCGAGGCGCGCGACGCGCTCCAGGGCATGGCCGAGCGGATCGGCGCCCTCTCGACGGCGCACCGGATGCTCTACTCCGAGGGCGACTGCACGCACTTCAACCTCGGCGACTTCGCGGCCGAGTTCCTGGCCGACATGAATGCCGGCCTGGACCCGGAGCGGCGCCGGGTGGAGGCCGACGTCGAGCCGATCGCGGTGGCCGCCGCGATGGCGGCGCCTCTCGCGCTGATGATCCACGAACTGACGGCCAACGCCCTGCGCCACGCCTTTCCGGGCGAGCGCGAGGGGCGCGTGTCGATCGTCGCCCGCCGCACCGATGGCGGGATGCACATGACGATCCGCGACGACGGCGTCGGCGTCGCCGCGGCGGCCCCGAACCCGGCGGGGTTCGGGCGCAATCTCGTGGAGATGGTGGTCCGGCAGATGCGCGGGACCATCGCCTGGGCGGATGCCGGCCCGGGCACGACCGTCGAGATCGACATCCCGCTCCTGCAGCCGGCTTGAGAAATCGACGTGGAGGCATCAAGCTCGTCGGCCGCGGGGCCGGAGGACGAAGAGCGCATGGGGACCGGGAACGCCGCCGCGGACGCCGCGCTCCGCATCCTCGTGGTGGAGGACGAGGCCCTGATCGCCCTCGAGCTGGAATGCCTGCTGGACGATCTCGGGCACGTCACCGTCGGCGTCGCCGGCAACGCGACGGAGGCCATCGCGATGGGCCGGTCCACGGCGCCCGACGTCGCCCTCGTCGACATCCACCTCGTCGACGGCCCGACCGGCATCGACGTGGCCCGGGCGCTCTCGGCCGACCGGCGCACCACCGTGGTGTTCATGACCGCGAACGCCAAGCGCATCCCGGCCGATTTCGCCGGCGCGATCGGGGTGATCGCCAAGCCCTATTCCGAGCGCGTCGTCGCCAGCACCCTGGACTACGTGGCCGATCGCCGGGCCGGCCGCGACGGGCCGGCCTGCCCGGACGGGTTCTCGCCCGCGCCCGTCTGAGGTTCTTCGGGTCAGGCCCCCGGCGCGCGGCCCACGGGTCTCAGCCCCGCGCCGCGCGCTCGCGCTTCAGCCGGTAGAGCGCGTCCAGCGCCTCGCGCGGGGTCAGCGCGTCCGGGTCGATCCCGTCGAGCAGCGCGCCCAGCGGATCCTCCGGCGGCGGTTCCGGCGGCGGGGGCGGCGCGAGGGCCGCGAAGAGCGGCAGGTCGTCGATCCGGGCGCGGGCCGGGCGGCCGCGCTCGGCCTTCTCCAGGCTCTTGAGGATCGCGCCGGCCCGGGTCACGACGCTGCCCGGGAGGCCGGCGAGCCGTGCCACCTGCAGCCCGTAGCTGCGCTCGGCGACGCCCGGCACGACCTCGTGCAGGAACACGACGCCGTCCCGGTGCTCGGCCACCTTCAGGGTGGCGTTCTCCAGCCGCGCCAGCCGGTCGCCCAGCGCCGTCAGCTCGTGGAAATGCGTGGCGAACAGCGCCCGGCAGGCATTCACCTCGTGGAGGTGCTCCAGGCAGGCCCAGGCGATCGACAGGCCGTCGAAGGTCGCGGTGCCGCGGCCGATCTCGTCCAGGATCACCAGGGAGCGCCGGGTTGCCTGGTTGAGGATCGCCGCGGTCTCGACCATCTCGACCATGAAGGTCGATTGCCCCCGGGCGAGATCGTCGGCGGCGCCGACGCGGGAGAACAGCCGGTCGACCCGGCCGATCCGCGCCTCTGCGGCCGGCACGAAGGCGCCGATCTGGGCGAGCACCGCGATCAGCGCGTTCTGGCGCAGGAAGGTCGACTTGCCGCCCATGTTCGGGCCGGTGATCAGGCGGATCCGGCCGCGCGTGTCGCCGGACAGGTCGCAGTCGTTGGCGATGAACGGCTCGCCGGCCCGGTGCAGGGCCGCCTCGACCACCGGGTGGCGGCCGCCGACCACGACGAAGCTGAGCGAGTCGTCGACCACGGGACGCCGCCAGTCGAGCTCGACGGCGAGTTCCGCGTGGCTCGCCGCCACGTCGAGCCCGGCCAGCGCCTCGGCCACCTCGGCGACGGGCTCGGCCTGGGCCAGCACGCGGGCCGCGAGGTCGTCGAAGACGGCGGCCTCCAGGGCCAGGGCCCGGTCGGAGGCGCCCGAGATCTTCGATTCGAGCTCGCCCAGCTCGACGCTGGTGAAGCGCATCGCGTCCACCATGGTCTGGCGATGGACGAACTCGCTCTGCAGGCCCTTCAGGCAGGCCTCGCCGACGGATTGCGGGACCTCGATGAAGTAGCCCAGCAGATTGTTGTGCTTGATCCGCAGGGTCCGGCAGCCGGTCTGCTCGGCGTAGCGCGCCTGAAGGGCCGCGATCACCTTGCGGGAATCCTGTCCGAGGGTCCGCGCCTCGTCGATCTCCGGGTGGTAGCCCGTGCGGACGAATCCGCCGTCGCGCCGGCTCAGGGGCAGCTCGTCGGCGAGCGCCGCCGCCAGAGTCGCGATGAGCGCCCGGTCGGCCTCGGCCAGATGCTCGGCCAGCCGGGCGAGTTCCGCCGGGAGGCCGTGCATGGCGGCGAGGCGCGCGCCGAGATCCGCCGCGACCGCGAGGCCGTCGCGGATCGCCGCGAGGTCCCGAGGACCCGCGCGACCGAGCCCGGTCCGCGAGAGGGCCCGGGCGAGGTCGGGCGCGCGGGCCAGGGCGTCGCGCAGGAAGCCGCGCAGGCGCGCGTCGTCCACCAGGTACGCCACCGCGGCGTGCCGCCGGGCGATGGCGTCGAGATGGGTGAGCGGGCCCGCGAGGTGCTCAGCGAGCAGCCGCGCCCCGTTCGCCGTCACGGTCCGGTCGATCGTGGCGAGGAGGCTCCCGGCGCGCTCGCCCGACAGGGTGCGGGTGAGTTCGAGATTGGCCCGCGTCGCCGCGTCGATCGCCAGGGTGGCGCCGCCATCCTCGCGGGTCGGGACCGCCAGGGGCGGACGGGCCGCGAGCTGCGTCCGGGCGATGTAGAGCAGCGCCGCCCCGGCGGCCGCGATCTCGGCCCGGGTGAACTGGCCGAACCCCTCCAGGGTCGAGACCCCAAACTGCTCGCGCAGGCGCCGCTCGGCGGCCGCGGGCTCGAGCTCGGCCTGCGCGAGGGGCACGACGGCGGCGCGGCTCTCCTGCCACAGGCGCGCGAGGGCCGGATCGGCGTGGATCGCCTCCGACAGGACGATCTCCCGCGGGTCGTGCCGCGCGATGGCGCCGGACAAGTCGCCGCCCGCGACCTCGCTGAGGGAGAAGCGGCCCGTGGAGATGTCCACCGCGGCGAGGCCGTAGGCGACCGCCCCCTCCCCCGTCTTCCGGCGGCCGATGGCCAGGAGGAGGTTGGCGCGGGCCGGGTCGAGGAGCCGGTCCTCGGTGATCGTGCCGGGGGTGACGAGCCGCACGACCTCGCGGCGGACCACGGATTTCGGCCCGCGCTTCTTGGCCTCGGCCGGATCCTCTGTCTGCTCGCACACCGCCACGCGGTGGCCGAGGGCGATGAGGCGGTTGAGATAGTCGTCGGACCGGTCGACCGGCACGCCGCACATCGGGATCTCGCCGCCCGCGTGCTTGCCGCGCTTCGTCAGGACGATGCCGAGGGCCCGGGACGCGATCTCGGCGTCCTCGAAGAACAGCTCGTAGAAGTCGCCCATCCGGTAGAACAGCAGGCAGTCCGGATTGGCGGCCTTGATCTCGATGTACTGCGCCATCATCGGCGTCGCGCCGGCCGGGTCCAGGCCGGGCGTGGGCGTCGTGTCGGCGGCGGGGCGGACGGCGGTTCTGGCCATGCCGCCTCTTAGCAGAGCGACGCCGGCGAATCAGGCCGGGCGAACCGATGCGACTGGGGAGAAGGCGCCCGGACTCCGCATCGCCGGTGGATGGCGCCCGGATCCGCCACAGCCTGCGCGGAATCCGGGCGCGGTCGCGATGTCAGTAGCGCGGGCCGCCCGTGGTGTTGCCGAGCTGCTGCTGGTAGCCCGGGCGCGACGGGTTGCGGGCGTTCGGGTTGCCGTGGCGCATCGTGTTCATGCGCCGCATCCGGCGCTCGTGCCGGGTCGAGTGATGGCGGTGCATCCGGTGATGATGCATGCGGTGATGGCGATGCATCGCCACGGTCTCGACCATGTCGGATCCGGCGAAGCCGGGCTGCGCGATCGCGGGCGCGGCCTGCGACGCGACGGTTCCGGCCAGGAGGCCGCCGAAGACCACACCCGCGGTCAGGAAAGAACGAAAAGACATCGTGGAGTAGCTCCGATCAGCCCTCATGGGCCACCACCAAGTGACAAGTGCTCGTCATGTTCCGGAGCGGCGAGCGAAAAATAGTACGTGGCTTCCGAGAAGCGAACGGATTACCGCACCGCCCGACGCGCGTCCGCACTCGCCGGCGCGGAGACTTGCGAGATCCGGCCGTGCATTGAATATCGCTCTACAACTTGCCCGCGTGGACCGGCCCGCTTTCACGCGGGTGCAAGGCGGCTAGCGGAGGAACGCGCCGAGGTCGGCGTTGACCGCCTCGGGCTCCTCGTGGGCGAGCCAGTGGCTGGCCCGCTCGTACCAGCGGAGCCGGCCGGCGTCGCAGAACGCGAGGCTCGCCTCCGCCAAGCCGGGCTGCAGCGCCGTATCCCGTCGCCCCCAGAGGATGAGCACCGGCACGCGCACCCGCGGCGGCCGCGCCCGGGGCAGCTGCACCAGGGCCCGGTACCAGTTCAGCATGCCGGTCATCGCGCCGGGCCGGAGCCACCCCGCGACGTAATGGTCGAGATCGGCCTGCGCGAAGGTGCCGGGCCGGCTGGAGGTCGTCAGCGCGCGCCGCAGGGCCCGGCCGCGATCCGCCGTGAGCAGCCGCTCGGGGAGGCGCGGGAGCTGGAAGAGGCCCACATAGGTGCTGCGCAGCCACTGACCGGGATGGCGGCGCATGTAGGTGCCGACGATCGCGGGATGCGGCGCGTTGAGGATCGCCAGCCGGTCGATCCGCTCGGGGTGGCGGCTCGCCACCCACCACGCGACGAGGCCCCCCCAGTCGTGGCCGACGAGCCGCACCGTGGGCGCGCCGTAGGCGTCGGCCAGGGCCAGGACGTCGCCGGCCAGCCGGTCCAGGTGGTAGGCGGCGATCCCCGCCGGCTTGTCGCTGAGGCCGTAGCCGCGCTGATCCGGCGCGATGATCCGCAGCCCCGCCTCGGCGAGCGGCCCGATCTGGTGGCGCCAGCCGTACCAGGATTCCGGGAAGCCGTGCAGCAGGATGGTCGGCGGCCCCGTCTCGGGGCCCGCCTCGGCCACGTGCAGGCCGATCTCCGGCAGGGCGATCCGGCGAAACCTCACTCCCGCGACGGTCATTCTCGCGCGCGCTCCGTCATGTCCGGCTCCCCCGCGGCGGAGAACGCGCGCGTCCTCCGGTCCGATCCGCTCAGAAGCCGAGCGCGGCGCCGTCGCCGGCGTCCGGGGAGAGCTGGTCGCGCAGACGCTCCGGCGCGGTCCGCGTCCAGAGGCACAGCAGCACGAAGGCGGCGCCGTGCAGGAGGGCGTGCGGCCCGGAATGGTCGGCCGCGGCGCGCCGGTCCGGCGCGGAACCGGGCACGGCGCCGGTCGGGGTCTTGGCAGGATGGGTCATGGTTCCGGTCTCCCGATGACGTGTTGCACCGGAGATCGTCGGCGGATGGTCCGGGTTACAGGGCCGCGGGCGCCGCGCGTGCGCCGCCGCACGCGGACATCTCGGCGCACCGGGTCAGCGCATCGGCTCGAGCCAGCGCGCGAGGGTCCCGGTCGCGATGCCCGCGCGGGTCTCCCGGTAGCCGAGTTCCGCCGATTCCCGGAAGCGCGACCACGCCCGCAGGTCGATGCCGGAGAGCTGCGGCTTCAGCACGGCGGTCGCGTGGGCCGCCGCCATCAGGCTCTGCGCGTCGCTCGACACGGTGGCGGCGCGCAGGAGCAGCGGGGCCAGGCCCGGCATCGCCAGCGGTGAGCCGATCAGCTTGCGCATGAGCCGGCCGCTCCACCCGCGCCGCGGCATATCCTGGAACGCCCGGTCGGTCCCGACATCGACGGCCAGGACCGGGCCGCGCTCCAGCCCGGCGGCGACGTCGGCCGGCAGGTTGTTCATCATGCCGCCGTCGACCAGGACGCCCTCGTCGCACAGCACGGGCGGCAGGAGGCCGGGGATCGCGATGCTGGCGCGCAGGGCCTTCGGCAGGTCGCCCGAGCGGTGCACCATGGTGTTGCCGGTCGTCAGGTTCGACGAGACGCAGAAGAACGGCAGCCAGAGGTCCTCGATGCGCACGCCGCCGTAGCGCGCCGCGAGGCCGGCATCGACCTTTGCGCCGCGGGTCAGCGCGTGCAGCGGCAGCGTGTAGTCGTTGATCGGGTTGCTGGTGGCGAAGAACGCCTCGATCTGGGCCTGGATCTCCGCGACGCTCCAGCCCATGGCGAGGCTCGCCGCGATGATCGCGCCCATGCTGGTCCCGCCCACGAAGTCGGGCGCGCAGGACACCTCGTCGAGGGCCTTGAGCACTCCTAGATGGGCGAGCCCCCGGGCCCCGCCGCCGCCGAGGACGAGGCCGCGCGCCGACCCGCTGGCGAGCCGCGCGAGGCGATGCAGATCCCCCCGGTCGCCGTCCCGGACCTGGATGCGCATCGCCGCGGGCAGCGCGGCGACCTCCGGATGCAGGGCCTTCGGGCGCCGGGCCGCGGGGTCCTGGCGCACGACGAGGTCCATGCGGATCCAGTCGGAGCGCACCCGGTCGAGATAGGCCGCCGCGCCCGGCCGCGGCGGCGCGCCGGGCTCGGCGAGGAGCAGGACATGGTCGCCCCGCCGCTGGCTCTGGCGGCACCAGGGGCAGTCGATGTCGTGCGCCGCGAAGATCGTGCGCGCGTGGGCGCCCTCGAAGGCCTGGAACCACGCCTCGTCGGCGCCCTCCGGCCAGTCGGTGAGGCAGCCGGTCTTCCCGGGCAGCAGGGCGTCGAAGGCGGCGGCGAGCTGCCGCGCCACCCGCGCCGGATCGGGCCCCTCGGTCACGGCCAGGATCGTGAAGATCCGCGGTGCGTGGTGGACCGAGTGGCCGTCGTAGATCGCCCGCAGGCGGTCGGCGAGCATCCGGGCGAAGTAGAGGAGTGTGTGCGGGTGCTCGGCGATCACCGCCTCGAAGGCCCCGCGGGTGAGTTGCAGGAGGTGCGAATCGCGCAGCGCCATAACGGTCGCCGCCCGCGGGGCGTCCGACAGCAGGGCCATCTCGCCGAAGGTCTCGGGCGGCCGCAGGCGCGCGATCCGGGTCGGCCGCCCGGCATGGTCGCGGGCCGAGACGCCGACCGCGCCGGAGACCAGCGTGTACAGGGCGTCCCCGGTCTCGCCCTGCTCGAACAGGGTCCGGCCGCCCGGCACCGCCACCGGCACCATCCGGGCCCGCACGGCCGCGATTGCCGGCGCGTCGAGGCCGGCGAGGAACGGGATCTCGGGTGCGCTCACGCCGGGACCGCCGCGTCGCTCGTCCCGCGCAGGCCTGCCGACGAACCCTGCCCCATCGTTCCGTTCCCGTCCCCGTGTCTTTCGACCACCATAGCGCATGGCGGCCGCCGGTACGCCCCGTGACCGTGGCCCGCATGTGAAACGCCGAGCCTTCGCGCGGCGGCGGCCATCCGCTACAGGCGGTGAAACACCGGAGCCGGGAGGAACGCATGTCGGGGCTTGAGCGGATCGCGATCGTGACCGGGGCCGGGACGGGTGTCGGCAAGGCCGCCGCCCTGGCGCTCGCCGACGCCGGATGGCGCGTCGTCCTCTCGGGGCGGCGTCAGGCTCCCCTCGAGGAGGTCGCCGCGCGGATCGGACACGGAGCCCTGGCGGTCCCGACCGACGTGACCGATCCCGACTCGATCGCCGCCCTGTTCGCGCGCACCAAGGCGGAGTTCGGCCGGCTCGACCTGCTGTTCAACAATGCCGGGATCGGCGCTCCGGCGGTCCCGCTGGAGGATCTGCCCCTCGAGACCTGGCGGCAGGTGGTCGACACCAACCTCACGGCGCTGTTCCTGTGCACGCAGCACGCCTTCCGGATCATGCGCGACCAGGATCCCCGGGGCGGCCGGATCATCAACAACGGCTCGATCTCGGCCCACGCGCCCCGACCGAACTCCATCGCCTACACGGCGACCAAGCACGCCGTGACCGGGCTGACCAAGGCGACCTCCCTCGACGGCCGGGCCTACGACATCGCCTGCGGCCAGATCGATATCGGCAACGCCGACACGCCCATGGGCGGCAAGATGAAGGCCGGCGTCCCGCAGGCGGACGGCTCCCTGCGGGCCGAGGCGGTGATGGATCCGGACCATGTCGGTCAGGCCGTGCTGTCCATGGCGAGCCTGCCGCTGGAGGCCAACGTGCAGTTCATGACCATCATGGCCACCAAGATGCCGTTCGTCGGCCGCGGCTGAACCAACGCGGTTTCCGGGCCCGCGCGGCGACGCCGCGCTGAACTGCTTGGCGGTGCGGACACGCGATCCGCCCTCCCCTGATCCGATCGAGCGGACCGGTCATCGCCGCCGTGCCGATCGGCCGGCCGCGCCCCGTGGCCCGCGCGACCCCATCGCGCCGACCGGCGATCGAACTCGGACCTGAACCCGCGGCGCGCTCCACACACACACCTGAGACCGCGCCGCGAGACGGGGCGCCGCGCGTGCCGATTGACGGCCCCATCTATAACTCATACAAATCGAATGCTCGAGCTTCTCAAGTTGCGGGCTTGGCCCTCGAAGAGGCTGCCGGCGGCGCCCGGATTGCGCTTCTGCCTGCCAACCCGGCCAAGTTTGCCGGATCGGCTCCCGCAGGGATATTCGGTCGGGCAGTGGATGGGTGTCGGCCATAGACTAGATAAGTAAAACATCGAGTTTTAATTATAGAAAATAATCGACCGACAATAACAGAAGCACGGACTCGCTTCGATTGAAGTCGAAGTCCGGCTGCGCAGCGATAGGGGGGGATTGTGATCGCCAGGCATACGGTTCTCAAATACATCCTGGGCCTGTCGCTCATCGGCGCGTGCGCCACGGCATCGGCGCAGGCGGCCGGCGGGGATTCGATCGGGGTCGCCATGCCGACCAAGTCGTCGCAGCGCTGGATCGACGACGGCAACAACATCGTCAGGCTTCTGAAGGCCAAGGGCTACAATCCGGATCTGCAATACGCGGACGACGACATCCCGACCCAGCTCGCCCAGATCGAGAACATGCTCACCACCGGCGTGAAGATCCTGGTGATCGCTTCCATCGACGGCACGACCCTCAGCGATGTGCTGTCGAAAGCGAGCGAGCGCGGCGTCAGGGTCATCGCCTACGACCGGCTCATCCGGGGGACGCCGAACGTCGATTACTACGCCACCTTCGACAACTACAAGGTTGGCGTTCAGCAGGCGACATCCATCGTCGACGCCCTCGGCTTGAAGGACGGGAAGGGGCCCTTCAACATCGAGCTGTTCGGCGGTTCGCCCGACGACAATAACGCATACTTTTTCTACGACGGCGCCCTGTCGGTGCTGAAGCCCTACATCGACGCGAAGAGGCTCGTTGTGCGCTCGGGCCAGTTCGGCATGGACAAGGTGTCCACCCTGCGCTGGGACGCCGCGACCGCCCAGGCGCGGATGGATAACCTGCTCTCGGCCTATTACGGCAACGCCCATCTGGATGCCGTGCTCTCGCCCTACGACGGCATCTCCACGGCGATCCTCTCGTCGGTGAAGAGCGTGGGCTACGGGTCGGGCGGCGTGAAGCTGCCGGTGATCAGCGGCCAGGACGCCGAGCTGCAATCGGTCAAGTCGATCATCGCCGGTGAGCAGACGGCGACGATCTTCAAGGACACCCGGGACTTGGCCAAGGTGACGGTGGCGATGATCGACGCCATCGAGGCGGGCCGACAGCCCGAGGTCAACGACGTGAAGACCTACGACAACGGCAAGAAGATCGTCCCGTCCTACCTGCTCACGCCGGTGATCGTCACCCGGGCCAACTGGAAGCCGGCCCTGATCGACACGGGCTACTACACGCTCGACCAGCTCAAGTGACCGATGCCGGGGCGGAGCCCGGTCGCTCCGCCCGATCCGATCCCCGCCGCGACGACTGTCGCGCGGGCCGAACGTGCAGTCCGAGCTGGTAGGCGCCGCATGCAGCCCGTTCTCGAAATGCGGGGAATCACCAAGACCTTCCCCGGCGTGAAGGCCCTCTCCGACGTCAACCTGACCGTCGAGCCCGCCGAGATCCTCGCCCTGGTCGGCGAGAACGGCGCGGGGAAGTCGACGCTGATGAAGGTGCTGAGCGGCGTGTATCCCAACGGGTCGTACACGGGTGACATCACCTACGAGGGGCGGCCGGGCCGCTTCCGCGACATCACGGACAGCGAGCGCCTCGGCATCGTGATCATCCACCAGGAACTCGCCCTGGTGCCGTACCTGTCGATCGCCGAGAACATCTTCCTCGGCAACGAGCCGGCCCGGTTCGGGGTCATCGACCGGGATCGTGTCCAGGCCCGCGCCCGCGCGCTGATGGCGATGGTGGGGCTCGACGAGAGCCCCGACACCCTCGTCACCCATCTCGGGGTCGGCAAGCAGCAGCTCGTGGAGATCGCCAAGGCGCTCTCCAAGGAGGTGAAGCTCCTGATCCTCGACGAACCGACCGCGTCGTTGAGCGAGACCGACAGTGAGGCCTTGCTGCAGCTCCTGCTGCGCTTCAAGGCGCAGGGCATCGCCTCGATCCTGATCTCCCACAAGCTGAACGAGATCGCCCAGGTGGCCGACCGGATCACGGTCCTGCGCGACGGCAGCACCGTCGAGACCCTCGACTGCCGCGGCGGCGCGATCGACGAGGGCCGCATCATCCGGGCGATGGTCGGCCGCACGCTGGAGAGCCGCTACCCGGTCCGCACGCCGCGGATCGGCGCGGTGCTGATGGAGGTGCGCGACTGGACGGTCCACCACCCCGTCCACGCCGGCCGGGCGGTGGTGCGCGACGTCGACCTGAGCCTGCGCCGGGGCGAGATCGTCGGGATCGCGGGCCTGATGGGCTCGGGCCGGACCGAGCTCGCCATGAGCCTCTTCGGCCGGTCCTACGGCCGGGACATCCGGGGCACGGTCCGGATCGGGGGTGTCGAGGTCGACGTCTCGACGATCGACCGGGCGATCGCGGCCGGCCTCGCCTACGTCACCGAGGATCGCAAGCAACTCGGGCTCGTGCTGGGCGAGGACATCGCCCGGAACACCACCCTGGCGAACCTGCCCGGGATCTCCACCGCCGCGGTGATCGACGAGGCGGCCGAGCACCGGGTCGCGACCGGCTACCGCACCAAGATGCGCATCCGCTCCGTCGGGGTGACGCAGCAGACCGTGAATTTGTCGGGCGGCAACCAGCAGAAGGTCGTGCTGAGCAAGTGGCTGTTCACCCGGCCCAAGGTGCTGATCCTCGACGAGCCGACCCGCGGCATCGATGTCGGCGCGAAGTACGAGATCTACAGCATCATCAACGAGCTGGCGGAGGACGGCCGCGGCGTCCTCCTGATCTCCTCGGAGATGCCGGAACTGCTCGGCCTCTGCGACCGCATCTACGTGATGAACGAGGGGCGCTTCGTGGGCGAATTCGACCGCGCCGAGGCCAGCCAGGAAGCGATCATGCGCGCCATCATGCGCTCCAGGGGGCTGAACGGATGACCGACATCACAGTGAGCAAGTCCGTGAGCCCCGGCAGGGACCTCATCCCGGCCGCCGCCGCGGGCGAAGTCCGGGCCGGGCGCGGCCGCCTGCCGATGGCGCAGCTGCGCGCCTACGGTCTCGTCGTCGCGCTGGCGGTGATCACGCTGTTCTTCGAGGTCGCGACGGGCGGCGTCCTGTTCCAGCCGCTGAACCTGACCAACCTGATCCTCCAGAACAGCTACGTCGTCGTGATGGCGCTCGGGATGCTGCTGGTCATCGTGGCCGGGCATATCGACCTGTCGGTCGGCTCGGTGGTCGGTTTCGTGGGGGCGCTCGCCGCCCTGCTGATGGTCCGCTTCCACGTCGACCCGTTCTCTGCGGCCGTCCTGTGCCTCGCGGTGGGCGCGGTCATCGGCGGTCTGCAGGGCTACTTCGTGGCCTACCTCGCCATCCCGAGCTTCATCGTCACCCTGGCCGGCATGATGGTGTTCCGCGGCCTGACGCAGGTGCTGCTGCAGGGGGCCTCCATCGGACCGTTCCCGGAGGTGTTCCAGCTCCTCGCCAAGGGCTTCCTCGTCAACGGCGCCGGACCCTGGACCGCCGTCCTGATCGCCGCCGCGCTGGTCGCGACGCTGACCGGGCTGAACTGGCGACGGCGGCAGGCTCGGCTGCGGAACGCGAGCCCGGCCGAGTCCCCGGCGGCGTTCATCGGCCGCAACGGCGTGACCGCCATCCTGATCCTGGCCTTCGCCTGGCAGATGAGCGCGTACCGGGGCCTGCCCAACGTGCTCCTCGTGCTGCTGGCGCTGGTGACGCTCTACGGGTTCGTGACGACGCGGACGACGATCGGGCGCCGGATCTACGCGCTGGGCGGGAACATCAAGGCCGCGCGCCTCTCGGGGATCAAGACCGAGCGGCTGACCTTCCTGACCTTCGCCAACATGGGCGCGCTGGCGGGCCTCGCCGGCATGATCTTCGTCGCCCGGCTCAACACCGCGAACTCGAAGGCCGGCGTCGGGATGGAGCTCGACGTGATCGCGGCCTGCTTCATCGGTGGCGCCTCGGCGGCGGGCGGCATCGGCAAGGTCTCGGGTGTCGTGATCGGCGCCTTCATCATCGGCATCATGAACAACGGCATGTCGATCCTGGGGATCGGCGTCGACTGGCAGCAGGTGATCAAGGGCGTCGTCCTGCTCGCCGCCGTGTGCCTCGACGTCCACAACAAGACCAACCGGCTCTGACCGGCGCCCCGCGCTCCGCGGTCCCGCCTCCGGTTCGGATGGCCCCGATCGGGACGGCGCGGGTCCGCGTCGCGGAGGGTGTCGATCCGGCGGAGCCGCGATCGCTTGTGGCGTGCCCCGCGTGGTCGTGGCGCAGTGTTCGCGGAGGTCGGGCTGCCGGGCCCGGCCCGGCCGCCCGAGGCGGCGGCCGGGTTTCCGCCGCCCGGCGCGATCAGGTCTTGCGGGCGACCGTGAAGCGGGCGGCGTCGCGCAGGACGCGGGCGCCCTCCCCCCAGGACGACACCGCGTCCTCGCAGACGCCGACGAGGCGGTCGCACTCGGCGCGGGCCCCGTCGATGCCGAGACGGTCGACGAGCGTCGCCTTGCCGGCATCCTTGTCCTTGCCGGTGGCCTTGCCCATGGCCTCGGGCGAGGCCTCCCGGTCGAGGATGTCGTCGGCGATCTGGAAGGCCTGCCCCAGGGCGAGGCCGTAGCGCAGGAGTGCGGCCTGCTGGTCCTTGTCGGCACCGCCGACGATCGCGCCGGCCTCCACCGAGAAGGCCAGGATCGCGCCGGTCTTCATCGCCTGCATCCGCAGGGTGTCGTCCACGTCCATGTTGGCCGCGCCGAACCGGCCCTCGGCGGTGAGGTCGAGGAGCTGGCCGCCGACCATGCCGCCGAGGCCCGAGGCCCGAGCGAGGCCGAGCACGAGGTCGGCGCGGATGCGCGCATCCGGCTGCCAGGTCGGGTCGGCCACGATCTCGAAGGCCAGCGTCTGCAGGGCGTCGCCGACGAGGATGGCGGTGGCCTCGTCGTAGGCCTTGTGGACCGTGGGCTTGCCGCGGCGCATGTCGTCGTCGTCCATCGCCGGCAGGTCGTCGTGGACGAGGCTGTAGCAGTGGACCAGCTCGACGCCGGCGCCGGCCGCCAGCGCGGCGGCCTCGGAGCCGCCGAGCATCCGGGCGGTCTCGATGGCCAGGAACGGCCGGAGACGCTTGCCGCCGCCGAGCACGGCGTGCCGCATGGCCTCCATCAGGCGGGGCGGCCGGGCGATCTCGCCGGCGCCGACCGCGGGGCCGAGCCGCTCGACCAGGAAGGTCTCGACCGTGCCGGCGACCTCCGTCAACCTGTGGGTAAAATCGGCGGCCGGCGTGACTGCCTTGACCGAACCGGTCGGTGCCTGCGTTGAGGGGGTCGGGGTCATCGGGCTTACGTCCGGTCCTGGCCTTGCGAAACCAATCGGGTGTCAGTTGGGCGGGGACGGACTCACGGTGGACGGGGCTCGACGCAGGCGGGAGACGGCAGGTCGCGACCTCCCGCTCGCGCGCCCGCGCCGTTCCCGTCGCGTCCGACAGCTTGTGGGAGCGCTGCTGCTGCTCCCCGCCGTCGGGTTCGTCCTCGCGCTGACGTTGGCGCTCGTCTATAGCGCGGTGATGCCGCCGTCGACCCTGATGCTGGGACGGTGGTTGACGCTTCAGCCGGTGAGTCGGGATCCGGTCCCGCTCTCCGCCATCGCGCCGGTCCTGCCGCAGGCGGTGATCGCCTCGGAGGATCAGCGCTTCTGCCTGGATCACGGGGTCGATTTCGGCGCGATCCGCGACGTGGTCGAGGACGAGGATTCCCCGAGCCGCGGCGCCTCCACGATCGCCATGCAGACGGTGAAGAACGTCTTCCTGTGGCCCGGCCGCTCCTACATCCGGAAGGCCATCGAGATCCCGCTGGCGCTGGCGCTCGACACGCTCTGGGGCAAGCGCCGGATGATGGAGATCTACCTCAACGTCGCCGAGTGGGGCGACGGGATCTACGGCGCGCAGGCCGCGAGCCGGCACTGGTTCGGCAAGGACGCGAGCCGGCTGACCCGCAACGAGGCCGCCCTGCTCGCCGCCGTGCTGCCGAACCCGATCACCCGCAGCGCCGGCCGGCCCTCTCCCGGGGTGCGCCGCCGGGCCGCGCGGATCCAGGCGATGATGGGACAGATCGACGGCCTCACGGGCTGCGTGCGGCGGTAGCAGGGGGCGACTCGCCTCTGTAAGACGGGCCTTCCAAGCGTGAGAGCCGGGACCGATACACGATGAGCGATGCCGCCTACGACCTGAGCCTGGAGCGCATCGCCCTGATCCGCCGGATGGTCGTCGCCTGGGACGGCGCCGAGCCGGGGGCGCCGACCATCCACCCGGCCGCCCCCTATGGCAGCCTCGACCGCGACGGCGACATCGCCAACGTCACCGGCGACGACGAGGGCGCCGAGGAGGAGCACCGGTCCCTCGAGGACGGCCTCGCCGTCTTCGTCCAGAACGGGCAGCTGAAGCCGGGCCGGTACCAGTACCACAACGGTCTGGCCAAGCTCGATCCGGGCGCCGTGGGCGACGTCTTCCGGGACGCGGCCACCGGCGAGACCCCGGACCTGATCACCTTCGCGGTGACGCCCGAGCACCTCGCGCTGATCCCGCAGCTGAACATCGGGTGGAACGCCGAGCAGGGGGTGCCGCGCGTCGACCCGGAGCGGCCCTACGGCGCGGACGGTGCCTACACCGCGGCCATGAAGCGCCTTCTCGCCGCCGTGCCGGGCGCGGCCGCGAACGACGACGAGGACGCGGAGACGCGGCTCGTGCGCCTCCATCGCGAATTGCAGCCGGCCCTGCAGATCTTCCTGCGCTACGCCGATCTCGGGCCCGGCGACTTCCGTCGGGCCGCCGAGCGCTGGCTCCCCGCCTGACGGCTACCTCCGGTCGCGGCCGCCCGCGCGGCGGCGACCGGCACCGGGCTCAGCCCTCGCGCTTCTTGCGCTGGGCCAGGGTGCGCAGGCGCAGGGCGTTGAGCTTGATGAAACCCGCCGCGTCGCGGTGATCGTAGGCGACGGCGCCCTCCTCGAAGGTCACGAGGTCCTGGTCGTAGAGCGAGTGCGGGCTCTCGCGGCCGATCACGTGGACGCCGCCCTTGTAGAGCTTCAGCCGCACCGTGCCGGTGACCTTCTCCTGGCTCTTGTCGATCAGGGCCTGGATCATCTCGCGCTCCGGCGAGAACCAGAAGCCGTTGTAGATGAGCTCGGCGTATTGCGGCATGAGCTGGTCCTTGAGGTGCGCGGCCCCCCGGTCCAGCGTGATCGACTCGATGGCGCGGTGCGCCGGCAGCAGGATCGTGCCGCCCGGCGTCTCGTACATGCCGCGGCTCTTCATGCCGACGAAGCGGTTCTCCACCAGGTCGAGCCGGCCGATGCCGTTGGCGCGGCCGAGCTCGTTGAGCTTGGTCAGAAGGCTCGCGGGCGACAGAGCCTCGCCGTCGATCGAGACGGCGTCGCCGCGCTCGAACCCGATCGTGATGACCGTCGGCTGGTCGGGCGCCTCCTCGGGGGAGAGGGTGCGCGAGTAGACGTAGTCCGGCACCTCGACGGCCGGATCCTCCAGCACCTTGCCCTCCGAGGAGGCGTGCAGGAGGTTGGCGTCCACCGAGAACGGGCTCTCGCCGCGCTTGTCCTTGGCGATCGGGATCTGGTGCTGCTCGGCGAAGGCGATGAGCTGCTCGCGCGAGCGCAGGTCCCACTCGCGCCAGGGCGCGATTACCGTGACGTCGGGCTTCAGCGCGTAGTAGCCAAGCTCGAACCGGACCTGATCGTTCCCCTTGCCGGTGGCGCCGTGGCAGACCGCGTCGGCGCCGACGCGCTCGGCGATCTCGATCTGCTTCTTGGCGATCAGCGGCCGGGCGATCGAGGTGCCGAGCAGGTAGACGCCCTCGTAGACGGCGTTCGCCCGGAACATCGGGAAGACGTAGTCGCGGACGAATTCCTCGCGCAGGTCCTCGATGTAGATATTCTCGGGCTTGATGCCGAGGAGCTCCGCCTTGCGGCGCGCGGGCTCCAGCTCCTCGCCCTGGCCGAGATCGGCCGTGAAGGTGACGACCTCGCAGCCGTAGGTGGTCTGCAGCCACTTCAGGATGATCGATGTGTCGAGGCCGCCGGAATAGGCCAGCACGACCTTCTTCACGGGGCTCTTCGCGGGGACGGACATGGGACTTCCGGAACTGGGCGAGGGATCTGGCTCGGCGTCTGCGGCTTATCGCGGGTGTCACCGGCCTGCAACCGGCGCGCCGCCTCGCGCGTAGCCGAGATGCCGGAGGATCGGCCGCGTTTCGCCTCACGACGGCCTTGCGGTTGTGTCAGAAACGGCGCGGGCGTTGCAGGTCGTCATCGCCGCGAGAGTGCATCGGAGAAGCGAAGTCTATGGCGCGCCAGCCAATTCTGGAGTTCTGGTACGAATTCGCCTCCACCTACTCCTACCTCGCGGCCATGCGCGTCGAGGCCGCCGCCGCCGAGGCGGACGTGGCGATCCGGTGGCGCCCCTTCCTGGTCGGGCCGCTCTTCGCCGCGCAGGGCTGGACCACCTCGCCGTTCAATCTCTACGCGGCCAAGGGCAAGAACATGTGGCGCGACGTCGAGCGCGAGGCCGCCCGCCTCGGCCTGCCGCCGGTGACGCGCCCCGCCCAGTTTCCGCAGAACAGCCTCAGCGCGGTGCGGGTCGCGATCCTCGGCCAGGACCAGCCGTGGCTGGTCCCGTTCTCGAAGGCGGTCTTCACCGCGAGCTTCGCCGAGGGCCGCTCGATCGCGGAGCCGGCGGCCGTCGCGGAGATCCTCGATTCGCTCGGGCTCGACGGCACGCAGACCGTGCGGGCCGCCGCCGCCGAGGCCAACAAGACGAAGCTGCGGGTCAGCGTCGAGGAGGCGCGCTCCCGCGGGATCTACGGGGCGCCGACGTTCCTGGCCGATGACGGCGAGCTGTTCTGGGGCAACGACCGGCTCGAGCAGGCCCTGGCCTGGGCGACCGGCGACCGGCCGAAGGGGCTGCGCTAGGCCGCGCCCGCCGCGCGGTAGCGCGACGTTCACGGCCGCTCGGCCATGAAACCGACTCGACCCCCTGGTTCTGGTCCGGCTCCGCTTCGGCGCGGCCGGAGCGGGACAGCGATGCCCCGGACGAGTCCCATGCCTGTTTCGAAGCCTGTCTCGCGACGCCTCCTGCTCGCCGCAGCCGCCACCTTCGGTGCCGGCCTGACCAGCGCCTCCGCGCAATCCTACGGCCAGCGGGTCGCGGTGACGGGCGACGACGGGCGCGCGGTGGCGAACTCGATCCTGCCGGGCGAGATCACCGGGCAGATCCCGGCCCTGCGCGGCGTGACCTATGTCGGGCCGCGGGATGCCGGCACCACGCTCTACGAGTTCTTCGACTTCAACTGCCCGTACTGCCGGAAGGCGGCCGCCGACGTGGTTGCCCTGCACGACAGCGATCCGGAGCTGCGGATCGGGCTTGTCCACAACCCGATCCTGTCGCCGCAATCCGCCCAGGCCGCCAAGGTGATGCTCGCGGTGCAGCGCAAGCTCGGCTCCGAGGCGGCGTGGCGCTTCTACCAGACGCTGCTGGGCAAGCCCGGCCGCATCGACGGGCCCGGCGCGCTCGCCGTCGCCGCCACGATGGGGATCCCGCAGGCGGAGGTCGAGGAGATCGCCGACAGCGAGGAGGTGCGCGCGGCGCTGAAGAGCCAGATGCGGATGGCCGCGGATCTCGGCCTATACGCGACGCCGTCCTACGTGATCGGCAACAGCGGGATCCTCGGGCATCCCGGCGCCGGCGCCATGGCCAAGATGATCGCGAGCGTGCGGCGCTGCGACCGGCTCGCCTGCTGAGGCGGGACCCGCGTCACACTTCCGCCGTCCTGACGCGCAGCGACGCGCGCCTGCCGTGTTGCGCGCGGCCATGCTGGCATGCTAGGCGGTCGCCGCGCCGCGAGGACAGTTCTCGACCTGTCCGTTGCCGGCGCGATCCCACGTCCCGAACGGTCTCGCACCGCGCTCCAGCCGGAGCGCGCGGAGCGGACGGGCAACCAGAGAAGAGAGCGACGGGTGGCGCAGAACGGTTCCGAGGCTGGTCCCCTGGTCGCAGGCGTGGCGGGCCGGTACGCTTCCGCCCTGTTCGAGCTCGCGCGCGACGAGCGCCAGGTCGACGCGGTCGCCGAGTCTCTCGATCAATTCGACACGCTGCTGAAGGAGAGCGCGGATCTCCGCCGCCTCGTCCGCAGCCCGGTCTTCAGCGCCGAGGAGCAGGCGGCCGCCATCGGCGCCGTGCTCGACAAGGCGGGCATCGGCGGCCTCGCCGGCAATTTCATCCGCCTCGCGGCCTCGAACCGCCGGCTCTTCGCCCTGCCCGACATGATCGACGCGTTCCGGACCCTGGTCCAGGACTCGAAGGGCATCGTGCGCGCCCAGGTCCGGGTGGCCGAGAAGCCCTCCGACGCGGTGATCGAGGAGATCAAGGCGTCGCTGCGCGACATCGCCAAGGCCGATGTCGCCGTCGACCTCGTGGTCGATCCCAGCCTGATCGGCGGCCTCGTCGTGAAGATGGGCTCGCGCATGGTCGACGCCTCCCTCAAGACCAAGCTCAACGGTATCCGCCTCGCGATGCGGGCCGCGCGGTAAGCGCCCCCATCCGACCCGAACACGCATAGACGCATCAGCGACAGAGGCCCGAGTATGGACATCCGCGCCGCCGAGATCTCCGCGATCCTGAAAGAGCAGATCAAGAACTTCGGCGAGGAGGCCGAGGTCTCCGAGGTCGGGCAGGTCCTGTCCGTCGGCGACGGCATCGCCCGCGCCTACGGCCTCGACAACGTCCAGGCCGGCGAGATGGTCGAGTTCGAGTCGGGCGTGCGCGGCATGGCCCTGAACCTCGAGCAGGACAACGTCGGCATCGTGATCTTCGGCTCCGACCGCGAGATCAAGGAAGGCCAGACCGTCAAGCGGACCGGCGCCATCGTGGACGTGCCGGTCGGCAAGGGCCTGCTCGGCCGCGTCGTCGACGCCCTCGGCAACCCGATCGACGGCAAGGGCCCGATCCAGTCGACCGAGCGTCGCCGCGTCGACGTCAAGGCTCCGGGCATCATCCCGCGCAAGTCTGTGCACGAGCCGATGGCCACGGGCCTGAAGGCGATCGACGCCCTGATCCCGGTCGGCCGCGGCCAGCGCGAGCTGATCATCGGCGATCGCCAGACCGGCAAGACCGCCATCGCCCTCGACACGATCCTGAACCAGAAGCCGGGCCACACCGCCGGCAGTGACGAGAAGGCCAAGCTCTACTGCATCTACGTCGCTATCGGCCAGAAGCGCTCGACGGTGGCCCAGTTCGTGAAGGTCCTGGAGGACCAGGGCGCGCTGGAGTACTCCATCGTCATCGCCGCCACGGCGTCCGACGCGGCCCCGATGCAGTTCATCGCGCCGTTCGCCGGCTGCGCCATGGGCGAGTACTTCCGCGACAACGGCATGCACGCCGTGATCGTGTACGACGATCTGTCCAAGCAGGCCGTGGCCTACCGCCAGATGTCGCTGCTGCTGCGCCGCCCGCCGGGCCGCGAGGCGTATCCGGGCGACGTGTTCTACCTCCACAGCCGCCTGCTCGAGCGCGCCGCCAAGATGGGCGACGCCGCCGGCAACGGCTCGCTGACCGCGCTGCCGGTCATCGAGACCCAGGCCAACGACGTCTCGGCCTACATCCCGACCAACGTGATCTCGATCACCGACGGCCAGATCTTCCTCGAGACCGACCTGTTCTACCAGGGCATCCGCCCGGCGGTGAACGTCGGCCTCTCGGTGTCGCGG
Organism: Methylobacterium oryzae; assembly: GCF_021398735.1. NCBI lineage: Bacteria > Pseudomonadati > Pseudomonadota > Alphaproteobacteria > Hyphomicrobiales > Methylobacteriaceae > Methylobacterium > Methylobacterium oryzae. Next base: position 4,310,040 of record NZ_CP090349.1, read on the forward strand.
GTGGGCTCCTCGGCGCAGACCAAGGCGATGAAGAAGGTCGCCGGCAAGATCAAGGGCGAGCTCGCGCAGTACCGCGAGATGGCCGCCTTCGCGCAGTTCGGCTCGGATCTCGACGCCTCCACCCAGGCGCTCCTGAACCGCGGCTCGCGGCTCACCGAGCTCCTGAAGCAGCCGCAGTTCTCGCCACTGAAGATGGAAGAGCAGGTCGCGGTGATCTACGCCGGCGTGAACGGCTACCTCGACAAGATGCCGGTGACCAAGGTCCGTCCCTTCGAGGACGCGCTGCTCTCGACCCTGCGCTCCAAGCACAAGGACCTGCTCGACTCGATCGCCGCCTCCAAGGACCTGTCGGACGAGAACGCCGGCAAGCTGAAGAGCGTCGTCGAGAGCGTCGCCAAGTCGATCGGCTGATGTGAGGCCCCTCCCCTCGGGGAGGGATCTTGGGTGGTGCGGGGGGATCCCGGTCCCCGCCGCACCGCCCGAACTTCCGGCTCCTTCCCGCCGAGGGAAGGAGAGGCCCATAGAACGGACCTGGACCTCACCCGATGGCGAGTTTGAAGGACCTGCGCAACCGCATCACCTCGGTGAAGGCGACGCAGAAGATCACCAAGGCCATGCAGATGGTCGCCGCCGCCAAGCTGCGCCGGGCGCAGATGGCCGCCGAGGCGGGCCGTCCCTACGCCGAGAAGATGTCGGCGGTGCTCGGCAACCTCGCGGGCAACCTCGTCGGCGGCGTCGGCGCCCCGCGGCTCCTGTCCGGGACCGGCTCCGAGCAGACGCACCTGCTCGTGGTGTGCACGGGCGACCGCGGCCTCGCCGGCGCGTTCAACTCGTCGATCGTCCGCCTCGCGGTGCGCGAGTACGCCCAGAGGCTCGCCGCCGAGGGCAAGACGGTCAAGATCATGACGGTCGGCAAGAAGGGCCTCGACGCGCTGCGCCGGCAGTACCGCGACCAGATCGTCGAGAGCATGGACATCCGCGGCAACCGCCCGGTGGATTACGAGTTCGCCGCCTCGATCGCCGACAAGATCCTGACCCGCTTCGAGAACGGCGAGTTCGACGTCGCGACCCTGTTCTACTCCGAGTTCCGCTCGGTCATCTCGCAGATCCCGACCGCGCAGCGCCTGATCCCCGCGGAGCTGCCGGCGGTCGACACGACCGCGAAGGCGGCCGCCGGCAACGCCGCCCTGGAATTCGAGCCGTCCGAGGAGGCGATCCTCGAGACGCTGCTGCCGAAGAACCTGACGGTGCAGATCTACCGGGCGCTCCTGGAGAACGCCGCCTCCGAGCAGGGCGCGCGCATGAGCGCCATGGACTCGGCGACCCGCAACGCGGGCGAGATGATCAAGAAGCAGACGCTGATCTACAACCGGACGCGTCAGGCCATGATCACCAAGGAACTCATCGAGATCATCTCGGGCGCGGAAGCCCTCTGAGGCACCGCGACCCGACCGCACAGCTTGAAGGGTAGGTTAACGATGGCGAACACCGCACTCCCCGGCACCGGCTCCAACAAGGTCGGCAAGATCACCCAGGTCATCGGCCCCGTGGTCGACGTGCAGTTCGAGGGCCACCTGCCCGAGATCCTGAACGCGCTGGAGACCAAGAACAACGGCGCCCGCCTCGTCCTCGAGGTGGCCCAGCAGCTCGGCGAGAACACCGTCCGCTGCATCGCCATGGACACGTCCGAGGGCCTGACCCGCGGCCAGGAGTGCACCGACACCGGCGAGCCGATCAAGGTTCCGGTCGGCATGAACACGCTCGGCCGCATCATGAACGTCATCGGCGAGCCGATCGACGAGGCTGGCCCAGTCCAGGCCGACACGTTCCGCGCCATCCACCAGCCGGCCCCCTCCTACGCCGAGCAGTCGACCGAGGCCCAGATCCTCGTGACCGGCATCAAGGTGGTGGACCTGCTCGCCCCCTACGCGAAGGGCGGCAAGATCGGCCTGTTCGGCGGCGCCGGCGTCGGCAAGACCGTGCTGATCATGGAGCTGATCAACAACATCGCCAAGGTGCACTCGGGCTACTCGGTGTTCGCCGGCGTGGGTGAGCGCACCCGCGAGGGCAACGATCTCTACCACGAGATGATCGAGTCCAAGGTGAACGTCGACCCGAAGGAGCACGGCTCCGCCGAGGGTTCGAAGTGCGCCCTGGTCTACGGCCAGATGAACGAGTCGCCGGGCGCCCGCTCGCGCGTCGCCCTGACCGGCCTCACGATCGCCGAGCAGTTCCGCGACGACGGCCAGGACGTGCTGTTCTTCGTCGACAACATCTTCCGCTTCACGCAGGCGGGCTCCGAGGTGTCGGCGCTCCTCGGCCGCATCCCGTCGGCGGTGGGCTACCAGCCGACGCTCGCCACCGACATGGGCGCCCTCCAGGAGCGCATCACCACCACGACCAAGGGCTCGATCACCTCGGTGCAGGCGATCTACGTGCCGGCCGACGACCTGACCGACCCGGCGCCCGCCGCCTCGTTCGCCCACCTCGACGCCACGACCGTGCTGTCGCGCTCGATCGCCGAGAAGGGCATCTACCCGGCGGTGGACCCGCTGGACTCGACCTCGCGCATGCTGTCGCCGGCGATCCTCGGCGAGGAGCACTACGATGTCGCCCGCCGCGTCCAGCAGACCCTGCAGCGCTACAAGGCTCTCCAGGATATCATCGCGATCCTGGGCATGGACGAGCTGTCCGAGGAGGACAAGCTGACCGTGGCCCGCGCCCGCAAGATCGAGCGCTTCTTCTCGCAGCCCTTCTCGGTGGCCGAGGTGTTCACTGGCTCGCCGGGCAAGCAGGTCGCCCTCGAGGACACCATCAAGGGCTTCAAGGGCCTGGTGAACGGCGACTACGACGACCTCCCGGAGGCCGCCTTCTACATGGTCGGCACCATCGAGGAGGCCCAGGAGAAGGCCAAGAAGCTCAAGGCCGCGTAAGACGACACCCCCTTCCCCGCGCGGGAAGGGGACAGAGGCCGCGCGGGCGACCCTGACCGGTGCCGTCCGCGCAGCCTTTTTCCGAGACGCTCCGCCCGCTTGGCGGGGCGCGCGCCGCCGATCCGGGAACACGTCAGGCCATGGCCACCTTCCACTTCGATTTCGTCGGCCCCGAGCGGACGCTGTATTCCGGCGAGGTGACCGCCGTTCAGCTGCCCGGCACCGAGGGCGAGATGACCGTGATGCCGGGCCACGCGCCCGTGCTGACCTCCCTTCGGGTCGGCGTCATCGTGATCACCGAGAGCCAGGGCAGCGGCAAGCGGATCTACGTCCGCGGCGGCTTCGCCGATATCGGCCCGACGGCCGTGACCGTGCTGGCCGAGCGCGCCGCCCCGATCGAGGAGCTGACGCACGAATCCCTCGACCGCGACATCGAGGCGATCGAGATGCAGCGCGACGCCACCGAGGACCTGCAGAAGCGCGAGGAGCTGAACGGCCAGATCGTCCAGCTCCAGGAGACCAAGGCGCTCCTGAAGCTCTGAGCCTCGTTCAGCGGGCGCTCTCCAGCGCCCGCGCCAGCAGGTCGGCCCGCGCTGCCGCGTCCGTCGGGCAGCCCCGCTCCAGCCAGATCCTCCGCGCCGCGGCCAACCCGCGCCCGATCCCGGGCCCCGGCGCCACCCCGGCCGCGACGAGATCCGCCCCCGCCAGGGGAAAGGCCGGCGACTCCCCTTCCCCCTCCAGGGCCCGCAGGGCCGCCCGCGCCGCCTCCGTCACGGCGGGCCGCGGCTCTCCGGCCAGGATCGCCAGCGCGTCGGCCAGGCACGACAGGCCGTGCTCCGCCGCCAGGGCCCGCGCCGCGACCGCGTCCAGCACCGCGCATCCGTGGAGATTGGCCAGCGCCGCGGCGTAGCCGAGCAGCTGCCCGTGCTCGTTCTTCGACAGGCGTAGCCGGTCGCGCAGCCGGTCGGCGTCGTGCCGAGCGCCGACGGCGAGGGCCGCGAGGCGCGTCACCGGAGGCAGGCCCGCGGCTGCGGCCCGTTCCAGCCGCCCGAGCTCCCCGACGCCGCCGGTGATCCGCGGCAGCAGCCCGGTCGTGCTCAGCGTCGTCACCATGGCCGCGCCGCCGGGGGCCGCGAGCAACTTCAGGAATTCCGCGCGCACGCGCTCGCGAGAGAGCCGGTCCAGGCTGTCCCGCGCGGCCACGCAGGCCGCCAGGGCCGCGGCGTCTGGCGCGCCGGCTCCGAACCGCGCATGGAAGCGGAAGAAGCGCAGGATCCGCAGCGCGTCCTCGCGGATCCGGGTCGCCGGGTCGCCGATGAAGCGCACCCGCCCGGCCGTCAGGTCGGGCCGGCCGCCCACCGGGTCGTGCAGGGTTCCGTCGGCGCCGAGGGAGAGCGTGTTGACGGTGAAGTCGCGGCGCTCGGCGTCGCGGAGGAAGTCGCTGCCGAAGCGGACGACGGCGTGACGCCCGTCGGTCTCGACGTCCTCGCGCAGGGTCGTGACCTCGATCGGCCCGTCCTCGGTCACCAGCGTGATGGTGCCGTGCTCGATGCCGGTCGGCACCGCCTTGAGGCCGGGCGCCCGCTGCGCCGCCCGCATCACCGCCTCGGGCCGGTGCGTCGTCGCCATGTCGATGTCGGCGGTCGGCGCGCCGAGGAGCGCGTCGCGGACGCAGCCGCCGATCAGGCGGGTCTCCGCGCCCGGCGCGTCCAGGGCCGCGAGGACGCGGCGGACGCCCGGGCGTTCGAGCAGGGCCGCCAGCCCCGCCGGATCGAGGGCGCGGCTCACCGGAAGCCACCGGGTACGAGGCGGCCGTTCTCCATGTGGGTCGGCACGTAGCCCCCGGGACGGCGCTCCGAGAACAGGCCCTCGTAGACGAGGGTGCCGATCACCACCGCCAGCCCGGCCAGGACCAAGCGGAACAGGTGCGCGTCCCAGTGTACCCGGCGCAGGGGATTGCGGCCGGACAGCAGCAGGTAGACGAGGAACAGCGCGAAGGGGATGAGGAAGAGGCCGAACTCTTCGAGGATGCGGCGGAGCATGCGGTCAGCCTAACGCGCCGCGCGGTCGGCGTCGCCCGGCTCCGCCTCCGGGTAGAGCCGTTCCCGCAGATTGTTCAGGATCCCGGCGGTGACGCCCCAGATCAGCCGCTCGCCGAAGGTCAAGGCGTAGAACCAGCGCTCGCGGCCCTGCCACGCGCGGGAGCGCAGGCGGTAGCGCTCCGGGTCCATGAGGAACGGGAGCGGTACCTCGAAGACGTCGGCCACCTCGTCCGGGTTCGGCGTCAGGACCGCGCCGGGATCGACCAGGCCGATGACCGGCGTCACGAGGAAGCCGGTGCCCGAGAGGTATGGGTCGAGATAGCCGAGGAACCGCACCGCCTCGGGCGGCAGCCCGATCTCCTCGTAGGCCTCCCGCAGGGCCGCGTCCGCAGGCCCGGGATCGGAGGGATCGATCTTGCCCCCCGGCAGCGCCACCTGCCCGGAATGGTCGCGCAGGTTGGCGGCCCGCATCGTCAGGATCAGGGTCGGACCGTCCGCGCGCGGCACGACCGCCACGAGGACGGCGGCCCGGCGGTGCGGCGGCGGCGGGATCACGGCCGTCCCGTCCGGATCGAGGCTGTGGTCGCCCCGGGGATTGGAGGTCGGATCGTCCGGTCCGGGCGGGTCCGGCGACAGGCCGGCGGCGGCGCGGGCGAGGAAGTCGGCGAGCGGGTCGCTCACGCGGCGGCGACCGGCGCGATCGAGTGGAAGGCGCCGCCGGCCCACAGGCCGAGCCAGGGCTTCCCGTCGACCAGACGCTCCTCGGCGAGGTCCACGAGGTCGTAGGTGAGCGCCCGGGTCACGAGCGCCCACAGCCCGCGGCGGACATGGAGGTAGGGCTTCAGCGCCCCGTCCGGCGCCTCCTCGAAGCGGAGGGTGTGGTCGGCGTCGACGCTCACTAGGTCGTCGACGTTGGTCCGGAACGAGACCCGCCGGTCCGCCCCGCTCCCGTCCACCGCCATCTCGACGGCCACGAAGGCCGCGTCGTCCACGGTGATGCCCACGCTCTCCACCGGCGTGACCAGGACGGTCCGGCCGTCCGGCTCGCGCCGCAGGATGGTGGCGAAGAGCTTGACCAGCTTGTCCCGTCGGATCGGCGAGCCGTTGTGGAACCACGTCCCGTCCGCGGCGATGCGGATGTCGATGGCGCCGCAATAGGGTGGGTCCCACCGCTCCACCGGCGGCAGCCCGCGCTTCGGCAGATCCCCGAGGGCCGCGCTGAGGCGGCTCAAGGTCGGGTCGGGGGCGGGATCCTCGCTCATGCCCGTGACAGATAGCGTCGCGATGCCCGGTCAGCCATGGCCGAGAGGAGGATCGGCGCCGGTTCCGTCCCGGATCGCAGATTCGCGATCCTAGGCCGGCCCGGCGCCCTGGGTATTCACCGTCAGGGCGTAGAGCGACTGGCTCGCCGCCATGAACAGGCGGTTGCGCTTGGGGCCGCCGAAGGTCAGATTCCCGCACACTTCCGGCAGGCGGATCCGACCGATGAGCTTGCCCTGGGGCGTCCAGACGGTGACGCCGTTGTAGCCCACGGCCCGGCCGGCATTGCTCGACACCCAGAGATTGCCGTCGACGTCGGTCCGCAGGCCGTCGGGCCCGCATTTCACCCCGTCGACGACGCAGTCCGAGAAGAGGCGCTTGTTCGAGAGCGCCGCCCCGGCCCCGACGTCGAAGGCATAGATCTCGCCCTTGCCGCCGGGTCCGGTATCCCCGGGACCCTTGCCGGTGGAGCAGACGTAGAGCGTCCGGTGATCGGGCGAGAAGCACAGGCCGTTGGGGTCGGGCACCTCGTCGTCGGTCAGAACCCGGTCGACCCGGCCGGACGGGTCGATGCGGTAGACCGCGTTCGGGAGCTCGCGTCGCCGCGGGACGGTCCCGGCGGGCTGGCCGAGCCGCGGATCGAGATGGCCCTGCCGGTTGCTCGGGCCGCCGGCGACGTCGGGCAGGCCCTCGTAGAGAAGCGCCCCGTAGGGCGGATCGGAGAACCAGTAGGCGCCGTCCGGGTGCTGGATGACGTCGTTGGGCGAGTTGAGCGGCTTGCCCTCGAACGAATCGGCCAGGACCGTCGCCGAGCCGTCGAGCTCGTAGCGGACGACCCGCCCGGTGGCGTGCTCGCAGGTAAGCTGTCGCCCCTGGCGATCGAAGCTGTTGCCGTTGGAGTTGTTGCTCGGCATCCGGAAGGTGGAGACGTGCCCGTCCTCCTCCAGCCAGCGCATCTGCCGGTTGTTCGGGATGTCGCTCCAGACGAGGTAACGGCCGACCGAGTTCCAGGCCGGTCCCTCCGCCCAGAGGGCGCCGGTCCAGAGCCGGCGGATGGCGCTGTTGGGCACGATGTAGGGCTCGAACGCCGGGTCGACCGTGACGATGTCCGGATCGGTGAAGTAGGTGGTCGGGGCGGCGCCAGGCCGGAAGTCGCGCGGCGGGCTCGTCACCGTGCTGGGCGGTTCCGGTCGGGCCGCCGCGTCGCCGGCAGTGACGGCCAGGGCCCCCAGGCCCGCGAGGATCGTGCGCCGGGATCGCGGAATCGACTCGCGTTCACCCGCGATCCCGGATGCGTCGGTCCGCGACGGTCGCATGTGATCCTCCCCCGCACATCGGGCCTCTGCGCCGCGATGCGCCCGGGCAGGTTAGGACCGTCGTCCTGCGCGGGTCAATCGGGACGGCGCCTCAGGATCTTCCAGACGCCGTCCGCCGAGGCGAGGAGACGTGTGCCGTCGCGGACGTCGCCGCGCATGAACACCAGGGAGCCCGTGCGCTTGACGACCTGCGGCCGGATCTCGATCCAGTCGCCGAGTCGGCCGACATCGATGAACTTCATCTCCAGCTGGATGGTCACGCAGTTGGCGCCCCCGGCGGCGCGCATCGCGGTCTCGCCGAGGGCGCGGTCGGCGAAGCTCATCAGCATGCCGCCGTGGACCACGCCGATCAGGTTGGCGTGCTTCTGATCGGCCCGGAAGGCGTAGGCGCCGTCCGCGCCGCGGACGTGCAGCGGCCCGACATGGGCGATGAAGCCCTTGTCCTCCACCGGCGTCCAGCCTTCGGCGGAGGGGTCGTGGGCGGCGGGGTCGTGGGCATCCGTGTCGTTCGTCATCGCGTCGGGCTCGTTCGTGTCGGGGTCTCGGAGGGCGGCTGTCAGGTTTCCCGGGGCTTGGCCCGGCGGGTCGGGGCCTCGCTGAGCGGGTCCTCCGGCCAGGGATGGCGCGGGTAGCGCCCGCGCATCTCGGACCGCACCGCCGCCCAGGAACCGCGCCAGAAGCCCGGCAGGTCCCGCGTGATCTGGATCGGCCGCTGGGCCGGCGACAGCAGGTGCAGGACCAGCGGCCGGCCGCCGGCCCTGGGATGCCGGTCGAGGCCGAACAGCTCCTGGACTCGGACCGCCAGCGCCGGTTCCTCGGCCGTGTAATCCACCGGGATGCGGGAGCCGGTCGGCACCTCGACATGGGTCGGCGCCTCCGCGTCGAGCCGCGCGCGCAGGTCCCAGGGCAGCAGGGCCTGGAGGGCGTCCGCGAGGTCGCTCGCCGTGACCGACGCCAGGGCGGCGCGCCCCACTAGGGCAGGCGCCAGCCACGTCTCCGCGGTGCGAGCCAGGGCGTCGTCCGACAGGTCGGGCCAAGCCACGCCGTCGGCGGCGTGCAAGAAGGTCACCCGGGCCCGCCACTGCGCCAGGGCCTGCGTCCACGGCAGGCGGTCGATCCCGAGATCGGCGATGCCGCGCGCCAGGATCGCGGCGCTGTCCGTATCGGGCGGCACCGGCAGCGGCCGTGACCCGAGACTGACCGCGCCGAGCCGCCGGACCGCCCGCGCCCGCAGGGCGGCCGCCTGCGGATCGAAGGCGATCTCGGTGCGCGACTCGATCCGGTCGGCGAAGAGGCGCTCGATCGCCTCAGTGCCGATCGCCGCCGCGGCCAGGATCCGGGCGTTCCCGGCCGATCCGGCGAGGTCGGCGACCACCAGATGGGTCTCGCGGGCGAGCGGGCTCGCCGGGTCGAGGCGCCCGGCCCGACCGCTCGCCATCACGAACTCGCCCTCGCGGCCGCGCGCCCGGGCGACCCGGTCGGGATAGGCGAGTGCCAGGAGCGGCCCGGCGGCGGCCGGACCGGCATCCGGGCTCGCGGGGCCGGTGGCCCCGGCGTTCCGGGCCCAGTTCTCGGCGAGCCGGCGCATGTCGGCGGCGCGCCCGCCCCGGTCGCGGAGGAAGCGCTCGACCCGGTCGTCGAGGTCGACCCCGTCGCCCCCAAGGCCCCGCTCCACCAGCACGGCGGCGAGGTCGGCCGCGGCCCGCGCCTGGCCGGTACCGGCCGCGACCGTCACCATCCGGGCGAGCCGCGGCGGCAGCGGCAGCGCCCGCAGGCGCGCGCCGACCGGCGTCAGGCGGCCGTCGGCGTCGAGGGCGCCCAGCTCACTCAGCAGGGCGCGGGCCTCCGCCAGGGCCGGCGCCGGCGGCGGGTCGAGGAAGGCGAGCGCGCCCGGGTCGGTCACGCCCCAGGCGGCGCAGTCGAGGAGCAGCCCGGCGAGGTCGGACGACAGGATCTCGGGCCGCGTGAACGGCTCCAGGGCGTTGGTGCCGGCCTCGGACCAGAGCCGCCAGCACAGGCCGGGCTCGGTGCGGCCGGCGCGGCCCCGGCGCTGGTCCACCGAGGCGCGGGAGGCGCGGGCCGTGACCAGCCGGGTCAGGCCGAGGCCCGGCTCGTAGACCGGGACCCGCGCCAACCCCGAATCGACCACGATCCGGACGCCCTCGATGGTCAGGGAGGTCTCGGCGATGCTGGTCGCGAGGACGACCTTCCGGGTGCCGGCGGAGGCCGGCGCGACGGCGCGGTCCTGCTCGGCGGGCGTCAGCGCGCCGTAGAGCGGCGCGAGCTGCACGTCGGGTCCGACCTTCTCGGCCAGCAGGTCGGCGGTCCGGCGGATCTCGGCCTGCCCGGGCAGGAACACCAGGATCGAGCCCGGATCCGCCCGCAGGGCGCGCAAAGTGACCTCGGCGACCGAGTCCTCGATCCGCCGGTTCGGATCGCGCTCCGCGTAGCGGGTCTCCACCGGGAAGGCGCGCCCCTCGGAGGCCACGACCGGGGCGTCGCCCATCAGCCGCGCGACCCGGGCGCCGTCGAGGGTCGCCGACATGACGAGGATCCGCAGGTCTTCCCGCAGGCCGCCCTGCGCGTCGAGCGCCAGCGCGAGGCCGAGATCGGCGTCGAGGGAGCGCTCGTGGAACTCGTCGAACAGGACGGCTCCGACCCCGGACAGTTCCGGATCGTCCAGGATCATCCGGGTGAAGACACCCTCGGTGACGACCTCGATCCGCGTGCGGCCCGAGATCTTCGAGCCGAGGCGGACCCGCAGGCCGACCGTGCCGCCGACCGGTTCGCCCAAAGTCTGGGCCATCCGCGCGGCGGCGGCCCGGGCCGCGAGGCGGCGCGGCTCCAGCAGGACGATCTTGCGCCCGTCAAGCCAGGGCACCGCGAGCAGGTCGAGGGGCACGCGCGTCGTCTTGCCGGCGCCGGGGGGCGCCACCAGGACGGCGGCGTTCCGCGCGGCGAGCGCGCGGCGCAGATCGGGGAGCGCCGCCTCGATCGGCAGCACGGGTGCGGGACCGGCCATCGCGGCCGCTGATGGCGCGGTGCGGCGCCGAGCGCAACCGGGCCGGGCCCGGGACCGCGACGCGTCCGGCATTCCCGTGACGCCGCGCGCGATTCGACACGGGCTTGCCGCCCCGGGCCCTGGTGGCCGCGCGGCGCCGCCGCGATCGTGCGGCGCGACTGCACAGATCCAACGGGAGCGAAACGATGACCCTCCGCCGCCGCGCGCTGACTCTGGCCGCCCTCGCCCTGGCCCTGCCGCTGGCGACCCCGCTGGCGACCGTGGCGGCGCGGGCGCAGGACCGGCTGCCGACCATCCCGCCCCAGGACTACACGCCCGAGCAGAAGCAGGCGGCCGAGGCCTTCGCGCAGGCGCGCGGCAAGCCGCCCTTCGGGCCGTTCGAGCCGCTCATGTACTCGCCGGAGGTGATGATGCTCGCCCGGTCGATGGGCGACTACCTCCGCTTCAAGCCGAAGATCGGCACCACGCTCTCGGAGCTGGTGATCCTGATGACCGCCCGCCGCTGGACGCAGGACTACGAGTGGTACGTCCACGCGCCGATCGCCGAGAAGGCCGGCATCTCCGCCGACATCATCGCGGCGATCCGCGACGGCCGCCGGCCGGCGAAGATGAGCGACGACGAGACCCTCGTGTACGATTTCACCGCCGAGCTCCAGGACACGAAGCGCGTCTCCGACGCGACCTTCGCCCGCGCCGAGGCCCGGTTCGGCAAGCCCGGCGTCGTCGATCTGGCGGCGATCTCCGGCTACTACACGTTCCTGGCGATGGAGCTGAACGCGGCCCGCTACCCGATTCCCGCCGACGGCAAGCCGCTGCCGCGCATGCCCGAGTGAGCCGGCTTATCCACAGTCGTCCGGCAGCGGAAACTGCGTTGTCCACAGGGTTTGGCCGGTCACGCGCGGCCGGCCCGGCCTCCGTTGACGGAACGTTAACCCTTATGGCCTGTTCTCTTTTCGTTCCCGGACGCGACGAAGGAGAACCCGATGCTGACCCAGGTCCTGGCCCAGCGCGACGATCACGTATGCCCCGTCGAGGCGATCAGCACCGCGTATCTCGGCTTCGCGGGCGGCGATGCCGGGATCGCCCTGCGCTGCGCGATCGCCGACGCCCTGTCCGACCTGATGGAGGCCGAGCGGCGCACGCGCGAGCGCAGTCGCCTGATCTCCCGAGGCTACATCCGCACCGCCCCCGACACGGAGGCCGGACCGGCAAGCTGAACCGTGGCTGCAGGCCGGCTTCAGCATCGGTGCAGCGCGGGCGCGGCATTGTCCCTCGTGTGATCCGGGGCGCCGCAGGCGCTCCCCGCACCCACCGGAGACAGGTCATGACACGCATCGCTCTGCTCTCGGCCGCCGCGCTGATCGGCGCGGGCACCCTGGCCTCCACCGCCGCCGAGGCCCGCGGCGGCGGCGCCATCGCGGCCGGCATCATCGGCGGCCTCGCGGCCGGCGCCCTGATCGGCGCCGCGACCCAGGCCCACGCGGCGCCCGGCTACGGCTACGGATACGCGGATTACGGCTACGCCCCGGCTCCCGTGGTCGTGCGGCGGCCCCCGGTCTACCGCGTCTACGAGGAGGACGCGCCGGTCTACGCCACCCGCCGGACCGTGACCTACGAGCGGGTCCCGGTCGGCTACGGCCCCGCCCGCCACTGGGGCGGGGATTACGAGGGCGGCTACGGCTATCGCGGCTGGTGAGCCGGGGGTTGCGCCCGGGCGCCGTGACGGCGCCCGGGCGCGTGGCTTAAGACGGTGGCGGCGCCGACCGAATCGGGTTTCCGGCACCCCACCGACGGGTCATCGACGGGTCCATGCTGGTCCACGAAGGCGAGACGCGTACCCCCGAGGCCGACAGGGCGCTCGCCCTCTCCCTCGCCGGGGTGGCCGGCGCGCTGAACACCGCCGGCTTCTACGCGGTGGGCCTCTACGCCTCGAACATGACCGGGAACGTCTCGGCCATCTCGGACAGGACCGGCACGGGCGACCTGCTCCTCGCCCTGCAAGCCGGTCTGCTCGTCGTCCTGTTCGTGCTCGGCGCCGCCACCGCGACGCTGCTCATCCGTCGCCGCCGTCGCGGGCACCGACCGGGCGCCTACGCCTACGGGGTCTGCGCGGAGGCGATCCTCCTCGTCGCCGTCGGCCTGGTCGTGCTGCCGCTCCACGAGCCGGCGCGGAGCCACGCCCTGGTACTCGGCCTGAGCTTCGTCCTGGGCCTTCAGAACGCGGCCGTGACCAAGATCTCCGAATCGCGGGTGCGGACCACGCACGTGACCGGCATGATCACCGACATCGGCATCGAACTCGCGCGCTGGCTGGACCGCGGCCCATCCGGCGCGGATCCACTCAAGCCCCACGATCCGGAGCGGCTGCGGCTGTACCTGCTGACCGTCGGCGCCTTCCTGGCGGGCGGTGTGGTGGGGGTCGTGGCCTACCGCCTCGTCGGCGTGGCCCTGCTCTTCGCGGCGGCCGCGATCCTGGCCGGCCTCGCCCTCCCGGCGCTCAGGCGGTGACGTCGAGGAGCTGACCCATCATGCGGTCGGCGGAGCGCGCCACCGCGGCGTTCAGCGCGAAGGCCGACCGCGACCCGATCAGGTCCAGCGCGGCGCCCGACAGGTCCACCTGCGCGGCCGGCGGCAGTGTCGCGTCGCCGGTGGGCGCGCCGCTCGCCGCGATGGTCTCGGCCGCTCTCCCGAGCCGGTCGGTGGCCCGGGTCATGCCGGTGGCGGCGGTCTGAAGGGCGTCGATCATACCGGAATCTCCCCGCCGCCACTCTGGCAGGGACACGACAAGGGCCGGTTTCGGCGATCGCTCAAATGCAATCCATCCGGCGCGACGGCCGCCGCGTCCGCCTCACCCCTTCGGCGCGCACACGGTCACCGGAGAGGCGCCGCCGTAGGGCCGCTCCGCCTCGGCGATCTGCTTCGCGGCGGCCTCGCAGGCCTGCTTCGTGTTGAACTCGACCGATCCGATCGCGGAGCCCGAGCCGGCGAGCATGATGATGAGCACGTAGACCACGCCATTCCCCTCCGGCATCCCGGTCCGGCGTCGCGCTGCGTGCTGGTGCGGACGGCGGGACTCGAACCCGCACGGCCTCGCGGCCGCAAGATTTTAAGTCTCGTGCGTCTACCGGTTCCGCCACGTCCGCATGCACCCTCGGTAGCGGGGGCGGCGGGTCCGATCAAGCGGGGGGCGTCCAACCGTACAGCCAGGCGTAGCGGTCGCGCATGCCGTCCGGGCCGAGACGGGCCATCACGGCGTTGCGCAGGAACGCCACCACGCCGCCGGCGTGGTAGGTCCGGCCGTTGCTCCGCGCCGCTTTCTGAACCCGTCGCACCCGTGCGGTCCGCGCGCCCGAATACGCCGCGAGCGCGGCCGGAACGTCGGCGTTGTCTGCGAGGGCGCGCGTGAGGATCGCGGCGTCCTCGATCGCCAGGGCGGCCCCCTGCGCGAGATAGGGCAGCACCGGGTGGCCGGCATCGCCGATCAGCGCGAGCCGGTCGCGGGCGAGCGGGCGCGCCACGGCCCGGTCGGCGAGCGACCAGACCAGCCAGGAATCCGGCAGGCTCAGGAGATCGCGCAGCGGCGCGGCGCTGCCGCGCAGGTGCCCGCGCAGCACGGCCGGCTCCCCGAGCCGGCCCCAGCCCTCGTCGCCCACCGCCTCGGGCACCACCGCCACCACGTTGAGGAACTGGCCGTCCCGCACCGGGTAGTGCACCACGTGCCGGCCGCGGCCGAGCCACAGGCCGGTGGCGCCGCCGCGCAGGTCCTGCGGGACCGCCTCCATCGGGATGAGCGCGCGCCACGCCGCGGCCTGACCCGGGCGGAGCGGCGCCGAATCGAGATGCGCGCGCAGCCGGGACCTCAGCCCGTCCGCGCCGATCGCGAGGTCGAAGGCGACCGGTTGGGCCCCGCTCGCGCCCTCGACGGTGAGGACGGCCTCGGACGTCGTCTGGGACACGGCCGTGACGGTGCGCCCCATCATCAGGCGGATGGTCGAGCGGCTCCGGAGCGCGTCGAGCAGCAGCGTCTGCAGGTCGGCGCGGTGGATCACGTAGTAGGGCGCGCCGAAGCGGCTCTGCGCCTGCGCGCCGAGCGCCACGCCGCCGATGCGGCGGCCGCTGTCAAGGGCCCGCACCTCGACCGCCGGCGGCTCGCTCGCCGCCCGGCGCAGGGCCGCCGAGAGCCCGAGGCCTGCCAGAACCCGGCTCGCGTTGGGCGAGATCTGGATCCCGGCCCCGACCTCGCTGAAGCCGGTCCGGCGCTCGATCACCGTGACGGCGTGGCCGGCATCCGACAGCGCCAGCGCCGCCGTCAGGCCGCCGATCCCGGCCCCGACGATCCCGATCCGCAGAGATGGACTGCCAGAAGGCACGGTGGGCGGCGCCTACTCCGCCGCGACCTTGGCGTCGTCCCGCCACACGCAGGCCTGCGGCTCCGCCTCGTCGGCCTTCAGGCCGGCCCGGTAGCGGTAGAGCGTCGAGCAGTACTGGCAGATGATTTCGCTGTCGGCGCCCATGTCGAGGAACACGTGCGGGTGGTCGAACGGCGGCAGCGCGCCGATGCACATGAACTCCTTCACGCCCACGGTGATCACCGGCACGCCCGGCTCGTTGTGGAAGTGCGGTACCGCCTTGCCTGCCATCCGGCCCTCGCCTGCCCCGCGACTGACCGCGCGGCGAATCTGCCAGCGCGCTCCCGGGCGTCTCGCGGCCGCTTATGCCGCCAGCCCCGCGACCGGCGCAAGCCTCGCCCGACCTACGACCGATGCGGCTTGGACTCCCGGGCCCCGCGCCGTACATAGGGCGAAGCCCGATTGACGCCGCCGCGAAAAAAGTCCCGATCATGCAGCAGGAACAGGCCAGTGCGCAGGGTGCGCGCCGCGCCCCGGAACCGCCGATCCACGGTCCC
The DNA here is from genome assembly GCF_021398735.1 of Methylobacterium oryzae. NCBI lineage: Bacteria > Pseudomonadati > Pseudomonadota > Alphaproteobacteria > Hyphomicrobiales > Methylobacteriaceae > Methylobacterium > Methylobacterium oryzae. The sequence goes on from NZ_CP090349.1 coordinate 4,325,519, forward strand.
GAGGGTTTCGAGGGCATGCGCCGGGCGGGTCGGCTCACCGCCGAGGCCCTCGACCTGCTGATGGAGGCGACGCAGCCCGGCGTCACCACCGAGGAACTCGACAAGCTCGCCTACACCTTCGCCATGGACCACGGCGCCTATCCGGCCTCGCTGCTCTACCGCGGCTATCCGAAGTCGATCTGCACCTCGATCAACCACGTGGTCTGCCACGGCATCCCCAACGACAAGCCGCTGCGCGAGGGCGACATCGTCAACCTCGACATCTGCCTGATCCTCGACGGCTGGCACGGTGATTCGAGCCGGATGGCCTATGTCGGCGAGGTGCCGCGCAAGGCCCAGCGCCTGTGCGAGATCACCTACGAGGCGCTGATGCGGGGCGTCGCCGCCGTGAAGCCCGGCGGATCGACCAACGACATCGGCCGGGCGATCCAGTCCTACGCCGAGGGCGAGCGCTGCTCGGTGGTGCGCGATTTCTGCGGCCACGGCCTCGGGCGCACCTACCACGACGCGCCCACGATCCTGCACTACGTCGAGGCCAGCTACGACGTGCCGTTCAAACCCGGCCAGTTCTTCACGATCGAGCCGATGATCAATCTGGGCCGGCCCGCCGTGAAGGTCCTGGGCGACGGCTGGACCGCCGTGACCCGCGACCGCTCGCTCTCCGCCCAGTTCGAGCACACGGTCGGTGTCACCGAGACCGGCGTCGAGATCTTCACGATCTCGCCGAAGGGGCTGCACCAGCCCGTCAACCCGGCCGCCTGACCGGCCGTGCCCGAGCGGCAGGACGACGGTGAGGCGGGGCTGTTCGCCGACAGCGCCGCCCCGTCGCCGGTCGAGAAGGAGACGCCGCACTACCACGGCCACCGCGACCGCCTGCGGGAGAAGTTCTCCGCCGCGGGGCCCGACGCGCTGCCCGATTACGAGCTGCTGGAGCTCGTCCTGTTCCGGGCGATTCCCCGGCGCGACGTGAAGCCCCTCGCCAAGGCGCTGGTCGCCCGGTTCGGCAGCTTCGCCGAGGTGGTCAGCGCCGAGCCGGCGCGGCTCATGGAAGTGGAGGGCGTGAGCGCCGGGGTCGCGTCCGACCTCAAGGTGATCGAGGCCGCGGCGCGGCGGCTGGCCCGGGGCGCGATCCGCGAGCGCGCGCTCCTGGGCTCGTGGAGCGCCCTGCACGAGTACCTGCGCGCCACCATGGCGTTCGCCCCGCGCGAGGAGTTCCGCGTCCTCTTTCTCGACAAGCGCAACCACCTCATCGCCGACGAGGTGCAAGGGCGCGGCACCGTCGACCACACGCCGGTCTACCCGCGCGAGGTCGCCCGCCGGGCGCTCGAACTGTCGGCGACGGCCATCATCCTGGCCCACAACCACCCGTCCGGCGACCCGGCCCCGTCGGCGGCCGACGTGGCGATGACCCGCGAGATCGTGGCCGTCCTGGCGCCGCTCAAGATCGTGGTCCACGACCACGTGATCCTCGGCCGAAACGGTCACGCCAGCCTGAAAGGCCTGAAGTTGATCTGATCCTCCGGCCTCCTTGAGCGTTATCGCCCGCGGATATAGCCATGATCGGGTGGCGCGCCTCTTGCCTCAAGAGCGGGAGCGTACGGGAGGAGCGAGATGGCGGTGACGGCCTTCGACGAGATGAACGGGATCGGCGCGGCCGATCCGGCGGCCGTCCGCGACGCCTACGGCCAGCTCAAGGCCTGGCTCGACTCCACGCCGCCCGAGCATTTCAACACCCGCCGCAGCCAGGCCGAGCTGCTGTTCCGCCGGATCGGCATCACCTTCGCGGTCTACGGCGACAACGAGTCGACCGAGCGGCTGATCCCGTTCGACATCATCCCCCGGGTGATCACCAAGCCGGAATGGGCCTTCCTGGAGCGCGGGCTGACGCAGCGGGTCACCGCCATCAACCTGTTCCTCAAGGACATCTACGGCGCCCAGGAATGCATCAAGGCCGGCATCATCCCGGCCGACCTCGTCTACCGCAACGCCCATTACCGCATGGAGATGCGGTCCTTCCGCGTGCCGCACGACCTCTACGTGCACATCGCCGGCATCGACATCGTCCGGACCGGCGAGAACGACTTCTTCGTGCTGGAGGACAACGCCCGCATCCCGTCGGGCGTCTCCTACATGCTGGAGAACCGGGAGGTCATGCTGCGCCTGTTTCCGGACCTGTTCTCGAAGCACCGGGTCGCGCCGGTGGAGAACTACCCGGACGCCCTGCTCGCCACCCTGCGCAGCCTCGCGCCGGGCTCGGCGACCCGGGACCCGACCGTCGTGCTGCTGACCCCCGGACGCTACAATTCCGCGTTCTACGAGCACTCGTTCCTGGCCGACAAGCTCGGCGTCGAACTGGTGGAGGCGTCCGACCTCTTCACCAAGGACGACGTCGTCTACATGCGCACCACCGAGGGGCCGCGGAAGGTCGACGTCATCTACCGCCGCCTCGACGACGACTTCCTCGACCCGCTGGTCTTCCGCCCGGACTCGGTGCTCGGCGTGCCCGGCCTGATGAACGCCTACGAGCGCGGCTCGGTCACCCTCGCCAACGCGGTCGGGACCGGCATCTCGGACGACAAGGCGGTCTACAGCTACATGCCGGAGATCGTGAAGTTCTTCACCGGCGAGGAGCCGATCCTGCACAACGTGCCGACCTATCGGTGCCGCGAGAAGGACGCGTTCGCGTACGTGATGGACAACCTGTCCGACCTGGTGGTGAAGGAGGTCAACGGCTCGGGCGGCTACGGGATGCTGGTCGGGCCGCATGCCAGCAAGCGCGAGCTCGACGACTTCGCCAAGAAGCTCAAGCACGCCCCGGACGGGTTCATCGCCCAGCCGACCCTGTCGCTCTCCACCTGCCCGACCTTCGTGGCCTCGGGCGTCGCGCCCCGCCACGTCGACCTGCGGCCCTTCGTGCTGTGCGGGGCCGACAAGATCCGCATCGTTCCGGGCGGCCTGACCCGGGTGGCGCTGAAGGAAGGCTCCCTGGTGGTCAATTCCAGCCAGGGCGGTGGCACCAAGGATACCTGGGTGCTCGACGCCTGAGCTCCGCGATATCCGGACGTTCCGAGGCGCGGACACCGTGGTCCGCACGACTTGGCTGAAGACCGATGCTCTCCAGGACTGCCGACAACCTCTTCTGGCTCTCCCGCTACGTCGAGCGCGCCGACTTCGTCGCCCGCATCCTCGACGCGGCGCACCGATTCGCGTCGCTGCCGACGAGCTACGGCGGCGGCGGGAGCAACGAGTGGGAATCGGCCCTCGCCTCCGCCGGCGACCCCGACGCGTTCAAGACCCATTACAGCGCGATCAACGCCGACACGGTCTGCGACTTCCTGGCCTTCAGCCCGCACAACCCCTCCTCGATCCGTTCCTGCATCGAGGCGGCCCGCGAGAATGCCCGCTCGGTCCGCACGGCGCTCACCACCGAGATGTGGGACGCGATCAACGGCGCGTGGCTGGAGCTGCGCAACTACGCCGGCAAGGACCTGAACCGCGACGAGTTCGGCCGCTTCCTCGACTGGGTGAAGACCGTCTCGCTGACCTTCGACGGCTCGGCGTTCCGGACGATGCTGCGCAACGACGCCTTCTGGTTCACCCGGCTCGGCACGGCGATCGAGCGGGCGGACAACACCGCCCGCATCCTCGACGTGAAGTACCAGATCCTGCTGCCGCACGACGAGACGGTGGGCGGCAGCCTCGACTACTTCCAGTGGACCACGATCCTGCGCGAAGTGTCGGCGTTCAACGCCTACCACTGGGTCTACCGGGAGAGCATCAAGCCGCTGCTGGTGGCCGACCTCCTGATGCTCAACAAGCAGATGCCGCGCTCCTTCGCGAACTGCTACGGCGTGATCGTCGAGTATCTCGACCTGATCGCCGACGCCTACGGCCGCCGGGGCCCGAGCCAGCGCCTCGCCGGAAACATGTTGGCGAAGCTGGAGGGCGAGGATATCGACCGGGTCTTCGCCACCGGGCTGCACGAGTTCGTCGAGGCGTTCATCGCCGAGAACAACAAGGTGGGCGAGGCGATCGCGAAGCAGTATCTGGTCGGCTGAACAGGACGGACAGGACGGCGCATGCGCATCCGCGTGGTTCACGAGACCATCTACACGTACGAGCAGCCCGCCCGCGGGCTCGTGCAGGTCCTGCGGCTGACGCCGCGCGACCATGATGGGCAGTACGTCCGCGGGTGGCGGATCGACACCACCGTCGACGGGCGGCTGACCGCCCGCGAGGACGGGTTCGGCAACGTCGTCCACTGGTTCACCCCGGACGAGCCGGCCGACGCCCTGACCATCCGGGTCACCGGCGAGGTCGACACCGACGACACACACGGCGTCGTGCGCGGCACGGTGGAGCGCCTGCCGGACGAGTTCTACCTGCGCGACACGGACCTGTGCGCCGCGAGCCCGGAGCTGCACGCTTTCGCGGAGCGCGTCGCCGCCGAGGACGACGGTGCGACCTTGGCCCGACTCCACCGGCTGATGGGGGCGGTCCACGGTGCTGTGGCCCACGAGCCCGGTCCCGCGAGCGGCGCGGTGCCGGCCGGCAAGGCGTTCGCGGCGGGCCGCGGGATCTGCCAGGATCTCGCCCACGTGCTCATCGCCGCCGCCCGCCACATCGGCATCCCGGCGCGCTACGTCGCCGGCTACCGGGCCCGGGAGGACGGGCAGGCGGATGTCGAGGCGCCCCACGGCTGGGTCGAGGCCCTGGTGCCGGATCTCGGCTGGGTGGCGTTCGACCCGTGCTACGATGTCAGCCCGACGGACAACTACATCCGCGTCGCCACCGGCCTGGACTATCTCGGGGCGGCGCCGATCCGCGGCAGCCGGACCGGCGGTGGCACCGAGACACTGGACGTGAAGCTCCGGGTCGAGCAAGGCAGGGCCGCCGCTCAATCCTGACCGTCCCGACCCCGGTCCGCCGACCGCACGAGAGCCCGAAAACGATGACCTACTGCGTCGGTGTCCTGGTGGAGGAAGGGCTGGTCATGGTCGCCGATACCCGCACCAATGCGGGGCTCGACGACATCTCGACCTACCGCAAGCTCCACCATTTCAACGTGCCGGGCGAGCGGGTGATGATGCTCGCCTCCGCGGGCAACCTCTCGATCACCCAGTCGGTGCTCAGCCTGCTCCAGGAGGGCGTGCCCGGCGAGGAGGAGGGTGAGCCGCCGCAGAAGCTCGTCGAGGCGCCGACGATGTTCCAGGCGGCGCAGCTGATCGGCCGGGCCATCCGGCGGGTGCGCGCCATCGAGAAGGACGGGTTCGAGGCGGCCAATATCCGGTTCTCGATCTCGCTGCTGTTCGGCGGCCAGATCGGCACCGGCGAGATGCGGCTGTACCTGATCTACTCCGCCGGCAATTTCATCGAGTGCAGCACCGACGCGCCGTTCCTCCAGATCGGTGAGCACAAGTACGGCAAGCCGATCCTCGACCGCGCCGTGAAGTACACGACCGACCTCTACGACGCCCTCAAGGTGAGCCTGGTCTCGATGGATTCGACCATGCGCTCCAATCTGGGCGTCGGCCTGCCGATCGACATCGCGGTCGCTCGCCGGAACGCGCTGACGCTCGAGGTGAACCACCGGATCGAGGCCGGCGAGGGCTACTTCCACGATCTGCGCGAGCGCTGGTCGGCTGCGCTGCGCGCGGCGCACCGGGCGATCCCGCGCCCGCCCTACGGACCGTCCAACGCCTAGGGCAACTACAGCATCGGCCGTCTTGCTCCGCTGCGCTCGCCGGGACGGGGGCAGATTTCTACGTGGCTGTCCGAGCCGCTGAAGACTCCGCTGCGCCCCAGGCCTTCAGGAGCGCCCGGGTCGCGTCGGCCGGATTCAGGGCGCGCATCGGGCCACCCATGACGGCGAAGCCCGCAGCCCCCGCCGCGCGACAGGCCCCGATCATCTCGGGCCCGACACCGCCCAGGGCCACGATCGGCAGGCCCGCCGCCCGCGCGGCGGCGATCCCCTCGGACCCGAGCGCCGGCCCGTAGCCGGGCTTGCTCGCGGTCGTGTAGATCGGGCTGAGGGTCACGTAATCGGCGCCGGCCTGCGCGGCAGCCGCAGCCTCGCGCGGCGCGTGGGCCGAGACGCCGATCAGCGCGAGCGGACCGAGTGCCGCCCGCGCCGCCGCGATCGCCTCCGGTCCCGAGCCGCCGCCGAGATGCACGCCGTCGGCACCGAGGGCGCGCGCGAGCGCGACATCGCCTCCGACCGTCAGGACGCCGTTCGCGGCCCGCACGCGCTCGGCCACGCGCGCACCGAGGCGCAGGCGGGCATCCGCCTCTAGGTCCCGGTCGCGGAACCAGATCCAGCGCCCGCCGCCGTCGAGGACCGCCTGCACGGTCTCGGCGAGGGGCCGCGGATGCCCGTGCCGGTCCGTCACCGCGAGCAGCGGCGACGGCAACGCCCTCACGAGCCGACGAGGCCGAGCTGCGGGCTCGACGGCTCGGCCCGGCCGCGGCGGGGGATCCGCCCGGCGCGGTGGGCGTCGCGCCCGGCCTCCACGGCCCGGCCCATGGCGCGAGCCATCCGCACCGGATCGTCGGCCTTGGCCACGGCGGTGTTGATCAGGCAGGCGGAGGCGCCGAGCTCCATGGCGATCACCGCGTCCGATGCGGTGCCGATGCCGGCATCGACCACCACCGGCACTGTCGCCCGGCGGCAGATCAGCTCCAGGTTGGCCGGATTGGCGACACCCATCCCGGAGCCGATCAGCGAGCCCATGGGCATCACCGCGGCGCAGCCGAGATCCTCCAGGCGCTGGCACACGATCGGGTCGTCGTTGCAGTAGGGCAGCACGACGAAGCCGTCGTCCACGAGATGGCGGCAGGCCTCGATCAGCTCCATCACGTCCGGGTAGAGCGTCTCGCGGTCGCCGATCACCTCGACCTTGATCCAGTTGGTGTCGAGCGCCTCGCGGGCGAGCTCGGCGGTCATGATCGCGTCCCGGGCCGTCTCGCAGCCGGCGGTGTTCGGCAGGAAGCGCTTGCCCTTCAGGATCTTGACCGTGTCCGAGCCGTGGCCCTGCAGCGAGACCCGGCGGATCGAGGCGGTGACCACGTCGGCGCCGCTCGCCGCGACGGCGTCGCGCATGATCGCCTGCGTCGGGTAGCCGGCGGTGCCGATGAACAGCCGGGACGACAGCCTCACCCCGGCGATGGTCAGGCTGTCATCCCCGCCCTCGGGGCGCGGCGGCAAGTGACTCTGGTCCATGCTCAACCTCCCTGCATGGCGCGGACGATCTCGACCCGGTCGCCCTCCGCGACCGGTGTCTCGCCCCAGTCCCGGCGGCGCAGAACGCGGCCGTTCAGCGCGATGGCGACACCCTGCGGACTCTCGATGCCGCTCTCCTCCGCCTCCAGGCGGAACAGGGCGTCCACCGTCTCGACCGCGCACTCGCGCGGCTCACCGTTGACGAGGAGTTTCATGCCGAGGCCCTCAGCGCTTCCGGCTGGCCGAAGCGCGCGCGGGTGAAGGGACGCGCCACCTCCGGCAGCGCGCCGCGCAGCACCAGCGCGGCGATCGCGTCGGCGGTCACCGGGGCGAGCAGGTAGCCGTTGCGGTGATGCCCGGTGGCGGCGACGAGGCCCGGCGCGATCGCGTCGAGGATCGGTGCGTCGTCGTCCGAGGTCGGGCGGTACCCGCTCCAGACCGCCTCCACCTCCATCTCCTCGATGCCGGGCAGCACCCGGCGGGCACCCTCCAGCAGGGCGTAGAGTCCGCCCGCGGTGACGCCGGGCCGGAAGCCGCAATCCTCGACGGTCGCGCCGACGATGAGCTGGCCGTCGCTCTTCGGCGCCATGTGGACCTGCTCGGTCCAGACCATCCGCGCCAGGGTACCGGTCCGGGCGGTGGTGCGCAGGGCCAGGGACTGGCCCTTCAGCGGGCGGACCGGCAGGGCGAGCGCGTCGGGCAGCAGACCGCCCTCCCCGCTCCAGGCGCCGGAGGCGAGGATGACGGTCTCCGCCGGGACGACGCGGTCGCCGGCGCGGATCCCGGTCACGCGGCCACCCGACCAGTCCAGGGCGGTGACGGGATTCCGCTCCGCCAGAATTACGCCGGCGCGGCGGCAGGCCTCGGTGAGGGCGTCCATGACCAGACGGGGGTCGACCTGATGGTCGAGCGGGCAGTGGATCCCGGCGGTGACGGAGGGGCGCAGGCCCGGCTCCAGGCGCCGCACCTCGCTGCCCGGCAGCCACGTGGCCTCGAGCCCCGAGCGGCGCTGAAGGTCGAAGCGGAAGCGCAGGCGCTCGACCTCGTCGCGGCCGACCGCCAGCACCAGGGTGCCGTCGGCGCGGTAGTCGATCGCCCGGCCGGACTCGGCCTCCAGGGCGTCGCGGAACGCGGGCCAGAGCCGCAGCGAGTCCAGGGCGAGCGGCAGCAGCGGATCGGAGCCCGGCTCGTGCTCGGCGGCGGGGGCCAGCATGCCGGTGGCCGCGAGGCTCGCGCCCGCCCCGATCGTGTCCCGCTCCAGCACCGTCACGGCGCGGCCGGCCCGGGCGAGGCGCCACGCGATCGACAGCCCGATCAGCCCGCCGCCGACCACGGCGACGTCCGTCCGCGCCGGAAGGGTCGCCGGCGCGACGTTGCCGTCCGGGTTGCGGCGGCGGCCGATCGGTGAGGCGGGTCGGTCGAGGGGCACAATCATCTCCGCGGATTGCCGTCGCGGAGATCGGGCCGTGCGCTTCGGTGAGAAGCTGTGGCCTGCCTTTCAGGCGGCCGCGGTCCAATCCCTACGCCGGTATGAGCCGGATCAGGTTCGAAGGATTTCCGCGCCGCAGGTCCTGACGGACGTGCCAGCGGTTTCTCAGCCCCTTGCCGGGGATCTCCCTGGAACAGACGCAGATGTGGCTCCCCGGCCCCTGCCGGTCAACCCCGCGCCGCGAGCATCCAGTCGTTCCCGCGACAATCCGCGGATCCCGGTGACGATCTGGACACCAAGCGGAGCGGAATCGGCGCGCGCGCCGCGGCGGCGACCGCGATCGCGCACCATCCCTTCACTGGTCTGGCATCTCATCACCGGGATTCCGGAACGTCTCCGGTCGCCGGCACTCCACGTCACGGGCGGACTCGCGTGCGCGCAATCCTATTGATCTGCCTGCTCGGCTTCCTCGGTGTCACGGCCGCCTTGAAGCTGCGCGACGGCATGAGGCCGGCGCCGGTGGCCCTCGCCGTCACGCCGCCGGAGCCCGTTCCCGCAGTCGACGCCGCCGGCGTGGCCCTCCAGGCCGGGCGCAACGGCCACTTCTTCGTCAATGCGCTGTTGGACGGCCGCTCGCTGCCGATGATGGTCGATACGGGAGCGAGCGCCTGCGCGTTCTCCGAGGAGGATGCCGCGCGGATCGGGATCCGGGTCACTCCGGCCGATTTCACCCGCGTCTGGAACACCGCGAACGGCACGGTCCGCGTGGCGCCGATCCGGATCGCCATCGTGCAGATCGGATCGATCACGGTCCGGGACGTCGATGCGGTCGTGATCCCGCGCGGGCTCCTGTCGACGAGCCTGCTGGGCATGTCGTTCCTCAGGCGTCTGCGCGATTTCGGCATCTCCGGCAGCACGATGACGCTCAGGGGCTGAGGCGGCCGGAGATCGACGCTGATCTGTCTGGCCGAGGCGCGCCTGTGGGGATCCCCCGGGCCTGCACCACGGGATCGGCTGCGGGCCCAACGCCCGCGCCGATGACCTACGGCGTTCGGGCCTCGTGCCAGCCCGATGGCGGGTGTCTCCTGATCCGCTCGATCAGTCTATCGGTCGCGGGTATTTGCAGTCATAAGACCGTGAGCCGGAGAATTTATATATAACTGGCTTATTATATGTAGTTTCAGATATTTAATCCAAATTTTTCCGAAGGATATGTTTGTTTGTCAGCGCATTCCGGCAATGCTAGGAGCGTTCATGACTGCGCATCCGACACGTGAGCGCGCGATGGGACGGCTTCGGTATGAAGAATCGCGGATCGACGATCTGTTTGTCCATGATCGTGAAGGACGAGGCCCACGTTATCCGGCGTTGCCTCGATTCTGTTCGTCCGATCATCGATCATTGGATCGTCGTCGATACCGGCTCGACGGATGGAACCCAGGATGTCGTCCGTGCCGCGCTCGCGGACATACCGGGTGCTCTGGTCGAGCGCCCCTGGGTCGATTTCGCCTTCAACCGGAACGAGGCCTTGAAACTCGCGCGGCGTCACGCGCAGTACGCATTGATCATCGACGCCGACGATGAGCTGATCGTCCCGGCGGAATTCACGATGCCGAAGCTGCGTGCGCCCGGCTATCGGTTCGAGATCATCGACGCGCACACGCGGTACTGGCGCAACCAGCTGGTCAGCACCCGGGAGAACTGGCGTTACCGGGGCGTGCTGCACGAATTCCTCAGCTGCCCCGGCGTGACAGAGACACCGATCCTCCCCCTCGCGATGCGTCGGGGCGACGACGGTGCCCGCCACCGCGACGCGACGGCGGACGCGCGGGATATCGCCGTCCTCGAGAAGGCACTGGCGGTCGAGACGGACCCCTTCATGATCGCCCGGTACACGATGTACCTCGGCACCACCTACGACGCCGCCGGCGAGTACCGGAAAGCGTTCGCCTGTTTCCTGAAGCGGGCCGATCTCGGCGGATGGGACGAGGAGGTCTATTTCAACCTGCTGATGGCCGCGGTGAACGCGGAGCGCCTCGACGAGCCGGAGGACAGGGTGCTGCAGCTCTACGAGCGCGCCACCGCAATCCGTCCGGGGCGGGCGGAGGCGCGCCACGGGGCCAGCCGATTCTGCAGGCTGAGGAAGCGGTTCGCGGAAGGCTATCGTTACGCCGAGGCGGGCTTGGCTCTCGAGCTTCCGAGCGAGGGCATCTCCCTGAACCCGTGGGTCTACGAGTACGGCTTGCTCGACGAGTTCGCCCTCAACGCGTACCACAGCGGCCAGTTCAGCGCCTGCGGACATGCCTGCCTGAAGATCCTCGAGCGGGCGCATGTCCCGCGGGAGGTCGCCATACGCGCCGGCGCCCTGGCCCGGGACGTGATGGCGCAGATGATCGATCCGGTCTGGGGTTGCCGGCACACACCCTACGCTCTGCCGTTCGTGCCGACGTGGTGACACGCACCGCGCGCGGATCGCCCGCGAGCCTCAGATCGCGGCGGATCTCCGCGAGCGCCGCGTGACGTCGGGTCCGATCGGAGGGCCGCTCAGCTGGACTTGCGCGGCCGCAGGAATTTCGGCCGGAACACCGCCATGGGCTCGTCGAAGCCGTTGAGCCGGTGCTCTCCCATTGGGATCGGGTCTCCCCAGAGGAAGTCCACGAAGGGCTTCGACATCAGCAGCGGCTCGCCGAGGGCGCGGTTCAGCTGCGCGATGCGGCTCGCGAGGTTCACGTCGCGGCCGATCACCGTGAAGTCGAGGCGTGAGCCGGATCCGACATTGCCGTAGGCGGCCTCGCCGTGGTGGAGCGCGATGCCGGCGGCCACCGGCACCGGGAACTGGTGCAGGGCGTTCGCCTCGTCGAGGGCCGCCAGGGCGTGCTGGGCCGCCGTGAGCGCGCCCTTGGCCGCGCCGCCCAGATCGTCGCCGGTTTCCCGGAAGATCGCCAGCAGGCCGTCGCCGAGATACTTCAGGACCTCGCCGCCCTCACGCTCGATCGGCGGCACGAGGCAGTCGAAGAACACGTTGAGCAGGCCCACCGCCTCCTCCGGCGTCATGTCGGCGGTGGTGCGGGTGTAGTCGCGCATGTCGGCGAACAGGATCGCCGAGCGGATCCGGGTCACCTGCCCGCGGCGGATGTCGCCGGCCAGGATCGCCCGGTGCGGCTCGTCGCCGACATAGAGCCGGAGCACGTGGTCGAGCTGCTTGTTGAGGACGCGCATCTCCATCACGGCCGCCAGCGCCGGCATGACGAAGCGGAGGATCGCGATGTCGTCGTCCCGGAACCCCTCGGGGGCCCGCGTGGCGAAGGTGATGCCGTTCTGCGTGCCGTTCGTGAAGAACAGGGGCGCCACGACGTAGTGGGTGTAGCCGCCAGCCTTCAGGTCGGGAACGATCGCGTAGGCGTCGTCCGGAGTCTTCGACAGGTCGAGGATGAGCCACTCCCCGGTCTCGTGGACCGTGTGGAACGGGCTGTTGAGGTACGCGTCCGTCGAGCGGGCCCCGTGGGGGAACAGCCGCACGGTGGTGCCGCCGTCCCGCGTCCAGATTCGGCCGACGCCGGCATACTCCGAGTGCAGGGTGTCGATCGCCGTGGAGGCCCGGTCCACCGGCACGCCGATCGCGATCAGGCGCTCGGCGAGCCCGGCCAGCATCTCCTCGGCGTTGGGCATCCGCGCGCCCTCGCCGAGAAGCCAGTCGCGGATGCCCACGGAGGGCTGGAGCGCGCCGAAGGGCACGTCGTCGGCCTCCGAGCCGTCCGCGAAGGCCGTCGGGGATCCGGGCGTTGGCGGGCGGCGTTCGAGCATGGCGCCAGACTGGATGCCGCGCGGCACCGTGGCAACGCGGGCGACGGGGAAGCGCCGCGCGGTTCGCGGCGCGGGCTCAGTTGTCCAGGAAGCTCCTGAGCTTCCGGCTGCGCGAGGGATGCTTCAGCTTCCGCAGCGCCTTCGCCTCGATCTGGCGGATGCGCTCGCGGGTCACCGAGAACTGCTGGCCGACTTCCTCCAGGGTGTGGTCGGTGTTCATGCCGATGCCGAAGCGCATGCGCAGCACGCGCTCCTCGCGGGGCGTGAGCGAGGCGAGCACGCGCGTCGTGGTCTCGCGCAGGTTCGACTGGATCGCCGCGTCGATCGGCAGGACGACGTTCTTGTCCTCGATGAAGTCGCCGAGGTGGCTGTCCTCCTCGTCGCCGATAGGCGTCTCGAGGGAGATCGGCTCCTTGGCGATCTTCAGGACCTTGCGGACCTTCTCCAGCGGCATGGCCAGCTTCTCGGCCAACTCCTCCGGGGTCGGCTCGCGGCCGATCTCGTGCAGCATCTGGCGCGACGTGCGGACGATCTTGTTGATCGTCTCGATCATGTGCACCGGGATGCGGATGGTCCGGGCCTGGTCGGCGATCGAGCGGGTGATCGCCTGACGGATCCACCACGTCGCGTAGGTCGAGAACTTGTAGCCGCGGCGGTACTCGAACTTGTCGACCGCCTTCATCAGGCCGATGTTGCCCTCCTGGATCAGATCCAGGAACTGCAGGCCGCGGTTCGTGTACTTCTTGGCGATCGAGATCACGAGGCGCAGGTTCGCCTCGATCATCTCCTTCTTGGCCTGCCGGGCCTCGCGCTCGCCCTTCTGGACCATGTTGACGATGCGGCGGTACTCGCCGATCTCCAGGCCCGTCTCCGAGGCGAGGTCGAGGATCTGCGCGCGCAGCTCCGCCACCTGCCTCGAGCCGCGCTCGACCAGGTTCTTCCAGCCCTTGCCGCCGAGCGTACCGACGCGCTCCATCCAGTTCGGATCGAGCTCGTAGCCCTGGTAGTGGCGCAGGAACTCGTCGCGGGCCACGCCGTGGCTCTCGGCGAAGCGCATCAGCCGGCCCTCGTGGCCGATCAGCTGCTTGTTGATCGAGTAGAGCTGGCCGACCAGCGCCTCGATGCGGTTGTTGTTCAGAGACAGGGACTTCACGTCGGCGACGACGATGTCCTTCAGCTCGATCTGCTTCTGGTTCTGGGCCGGGGTGTTCTGCTCGCCGGCGGCCTTGCGCTCGGTGCCCTCGATCTGGAACTTGCGCAGCTTGCGGTAGTTCGCGGCGATCGCGTCGAAGGTCTCGAGGACCCGCGGCTTGATCTCCGCCTCCATAGCGGCGAGCGAGACGTTGTTCTCGAGGTCGTCCTCGTCGTCGCCACCCTCCGGCGGCGCGGGCGGCTCCGCGTCGTCCCCGCCGTCCTCGCCCTCGGCGATCTGCGGCGCGTTCTTGCCGTCCGGGCCCGCGTAGGTCGCCTCGAGGTCGATGATGTCGCGCAGGAGGACCTTGCCCTCCACGAGCTCGTCCCGCCAGATGATGATCGCCTGGAAGGTCAGCGGGCTCTCGCAGAGGCCCGCGATCATCGCCTCGCGGCCGGCCTCGATGCGCTTGGCGATGGCGATCTCGCCCTCGCGGGACAGGAGCTCCACCGAGCCCATCTCGCGCAGGTACATGCGCACCGGATCGTCGGTGCGGTCGGTCGGCTCCTTGGTGGTCGTGGCGACCGCGACGGCGCGCGCCGGCGCGACCTCGGCGACCTCGCCGCCCTCGGCCTCCTCCTCCTCGCCGTCCGCGGCCTTCTCGCCCGCGGCCTCGTCGGTCTCCTCGGCCTCGACGACGTTGATGCCCATCTCGGAGAGCTGCGAGAGCACGTCCTCGAGCTGGTCCGGATCGGACTGCCCCTCGGGCAGGACCTCGTTGACCTCTTCGTAGGTCACGTAGCCGCGCTTCTTGGCGAGCTTGACCATCCGCTTGACCGAAGCATCCGTCAGGTCGAGGAGCGGCCCGTCGGTCTGCTGCTCGGGGGCAGCGTCCGTCTCGTCCCGTTCCGTTGCCTTCGTCGCCATGATCAGCCTATTGTTTCGCACGCGGCGCGTAGCGGAGGCCCCGATGAGGCCGGTCCACGCCGTCGGCGCCGCTGTATGAGATCGGCGCCGGATCGCTCCGGTCGCCGTGAGTCGTCGGTTTCCGTATGCAAGCCCGAGGCTTGACCGATTGTTAACTATGGCGGGACACGTCACCCCGCCACCGCCATGACACAGGCATCACACGGCCGTCGAGTCGCTCGACACCGGTGCATCGGCCTCCGCCTCGGCGGCGATGACGGTTTCCAGCCTCGCCTTCACTTCGCAGAGCCATGCCCACCCGGCATCGGTCGGATCGTCCTCAAACGCCTGCCGTGCTTCGCGAAGTTCGCTATGTAGCGCTCCTGCCTGCCGGTGCAAGATCATCGCCTGTCGGAGCGCGTCTGCGCGGTGGGCAGGATCGGCGTGCGGGGCCAGGGTCGTGCGGTCCCGCGAGCGGGCCAGGGCGAGGATTCGGTCGGCCGCCCCTGTGAGTCCGGCGCGATTGATGCGGTTCTGCAACACCTCGGGCGCCGTGTCCTCGTCCTCGGCCGCGCAGGCCAGCAGGACCGACAGCAGCGCCCGGGCGTCGGGATCGGCGAAGTCGAGCTCGGCCGCCTCCTCGCCGAACTCCGCCATCATCTCGGGATGGGCCAGCAGGGTGCCGACGATCACCGCCTCGCGCACCGGGGCGGCGCCCGTGAAGCCCGCCGAGGCCGTCACCGAGGGACTCGGGCTCCCGGTGATGCGCGGCGAGACGGGCTCGCCGGGCCGGGCGAAGCGCTGGCGTCCGCGCGGGGCCGCGCCGGTGGCGCGGTTGGCGCGGGGCGACAGGCCGCGCAGGCGCTCCTCGACATCGTCGCGATAGTAGCGCCGCACGGTCTCGTCGCGGATCGTCGCGACGGTGGTGCGCAGGGTCTGGGTCAGGCCGGCGCGGCGCTCCGGCGTGTCGACCGGTCCCGCCTCGAGGGCGCGCCGCCACAGCAGCTCCGAGAGGGGAAGCGCGGCCGCGAGCACCTGGTCGATGGCCGTCGGGCCGCCCGAGCGCAGCAGGTCGTCCGGATCCTGGCCGCCCGGCAGCAGCGCGATCCGCAGCGAGCGGCCGGGCTCGAGGAGCGGCAGCGCGATGTCGAGGGCCCGGAAGGCCGCCCGCTGGCCGGCCTTGTCACCGTCGAAGCACAGGATCGGCTCGTCGGCGTGGCGCCAGAGCAGCCCGAGCTGGTCCTCGGTGAGAGCGGTGCCCAGCGGCGCCACCGTCTCGGGATGGCCCGCGAGCGTCATGGCGATGACGTCGACGTAGCCCTCCACCGCGATGATCGAGCCGCGATCATGCGCGGCCTTGCGGGCGCCGTGCAGGTTGTAGAGCGTCCGGCCCTTGTGGAAGAGCGGCGTCTCCGGCGAGTTGAGGTACTTGGCGCGCACCTCCTTGGCGAGCGCCCGGCCGCCGAAGGCCACGACCCGGCCGCGGGTGTCGGTGATCGGGAACATCACCCGGTCGCGGAAATAGTCGTAGGGGACGGAGACCCCCTCCCCCGCCGCGAGCAGGCCGAGTTCGACCATCAGCGCCTTCTCGACCCCCTGCCCGGCGAGGTGGTCGCGCAGGGCGTAGCGCTCGCCCGGCGCGTAGCCGAGGCGGAAGGCCCGCTGCGTCTCGTCCCGCAACCCGCGCCGCTCGAGATAGGCGCGGGCCTCGCTGCCCTGGCCCGACCGCAGGCGCTCCTCGAACCAGCGCGCGGCCATCTCCATGACCTCGATCGCCCCGGCCCGCTTCTGCTCGCTGGCCCGGTTGTCCTCGGTGGGCGCCGGCAGGCTGACGCCGGCCTCGCCCGCCAGCCGCTCGACCGCCTCGGGGAAGCTGAGGCCCTCCGTCTCCATCAGGAAGGTGAAGATGTCGCCGTGCTTGGAGGACGAGAAGCAGTGGTAGAACTGCTTCTGGTCGTTCACGTAGAAGGACGGCGTCTTCTCGGCGTTGAACGGCGACAGGCCGCGCCACTCGCGTCCGGCCTTCTTCAACTGCACGCGGCGGCCGACCACCGACGAGGCCGGCAGCCGGGAACGGATTTCTTCCAGGATGTGGGGCGGATAGCGCACGGGGCCTGGGACGGGTTGCGTGAACCCGCTCCTATAGCGCGAGAGGCGTGACCGAGTCCCTCACACGCCCGGAATCCGGTGGAGGATTGCGGGGAGAGGTTCAGCCCTTCGCCGCCAGCGCGGCCTTCACCAGGCCGCTCGCCTTGCCGAAATCCATGCGGCCCGCGAAGGTGCCCTTCAGGGCGGCGATCACCTTGCCCATGTCCTTCGGGCCGGCCGCGCCGGTCTCGAGGATCGCCGCCTCGACCGCGGCCTTCGTCTCGGTCTCGTCCATCTGCTTCGGCAGGAACGTCTCGACGATGGCGATCTCGGCGCGCTCGTTGGCGGCGAGTTCCGGCCGGCCGCCCTGCTCGTAGACCGCGGCCGATTCGGTGCGCTGTTTGATCATCTTCTGGAGCAGCGACAGGATCTCCTCGTCGGAGATCGGCTCCTTGCCGTTGCCGCGGGCCTCGATGTCCCGGTCTTTCAGGGCGGCCTGAATCATCCGGACGGTCGCCAGCCGCTCTTTGTCGCCGGCCTTCATGGCCTCCTTCATCTCGGTGGTGAAGCGCGCGCGCAGCATCTCGATGAACCTTCCAACGGTCGAAGCGGGGGGCTGGCCTGCGATTTGCGGGAGTTGAGCCCTGCCGGCAGCGGAGCCACATTGACCCCATCGCGGGCCGCTCGCTAAGAGCGCCGCACACGATCATGCCGCAAGCCGAGAGCGCCGCAACCCGGCGCCCGCCTTCGGCCGGACATAAGCGAGACTCAGCCCATGCTGCAAGACGCCGCCGCGCATGCCCCCGAGCCTCAGGCTCCCGAGCCCTGGGCCGAGCCCGTCGCGACGGCTCTGCTGGTGCTGGCCGACGGCACCATCCTGGAGGGATTCGGCATCGGCCAGACCGGCGTGGCCGACGGCGAGGTCTGCTTCAACACCGCGATGACCGGCTACCAGGAGATCCTGACGGACCCGTCCTATGCCGGCCAGATCGTCACCTTCACCTTCCCGCATATCGGCAATGTCGGTACTAACGACGAGGATCTGGAGAGCCTGGAGGCGGCACCGGCCTCGGGCGTCCGCGGCACCGTCATCGCTTCGGCGGTGACGAACCCGTCGAACTGGCGGTCCTCGTCGCATCTCGACGGGTGGCTCAAGGCGCGCGGCATCGTCGGCATCACGGGCGTCGACACCCGGGCGCTCACGGCCCGCATCCGCGACCAGGGCATGCCCAACGCCGTGATCGCCAACGATCCCCAGGGCAATTTCGACCGCGAGGCCCTCAAGGCCCGCGCGGCGGCCCTCGCGCCGATGGAGGGGCTGGACCTCGTTCCGCCGGTGACGAGCCGCGCGCCGTCGGAATGGTCCGAGACCGTCTGGGCGCTGGGCAACGGCTACGGCACGCGCGCACCCGGCGAGGGCCTCAGGGTCGTGGCCATCGATTACGGCGTGAAGCGCAACATCCTGCGCCTCCTCGCCCAGGCCGGCTGCGACGTCACCGTCGTGCCGGCCACCACGACGGCCGAGGAGATCCTGGCGCTGAAGCCGGACGGCGTGTTCCTGTCGAACGGCCCCGGCGACCCGGCCGCCACCGGCGCCTACGCGGTCCCGGTGATTCGCAAGCTCCTGGACGAGAAGGTGCCGACCTTCGGCATCTGCCTCGGCCACCAATTGATGGGTCTCGCCCTCGGCGGCCGGACCGTGAAGATGGGCCAGGGCCACCACGGCGCGAACCACCCGGTGAAGGATAAGACCACCGGCAAGGTCGAGATCGTGTCGATGAACCACGGCTTCGCGGTGGACCCGGACAGCCTGCCGGAGACGGCCGTGGAGACCCACGTGTCGCTGTTCGACGGCTCGAATTGCGGCCTGACCCTCACCGACCGCCCGGCCTTCTCGGTGCAGCACCACCCGGAGGCCTCCCCCGGCCCGCGCGACAGCCACTACCTCTTCGAGCGCTTCGTGACGCTGATGCGCTCGGGCGAACCCGAGCGCGCCTGACGCGTCGTCC
The DNA here is from genome assembly GCF_021398735.1 of Methylobacterium oryzae. Lineage (NCBI taxonomy): Bacteria > Pseudomonadati > Pseudomonadota > Alphaproteobacteria > Hyphomicrobiales > Methylobacteriaceae > Methylobacterium > Methylobacterium oryzae. Next base: position 4,344,106 of record NZ_CP090349.1, read on the forward strand.
TCGCGAGCGCCGCGGAGCCGCGGCGCGGCCTTTCAGTCCTGCGTCCCGACCCCAATCGGGCCGCGGCGGGGCCATAAAATCCGCCAGATCGGACGGCTTAAGGGAGCCCACGACGGCCCCTGAACGGCGGCGCATCCGCGCCCGGCGACGGCGGTCCGTCGCAGGGGATTGCCGGATGACCATCGACGAGGCGCGCGACGATTTCTCCCGCCTGCACCGCAGCTTCACCTTCCATCTCGGCGTCGCCGCGGGCCTGTCCTGGCTGACCGCCCTCTACGCCGCCGTCTACGCCCCCTGGGTGCGCAACATCCGGGCGCTGATCGATCCGACCGGCGGATTCGACCGCGTCGAGAGCACGGTGTCCTACCTCTTCGCCATGCCGGCGGTCCTCGCCCTCGCCTGGGTCTCGGTCTATTTCGGCCGCGAGGCCCTGCGCCGCGCGCAGACGCTCTCGAACGTCGCCGTGGAGTTCGCGGCCGCCGCATTGGTGGCCTTCGGGGTGTTCTACCTCTCGATCGACCGGGCGGTCGCCGCGCTCCACGCCGGCTTCTGAGACGGATCGGGGCGGCCAGCGCCGCCCCGGCGCCTACTGAACTTTCTCGAACAGCGGCTCGAACCGCTTGGCGGCCAGCTTGTTCTGCGGCACCGCCCGGGCCGCCTCCAGGTTCTCGGGCCTGTCGCCGACCTGGACGAGGCCGACCATCCCCATGATGTAGTGCGGCGAGCACTTGATGCCGTAGAGGCCGGGCTTGTCGAAGGTCACGGCCTCCTCCTTGCCGACCACCGTCTTGAACGGCGCCGCGCCCTCGGGCGCCATCCCCTTGATCAGCTCGGCATTGTGACCCTTGTCGGCCGGCACGAACCGCACCGTGTCGCCGGGCTGGATTTTCACGAAGGCCGGGTCGAAGACCATCATCCCGCCCGGACCGCTGTTCAAAGTCTTGATGGCGACCTCCGAAGCGTTCGCGCCCGTCATCGAGCCGATCAGAAGTATCGCGAAGAGTGTCGCTAGCCTGAGCATTTTCGGTCTCGAACGATGATGATGTCGATCGGCGCGCTGGCCGATCCATCGGAGCTTAAGGTCCGGCGTCAATCTCCTGCAAGAAATCGATGAATTCTTTTGAGAATTTATAAATCCTCCAAATCGAAGGATCGATGCCGCATCCATGCGCCGGGCGCGCGGCCAGACTGCGCGGTTGTCCCGGCCTTCCAATGCGCCCGTCGCCCGTGTAAACGCGGGGCTCAACGACATTCCCGCCACGCGCGTCCGGGAGCAGGGCTCACTCGAGCCGTGCCCGATCGGGCGCGCTTGGCCTGAGAAGGCCCACGATGCCCAAACGCACCGACATCTCCTCGATCCTGATCATCGGTGCGGGTCCGATCATCATCGGACAGGCCTGCGAGTTCGATTATTCCGGCACCCAGGCCTGCAAGGCGCTCCGCGAGGAGGGCTACCGCATCGTCCTGGTGAACTCGAACCCCGCGACCATCATGACCGACCCGGACATGGCGGACGCGACCTACGTCGAGCCGATCACCCCGGAGATCGTCGCCAAGATCATCGAGAAGGAGCGCCCCGACGCGATCCTGCCCACGATGGGCGGCCAGACGGCGCTCAACTGCGCCCTGTCGCTGCAGAAGATGGGCGTGCTCGCGAAGTACGGCGTGCAGATGATCGGCGCCACCGCCGAGGCCATCGACAAGGCCGAGGACCGGAGCCTGTTCCGCGACGCCATGACCAAGATCGGGCTCGACACCCCGAAATCGGCGCTCGCCAACGCGTCCGCCGCCAAGAAGGCGGACCGTCAGGCCTACCTGGCCGAGATCGCCAGGATCGAGGCGGCGAACAGCGATCCGGCGGCGCGCCAGACCGCGCTGGCGGCCTACGAGAAGAGCTGGGCCGCGGGTGAGACCGAGCGGCGCAAGCGCTACGGTGAGCACGCGATCGGGCAGGCGCTGATCGCGCTGGCCGAGGTCGGCCTGCCGGCGATCATCCGGCCGTCCTTCACCATGGGCGGCACCGGCGGCGGCATCGCGTACAACCGCGAGGAGTTCCTCGACATCGTCGAGCGCGGCATCGACGCGTCGCCGACCAACGAGGTGCTCATCGAGGAGAGCGTGCTCGGCTGGAAAGAGTACGAGATGGAGGTCGTCCGGGACCGGAACGACAACTGCATCATCGTCTGCTCCATCGAGAACATCGACCCGATGGGGGTCCACACGGGCGATTCGATCACCGTCGCGCCGGCGCTGACGCTCACCGACAAGGAATACCAGGTGATGCGCGACGCATCGCTGGCGGTGCTCCGCGAGATCGGCGTCGAGACCGGCGGCTCGAACGTGCAGTTCGCGATCAACCCCGAGAACGGGCGCATGATCGTGATCGAGATGAACCCGCGCGTCTCGCGCTCCTCGGCCCTCGCCTCCAAGGCCACCGGCTTCCCGATCGCCAAGGTCGCGGCCAAGCTCGCGGTCGGCTACACGCTCGACGAGATCGCCAACGACATCACCGGCGGCGCGACCCCGGCCTCGTTCGAGCCGACGATCGACTACGTCGTCACCAAGATCCCGCGCTTCGCCTTCGAGAAGTTCCCGGGCGCCGAGCCGACGCTCACCACCGCCATGAAGTCGGTGGGCGAGGCCATGGCGATCGGCCGCTGCTTCGCCGAGTCGCTGCAGAAGGCCCTGCGCTCGCTCGAGACCGGCCTGACCGGCCTCGACGACATCGAGATCGAGGGGCTCGGCAAGGGCGACGACCACAACGCCATCAAGGCGGCGATCGGCACTCCGACCCCGGACCGGCTGCTCAAGGTCGCGCAGGCCCTGCGGCTCGGCGTCAGCCACGAGCAGGTCTACGCCTCCTGCAAGATCGACCCGTGGTTCCTCGAGCAGCTCCAGGCGATCATCGACCTCGAGAACCGCGTGAAGGCCCACGGCCTGCCGAAGACGGCCGGCGCCTTCCGCCAGCTCAAGGCCGCCGGCTTCTCGGATGCCCGCCTCGCGGTGCTGGCCAAAACCGACGAGGCCGCCGTCAGCGCGGCCCGGCGCGCCCTGGCGGTGCGGCCGGTCTACAAGCGGATCGACACCTGCGCGGCCGAGTTCAAGTCGCCCACCGCCTACATGTACTCGACCTACGTGGCGCCGTTCGCGGGCGCGGTCGTGGACGAGGCGGAGCCCTCGGATCGCAAGAAGGTCGTGATCCTCGGCGGCGGCCCGAACCGGATCGGCCAGGGCATCGAGTTCGATTATTGCTGCTGCCACGCCTGCTTCGCGCTGTCGGACGCCGGCTACGAGACCATCATGGTCAACTGCAACCCGGAGACGGTCTCGACCGACTACGACACCTCGGACCGGCTCTACTTCGAGCCGCTGACCGCCGAGGACGTGCTGGAGATCATCGAGACCGAGCGGCAGGCCGGCACCCTGCACGGCGTGATCGTGCAGTTCGGCGGCCAGACCCCGCTGAAGCTCGCCCGCGCCCTCGAGGCCGCCGGCGTGCCGATCCTCGGCACCTCGCCCGACGCGATCGACCTCGCCGAGGACCGGGACCAGTTCAAGCGGCTCCTCGACAAGCTCGCGATGAAGCAGCCGAAGAACGGCATCGCCTACTCGGTCGAGCAGAGCCGGCTGGTGGCCGAGACGCTCGGCCTGCCCTTCGTGGTCCGCCCGAGCTACGTGCTCGGCGGCCGCGCCATGGCGATCATCCGCGACGAGACGCAGTTCGCCGACTACCTGCTCGACACGCTGCCGAGCCTGATCCCCTCCGAGGTGAAGGCCCGCTACCCGAACGACAAGACCGGCCAGATCAACACGGTGCTGGGCAAGAACCCGCTCCTGTTCGACCGCTACCTGTCGGACGCGGTCGAGGTCGATGTCGACGCGGTCTGCGACGGCAAGGACGTGTTCATCGCCGGCATCATGGAGCACATCGAGGAGGCCGGCATCCATTCCGGCGATTCGGCCTGCTCCCTGCCGCCGCGCTCGCTCTCGGCCGAGATCGTGGACGAGCTGGAGCGGCAGACCAAGGCCATGGCGCTGGCGCTCAACGTCGTCGGCCTGATGAACGTGCAGTACGCCATCAAGGACGGCACGATCTACGTGCTGGAGGTGAACCCCCGCGCCTCGCGCACGGTGCCGTTCGTCGCCAAGGTCATCGGCGAGCCGATCGCCAAGATCGCGGCCCGGATCATGGCGGGCGAGCCGCTCGCGACCTTCGGCCTGAAGCCCAAGACCCTGCCGCACATCGCCGTGAAGGAAGCGGTCTTCCCCTTCGCCCGCTTCCCCGGCGTCGACGTGCTGCTCGGACCGGAGATGCGCTCCACCGGCGAGGTGATCGGGCTCGACGCCAGCTTCGGCGTGGCCTTCGCCAAGAGCCAGCTCGGCTCGGGCACCCAGGTACCGAAGGCGGGGGCCGTCTTCGTCTCGGTGCGGGATGCCGACAAGGCCCGCATCCTGCCGACCATGAAGCTCCTGTCCGATCTCGGCTTCACCATCCTGGCGACCGGCGGCACGCAGCGCTACCTCGCGGAGAACGGCGTTCCGGCAGAGCGGATCAACAAGGTTCTGGAGGGCCGGCCGCACGTGGTCGACGCGATCAAGAACGGCGGGATCCACCTCGTCCTGAACACCACCGAGGGGGCCGGCGCCCTGTCGGACTCGCGCTCGCTCCGGCGCGCGGCCCTCTTGCATAAGGTGCCGTATTACACCACTCTAGCCGGCGCGATGGCCGCGGCCGAGGGGATCAAGGCCTATCTAGAAGGCGATCTCAAGGTCCGCGCGTTGCAGGAATACTTCGCGGCCTGAACCTCAGGGTTCCGCTGACTTCATTTCATGGCCCGGGGAGAGTGCTGCACTCTCGGCCGGGCCTCTTCATTGTGGCGCGAGACGATGGCGATAGACAAGGTTCCGATCACGGTGCGCGGGCTGGCAGCCCTCGAAGAGGAGCTGAAGCACCGCCAGCAGGTGGAGCGCCAGCGCATCATCCAGGCGATCGCGGAGGCCCGCGCGCTCGGCGACCTGTCGGAGAACGCCGAGTACCACGCCGCCAAGGAGGCGCAGTCCCACAACGAGGGCCGCGTCCTCGAACTGGAGAGCATGATCGCGCGGGCCGAAGTGATCGACGTCACGAAGCTCTCGGGTGACAGGATCAAGTTCGGCGCCACCGTGAAGCTCGTCGACGAGGACACGGAGGAGGAGAAGACCTACCAGATCGTGGGAGAGCCGGAGGCCGACGTGCGCTCGGGCCGGGTCTCGATCACCTCGCCGATCGCCCGCGCGCTGATCGGCAAGGGCGTCGGCGACACGGTCGAGGTCACCACGCCCGGGGGCGGCAAGTCCTACGAGGTCGTCGCCGTCCAGTACGGCGGCTGAGCCGATGCGCCCGCGTACGTGGGGCCGGCTCGCCGGCCTGCTCCTCGGTGCCGTCGCGGGGTCCGCGGCGGCGAGCGACTTTCCGCCGACTCCGGTCTTCTCCGACGTCAGGGTCGACGTGCGGCCGCTCCTGAACAAGGGCGCGGGGCTGCAGGCCGAGGCGCTGGCCGGCGACCTGACCGACGCCCTGCGGAAGAACTTCGCCGGTCGGATCGGCGGCCGCGGGCCGCGCCTCGTCGTGGTCGTGACGAGCCTGTCGCTCCGGCCCTATGTCGGCAGCGGCTCCCTGCGCGGCCTGGGCGGCAACTTCGAGACCGACTACATGGAGGGCGAGGCGCTGCTCGTCGGGCCCAAGGGGCAGGTGCTCGGGCGCTACCCGCAGATGACCGCGACGCCGTCGAGCTACGGCGGCGCGTGGTACGATCCGCAATTCGAGCAGCGCCGGCTCGCCGCCATCGCCGACATCTACGCCCAGTGGCTCGCCCGCGACCTGCCGCGGGATTAGAAGGCGGCCGCCGGCCCCGGTCGGCAGCGTGGGGCGTATCCGGTGAGGAGCATGGCAAGCATCGACGTGTCGGAGGCGCAGAGCGCGCCGGTCAGCAATTCGGACCCGCGGCGCGAGCGCCTGCCCGAGCTCGCCCGCGCCCGCGCCTGGATCGTCACGGACGGCAAGGCCGGCGACGAGAACCAGTGCGTCGGCATCGCCGAGACCCTGGGTCTCGACTTCGAGATCCGGAAGGTGCCGGCCTCAGGACCATTCGGCTGGATGGCGCCCTGGGGGCCGATCGACCCGCGCGAGGGCCCGCGCCGCCGGGCCGGCGCCCTGTCGGGCCCCTACCCCGACATCCTGATCGCCTCCGGCCGCCGGTCGGTCCCGTACCTGCGGACCGTGCGGCGCGCGACCGGCGGCCGGACCTTCACGGCCTTCCTGAAGGATCCGCGGACCGGCGCCGACAGCGCCGACTTCATCTGGGTGCCGGATTACGACGATCTGCGCGGTCCCAACGTCTTCACCACGCTCACGGCGCCGCACCTCGTCACCGCGGCGCGCCTGGCCGCGGCCCGGGCCCGGCCGGATCCGCGGCTCGCGCGCCTCGACGGCCCGCGGGTGGCGGTGCTGGTCGGCGGCGACAGCCGTCACCTGAGCTACCGCAAGACCGACATGAACCGCCTCGTGGAGGATCTGCGCGGGCTGGCCGCGCAGGGCTGCCGGCTGATGGTGACGATCTCCCGCCGGACGCCGAACCCGCTCCGCGACGCCGTGAAGGTGCTCGCCGCCGAGACTGGTGGGTTCCTCTGGGACGGGAGCGGCGACAACCCCTACGTGGCCATGCTGGCGCTCGCCGAGGCGATCGTCGTGACCTCCGACTCGGCCAACATGGTGAGCGAGGCGGTGTCCACCGGCGCGCCGGTCCTGCTGTTCGACCTGCCGCGTACCTATATCCGGCATCGGCGCATGTTCGCCGGGCTGGCGATCGCCGGGGCGCTGCGACCGTTCACCGGTCAGTTGGCAGATCTGACGTACAAGCCGATCGATGCGACTCCGGTGATCGCCCGGGCGCTCGCCGACGCCTATGCCGCGCGCCGCGCGGCCGGACCGGCCTGAGGAGACCGAGACAGATGGCCCACACCCACGCCAAGCTCGTCATCATCGGCTCGGGACCCGCCGGCTACACGGCGGCGATCTACGCCGCCCGCGCCATGGTCGAGCCGCTGCTGATCTCCGGCTTCCAGCCGGGCGGCCAGCTCATGATCACCACCGATGTCGAGAACTACCCGGGCTTCGCCGAGGCCATCCAGGGCCCCTGGCTGATGGAGCAGATGCGCCTCCAGGCCGAGCACGTCGGTACCCGGATCGTCTCGGAATACATCACGAAGGTCGATCTCAAGCAGCGGCCGTTCCGCCTCGAGGCCGATTCCGGCGAGACCTACTCGTGCGACGCCCTGGTCATCGCCACCGGGGCGCAGGCCAAGTGGCTCGGCATCCCGTCCGAGGCGGCGTTCCAGGGCGGCGGCGTCTCGGCCTGCGCGACCTGCGACGGTTTCTTCTTCCGCGGCAAGGACGTCGTGGTGGTCGGCGGCGGCAACACCGCGGTCGAGGAGGCCCTGTACCTCGCCAACATCGCCAGCAAGGTGACGGTGGTCCACCGCCGCGACAGCTTTCGCGCCGAGCGGATCCTTCAGGAGCGCCTGTTCAAGCACCCGAACGTCGAGGTGCTGTGGCACCGCGAGATCGCCGAGATCTGCGGCGTGCAGAAGCCGGCACCGAACGTGACGCACGTCCGTCTCAAGGATCCGCGCTCGGGCGAGATCAGCGAGGTGAAGGCCGACGGCGTGTTCGTGGCGATCGGCCATCAGCCGGCGACCGCCATCTTCGAGGGGCAGCTGCCCATGCGCCACGGCGGCTATCTCACCGTGAAGCCCGGCACGACCGAGACCGAGATCCCGGGCGTGTTCGCCGCCGGCGACGTCACTGACGACGTCTACCGCCAGGCGATCACCGCCGCCGGCATGGGCTGCATGGCGGCGCTGGAGGCGGAGAAGTTCCTGGCCAATCTCGAGATCGGTAAGAGCCCGGTCCAGGCCGCCGCGGCGGAATGACGGCCGGACGGGCCTCCGCACCTCCCGCGCGAAGCCGTCAGGCCCCGCATTTCAACAAGTTCGCGCTGCTTATGCTTGCGCAGGACCATGCGCCGTGTGCATAGGAGTGCTGACTGCGCCGGGATGCACCGATTGCATGCCCGCGCGGTGTCGGGAGCGGCCATCCGCACGCGGCACCGCGCAGTTCGCCCGGTGATCTGCCCGCCGCTTCGCGCCCCTTCTCCACCCCGGGCGCGACCCGCGGGCGCGCGCTGGTAGGGGTTCTCGCCTTGGACTGGGACAAGATCCGGATCTTCCTCAACGTCGCGGAGGCGGGGAGCTTCACCAAGGCGGGTGACGATATCGGGCTCAGCCAATCGGCGGTCAGCCGCCAGATCAGCGCCCTGGAGCGCGAGCTCAAGGCGCCGCTCTTCCATCGCCACGCCCGCGGCCTCCTGCTCACCGAGCAGGGCGACCTGCTGTTCCGCGCCGCGCGGGACATGAAGCTGCGCCTGGAGAATACCCGGGCGCGCCTCGTCGAGACCTCCGAGCGGCCGACCGGCGACCTCAAGGTCACCACCACGGTCGGCCTCGGCACGTCCTGGCTGTCGCAGCGGGTCGGCGAGTTTCTCGACCTCTACCCGGACGTGCGCATCGAGCTGATCCTCACCAACGAGGAGCTCGATCTGGCCATGCGCGAGGCCGACGTGGCGATCCGCATGCGCCGCCCGGCGCAGCCGGACCTGATCCAGCGGCGGCTGTTCACCGTGCACTACCACGCCTTCGCCAGTCCGGATTACGTGAAGCGGTTCGGCGAGCCCAAGACCATCGAGGAGCTCGACGACCACCGCCTTGTCTCCTTCGGCGGCAACGAGCCATCGTACCTGCTGGCCGCCCACTGGCTCGCCGATGCGGGCCGCGAGGGCCGCGAGCGTCGCCAGGTCCACCTGACGGTGAACAATATCGGCGCCCTGCAGCGCGCCATGGAGGCCGGCGCCGGCATCGGCATCTTGCCCGATTACGCGGTGGATGGCGGCCAGCAGCTCGTGCAGGTGCTGCGCGAGACCGAGATGCCGAGCCTGGAGAGCTACCTCGTCTACGCCGAGGAGATGCGCTCGGTCGCCCGGGTGCAGGCGTTCCGCGACTTCCTCGTCTCGAAGGCGCAGCGCTGGACCTACTGAGCATCCGATGGTTGGATCCGGCTCCTCACGGAGACGATTCGATGCGCGCTGCTCTCTACGCTCTGATCCTCGTCGCGGGCTCCACCGGCGCGATGGCGGATGACTGCGCGGAAGCTTGGTACCAACGCAACCTGATCTACAAGCAGGCCGGCTACTGCTTCACCACGCCGCGCGCGGTCCGGACCTTCGGCAACGCCGATTGCCGGTTCGACGCCATGGATCGCGTGCCGCTCTCGCGCCAGGAGCAGGCGACGGTGGCGGATCTGCAGGCCTTCGAGCGGGCCCATGCCTGCCCGCGCTAGGCCGCGGATTGTCGACCTCGTCGGCCGGGCAGCGTAGGAGCCGCGTCGTCGCTGCGGAAGCCGCGCCAGATCAGCGCGGCTCCGGCAGGCCCGTGCTCACACGAACAGGCGCTCGCCTTCGAGGCCCTTGTAGAGGCCGGCGACCTGCTCGCTGTAGCCGTTGTAGATCAACGTCGGTACGCGCTGATCGGTGCCGAGGACGCGCTCGGTCGCCTGGCTCCAGCGCGGGTGCGGCACGGCCGGGTTCACGTTGGCCCAGAAGCCGTACTCCGAGGCCTGCAGGCCCTCCCAGAAGGTCTTCGGCCGGTCGGCCGTGAACGAGATCTTCACCAGCGACTTGGCCGACTTGAACCCGTACTTCCACGGCACCGCGACGCGGATCGGCGCCCCGAACTGGTTGGGCAGCGGCTTGCCGTAGATCCCCGTGACCATGAAGGCGAGGTCGTTCCCGGCCTCAGCCAGGGTCAGGCCCTCCGTGTAGGGCCAGGGATAGAAGAACGCCCGCTGGCCGGGCGCCATCGCCTTGTCCATGAAAGTCTCGAAGCGGATGTACTTCGCGCCGGAGGCGGGCTTGGCCAGCGCCACGAGCTTCGCCAGCGGGAATCCGGTCCAGGGCACCGCCATCGACCACGCCTCGACGCAGCGGTGACGGTAGAGACGCTCCTCCAGGCCGACCTTCCGGATCAGGTCGTCGATGCCGATCTCGAACGGCTTCTCGACGAGCCCGTCGATCTTCAGGGTCCAGGGCTGCGTCTTGAGGGCGTTGGCCGCCGGCAGCACCGTCTTCGACGTGCCGAACTCGTAGAAATTGTTGTAGTCGGCGCTGAAGCGCTCCGGGGTCAGGGGGCGGTCGAGCGTGTAGGCGGGGTTCTGCGGCGCCGGGTAGAGCGGCTGGTCGCCCGCCGCCGCGAGGGCCGCGCGCCCACCCAGGAGCGAGCCGGCCGCGAGCCCGGCCGCGCCGCCGATCAGGGCCCGCCGATTGAGGAACACGGCTTCCGGCGTCGCCAGATGCTCCGGAATCTCCCAGCCGCGCCTGCGCTTGATCAACATGGCCGTCTCCTCGGATCTCCTGCCTGCACAACCCACAGATCGGCCGCGGCCGACAGGGGCGCAAGCGCCGCAGCCTCACCTTTCGGCGAACGGCGCGCAGGAGTTACGCCGCCCGTGAGCGGCACCGGGACGCAGGCCGTCCGCCGCGCGGACGACGCTCAGGCCGGCGGCGTCTCGTCGCGCAGCATCCGCCGCAGCACCTTGCCGACATTGGTCTTCGGCAGGGTCTCGTGGAGCACCACGCGGCGGGGAACCTTGTAGCCGGTGAGCTGGGTGCGGGCATGCGCCCGCAGGATATCGGTGGAGACCGACGGGTCCTTCAGGACCACGTGGGCCACCACCATCTCGCCCGTCTCCTCGCTCGGCGCGCCGACCACCGCGCATTCGAGCACGGCCGGGTGGGCCGCCAGCACGTCCTCGACCTCGTTCGGATAGACGTTGAAGCCGGAGACGAGGATCATGTCCTTCATCCGGTCGACGATCCGGACCTGGCCGTCCGCCTGCAGGATCGCGACGTCGCCCGTCCGGAAGAACCCGTCCGCGGTCATCGCCCGCGCGGTCTCCTCCGGCCGATTCCAGTAGCCGCGCATCACCTGCGGGCCGCGCACGCAGATCTCGCCCGGCTGCCCGGCCGGGAGGGGTTCGCCGGAGACGGCGCGGATCGAGACCTCCGTGGAGGGCAGCGGGTAGCCGATCGTGCCGGAGAAGTCGCGCATGCCCCGCGGGTTGACGCACACGACCGGCGAGGTCTCCGACAGGCCGTAGCCCTCGATGATCGTGTTGCCGGTCAGGGCCTTCCAGCGCTCGGCCACCGCCCGCTGGACGGCCGTGCCGCCGCCGACCACGAAGTCGAGGTGGGCGAAATCCACCGTGCCGATCTTCGGATGGTTGATCAGGACGTTGAACAGCGTGTTCACGCCCATCAGGTGGGTGAAGCGCGTGCGGCTCAGGGTCTTGACCATGCCGTCGCAGTCGCGCGGATTGGGGATCAGCAGGCAGGAGCCGCCGCTGCGCATGAACTGGAAGAAGCACGCGGTGAGCGCGAAGATGTGGTAGAGCGGCAGCGCCGTGACCACGCAGCGCGCGACGCTCGGATCCTTCGAGTTGAACCAGAGCTGCGACTGCTCGACGTTCGCCATGATGTTGCGGTGGCTCAGCATCGCCGCCTTGGCTATGCCGGTGGTGCCCCCGGTGTATTGCAGGAAGGCGAGGTCCTCCGGGTCGACCGCGGCGGACGCGCGCGGCATCGTCCGGCCCTGGCGGAGCACGGTGGCGAACGGGATCGCCAGCCCTTCCGGCAGGCGGAACGGCGGCACCGCCTTGCGGACGTGCCGGCTCGCGAGGTTGATCACCCGCCCCTTCAGCCCCAGCCCGTCGCCCGGACCCACGAGGACGACCCGCTCCAGGGCCACGTCCGGCAGCGCCGCCGCGATGGTGGCGCCGAAATTCTCCAGGACGATCAGGATCCGCGCGCCGGAATCGTTGATCTGCTGCACGCATTCCCGGGGCGTGTAGAGCGGGTTGGTGTTGACCACCGTTCCCCCCGCCAGGAGGACGCCGAAGATCGCCACGGCGTAGGCTGGGACGTTCGGCAGCATGATCGCCACGCGGTCGCCCTTCGCCAGACCCTGTCCGCGCAGCCAGGCCGCGAGGTCGCGCGCCTGCTGGCCGAGGGTCGCGTAGGTCATGGTCGAGCCGAAGCACAGCATCGCTGGCCGGCTTGCGAAGGCGGTCACGCTGGTCTCGAACAGGTCGACCAAGGTCCCGAGGCCCGCGACGTCGATCTCCGCCGGCACGCCGGGCGGATAGAAGGGCAGCCAGGGCCGGTCGGAGGCCCCGTGGCCCGGCATCGCTCCGGCCGTGGCGGCTCGAGCGCCGTGCTCCATCACGTTCGCCTCATGCATCGCGATGCCTCCCGCGGGCCCGACTCTCGGGGGCCGAGTCCCGCAACGCCTGTCGCGCGGACTCTGCGGGAACGGAGGCCGGCCCGCAAGGCAGGGGGGTCAGAGGGCTGGACGATGCCGGCGCAATGTCGCCAGCACGGTGTGGGGCAGGGCCGCCGCGATCAGCAGGCCGGCGGCGAGCGCGGCCTCCTCCGGCCGCATGGCCCGCCGGGGCCAGGGGCCGACGCCCAGGTCGCCGGCGAGGCCGATCAGGATCGCGCCGAGCCACAGGGTCAGGAAGGCGAGCGCGCCGTAGCCGACCCGGCGCAGCCGCGGCCGCAGGGGCCGGTTGGCCGCGACCGCGAACAGGCCGAGGACGCCGCCGAACGTCAGCGCGCCCACGGCGGCGCCGAGCCCGTAGGCCAACCACAGGGGCTGGTGGGTGAGGAAGGCCATGCCCCCAGTGGCGAAGGCGCCGCGCAGGACGAGGCCGCCGAAGGTCGGGTAGAGCCCGGCGGCGAGGAGCGCGGCCGCGCCCGCCAGTCCGAACACGATCCGGCGCGGCGCGGAGCCCGGGCCCGGGCCCGTCGCCACCCGCGCGAGGTGGCCGAGCCCGTAGACCAGCGCGAAGGCGAAGAGCGGGTAGCGGGCGATGAAGTAGCCGAAGATCCAGGGCTCGAGGGCCTCCGGCACGGCGTCGCGCTGGCTCAGGCCGGTCGCCGCGACGAGAGCCAGGGCGGCCAGCATGGCGAGGATCGGCCCCGCCGCCGTCAGGACGCCGCTCGTGCGGCCTCCGGACGTCCCGGCGCACGGGGGGCCGACCCGGTCGAGCGCGGCGTTGGCGTGTGCGGCCATGTTGGGATCACCCGGAGAGGCGCGCGGGGTCGGGACCGCCGCGGCAGCCTCAGCGGGCCTCGTAATGGTCGCGGATCAGCCGGTCGAGGAGGCGCACACCCCAGCCTGCGCCCCAGCTGCGGTTGATCTCGCTGGCGTTCGACGACATCGCGACGCCGGCGATGTCGAGATGCGCCCACGGAACGTCCTCGACGTAGCGCTTGATGAACGACGCCGCGGTGGCGGCGCCGCCGTGGCGGCCGCCGGTGTTCTTCATGTCGGCGAACTTGGAATCGATCGCCTTGTCGTAGGCGGGGATCAGCGGCATCCGCCACACCTTCTCGCCGGTCGCCTCGCCGGCGGCGTGGATGTTGCCCGCCAGCGTGTCGTCGTTCGAGAACATGCCGGCGATGTCCTGGCCCAGCGCCACGATGATCGCGCCGGTCAGCGTCGCGAGGTCGACGATCGCCTTGGGCTTGGTGCTGCGGATGACGTGGGTGATCACGTCGGCCAGCACCAGCCGGCCCTCGGCGTCGGTGTTGATCACCTCGATGGTCTGGCCCGACATGGAGGTCAGGATGTCGGACGGGCGGTACGAGCCGCCGTCCGGCATGTTCTCCACGATGCCGATGGCGCCGACCACGTTGCAGCGCGCCTTGCGGGCGGCGAGCGCGTGGAGCGCGCCGACGACGGCGGCGGCGCCGCCCATGTCGCCCTTCATGTCCTCCATGCCGCCGCCCGGCTTGATCGAGACGCCGCCGGAATCGAACACGACGCCCTTGCCGATGAGGGCGACGGGCGCCTCGGCCGCGGGGCCGCCGTTCCAGCGCATGATCACGATCCGCGGCTCGCGGGCCGAGCCCTGCGCCACCGCGAGCAGCGCGCCCATGCCGAGTTCCCGCATCCGGGCCGGCTCCAGCACCTCGATCTCGACTCCGAGCTTGGCGAGTTCCGAGGCGCGGCGGGCGAACTCAGCCGGGAAGAGCACGTTCGGCGGCTCGTTCACGAGGTCGCGGGCCAGGACCACGCCGTCGGACAGGCTCTTGGCGCCCTCGCCCTCGCGGGCGGCCGCGCCGTGATCGGCGAGCAGCAGGGTCAGCGCGGTGACGGTCTTGTCGTCGGCATCGGGCTTCTTTTTGGTCTTGTAGCGGTCGAACGCGTAGGTCCGCAGGCGCGCGCCGAGAGCGAACTCGCCGGCCTGCGCCGCCGTGACCGTCGCGCCCGGCCAGTCGAGCACGACCCGGGCGGTCCGTCCCGCCACCTTGCCGGCTGTGAAGCCGCCGAGCGCCGGCCAGTCGGTCTTGGCCCGGTCCTTCTCCGAGCCCAGGCCCACGACCACGAGGCGGTCGGCACCGACGCCCGCCGGGGCCGGCAGGGACAGGGCGCTGAGCGAGCGGCCCTTGAACTTCTCGGAGGCCGCGGCGCGGGCCACGAGATCCGTCCCGGAGGCGCCGAGTGCCTCGCGGGCAGCCGACCCGAGCGACAGGTCGTCGCCGACGAAGACCACGAGATCGCCGGATCCGCCGGGGCCCTGGCCGCTCTGCTCCAGGGGACCGAAACCGATCTCGATACCGTCCGCCATACCCGTCGCCCTGCCCGTTATTCCGGAGCCGTACTACGCACCCGCGCGCCGAGGCGCGGGCGATCCGCCCTGTGTAGCCGCTGAGACGGAGAACGCAACGCGGCGTGACAGCCCTGGAATCGCCCCTTTTGTCGGGTCCCTGCCGCCTCGAGGGCGCGAGAGGACGAGCGGGACTGCCGGGCCGATGAGGCAGATCGAGCGCTACATCTTTCGGATCGCCCTGGGCGCCACCCTCGCCTGCCTGATCGGGCTGACGGGCACCATCTGGCTGACCCAGGCCCTGCGCGAGCTCGATCTCGTGACCGCCAAGGGCCAGACGCTGCTGGTCTTCCTCTTCGTCACCGGCCTGTCGCTGCCGACCCTCGTCGTCGTCATCGCCCCCGTGGCGCTGTTCATCGGCACGATCTACGCGCTCAACAAGCTGAACGGCGATTCCGAGCTGATCGTCATGTCGGCGGCCGGGATGCCGCCGCGCTCGCTGCTGCGGCCCTTCCTCACCCTGGCGCTGTTCGTCAGCTTCCTGGTGGGATTCCTGGTCGTGGTGGTCATGCCCGCGAGCTTCCAGGAGCTGCGCGACGTGATCACCCGGGTGCGCGGCGACTTCATCGCGAACGTCGTCAAGGAAGGGCAGTTCACCCAGCTCGACAACGGCATCACCTTCCACTTCCGCGAGCGCGGGCCGGGCGGCACCCTCAAGGGGCTGTTCATCCAGGACCGGCGCGAGGCCGGGAAGACCAAGGTCTACCTCGCCGAGCGCGGCAACGCGGTCGACGTCGACGGCCAGAGCTACCTGATCCTGGAGAACGGCAGCGTCCACCAGCAGCAGAAGGACTCGCGCGATTCCTCGATCCTGACCTTCGAGCGCTACACGATCGACCTCGCGGCCTTCGCGCCCCCGGATTCCGACACGATCTACAAGCCGCGCGAGCGCTCGACGGCGCAGCTCCTGTTCCCCGACACGACGGAGGGTTACTACAAGCTGCAGAAGGGCCGGTTCCGCGCCGAGCTGCACGACCGACTCTCCGCCTGCCTCTACCCGCTGGCGCTGGTCTTCATCGCCTTCGCGGCTCTGGGCGATCCCCGCACGACCCGGCAGGGGCGCGGCGTCGCGATCGCCGGCGCGATCGTCGCCGTCGTGGCGCTGCGCATCGGTGGCTTCGCGGCGGTCAGCGCCGCCGCGCGCAGCCCCGCGGCGGTCCTGGCGGTCTACGGCGTGCCGCTGCTCGCGATCCTCCTGTCGAGCCTCCTCATCTTCTACGGGCCTCGGGTGCGCGCCTTCAACGCCGCCCTGGCCCGCGCCGTCCGCGGCCGGTTCCGCGGCCCGCGCCTCGCGCCGGCGGCCTGAACCCGATGATGCTGATCGGTCCCACTCTCGGGCGGTACTTCGCCGCCCGGTTCCTCCGCACGGTGCTCGGTGTCTTCATCACCGTGTTCGCGCTGGTCTACACGCTCGACTTCGTCGAGCTGCTCCGCCGCGCCGGCGAGGCCCAGGGCGCGTCCGCCGGCCTGATGGCGCAGCTCTCGCTCTACCGCACCCCCGCGGTGGCGGAGGGCGTCCTGCCCTTCGCGGTCCTGTTCGGCTCCATGGCGGCCCTGCTCCAGCTCTCGCGCAAGCTGGAACTGGTGGTCGCCCGCGCGGCCGGGATCTCGGCCTGGCAGTTCCTGCAGCCCGGCTTCTTCGTGGCCCTCGCCCTCGGCGCGCTGGCGGTCGGCGTCTACAACCCGGTCTCCGCGATGCTGAAGCAGCGCTCCACCGAGATCGAGGCGAAGATCTTCGCCAAATCCACCAAGGCGAGTTCGGGCAAGGACCTCTGGATCCGCCAGAAGGGCCTCGACGGCGAGGCGATCCTGCGCGCCGAGACCGCCATCGAGGGCACGACCACCCTGGCGGGCGTGTCGGTCTTCACCTTCGACGACGCCGGCAAGTTCGCCGAGCAGCTCGTCGCGGCCCGCGCGACGCTCCACGACGGCTACTGGGAGCTCTCCGATGTGCGCGTTCTCACACAGGGCACACCGCCTGAGTCGTTCGACACCTACCTGATCGCCTCGAACCTCGACCCCGGACAGGTGCGTCAGGGGTTCACCCCCCCGGAATCTGTGCCTTTCTGGCAACTTCCCACAACCATCGCGCGGACCGAGCGGGCCGGTTTGGACGCCACCCGCTACCGTCTCCAGTACGATGTCCTGTGGGCGCGGCCGGTGCTGTTCGTGGCCATGGTCATCGTCGCCGCAACCGTTTCCTTACGGTTCTTCCGCTTTGGTGGTGTCGGTAAACTCGTCCTCGGTGGCGTCGCGGCCGGCTTCGCCCTCTACGTGGTCCGACAGGTCATGGAGGGGCTCGGAGCGTCCGGACTCGTCGCCGCACCGGTGGCGGCCTGGTTCCCGGCCGTGGTAGGCAGTCTTCTCGGTACGCTCACGCTTCTGTACCAGGAAGACGGCTGACTTCCGCGATCCTTCGCGGGACGGGAGACGGGTGTTGAGGTTGGTGGCGGCAGACGTCACAGGGGTTGGGACGCGCGTTGCGTAAGGTCGCCGACATCCTGCGGAAGGCTGGTTTCCGGGCCGCGCTGGCGTTCGCCGCGCCGCTGGCCGGGGGCCTGTCCGCCCATGCCCAGGGCCTGCCCGCCGTCGCGGCCGGGAAGCCCGGCGACAAGCTGCTCGTCGAGGCCGACGAGCTGATCTACGACAACGACCGCGGCACCGTGACGGCCCGGGGCAACGCCGAGCTGCATTACGGCCCTCGGACCCTGCAGGCCGACCGCGTGCGCTACGACCGGAATTCCGGCCGGGTCTTCGCCGAGGGCAATGTCCGCCTCACCGAGGCCGACGGCGGCGTCGTGACCGGCGCGCGCATGGAGCTCACCGACGACTTCAAGACCGGCTTCGTCGACGCCTTCCGCGGGCAGCAGACCGTGCAGCGGAAGTTCGAGACGGTGCGCACCCGCTTCTCCGCGCCGCGGGCCGAGCGCCTGAACGGCGAGCAGACGAGCTTCGAGTCCGGCAGCTACACGGCCTGCGAGCCGTGCAAGGACAACCCTGAGACGCCGCCGCTGTGGCAGATCAAGGCGAAGAAGATCATCCACGACAACGAGACCCACACGGTCTACTTCGACGACTCGACGCTCGAGATCGCCGGCATCCCGGTGGCCTACCTGCCGTATTTCGAGGCGCCGGACCCGACGGTGAAGCGCAAGACCGGCTTCCTGACGCCGCGCTTCGTCACGACGACCGCGCTCGGCAACGGCGTGTCGCTCCCGTACTTCATCAACCTCGCGCCGAATTACGACCTGACGCTGACGCCGACCCTGCTCAGCCGCCAGGGCCTGCTCGCGCAGGGCGAGTTCCGCCAGCGGATCGACAACGGCTTCTACAACATCCGCCTGTCGGGCATCTCGCAGACGACGCCCTCGGCGTTCCTGCCGAGCCCCCTCGGCGCCGGCGAGCGCGACTTCCGCGGCTCCGTCGAATCGCAGGGCCGGTTCTACATCAACCCGCGCTGGCGCACGGGCTGGGACCTCGTCGGCGTGACCGACAAGTGGTTCCTCGACAATTACCGGATCCGCAACCAGAACATCACCACGGACTATTTCCGTGAGGCCACCTCGACGGCCTTCCTGATCGGCCAGGGCGACCGCTCGTGGTTCGAGGCGCGGGGCTACTACTTCAAGGGTCTGTCGAGCTTCGACTGGCAGAAGCAGCAGCCGATCGTGGCGCCGGTGATCGACTACGACAAGCGGATCAACGGCCCATCGGAGATCGGCGGCGAGGTGCGCTTCCAGGCGAACATCACCAGCCTGACCCGCGAGACCACGCAGTACCAGGGCCTGCCGCGGACCTCGAGCTACCTGTTCTCGCCGAGCGTCAACGGCGTCAGCTTCCCGCTGTACCAGACCTGCACGGTCTTCCAGCGCGGCCTGTGCGCCATCGACGGGCTCGCCGGCACGAACACCCGCGCCTCCGCGGAGCTGTCCTGGCGCCGCAGCTTCATCGACGATCTGGGCCAGAAATTCACGCCCTTCGCGTACCTGCGCACGGACGCGTTCTTCAACAGCACGAGCTTCTCGGGCTACCAGAATGACCTCGTCCCGCAGGTCGCGCACGTCGATCAGGGCTTTGCCGGGCGGGTCATGCCGGCGATCGGCCTCGACTACCGCTACCCGTTCGTCGCCAATTTCGGCGCCCTCGGCGTCCACACCCTGGAGCCGATCGGCCAGATCATCGCGCGCCCGTCGGAGACCCGGATCGGCCGCCTGCCGAACGAGGACGCGCAGAGCCTCGTCTTCGACGACACCTCGCTGTTCGAGTGGGACAAATTCTCGGGCTACGACCGGGTCGAGGGCGGCGTGCGCACCAATCTCGGCGGCCAGTACTCGGTCGTGACCCCGTCCGGCTGGTACGCGAACGTCCTGTTCGGCGAGTCCATCCAGCTCGCGGGCGTCAACTCGTTCCGCCGCGGCGACATCGCCAACACCGGCCTCGATTCGGGGCTCGAGACGCAGCGCTCGGACTTCGTCGGGCGTTTCCAGGTCTCGCCGAACCAGAACATCACGTTCATCAGCCGGGCCCGGTTCAACCAGTCCGACTTCCACGTGGCGCGGTTCGAGACCGGCGCGACGGCGCGGTTCGCGCCGTTCCTGCCGCTCACCGTCTCGGCCTTCTACTCGTACTACGAGGCGCAGCCTCTGCTGGGCTACAGCCACTACCGCGAGGGCATCACCGCCACCGCGACCTACAACATCACGCCGAACTGGTTTGTGTCGGGCTCGCTGCTCGTCGACCTGACCCACTACCTCGACGTGCGCAACACCTACACGGACGCGCTGAGCTCGTACCTGGCGAACCCGATCGGGACGGTGCCGATCTACCAGAATCCGGGCCGCTTCTACCTGTCGGGCGCGAGCTTCGGCGGCGGCTACCAGGACGAGTGCACCACCGTCTCGCTGAACTACATCAACTCGCCGATCGCGACCGCGACGGGCGTCCGCGAGCGCAACCAGACGGTGCTGCTTCGGGTCGAGCTGAAGACCCTGGGCGAGGCCGACCTGCGCCAGAACGTCGGGACCGCCACCACCGCCGACGGCATCGCCTCGATCCGCTGAGGAACCGGGACCGGCGGCGCGCCGATCCGGCGCGTCGCCCGCCGCGATCCCGCCGCTCGGTCTGAGCCGCCGAGGATGCGCCCGCGCCGCGCGGGCGCTATAGAGCGCCCATGCCGCCCCTCGCCCTCACCCTCGGAGATCCCGCCGGCATCGGACCGGAGCTGGCGCTCAGCGCGTGGCTCGGGCGCGGCGGGGCGGATCCGCTGCCGCCGTTCTTCTTGGTGGCCGATCCCGACTTCGTCGAGCGCCTCGCCCACCGCCTCGACCGCCCCGTCCCGGTGGCGGAGGTCGATCCCGAGACGGCCGCCGAGGTATTTCCGCGCGCGCTCCCCGTGGTGCCCTTGCCGAGCGGCGCCCGCGTCGCGGCCGATCCCGGCGTCCCCGATTCCGGCAACGCCGGCGCGACCATCGAGTCGATCACCGCGGCGGTGGAGTTCGTGAAGGCCGGGCGTGCGAGCGCGGTGGTGACCAACCCGATCGCCAAGTTCGTGCTGACCCGAACGGGCTTCGCCCATCCCGGGCACACCGAGTTCCTGGCCGCCCTCGCGGTGCCGCCCGGCGTGACGCCGCCCCGGCCGGTGATGATGATCTGGAGCGCCGGCCTCTCGGTCGTGCCGGTGACGATCCACGTGCCGCTGAGGGACGTGCCGGACCTGCTCACCCAGGAACTCGTCGAGGAGACCGCCGCGATCGTCGCTCGGGACCTGCGGGAGCGGTTCGGCCTGCCCGAGCCGCGCCTCGTCCTCGCCGGCCTGAACCCGCACGCGGGCGAGGCCGGAACGATCGGCCGCGAGGACCGCGACGTCCTCGCCCCCGCGGTGGCGCGTCTGCGGTCGCGGGGCATCGACATCCGCGGGCCGCTCCCCGCCGACACCCTGTTCCACGCCCGCGCCCGCGAGACCTACGACGTCGCCCTCGCGCCCACGCACGATCAGGCCCTGATCCCGATCAAGACGATCGCGTTCGACGACGGCGTGAACGTCACCCTCGGCCTGCCCTTCGTGCGCACCTCGCCGGACCACGGGACGGCCTTCGACATCGCCGGCCAGGGCGTCGCCCGGCCGGACAGCCTCGTGGCGGCCCTGCGCCTCGCCGACCGGCTGGCCGCCAACGCGGCGGCGCGGAGCGAGGCCCCCGCCGGGGCCGAGATCATCCCGTTCAGCGTCTATGCCGGCCGTCCCCGGCCCGTCGGCGCCTGCCACTTCGATCCCGAGGACGAGCTGTGAGGCAGCCAGCATGAGCGCCGGGGACGGTCTTCCCCCGCTGCGCGAGGTCGTCGCCCGCCACGGCCTGGAGCCGAAGAAGGCGCTCGGCCAGAACTTCCTCTACGACCTCAACCTGACCGGCCGGATCGCCCGGGCGGCCGGTCCGCTCGCGGGGGTGACCGTGGTGGAGGTCGGGCCGGGCCCGGGGGGCTTGACCCGCGCGCTCCTCGCCGAGGGCGCCGCCCGCGTCGTGGCGATCGAGCGCGACCCGCGCGCCCTGCCGGCCCTCGCCGAGATCGCCGCCCACTATCCCGGCCGGCTCGAGGTGGTCGACGCCGACGCCCTCGCCTTCGACCCGCGGCCGCTGGTGGGCGAGGCGCCGGCGCGGATCGTCGCCAACCTGCCCTACAATGTCGGGACCGCCCTGCTCACCGGCTGGCTCGACGGCGAGGTCTGGCCGCCCTGGTGGGACCTCGCCGTGCTGATGTTCCAGCGGGAGGTCGCCGAGCGGATCGTCGCCGGCCCGGAGGAGCGGGCCGATTACGGCCGGCTCGGCGTCCTCTGCGGCTGGCGCACGGAGGCCGAGATCCTGTTCGACGTCAGCCCCTCGGCCTTCGTGCCGCCACCCAAGGTGACCTCGAGCGTGGTCCGGCTGGTGCCGCGCGCCCAGCCCCTGCCCTGCCGCGCCGGCGCGCTCGAAGCCGTCACCCGGGCGGCCTTCGGCCAGCGGCGGAAGATGTTGCGCCAGAGCCTCAAGGCCTTGACGCCCGAGGCCGGCGCCCTGCTGGCCGCCGCCGGCCTGTCCGAGACCGCGCGCGCCGAGGAGATCCCGGTGTCCGGGTTCGTCGATCTCGCCAATCGGTGGGACGCGCACAGAAAGGCCGGCGCCCCGGTGAGGACGCCGGCCTGACGGAGAGCCGTGGCTCCGGCCCGGAGGCCGGAGCGCTGCCGGGTCAGCGGGTCTGCTGGATCGCCGAGAGCACCCAGCCGCGGCCGGGCTGGCGCAGGAACGTCCAGAGCTCCGTCGCCTCGGACGAGTCCGTGGAGACGACGCGGCCGCTCGACCGCTCGATCATCACGTCCTTGAGGGCGTAGCGCATGGCCACGGTCGCGTAGTCGGTGCGGTCCTCGCCCCAGGCCTCCGCGAGGTCGCCCTGCAGCAGCTTCACGTCCGAGATCTTGTTCACCACGCCGCGGGAGGCGTTGCCGCGCAGCTCCTCGTCGAAGTAGCTGACCATCTCGGGCGTCGACAGGTTGCCCAGGGTCACCCGATCCTCGCGCGAGTAGGCGTCCTGGATGTCGCCGAGCAGGCGCTCGAAGGCCTGGTAATCGGCCGGGCCGATCTGCACCGGGCGCGTCTGCGGCGGGCGCTGCCCACCGCCGAACATGCCGCCGGGAGCCGGGCCGCCCGGAGCGCCGCCCGAAGCGCCACCCATCGGGCCGCGGGCGCCCGGCTGATCGTCGAGCGACGAGCGGACGTAGGGCGCGCCGGCGCCGGCCGGCTCGTTCCGGCGGCGGAAGAACCGCAGGGCCAGCATCACCACGAGCACGACGAGACCGACCTGGAACAGCAGGCCGATCATCGAGGCGAGGCCGCCGAGGCCGCCGAAGAAGCCGCCGCCGAGCAGCGCGCCGATCAGGCCGGCGCCGAGCAGGCCCGCGAAGAAGCCGCCGCCGAAGCGGCGACCGGGCGCGGCCGGGGCCTGCATGCCGGGGCTGCCCATGCCGGGCGAAGGCGCGGTCTGCGAGCGCTGCATCGTCGTGCCGCCGCCGGGGGCGGTCGGCGTGGCGGAGGGCGCCGTGTAGGTGCGCGAGCCGCGGGACCCGACGGACCCGCCGCCGCCCGGACGGGCTTCCACGACGGGTGCCGCGACGGTCAGCGCAGCGGCCAGCGCCAGGAGGGCGGCCACACGCCGGCGGCGCGAAATCTCAGTAAACATGTACACGCCTCAGAGGACGAGAACCGGGTGGCGCGGAGCGCCAGTGACGATATGGGAACGGTCGGGCAGCGGTTTTAGTCCTGGCCGCCGTCGCCCGGGCGACGTTTTCCACCGGATCGGTGCTGCGCATTCCGAGCCCGCCCGTCGCGCCCATCGCGTGAATGGCACGGCTCTAGTGGAGCGTGCGCTCCGGGGCGGCCGGGAAGGAGAGGCGCACCTGCGTCCCCTCCCCGCTGCGGCTGTCGAGGGTGATGGTCCCGTTCTGCCGCTTCATGAGGCCGTGGACGATCGCGAGGCCCGCGCCGCGCCCGGCCTCGTGGCTGGTCTGGAACGGGGCCAGGGCCCGGGCGAGCATCTCGGGCGACATGCCCTGCCCGGTGTCGCCGACCGCGATCCCGACGCTCCCCTGGCCCGGCTGCTGCAGGGAGCGGTCGCCGGGATCCACCCGGAAGGTCGACAGGGTCAGCGTCCCGCCCGACGGCATCGCCTCGCAGGCATTGGCGACGAGATGCCGCAGGGCGAACTCGATCTGCGTGGGATTGCTGATCGCCCGCGGCAGGCCCGGCGTCGCCGCCACGGTGAGGCGGATCCCGGGCGGCAGGTCGGGCTCGAGGCGGGCGGCGAGGTCGGCCACGATGGCGTCGAGGTCGACCGACCGGACGTCCGGCGCGATGCGGCGTGAGTAGGCGAGCAGGTGCCGGGTCAGGATCGCCGCGCGCTCGGTGGCGTCGGCCGAGCGGGCGATCGCCCGCTGGACGAACGGCTCCTGCCGGTCCCCGAGCCGCCGCTTGAGGCCGTCGATGTAGCCGATCAGGATCTGCAGGAAGTTGTTGAACTCGTGGGCGACGCTGTTGGTCAGGAGTCCCAGCGCCTCGCGCTGGCGGGAGAGCGCGAGCGCGCCCTCGGCCTCGCGCCGGGCCGTCTCGTCGCGGATCTGGCCGATGCGGAACGGGGTTCCGGGCAGGGCCGCCGTCTCCAGGCGGGCCCAGAAGCTCGTCCCGTCCGCGCGGCTGGCCAGGAATTCCTGAGGCTCGGTGCCGGCGGGGTCGAGGGGCGCCGTGCGCTGCGCCAGGATCAGGTCGAGTCCCTGCGCGACGAGCCGCTCCGCCGGGTAGCCGGCGATCCGCTCCAGGGCGGGATTGGCGTGGCGGACACGGCCCTGCGGATCGAGCACCAGGCTGGGCGTCGGCAGCGCGTCGAGGAGCGCGCGGGCCTCGTCCGCCAGCGACCCGCCTTCGGCCGCGCTGTGATCCGTCCCGGGCTGCGCCATGCTGCGTTCGCGCTCAGCGGATGCGGAAGGTCCGCGACGGGCCAGCGATAGCGATGAACGGCCTCACGGCCAAGCGTGGATCCGCGGGTGGATCCGCGCGTCGATCGGCGTGCCGACCCGTCCGGGCACCGCCTACTGGCGCACCCACATCACCCGGGCCATCCAGGCCACCTCGCCGAGATTGAGGACCCGGTCCTCGTGCTCGGGGTTCAGGGAGGCCAGTTCCACGGTCCGGGCGGTACGCCGCCGCAGCTCCTTGGCCAGGACCTCGCCGCCGTGCAGGCGGACCACGACGCGGTCGCCCTTGCGCACGCTGGCCGTCGGCGACACGATCAGGACGTCGCCGTCCCGGAACAGCGGCAGCATGGAATCGCCCTGGATCTCCAGCGCAAAGGCCCGCTCCTCGCCGAGATCCGGAAACTCGATCTCCTCCCAGCCGGCGCCCCCGGTGGGCATGCCCTCGTCGGTGAACAGGCGGCCGGCCCCGGCCTGGGTCAGGCCGATCAGCGGCACCATCGTGCGGGCGGGGATCTCGCGGGCCTCGATGAGCCGCAGGAACTCGTCGAGGCTCGAGCCTGTGGCGGCCAGGACCTTCGACACGGATTCGGTGGACGGCCAGCGCTTGCGGCCGTCGGCGCCCACGCGCTTCGACCGGTTGAAGCTGGTCGCGTCGAGGCCGGCGCGGCGGGCGAGGCCCGAGGCCGAGTAGCCGTGGCGCTCTGCGAGCCGGTCGATGGCGTTCCAGATCTGCTCGTGCGACAGCATAGCGGGCTCGGAAGCTCAGCCTGAGCGGGCCGGCACCCCCGTCTCACCAGCCGGGATCCGGCTGCCTCGGAGGCACGGAGACGGTTCGCCCGCCGGGTCCGTTCGACACCCGCCGGGTACGCGCGGAGATACTTGACAATCTGCTTTCCGGATCCGCTCTGCCGGTCCGGACGGGACTGTGTGACGTCCAGCCTAGTCGTAGGAAAGTAGAACTACGGGCGGCAGATTGCAATCGCTCCTCGAATCGGGCGGGGCGCGGCGCGGTTGCCGCCGCGGCCCCGCGCCTCTATCGCAGCGTCGTCTCCGGGGAGCTTCGATGCCGCTCATCTACAAGATCTGTCCGCGCCCTCTGTGGCGCGAGGCTGAGGCCGCGGGCCGGTTCACGGGCGCCCCGATCGATCATCAGGACGGCTTCATCCATTTCTCGACGGCCGCCCAGGTCGCCGAGACGGCGGCCCGGCACTTCGCCGGGCAGGACGACCTGCTCCTCGTCGCGGTCGAGGCCGACGCCCTCGGCGACGGCCTGCGCTACGAGCCCTCTCGCGGCGGCGACCTGTTCCCGCACCTCTACGGCCCGCTGCCGCTGTCCGCCGTGGTCGCGGTGGACGATATGCCGCTGGGCGCCGACGGCCGGCACGCCTTCCCGGCCGGGATCCTGCCGGCATGATCGCGGCCGCCTTCCCCCTCGTCAGACCGCTGCTGCACCGCCTCGACGCGGAGCGCGCGCACGACCTGACCCTCGCCGCCCTGGCGCTCCTGCCTGCGGGGCCGCGGCCGGCGGACGACCCGCGCCTCGCCGTCGACCTGCTCGGCCGCCGCTTCCCCAACCCGGTCGGCCTCGCGGCCGGCTTCGACAAGGGCGCGCGCGTTCCCGACGCGCTGCTGGGCCTCGGCTTCGGCTTCGTCGAGGTCGGCGGGGTCGTGCCGCGGCCCCAGCCCGGCAACCCGCGGCCGCGGGTCTTCCGCCTCCCCGACGACCGCGCCGTGATCAACCGCTTCGGCCTCAACAGCGAGGGGCTGGAGGTGGTGGCCGACCGTCTGCGCGCCCGGAGGGGGCGGCCCGGCATCGTCGGCGTCAACATCGGCGCGAACAAGGAATCCGCCGACCGCCTCGCCGACTACGCCGCCTGCACCGCAGCCCTCGCGCCGCTCGTCGACTTCGTCACGGTCAACGTTTCCTCCCCCAACACGCCGGGCCTGCGCGACCTCCAGGGTGAGGCCTTCCTCGACGAGCTGCTCGCCCGCACGGTCGAGGCCCGGGACGCGGCAGGCGCCGGTGCGGCGATCCTCCTCAAGATCGCCCCCGACATGGCGCTGGACGCCCTCGACGCGGTCTGCGCGACGGCGCAGCGGCGCGGGGTCCAGGCCCTCGTGGTGTCCAACACCACGGTGGCCCGCCCGGCGAGCCTGCGCGAGCAGGGTCTCGCGCGGGAGACGGGCGGCCTCTCGGGGCGGCCGCTCTTCGGCCCGGCGACGCGGATGCTCGCCCAGACGCGCCTGCGCGTCGGGGACGCGCTGCCGCTCATCGGGGTCGGCGGCGTGGATTCGGCCGAGGCGGCCTGGACCAAGATCCGGGCCGGGGCGAGCCTCGTGCAGCTCTACTCGGCGCTGGTCTACGAGGGGCCGGGCCTCGTCGGGCGCATCAAGGACGGGCTCCTGCGGCGCATGAGCGAGGCCGGCATCGCCTCGCTCCGGCAGGTCGTCGGGCGCGACGCCGCCGACCTCGCCCGCGGGGTCTGAGCCGGCGCGGGCGAGCCCGTCGCGGCGCCGCGCCAGACAATTTTTTTCGGGTCGCAGTTTAGAAAGGCTTTGCACAGCGGGAGCTTAGCCTGTGCCCCATGCATGAGGGGCCTGCGCCGGCACGCCATTGTGAGGGGGTCGGAGAGGCGCTTATCTCGCGGTTGCGAGACACATCGCGTCAGCCAATCCAGGACGGTTCATGGCCCAGTCTGAAGGGTCCACCAAGCGCTCCTCCGCCGCCGGCGGCTGGGGTGCTCTGAAGAGCTGCGGCAAGCACCTGCTCGGCAGCCGCGCACCCCTCACCGGCGCCCGCGCGCTGCTGAAGGCGAACCAGCCCGACGGGTTCGACTGCCCCGGCTGCGCCTGGGGCGACCCGGAGCACGGCTCGTCCTTCGAGTTCTGCGAGAACGGCGTGAAGGCGGTCTCCTGGGAGGCGACCGACAAGCGCACGAAGCCGTCCTTCTTCGCCAAGCACACCCTGACCGAGCTGCGCACCTGGAGCGACTACGCCCTGGAGGGCCAGGGCCGCCTGACGCACCCGATGCGCTACGACGCTGCGAGCGACCGCTACCTGCCGGTGAGCTGGGACGAGGCCTTCGCGGAGATCGGCGCGACCCTGCGCGGGCTCGACCATCCGGACCAGGCCGAATTCTACACCTCGGGCCGCGCCTCCAACGAGGCGGCGTACCTGTACCAGCTCTTCGCCCGCGCCTACGGAACCAACAACTTCCCCGACTGCTCGAACATGTGCCACGAGGCGAGCGGCGTCGCCCTGATCGACGCGATCGGCATCGGCAAGGGCACGGTCCTGCTGGAGGATTTCGAGAAGGCGGACGCGATCTTCTGCGTCGGCCAGAATCCCGGCACCAACCACCCGCGGATGCTCGGCGACCTGCGCCGGGCCGCCGAGCGCGGCGCCAAGGTCGTGGTTCTGAACCCGGTCCGGGAGCGCGGCTTGGAGCGCTTCGCCGACCCCCAGAACACCGTCGAGATGCTGCGCGGCGCCAGCCGCCCCATCGCCAGCCACTACCTGCAGCCGCGCTCGGGCGGCGACATGGCGGCCTTCCGGGGCATCGCCAAGGTCGTGTTCGCCCGCGACGCCGAGGCGCTGGCGGCCGGCCGGCCCTCGCTCCTCGACCGCGCCTTCCTCGAGCACCACACCGCCGGGCTGGAGGCCTACCGCGCCGCCGTCGAGGCGACGTCCTGGGACGCGATCCTCGACCAGTCGGGCCTGACCATGGACGAGATCGCCGCGATGGCGGACGTCTACCTCGGCGCCCAGCGGGTCATCGCGACCTGGGCCATGGGCGTGACCCAGCACCGCCACTCGGTGGCGACGATCCGGGAGATCGCCAACCTGCTGTTCCTGCGCGGCCATATCGGCCGGGCCGGCGCGGGCCTCTGCCCGGTACGCGGCCATTCCAACGTGCAGGGCGACCGCACGGTCGGCATCAACGAGCGCCCGTCCGCAGCCTTCCTGGACTCCCTGGAGCAGCATTTCGGCCTCGCCATGCCGCGCCGGCACGGCCACAACGTCCTGGCGGCGATCCGGGCCATGCGTGACGGCACCGCGAAGGCCTTCATCGGGCTCGGCGGCAACTTCCTGCGGGCGACGCCCGATACGCCGGTCGTGGCGCAGGCGCTGGCCTCGTGCCGGCTCACCGTGCACATCGCCACCAAGCTCAACCACGCCCACCTCGTGCCGGGCGCGGTCGGCTACCTGCTGCCCTGCCTGGGCCGAACCGAGATCGACCGGGGCGCCGAGGGCAAGATCCAGATCGTGACCGTCGAGGATTCGATGAGCATGGTCCACGGGTCGGGCGGCATCAACAAGCCGGCCTCCAAGGAGCTGCGCTCCGAGATCGCCATCATCGCCGGCATGGCGCAGGCGACCGTCGGCTCCGCCGCCATCGACTGGGCCGGGTTCGCCGCCGATTACGACCGGATCCGCGAGGCGATCGCCGCCACGATCCCGGGCTTCACCGGCTACAACACCCGGGTGCGCAAGCCGCGCGGCTTCATGCTGCGCAACCTCGCCGCCGAGCGGGTGTTCGAGACCGCCACCGGCCGGGCCACCTTCTCGGCCGACGCCCTGCCGGCCGAGACCGAGCACCAGGCCGCGCGAAAGACCCGCGACACGTTCGTGCTGCAGACCTTCCGCAGCCACGACCAGTACAACACGACGATCTACGGCCTGGATGACCGCTACCGCGGCGTCTACGGCGAGCGCCGCGTGATCTTCGCCCACCCGGACGACCTCGCGGAGATCCGCGACCGGCTCGGCGACCGGGTCGACGTCGTCGGCACGCACGACGACGGCATCACCCGCCGGGCGGAGGATTTCCGCCTCGTGCCCTTCGACATGCCGCGGGGCGCGCTGGCCGGCTACTATCCGGAGCTGAACGTGCTCGTGCCGCTCTCGACCTACGGCGAGAAGAGCGACACGCCGACCTCCAAGTCGGTGCTGGTCACCCTGCAGGCGCGCGCGGCCGCGTGAGCGCGGAGCCCGACGAGGCGGCGTTCGTCGCCGCCCTCGACCAGGTTTCGGCCGCCCGCCCGGATCTCGACCCGCTGGCGGCGGGCCTCCTGGCGGCGCTCGACCTCGGCCTGCCGGGCGACAGCCGCGCCTTCGCCCGCACCTTCGGGGTGGAGCACGCCCTGGTGCTGCGCGCCCTCTCGGGCCTGGACGAGGCGGGCCTCGTCGCCGTCACGGCCCGCGACGGGCGCACCCAGCGGACGCGCTACACCACCGCCGATTCAGGGCCGTCGGTGCCGTCATCACGCGCGTAGCGAAGTAACCCAGGGACCGCGACAGACTCGGGCGTGGCGCTGCCCTGGATCGCTTCGCTCCGGCGGGGACGGACGCGCTCAGAACCCCTTCGCCTTGATCGCCTCGGCCCAGGTGACCGCCCGCCGGTTCACGCCGAGATGCTGCCGCTCGTAGAGCCGGCCCTCCAGC
The DNA here is from genome assembly GCF_021398735.1 of Methylobacterium oryzae. Taxonomy (NCBI): domain Bacteria; kingdom Pseudomonadati; phylum Pseudomonadota; class Alphaproteobacteria; order Hyphomicrobiales; family Methylobacteriaceae; genus Methylobacterium; species Methylobacterium oryzae. Next base: position 4,373,866 of record NZ_CP090349.1, read on the forward strand.
TTGATCGCGCCGCGCTTGGCGTATTCCGGGCGCTCGAACGCCTCGATCACCAGCTTGGCCCGGCGCACCTCCTCCTCTGTCGGAGCGAAGGACGTGTTGGCCGGCTCCAGCTGCGTCGGGTGGATCAGGGTCTTGCCGTCGAAGCCCAGGTCCCGGGCCTGCCGGCACTCGTCGCGGCAGCCCTCTGTGTCGGCGATGTCGTTGTAGACGCCGTCGAGGATCGCGAGCCCCTCCGCCCGCGCGGCGGCCAGCGCCATCATCATCCAGGGCAGCATCGGCACGCGGCCGGGGACGATCTTGGCCCAGGTGTCCTTGGCGAGGTCGTTGGTGCCGAGCACGAGGCAGGTCAGCCGGTTGCGCGGGTCGCGCTTCGCCCGGGCGATCTCCTGGATATTGAGGATCGAGGCCGGAGTCTCGATCATCGCCCAGATCGCGATGCCGTCCGGCGCGTCGAGGGATTCGAGCCGGTCGGCGATGCTCTCCAGCACGGCGGGGGACGAGACCTTCGGCATCAGAATCGCGTCGGGCTCGGCCTCGATGGCGGCGTGGAGATCCGCCTCGCCCCACGGGGTCTGCGGGGCGTTGACCCGGATGACCAGCTCGCGGCTGCCGTAGGCGCCGCTCTTCACCGCGGCGCAGACCTGATCGCGGGCGAGCTCCTTCTCCTCCGGGCCGACGGCGTCCTCGAGGTCGAGGATGATGCTGTCCACCGGCAGGGACTTGGCCTTGTCGAGCGCCCGCTGGTTCGAGCCGGGCATGTAGAGCACGCTGCGGCGCAGGCGCAGATCGGTGGTCGTGGCCATCGGCTTCTCCCTCCTGGGCCGTCGCGCGGCCTCCCGTCGTTGCGCTGCACCCTAAAGCACGAACCCGGCCGCGCCACACCCTAAAGGTCGGGGCGGGTGAGTCCCCGCGCGGTTTGATACCGCGCCGTCTCTCCGCAGATCGAAGCCGCGGTTTGGTCATGTTCCGCCGCTTAAAGGCCGGACGAAACCAATTCTCGAAGTCCGGGATCTCTACGATGCGCAAAGTCTTGGTCACCCTCGCCTTGCTCGGAACATTGGCGGCACCTGAGGCGGCCCGGGCCCAGAGCCGGACCACCCTCGGCGTCGGCTCCGGCGCGGTCGCGGGGGCGCTGGTCGGCGGCCCGATCGGCGCCGTCGCGGGGGCCGTGGTCGGCGGCTTCGTGGGGAACTCGTCGGAGCGCGGGCGCCGGCACGTCCGCCGGGGACGCCGCTACGGCTACGCGGCCCCGCGCCGGTCGTACCCGCGGCGGGCGGAGGCCGCCGTACCGCGGACCACCGGCTCCGTGGCCCGCGCCGCGCCGCCGGCCCAGCCCACCACCTGGAAGGATCCGCGCTAGCACGCCTCGAGGTCGCGCGCGGCTGCCGCCTAGGCCGCCGGTTCGAGGGCGGCCGCGGCCGGCGTCCGGAACGTGTCCCGGGCGAGGCGCGGGAACGCGATCGCCTGTCCGAGGCCCCGGGCGCCCAGGAAGCTCACGAAGGCCAGCCACAGCCCGGTATTGCCGAAGCCCAGGCTCTCGACGAGCGCGAGGATCGCGCAGTAGGCGGCGAGCGCGCACACCATCAGGTTGCGCATCGCCCGCGTCCAGGTCGCGCCGATATAGATCCCGTCATACGCGAAGGGCGCCGCGGCGGCGAGCGGCGCCAGGGCGGCGAGGACGAGGTAGGACCGGGCCGCCTCGCGGACCGGACCGTTCGTGGTCACGGCATCGATGAAGGCCGGGCCGCCCGCCAGAGACACCAGGCTGACCGCGAGGCCGAAGCCGAGGCACCAGCGCAGGCTCAGTGTGGCGGCCGCGTCGAACGCCTCCCGGTCCCGGGCGCCGACGGCCTGGCCGCACAGGGTCTCGGCCGCCGTGGCGAAGCCGTCGAGGAAGAAACCGCCGATCAGGAACAGATTCCACAGGACCGAGTTCGCGGCCAGGACCACGTCGCCCTGCCGGGCGCCGAGCGCCGAGAACAGCACGATGCCGGTGATCAGCGCGAGCGTCCGCAGGATGACGTCGCCGTTGACGCTGAGCGTCCGGCGGAGCGCCGCGGCGTCGCGGAGGTCGCGCAGCGGCACCCGGAAGGGCCGGGAGCCGAGCCGCGCCAGGAGTATCAGCCCGAGCCCGAGCCCGAGCGCCTCGGCGCCGAGGGTTGCCAGCGCCGCGCCGGCGAGGCCCAGGCCGAAGCCCAGGACCAGAATGAGCGTCAGCGCGACGTTGGTCAGGTTGATGGCGATCTGCAGCAGCAAGCCGAGATCGGTGCGCCCGCGGCCCAGGACCGAGCCGAGCACGCCGTAGCTCGCCAGCACGAAGGGCGCGGACAGGATGCGGATGTGGAAGTAGGTCGCGAGACCGGCGATGACCGCCGCGCTCGCCCCGCTGATCGCGAGGGCGAGCTGCGCGAGGGGCCCCTGCAGGGCTACCAGGACGAGCCCGATCAGGGCGCCCGCCGCCAGCGCCCGCGCCAGGATGCGTTCGACCTCAGCGTCGTCGCGCCCTCCGACCGCCTGCGCGGTCAGGCCGGCGGTCGCCATGCGGAGCGCCCCGAACGACCAGAAGATTGCGTCGAAGATCACCGCGCCGAGGGCGATGGCCCCGAGCAGCGCCGCGTCGCCAAGCCGCCCGATCACCGCCGCCCCGATGAAGCCGAGCATCGGTGTCGTGACGTTGGCGATCGTCATGGGCAGCGCCAGGGCCAGGACGCGGCGGTTCGTCGGGCGGGCCGGGCTGGCGACGGTGTGCATCATGCCGCACGCTACGGAGACGCGCCGCCCGCGAAAAGCGCTCCGATCGCATCGGCGGGTTGCGGTGGCGGGCGGCCGATCTGCCCGAACCCGCGGCGCGCTGGGACGTCGGGGCGCGACCGTGCCGGATCGGCCCCGGACCCCGTCAGCGGGAAACGGCGAAGAGGCGCGCGATCAGCCAGAGCGGCACGACGACGATCGCCCCGGCGACGATCCAGCCGCCGAAATCGTGGAGCGAGGCGAGCCCGACCTCCACCAGCGCCCGCGCCGAATCGTAGACGTGCCAGAACAGCCGCCCCGGCGTCAGGCCGAGCATCGACATGAAGGCGCCGACCAGCACCGACAGGAACAGGAGCCGCAGGAACACGCCGGCCGGCGAGCCGCCGAGGAACCGCCGCAGGGCGGAGGGGCGCGACCGGTAGCTGTCCGCGCCATAGGGGGCGTTTGGCGGGGCGCCCTGCTGATAGCCTTGCCGGCGCCGGTCGTGATCGACGAGCATTGCGTCCTCGTGAAGCCTCAGGGCCCTCGGATCGGCGACGAAGCGGGCGGAACCGTGACCGGCACACCACACCGCGTCGAAACTCGAGCGCGGATCAGGCGTTGGCGGGTTTCTCGCGCGCCGTGCAGATGGCAAGCGGCGTCGCGCGCGCCAAGATGCCGGACGGGGTGGACTACGCCGCGGGACTCTCGCGGCGCGGCCTCGGCCAAAGGGAGAACTCCCGGGAATCGGGAATTGGTGTGAGAGGCTCTGAGTGCCGACGGGACCATACGCACGATGATCGACCACGCCCTGTTCGACCCGGCGACGATCGATCCCGAGACGCTCCGGCTCAATGCCGAGATCGTCTCGGCGCACGCCGCGCTGCCCGATCCCTGGTCGCTGCCGATCGCCGAGGTGCGCGAGCGGCGCCGTCTGGGCACCAAGGCGGCGCCCGCCATGCCGCACAGCGCCCGGGCCGAGTGGCTGACGATCGACGGGCCCGGCGGCCCGCTCAAGCTCCGCGTCGTCCGGCCCAAGCCCGGCACGAAGCTGCGCGGCGCCTACCTGCACATCCACCGCGGCGGCTGGGTCTGGGGCTCCGCCGACGAGCAGGATCCCTGGCTGGAGCGCATCGCCGACACCTGCGGCTTCGTCGCCCTGTCGGTCGAGTACCGCCTCGCCCCCGAGCACCCGTATCCGGCGGCGCTGCTCGACTGCGAGGCGGCGGCCCTGTGGCTGGCCGGTCCGGGCAAGACCGAGTTCGGCATCCACGCGCTGACCATCGGCGGCGAGTCGGTGGGGGCGCACCTCGCCGTGATGGTGCTGCTGCGGCTGCGCGACAAGCACAACCTGCCGCGGGCCTTCCGGGGCGCCAACCTCAACGCCGGCTTCTTCGATCTCGGTCTCACTCCATCGGTGCGGAACTGGGGCGAGGAGCGGCTGGTCGTGAACACCCGCGACCTGACCAAGTTCGCCGACGGCTACGTCCGGGAGGGCATCGACCGGCGCCGGCCGGACGTGTCGCCGATCTACGCCGACCTGAAGGGTCTGCCGCCGGCCCTGTTCACCATCGGCACCGCCGACCCACTCCTCGACGACACGCTGTACATGTCGGCGCGCTGGGCGGCGGCGGGCAATGGCGGCCACACGGCGATCTATCCCGGCGGCTGCCACGTCTTCGCCCGCTACCCGAGCCCGATGAGCGAGCGGGCGCTCGAGCTGATCGACCGCTTCCTGATGGCGCTCGCCTGAGCGACCCGTCCGAGATCCTGCCGGAGCGGTTCCGCGCCTGGTTCGCCGGGCGCGGCTGGGCGCCCCGATCGCACCAGCTCGATCTCCTGCGGATCGCCGGCGCCGGCCGCTCTGCCCTGCTGGTGGCGCCGACCGGGGCCGGCAAGACGCTGGCCGGCTTCCTGCCGAGCCTCGTGGTCCTCGCCGAGCGTGGCCCCCAGCGGAAGGCGGCGGGCCTCCACACCCTCTACGTCTCGCCCCTGAAGGCGCTCGCGGTCGACATCGCCCGCAACCTGGACGCGCCGATCGCCGAGATGGCGCTGCCGGTGCGCGTCGAGACCCGCACCGGCGACACCCCGGCCCACAAGCGCACCCGCCAGATCAGCCGGCCGCCGGACATCCTGCTGACCACGCCCGAGCAGCTGGCGCTGCTGATCGCCCATCGCGAGGCGGCGGAATTCTTCTCCGGATTGCGCTGCGTGGTGCTCGACGAGCTGCACGCGCTGGTGACCTCGAAGCGCGGCGACCTGCTGTCCCTGGCGCTGGCGCGGTTGCACCGGCTGAGCCCCGGCCTCGCGGCGATCGGGCTGTCGGCCACGGTGCGGGAACCGGACGAGCTGCGGAAGTACCTGGTGCCGCAGGGGCCGCTTCCCCCTCCTCCCGCCGCGCGCGGGGACGGCGCGTCCAGTCCTGACGCATCTCCTCCCCCACCCCGACCCTCTCCCGGACGGGACGGGGAGCCCGTCGCGCCGCCCATGGCCGATCTCGTCACCGTCGCCGGCGGCGCGAAGGCGGACCTGCGCATGCTCGATCTCGGCCGGGCGCTGCCGATCTCCGGCCACACCGCGTGGCACTCGATGCCGGCGATCTACGACCTCATCCGGGAGCACCGGACCACGCTGGTCTTCGTGAACACCCGCCTCCAGGCCGAGTACACGTTCCAGGAGCTGTGGCGGCTTAACGACGACGCCCTGCCGATCGCGATCCACCACGGCTCGCTCGACGCCCAGCAGCGTCGCCGGGTCGAGGCCGCGATGGCGGCGGGCCAGCTCCGGGCGATCGTCTGCACCGCGACCCTCGACCTCGGCATCGACTGGGGCGACGTCGACCTCGTGGTCAATGTCGGCGCGCCGAAGGGCGCCAGCCGCATCATGCAGCGGATCGGCCGGGCCAACCACCGCATGGACGAGCCCTCGAAGGCCTACCTCGTTCCGGGCAACCGCTTCGAGATGCTGGAGTGCCAGGCGGCCCTCGACGCCGTGGAGGAGGCCGCCCAGGACACGCCGGACGCCCGCCAGGGCGCCCTCGACGTCCTCGCCCAGCACGTCCTCGGCATGGCCTGCGCCGACGCCTTCGATCCGCTCCACCTCTACGACGAGATCGTCTCGGCCGCGCCCTACGCCGGGCTGACCTGGGAATCGTTCGAGCAGGTGGTCGACTACGTCGCCACCGGCGGCTACGCGCTGCGCGCCTACGAGCGCTTCGCCAAGATCCTGCGCGGTGCGGACGGGCTCTGGCGCGTGCGCGACGCCCGCACCGCCCAGGCCTACCGGATGAATGTCGGCACGATCGTCGAGGCGGCCCGGGTGAGGGTCCGCCTCGGCCGGACCCTGCGCGGCAAGCCCGGCACGGTGCTGCCGAAGACCGGCCGCGTGCTCGGGGAGATCGAGGACGAGTTCGCCGAGACGTTGACGGTCGGCGACACGTTCCTGTTCGCCGGCGAGACCCTGCGCTTCGAGGGGCTCGCCGAGGACGAGTGCCTCGTCACCCGCGCGCCGGCCGGCACCGACCCGGCGATCCCGTCCTACGCGGGCGCGAAGTTCCCGCTCTCGACTTTCCTGGCCGCCCGCGTGCGCGCGCTGATCGCCGACCCGTTCGAATGGGACCGCCTGCCCGAGCAGATCGGCGCCTACCTGCTCCAGCAGCGCCGCCGCTCCGTCCTGCCGGGCGAGCGCGACCTGCTGGTGGAGACCTTCCCGCGGGGCAAGCGCTACTACCTGACGGCCTTCCCGTTCGAGGGCCGCCTCGCCCACCAGACCCTCGGCATGCTGCTGACCCGGCGCCTGGAGCGTTCCGGCCTGCGCCCGCTCGGCTTCGCGGCCAACGATTACGGCATCGCCATCTGGTCGACCCGCGACGTCTCGGAGCGCGCCGCGATCGATCCGGACTTCATCGGCGACCTCTTCGCCGTCGACATGCTGGGCGACGATCTGGAGGCGTGGCTCGACGAATCGGCCATGATGAAGCGCACCTTCCGGCAATGCGCGGTGATCGCCGGGCTGATCGAGCGCCATCACCCGGGCCAGAAGAAGTCCGGCCGGCAGGTCACGATCTCGACCGACCTGATCTACGACGTGCTGCGCAAGCACCAGCCCGACCACCTGCTGCTGCGGGCCGCGCGGCAGGATGCGGCAACCGGACTCCTCGACGTGAGGCGCCTCGGCATGATGCTAGAGCGCATCCAGGGGCGAATCATCCACAGGTCTCTCGACCGGGTCTCGCCGCTCTCCGTATCCGTGATGCTCGAGATCGGGCGCGAGCGGGTCTACGGCGAGGGCGCCGACGAGATCCTGGCCGAGGCCGAGGCGGAGCTTCTCCAAGAGGCTCTGTCCTGACCGCCGATCCGCCCTCCCCCGACGACACCGAGGATGCGATCTTGGCGGCCGGCCTGAGACTCGAGAAGACTCACAAGCACCCCAAACTGATGCTCGCGGGCGAGACCCTGGTGCTGGACCTCTGCGGCGGCCTCTGGCTGCCCGAGCACCGGACGCTGATCGTGTCCGACCTCCACCTGGAGAAGGGCTCGTCCTACGCGGCCCGCTCCGGCCAGTTCCTGCCGCCCTACGACACCCGCGAGACGCTCGCCTGCCTGCACGAGGCGGTGGTGCGGCACGATCCGGCCCGGGTGGTGGCGCTGGGCGATTCCTTCCACGACGCCCGCGGTCCCGAGCGCATGGAGCCGGGCGACCGCGCCCTGGTGGCGGCCCTGCAGGAGGGGCGGGACTGGGTCTGGATCGCCGGCAACCACGACGCGGCCGTGAACGAGGGCGTCGGCGGCCGCTACGCGGACGCGCTGACGCTCGGCGGCCTCGTCCTGCGCCACGAGCCGAGCCCGGAGCCCGTGCCCGGCGAGATCGCCGGCCATCTCCATCCCTGCGGGAAGGTGGCGATGCGCGGGCGGGCGGTGCGCCGCCGCTGCTTCGTCACGGACGGCACCCGCCTCGTCATGCCGGCCTTCGGCGCCTACGCCGGCGGCCTGAACGTCCGCGACCGGGCGATCGAGAGCCTGTTCCCCGACGGCTTCACCGCCCATCTCCTCGGGGACGGGCGGGTCTTCGCCATCGGCCGGGCGCAGCTCGCCCGGGACTGAGTCGCCCGGTCAGGCCGTCTTCATGAACCGGATCACGCTCTCCGACAGGCTCGTCGAGTGGCCGGCGAGGCTCTCGGCGATGCCCTGGACCGCCTGGGCGAGCTGACCGGTGGCGTTGGCGGCCTCGGAGACGCCGCCGATATTGCCCGCCATCTCGTGGGTCGAGACCGCCTGCTCCTCGACGGCGCTCGCCATCGCCAGGGTGAGCTTGGACAGTTCGTCCACCGCGGCCGTGATCATCTCGATGGCGCCGACCGCCTCGCCGGTCGCGCTCTGGATCGCCGAGACCTGCTGCGTGATCTCGCCGGTCGCCTTGGCGGTCTGCTCGGCGAGCGCCTTGACCTCGGAGGCCACCACGGCGAAGCCGCGCCCGGCGGCGCCCGCGCGGGCCGCCTCGATGGTGGCGTTCAGGGCGAGCAGGTTGGTCTGGTCGGCGATCGACTTGATCATGCCCACCACCGCGTCGACCTTGCGGGCGTTCTCGGCGAGCTGGCGCATGGTCGCGTCGGTGGTCCCCGCCTGGGCGGCGATCTGCTGCGCGCGCTCCGAGACCCGCCCGACCTGGCCGGAGATCTCCTGGATCGCGCCGTTCATCTGCTCGGAGTTCGACGCGACCGACGACGCCTTGTGGCGCGCGGATTCGGCCGACTGCATCAGGCCCACGGCCGAGCTCTGCATCTCCTGGATGGCGGAGCCGACGGCCTCGACGACCCGCTTGACGTCGGTCTCCATGTTCACCTGCGCGGTGACGACCGCCCAGGTCAGCATCGGGCCGAGGTACTGCCCCTTCTCGTCGTTCACGGCCGTGACCCGCAGGTTGAGGGTCTCGGGCCCGACCTTGATCTTGGTGCTGTGCGGCAGCCGGCTCGCGTCGGCCAGCATCGTGCGCTGGTGGCTGGGGTTCTTGTGGAAGATGTCGAACGAGCGGCCGAGCATGTCGTCGACCTTCACCGGCAGGTGCTGGTCGATCGTGCCGAGGGTCTTGCGCGACGTGGCGTTCATGTAGTCGATCTTGAAGTTGTCCTTCAGATTGGCCGTCATGACCGCCACCGGAACGTTGTCGATCATCGTCAGGAGCCGGTTGATCTCCTTCTTCTTCGCCGAGATGTCCGCGGCGAACTTGACGACCTTGATCGGCTTGCCGCGCGCGTCGAGGACAGGATTGTACGTCGCCTCGAGCCAGACCGAGTCGCCCTCCTTGTCGAGGCGCAGGAACTCGCCCGTGACGTACTGGCCGTCCTTCAGCTTGCTCCAGAACGCCGCGTAATCGGCGGACTCGGCGTAGCTCTTGTCCACGAAGATGCGGTGATGGCGGTTCCGGACGTCGCTGAGGCCGTATTTCATCAATCGCAGGAAGTTCTCGTTCGCGTGAAGGACCGTTCCGTCCATCGAGAACTCGATGATCGCCAGCGAGCGGTCGAGCGCGTCGATCTTGGCCTGGGCTTCATTGAAAACAGTGCGATTGAACATGGTACGGCTCGCGTTCCCCCGGCGTGGGGTGTAGCCTCACAGCGTTAATGAATCCCTTATTCTGGCATTCGTCCAGTTTAAGAGTTGCCTGACGGAAATCGAATGCTTGGAGCGCCGCGCCCTCTGTGCGTCCGTAACCGGACCGACGCCATCGTCGAGATTGCATTCAAATATAAACTCGGTCAGGGCCGAAGCATACTTACGAATATCAGAACCAGCCGCGCATGCGAAAGTATACGATCGGCGCGACCGCGCTGATGAGGATCAGGCCGAGCGCGTAGGGATATCCGAGCGCCCAATCCAGCTCGGGCATGTGCTTGAAATTCATGCCGTAGATCGACGCGATCAGCGTCGGCGGGACGCCGACCACCGAGACGACGGTGAGGACGCGGAAGACGTTGTTCTGCTCGATGGTGATCAGGCCGAGGGCCGCGTCGAGCAGGAACTGCACGTTCTCGGCGAGCCGCGTCTCGAACTCGTCGAGGGATTCGATGTCCCGCTTGATCGTCTCGAAGCGCGCATCCTCCGGCAGGCCGAGGCTGTCGCAGGCCGCGGCGACGAACGGGATGATCCGTTCGAGCCCGAGCAGGCTCGACCGGATCTTGCCCAGAACCTTCCCGCGGTTACTGATGCCGCGCAGGATCCGGCGCAGGGCGAGGTCGCGGCGCCGGGGCGGCGGGCTCTCCAGGCGCCGCCGCTCGGCACCGCGGACGTCGAAGTCGAAGATGCGGGTCGAGAGCGTGTCGAGCTCGGAGCCCATATCCTCGAGGGCGTCGGCGAGGCTGTCGACCAGTTCCTCCAGCACGACGAGAAAGATCTCACTCGGCGTCGTGCTGCCGTCGCCGTCGGCGATACGCTTCGCGGACGCCTCGATGGCGCGCAGGTCGTGGAAGCGGATCGTGACGAGGTGATCCTTGGTCAGCAGGAAGCCCAGCGGCTTCAGCTGCGACGCGCTCTGCTCGAACGTGATCATCGGGGTCGAGAGCGAGAGGCCGCCCTTGACCCGGCGCAGGCGGCTCGACGTCTCGACCTCCGAGAGCGCCGCCCGCGACGGCACCCGCAGGCCGGTCGCGGCCTCGACCGCCGCAGCCTCCTCCGGCGTGGGGTCGTTCAGGTCGAGCCACACGGTGTCGCGCGCGATCGGGCCGCCGGGTCGCAGCGCCACCGGGCCTTCGGGTCCGTGCAGGCTCAGCATGAGAGCGCGTTATCCATGAGGGGGAACGGGGCCGCCGGCGCGTCATCGCACCGTCGCGCGGGGGTGCGACAGCCTTGACTCGGAACCCGCCCGCGCCTATCTCGCGGCCGTCTTTGGCACTCGCCGAGACAGAGTGCTAACAGTCGAGTTTGCGAGCGGTCCCGCCGGCCGCATCAACGCCAACTCAAGACCTGAAGCAAGAGGGCAGCTCATGAAGTTCCGTCCGCTGCACGACCGCGTGGTCGTCCGTCGCATCGAAGGCGAAGAGAAGACCAAGGGCGGCATCATCATCCCGGACACCGCCAAGGAGAAGCCGCAGGAGGGTGAGGTCGTCGCCGTCGGTCCCGGCGCCCGCGACGAGGCCGGCCGCGTCAACGCGCTCGACGTGAAGGCTGGCGACCGCGTCCTGTTCGGCAAGTGGTCCGGCACCGAGGTCAAGATCGACGGTCAGGACCTCCTGATCATGAAGGAATCCGACATCATGGGCGTCGTCGCCGCCTGATCGGGTCACCCGCCATCGCCCTTTGAGGCCGTCCCGGCCTTGGGGTTCAACAACCAGCTAAGAGGCACACAATGGCAGCGAAAGACGTTCGTTTCTCCGCCGACGCCCGCGATAAGATGCTGCGCGGCGTCGACATCCTCGCCGACGCGGTGAAGGTGACGCTCGGCCCGAAGGGCCGCAACGTCGTGATCGAGAAGAGCTTCGGCGCCCCGCGCATCACCAAGGACGGTGTGACGGTCGCCAAGGAGATCGAGCTCGCCGACAAGTTCGAGAACATGGGCGCCCAGATGGTGCGCGAAGTGGCCTCGAAGACCAACGACATCGCGGGTGACGGCACCACCACCGCGACCGTGCTGGCCCAGGCCATCGTCCGCGAGGGCGCCAAGTACGTCGCCGCCGGCATCAACCCGATGGACCTGAAGCGCGGCATCGACCTCGCCACCCAGGCGGCCGTCAAGGACATCATCGCGCGCGCCAAGAAGGTCTCGACCTCCGACGAGGTCGCCCAGGTCGGCACGATCTCCGCCAACGGCGACAAGGAGATCGGCGAGATGATCGCCCACGCCATGCAGAAGGTGGGCAACGAGGGCGTGATCACGGTCGAGGAGGCCAAGACGGCCGAGACCGAGCTCGACGTCGTCGAGGGCATGCAGTTCGACCGCGGCTACCTCTCCCCGTACTTCATCACGAACGCGGAGAAGATGGTCGCCGAGCTCGAGGATCCCTACATCCTCATCCACGAGAAGAAGCTCTCGTCGCTCCAGGCCATGCTGCCGGTGCTCGAGGCCGTCGTTCAGACCGGCAAGCCGCTCCTGATCATCGCCGAGGACATCGAGGGCGAGGCTCTGGCCACCCTCGTCGTCAACAAGCTCCGCGGCGGCCTCAAGGTCGCGGCCGTCAAGGCGCCGGGCTTCGGTGACCGCCGCAAGGCGATGCTCGAGGACATCGCGATCCTGACCAAGGGCCAGATGATCGCCGAGGACCTCGGCATCAAGCTCGAGAACGTGACGCTCCCCATGCTCGGCCGCGCCAAGCGCGTGCGCATCGAGAAGGAGAACACCACGATCATCGACGGCGTCGGCGAGAAGTCCGACATCGAGGGCCGCATCTCGCAGATCAAGGCGCAGATCGAGGAGACCACCTCGGACTACGACCGCGAGAAGCTCCAGGAGCGCCTGGCCAAGCTCGCGGGCGGCGTCGCGGTGATCCGCGTCGGCGGCGCGACCGAGGTCGAGGTGAAGGAGAAGAAGGACCGCGTCGACGACGCCCTCAACGCCACCCGCGCGGCGGTCGAGGAAGGCATCGTCCCGGGCGGCGGCACCGCGCTGCTGCGCGCCAAGAAGGCGGTCTCCGAGCTGAAGTCCGAGATCCCGGACGTGCAGGCCGGTATCAAGATCGTCCTGAAGGCGCTCGAGGCCCCGCTCCGCCAGATCGCCCAGAACGCGGGCGTGGAAGGCTCGATCGTGGTCGGCAAGATCACCGACAACACCTCCTCGGAGACCTTCGGCTTCAACGCCCAGACCGAAGAGTACGTCGACATGATCCAGGCCGGCATCGTCGACCCGGCCAAGGTGGTGCGCACCGCCCTGCAGGACGCGGCCTCGGTCGCCGGCCTGCTGGTGACCACCGAGGCGATGGTCGCCGACGCGCCGAAGAAGGACAGCCCTGCTCCGGCCATGCCGGGCGGCGGCATGGGCGGCATGGACTTCTAAGTCCGAGCCATCCGCTGAGACGAAGGAAGGGGGTCGCCGCGAGGCGGCCCCTTTTCTCTTGGCGCCGGCCTGCCGCGGTGGCCCGCGGGGCGCAGGCCGGTCAGAGGCCGCGACGCGACGCTTCGGCCGCGAGACGCGCCCGCACGGTGGCGATCAAGGATTGCCGGACGTGCTCCGTCGCCTGGAACGGGATATCGAAGTTCAGGCTGTGGTAGATCAGGGATCGGATGCTGTCCTGATCGGGATCGTCCGCGCCTGTCTGCATGAAGTCGAGGATCCAGGCATGGATCGCCGCGTGGTCGGACGTGTCGGGATCCGCGGCGAGGACCAAGTGGCCGCCGTGAATCCAGTCATCGCGCAGGGTTGCGGACACTTCGTCCGATGCAGGCATGACCTCACCTCGCGGCTCTGCCCGGTGCGGCCGGGACGATAGAGTTTTCGCGCGCGCCGATCCCGTTCTCCACCAGCGACCGCGGAGCTTCGACGCCGCGTCACCTGTACGTCGGCGCCTCGCCCGGCCGCGATGTGGCGCGGCGGTCCGGGCGGTGGGCGATCAACAAAAAACGGGACGGCTCGCGCCGTCCCGTTCAGGGGCCTAATTATCGGCCAAGGAAGATCGAAGCCAGTCGCTGGAGCAGGCCCCGCGGTGCGGGCGGAGGCTCGCTCTGCCCAGGACCGTCCCCGATCTAAGCGTTGGCGGCGAAGGGGTGCTGCGCCGAGTTGCGCTGCTCGGTGACCGTCGAGGCCTTCGGCTCGCCGTTCACGGCGCGCTGGATCGACAGCTTGGTGGCCTCGTAGTTGTACTTCTGGATCTTGGCGTCGTCGGCCGCCTCCCAGTGGATGAACACGCCGACCAGGATGTACAGGTCGTCGGCCTCGTCCGCCGGGATGATGCCCTCGGCCACCGCGTCCTGCACGGCCTTGGCAACGCCGTGCTGGGCCGGGCCGAACATCTGGACGGCCTGACGGGCGTCGTTGATGGTGACCTTGTTAAACATCAGGGTGTTCGGCTTGCACGGCAGGTTCGGCGCGATGACCGCGAGCAGGCTGGTGAAGCCGTGCTTGTTGTTCACGAGGCCGTTGCAGAAAGCCGTCTCGGCCGGCGAACCGCGCGGTCCGATGATGAGGTCGATGTGGGCGACCTCGTTGCCGTCGCCGACGAGCGCTTCGCCGACCTGAACCTTGGTGATCTTCGCCATTCGGTGTCTCTCCCTGGATTCCGAAATAGAGCCGCGCGCCGGGCGGTGCCGCGGCCGGGAAGCCATCCTTGTTATCGGCGCCCGACCATGCCGGCCGAGCCGGTTGGGCCGAGCCGGTTGGGCCGGACAGCGCGGCGGACCCTACAGCGGGCCCCTGCGGCTCACAACCCGCGCAAGGCCCTGACACGAAGGAATTTCCATCCGCCCGGCGCTATGGACACCGGATCGTGCACGCGGCTCAGGCCAGCCGGGCGCCGGCGCCCGCGAGCGCGTCCCAGAACAGCGTCGCGACGGTGAAATCCGCGCTCGTGCCGGGATTGATCGACCGCGCCTTCAGCGACGCGTCGAGGGCCAGCAGCGCGTCGACCGGCCGCGCGGCGAGATCGATCCCGGCGAGTGCCGCCTCGACTTCCCGGCGGACGCCCTCGGCCGCGGCCGCGCCGTGCTTGCGCGCGACGTGGCTGTCCGGGACGGCGCGCAGGAAGGCGAGGTGGATCGCGGTCGTGCACCAGGTCGGGTCGAGCCCGGCGGCGCGGGCCTCGCGCAGGGCGGCGAGCCCGATCGCCGGCACGTCCGCGAACCCCGTGACGTAGGCGCGGGCGATCCGGTCCCGGTCCGCGGCCTCCGCCATGGCGTCGCGCAGGGCGCCGGGCGCCGCCTCGGCGACGTCGTGCCGGGCGGCCTCGCCGAGGCCGCCCGGATTCGCGCGGCGGATGCCCGCGAAGACGGCCTCCGAATCCGCGCCGTCCAGCGTGTCGAGCACCGCAGCGACGGTCCGATCCCCCTCGGCCGCGACCGCGAGCGGCGCGCAGAGCAGCAGGATGCCGAGATTGGTGTTCTGGCCCACCGCCGCCACCGTGGCGGCGACGCCGTCGCGGACCCGCGCTCCGACGCCCGCGCCCGGGCGGGCCAGGGGCGGGGCCGAGACGTCGGCGCTCGTGACGAAATCCGCCAGCACCATGCGGTGGCCGGGCGCGTAGGCGTGGACGTTGCCGGGCTTGAGGGCGTCGAGCTCCGCGAGGCAGGCCGCCCGGTAGAGCGTGCCGATCAGCGTCGCGTCGAGGCCGGTCCCGCTCATGCCACCACGAGCCGGGGGCGGCTGGCGCCGCGGGCCGCGGCGAGGAAGCCCCGCACCACCGCGGCCGCGATGTCGGCCTCGCAGACGGTCTGGAGCCCCGACCAGGCCGGCATGGAATTGACCTCGAGGACCGAGAACCCGCCCTCCCCGTCCTCGACGAGGTCGACGCCGGAATAGTCGACGCCGACCGCGGCGGCCGCCGCCTCGGCCAGCTCGGCGGCGGCGCGCGGCATCGCCCAGGGCAGCGGCCGGCCGCCCCTGTGGACGTTGGTGATCCAGCCGTCGCCCTCGCGGATCATGCCGGCGATCGCCCGTCCGTCGCAGACGAACACCCGGTAATCGCGCCACAGGCCGTCCCGGCGCGGCACGTAGCGCTGGAGGTAGTAGACCCGGGCCACCGCCTCCTCGTCGGGCAGGTCCTCCGGGCGCTCGATCAGGGCGAGCCCCTCCCCCTGCGAGCCGAACAGCGGCTTCAGGACCAGCGGCGCGCCCGGCCGCGCCTCGGCGGCGACCAGGGCCGCGGCCGCCTCGCGCTTCGAGAACACCCAGGTCGCCGGGGTCGGCAGGCCGGCCCGGTCGATCAGCAGCGAGGTCGCCGCCTTGTCGACCGAGCGCTCGATCGCGGTCGGCGCGTTCCAGACGGTGACCCCCGCGGCGACCAGGGCGTGCAGAACGCCGAGCCGCATCGTCGTCGCCTCGAAGGTGCCGCCCGCGATGGTCCGCATCAGCACGCCGTCCGGCAGGGCGTCGGCGAAGCCCGGCACGCGCAGCGGCTCGCCGCCGCCCGTGACCACAGCCACGTCGGCGAGGGAGAACAGCACCGGCTCGACGCCGCTCGCGCGCAGGGCCGCGAGCAGGCGGTTCTTGTGCCAGGTGCCGTTATCGGCCGCGAGCCCGATGCGCATGGTGGTCCTGATGGGGTCCTGATCGTCACGGGGCCGCCCGCCTCCGGGGCGGCCCGAGGTTCTGTCGCTCGGTGGATCGGACTGGGGGCCCCGCCGCGCGGGAGGGGCGCCCCGCGTGCCCTCAGGCGAAGGACGCGTCGACCAGCGTCGGCTCCAGGCGGCCGCCGCGGTAGGTCGCGCCGGAGCGCACCGACGTGACGATCGCCTCGGCCGGCGAGAACAGGGCGCCGTCGATCTTGTAGAAGTCGCCGTTCACCCGCGCGAAGATGTCGGCGAAGGGCGCGCCGTGGTCGCTCGAGGTCGTGGAGGGCAATTGCTCGGCGAGCTGCTTCGCGTCGGCATCGTCGGCGTCCACGAAGAGCTGGACCCGGCCGCCGTAGATGATCGCGTCGTTGGTCCGGCCCATGGCCTTGATGAAGTCCGGGTGCGGCGGCGACAGCGGCGCCGAGCCGATCCCGTCCACGATGGCGTGCAGGTCGAAGCCGACCGTGTGGGCCTTGTGGAGGGCGACCTCCAGGACGCGGGCCACGACCTGCGTGGAGCCGGCGAGGCTCTGGGTCGGCGCGAAGATGAAGGTCAGGTCCTCGGGCTTGAGGCCGGAGGCCTCCGCGACCTTGGCGACGACGCTCTCGGGCGGGCCGCCGGCCGCCTCCAGTACGAGGGCGGTCTTGGTGGCGGAATCGCGGAAGCCGAGTTCCTGGTACAGCTCCTCGACGGCCGCCACCGCGCGGCCCGGGCCCGAGCCGAGGGCGAAGAAGCCCGAATCCCCGGTCTCGTCGGCGAGGCTCCAGCCCGCGTACTGGCTGCCGAGGCAGGCGAGCACCGGGTCGGCGGAATGGACCGTCACCGAGTACGGCCAGGACGCGATCGGCCCGCTCGGCGCGATCGTGACGGTGCCGAGGCCGCCGAGGCAGATCTCGGCGATGCGCCGCCCGGCCTCGATCGAGCCCCGCGCCTGCGCGCCGGCATCGACCATGCGGGCGCCGCCGGCGGCCTGCGACACGGAGAGCCGCAGCGTCGCGGCGTCGGCCACGAGCCGCTCGACCAGGGGGCCTGAGAGCGCGTTGATGCTGGGATAGGACGGGCTGGCACTCATGACGGGGCTTCCTCGGGGTGTGTTTTCTTCGCCGCGCAGACGGCCCGCAGATGTGCCGTCCGCGTTTCCAACAGGGCGAGCACCTCCGCCCGGTCCGCGCCTTCGGCCAGCACCGTGCAGAGCGGCGCGTCGCGGCGGACCGCCGAGCCGGGGCACGGGCGGTCGCGCACGCAGTCCGGCCAATCGAGGTCCGGCACAGGCGCAAGCTCACGGTCCGCGTAACAGATCTGCGCGGCCGCCGCACCCGCCGGATGCGGGCCGGGCTCCGGCATCGTGCCGAGGCAGGCGGCGATGTGGGCCGCGAGCAGCGGCGTCCCGCGCCTGTCGAGGACGTCGAGGGTCGCGCCGGGCCTCGGGTTGATCTCCGTGAGCCACCACTCGGTCCCGTCGACCAGCAGGTCGGCGCTGGCGAGGCCGCGCAGGCCCGTCGCGGCGACGATCCGCTCGGTCCCGGCGGCGACGGCCTGCACGACGTGGGCGGGGAGCGCCGGGGATTCACCGGCGCCGCGGGCAAGCGCCCCGGCGTAACGGAACGGCCGGATCGGCGACGGCGCGCACCATTGCTCGGTGACCGCGAGGACGCGGATCGTTCGGCCGTCGGCGAGAAAGTTCAGGGCGTGCGGCCGCCCCGGAACGCGCGCCTGGAGATAGTGGTCCACCGGCGCGGGCGACCGGCCGGCCGGTCGGATGTGGCTGCCTCCGGAGCCCCCCGCCCGCTTGACCAGCCAGCCCGCGGGGTCCGCCGGCGGCGCGGCCGTCACGGCCGGATGCGGCACGCCGAGGCGCGCGCACAGGGCCGCGAAGGCCTCGGGATCCTTCAGGGCGGCGACGGTCCCGGCCGAGGCGCCGATGAGCCGGTGCCGCGCGGAGAGGCGCGCGATCAGGTCGGGGGCGTCCTCGAAGCCGCTGCCCAGGATCAGGCCGACCGGGTTCCCGGCCAGCGCCGCGAGGTCGTCGAGCGCCGCCAGGGTGGCGTCGGCGGCGGGGCCGGTGCCGAAGCGGCCCGGAAGTTGCCGGAAGGCCTCGGCCAGCGCACGGGTATCGGAATCGCCGAACAGGTCGGCGACGTAGGGCCGAAGCCCCGCGCGCCGCGCCGCCTCGGCCAGGGCGCGCCCGGCCTGCGCGGCGATCAGGACCGCGTCCGCCATCGGCATCCGGTCCGGGAGCGGCCTAGCCGGCGATCTCCACGGCGAGCTCGTAGGCGTCGCGGAAGTCGAGGCACAGCGGCGTGTCGGAGGCGAGCATCCGGTCGAACAGGCGCCGCTGCGTCTTGTACTTCACGTCGCCGACGGCCAGCGCGCCGATACCGACCCCCTTGCCCGTGGGCAGCGCGACGTCCACCGCGTTGACGTCGATCCCCGCGATGCCGGCGGGCGGCACGGCGTTGACGTCGGACGCCACGAGCAGCTTCGTCGCGGATTTCAGATCCTCCGCGGTGAGGATCGGGATGCCCGCCGGGCCGGCCGAGAGGATGACGTCGGCGTCGCGGATGGCCGCGCGGCGGTCGTCGGGCGTCGTGCCGTCGACGGCGCCGACCTCGATGCCGAAGCGCCACTTCATCGTGAAGGCGATCTTCGAGACGCGCTCCTCGCCGTCGTGGCCGACCAGGACGGTGGTCGCGCCCTGCAGGGCGCCGATCACCGCGGCCACGTAGGCGACGACGCCCGCGCCGCCGAAGATCACGATGCGCTTGCCCTTGAGGTCGGTGTTGAACTTCTGCCGCAGGGCGCGGGAGACCTGCGCCACCATGGCGGCGCCGGTGGTGAACGAGCCCGCCGGGTCGGCGAACACGTGGTTCACGAAGGGCGGCACGAAGGCCTTCTTGGCGCGGTCGACCATGTCGAGGGCGTCCTCGGCGTTCTTGCCGCCGATGAAGATGCCCGTCCGCGTCCCGTCGGCCGGCGACCGCGAGAAGATCGAATCCTGCGTCAGGGTGACGACGTCGGCGAGGCTGACCTCCGCGTAGGTCACCACCGTCTCGAAGCCGGCATCCACGGCCATGTTCACGTCGAACGGGCTCATGTGCCGGAGCGGCGTCAGCATGTGGAGGATCGAGCGGGCCATGGAATCCTCGTGCGGCGCGCGAGAGAGGCGCCTTCCCTCCGTCCAAACCCGGAGCGGCGCCCCGGGTCAAGCCCGGGGCGGCCAGCTCACGCCGGACCGGTTACCGAAGCGCCACCGTTGCGGCCCCGGGCGATGACGAACCGAAGGGGGCCGCCGCGATCGAGGCCGGCCACCAGGGCGCGGGCCTCCGCCTCGGACGGGACCAGCGCGAAGCCGGTCGGCCCCCAGGAGGACTGGCCGTAGCCCGCGACGCCCCGCGCGGCGACGCTGGCGAGCGCCTCCGCCACCGCGGCGCTGGCGTAGCGGCCGCCCTGATGGGGCGCGAAATGGTCGCCGATCAGCGTCTGGATCCGGGTGATGCCGGCGCCGAAGCCCTGCGGCTCCGCCAGGGCGACGGCGGGCAGCACCTGCATCAGCGCGATCCGGCAGATCTCGGCAGCCTGGGCCTCGGGGAAGCGCGGCAGGTCGCGGAAGGCCTCGACCTCGCGCGTCCCGTGCACGCCGGCCATGCTCGGATCGAGGATCAGGACGATCCGCCAGGCCTCGGGATAGGGCAGGCGCGCGATCACCGGCGGCGGCCCGCCATCCGCGCCGCGGCCGCCGTCGACGATCAGGCCGCCCTCGGTGAAGGCGCACAGGCCGACGCCGGACCGGTTGCCCCGGTCCAGGGTCGCCGCGAAGGCCTCCGCCGCGAAAGGCTCGCCGTTGAGGCGCGCCATCGCGGCCGCCACCGCGAGGGCGAGCTGCGTGCCGGAGCCGAACCCGGCATGGGCCGGGATCACCCGCTCGACCGCGACGGCGACGTCCCCGCTGCGCCCGAGATGGGCGGCGGCGGCCTCGACGTAGCCGCGCACCCGGTCCGCCTCGGGTCCCGTGACGTCGGGACGGACCGCCCGGCGGGCGGTCAGGACGAGGGACGGCGCGTCGATGGCCAGCCCGATGCTGCCGAAGCGGCGGCCGAGCCCGCCGTGCAGGTCCAGGAAGCCGAAATGCAGCCGCGCCGGCGCCTCGACCCGCACGGTACCGTCCGCCGTCGCCTCGTTCCGTTCGGGGACCTCGCCCAACGCTCTTCCCTCGAATCCCGTCTCGAATCCCGCAGGTCCCGCCCCTGCGCGGCGCGCTTGTCACACGCGGCCCGGAACCGGGCAACGTGGACGCGCGCGGATCGTGCCCGCCGACGGCGCAGGACTGATCGATCGCGGAGAGCGCGCGCGGCGGAGAACCGATACCCGCGATTCACTTCCCGACGCGCATCGCCGCCGGACCCCCTTGCCGCGGTGCGCGGATGAAGGCAAACCTAGGCCCGCGACGGCGCGCCGAGTTTGCCGCCTGCCCGGACATGCCGGGCGGATGAGCCATTCCGATTCGGTGGGGAACCCTCGGGCTCGAGGGGCACCCGCTTCGTCCGGTCTTACGGCCGTCGCCCGCTCCGAAACCAAGCAAGAACGTTGCGAGAGGGAGCATGGCAGCCTGGGTGAAGGGTGGCGCGACGGACGCGGGCACCGCCATCGAGGCGGCCGCATCCCTCCTCGCCAAAGCGCGCGCGCCGGTGATCGCCGGCCTCAGCGCCGACGTGGCCGCGATCCGCGCGGCCTACGATCTCGCGGGGCGCATCGGCGCCTCCGTCGACACCGCCGGCGCGGCCGGCACCTACGCGGACCTCGGGGCGCTGAGCCGGGTCGGGGCGCTGACCTCGACACCCGCCGAGGCCGTCGGGCGCGCCGACGTGGTGCTGGTGGTCGGCGCCGCCCCCTGGCAGGCGCCGCTCCTGAAGCGCCTCGTCGACGGCAAGCCCGGCCGCGGTCGCGCCGCCGGGTCGGACCGCACCCTGCTGGCCGTCGGTGCCAACGCCACCGCGTCCCTGTCCTGGCCGGCCGAGGGCGGGCTGACCGAGGCGGTCGGCGTGCTGCGCGCCCACGCCCGCGGCCACCTCGCCGGCGATGATCTCCCCGGCCAGATCGCCGCGCAGCTCGCCGCCGCGCAGTACGGAATCCTCCTCTACGACGCCGCCGAACTCGGCGAGGTCGGCATCGAGATGCTCCAGGGCCTCGCCATGGAGCTCAGCGAGACGACGCGCTGCTTCACCCTCGCGGTCGGCGGCACCGGCCAGGACCGGGCGGTGGTGCCGGTCTCGGCCTGGCTCACCGGGCAGGCGCCGCGCAGCGGATTCGGGCGCCGCGTGCCCGAGCACGATCCCTGGCGCTTCGACGCCACCCGGCAGGTCGCCGCCGGCGAGGTCGACGCCGTTCTCTGGCTCGGCGCCGTCCCGGTGTCGCGCCCGGACTGGCTGTCGAACGTCCCCTCCGTCGCGCTGGTCGCGGACGGTGAGGCCGGGGCCGCCGAGGTGGTGATCGCGGTCGGCCAGCCCGGCCGCGACCACGGCGGCGTGTTGTGGAACGAGCAGCGCGCCGCGCTGACCTTCTGGCCGGCCTCGGCGCCGTCGGATCTGCCGTCGGCCGCGTCGGTGCTGGGCGCCCTGAAGGAGCGCCTGGTCACGGGCCCGGCCGCGTCGAGGAGTGAACCCGCATGCTGAGCGTGATCCGGGGCGGGCGCGTCGTCGATCCGACCGCGTCCCGCGATTCCGTGGGCGACGTCTGGATCGAGGACGGCCGCGTGATCGATCCGCCGGGCCGCGAGCCCGACGCCGTGATCGACGCCGCGGGCTGCGTGGTGATGGCGGGCGGCGTCGAGGTGCACTCGCACATCGCCGGCGGCAACGTGATCACCTCGCGGCTGCTCCTGCCCGACCTCTACGTCAGCGAGGCGGCGCCTGACGGCCATCCCTTCGCCCACGCGGGCGGGGCGGCGGCCTGGATCGGCTCGACCTACGCGCGGATGGGCTACACCACGGCCGTCGAGCCGGCGATGCCGCCGACCCACGCGCTGGGCACGCAGCTCGAACTCGCCGACATCCCGCTGCTCGACCGCGGCGCCCTGACCGTGATGGGCAACGACGACCAGCTCCTGCAGCTCCTGCGCGAGGGCCAGGGCGGCAACGCCGTGCGCGACCTCGTCGCCCTGTCGGTCGCCCAGTCGCGCGGCCTCGGGGTCAAGTGCATCAACGCCGGCGGCGCCTCCGCCTTCAAGGACGGGGCCCTGCGCCTCTCCCTCGACGACGAGATCCCCTGCTACGGGCTCTCGACCCGGCAGATCATGGGCTCGCTCCTCGACGCGGTCGAGGAGATCGGCGTGCCGCACCCGCTGCACGTCCACTGCAACAACCTCGGCCTGCCCGGGGCCGACGACAGCTTCATGGCGACGCTGGACGCGGCGGAGGGACGGCGCATCCACTTCGCCCACGCGCAGTTCTACGCCTACGGCGCGGTCGACCCGGCCAATCCCGGAACCGGCGGCTTCCGCTCGGCCGCCGAGCGGATCGCGCAGGCGATCACCGACAACCCGAACGCCACTCTCGATATCGGGCAGGTCGTGTTCGGCCAGACCGTGACGGTGTCCCTCGACATCCTCCGCCAGTTCGCCGGCCGGAAGGGCGCCAAGCCGAAGAAGTGGGTCCTCAACGCGGGCGACGCCGAGGGCGGCGGGGTGGTGCCGTTCCTGTACCGGCCCCGGGGCCCGACCAGCTCGCTGCAATGGGCGATCGGCCTGGAGATCATGCTGCTCTCCACCGACCCGGAGCGGACGATCCTGACCACCGACCACCCGAACGGCGGCCCGTTCACCCAGTATCCCCGCATCATCCACCTGCTGATGGACAAGTCGGAGCGCGACCGCGAGATCGCGACGCTGCCGAGCGTGGTCGGCGAGCGGTCGAGCCTCCCCGGGCTGGAGCGCGAGTACACGCTCTCGGAGATCGCGCAGCTGACCCGGTCCGGACCGGCGAAGCTCCTCGGCCTCGCCGACCGGGGCCACCTGCGGGCCGACGCCCGGGCCGACATCGCGGTCTACCGCGACGACGCGAACCGCACCGCGATGTTCACCGCCGCCAAGCTCGTCCTCAAGGACGGCGTGCCGATCGTCGAGGACGGCGAGGTCGTGGAGTGGCGCGCCGGCCGCACGCTGTCGCTGACCGTCGAGTCCGACAAGGCCATGGCGAAGCGCGCCGACACCTACCTCACGGAGCGGTTCGGCGAGGGCCTCGACAGCTTCGCCGTGCCCGACGCGGCCTTCGGCGAGGGCCGGGAGAACTTCGAGGCGGTGCCATGCCGGGCGTGATCAGCGGGGCGAGCCGCGGGAAGTACGATGTCTGACCTCACCCTCAACGGCATCCCGGTCGTCGACACCTTCGCGGAGGCGTTCGACGTGGCCGGCACGGCCATCATCGTCACGAACGACACCGCCAAGTGGGCGATGATCGCCGCGACCACGATGACCGGCTTCGCCACCTCGGTGATCGGCTGCGGCGCCGAGGCCGGCATCGACGCCGAGCTGTCGCCCGAGGAGACCCCGGACGGTCGGCCGGGCGTGCGCATCCTGCTGTTCGGCTTCGAGCCGAACGGCCTCAAGGACCAGCTGATCAAGCGCGTCGGGCAGTGCATCCTCACCTGCCCGGGCACCGCCTGCTACGCGGGTGTCGACGGGCCGACCAAGATCAAGCTCGGCGGCGCGATCCGCTATTTCGGCGACGGGTTCGCGGTGGCCAAGCGCCTGCCCGACGCCACCGGCAAGGCCCGGCGCTACTGGCGCATCCCGGTGATGGACGGCGAGTTCCTCTGCGAGGATTCGGTCCGGGCCGTCGACGGCGCGGTCGGCGGCGGCAACCTGCTGTTCCTCGGGCGGAACCACGCCGAGACGCTCAAGGTCGCCGAGATCGCCGTCGAGGCCGCCAAGGCGGTCCCGGGCGCGATCCTGCCGTTCCCGGGCGGCATCGTCCGCTCCGGCTCCAAGGTCGGCGGCCGGACCAAGGGCATGATGGCCTCGACGAACGATGCCTACTGCCCGACCCTGAAGGGCCGCGCCGGCTCGGCGCTCCCGGCCGAGTGCGGCGTGGTGCTGGAGATCGTGATCGACGCCCTCACCTCGCAGGGCGTGTCCGACTCGATGCGCGCCGGCCTGCACGCCGCCACCGAGATCGGCGGCAAGCACGGCCTGATCGCCGTCACGGCCGGCAATTACGGCGGCAATCTCGGCCGCCACCACTACCACCTGCGCGACCTGATCGCGCGCGACAGCGCCAAGCCGGAGGGCTGAGCCGTGAGCACCCTCACCCTGCGCGCGGCCCCGCCCGAGCGCCTGGACCTCCTGAACGTCAACCCGCGGGCGCTCAGTCGCCTGTCCCAGGGCGAGGCCGAGCGCCTCGAGATCGGGACGACCCGGACCGGCGTGCGCCTCGGCGACTGCTTCGCGGTGGCGCTGGACGGCTCCGACACCCTGACCATCGAGGGCGGCCACGAGCGCCTCGACCGGGTCGGAGCGTCGCTGTCCGAAGGTACGATCCGGGTGACCGGCGATGTCGGCCAGCGCCTCGGCGCCGGCATGGCGGGCGGCAGCCTCACCGTCACCGGCCATGCCGGACCCTACGCGGCCTCCGGTGCCACCGGTGGCACGATCACCGTCGAGGGCGATGCCGGGGACTATGCCGGTGGCGCGGTCTACGCCGCGAAGGCCGGCCTCGACGGCGCGACGCTGATCATCCGCGGCAGCGCCGGCGCCCATCTCGGCGACCGGATGCGGCGCGGGACGATCGTGGCCGGGCGCGCGGGCGCCTTCGCGGGCTCGCGCATGATCGCCGGCACCCTGGCGGCGCTCGCGGTGGGCGATCATCCCGGCTTCGGCATGCGCCGCGGGACGCTCCTCGTCGGCAGCCACGGCCGGATGTCGCCGACCTTCGTGGAGACCGGGACGCACGACCTCGTGTTCCTGCGGCTGCTGGCCAAGGCCCTGCGCGGCCTGAGCGCCGAGCACGCCGACCTCCTCGGCAACCCGCTGCGCCGCTACTCCGGCGACCTCGCGACGATCGCCAAGGGCGAGATCTGGGTCGCGGCCTGACGCCGCCTGGGCAAGGGGCGTGGACGCGTCCTATGCTCCCCGCCAAGCCGGCCCGCACGAGGCCGGCAGCCCGGGGAGGCGCCCATGCTGCTGCTGCTGTCGATCTGTCTCGTCGCCCAGCCCTCGACCTGCCGCGAGGACCGGATCGAGATGTCCTTCGAGAGATCGAGCCCCTTCGTGTGCCTGCGCAACTCGCAGAGCGCGCTCGCGACGTGGCAGGCGGCGCATCCGGAATGGCACGTGGAGCGGTGGCGCTGCGCCGCGAAGGGCAGCCTGCCGAAGGACCTGTGACGGGACCTTGGTTCGGCGCTCCGGCGGTGCCATGCTCGGGCCCGCCTGCACGGCGGGATTGAGGTCGGGACGGGGACGATGCGCTCGCTGAAGGTCCGCTTCGCGCTGCTGCTCGGCGGCACCGCCATCGTGGTGATGCTGGCCGCCGCGGCCGCCTTGGCGGCCATCGGGGCGGCGGAGCGCACCGTCGACCGGACCCTCGAGGCCCAGCGGCGCCTGGAGCTGCTGGCCGAGCTGTCCGGCCGCCTCACGCAGTTCGGTCTCGCGGCGGTGGAGACCGTCGGCAATCCCGACGGCCAGCCCGAGGCGATGGCGATCGCCCGCGACAACGCCGACCGCGCCCTGGCCACCGTGGACGAGGCGCTCGCCAAGAGCTTCCCGCCGAGCGACGACCCGGCCGACCGGATGCAGTACGCCGCCCGCACCCGCCCCATGGCGCAGCTGCGCGCGGCGCGCGCCGTGTTGGACCGGCAGGTGTCGCTGATCAGCCGCCAGACCGAGCCGGAGCGGCGTCAGGACGCGATCAAGGGCGCGCTCAACGGTTTCGGTGCCATGACCGGCCAGCCGCTCTCCTTCCTGATCGAGGCCGAGCGGCGCAGCATGGCGCTCGGCTCCGAGGAGGCCCGGGCGCTCTCGGAGCGCCTGCGGGTGGCGGCCGCCGCCGCTGTGGCCGCGGCCCTCGTGCTGCTGGCGATCCTCTACCGCGGCGTCACCCGGCCGACCCTGGCCCGCATCGAGGAGGTCCGCCGCGCCGCGAGCGCCATCGGCCACGGCGCCCTGGATACGCGCCTCTCCGTCGCCACGCGGGACGAGCTCGGCCTGCTCATGACCAACGTCAACCGCATGGCCGCCCGCCTCGCTCGCCGGGAATCGCGGGTCGCGGCCGACCGGGCGGCGCTGGAGGACACCGTGGCGGCCCGCACCGCCGATCTGCGCGCCGCCAACGCCCGGCTCGAGGCCGTCGATCAGTCCCGCCGCCGCTTCTTCGCCGATGTCAGCCACGAACTGCGCACGCCCCTGACGGTGATCCTGGGCGAGTGCGACCTCGCCCTGCGCGGCGCGTCCCGGGGCACCGATCCGGGACCGGTCTTCGCGACGATCAAGAAGCGGGCGCAGCGCCTCAAGCTGCGCGTCGAGGACCTGCTGCGCGTCGCGCGCTCGGAATCCGGCGAGATCGCGTTCGACAAGCGCCGCCTGGGGCTCGCCCAGGTCCTGGCGGAGGCCGTGGACAACATGAGCTCCGAGGCGGCGCGGCGCCGGGTGGGCCTCACCCTCGATCCCGGCACCCGCGACGTCGAGAGCCTCGCCGACCGCGAGTGGATGCGCCAGACCGTCGAGAGCCTCGTCGACAACGCGCTCCGCCACGCCGCCGGCCTCACCCGGGTCGAGGTCGCCCTGGCGGCAGGGCCCGGACCGGTCGGACGGATCACCATCACGGATGACGGACCGGGCTTCGGCGCGCCGGAGGACGCGCTGTTCGAGCGCTTCAAGCGCGGCTCGGGCGCCGGACCGGACGAGACCGGGTTCGGCATCGGGCTCGCGCTGGCGCGGTGGATCGTGGAGCAGCACGGCGGCACGATCCGGCTCGGCCCCGGGCCGGACGGGCGCGGGGCCCGGGTCACCCTGGACATCCCGGCCTGCGATCCGGCATGGGAGACGGGCCCGGTCGACGGCGCTGCCGTTGGCGCCCAAGTGGGCGCCCAACTGGGCGCGCAGGTGAAGGAGTCGGCCGCATGACGCGGATCCTGATCGTCGAGGACGATATCGACATCCGCGGCCTCCTCGCCCGAGGGCTCGAGGCCGAGGGATTCGAGGTCGGGACGGCGGCCTGCGTCGACGAGGCCCTGAAGGCGGCCCACGACCCGGCCCCCGGCGCGGTGCTGCTCGACATCAACCTCCCGGACGGTTCGGGCCACGACGTCTGCCGGTCCCTGCGCGAGGGCGGCTTCCCGGGCGCGATCCTGTTCCTCTCGGCCCGCGACGAGATCCGCGACCGGGCCGAGGGCCTGGCGCTCGGCGCCGACGACTACATCATCAAGCCCTTCGAGTTCGACGAGCTGGTCGCGCGCCTGCGGACCCACCTGATGCGCCGCGAGCAGGCGGAGGCGCCGCGCTCGCGCATCACCGCCGGCAAGCTGATGCTCGACCTCGAGACCCGGCAGGCGAGCTGCGGCGAGGCGAGCGCCCGCCTCACGCCCCGCGAGGCCGACCTGCTGGCCATGCTGATGGAGAATATCGGCAAGCCGGTCTCGCGCGCCGACATCTTCGACCGGCTGTGGGCGAGCCAGGGCGGGCTCTCCCTCAACGTGGTCGACGTATATATCGGCTACCTGCGCTCCAAGATGGCCGATTTCGTGCGCTACGGCGGGCCCGGCCTCGTCACCGTGCGGGGTAAAGGATTCATGCTGGAACTGCGCGGTCCCGACTTCCGCCAGTAGGCCCCTGTACTTTAGTCGCAGGCCCGCCCATTTCGCGATGGTTTCCGGACGCTTAGGAAGTCTCTCACGAAAAATTTGGGAGGATCCGGCAACTTAGTGCTTGAAGCCCGCGCGTGAATCGTCGATACCTCTCCGGCGCCGGAAATGAGAGCGCCATCAGTGTCTTAGGGTCCTCTTAGGAACCGCGTGACACTCGGTGTAGATGTTGCCTGAGGAGAAACACCATGAAGTGGGCTGCCCCGATCGTGTCCGAGATCTGCGTCGGCATGGAAGTGACGAGCTACGAGTCGGCCGAGATCGACACCTTCAACTGAGTTTCACGGGCCGGGGATCTCGGGAGCCGCACCATGCGCGTCGTGATCCTCGGTTCCGCGGCCGGCGGCGGCCTTCCCCAGTGGAATTGCCGCTGCCCCATCTGCACGCTGGCGCGGTCCGAGTCGGACCGGGTGCGGCCCCGGACCCAGTCGAGCATCGCGGTCTCCGCGGACGGGTCGGACTGGCTGCTGATCAACGCCTCGCCGGACATCCGGCAACAGCTCTTCGACAATGCGCAGATGCATCCGCGCGAGGGTCTGCGCCACTCGCCGATCCGCGCCGTGCTCCTGACCAACGGCGACGTCGACCATGTCGCGGGTCTCCTGACCCTGCGCGAAGGTCAGCCCTACACGCTCTATGGCACGCGCGGGATCCTCGATTCGGTCAACGCCAACCGCGTCTTCGACGTGATGGCCGAGGGCGTGGTCGCCCGTCGGCCGATCGGCATGGACCAGCGCTTCGAGCCCCTCCCCGGCCTGTCGGTCACCCTCTTCCCGGTTCCCGGCAAGGTGCCGCTCTGGCTGGAGGACGAGACCATGCAGATCGGCGCCGAGACCGAGACCACGGTCGGCGCCCTGATCGAAGCCGGCGGCCGGCGCCTCGCCTACATTCCCGGATGTGCCCGGGTGACGGACGGTCTGCGCGCGCGCATCGCCGGCGTGGACGCGCTGCTCTTCGACGGAACCGTCCTGCACGACGACGACATGATCCGGGCCGGCGTCGGCACCAAGACCGGCTGGCGCATGGGTCACGTGCCGATGCGCGGCGAGAACGGCTCGATCGAGGCCCTGGCTTCGGTCGAGATCGGGCGCCGCGTCTTCGTGCACATCAACAACACGAACCCGGTCCTGGTCGAGGGCTCGCCGGAGCGGGCCGATGTCGAGGCGGCCGGCTGGACCGTGGCGCATGACGGGCTGGGTCTGACGCTCTAGGACGCCGCGCCGACGGCCTGCCGGATCCCCGCGCCGCGGCCTTATGCGCGACGGACGCTCGCCGGCGATGGTTGGGCGCCCGGGGGGACGGCACTATATCGTGGCTGAGCCCGGACAGTCGCCCCGCGCACGAGGGCGGGATCGGAACACAGGAAACGCGACCTGAGGACGGACGCCGGACACGCCATGAACGCCATTTTCCCGACCCCCGATGCCGCCGACAGCCAGCGTCTCCTGAGTCCCGAGGAACTGGAGGCGGCCCTGCGCGACATCGGCGCGCGCCGCTACCACAACCTGCACCCGTTCCACCGGCTGCTGCACGACGGCAAGCTGTCGAAGGACCAGGTCCGGGCCTGGGCGCTGAATCGCTACTACTACCAGGCGATGATTCCGGTGAAGGACGCCGCCGTGCTGGCGCGGATGACCGACGCGTCGCTGCGGCGGATCTGGCGCCAGCGGATCGTCGACCACGACGGCGACCACGAGGGTGACGGCGGCATCGAGCGCTGGCTCAAGCTGGCCGAGGGCGTCGGCTTCGACCGCGACTACGTGCTGTCGACCCGCGGCATCCTGTCGGCCACGAAGTTCTCGGTCGAGGCCTACGTCCACTTCGTCTCCGAGCGGACGCTCCTGGAGGCGATCGCCTCGTCGCTGACCGAGATGTTCTCGCCGACGATCATCTCCGAGCGCGTGGCCGGGATGCTGAAGAACTACGACTTCATCACCAAGGACACGCTGGCCTATTTCGACAAGCGCCTGACCCAGGCGCCGCGGGACGCGGACTTCGCCCTGGACTACGTCAAGCAGCACGCCACGACGCCGGAGCTGCAGCGGCAGGCGATGGCGGCGCTGACGTTCAAGTGCACCGTGCTGTGGACGCAGCTCGACGCCCTGTACTTCGCCTACGTGGCCCCCGGCATGGTCCCGCCGGACGCGTGGCAGCCCGGCGAGGGTCTGGTGGCCGAGGCGTCTCAGGCCAAGCCGGGAGCGGCCGGCGGGAAGATGGCGGCCGGCGACCGACCGCGGTTGCCGCGCGGCGTCCGGCTGCGCAACGACGAGACCCGCGGCAAGTGGGTCCTGCTCGCCCCCGAGCGCACCTTCGACCTCGACGACAACGCCGTGGCGGTCCTGAAGCTCGTGGACGGCGCGCGGAGCGTCGCCGACATCGCGGACGAGCTGGGCAAGACCTACGCGGCCGATCCCCGCGCCATCGAGGCCGACATCCTGGTGATGCTCGACGGCCTCGCGGAGAAACGGGTTCTCGAGCGATGAACGCGCTGACGCCGAACCGCCCCGACGCGCCGGCCCCGGTCGGTCTGCTCGCCGAGCTGACCCATCGCTGCCCGCTGCGCTGCCCGTACTGCTCGAACCCGCTGGAGCTCGACCGGCGGTCGGGCGAGCTCGACACGCAGACGTGGCAGCGCGTGCTCGGGGAGGCGGCGGCGCTCGGCGTCCTGCACGTGCACCTGTCCGGCGGCGAGCCGACGGCGCGCAACGACATCGTCGAGATCACCAAGACCTGCGCCGATCTGGGCCTGTACTCGAACCTGATCACGTCCGGCGTCGGCGGGGCGCTGGGCAAGCTGCAGGCACTCTACGACGTCGGCCTCGACCATGTGCAGCTGTCGGTGCAGGGCGTCGACGCGCAGAACGCCGAGAAGATCGGCGGCCTGAAGAACGCGCAGCCGCAGAAGTTCGAGTTCGCCGCCAAGGTGGTCGCGCTCGGCCTGCCCCTCACGCTGAATTCGGTGATCCACCGCGGCAACATCCACGAGGTGGCGGGCTTCATCGATCTCGCGGTGAAGATGGGCGCCAAGCGGCTCGAGGTGGCGCACACGCAGTATTACGGCTGGGCCTACGTCAACCGGGCGGCGCTGATGCCCGACAAGGCGCAGGTGGACGAGTCGATCCGGATCGTCGAGGCGGCCCGGGAGCGCCTGAAGGGCCAGCTCGTCATCGACCTCGTCGTGCCCGACTATTACGCGAAGTACCCGAAGGCCTGCGCGGGCGGCTGGGGCCGCAAGCTGATGAACGTCACGCCCCAGGGCAAGGTCCTGCCCTGCCACGCGGCCGAGACGATCCCGGGGCTGGAGTTCTGGAACGTCAACGACCGCTCGCTCGGCGAGATCTGGCGCGACTCGCCGGCCTTCACGGCCTATCGCGGCACCGACTGGATGAAGGAGCCCTGCCGCTCCTGCGACCGGCGCGAGAAGGACTGGGGCGGCTGCCGCTGCCAGGCGCTCGCGCTCGCCGGCGACGCGGCGGCCACGGACCCGGCCTGCTCGCTCTCGCCGCTCCACGCCAAGGTGCGGGCGCTCGCCACCGAGGAGGCGGCTGAGAACCCGCCCGACTACGTCTACCGGACGATCGGCAGCAACGTCCGGTCGCCGCTCAAGGAGGAAGTGAACTCGTGAGAAGTCTTGTCGTGAGGGGCCTCGCCGCGACGTCGGTCGCGCTGGCTCTGGCCGCGCTGCCGGCCCTCGCCGAGGACGCGCCGAAGCCCGCCACCGTCACCCCGGCGAACGCCGCTGCCCCGCCCTCCGCGGCGGATCTGCTGTTCGACCAGCCGCACATGAAGAACACGGCCGCGGGCTCGACGCTGACCTACGATTACCTGCGCCGCTCGGGGATCTCGAAGGGGCCGTTCGGGGCGCCGCTCGAGGACACGATCCAGCTGAAGGTGACGCCCGGGAAGACCACCGAGGGCCGCGACATCAGCGTCGTGATGTTCTCCGGGCTGAACCGGATGCCGGCCGGCCCGTTCGAGGACATGGCGGGCAACCCGGTCGTCTCGCTGTTCCTGGAGAACCATCTCCGGGCCGTCGCGAAGGTGCTGGAGGCGAACCCGCGCTACCTCAAGCTCGCGATCCGCAAGGGCCTGCGCGAGAAGGCGACGGTGACGCCGACCAAGGTGGATATCGGCGGCCGCGAGGTCGACGGCTGGCGCGTGGTCACCAAGCCGTTCGCGGGCGACGCGATGGCGCAGCGCATGCGCGGCATGGACGACATGACCTATACCTTCGTCACCGCGCCCTCGGTGCCGGGCGAGATCGTCTCGATCGAGGCGTCGTCGAAGAGCCCGGACGGCGGCGAGCTGCTTGAGGAGAAGCTGAGCTATGATCAGAAGGCTGGCTGAACGGAGCGCGCTGGCCGCCCTCGCCCTGACGCTGTCGGGCCTGGCCGGCTGGGCCGCCGAGGAGAACGATTATCCGACCGACGCGCGGGTCGACTACGTGTTCGGCTGCATGGCCGCCAACGGCCAGACCCGCGAGAGCCTGCAGAAATGCTCGTGCTCGCTGGACCAGCTCGCCGCGATCCTCCCCTACGACAAGTACGTTCAGGCGAGCACGGTGCTCTCGATGCGGCAGGGCATCGGCAACCGGGCGAACGAGTTCAAGTCGACCAAGATCTTCGACGACAAGGTCGCGGAGCTGCGCCGCGCCCAGGCCGAGGCCGAGATCCGCTGCTACCACGGCTGACGGGCAGGTCTGAGCCGCACGGCGAGGCCGGCGTTGCGCCGGCCTCCCGATTCGCGCACACCGGCTCCCGAACCGCGCTCGTGAACGGGACCCGCCTGTGACCCCCTCTTCCCGCCTGTCCGACCTGCTGCCGGCGCTCGGCGGCCGCACGCTGGTCATGGGCATCCTCAACGTCACGCCCGATTCCTTCTCCGACGGCGGGCTGTTCGCCGGGGAGGCCGAGGCCGTGGCCCAGGCCGAGCGGCTGGTCGCCGAAGGGGCGGCGATCCTCGACGTCGGCGGGGAATCGACGCGGCCCGGCCACGTTGCGGTCCCCGCCGAGGAGGAGCAGGCGCGCGTCGTGCCGGTCATCCGGGCCGTGGCGCCGCGGCTGCCGGTGCCGATCTCGATCGACACCTACAAGGCCTCGACGGCGCGCGCCGCGCTCGAGGCCGGCGCGCGGATCGTGAACGACGTCTGGGGCCTCCAGCGCGAGCCCGACATCGCCAACGTCGCGGCCGCCCACGGCGCGCCGGTCATCATCATGCACAACCGCGAGACGATCGAGCCGGAGCTCGACATCGTCGCCGACATGCTGGCCTTCTTCGAGCGGTCCCTCGCGATCGCCCACCGGGCGGGCCTCGCGGATTCCGAGATCGTGCTCGATCCGGGGGTCGGGTTCGGCAAGACCTGGAACCAGCATCTCGAGGCGCTGCGGCGGCTGCCCGAGATCCGCGCCCTCGGCTTTCCGGTCCTCGTCGGCGTCTCGCGCAAGTCGCTCCTCGGACGCCTGCACGACCGCGTGACCCGTCCGGCGGACCGCCTGCACGGGTCCCTCGCCGCCCACGCCGTCGCGGCGACCCTCGGGGCCGACATCGTGCGCGTGCACGACGTGGCCGCGCATATCGACGCGATGCGCGTCGTCGACGCCGTGATGCGGCCGGAGGCGCGCTGAGCATGGCGGGCGACCTGATCCGCGTCACCCGGATCGCCGTGTTCGGCCGGCACGGCGTGCTGGCCGAGGAGGCGGTGCTCGGTCAGCGCTTCTACATCTCCCTGGAAGCGGAACTCGATCTCGGCCCGGCGGGCCGCTCCGACGACGTGGCCGGCACGGTGAGCTACGCGGATCTCACGGCGGTGGCGGTCGCGATCGCCACCGAGCGCCGATTCAACCTGATCGAGGCCCTGGCCGAGACGGTCGCCGCGGAGATCCTCGCGCGCTTCGCGCAGGTCGACGCCATCACCGTTCAGGTCGACAAGCCGAGCGCGCCCGTCCCCGCCATCCTGGACAGCGTCGGCGTCGCGATCACGCGCCGCCGCGGAGCCGGTCGATGAGGGCGTATCTCGGCATCGGCAGCAATGTCGGCGACATGGCCGCGATGCTCGACCGCGCGGTCACCGGTCTCGCCGCGATCCCGGGCATCGACGTCGTGGCGCGCTCGGCCGACTACCGGACCCCGCCCTGGGGCAAGACCGATCAGCCGTGGTTCCTGAACGGGGCCGTGGCGGTCGAGACCGACCTCGATCCGCACGGGCTGCTCGACGCCTGCCTGCAGGTGGAGCACGACCTCGGCCGGATCCGCGAGGAGCGCTGGGGGCCCCGTGTGATCGACATCGACGTCCTGGCCTACGAGGGCGCCAGCATCGACGACGCGCGCCTCGTCCTGCCGCACCGCTACGTGCGCGAGCGGGCCTTCGTGCTCGTCCCGCTGGCGGAGATCGCGCCCGACCTCGTCATCGGCGGCGAGCGCGTGGTGGACGCCCTGGCGAAGCTCGACTCGACCGGTATCGCGCGCGCCTGATGGCGGCGCGCGCCGCGGCGCTGCGCGTCAGCGCTCGCCGGGGGCGACGAGCTTGTTCTCTTCCTCGTCGAGGAGCGGCACGTCGTAGTCGCGCAGGACCTTGTCGATGTCGGCCTTGCGCTTGCGCAGGATGGTGTTCAGCGAGCGCTTCCAGTCGTTCTCGCCGATCCGGACACCCATGGCGATCCGGTACGCCATCGGCGGACGCTCCGGCTCCTTCAGCAGTGGCACGACGCTCATGGGCGTGCCGGACTGCTTAGCGAGCCAGCCCGCCGCCGGGCCCCAGAGGACGGCCGCGTCGATCTCCTTCGCGGCCAGGGCCGCGACGATCTCAGCAGCGACCGTCTGGTGCTTGCGGGACGGGTCGAGCTGGTAGGGCGCGTAGGCCTTCATGGCCGAGACGAGGCCCAGTTCGCCCATCCGGTTGACCGGCGGCGTCCCGGCGATCACGCCGATGCTCTTGCCCTTCAGCCGCGGGTCGTCGAGGGCCGTCACACCGTCGAGTTCGCCCGCGCGGGTGACCAGCGTGTAGGCCGATCGATAATAGGGATTGGTGGTCTGGACCAGGTCGCTGCCGAAGGCCTGGCCCATGATGACGTCGCAGAGGCCGGTTCCGAGCGTGTTGCGCACGAAGCCCGGACCCTGCGTCAGCCAGTAGTAGCGGACCTTGATCTTCAGCTCGTCGGCGATGATCGCCGCGATCTTGTTCTCGAAGCCGTCCTCCTTGCGTTCGGAGAACGGCATGTTGCCCGGATCACCGCAGACGCGCAGCACGTCCGTGGTGACGGTATCCGGCAGATGCTGGGCGAGCGCGCCCTGCGCCCCGAAGACGGTCAGGGCGCAGAGAACGGCGATCCGGGCAGGAGACGACATCAGCCGCCCATGCATTCCTTCTCCGCCTTCTTGGCGGTCTCGGGCTTGCCCTCGTGCTCGGAGGGACGGATACGCCCGATCGCGCCGGAGGCGCGCGCCTTGAGGTAGACGTAGAGGTCGTCCGAGTAGCACATGACGTTCTTGTTGTCGCCGAAGGCCGGCATGACCTTCTGCTCGGCGGCGTTCACTTCCTGCTTGCCGCCCGCCAGGATGCCGATGAACTCCTCGTAGGAGAGGTGCTTCAGCGAGTCCTTGAGGGCCGGCGCGTAGGTCGACCCCATGCCGTCCGGGCCGTGGCAGACGTGGCACTCGGCGTGATAGCGGCGGTAGCCCGAGTAGGTGTACCAGTCGAGCATCTTGCCGTCCTGGGTCACATGGAACGTCGGGTGGCCCTCGGCGTCGAAGTACTTGCCGTCGTCGACCTTCACGGCCGCGTCCTTCTTCAGGAGCTTGTCATCCTGCTCGGCGGTCTTGTCGTTCGCGTTCAGCGAATTCGCCAGCTTGGGGTCGGCGGGCTTGGCATCCTCAGCATGTACGGCAACCGTCGAGACGGTCGCTAGGGCGAGGGCGGCGATAACCGGCCGCGTTACGATCTTGCTGAGGTTGAGCAACGCATGTGTCTCCCTTGATCGAGGCTCTTGGTCTCCCTCCGAGACGCAGCCTCTTGCGAGAAAGTCTAATCACAAGGATGCCGGCGCGGGAACCCGCGCCGGCACCATTTTTCACTTCAAACCCTGCGGCCGATTAGTTCGGCAGGGCGAAGACCGTCAGCTGACCGCCGAGGTTGGTGTACTGCGACAGAGCCGCGTAGCCACCCACCGCGCCGAGGCCGGCGTTCGGGTCGGTCAGGCCGGCCGCGAGGCCGATGCCGGCCCAGCCGCCGACGCCCGAGAGGACGCCCACGTACTGCTTGCCCTT
The DNA here is from genome assembly GCF_021398735.1 of Methylobacterium oryzae. Taxonomy (NCBI): domain Bacteria; kingdom Pseudomonadati; phylum Pseudomonadota; class Alphaproteobacteria; order Hyphomicrobiales; family Methylobacteriaceae; genus Methylobacterium; species Methylobacterium oryzae. The sequence continues at coordinate 4,409,892 of NZ_CP090349.1, forward strand.
GTGCTGGTAGGTCATCACGTTGCCGATGATGCCCGACGGGGTCTTGAACTTGAACAGCTCCTTGCCGGTCTTGTCGTCGACAGCCTTCAGGTAGCCCTCAAGCGTGCCGTAGAACACGACGTCGCCAGCGGTGGCCAGAGCACCGGACCACACCGAGAACTGCTCGGGGTTCGTCCACTTGATCTTGCCGTTGACGCCGTCCCACGCGATGAAGTTGCCCATGCCGCCGTGCGAGTTCGGGGCCGGGTACATCGAGAGGGTCGCACCGACGTAGGGCTGGCCCGGGGTGTAGGTCACCCGGAACGGCTCGTAGTCCATGCAGACGTGGTTGGTGGGCACGTAGAACAGGTTGGTCTTCGGCGAGAAGGCCGCAGGCTGCTGATCCTTGGTGCCCAGCGCCGCCGGGCAGATGCCCTTGGAGTTGGTGTCCTCACCGTTCTGCTCGGTCGAGTACTTCGACACGACCAGCGGCCGGCCGTAGTTCTTCGAGCCCTTGTCCATGTCGACCTTGGTCGCCCAGTTGACGGCCGGGTCGAACTTCTCGGCGACGAGCAGGGTGCCGTCCGCGCGGTTCAGCGTGTAGCCGAAGCCGTTACGGTCGAAGTGGGTCAGGAGCGGCTGCTCCTTGCCGTCGATCTTCTGATCCGTGAGGATCATCTCGTTGATGCCGTCGTAGTCCCACTCGTCGTGGGGGGTCATCTGGTAGACCCACTTGGCCATGCCGGTGTCCGGGTTACGCGCCCAGATGGTCATGGACCACTTGTTGTCGCCCGGACGCTGCTTGGGGTTCCAGGTCGAGGGGTTGCCCGAGCCGTAGTACATCAGGTCGAGCTTGGGGTCGTACGAGAACCAGCCCCAGGTGCAGCCGCCGCCGGTCTTCCACTGATCACCTTCCCAGGTCTTCAGCGAGGAATCCTTGCCGATCGGCTTGCCGAGCGAGGTGGTCTTCTCCGGGTCGACGATCAGCTGATCGTCCGGGCCCTCGGAGTAGCCGCGCCACACCTTCTTGCCGGTCTTCAGGTCGTAGGCGGTGACGTGGCACTGCACGCCGAACTCGCCGCCCGAGATGCCGACGATGACCTTGTCCTTGACCGGCAGAACCGTCGCGGTGTTGGTCTCGCCCTTCTTCGGGTCGCCGTTCACGACCGACCAGTTGACCTTGCCGGTCTTGGCGTCGAGCGACACGAGGGTGGTGTCGGCCTGGTGCAGGAGGATGGCGCCGTCGGCGTAGGCCAGACCACGGTTGACCGTGTCACAGCACATGACCGGGATCACGGACGGATCCTGCTTCGGCTCGTACTTCCAGACGATCTTCGCGTCGTGGTCGAGGTCGAGGGCGTACACGATGTTCGGGAACGGCGTGTGCACGTACATCATGTTGCCGACGACGAGCGGCGAGCCCTCGTGGCCGCGCAGCACGCCGGTCGAGAACGTCCAGGCGACCTGCAGGTCCTTGACGTTCTTGGCGTTGATCTGGTCGAGCTTCGAGTAGCGCGTATTCGCGTAGTCTACCGTTTGAAGAACCTGTTCCGCCGGGTTGGCGATGCCCTTCATGACGCTTTCATTGGCCAGCGCCGGCGCGGCGACGGCCGCGACACCTGCGCCGAGCGCAAGGAGATGTACCGCTCTCATGGGTTCCTCCGACAAGTCTTGAGAGTTCTCACGGCGCGCGAAGAGAGTGGCGTCGCTCGGACTCCGACCTGACTGTTTGCGACAGGGATGGACGCCTCGGTAGCGGGCATAGTGGACTTCGAGGAGATCTACTGATCCCCTAGCCAGGAGCCGCCATCCCTGAGGCGTCTCCCTCGAAACCGAGGCTTGCCCGGACCTTAAGAGATTTTTGAGCGCCGTCAACTCGCTGTTCGAGGCCTGTGGGCACACGGTGAAAGCTTCTTTTCGGGTGACACAGGCACGACGGATGTCATGCGTTTGCGAAAAGAAATGTTGCGACGCACAAGAGATGCTGCCTGCTCTGGCCTCGGTCTCACGGGGTTGTGTCCGTCTCCCATGCAGACCTTGCAAACAGGCGAGCTTTGCTGCGCTTAAGCATGCGTCCCCCGCGCGGTGTGCGGGATTCAGGCGCGCCCGGGCGCGCGGCCGTTGCGGGTCCGCGGACTGCACTGCAAGACGCTTCGGTGGCTATCGGTTGCCGAAATTTCCCGGGATCCGGCTGTGCGCCCAGTCGCCGCATCCCGTTTTTCCGCGGATCCCCGCGTGATCGGTGGGGTTCGCGCGCGACAAATTGCCGAATCATCCCGACTTCGGGAATCGGCATGGGTCGCGCACGCGGACCACGGGGTCGGTGGCGGAAGCTGCTGAACGGCTCTTGCCGGCGTCAGACCGCGCCGACCGGCCCGGTGCTCTCGAACTCCGCAGTGTCGCCGATCAGGTCGGTCACGGAGATATTGAGGCGACGGCCGTTGGACAGGCGGAGCTGGGCATCGGGCTCGAGCCAGACCGGTCGCAGGCCCGCGTAGCTGCCGTACAGATTGCCGTAAGCGACGACACCGCCTTCGCGCCTCTCGACCACGACCCGGTAGCGGACGCGGACGGCCTCACACCCTTCGGCCGACACGAGACCGCGTCCGGTCAGCGTCTTGAGGATCTCGTTCGGCTCGAACATACGCGGGACGCAGGGGCGGGATTAAGCGGCAACCGAATTGCCATTTAATCCCGGACCCGCGGCGAGTCACGCCCGCCAGTGCGGATTGTGCGGTCAGTGCCGCCGCGGCGTCATCGGTCCGGGTCGGCGCCGCTGCCGACAGGTTCGGCTTCCAGGGGACGGACCACGATGCGACCGGACTCGACCGAGAGGGCCAGCCGTCCCTGCTTCAGCGCCAGCGCCTTCTCGCCGAACAGCGTCCGGCGCCAGCCCTGCAGCGCCGGGACCTCGGCGTCGTCGTCGTCGGCGACCGCCTCCAGATCGTCGACCGTGGCGATGATCTTCGGCGCCACGCCCTCGGCCTCGCAGACCGCCTTCAGCAGGACCTTCAGGAGCTCGACGATCGCGCCGTTGCCGCCGCTCCGCCGCACGCGCTCGGGCATCCGGACGGCGCTCGTGTCGCGGGCGAGACCGCGCTCCACGGCGGCGACGATGTCGGCCCCCGTCCGGGAGCGCTCGAAGCCCGCCGGGATCGTCCGCAGCCGCCCGAGCGCCTCCGCGCTCCGCGGCGCCGCCGAGGCGATATCGATGACCGCCTCGTCCTTCAGGACGCGCCCGCGCGGCACGTTGCGCGTCTGCGCTTCGCTCTCGCGCCAGGCCGCGACCTCCATCAGCACGGCGATCTCCCGCGGCTTGCGCATGCGGCCGGAGAGGCGGCGCCACGCCTGCGCGGGATCGGCGCGGTAGGTCTCGGGAGACGTCAGCACCGCCATCTCCTCGTCGAGCCACGCGCCGCGGTCGGTCCGCAGCAGCTCGGCGACGAGGACTTCGTAGATCTTCACCAAGTGGGTGACGTCGGACAGCGCGTAGGTCAGCTGCGCCTCCGAGAGCGGGCGCCGCGACCAGTCGGTGAAGCGGGAGGACTTGTCGATCTTGGCCTTCGCGACGTCGTTGACGAGCTGCTCGTACGAGACGGAATCGCCGTAGCCGCAGACCATGGCGGCGACCTGCGTGTCGAAGAACGGGTGCGGCAGGATCCCGCCGATCAGCCAGATGATCTCTAGGTCCTGGCGGGCGGAGTGGAACACCTTGACGGTGCCCTCGTCGGCCATGAGGGCGATGAACGGCCCGAGGTCGATCCCCGGCGCCAGCGGATCCACCAGGACGCCGGTCCCGTCCGGTGCCGCCATCTGGATCAGGCACAGTTTCGGATAATACGTCGTCTCGCGCATGAACTCCGTGTCGACGGTCACGAAGGGCTGCTCGGCGAGACGTGTGCAGATCTGGCGCAGCGCGTCAGTGGTGGTGATCAGGTCCATGCACCGGCTATACGCAACCGCGGCGGACATGGGGAGACGCGGCTTCGCAGGTCCCCATCTTTCACGCGTTCACGCGCGGCCCGATGACCGCGATCACGCCACGGCCGCGACCGCCGCCTTCCGGCGCGCCCGCGCCTGCCGGCGGATCCGCAGCGCGTCGGCCCGACGCTGCGCCTCGGCGCGCGCGAGCAGGCGGTCGAGGATGCCGGTCTCGATCCGCTCGCCGGTGGCCCCGTCGACGAGGCGGCGGATCCGGTCGACCCGGAACCCGCGATAGCCGCCGCGCCGGGCATCGATGCCGCCGAGCAGCGTCCGCCCCGGCCCGAGCCTGAGCTCGCGGGCGTCGAGGGAGCGGTTGCTCCAGGCCCCGGCCGCGTCCTCGTAGACGAGGTCGAAACGGCCCTCGAGGGGCAGCGTCCGCCACCCGGCCGCGGCGCGTTCGGGCGCCGCCTTCGCGGGGCGCTCCAGATCGAAAAAGAGGTTGTCGTTCATGGAGATGATATGGGGATTCGGGGTCTTCTGCGGTAGGCCGGCAGGCGAGTCGCGCGCGGCTTTCGGCGCCGTTCTGCGCGCCCCGCGCTTGACTTGGGGGGCCTCGCGTGAATGGTGCCGGCCTTCCCACAGAAGAAGCCCGTCATGCACCGTTACCGTTCCCACACCTGCGGGGCGCTCCGCCCGTCCGATGTCGGGCAGAGTGTCCGCCTCTCCGGCTGGTGCCACCGCATCCGCGACCACGGGGGCGTGCTGTTCGTCGATCTGCGGGACCATTACGGCCTGACCCAGTGCGTGATCGATTCCGATTCCCCGGCCTTCAAGGCCGCCGAGGCCGTGCGCTCGGAATGGGTCGTGCGGATCGACGGGCGCGTGCGCACGCGCCCGGCCGGCACCGAGAATGCCGAGCTGCCGACCGGCGCGGTCGAGATCTACATCGACGACCTCGAGGTGCTGGGTCCGGCGGGCGAGCTGCCGCTGCCGGTCTTCGGCGACCTCGAGTATCCGGAGGAGACGCGGCTCCGGTACCGCTTCCTCGACCTGCGCCGGGAGAAGCTCCACGCCAACATCATGAAGCGCGGCGCGATCATCGACTCGCTCCGCCGCCGGATGCGGGACGGCGGCTTCTTCGAGTTCCAGACCCCGATCCTGACAGCCTCCTCGCCCGAGGGCGCCCGCGACTACCTCGTGCCGTCGCGCGTCCATCCCGGCAAGTTCTACGCGCTGCCGCAGGCGCCGCAGCAGTTCAAGCAGCTGACGATGATCGCGGGCTTCGACCGCTACTTCCAGATCGCCCCGTGCTTCCGCGACGAGGACGCCCGCGCCGACCGCTCGCCGGGCGAGTTCTACCAGCTCGACATCGAGATGAGCTTCGTCACCCAGGAGGACGTGTTCCAGGCGGTGGAGCCGGTGCTGCGCGGCGTGTTCGAGGAGTTCGCCGAGGGCAAGCGCGTCACCAAGGAATTCCCGCGGATCACCTACGCGGACTCGATGCTGAAGTACGGCGTCGACAAGCCGGACCTGCGCAACCCGCTCATCATCGCCGACGTCTCCGACCTGTTCGCCCGCGAGGACGTGGCGTTCAAGGCGTTCAAGGGCGTGGTCGCCTCGGGCGGCGTCGTCCGGGCGATCCCGGCGACCGGCGCGGCGAGCCAGCCGCGCTCGTTCTTCGACAAGCTCAACGACTGGGCCCGCTCCGAGGGCGCGCCCGGCCTCGGCTACGTCGTGTTCGAGGAGGAGAACGGCGCGCTCACCGGCAAGGGGCCGATCGCCAAGTTCATCCCGGCGGAGGTTCAGGCCCTGATCGCCGAGCGCTCCGGCGCGAAGGCGGGCGACGCCGTGTTCTTCTCCGCCGGTCCCGAATCGAAGGCGGCCGGGCTCGCCGGCAAGGCGCGTGTCCGGATCGGCGACGAGCTGGGCCTCTGCGACAAGGACCAGTACGCGTTCTGCTGGATCACCGACTTCCCGATGTACGAGTGGAGCGAGGAGGAGAAGCGGATCGACTTCTCCCACAACCCGTTCTCGATGCCGAACATCGACCGCGAGGAGTTCCTCGCGCTCGACCTCGACGCCCTCGCCGGCGAGGACGAGAACGGCGCGAACACCAAGCGGATCCTGGACATCAAGGCGTTCCAGTACGACATCGTCTGCAACGGCGTGGAGCTGTCCTCGGGCGCGATCCGCAACCACCGTCCGGACGTGATGGAGAAGGCCTTCGCCATCGCGGGCTACGGGCACGAGGTGCTGGAGCAGAAGTTCGGCGGCATGCTCAACGCCCTGCGCATGGGCGCCCCGCCGCACGGCGGCATCGCGCCGGGCGTGGACCGCATCGTCATGCTCCTGTGCAACGAGCCGAACATCCGCGAGGTCGTGCTGTTCCCGATGAACCAGCGCGCCGAGGACCTGATGATGGGCGCGCCCTCCGAGGCGACCCCCAAGCAGCTGCGCGAGCTGCACATCCGCCTCAACCTGCCCGAGAAGAAGGCCTGAGGCGCCCATAGTCCCCCGCGGTGGCGAGCCTCGTCGCGATCGTCGTCGCCCACGACAGCGCCGACGTGCTGCCGGCCTGTCTCGCGGCGCTCGCCGGCGAGCATGTGCCGGCGATCGTCGTGGACAATGCCAGCCGGGACGCCTCCGCGTCGGTCGCGGAGGCGGCCGGCGCGCAGGTGATCCGCAACGCCCGCAACGAGGGCTACGGCCGCGCCAACAACCGGGGCGTCCGCGCGGCCGAGACGGCGGAGCACGTCCTCGTCGTCAACCCGGACGTCGTGCTGCGGCCGGGCACCGTGGACGCCCTGCTGGACGCGGCCCGCACCTGGCCGGATGCCGGGCTTATCGCCCCGCGCCTCGTCGAACCCGGCGGGCGCTTCTTCTTCCAGGCGCGGTCCCTGCTCGCGCCCTACCTGACCAATCCCGCGGGCCGGCTCGCGCTGCCGCAGGGCGATGCCTGCGCGCCGTTCCTCTCCGGGGCCTGCCTGATGATGCCGCGCGCCCTGTTCCTCGACCTCGGCGGCTTCGACGAGAACATCTTCCTGTTCTACGAGGACGATGACCTGTGCCGGCGCGTGGCCGATAGCGGCCGCGCCCTGATCCACGTCCACCGCGCCGAGGCGCTGCACGGTCGCGGCCGATCGTCGGCGCCGGAGCCGGGACGGGTGTTCCGCGCGCGCTGGCATCAGGCGTGGTCGCGCGCCTATGTCAGCCGGAAGTACGGCCTTTCGGACCCGAGCCTCGCCGTCCTGGGCGCCAACCTGCCGAAGGCGCTGCTGTCGGGTCTGGTCCTCCGGCGGGCCGGGCTCGAGCGTTACGGCGGCTCGGCCGCGGGCGCCCTCGCCTTCCTGCGCGGCCGGACCGCGCTGGCCCGCGAGGGTCTGACCGGATGAGTGCGCCGACGATCGCGACCGCTCTGGCGCGCGGGCGCAACGGCTTCACCGGCCTGCGGCTGATGCTGGCTCTGGCCGTCGTTGTGTCCCACGCGTTCAGCGTCGCGACCGGCGCGGCCGGCGACGAGCCCCTCGCCCGGCTCACCGGCTACACGCTGGGCGAACACGCGGTGAACGGCTTCTTCGCGGTGTCGGGCTTCCTGGTCACCATGAGCTGCGACCGCCGCGGCCTCCGGGACTACGCCCTCGCCCGGACCCTGCGGATCCTCCCGGGACTCGTGGCGGCGACGCTCATCGTCGCGCTCGGGCTCGGCGCGGCCCTGACCCGCCTGCCCGTCACCGAGTACTGGCGCGATCCCGCCCTGTGGTCGTTCATCCGCGGGACGCTGACGACTTTCAAGAGCAACGCCGCCCTCCCCGGCGTCTTCGAAGCGAATCCCTACCGGGCGCCCCTCGGCACGGTCTGGACGCTCAAGTACGAGGTGCTGTGCTACCTCGGCGTCCTCGTCGCTGCCCTGAGCGGCCTGCTCCGGCGCCGGTGGTCGGCGCCCCTGATCGTGGCCGGCCTGACGCTTGCCCTGACGATCGCCTGCGGCCTCCGCGGTCCGGACCTGCCCAAGGGCACCGAGACGGCGCTGCGCCTGCCGCTGATCTTCGCGGCCGGGGCGTGTCTCTACCTGTGGCGCGACCGCCTGCGTGTCTCGGCCGCGGCCCTCGCCTGCCTGGTCTTCGGCGCCTTCGTCCTCGCGCGGACGCCGGCCTACCCGGCCCTTCTGTTCCTCGCCGAGGCCTACGGCGTGGTCTGGCTCGCCCTCGGCCCCCTCGCGCGCGGCCTTTTCGACCCTGCGGCCGACCTCTCCTACGGGATCTATCTCTACGGCTGGCCGGTCCAGCAGACCCTGCATGCCCTGTGGCCGGCCGCCTCCGGGCCCGCGCTGCTGGTGCCGGCCCTCGCCCTCACGCTGCCGGTCGCGGCGCTGTCCTGGTACGGGGTCGAGCGGCCGGCCCTGTCGCTGAAGGCGCGCGCGCTCGGGCGGCGGCGCCTCGGCACGATCGAGCCGGCCGGGCCGTGACCGCCGACGGGCCTCTCCCGCCCCTGAAGACGCTCGCTCGCGCGGCGCGGATGCTGGAGGCGGACGGCTTCGCGATCGTCGCCCGGAACGAGCGCGGCGACAGCCTCTACCTGCGGCGACCGGACTGCGCCTGGCACCTGCGCGTCTCGAACCACCGGCGCACCGCCAAGCAGCGCGCCCGGCGCTCCGATATCCTCGCGAGCCTCGTCATCGACGGGCCGCGCTCCTCGGATCAGATCGGGAACCTCGTCCGCGAGGCCGTCCGGAACTTCGAGGCCGCCCTGGCGCGGGTGGCGGATCAGGCGTCCGCGGCGGGGTCGCGGAAGTAGGGCTCCACGGTGCCCTTCAGCTTCACGGTCATCGGGTTGCCGGCCCGGTCGAGGGCCTTGCCGGCCGAGAGGCGGACCCAGCCCTCGCTCACGCAGTACTCCTCGACGTTCGTCTTCTCGACGCCCTTGAACCGGACACCGACCCCGCGCTCCAGCACCTTCTCGTCATAGAACGGGCTGTTCGGGTTGGAAGCGAGGCGGTCGGGGGGCGTGTCGGTCATCGTCCGGATCTCGGATGGTCTTCGTATGGGGCCCCGCCGGTACGGGAATCCGCGCCCGCGCGCAACGCCGCGAGCAGGTCGGCGATCCGCCCGCTCTGGAGCAGCGGCACCAGCCGCGTCACCGCGTCGTGCGGGAGGTCCCACCACGCCGCCGCGACGAGCGCCTCCACGGTCGCCGCGTCGAAGCGGTGGCGCACGACCTTGGCCGGGTTGCCCGCCACCACGGCGTAGGCCGGCACGTCGCGGGTCACCACGGCGCGGGCCGCCACCACGGCCCCGTGCCCGACGGTCACCCCCGAGAGGATCATGCAGCCGGACCCGAGCCAGACATCGTGCCCGATCACCACGTCGCCCCGGGAGGCGTGGAAATCCTCCGGCGCCGCGGCGTCCGGGAACAGCCCGCGCATCGCCGCGAACGGATAAGTCGACGCCCAGTCGAGGCGGTGATCGCCGCCGAGCAGGATCTCGACCTTGTCAGCGATGGAACAATAGCGGCCGATCGTCAGCCGCCGACCGCTCTCCGGGAAGCGGACTTTTGGACGCCCGTACGAATAAGCGCCTATGGAGAACCCGTGGGTCCTCGCCAGCTCGGCGAGGTGGATCCGGGTCTCGTTGTGCGGGTTGCGCCCCCTGCGCAGCCGGTGCAACAGACCGGTCATGACGCGAGCCCGCGCGATGCGCGACTGCGTCGTCCTCGGTGAAAAAGGTGAGCGGGAGCGTGGGCGATGGCCGATAACATGTCCGAGGACCTCAAGGCCGGGGCGCTCGTCTACCACCGCCTGCCCAAGCCCGGGAAGCTGGAGATCCAGGCGACCAAGCCGCTCGGCAACCAGCGCGACCTCGCCCTGGCCTACTCGCCCGGCGTCGCCGCGGCCTGCATGGCGATCCACGACGACCCGCAGCAGGCCGCCGAACTCACGGTGCGCCAGAACCTCGTGGCGGTGCTGTCCAACGGTACGGCCGTGCTCGGCCTCGGCGATATCGGCCCGCTCGCCTCGAAGCCCGTGATGGAGGGCAAGGCCGTCCTGTTCAAGAAGTTCGCCGGCATCGACGTCTTCGACATCGAGGTCGACCAGAAGGACGTGTCGAAGCTCGTCGACGTCGTCTGCGCCCTCGAGCCGACCTTCGGCGGCATCAACCTCGAGGACATCAAGGCGCCCGAGTGCTTCGAGGTCGAGGAGCAGTGCCGGGCCCGGATGAACATCCCGGTCTTCCACGACGACCAGCACGGCACCGCGATCATCGTGGCCGCCGCCGTCCTCAACGGCCTGGAACTCGCCGGCAAGAACCTGTCCGACGTCCGGATCGTCACGTCCGGCGCCGGCGCGGCGGCTCTGGCCTGCCTCAACCTGCTCGTGTCGCTCGGAGCGACCCGCGAGAACATCACGGTCACCGACATCAAGGGCGTCGTCTACAAGGGCCGCGCCGAGCTGATGGACCGGTGGAAGGACGTCTACGCCCAGGAGACCGACAAGCGGACGCTCGCCGAGGTGATCCCGGGGGCGGACGTGTTCATCGGCCTCTCGGCCGGTGGCGTGCTCAAGCCCGAGTACCTGAAGGAGATGGCCGAGAAGCCGCTGATCATGGCGCTCGCCAACCCCTACCCGGAGATCATGCCGGATCTGGCCGAGAAGGAGCGGCCGGACGCCATGATCTGCACCGGCCGGTCGGACTTCCCGAACCAGGTCAACAACGTCCTGTGCTTCCCCTACATCTTCCGCGGGGCGCTCGATGTCGGCGCCCACAAGATCAACGAGGAGATGAAGAAGGCCGCCGTCAAGGCGATCGCGGGCCTGGCCCACGAGACCACCTCGGACGTGGTCGCACGCGCCTACGGCGGCGAGGCCCGGCCGTTCGGACCGAAATCCTTGATCCCGAGCCCGTTCGACCCGCGCCTGATCCTGCGCATCGCCCCGGCGGTGGCCAAGGCCGCGATGGATTCCGGCGTCGCCGGCCGGCCGCTCCCGGACCTCGACGCCTATGTCGAGAGCCTCGACCGGTTCGTGCACCGGTCCGGCCTGATCATGAAGCCGCTGTTCTCGAAGGCGAAGGCCGAGCCCAAGCGCGTGATCTATGCCGAGGGCGAGGACGAGCGCGTGCTCCGCGCCGTCCAGGCGATCGTCGAGGACAAGGTCGCCCTGCCGATCCTGGTCGGCCGGCCGCGGGTGGTCGAGACCCGCCTGAAGCGCTTCGGCCTGTCGATGGTGCACGGCCGCGACTTCGAGCTGATCGATCCCGAGGACGATCCCCGCTACCGCGCCTACGTCCAGACCTATCTGGAAGTCGCCGGTCGCCGCGGCATCACGCCGGACGCGGCCCGGACGCTGGTCCGCACCAACAACACGGTGATCGGCGCCATCGCGGTCCGCCGCGGCGAGGCCGACGCGCTGATCTGCGGCCTGGAGGGCCGCTTCGAGACGCGCCTGCGCATCATCCGCGACGTGATCGGGCTCGCGCCGGGCGTGGAGCAGTGCGCCGCGATGAGCCTCGTGGTGACGCATAACGGCGCCTACTTCCTGGCCGACACCCATGTCCGCCAGAACCCCACGGCCGAGGAGATCGCCGACGTGGCGCAGGCCTGCGCCAGCCACGTCAGCCGGTTCGGGATGACGCCGAAGATCGCGCTCCTCAGCCACTCCGATTTCGGCCAGTCGGATTCGCCCTCCGCGATGAAGATGCGCGACGCCCTCGCGCTCCTGCACACGCGGAATCCCGAGCTGCAGGTCGACGGCGAGATGCAGGCCGATTCCGCCCTCAACGAGATGGTGCGCGAGCGCGTCCTGCCGGGCTCGCGCCTCAAGGGCGCGGCCAACGTCCTGATCTTCCCGAATCTCGACGCCGCCAACATCGCCTTCCAGTTCGCGAAGGTGCTGGCGGACGCGCTGCCGGTCGGCCCGCTCCTGATCGGCCCGGCCAAGCCCGCCCACATCCTGACGCCGTCGGTGACGGCGCGCGGCATCGTCAACGTCACGGCCGCCGCCGTGGTCGAGGCCCAGGCGGACGAGGCCGTCGCGCGCGCCGAGGAGGGCGGCGTCGGCATGCTCTCGGAGTGAGGGGCGCCCGTCGGCGGCCGCCAGCGTGGCCGTCGATTTGCTTGCCCGCCCCGGGACCACGAAACCACCGGGAGACGACGCGATGTGCGCGGGCGACGATCCAACCTGCCACGCCTTCGAGGAGCACCGCCGCCGGTTCCGGCGGGATCTCGAGCCTGAGCGGCGCGCCTTCCTTAAGAGCGGCTTCGCGGCGACCGGCGCCGCGGCCGCGGCCCTCGCGGCCGGCGGTCCGTCGCTCGTGAGCCCGGCCCTGGCCCAGGCGAGCGGCGCCAAGATCGCCGCCACGGCGCATTACCACCTGCCGGCGAATGCCGAGACGGTCCACTGGGGCTTCTTCAGCCGCAGCCTCAAGCCCAAGGTCGAGATCGGCTCGGGCGACTTCGTCACGATCGAGACGCTCACCCACCAGGCGAGCGACGATGCCGAGCGCATGATCCAGGGCGATCCGGGCGCCGAGAGCGTCTATCTCTGGACCAAGGACAAGATGGGCGTCTCGCCCCGCGGAGCCGGCGCCATGGACGCCAAGGTCGGCCCCGGCGGTGGCCTCGGCGTGCACATCTGCACCGGCCCGGTGGCGATCCGCGGCGCCGAGCCCGGCGACGTCCTGGAGGTGCGCATCCTCGACGTCGCCCCCCGCCCCTGCGCCAATCCCAGGTACAAGGGACTGGCCTTCGGCAGCAACGCGGCGGCGTGGTGGGGCTACCACTACAACGACCTGATCACCGGCGATAAACCCCGGGAGGTCGTGACCATCTACGAGGTCGACGCCACCGGCGAGCGCGACTGGGCCCGGGCGGTCTACAGCTTCCGCTGGCCGGGCGTGACCGACCCGTTCGGCGTCTCCCACCCGACCATCGATTATCCCGGCCTGCCGGTGGACCACACGAAAACCCAGAAGACCTTCGAGGTCCTGAAGGGCATCCGCGTGCCGATCCGGCCGCATTTCGGCACCATGGGCGTGGCGCCCGCCGAGGCCGACCGGGTGAACACGATCCCGCCGAGCTACACCGGCGGCAACATCGACAACTGGCGGATCGGCAAGGGCGCGACCCTCTACTACCCGGTGGCGGTGCCGGGCGCCCTGTTCTCCGTGGGCGATCCCCACGCCAGCCAGGGCGATTCCGAACTGTGCGGCACCGCGATCGAGTGCTCGCTCACCGGCACCTTCCAGTTCATCCTGCACAAGAAGGCGGACCTGCCCGGCACGCCGCTGGAGGCGCTCGACTTCCCGATGATCGAGACCCGGGACGACTGGGTTCTGTCCGGCTTCAGCTACCCGAACTACCTGCGGGATCTCGGTCCGGACGCGCAGAGCGCGATTTTCCAGAAATCCTCGATCGACCTCGCCATGCGCGACGCCTTCCGGAAGATGCGCCAGTTCCTGATGCACGCGAAGGGCCTCACCGAGGACGAGGCGATCTCGCTGATGTCGGTCGCGGTCGATTTCGGGATCACGCAGGTCGTGGACGGCAACTGGGGCGTCCACGCCGTGGTCAAGAAGGCGATCTTCTCCGATCGCGTCGCCTGACGCCTGACCCGGTCACGCGGCCTTCGCGGCTCCGGTCATCGTCATGAGGCCGGCGATGACCCGGTAGGTCTCGGTCCAGGCTTCCCGGACCTCCGGCGTGAAGTCCGGGCCGAGCCCCTGCTCCAGGGTCCAGAGCAGTGCCGCCCCGACCGCCTCGAAATGCGCCTGCAGCGCGCCGTAGCCGACGTGCCGGTCCCCGAGATCGCGCACGGCGGCGACGAGCGCCTCCGGCTTGTCGAGGTTGGCCACCGCCAGTGCCAGCATGGCGACGAGTTTGCGCTTCTGCGCGGTCATGTCGTCCGGGAAGAGCGACCGGACCTGCGGCGCGATGTCGAACAGGCGTCCGTAGAACAGCTCTGCCGCGGTGTCGCCGAGCGCCTGCACCGTCGCGAAGCTGCGCTGCACGATCGCGACCTGGGCGGCGGAGACCGCGTAGGACACGCGAACGCTCGCCAGGAACCGTTCGACCTCGGCGGTCAGACGGTCCGACTGGTCCGACAGGGCGGAGGCCGCCGCGAGAACCTGGCTCGCGGCCAGGCCGGTGCCCTCGGCCGCCTGCGCGACGCCGGTCATGGTTGTGGTGACCTCGCCTGTGCCGGTGGCCGCCTGCCCGACGTTGCGGACGATCTCCTGGGTCGCCGCACCCTGTTCCTCGACAGCCGCCGCGATCGTGGTCGCCGCCCCGTTGATCTCGCGGATCCGCGCGGTGATCGCCGCGATGGCCTCCACCGCCTGCCCGGTGGACGCCTGCACCTGCGCGATCTGACCGGAGATCTCGTCGGTGGCCTTGGCGGTCTGCGCGGCGAGGGCCTTCACCTCGGAAGCCACCACCGCGAAGCCGCGGCCGGCTGCGCCCGCGCGGGCCGCCTCGATGGTGGCGTTGAGCGCCAGCAGGTTGGTCTGCTCGGCGATCGACGAGATCAGCCCCACGACGGCACCGATCTGGTCCACGGCGCTGCTCAGGTCCTGGACGCGCGCGGCGGTCCGGTCGGCCTCGGCCGCGGCCCTCTGCGCGAGATCCGCCGATCCGTCGGCCTGCCGCCCGATCTCCTGGACGGAGGTGCCGAGCTCCTCCGCGGCCGCCGCCACGGTGTTGACGTTGCTCGAGGCCCGCTCGGCGGCGGCCGCGACCGCCGTCGACTGCCCGGCCGTCTGGGTGGCCGTCGCGGTCATCGTCTGCGCCGTGACCTGCAGGGCGTTGGCCGAGGACGCGACCGAGCCGATCATGCCTCCGACGGCCTCCTCGAACCGTTGCGCCATCTGGCGCAGGCTGTCCCGGCGCTGGTCGTCGGCGTCCAGCCGCGCCCGCTCGGCCCCGGCCTCGAGGTCGCGCGTGCGGATCAGATTGTCCCGGAAGGCCTGCACGGCCACCATGATCGGCGCGAACTCGTTCCGGTACGCTTGCACCGGGACGGCGACGGCGGTGTCGCCCCCCGTCAGCGCGCGCATCGCGGTGGCGATGATCCGGAGGGGGCGCAGCACGCCCCCGAACAGAGCCATGAGGCCCAGCCCGACGAGCAGCAGGACGGCCAGCAGCGCCGCGGCACTGTGCAGGAGAACGCGGTCCGCCTCCGCGGCGAGGCTCTCGGCCCGCGCCACCATCTCGGCGAGGGCGGCATTGGCGAGATCGACGATCGTCATCTGCTCGACGCTGTT
Organism: Methylobacterium oryzae; assembly: GCF_021398735.1. Lineage (NCBI taxonomy): Bacteria > Pseudomonadati > Pseudomonadota > Alphaproteobacteria > Hyphomicrobiales > Methylobacteriaceae > Methylobacterium > Methylobacterium oryzae. The sequence goes on from NZ_CP090349.1 coordinate 4,425,047, forward strand.
TCGCTTACGGAGATCTTGGAACGTGATGGGGGACGCGCGATGCTGGCTCAGGGCGTTGAAGATCGCGCGCGCCGCCTCCGCCGCCTCGCCCTCGAAATTGCTGCGCTTGGCCTTCTCGAACGCGGACCGCACGGCGTCCGAGCTCTGGGCGGCGGCCTCGCTGGTGCTCGACCACGCCGACTGGACCCGCGCCCGCTCCTCGGCCGCCGCCACGGTCTCGGGCAGCGACCACGACGTTCCCGCCGCCAGCGAGGTCTGCACGCGCAGGGCGACGTTCCCGATCGCGACACGGGTCGCCCAGGCGGACCGCTTGAGGACGAGGTAGTGCTGCAGGACGGCGTCGGAGCGCGGAATAGCCGAATCCACGGCGTCCGTGGTCGCCGTCAGCGCGTCGAGAAGTTCCTGAAAGGCCGTCAGCACGGCGGGCAGCAGCGCCGGGTCCCGCTTCGGCTTCGGTACGCGCAGGGCTTCATCGATCCGGGGGCGGAGCAGGTTCACGGCGTCCTGCGCCGCGTTGAGCCTCGCCATCGTCGCCGTCACGGAGGGCAGATCCCGGTCCCGCAGCAGGTCCTGAACGCTCGCGAAGCCCGCGACCATCGCGTCCCGGTTCGTCGCGTAGGCCTTCAGGCTCTCCGGGTCGGCGGACGCATCCCCGCCCAGGGCGAGCGCTGCCCCCCGCTCGAGGCGTGTCGGCAGGATCGTCCCGAGCAGCTGGCGACTCGCGCGGGTCAGCGTGACCGCGTCCCGGGCCTGTCGCGCCTGAAGACGCGCGTCGAACAGAGCATTCCCCGCGTAGGCCAGTAACATCATCGCCATGGCGAGTATCGTCGTGCACATGACGACTCGAATCGAGACGTAGCCAAGCCATCTCATCGCGTGAACATTCCGATGTGCGAGTGGGATCTGCGTGTTGCTCGCATCATAGGGCGAACGGCGCGCGCGTTCACGCTGCCGCTCGGCAGTGTTCGACAGTCTATCGCGCCGACATATTTTGCGGGCGGCGCGCTTTATTCCGGATTCAGAGGAGAATCGACATCAACCAATAAAAAAGTTGGCTTGGTGAATTAAGCCGACGTTACCGCGGCGATCTCGGTCGGCAGGCGCACGCTCACCGTTCCGGCGGCGTGCGGTGAGCGCCGGTGCGACGGTCATGAGGCCGCCCTCGGCCCCGGGACGCGTGAGCTCTCCCGCGCGACGGGCCCGGGCCATAGTGCGAGACCGGACCGCGGCGGCGAGCGAGGCCCTGCCCGGGTTAGGCGCCCGCGCCGCGCGGATCAGGGCGCGTCGTCCGCGAGCTCGACCCGCCCGTCCAGGCCGATGATGCGCCCGAGGCCGCGGACGCGGTTCAGCAGGCGGTCCCCGTTCAGGGCCTCCCAGTCCCGCGGCAGGCGCAGCACCACCCGGCCCTCCTCGACGGTGAGCGGCGCCCGTCCGAGGGCGCCGTCCATGCCGGCCGAGATCGGGAAGGCGATCCGGAGCAGGGCGCCCAGGAGGCGGGCGCGCTCGAACAGGCGCGGACCGGCCACGCTCCGGAGCATCGGGTTCGCCTTCTCGGGGGCCAAGCCTGTGTGCCTCAGGGACACCGCCAGGGCGAGATAGGCCCGGCCCGGATGATCCACGCCGACGAACGCGGCATTCTGGATCACCGCGATGCTCTGCTCACCGCGGTAATCCGGATGCGCCCGCCAGCCGACGTCGGACAGCAGGCAGCCGGCGTGCCGCAGCCGGCGCTCGTCGGTGGTCTCGTGGCCGTCCAGGGTCGCGACGAACCGGTCCGTCCAGGTGATCAACTCCTCGCCGTGGCGGGGCGAGCGCGCGCGCAGAACGTTGAATTCCGACGCCGAGGCCAGCAGCGGATCGATCAGACGGGTGTCGCGGTCGAGCTGCTCGAACAGCAGGCCCTCGCGCACGCCCGATGCCGAGATCGCCACCTCGCGGGGGCGCCCGACCCGGATGATCTCCTCGAGGACGACGGCGCCGTAGGCGAGGAGCGGGCGCCGCGCCTCGGAGATCGCGTCGACGTCCTGCAGCAGCGCCACGTCGGTCTGCTCGACGACCTGCAGGAAGCTGAGTTCGTCTGTGGGCTCCACCGTGTAGCCGTGCATCACGTGGACGGGGTAGCCGCGGGCCGCCTGATGGAGCCGCGCGATCGCCCGCCACGTGCCGCCGACCGCGTAGAAGGTCCGCCCGCGCAGGGTCTCGAGCTGCGGGGCGGCCTTGCGCATGTACTCGCGGACGATCTTGGCGGCCTTCTTGACCGAGCCGCCGGACAGGTCCTGCAGGGCGAGGCCGCCGAGGGGCATGGTCACCCCCTGTCCGACGACCGCCCCGCGGACGTCTACGAGTTCGAGCGAGCCGCCGCCCATGTCGCCCACGACGCCGTTCGGCGCGTGGAATCCCGAGACCACGCCGAGGGCCGACAGCTCGGCCTCGCGCCGTCCGGAGAGGAGCTGGATCTCCTGGCCACAGGCCGCCTCGGCGGCGCGGAGAAAGTCGGGACCGTTCTCGGCGTCCCGCGCCGCCGCCGTGGCGAGGACGTAGACCTGCCTGACGCGCATCGTCTGGCACAGCACCCGGAACCGCGCCAGGGCGGCGAGTGCGCGCGTCACCGCCTCCTCGTTCAGGCGGCCGGTCGTCAGGACGTTGCGGCCCAGGCCGCAGAGCACCTTCTCATTGTAGAGCGGCGTCGGCGCCCGGGTCAGTCCGTCGTACGCGACGAGGCGGACCGAGTTGGAGCCGATGTCGATAATCGCCACAGGATGGCGCGCGGTGCTGTCGATCGCCTCCGCGTCGTGCGCGAGGGTGAGGTTGGCAAGAGGGCTGCCCAAACGTCCGAGTCCTTCATCAGCCCGCCGCGCCGCCGGCGCGCCGTGCGGGAGGTTTAGCCCAGCGACGCCGCGCAGCGAAACTCAGCTGCGTTGGGCGCGGCGGCTCAGCGCCCGCGGGCTCGACTTCTTCGAGGCCTTGCCGCGCCCCGAGAGGCTGGGATTGGTCATGAAATACTTGTGTGCGTTGAAGGGCTCCTCGCCCTCGGCGGGCTGGATCCGCTCGCAGCCGCCCGAGGCCAGGAGCCGCCAGCTCTGACGATTGTCGAGAAGGTTGGCCAGCATGATCTGGTCGAGCACCTGCTGATGCACCGTCGGATTCGTGATCGGCAGCAGCGCCTCGACTCGGCGATCGAGATTCCGGCTCATCAGGTCGGCGGAGGAGATGTAGACCGTTGCCTTGGGGTGCGGCAGCCCGACGCCGTTGCCGAAGGCGTAGATTCGCCCGTGCTCCAGGAAGCGCCCGACGATCGACTTCACCCGGATCGTCTCCGACAGCCCGGGGATGCCCGGGCGCAGGCAGCAGATGCCGCGGACCACGCAGTCGATCTGAACCCCGGCCGCCGAGGCGTCGTAGAGCGCGTCGATGATCTGGCTGTCGACCAGGGAGTTGCACTTGATCCAGATGGCGGCCGGGCGCCCGGCCTTCGCGTGCGCGACCTCGGCCTCGATGTGCTCGAGGAGCTTGTTCTTGGCGGTCAGCGGCGAGACCGCCATGCGCTCCAGCTCGGCCGGCTCGGCGTAGCCGGTGATGAAATTGAAGATCCGCGACACGTCGCGCGCGATCGCGGGATCGGCCGTGAAGAACGACAGGTCCGTGTAGATGCGCGCGGTGATCGGGTGGTAGTTGCCGGTGCCGACGTGGCAGTAGGTGACGAGCTTGTCGCCCTCGCGCCGGACCACCAGCGACAGCTTGGCGTGCGTCTTCAGCTCGACGAAGCCGAACACCACCTGCGCGCCGGCCTTCTCGAGGTTGCGCGCCCAGCGGATGTTGGCCTCCTCGTCGAAGCGCGCCTTCAGCTCCACGAGGGCGGTGACGGACTTGCCGAGTTCCGCGGCCTCGGCGAGGGCCGCCACGATCGGCGAGTTGGACGAGGTCCGGTAGAGAGTCTGCTTGATCGCGACCACGTTCGGGTCACGGGCGGCCTGCGCGAGGAACTGCACCACCGAATCGAAGGATTCGTAGGGGTGGTGGACGATGAAGTCCTTCTGCCGGATCGCCGCGAACACGTCGCCGCCGCTCTCCCGGATGCGCTCCGGGAAGCGGGGATTGTAGGGCTTGAACTTCAGGTCGGGCCTGTCGATGCCGACGACCTGGGACAGCTCATTCAGGGCCAGCATGCCCTCCACGAGGAAGATCGCGTCCGCGGCGATCTCCAGTTCGTCGGCGACGAAGCTGCGCAGATCCTCCGACATGCCCGCCTCGACCTCGAGACGAATCACGACGCCGCGCCGCCGCTGCTTCAGCGCCGTCTCGAAATGCAGGACGAGGTCCTCCGCCTCCTCCTCGATCTCCAGGTCGGAATCGCGGACCACGCGGAACGCGCCGCTGCCCTTGACGAGGTAGCCCGGGAAGAGCCGCCCGGTGAACATCCCGATCACCTGCTCGATGGTGATCAGACGGGCGGAAGTCTCGCTGTCGCTCACCGGCAGGCGCACGAAGCGGTCGATGACGCCAGGCAGCCGGATCAGCGCGCGCAGCAGCCGGCCGTCCTTCGGCCGCACCAGCATCAGCGCGATGGTGGTGCCGAGATTCGGGATGAACGGGAACGGGTGGGCCGGATCGATCGCCAGCGGCGTCAGGACCGGGAAGACGTGGTTGAGGAAGTACTCCTCCAGCCACGCCGCCTGCTCGGCCGTGAGGGCCGCGGGCTCGACGATGTCGATGTCGCTCGTGTGCAGCTCTGTGCGCAGTTCCCGCCAGCGGGCCTGCTGGTCGGCGGCGAGGCGCGACACCTCGGTGCCGATCCGGACGAGTTGCTCGGACGGCGACAGGCCGTCCTGCGACGGGACCGTGATCCCCGCCCGGACCTGATCGATGAGGCCGGCGACGCGGACCATGAAGAATTCGTCGAGGTTGTTGGCCGAGATCGACAGGAAGCGGAGGCGCTCCAGGAGCGGGTGGTTGGGGTTCGACGCCTCTTCCAGCACCCGCCGGTTGAACTGCAGCCAGGACAGCTCGCGATTCACGTACCGCTCCGGTGAGTGGCGCAGGGTTCGCCCGGCTTCCACCACCGGCTCGCGAGCCGCGCCGACCGGCGGCTCCGCGGGAGTCGCGGCCGCCGAGGCCGGCCACTCGTCGTTGGCGTCCGGAATGGCTTCCGCCGGAGCCGCCGCCTCCGCGACCGGATCGGCCTGCAGGCGCTTGGGCGCGACCGCCCGCCGCGTCGCCGGATTGGCCGTCGCGCGCCGACGGGGCTCGGGCGCCTCATCGGCGGCGTCGCGGTCCACGGGCTTCTGCGTCGATTCCATCCCGGATCCCTGTCTCTGCTCCTCGCGGCGGCGGAGCGTGTATCACCCTAGACCGGCGGCCTTCACGACAGTTTCGTGACGGCCACTGTATTCCTCCTTCAGGCGTTCGGGTCCGGCTCGTCCTCCAGCCCCATGCGGCGCAGGACGGCCAGCGCGAGCGGCCGGCTGATGCGGCGGCCGCGCCCGAGGGCGTCGCGGTCGAGCTCGGCGACGACGTCGCGGGCTCGGCCCAGCGACCGGTCGATCCGCAGGGCCAGCGCCTCGATGACGCCGAGATCGACCACCAGCTGCCGGTCCACGAACAGCTTGACCAGGACGGCACGCAGGAGCGCGTCGTCCGGCGCCTCGATGGCGATGCGCGGCGCGAGGCGAAGCCGCGAGCGCAGATCAGGCGTCGTGAGGCCGAGGGCGTCGATACCCGTGGCGCTGGTCAGCAGAACCGGGCAGCCTCGCTCGCGGGCGCGGTTGAGCAGGTGGAACAGCGCCGCCTCGTCGCGCCGCTCCGCCCGGTCGATGTCCTCCACGACCAGCGCCCCGTTGGAGACGAGGTGCTGGACCGCGTCGGCACCCAGCTCGGCGGCCGGGAGGGTCCAGGCGTGGGCCCGCTCGGCCCAGATCGCCGCGAGGTGGCTCTTGCCGCTGCCGGAGGGGCCGGTGAGGACCAAGACGCTGTCGGGCCAGTCCGGCCACGCCTCGATCAGCGCGTAGGCGGCCTCGTTGGCCGGTCCGACGAGGAAATCCTCGCGCCCGTAGCGGGGGTCGAGCGGCAGGTCGAAGGCCAGCTGCCGGGGTGGGGCGTTCTCGCGCATAGGCCGCTCAGGATCATCCCGCGCCCGCGGAGGTCAAGGCCGAAGCGTCCTTGCCCTCGTGCTCGATCAGGATCGGCTGCCCGGCGTGGTAGAGGCGGCTCTCCAGGTAGCGGGCCAGGGCGAAGCGGACCAGCACGCCGATCGAGGCCGCGATCGGGACGGCGAGCAGCAGCCCGACGAAGCCGAACAGCGTCCCGAAGGCGAGCAGGGCGAACATTAGCCAGACCGGGTGCAGCCCCGTGGAATCGCCGACGAGCTTCGGCGAGATGACGTTGCCCTCCAGGAACTGGCCGACGAGGAAGACGGCGACGGTCAGGCCGAGATGCAGCCAGTCTCCGGAGGGCCAGAACTGGACGAGCGCGACGCCCACGGAGAGCATGAAGCCGGTGAGCGTGCCGACGTAGGGGATGAAGGTCAGGAACCCGGCGATCAGGCCGATCAGCACGCCGAAGTTGAGGCCGACCAGCCACAGGCCGACGGCGTAGAAGCTGCCCAGGATGAGGCAGACCAGGGTCTGGCCGCGGACGTAGCCGGTGACCGCCCCGTCGATCTGACGCGCCAGCTCGCGCACCGTCGCCCGATGCCGGGGCGGCACCCAGCCGTCGATGGCGGCGACCATCCGGTCCCAGTCGACGAGGATGTAGAAGGCGACGACCGGCGTCACGACCAGCAGGGAGGCGATCGAGATCAGCGCTTGGCTGCCCGACCAGAGCGATTTCAGGAAGGCCAGGAGCCACGTGCCGGCCTGGGTGGCGAGCGTCCCCACGGAGGATTGCAGCTCGTTAAGGACGTTCGCGCCGCCGACGCGCTCGAGCAGGGTCCCGGACCGCTCGGCGATGATCGCCTGGAGCCGCGACACCATTCCGGGCAGCGCGTTGACGAGCGCCACGACCTGGTTGGCCGTGAGCGGGATCAGGATCAGCAGCGTCACGACGAGGACGACGACGAACAGCGCCAGGATCAGCAGGCTGGCCGCCAGACGCCCGAGGCCGAGCCGCTCCAGCCGGTCTGCCAGGGGGTCGAGGAGGTAGGCCAGCGTGATGCCGGCCACGAACGGCAGCATCACCTCCCGCAGGAGGTAGACGATCAATCCCAGGGCCACGACAGCGGCCAGCCCGATCACAGCCCGTGCGCGCACGATGACGCTCCCCCCAGCAGCACACCACGCCAGCGGGCAGAGTGGGTATGCGGAGCGCGCCGATCAAGGCGCCGCCGGCACGACTCGCGCGGCGCGCGGGAAGCCGCTAGAGCGGGGCCAGTATTCAGCGAGGTGGCGCGGGCATGACGGCCAAGGACGGCAACGAGCCGAAGACGGGGCTGACCTACGCGGCGGCGGGCGTCGATATCGATGCCGGCAACGCCATGGTCGAGACGATCAAGCCGCTGGTGCGCTCGACCCGGCGCCCGGGCGCCGACGCCGAGATCGGCGGGTTCGGCGGCCTGTTCGACCTGAAGGCCGCGGGCTTCCGCGACCCGATCCTGGTCGCCGCCAACGACGGCGTCGGCACCAAGGTCAAGATCGCCATCGAGACCGGACGCCACGACACGATCGGCATCGACCTCGTGGCGATGTGCGTGAACGACATCATCGTCCAGGGCGCCGAGCCGCTGTTCTTCCTCGACTACTACGCGACCGGCAAGCTGGTCCCCGGCGTCGGCGCCGACATCGTGCGCGGCATCGCCGAGGGCTGCCGGCAGGCCGGCTGCGCGCTGATCGGCGGCGAGACCGCCGAGATGCCGGGCCTCTACGACGGGTCCGACTACGACCTCGCGGGCTTCTCGGTCGGCGCCGCCGAGCGCGGCGCGCTTCTACCGCGGCTTGGCATCCGGCCCGGAGACGTCGTGCTCGGCCTGCCCTCCTCCGGCGTCCATTCCAACGGCTTCTCGCTGGTCCGCCGGATCGTCGCGAAGACGGGTCTCGGCTGGGACGCGCCGGCCCCGTTCGCCCCGGGCCGCAGCCTCGGCGAGGCGCTGCTGGAGCCGACCCGGATCTACGTGAAGCCGCTGCTCGCGGCGCTGGGCGCCACCGACGGGATCCGGGCGCTCGCCCACATCACGGGCGGCGGCTTCCCCGACAACCTCCCCCGGGTCCTGCCGGACGAAGTCGGCATCGCCGTCGACCTCGATGCCGTGACCCCGCCGCCGGTCTTCGGCTGGCTCGCCCGCGAGGGCGGCGTCGCCGAGGCCGAGATGCTGCGGACCTTCAACTGCGGGATCGGCATGGTGGTGATCGCCGCCGCCGACGCGGTCGACGACGTCGACGAGGCCCTGACCCGGGCCGGCGAGACCCCGGTCCGCCTCGGACGGATCACGGCGCGCGGCCCCGAGCCGGTGACCTTCAGCGGCCGCCTCGCCCTGTGATGGCGTCCGCCCGCAAGACCCGCGTCGCGATCCTCATCTCGGGGCGCGGCTCGAACATGCTGGCGCTGCTGGAAGCCGCGAAGGATCCCGCCTTCCCGGCCGAGATCGTGCTGGTCCTGTCGAACCGCCCGGAGGCCGCCGGCCTCGCCCAAGCGGCCGAGGCCGGCATCCCGACGCAGGCCATCGATCACCGGGCCTTCGCCGACCGGGCCGGTTTCGACGCCGCCCTCGACGCGGCGCTGCGGGCGGCCGAGGTCGACCTCGTCTGCCTCGCGGGCTTCATGCGGATCCTGACGACCGACTTCGTTGCGTCCTGGGCCGGCCGGATGCTCAACATCCACCCGTCGCTCCTGCCCCTGTTCAAGGGCACCCACACGCACCGGCAGGCGCTGGACGCGGGCGTGCGCCTTCACGGCTGCACGGTCCACTTCGTGGTGCCGGAACTCGACGCCGGACCGATCGTCGCCCAGGTTGCGGTCCCGGTCCGCCAGGACGACGATCCCGACAGCCTCGCCGACCGCGTGATCGTGCAGGAGCGGCGGCTCTACCCCGCGGTGCTCGCCCTGGTGGCGGGCGGCCGCGCCCGTCTGGACGGCGATCGCGTCGTGATCGACGAGAGGGCGCCGGACGGCGCTCTGTTCAGCCTCTAGGCGGCGGTAGCACGGGCGTTTCCGTCCGCGCGAGCGGGGCGCCGCGATCCGGCCGCGCCACGCTCGCCATGTTCCGCCCCCGGGGCTGCTCCGCCGACGAAGACGGTGCGCGGACCCGGAGGCCTTCGAAGCTCTGGGCGCTCAGACCGGGCGCTGGAGCTTGCAGCTGTCCAGGGCCGAGAGCGCCTTAGCGCGGGCGGTGTCGTTGAAGTAGCCGGTGGTCCGGTAGGCCTCGATCTCGGAGGCGTCGAGGCTGCGCAGCGTCTGCCGCGCGTAGCAGCCGCAGGGACGCTCCAGGGAGGCCTCGCTGGCGCTGGTCATGCGGGCCTGGACCACCGTGCAGGCGTGGCGCACGCGGCCCTCGAGGTTGGTCTTGCTGGCGGTCTTGAGAGCGGGGTCCGGCTCGTACTGCTGGAACGGGGCCGAGGATCCGCCCGCGAGGGCGGCGGTCGCGCCGAGGGCGAACAGGCCGGTCGCGATCAGCAGGGGCAGGCGGCGCATCGTCATGGTCGGGGTCGTCCGGGGGCTGAGATTGGCTAAGCTCGGCCGTTGGACGCTCCCGGGCTCCGTCCCGTCAAGGACGACCCGGTCACACAGGGCGGCATTCCCGGCGCCGCCGGGTACGGGGCGCGCGAATGGCGGGTCGGTGTGCCCAACCCGCCACCGCGCGCCGCCTCGCCTCAGGCGGCGATGTCGGAATCCTTGAAGAACTGCGCGATCTCGAGCTTGGCGTTCTCGGCGCTGTCGGAGCCGTGGACGGTGTTCTCGCCGACGGACTCGGCGAACTTCTTGCGGATCGTGCCCTCGGCGGCCTGGGCCGGGTTCGTGGCACCCATCACCTCACGGTACTTGGCGACGGCGTTCTCGCCCTCGAGGACCTGAACCACCACCGGGCCGGAGGTCATGAAGGTCACGAGCTCGCCGAAGAACGGGCGCTCCTTGTGCACCTCGTAGAACTTCTCGGCCTGCTCCTTGGTCATGCGGATGCGGCGCTGGCCGACGATGCGCAGGCCGGCCTCCTCGATGACGGCGTTGACCGCGCCGGTCAGGTTCCGCCGCGTCGCGTCGGGCTTCAGGATCGAGAAGGTGCGCTCGGTGGCCATGGTGCGTCCGGTCTGTCTGTGGAAAAGATCTGCGGCGCGCCGGCGATCCGGACACGCCGCGGCAGCGAGAATTTCGCTTCGGCGCCGGGCTTATAGCGGGCGCCCCCCGGTGCCTCAAGCGGCCCGGCGCGCCCTGGCGGGGCAAGCGCGGCCGTGGCTCTGCCGCAACACCGCCGAAGAATCGCCCGATTGCGGCGGCTCAGTCGCGCACCAACCGACTTCGTACACCCCTCGGGCGCCCGCGGCGCCCCAATCCCGGAGACGAACCATGCGACTCGCTCTCAGCGCCAGCCTGCTTCTCGCCGGCCTCACCGCCGCCTCCGCCGACACGGGCAAGGACCCGTCCGGCACCTGGCTCACCGGCGACGGCCGCGCCAAGATCCGGATCGACCGCTGCGGCCCCGGCCAGAAGCTGGTCTGCGGCAAGGTCGTCTGGCTCAAGACGCCGACCTTCGACAACGGCGCCCCGCGCACCGACCTCAAGAATCCCGACCCGAAGAAGCGCGCCCGTCCGGTAATCGGTCTCCAGCTGATCGAAGGTCTGAAGCCGGACGACGCGAAGTTCACCGGCGAGCTCTACAATATCGAGGAAGGCAAGATCTACACGGTCAGCCTCGAGCGGGAGAGCGAGGCCGAGCTCAACGTGTCGGGCTGCATGCTCAAGATCCTGTGCGGGTCGCAGACCTGGACGCGCGTGCCGGACGTGAACCAGCAGGCCGCCAACAAGAACTGAGCTTCGTCAGATCGCCGCGAGGCCGCGCTGCACTGCCGGCCTCGCCAGGATGCTCTCGAGCCACCGGGCGACGTTCGGGAGGGTGTCGATGTCGACACCCTGCTTGAAGTTGAGCTTCGCCCAAGTGAACGTCGCGATGTCGGCGACGGAGTAGTCCTCGGCCAGGAAGGCGCGCCCCTCGAGGCGCCGCTCCAGCACGCCGTAGAGGCGCTTGGCCTCGGCGGTGAATCGGTCGATCGCGTAAGGCAGCTTCTCGGGCGCATAGATCTTGAAGTGGTGCGTCTGCCCGAGCATCGGCCCGAAGCCCGCCACCTGCCAGAACAGCCATTCGTCGACCGCCACGCGGGCGCGCTCGTCGGTCGGGTAGAACTGCCCGGTCTTCCGGCCGAGATACTGCAGGATCGCGCCTGATTCGAAGACCGAGATCGGCAGTCCGCCCGGACCGTCCGGATCGACGATGGCCGGGATCTTGTTGTTGGGCGAGATCGCCAGGAAGTCGGGCGCGAACTGCTCGTTCTTCGCGATGTCCACGGGAACGATGCGATAGGGGAGCCCGCACTCCTCCAGCATGATCGGGATCTTCCAGCCGTTCGGCGTACTCCATGTGTGGACGTCGATCGGCCGCCCGGACACCGCTGCCATGCTCTGCCTGCTCCTGGACCCGATCGTCGGCGGCGCGGTGGTCCTCCGCCGTTTCCGAATTGCCCCGGCAGTGAAGACGATTTCCCGGCCGCGCTCAAGGGCACCGCGCCCGTAGACGCGGTCGCACGGCGAAGCTGCGCCGGGGCTGGCGGCGGCGGCGCGGCCGGGCTTGCCGGCGCCGCAGGAGAGCGGCGAGATTGCGGCTCGGGCGCCGGAACGGCGCCCGAGGGGGAACATCCGATGATCGATCGTCTCGTCAGGATCGCGGTCCTGTCCGCGCCGCTGCTCGCCGCCTGCCCGGCTCTCGCCAAGGAGCCACCTGCCAAGGAATCACCCGCTAAGGAAGCACCCACGAAGGCGCCGCCCGCCGCCGAGGCGCCGGCCGCCAGGGCGCCGAGCGCGGGCCAGTCCGCCGCCCGCGATCGCCAGAAGACCTGCGGCACCGAGTGGCGCGCCCTGACCGACGCGCAGAAGGCCGCGCAGGGACCGAAATGGCCGCAGTACTGGAGCAAGTGCAACAAGCGCCTGAAAGGTGGCGACAAGGCCTGATCGGCTAGAACCGCGGGGCGTTCCGTTCGTTCGAACATCCGCGGCGGGTTGGCAGGAGGCACGAGGCGATGACGGACCCTTCTCCGTCCGGTCGGGCGGTGGACAGCGCGCCGCGCGGGGTCCGGCATGGCTGAGGCCCCCGCCGGCTCCGTCGCAGATCGCCGCCCCGAACCGCTCGGCGACCGCGTCCTGGCGTTCCTCGATGCCTGGGTGCCGAAGCCGGCCGCCTGGGCCTTCGCGCTGCGGATCTGGATGGCCATGATGCTGGCGCTGGCCGCCGCATTCTGGCTCCAGCTCGACAGCGCCTCGTCCGCCGCCACCTGCGTGGCGATCCTCGCCCAGCCCAAGCGGGGGCAGGCGATCTCGAAGGCGGTCTACCGCCTGCTCGGCACGCTCGTCGGCGCGGCGGTGGCGCTCGTCTTCATGGCGCTCTTCGGCCAGGACCGGGTGCTGCTGCTCCTCAGCTTCACCGTCTGGCTCGGCCTCTGCGTCTTCGTCGCCCAGTTTCTGCAGGACACGCGGGCCTACGGCGCGATGCTGTCCGGCTACACTGTGGCGATCATCGCGCTCGGCCAGATCGACGATCCGCAGGGGACCTTCGACGCCGCCGTGTCCCGCGTCGCCGCGATCGTGCTCGGCATCGTCGTGATCACCTTCATCAACGACGCCCTCGCCTCGCCGAGCACGTGGCGGGCGCTGCTGCCGCAGCTGCGCGCGGCCTGGGACCAGACGCGCGGCTACGCCCGCGAGACTCTGGCGTCGGGGGATCTCGGCGCCCCGCGCACCGCCGCGCTGATCCGCGCCATCGCGCCGATGCGGGCCGATGCCAGCGCCATCGCGGGCGAGCTGGACGACGGCCGGTACCGCGCGGCCGGCGCGCGCAGCTGCATCGCCGCGCTCTACGTGATGGCGGCGTCGATCCGCGGCCTCGGGGCCGCGGCCGCGTCCCTGCGCGATCCGAGCCCGGCCGTCGCGGAGGCGATGGCGATCTGCCGGCGGGTGGCCGACGCGCCCGATCCCGACGCCCTCGACCGAGACGACGAGCGCCTGCGCGACTTGGTCGACGCGGCTATCCGCGACGGGACCCGTCCCCTCGATGAGGTCGTTGTGCTCCAGCGCGCCCTCGACTTCGTCTGCGCCGCGACCTTCGCGCAGGACGGCATCCGCGCCGTCGCCGACGGCCACAGGCCTCTGCGCGACGCCGAACTGCCGACGCACCGCGATTTCCCGGTCGCCCTCCGCGGCGCCCTGCGGGTGGCCCTGAGTTTCGCGGTCACCGCCGCCACCTTCGCGGCGCTCGGCCTGCCCCAGGCCTCGTTCGCACTGGTCCAGGTGGCCGCCACCGCGGCCCTGTCGTCGATGACGCCGGACCCGAAGAAGTTCGCGAACGGCGTCGTCGTCGGCATGACGCTGGCCGCCGCCCTGGCGGGCATCGCCCGGTTCGCGCTCCTCAACGGTGTCCAGGGCTTCCCGATGCTGGCGCTCGTGATGGCGCCGGTGATCTTCCTGGGCTGCTTCCTCTCGCTGAACCCGAAGACCTTCGGGGTCGGCTTCATCCTGATCGTGTTCTTCCCCGTCCTGCTGGGGCCCTCGAACCCGCAGACCTACGACGCCCTGAGCTTTCTGCTGAACGCGTTCCTCGTCGTCGTGGCGGCCGTGATCCTGTCGATCATCGTCCGCCTCATCCTGCCGATCTCGCCGGCCCAGCAGCGGGTCTTCGCCCTCGGTTCGGCGCGGCGGGCGCTCGCCGACGCCCTCGTCGGCCAGGGCGGCGACGCCACCACCCGCACGAGCCTGAATGCCGACCGGCTGTTCCAGTTCGCCGCCTACAGCTCGGGGAGCGCGGCGGTGCGGCAAGCGAACCTGCACCACGCCTTCGCCCTCGCCCGCCTGGAGGCCGCCGCCGCCCGGGCCCACGCGGAACTGCGCCGCCTCTGGTCGGTCAAAGCCCTGCGCGGCGCGATCCCGCGGGCGCGGGACGCCCTCGCGGCAGGCGACGATCGCGGGCTCGAGATGGCGGCGCGCGACCTAATCCGCGCCGCCTCCAGCCAGGACCGGGCGGTGCGGCTCACGACGGCCCGTGCCGCCAGCGACCTCGTCACCGCGTCGCGGACCATCGCCCGCCACAGGCGATTCCTCCAACGCCTCGACATCGCGCTATTCTGATTGCCGCTTCTTCCGGGGTAACCATGCACGAGGACATCCATGTCGGCGGGGTGCTGGTCACGGCCTTCGTCGCTTACGCGCTCGCCGCGTTCGTGATCCTGGTCGTCCTTCGCCTCGTCTTCGCCCGCATCCGCTTCAGCCGCTACGTCGCCAACGCCCCGCTCGCCGAAGCCGGCCTCTACGTCTGTGTCCTCGCCCTCCTGATCGCGTTCATCTGATGCCCGACACGACCGCCGACGAGGACGATCCGAAGTCCGCCGCCCGCGACGGCGCGCCCGGGCGGAGCGACCCCCTGCCCGCAGTGCCGCGCCGGGGCCGGGCCGCCAAAGTGTTCCGCCTCGCGGCCACCGGCGTGATCCTGCTCGCGGCGATCCTGGCGGGAGCCTTCGTGTGGGAGTTCTACGTGGCGGCGCCCTGGACGCGCGACGGCACGGTCCGGGTCCAGGTCGCCAACATCGCCCCGCAGGTCGCGGGTCAGATCGTCGAGGTCCGGGTCCAGGACAACCAGAACGTCCGCAAGGGCGACGTCCTCTACGTCATCGACCCGGTCGATTTCGAGGTCGCCGTCACCTCGGCGGATGCCGAGGTCAAGAATCGCGAAGCCGACCTGCAGGTGAAGAACGCCGAGTCGGCCCGGCGCCAAGCGCTCTCGACCGTGTCGACCTCGATCGAGGAGAAGCAGCGATTCGCAGGCGCCGCGAAGATCGCCGAGGCGTCGCTGGAGAGCGCGCAGGCGCAGCTGCGGCAGGCCAAGGTGAATCTGGAGCGCACCCAGGTGAGGTCGACCGTCAACGGACGGGTGACCAACCTGCTGATGCGGGTCGGCGACTACGCCCGGACCGGCACCTCGAACATCAACGTGGTCGACACAGACTCCTTCTGGATCGACGGCTATTTCGAGGAGACCAAGATGTCCAACATCCGCGTCGGCGACCCCGCCGACGTGAAGCTGATGGGCTTCGATCCGCACCTGACCGGCACGGTCCACAGCATCACGCTCGGCATCTCCACGGCGAACGCCGCCGCCAGCACGCAGGGGCTGCCGGACGTCAACCCCGTCTACACCTGGGTGCGCCTCGCCCAGCGGGTGCCGGTCCGCATCCGCATCGACCACGTCCCGGCGGGCGTCCCGCTCATCGCCGGCATGACCGCGACGGTGTTCGTCAACGGCGGCCGCGGCCCGGCACCGAGCTGGTTCATGGACCTGCGCGACCGCGTCTCCGGCCTGGCAAAGCCGGCGGCCAGCCCCACCCGGGAGGCCGACCGGCGCTGAATCGCCGCGCGGACGCGACCTGGTTGGCGGGGGCGCGGTTTCCCGGAGACGCATCCGCGCCGGAGATCACGATGAACCGACTGCTCGCACTCGCCACCGTCCTGCTGGCCGCGGGACCGGCCGCGGCCGCGCCCCCGCGGGCCGCGGTATTCGATTTCCAGTTCTCGAACCTATCGCCGGTGCCGGGTGACGCCGCCGACACCGCGCGGCTGAAGCGGGTCAGCGCCGAACTGCGCGACCTCCTCCAGAAGAAGGGCCTGTTCGTCGTGGTCTCGACCGAGCCGGTGCGGGACGAGGTCACCAGAAGTGCCGACCTGCGCCGCTGCAATGGCTGCGCGGATGACTTCGCCCGCAAGCTCGGCGCGGATATCGCGATCACCGGCGAGGTGCAGAAAGTCTCGAACCTGATCCTCAACCTCAACGTCTACGTGAAGTCCCTCACCGGCGACGCGCCCGAGAAGGCCTACAGCGTCGACCTGCGCGGCGACACGGATGAGTCCTTCGACCGCGGCATCCGCTTTCTGGTCGAGAACAATATGGGCGCCGGCAAGTAGCTTGCGGGCCAATCAATATTTCGCAGCGCCACGGGATCGATCCAAGTGATTGAGCTCGCACGCGCTGCGGTGCGGCGGCGGAGGCAAGCGGATCGAAAAAGCCTTTTGCCGAGAAAATAGCTATTGACCGACTTGGAGGACGGGCGCAGTCTCCATCTGTGCTTAGCGAGAGCGGGCGCGGACCGGCATGAAATCTTGACGCGATCAGGTTTCGCAGCGGTGTCGGTCGTCGGAAGCTGGAGGAGACAGGGATGACTCCACCGCAGCGGAATGCCGCCTAGACGGTTCAGGGACAGGTTCGGCCCAAGACCCAGCGGCGCAACACGAACAGCCGGACGGACGCGGCTCCAGGGGCGCAGAAGCGGCCACACATGGCACGCCTTCGAATGCGCGAAAGGCCCCACTTCGAGCCGTTCCGCCGCGGTTTCTCTTCGAGGATCTGTTCGTGGCCCACCTGCCCGGTATCGCCGCGGCGGGATCTCGTCGTGGCTTTGGCGAGCATGGGACTGGCCGGCGACGTCGAAGCGACGGCCAGCCGATCCCGGCACTCATCCTAAGGCCGGGCGCGGACTGGCCGCTCGCCGCGGAACGCTCACTCGATCCCGAGCTTCGCCTTGAGCAGCGCGTTCACCGCCGCGGGGTTCGCCTTGCCGCCGGTGGCCTTCATGGTCTGACCGACGAACCAGCCGAGCAGGGTCGGCTTCTCCTTGGCCTGGGCGACCTTGTCGGGATTCGCCGCGATGATCTGGTCCACCGCCGCCTCGATGGCGCCCGTGTCGGTCACCTGCTTCATGCCGCGGCTCTCGACGACGGCGCGCGGGTCGCCGCCCTCGGTCCAGACGATCTCGAACAGGTCCTTGGCGATCTTGCCGGAGATGACGCCCTCGCCGATCAGGTCGATGATCGCGCCGAGCTGGTCCGCCGAGACCGGGGTCGCGTCGATGGACAGACCCTCCTTGTTGAGGCGCCCGAACAGCTCGTTGATCACCCAGTTGGCCGCGGCCTTGCCGTCCCGGCCCTTCGCCACCGCCTCGTAGTAGTCCGCAGAGGCGCGCTCGGCGACCAGCACGCCGGCATCGTAGGGCGAGAGGCCGAACGCCGTGACGAACCGCGCCTTCTTGGCGTCCGGCAGCTCCGGCAGCCCCTCGGCCAGGGCGTCGACGTAGGCCTGGTCGAATTCCAGCGGCAGCAGGTCCGGATCGGGGAAGTAGCGGTAGTCGTGCGCCTCTTCCTTCGAGCGCATCGAGCGCGTCTCGCCCTTGGTCGGGTCGAACAGGCGCGTCTCCTGGTCGATCTTGCCACCGTCCTCGAGGATGGCGATCTGGCGCCGCGCCTCGGTCTCGATCGCCTGCCCGATGAAGCGGATCGAGTTGACGTTCTTGATCTCGCAGCGCGTGCCGAGCGGCTCGCCGGGGCGGCGCACCGAGACGTTCACGTCGGCGCGGAGCGAGCCCTTCTCCATGTCGCCGTCGCAGGTGCCGAGGTAGCGCAGGATCGTGCGCAGCTTGGTCACGTAGGCCTTCGCCTCCTCGGACGAGCGCAGGTCGGGTCGGGAGACGATCTCCATCAGCGCCACGCCCGACCGGTTGAGGTCGACGAAGCTCCGGGTCGGATCCTGGTCGTGCAGCGACTTGCCCGCATCCTGCTCGAGGTGCAGGCGCTCGATGCCCACGGTGATCGAGGCGCCGTCGGCCAGATCCACCAGGACCTCGCCCTCGCCGACGATCGGGTCCTTGTACTGCGAGATCTGGTAGCCCTGCGGCAGGTCCGGATAGAAGTAGTTCTTCCGGTCAAACACGGAGCGTAGGTTGATCTTGGCCTTCAGGCCGAGGCCGGTGCGCACCGCCTGGGCGACGCACTCGGCGTTGATCACCGGCAGCATCCCGGGCATCGCGGCGTCGACCAGCGAGACGTGGTCGTTCGGCTCGGCCCCGAACTCCGTCGAGGCGCCGGAGAACAGCTTCGCTCGGCTGGACACCTGGGCGTGGATCTCCATGCCGACGATCACCTCCCAGTCGTGGAGGCCTCCCTTGATCAGCTTCTTGGGGTCGACGGGTGCGTTCATGGTCGGTCCGAAAGGCGGCTGGCGTTCGAGGCGTCGCCGTCTTCGCGAGCGCAGCGAAGCGATCCAGGGAAGCGCGAGGCTTCCAGGCGTTGCACCGCCGGATCGCTTCGCTGCGCTCACAGAGACGGCGGAGGCGCCGCATGCGTCGAGCGAGTGATTTTCTAGGAGGCCCCTGCCCGCAGGGTCAAGCGCGGCGTCCGACCGCCTGCCGGGCGCCGTAACCCACGACGGCCCAGAGCAGGGCCGCGACGGCGCGGACCGGGAAGAAGGTCGGGCCGTCGCGGGTAATCGGCGCCGGCCACGGGATGCCGGCCGCGCTGACCGCGTAGGAGAACAACACCGAGAAGCCCAGCGCCGCGATCGCCGCGATGAAGACCTTGCCGAACTGGCTGGCGGTCCAGCCGAGATAGACCGCCACCACGATCAGCGCCGGATCGAACGCGGCCCAGATCCAGACCGTCCAGGGATAGTACGGGACGGTCATGACCACCACGGCTCGGGCAGGACGGTGCGACCGGCCGCGTCCTCGATCACCTGGGCGACCGCGAACAGCGTCTCCTCGTCGAAGGGCCGGCCGATGAGCTGGAGGCCCAGCGGGAGGCCCTGGCCGTCGAGCCCCGCCGGCACCGCGATGCCCGGTAGCCCGGCCATGTTCACCGTCACGGTGAACACGTCGTTGAGGTACATCTCCACCGGGTCGGCCGAGGCCTTCTCGCCGATGCCGAAGGCGGCCGACGGCGTCGCCGGCGTCAGGATCGCGTCGACCCCGGCCGCGTAGGCGGCCTCGAAGTCGCGCTTGATCAGCGTGCGGATCTTCTGCGCGCGGACGTAGTAGGCATCGTAGTATCCGGCCGAGAGCACGTAGGTGCCGATCATGATCCGGCGCTTCACCTCGCGGCCGAAGCCGGCGGCGCGGGTGTTCTCGTACATCCCGGCGATGTCCTTGCCGGGCACGCGCAGGCCGTAGCGGACGCCGTCGTAGCGGGCGAGGTTCGAGGAGGCCTCGGCCGGGGCCACGATGTAGTAGGCCGGCAGCGCGTAGGCGGTGTGCGGCAGCGAGATCTCCCGGATCGTCGCGCCGGCGGCCTTGAGCCACGCCGCGCCCTCGTCCCAGAGCTTCTGGATCTCCGCGGGCATCCCGTCGACCCGGTACTCCTTCGGGATGCCGATGGTCAGGCCCTTCACGCCGCGCGACACGGCGGCCTCGAAATCGGGCACCGCGAGGTCGGCGCAGGTCGTGTCCCGGGCGTCGGCGCCCGCCATGGAGCCGAGCAGGATGGCGCAATCGCGCACCGTCCGGGCGATCGGGCCAGCCTGGTCGAGGGAGGAGGCGAAGGCCACCGTCCCCCAGCGCGAGCAGCGCCCGTAGGTCGGCTTGATCCCGACTGTGCCGGTGAAGGCGGCGGGCTGCCGGATGGAGCCGCCGGTATCGGTCGCGGTGGCGCCGAGGCAGAGGCGCGCGGCGACCGCCGCGGCGGAGCCGCCCGACGAGCCGCCGGGCACGATCGGCGCGTCCGATCCGGCGCGCCGCCAGGGCGAGACCACGTTGCCGTAGGCGCTGGTCTCGTTCGACGAGCCCATGGCGAACTCGTCGAGGTTCAGCTTGCCGAGCATCACGGCGCCGTCGCGCCACAGATTGGCCGACACGGCCGATTCGTAGTGCGGCTCGAAGGTCTCGAGGATCTTGGAGCCCGCCGTAGTCGTCACGCCGTGCGTGCAGAACAGGTCCTTGATGCCGAGGGGAATGCCCTCGAGCGGCCGCGCCTCGCCGGACGCGATCTTCTGGTCCGAGGCCTCGGCCATCGCCAGGGCGCGGTCCGGGGTCTCCCGGATATACGCGTTCAGGACGCGGGCCTTGGCCATGGCGTCCAGATGGGCCTGGGTCAGCTCGCGGGCCGAGATCCGCTTCGCCTTCAGGGCGTCGCGCGCTTCGGCCAGGGTAAGTTCGTTCGGATCCACGCTGTTCACGTCCCCGCGCGCGCCGCCGCGCGCCTGCCCGCCAGAAATCCGGTCCGCAAGGTTTGGGCCGTCCTCGGCCTACTCGACCACCTTCGGGACCAGGAAGTAATTGTCCTCGGTCTCGGGTGCGTTGGCGACGACGTCGGCGGCGCGGCCGCCCTCCGTGACGACGTCCTCGCGCTTCTTCATCGCCATCGGCGTCACCGAGGTCATCGGCTCGACGCCCGCGACGTCGACCGTGCCGAGCTGCTCGACGAAGGACAGGATGGCGTTCAGCTCGCCCTGCAGGGGCCCGACTTCGTCGTCGGTGACCGCGATCCGCGCCAGATGCGCGATGCGCCGAACCGTCTTCTCGTCGACCGACATGCCGTCCCGTTCGTCCCTGCCCGGGAGCGCTCTCCCGAAGTCGGTCGCGCTATAGCATCGGCGCTCGACGCGCCGCAACGCGGGTGGGCTATGCCGCGCCGCCCGCAGGGCGGCCGGCCGCGCTGGACCCGGCTGACCGCGCGCTCGGCGCGGGCGGGCGACGGGCGGATCAGGTCACGACGTGGTGGGGCGTCACCGACATCTCGATCGTGATTCCCGGTTGCCGGACCGGCTGGATCATGGCTTGGGTGAAGCCCGCGACCAGCACCTCGAAGGCGAGGAGCAGCATCCAGCGGTGCTTGCGCGGCATCGCCCGCCGGCGGCCGGACGGAGCGGAAGAGGAGAGCTGGCCGTTCGTCGACAAGGCGGACCCCTGCAGCGTGGTTTAACGGAACATTAACCTACCTAGACGCGAACGGCTCCGCGCGCACCGGGGGCGATCTGCGGAGGAACCGAAGTCTGTGGACGGTGGAGCGGTAGCGATGTGGGAGACGGTCTTCGAGGAGCTCGCGCCGGGCTTCGTGCCGGACGAGGCGGCCCTCGACCGTGCAGCGGAGGCGCTGGGCTTCGCCCTTCCGGCCTCCTACCGCGACTTTTGCCGGACCTGCGGCGTCGGCCTCGCGGGCGGGCAGTTTCGCGTCGCCGTGCCGGCACCGTCCGAGGCCTGCGATCTGGTGAGCCAGGCGGCCCTCATCGCCCACAGCGTCGGCGCCGCGGTCGCCATGCTGGAGGACGGGGCGGAGCCGCACCGCTTCGACGTCGAGGGCGGCGACGCCGGCGTCGTCGAGCGCGCCTGCTTCTTCGGCGCGGGCGAGGACGGCAGCTTCCTGTTCTGGGACGTCACCGGGACCGACGGCGAGTACGACGTCTGGCTGCTGGCGCCTGACCTGGAGACGGTGCGGTTCGGCGGCGATAGCCTCGACGACTTCTTCACCCGGGTCACGGCGCCGTCCGCGGCCCTGGTCCTGGGACCGGGCTCGGAGCCCCTCCCCGCCCGGTTCGAGGGCGTCACCGAGGCCATTCTGGCGCGCGTCGCGCGGGCGGAACCATGAATTTCGACGCGATCCGCGCCTTCGCGGCCGAGTCTCGCGGCGGCGCCCGCCTGATCGGCATCGATCTCGGCACCAAGACGATCGGCCTCGCCCTGTCGGATCTCGGCCGCCAGATCGCGACGCCGCTGGAGACGATCCGCCGGGTGAAGTTCACCCCCGACGCGCAGCGGCTCGCCGCCCTGTGCCGGCAGCACGCGGTCGGCGGCCTCGTCGTCGGGCTGCCGCTCAACATGGACGGGAGCGAAGGGCCGCGGGTGCAGTCGACCCGCGCCTTCATGCGCAACCTCGCGCCGATCCTCCCCCTGCCCCACGTCTTCTTCGACGAACGCCTCTCGACCGCCGTGGTCACCCGCGCGCTGATCGAGGCCGACGCCTCGCGGGCGCGGCGCGGCGAACTCGTGGACAAGCTCGCCGCCGCCTACATCCTCCAGGGCTGCCTCGACGTCATGCGCAACCTCGCGGACGCCGATGCGGACGACGATCCCGAAGAGGACTCCCTCAGCGGCTGACCAGCGAGACGGTGCCGCTGCCGTGGCGCTCGATCCGTCCGTCGAGCTCCAGTTCCAGCAGCACGCTCTGCACGGTCCGGGCACCGACCCCGGCGCTCCGCGCCAGCTCATCGGTGCCGACCGGGCTCGGGCCGAGCAGGGCCACGATCCGCGCCCGGTCGTCCTCGGCCTCGGGCGGCTCGTCGCGCGCGGGATTGTCGGCGGACGCGCCGTCGGCTCGCTCCGGTCCCGGGTCGAGAGCCGCGTCGAGCGCGATCTCGTCCCAGAAATCCGGCTGCTCGGCCAGGTCCGGCCGCCCGCGCGCCGGGGCCGCCTCGGCGTCCGGGCCGCGCTCGATGATCGGTCCCAGCACCTCCAGCACGTGGTCCACCTCGGAGACCAGGGTGGCGCCCTGGCGGATCAGGTCGTTGGTGCCCTCGGCGCGCGGGTCGAGCGGCGAGCCGGGAACCGCGAAGACCTCCCGGTTCTGCTCCAGGGCGTAGCGCGCCGTGATCAGCGAGCCGGAGCGGCGGGCGGCCTCCACCACCACCGTCCCGTAGGACAGCCCGGAGATGATCCGGTTGCGCCTCGGGAAGTCCCGCCCCCGGGGCTCCCAGCCCATGGGCATCTCCGCGAGGACCGCGCCGCCCTCCGCCAGGATGGCCTCGACCAGGGTCGCGTGGCTCGCCGGGTAGATCCGGTCCTGGCCGCCGGCCATGACGGCGATCGTGCCGGTCCGGAGGCTCGCCCTGTGGGCGCGCGCGTCGATCCCGCGGGCGAGGCCCGAGACCACCGTGAGGCCTGCCTCGCCGAGCCCGCGGGCGAGCCGCTCCGTGAAGGCGAGCCCCGCCGACGATGCGTTCCGCGAGCCGACGAGGGCGGCGGCCGGCCGGTTGAGGATCGGTGCGCCGCGCAAGGCCAGAAGCGGAGGCGCCGCGTCGACCTGTGTTAGGAGCCGCGGGTATTCCGCCTCGCCGGTGGCGATCAGCCGGCCGCCGAGGCAAGTCAGGGCCGCCAGCTCGGCCTCGGCCTCAGCGCGGGTTGGTGGCACGATCCGCCGCCCCTGGCGGCCGGAGAGCTCCGGCAGGGCGTCGATGGCGGCGGCCGCGCCGCCGAAACGGTTCACGAGCCTCCGGAAGGTGCGGGGGCCGACACCCTCGGTCCGGATCAGCCGCAGCCAGTCGAGCCGCTGGGCCTCGGTGAGCTGCATCCACCCCCACACCTGCCCGAAGGTCGGCGCGGCGCGCCGGCACTCAGCCCTTCTGGCCGATGCGCCCCTCGGTGCCGGACGCGAGTCGGCGGATGTTGGGCGCGTGCTTCCACCATAGCAGCAGGCCGAGGAGCAGGAACAGCAACGCCTGCGTCGGGGCACCCAGCGCCCAGAGGACGAGGGGTGTGGCCGCCGAGGCGGCGAGCGCCGCCAGCGACGAGTACTTGAGCGCGAAGGCGAGACCGAGCCAGATCGCCGCGAACGCTGCGAGGGCGGGCGGGCTGAAGGCGAGGAGCACCCCGATGAAGGTCGCGACGCCCTTGCCGCCCTTGAAGCCCAGCCAGACCGGGAAGAGGTGGCCGAGGAAGGCGCCGAGCCCGGCCGCGAGCGCCGGGCCCTCGCCCAACTGCCGGGCGATGAGGACGGCCGCCGTGCCCTTGAGGGCGTCGCCCAGGAGCGTCGCCGCGGCGAGGCCCTTGCGGCCGGTGCGGAGCACGTTGGTGGCGCCGATATTGCCGGAGCCGATCGCCCGCACGTCGCCGAGGCCGGCGAACTTCGTGAGGATCAGCCCGAACGGGATCGAGCCCAGGGCGTAGCCGAGGGCGAGGCCGCCGAGGGCGGCCGGGGTCGCGAGATCGGGGAACATCATGCGGCGGCCGCGAGGTCGTCGGCCGCGTGGACGATCCGGCCACCGACCAGCGTCAGCACCGCCGCGCCCTGGAGGCGCGCCTCGTCGAAGGGGGAGTTCTTGGAGCGCGACTTCAGCCGGCGCTTGTCGAGGACGTAGGGGAGATCGGGATCGATCAGCACGAGGTCGGCGGGGGCGCCGACCGCCAGCCGGCCGGCCTCGCGGCCGAGGATGCGCGCCGGATTCACGGTGAGCGCGGCGACGAGCTTGGGCAGCGCGAGGTCGCCGGTGTGGACGAGGCGCATGGCGGCGCCGAACAGCGTCTCGATGCCCAGCGCCCCGTCCGCCGCCTCGGCGAAGGGCAGGCGCTTGGTCTCCACGTCCTGCGGGTTGTGGTCGGACACGATCACGTCGATCACGCCCTCGTCGAGGGCGCGCACCACAGCCTGACGGTCGGTCTCGTGGCGCAGGGGCGGCGAGAGCCGGCAGAAGGTGCGGTAATGGCCGATGTCGTTCTCATTGAGGACGAGGTTGTTCACCGAGACGCCGCAGGTCACCGGCAGGCCGTCCTGCTTGGCGCGGCGGACGATCTCCACCGAATCGGCGCAGGAGATCATCGCCGCGTGGTAGCGGGCGCCGGTCAGCCGCACGAGGCGGATGTCGCGCTCCAGCATCACGGTCTCGGCCTCGCGGGGGATGCCCATGAGCCCGAGGCGCGAGGCGAGCTCGCCCTCGTTCATGACGCCCTCGGCGACGAGGGCGGATTCCTCCACGTGCTGCACGATCAGCGCGTCGAAATCCCGGGCGTAGGTCAGGGCGCGGCGCAGAACCTGGGCGTTCGCCACGGCCCTGAGCCCGTCGGTGAACGCGACCGCGCCGGCCTCCTTGAGCAGGCCGAACTCGGTCATCTCCCGGCCGGCCAAGCCCTTGGTGATGGCGGCGGCCGGCAGGACGTTGACGCTCGCCGTGTCGCGGGCGCGGCGGAGCACGAAGTCGACGATGGCCGGCTCGTCGATCACCGGATTGGTGTCGGGCATGCAGACGAGCGTCGTGACGCCGCCCGCGGCCGCCGCGGCGCTCGCCGAGGCCAGGGTCTCGCGGTGCTCCGCCCCCGGCTCGCCCACGAAGGCGCGCATGTCGATCAGCCCGGGGGTCAGCACGCGGCCGGCGCAGTCGACGCGCTTCGCGTCGGCCGGGGCGCCCGGCGCCGCGCCGGCGGCGATGTCGGCGATGCGGCCGTCCCGCACCAGCACCGCGCCGGAGGTCTGGCGGCCGGTCGCGGGATCGAGGAGGTCGGCGTTCGCCAGAAGGTAGCTGCTCACAGGGGCGCCCTCGCGGAAGAGGCCGGGCCGTCGAGGCGCATGGCGAGGCCGGCCGCCGCCATGTGCGCCTTCGCCTCGGCGACGCTCGCCTGCCCGAAATGGAAGATGGAGGCCGCCAGGACGGCGCTGGCGCCGCCCTCGGCCACGCCGGCCACGAGGTCGTCGAGGCCGCCGACGCCGCCCGAGGCGATCACCGGCACGGTGACGGCATCGCTGATCGCCCGCGTCAGGGCGAGATCGTAGCCGGAGCGCGTCCCGTCCTTGTCCATGGAGGTGACGAGCAGTTCGCCGGCGCCCTTTTCGGCCACCAGCCGCGCGAAGGCCACGGCGTCGATCCCGGTCGGGTCGCGGCCGCCATGGGTGAAGATCTCCCAGGCGGCCGGCGCGCCGGGGGACGAGACGCGCTTGGCGTCGATCGCCACCACGATGCACTGCGCGCCGAACTTCTCGGCGGCCCGGGCCACGAGGTCGGGATCCTTCACCGCGGCGGTGTTGATCGCGACCTTGTCGGCACCGGCGAGCAGCAGCGCGCGCACGTCCTCGACGGTGCGCACGCCGCCGCCGACGGTCAGCGGCATGAAGCAGGCCTCGGCGGTCCGGCTGACGATGTCGAGCAGGGTGCCGCGGGCCTCGCGGCTCGCGGTGATGTCGAGGAAGCACAGCTCGTCCGCGCCGGCCGCGTCGTAGACCTTGGCGGCCTCGACGGGATCGCCGGCGTCGCGCAGGCCCTCGAAGCGCACGCCCTTCACGACGCGCCCGTCCTTCACGTCGAGGCAGGGGATGATGCGGGTCTTCAGCACGGGCGGCGTCTCATGTCGCGAGCCTCTGGATATCACGCCGTCGGGCCGCGCGCCGCAGCGATCGCCGCCAGGGCCGCCTCCGGATCGATGCGGCCGTCGTAGAGCGCCCGGCCGGTGATCGCGCCGGCGATCAGGGCGCAGTCGGGCTGCAGCAGCCGGTGGACGTCGTCGATCGACGCGAGGCCGCCCGAGGCGATGACCGGGATGCGCACGGCCTGGGCGAGCGCCAGGGTCATCTCGACGTTGAGGCCCTTCAGGATCCCGTCGCGGGCGATGTCGGTATAGATGATCGCCGCGACGCCCGCGTCCTCGAACCGGCGCCCCAGCTCCTCCGCGGTCATGCTGGAGGTCTGGGCCCAGCCCTCAACGGCGACGCGGCCGTCCTTGGCGTCGATCCCGACCGCGATCTTCCCGGGATACTTGCGGGCCGCCTCCCGGACGAAGCCGGGATCGCGCACCGCCGCGGTGCCGATGATCGCGCGGGCAACGCCCTTGCTCAGCCACCCCTCCAGGGTCTTCATCTCGCGGATCCCGCCGCCGAGCTGGACCGGGATCGTCACCCGCGCGAGGATCGCGTCGACGGCCTCGGCGTTCCGCGGGGCGCCCGCGAAGGCGCCGTCGAGATCGACGACGTGGAGCCAGGAGAAGCCCTGCGCCTCGAAGATCGCGGCCTGCGCGGCCGGATCGTCGCCGAAGACCTTGGCCTGCGCCATGTCCCCCTGGATGAGGCGAACGCAACGCCCCTCTTTCAGGTCGATCGCCGGGTACAGGATCACGGGCGCTTCCGTCCTTCTTGCCTGGGCCGAACGGCGCTCACGGGCGCCAGTTCAGGAAGTTGGCGATGAGCGCGAGGCCCAGCCGCTGGCTCTTCTCGGGGTGGAACTGCGTGCCGGCGACGTTGCCGCGGGCGACGAGGGCGGTGACCGGACCGCCGTACTCGGCGCGCGCGACGACGTCGTCCGGGCGCTCCGCCTGCAGCGCGTAGCTGTGCACGAAGTAGGCGTGCAGCCCGTCCTCGCCGGTGGGAATGCCGGCGAGCAGCGGGTGGTCGCGCTCGGTCCGCAGGGTGTTCCAGCCCATGTGGGGAACCTTGAGGGCCGGATCCGACGGCCGGATCGGACCGACGTCGCCGGGGATCCAGCCGAGCCCCGGCGTTGTCGTGTACTCGAGCCCGCGGCTCGCCAGGAGCTGCATCCCCACGCAGATGCCGAGGAACGGACGGCCCGCCCCGTGGGCGACCCGCGTCATCGCCTCGACCATGCCGGGGACGGCATCGAGCCCGCGGCGGCAATCCGCGAAGGCGCCGACGCCGGGCAGCACGACGCGGTCGGCCGCGGCCACCACCTCCGGGTCCGAGGTCAGGCAGATCCGCGCGTCGCGCCCGCTCTCGCGGGCGGCGCGCTCGAAGGCCTTGGCGGCGGAGTGGAGGTTGCCCGACCCGTAATCGATGATCGCGACGGTCTCGGTGGTCATGCGCGTCTCGCCCGGGAACTCACCGGGCGCCTTCCTGGGCGGGGAACAGCCCGATCACCGGCTCGGCCCGCCGGCTGGGGCCGCTCGGGAACGGGGCCCGGGGGGCGCCCGGGATCGCCTCGATCCAGCGGTTCAGCGCCCGGGCCTCGGCCTCCTCGGGCGTCGCGGCGACCACCGCGTCGCGCGCCGGCCAGCCGCGCCGCGCCAGGGTCCAGCGGCGCAGGCTGGAGGCCTCGAGGCCGATCAGCCAGGCTGCCAGCAGGGTGACGATCAGGCCGGCACCGGCCGGGAGCCCGAGGGCAATGCCGGCAGCGGCCAGCGCCACGAGGCCGACGAGGACGAGCAGGGCGGCGAGCCAGAGGCGGTGGAACAGGAACCACAGCACCGTGAAGGCGAAGGCCGGCCATGAGAAGCCGTCACGTACCAGGAGAGCCCGGTCGAGCCCGACCGTCTCGCCGGGCCGCGCATCGGCCGGCAGGTGGAGCGTGTAGCTGCGCATCCGCATTGCGAAACTCCGACAGCGCGCGCCGCGACGGCCGTGTGGCCGATCCGGGCGCCCGACGACAACGGGTCTACAGAGAGCCCTTGGTTGAGGGAACGCGCCCCTCCTCCCGCGGATCGATCGCCACGGCCTTCCGCAAGGCGCGGGCCAGCCCCTTGTAGCAGCTCTCCGCGATGTGGTGGGCGTTGTCGCCGTAGAGGGTCTCCACGTGGAGCGTCAGGCCGGCATTCATCGCGAAGGCCTGGAACCACTCGCGCACCAGCTCGGTGTCGAACTGTCCGATCTTCTCAACGCGGAACGTCGTGCGGAACACCAGGAAGGGCCGGCCGGAGATGTCGACGCAGACCCGGGTCAGCGCCTCGTCCATCGGCAGGTGGATGTCGGCGTAGCGCGTGACCCCGCGCTTGTCGCCGAGCGCCTTGGCGAAGGCCTGCCCCAGGGCGATGCCGCAATCCTCGGCCGAGTGGTGCTGGTCGATGTGCAGGTCGCCGTCGACCTTCACATCCAGGTCGAACAGGGCGTGCCGCGCCAGCAGATCCAGCATGTGGTCGAGGAAGCCGATGCCGGTGGCGATCTTCGACCGCCCGGTCCCGTCGAGATTGACGGTGACCGCGATATCGGTCTCCGCGGTCTTCCGGCTGATGGAGGCGCTGCGCATTTCGGTCTGGACTTCGCGTCGGGGGCGGCCCGGGCCGCCCGCGCCTTCTAGAGGGACTCGTCGCCGAATGGAAAGGCCGGCCGGCTAGCCGTTGAGAACCCGCCCCGCCACGGCGTCGAGCTTGGCGAGCAGCGCCGGATCCCGGACGGCGGGCGCCGTCATGATCGCGCCGTCCAGGGCCCGGTGCGAACCCGCCGGGCACGGCTCCCGCTCGGTCGGGAAATCGCGGGCGAGACGGGCGACGAGCCGCGCCGCCTTGTCGGCGTTGGCCCGGGCGACGGCGATCACCGCGGCGACGTCGACGGCGTCGTGGCCCGGGTGCCAGCAATCGTAGTCGGTCACCATCGCGATGGTCGCGTAGGTGATCTCCGCCTCGCGGGCGAGCTTGGCCTCGGGCATGTTGGTCATGCCGATCACGTCGAAGCCCTGGGCCTTGTAGGCGCGGGATTCGGCCAGCGACGAGAATTGCGGCCCCTCCATGCAGACGTAGGTGCCGCCGCGATGGACCGCGATGTGCTCAGCCTTCGCGGCCTGGGCGATCCGCGCCTGCAGGCCGGGGCCCACCGGGTGCGCGAGGGAGACGTGGGCGACGCAGCCGTCGCCGAAGAACGACGAGGCTCGGCCGTGGGTGCGGTCGACGAACTGGTCGACGAGCACGAAGAGGCCCGGGGGCAGGTCCTCGCGGAAGGAGCCGCAGGCCGAGAGGGCGACGAGGTCAGTGACCCCGGCCCGTTTCAGGGCGTCGATATTGGCGCGGTAGTTGATGCCCGACGGCGAGAGCCGGTGCCCCCGCCCGTGGCGCGCCAGGAACACGACCTTGGTGTCGCCGATGTGCCCGATCCGCAGGGCGTCCGAGGGCTCGCCCCAGGGCGACGCCACGCGCTCCTCGCGGACGTCCTCGAGACCCGGCAGGTCGTAGACGCCGGACCCACCCATGACACCCAGTACCGCTGCGCTCATGCCGGACTCCCTCAACGCGCGACGCCTCGGCAGCGCGGCCTATCCCACCCGGCACCTCGTCCTCGGGTGCCGGAGCCATGCGGAGGCCTCGACGGAGACCTCCGGACGCCGCTCTGATCCCTGAAGCTCTCCTGCGAGGCCCGCTGACGCGGTCACCTCAGGATGAGGTGGTGCAGGGGACGGACGGTTTCGGAAGGCGGACCGTCGCGGCGGGCGAGCGGTAGCATGGAGTGCCGGCCGAAAAAAAGATGGGCCTCCGCGAGGGAGGCCCATCCGAACTGCGAGCCGATCCGGCCCGCCTCAGTAGGTCTTGTGCAGCTCCGGCTGGAGGCCGTGGACCTCGCCGCCGACATCCGCCCAGATCTTCTTCTTCACGTAGTAGAGCAGGCCCGACAGGATGATCAGGAACAGGATCACCCGGAAGCCCAAAGCCTTGCGGTCCATCATGTGCGGCTCGGCCGCCCACATCAGGAAGGCCGAGACGTCCTTGCCGTACTGGTCCAGTGTCTCGGGCACGACCGGCTGGCCCTGATCGTTCTTCGGGTAGGAGACCTGCCCGTCGGTGATCGGCGGCGGCATCGCGATGATGTGGCCCGGATAGTACTTGTTGTAGTGGCCGCCCTCCGGCAGCGCGAAGTCCTTCGGCGGATCCTGGTAGCCGTTGATCAGGGCGTGGATGTAGTCCGGCCCTTGTTCCGAGTAGCCGACCAGCGGCAACCAGTCGGTCAGGAAGTAGAGCGAGCCGCGGGAGAAGGTCCGCGCCTTGGCGATGACCGAGAAGTCCGGCGGGGCCTTGCCGCCGTTGGCCGCGGCCGCAGCCTGATCGTTCGGGAAGGGCGGCGGGAAGGTGTCGGCCGGGCGGCCCGGCCGCTCGAACATGTCGCCGGCGTCGTTCGGCCCGTCCTTCACCTGGTAGGTCGCGGCCAGCGCCTTGACCTGCCCGGCCGAGAAGTGCGGCCCGCCCTCCTGCGCGAGGTTGCGGAAGGAGACCAGCTTCATCGAGTGGCAGGCGGAGCAGACCTCCTTGTAGACCTGGAATCCGCGCTGCAGCTGCGCGGTGTCGAAGCGGCCGAACACGCCGGCGAAGCTCCAGTTCACGCGGGCCGGGATCGGCCCGCCATGTCCTTCCTGGGCGGAGACCGGCACGGCGCCGATCAGCAGGGCCGCCAGGGCGGCCGCGGCGGTCGTCGAGAGGACGCGGGTCATCATCATGGTCCTGTCGTCAGCCCGTCAGCCTTTGGTGGTCGGAGCGGCGGCGGCGCCCGCCGGCATGCCGGATCCGGTCACCTGCTTGCCCGGTCCGGTCACACTCTCGAGGATCGAGCCCGGCAACTTCTTTGGCGTCTCGAACAGGCCGCAGAGCGGCATGACGATCAGGAAGTGCGCGAAGTAGTAGGCGGTGCAGACCTGGGCGGCGAGCACGTAGCCGCCCTCCGGGGGCTGCGAGCCGAGCCAGCCGAGGAGCAGGGTCGCGCCGATGAACACCCAGAAGAACTGGCGGTAGATCGGCCGGTAGTTGCACGACCGGATCCGCGACGTGTCGAGCCACGGCGCGAAGGCCAGGATGATCACCGCCGAGAACATCAGGATGACGCCGCCGAGCTTGCTCGGGACCGCGCGCAGGATCGCGTAGAACGGCAGGAAGTACCATTCCGGCACGATGTGCGCGGGCGTCACCGCCGGGTTCGCCTGGATGTAGTTGTCGGCGTGGCCGAGATAGTTCGGCTGGTAGAACAGGAACCACGCGAACAGGATCATGAACACGCAGGTCGCGAACACGTCCTTGACCGTCGCGTAGGGCGTGAACGGCACCGCGTCCTTGCCCGACTTGATCGGGATGCCGGCCGGGTTGTTCTGCCCGGTGACGTGCAGGGCCCAGACGTGCAGCACGACCACGCCGGCAATCATCCACGGCAGCAGGTAGTGCAGCGAGAAGAAGCGGTTCACGGTCGGGTTGCCCACCGAGTAGCCGCCCCACAGCAGGGTCTGAATCGTGTCGCCGACCACCGGGATCGCCGCCAGGATGTTGGTGATGACGGTCGCGCCCCAGAAGCTCATCTGGCCCCACGGCAGCGTGTAGCCGAGGAAGGCGGTCGCCATCATCAGGAGGTAGATGACGACGCCTAGGATGTAGAGCACCTCGCGCGGCGCCTTGTAAGACCCGTAATAGAGGGCGCGGAACATGTGGACGTAGACGGCGACGAAGAACATCGAGGCGCCGTTGGCGTGCGCGTAGCGCAGCAGCCAGCCGTAGTTCACGTCGCGCATGATCTTCTCGACGGAGGTGAAGGCACCTGTCGCCGAGGGCTCATAGTGCATCGCCAGCCAGATGCCGGTGACGATCTGGATTCCCAGGAAAGCGGCGAGGATCGCCCCGAAGGTCCAGAAGTAGTTGAGGTTCCGCGGAACCGGGTAGGCGATGAAGGACGAGTGCACCAGCCCGGCGATGGGCAGGCGCGCCTCGAACCATTTGGCCACGCGGCTCTTCGGGACGTAGGTGCTGGCTGTTCCGCTCATGCTTCCGTCCTCCTCAGGCCGCTTCCTTGCCGCCTTCGCCGATCCGGATCTTGGTATCGGTCTGGAAGGCGTAGGGCGGGATCGGCAGGTTGATGGGCGCCGGTCCGTGGCGCACGCGACCCACCGCGTCGAATTGCGAGCCGTGGCACGGGCAGGCCCAGCCCTCGAAATTGCCCTGGTGGCCGATCGGCACGCAGCCGAGATGTGTGCAGTTGCCGTAGACCACCAGCCACTGGTCGTGGCCGCTCTTGACCCGCGTCGGGAAGGCGGCCGGGTCGATCATGGCCGAGAGCGGGACCGCCTTCATGTCGGTCACTTCCTTGGCGGTCAGCTTGCGCACGAAGATCAGCTTGCCGCGCCAGAAGACGTTGATGATCTGGCCGTCCTGGATCGGCGTCAGGTCGACCTCGATCGGCGCGCCGGCGGCGATCGTTTCGGCGTCGGGTGCCATGGAGGAGATCAGCGGCCAGACGACGGCCCCCGCCCCGACCGCCAACCCGGCGCCCGTCGCCAGGAACAGAAAGTCACGGCGGCTGCCCTCATGACCAGAGACCGCGGCAGCGGCGGCTGATGTGTTCGCCAAGGTTCGGAACTCCATGCGTCGGCGTCAGGGCCGCAGGTGCCCTCGTCCCGGCTCGTCCCGGGAACAAAGCATTATGGTTCTAATCTGAGCAATGAGACCGTCTGCCGCCCCCGAGTCAAGCCGCAGTGTGCGGCGCGGCGATAAGGTCGCCCCTCGATCGTAGCGGTATGTTGCCGGCAATCTCGCTCCTCCGACGCTCAGGCGACGGCGCTGTCGTACCGGGCCGTCCCGTCGTCGAGAAAGCCGCCCGACTGTCGCGTCCAGAGGCCGGCATAGACGCCGCCGGCGGCGACCAACTCGGCGTGAGTCCCCTCCTCGATGATCCGGCCGCGGTCGATCACGACCAGCCGGTCGAGGGCCGCGATCGTCGACAGGCGGTGCGCGATGGCCAGCACGGTCTTGCCGGCCATCAGCGTGTCGAGGGATTCCTGGATCGCCGCCTCGACCTGGCTGTCGAGCGCCGAGGTCGCCTCGTCGAGAATCAGGATCGGCGCGTCCTTCAGCATGACGCGGGCGATGGCGATGCGCTGGCGCTGGCCGCCGGACAGCTTGACGCCGCGCTCGCCGACCTGGGCATCGTAGCCGCGCCGGCCCTTGTGGTCGACGAGATCGGCGATGAACGTGTCCGCGTGGGCGAGCCGCGCGGCCCGCTCGATCTCCGCCTGGGTGGCGCCGGGGCGGCCGTAGGCGATGTTGTCGCGGATGGAGCGGTGCAGCAGGGAGGTGTCCTGGCTGACCATCGCGATGGCCTCGCGCAGGGATTGCTGGGTCACCGTCGCGATGTCCTGGCCGTCCACCAGGATCCGCCCGCTCTCCACGTCGTAGAGCCGCAGGAGCAGGCCCGCCAGGGTCGACTTGCCGGCGCCGCTGACGCCGACCAGCCCGACCTTCTCGCCCGGATGGATCGTCAGGGAGAAATCCTCGATGACGGTGGCGTCGCCGCGCCCGTAGTGAAAGCCGACCTCCGCGAACCGGATCTCGCCGCCGGTGACGGCGAGCGTCCGCGCGTCCGGCGCGTCGACGAGGGCGTGCGGCTGGGCCATCGTCTGCATGCTCTCCTGGACCACGCCGACATTCTCGAAGACGCCGCGCACGGTCTGCATGACCCAGCCCGACATGGCGATGAGCCTGAGGACCAGGGCGAGCCCCGCCGACGCCTCGCCGGTCGTCATGCCGCCGTCGCGCCACAGCACGAGGCAGGCCGCGCCGGTAGCGATCAGGAGCCCGCTGTTGAGCAGGCCGAGGAGGCTCGTCGTCAGGGTGACCAGCCGGAACTGGTGGAGATAGGCGGCGGTGTGGACTTCCACGGCGTCCTGCACCGCGGCCCGCTCCTCGCGGTCGCGGGCGAAGAGCTTCACCGTCAGAATGTTGGTGTAGCTGTCGACGATGCGGCCGATCAGCGTCGAGCGGGTGTCGGCGGTCTTGTGCGAGCGCGCGCGGGCCCGGGGCACGAACCACGCGGTCAGGGCCGCGTAGGCGGCGATCCAGAGCAGCACCGGGACGGCGAGCCACGGCGAGATCGCGCTGAACAGCCCGACCGCGGTGATCGCGTAGATCGCCACGTACAGGAGGGTGTCGATGAAGACGACGGCGAGTTCCCGCACCGCCGGGCCCACCTGGACGACGCGGTTGGCGAGCCGTCCCGAGAAGTCGCCCTGGAAATACGAGAGCGCGTGCCCGAGGGTGTAGAGATGCGCCCGCCAGCGGATCTGGCTGGTCGATTGCGGCACGACGAGCTGGTTGGACAGCACCTCGTGGGCCCAGATCGACAGCGGTCGCACCACGGCGATCAGCAGGACCACCAGCCCGAGCTCGACCGCGTGGTCCGACAGCACCGTCGCCCGGTCGGCCGAGCCGAGTAGGTCGATGAACCAGCGCATCACGAGGTAGAGGGAGGCCTCGACCGTGCCGGCGATCACCGCGATGACGAACAGCGCCGCCAGGGCGGCGCGGATCGGGCGCAGGTAGAACCAGGCGAAGCCGAGCACCGACCGCGGCGGCATCCGCGCCTCGTCGAAGGGCGCGAAGGGGTCGACGCGGCGTTCAAGCCAATCGAGGAACATGTTGACAGGGGCGTGACGCGGCGGGAGCCCCTCATGTAAGCGCCTCCCGCCGCGCGCCAACCGCGCGGCGTGGTCGCGCCGCCCGGCCTCAGCGGTTCAGGGCGAGGGCCGCGCCGGACTTGGTGAGGGCGCCTTCCAGGCCGCCGCCGCCCTGGCGCAGCCGCGCCGCCACCGAGCCGCCCGGCTGGTAGAGGTAGACCTCGCCGTCGCGGAAGTCCCAGGCCGAGACCCGCGCGAGATCCTTGTTGGCGCAGCCCGCGGCCGTCGCCCGGTAGAGGTCGAGGGCCGGGGTGCTCGAGAGCGTGACCTTGCAGTTCGCACCGGTCGCGTCCCGCGCATCCCAGCTTCCGACCACCGACGAGCGGCCGCCCGTGGCGACCGGCGGCGGCGGCGCCGGCGGGGCGACCGGCTCGGCGATCACGGTGGGGCCGCCGGCGGGCGGCGCGGCCGCCTGGGCACCGGGCGGGGGCGGCGCGTCGGGGCTCGCCGCGACGCCGGGCGGCGGCGCCAGCGGGGCCGCCGTCACCGTGCCCGACGGCATGGCCGGCACCGTGTCCAGGGACGCCTGGGGCGACGGCCCCCGGGTGCGCGGCCCGTCGAGGCGGCTGGAGGCGCAGGCGCCGAGGCTGGCGGCCAGACAGAGAACGGCGAACGTCGACAGGCTCGGGCGCAGCATCGGTCCACTTCGGGTCAGGATTCACGGCGCGGAGGCGCTTCGATCCTGACTCCGTGGCAATTGCGCTGTCCGCAAGGCAGCCCTCTCAGCCCGGACCAACTCTGCTGCGGAGAGCCGGCCTTTTCGGCCGGGTGTGGCCCTCAGGCCTCAACACCCGACTCGACTGCGCGATCAGAGCGTGCGCTCGACCATCATCTTCTTGATCTCGGCGATGGCCTTCGCCGGGTTCAGGCTCTTCGGGCACGTGTTGGCGCAGTTCATGATCGTGTGGCAGCGGTACAGCCGGAACGGGTCGTGCAGCCCGTCGAGGCGGTGGCCCGTGTTCTCGTCGCGCGAGTCGATCAGCCAGCGATAGGCCTGCAGCAGGGCCGCCGGGCCGAGGAACTTGTCGCCGTTCCACCAGTAGCTCGGGCACGACGTGGTGCAGCACGCGCACAGGATGCACTCGTAGAGGCCGTCGAGGCGGGAGCGGTCCTCCGGCGTCTGGCGCCACTCCTTCTCGGGCGCGGGCGTCTCGGTCTGGAGCCAGGGCTCGATGGCGGCGTGCTGGGCGTAGAAATTCGTCAGGTCCGGCACGAGATCCTTGAGGACCGGCATGTGCGGCAGCGGGTAGATCCGGATCGCACCGTCCTTGTCCTTGCGGGTCATCACCGGCAGGGCGTTGTCGGGACTCTTGCACTCGTCGATGCCCATCGTGCAGGCGAGCGCGTTCTGCCCCTCGATGTTCATCGCGCAGGAGCCGCAGATGCCCTCGCGGCAGGAGCGGCGGAAGACCAGCGTCGGGTCGACCTTGTTCTTGATCCACAGCAGCGCGTCGAGGACCATCGGGCCGCAATCCTCGCGGTCGACCTGATAGGTGTCGATCCGCGGGTTGGCCCCGTCATCCGGGTTCCAGCGGTAGATCTTGAAGGTCTGCAGGTTCCTGGCGCCGGGCGGGGCCGGCCAGGACTTGCCCTGGGTGATCTGGGAATTCTTCGGAAGGTTGAACTGAGCCATGGTTCTCGACGGCTTCCGCTGGAGCAGGACGCGGCGGCCGGAGGGGTGAGGCCCCGCCGCCGCAGTCGTTGTGCAGAGTTGCAGATCAGTACACGCGCGCCTTGGGCTCGATGTACTGGATCTCGTTGGACATCGTGTAGGTGTGGACCGGGCGGTAATCGATGACCACTTGGTGCTGGCCCTCGTCGAGCCAGGACAGCGTGTGCTTCATCCAGTCCTTGTCGTCGCGGTCCGGGAAGTCCTCGCGCGCGTGGGCGCCGCGCGATTCCGTGCGGTTGGCGGCCGATTCCATCGTCACCACCGCCTGGCCGATCAGGTTGTCGAACTCCAGAGTCTCCAGGAGGTCGGTGTTCCAGACCAGCGACCGGTCGGTGATCTTCACGTCGGCGGCGGCGTTCCAGACCTTGTGGATCAGGCCCTTGCCCTCCTCCAGCACCTCGCCGGTGCGGAACACGGCGCAGTTGTTCTGCATCGTCTTCTGCATCTCGGCACGGAGGTCGGCGGTCGGCGTCGAGCCGTTGGCATAGCGGAACCGGTCGAGGCGCTCGAGGGCCTTATCGGTCGCGCCCTTGGGCAACTCCATGGCCCGGCCGTTCGGCTCGACGATCTCGGCGCAGCGCTTGCCGGCGGCGCGGCCGAAGACCACGAGGTCAATCAGCGAGTTCGAGCCGAGGCGATTGGCGCCGTGGACGGAGACGCAGGCCGCCTCGCCGATCGCCATCAGCCCCGGGACCACCGTGTCGGGGTTGCCGTCGCGCAGCGTCAGCACCTCGCCGTGATAGTTCGTGGGGATGCCGCCCATGTTGTAGTGGACCGTCGGGATGACCGGGATCGGCTCCTTGGTCACGTCGACGCCCGCGAAGATCCGCGCGGATTCCGAGATGCCCGGCAGGCGCTCGTGCAGGATCTTCGGGTCCAGGTGGTCGAGGTGCAGGTAGATGTGGTCCTTGTTCTTGCCGACGCCGCGGCCGTCGCGGATCTCCATGGTCATGGAGCGCGAGACCACGTCGCGCGAGGCGAGGTCCTTCGCCGACGGCGCGTAGCGCTCCATGAAGCGCTCGCCCTCGGAATTGGTGAGGTAGCCGCCCTCGCCGCGGGAGCCTTCGGTGATCAGGCAGCCCGCGCCGTAGATGCCGGT
Source organism: Methylobacterium oryzae (assembly GCF_021398735.1). NCBI lineage: Bacteria > Pseudomonadati > Pseudomonadota > Alphaproteobacteria > Hyphomicrobiales > Methylobacteriaceae > Methylobacterium > Methylobacterium oryzae. The sequence continues at coordinate 4,462,640 of NZ_CP090349.1, forward strand.
CGGGTGGAACTGCACGAACTCCATGTCCTGCAGCGGCAGGCCGGCGCGCAGCACCATGGCGTTGCCGTCGCCCGTGCAGGTATGGGCGGAGGTCGCCGAGAAGTAGGCGCGGCCGTAGCCGCCGGTCGCCAGGATGGTCATCTGGGCGCGGAAGCGGTGGATCTCGCCGGTGGCCTGATCGAGGGCGATGACGCCGCGGCAGCGGCCCTCGTCGTCCATGATCAGGTCGAGGGCGAAGTACTCGATGAAGAAATCGGTCTGGTTCTTCACCGCCTGCCCGTAGAGGGTGTGCAGCATCGCGTGGCCGGTCCGGTCGGCCGCCGCGCAGGTGCGCTGGGCGGTGCCCTTGCCGTAATCGGTCGTCATGCCGCCGAACGGGCGCTGGTAGATCTTGCCCTCCTCCGTGCGGGAGAACGGTACGCCCCAGTGCTCCAGCTCGTAGACGGCGGCGGGCGCGTTGCGCACGAGGTACTCGATGGCGTCCTGGTCGCCGAGCCAGTCCGATCCCTTCACGGTGTCGTACATGTGCCAGCGCCAGTCGTCCGGGCCCATGTTGCCCAGCGAGGCCGAGATGCCGCCCTGCGCCGCCACCGTGTGCGAGCGCGTCGGGAACACCTTGGTGATGCAGGCGGTGCGCAGGCCCGCTTCCGAGCAGCCCACCGTGGCGCGCAGTCCTGCGCCGCCCGCGCCGACGATCACGACGTCGAAGGCGTGATCGTGGATGGTGTAGGCAGGCCCGCTGCCGTTTGTGCCGTTGGCGGCCATGTTCGGCTCCTCGAGATCGATGTTGACGGGGTCAGGCCGGCTGTCCGAAGCCGATGCGCAGGACCGCGTAGAGGCAGGCGACGGCCACGACGACCGCGTAGGCGTTGTTGGCGAACACCGCCGCGATCTTCGTCGCCGGCGCGTGCACGTAGTCCTCGATGATCACCTGCATGCCGAGGCGCATGTGGACCGTGACCGACAGTAGCGCCAGGATCAGGAGGATCGACACCAGAGGGGTCGCGACGAGGAGCCGCGCCTCCGGGTAGCCGCGGCCCGCCATCTTGGCGATGATCACCACGAAGCTCAGCATCAGCACGACGTTGGCGACGGCGGTCAGCCGCTGCAGCCACCAGTGCCCGGCGCCGTGATGGGAGACGCCGAGGCCGCGCACGCGGGCGCGCGGCGTGCGGATCGAGACGCGCGTGTCCTGCCGGACCTCTTCCTTAGCCATGTCGTCCTCCTCAGCGGACCAGAAGGGCGACCGCCCAGATGACGAGGGTGAGGGCCACCGAGCCGATCAGCGTCAGCCGGGCCATCGAGAGGCGCTTCTCCCGGTCGAAGCCGACACCGGTGTCCCAGATCAGGTGCCGGATGCCGCCGAGCATGTGGTGCATCAGGATCCACGTGTAGACGAACAGGATCAGGCGCCCGAAGATCGAGCCGAAGAACCCAGCCACGTAAGAGTAGCCGGCCGGTCCCGAGGCCAGAGCCACGAGCCAGATCGCGACGAGAGCAGTCCCGCCGTAGAGCGCGGTGCCGGTGATGCGGTGGAACACCGACATCGCCATCGTCCAGGTCCAGCGATAGATCTGGAGATGCGGCGACATGGGCTGAGCCACTGTCGGGCGGGCGGTGGGTGCCATCGTGTTGAAGCCTCGCAGCTGCGAACTGGACCGTCTCTAATCTGGTAGCGCTAGAGCCTGAGCGGGCAACCCGCAATCCGTCATGGTGCGGCGCAATGTGCCCTCTGGGGCGACACTTTGCCGATTCTGTCACTTCAGCTGTCCCAGGAGGCGCCACCACGCGTAGTCGAGCGGCGCCGCCACGAGGAGCGACAGGAAACCGAAGCTCAAGGTGAGCCGGGTCGCGTCCCGGAGACGGACCCGCCCGAGCTCGCTGGCGAACACGATCGGGGGCGCCTGATAGGGGAAGAACAGGGTCGAGTAGCCGATCACCTGCAGCGAGACGACCGCGAAGGGTGACAGGCCGCTCGCCTCCGACATCTCGCCCGCGAGCGCCGTGTACAGGGCCGGGGCGCCGTTGGCGGTGACGAGGAGGGTCAGCACCGTGGCGATGCCGGTGAGCACCGCGAAGTTCTGCGTCGGCGCGTTGTGCGCCAGGGGGGCGACGGTCAGCAGCAGATGGCCGAGGCGCTCGCCGAGCCCGGTCTCGTTGACGAGGGCGACGAGGCCGAGCAGCGCCGCGATGTAGAAGCAGGTCCGCAGGTTCACCTGTTGGAACGCCTCCGGCGGCAGGACCCCGATCCGCGGCAGCAGGCAGACGACCGCGGCGGCGAGGCCGACCCAGGCGGGGGCAAGGCCGTGGAGGCTGTCGGTCATCCAGAGGATCAGCGTGCAGGCGAGGATCACCGCGAGGCGCCGCTCGGGCGCGGACAGCGGGGGAAGGTCCGACAGGGCCGGAGCGGCGGAGCCGAGGTTGTCCGGGAACAGCCGGACGATGAGGCCGACGAGCAGCACGCCCTTCACCAGGGCCAGGACCGGGGCATGCAGAAGGAAGTAAGAGAGGTACGACAGGTGCAGGCCGAGCAGGTGCTCGGCCGAGCCGGCCATCACGAGGTTCGGGACGTTGGCGGGCAGGATCGCCGCAGAGAGGATCGGGGTGGCGAGGCCGACGGCTAGGACCGCACCCGTCCGCCCCGGGCGCCCGGCCGCGAGGCCGAAGGCGTCGCAGAGTGCGAGGGTGACGGGGATCATCAGGGCAATGCGGCCCAGATTCGACGGCATGACGAAGGCGATGAGGAAGCTCAGCGTCACCAGCCCAGCGATGAAGCGGCCGTAGGAGCCGGAGAGCCGCAGGGCGAGGGTGCGCGCCATCCGGGCGCCCAGGCCGGTCCGGGTCATGCCCTGCCCCACTACCATGCCGGACAGGACCAGCCAGAACGCGGAGGACGAGAAGCCCGAGAACACCGTTGCGGCCGAGCCGAGACGCAGCAGCATCGCCAGTCCGAAGAAGGCGAGTGCCGTGACGATCTCGGGCAGCAGCGCGGTCGCCCACAGGCCCATGCACAGCACGAGCAGCCCCGCCGTCGCCGCAACCAGTCCCTCGCCGCTCACCGCGATCGTCCCCGCACCACGCTACGCCGGAAGCGGCATCCTCATCGGATTGGAACGGTTCGCAATTCGGGACTTGTTGAGCGAGCCTTCGCCTGCGGCGAAGGCTGTGGATCCGGTGGGCCGATCTGGCCCAGGGGTCCTCACGACATTGCCCGACCGAAGGCCGGCCGGGCGTCGCGCGGTTTCGAGGATGCGCCGCGGGGACGAGACCCGCGCCGCCTGACTCAGTAGCCGTAGCCGTAGTAGCCGTCGCAGGCAGCCGGGTCGTAGGCGCCGTAGCCGTAAGTGTAGGCGCAATTGTCGTAGCCGTAGTCGAGACCGCCCAGGCCGTAACCGACGCCGAGGCCGAGCCCGAGGCCGGCGAGTCCGTAGCCGACGCCGCGTCCGTAGCGGTGGCCGTAATAGCCGCGGTTGACGAAGCCGCGACCGGCGATCCCGCGGTTCCCGACCCCGCCGAACCGGCCGGCCTGGTTATATCCGCCGGCCCGCAGGCCGCCAGTCCGGACGCCGCCGACGCCGGCCACGCCGAGCCCGGCCCCGCGGAAGCCGCCGCCCAGTCCGCCGACCCGCGCCCCGCCGACGCCGTTCTGGAAGGCGCCGCCGCCGAAGCCGCCGTTCCGGAACGCCCCGCCGCCGACACTGCCGCCGCGGAAGCCGCCGCCGAAACCGCCACCGTGGAAGCCGCCCCCGCCGAATCCGCCGCCGTGGAAGCCACCGCCGCCGAAGCCGCGGGCATCGGCGACGGTCGGCGCGAACGCGACGGCCGTCAGGAGGGCGGTGGAGACGAGTGCGATACGAGTCATGGGAAAGCTCAGCCTGATGTGTGGTGCTTTAACCACTCAACCCGGCTCTAAGGTGGCTGTATCCAAGCTTGAGTATGACCGATGGCGTGGCAGTCGGTCGCTGAGTTGGCGATATGTACGTCGGGCTCGAACGTCACCCTGGACTTCACGAAGTCTCACCGGAAGGGCGGTTCATCGAAACTGCGCAGCTTGCGCGAGTGGAGACCTTGCCGATCGGCCCGAAGAACGTCGAGGGCCGCCAGCCCGACCCGGAGGTGCTCCGAGACGGCCCGATCGTAGAAGGCGTTGGCGGCACCCGGCAGCTTGATCTCGCCGTGGAGCGGCTTGTCTGAGACGCAGAGCAGCGCGCCGTAGGGAACGCGCAGGCGGAAGCCCTGGGCGGCGACCGTGCCGCTCTCCATGTCCACCGCCACGGCGCGGGACTGGTTGATCCGACGCCGCTCCTGGCTGAAGCGCAGTTCCCAGTTGCGATCGTCGTAGGTCACCACCGTGCCGGTGCGCAGGCGCCGCTTGAGCGCGTCAGCCTGCTCGCCCGTCACCGCGGCGGCGGCGTCCTGAAGGGCGACCTGCACCTCGGCGAGGGCCGGCACCGGCACGTCCGGCGGCACGAGCTCGTCGAGGATCCGGTCGCGGCGGAGGTAGGCGTGCGCCAGCACGTAGTCGCCGATGGTCTGCGACTGCCGCAGGCCGCCGCAATGGCCGACCATCAGCCAGCAATCCGGGCGCAGCACCGCGAGGTGGTCGGTGATCGTCTTCGCGTTCGAGGGGCCGACGCCGATATTGACCAGCGTCGTGCCCTGCTGGGTCCCGTCGGAATCGCGCGCCACCAAGTGGTAGGCCGGCATCTGATGGCGATGCCAGGGCGAGGCGGCGATCACAGCGGCCGGGTCTGCATCCACCGCCTCGGCACGGGTCACGGACACGCCGCCCGGCAGGACCAGCCGCTCGAACCCCTCCGCGCCCGAGGCGAGCCGCTCCAAGCCGTGGCGGACGAACTGGTCGACGTAGCGGTGATAGTTGGTGAGCAGGATCCAGGGCTGGACGTCGCGCCAGTCGCAGCCGGTGTAATGGACGAGGCGCCGGAGCGAGTAATCGACCCGAACCGCGTCGAACAGCGCCAGGGGCAGCGGCTCGCCAGGGATCTGGTCGAACAGCCCGTCCGCGATCTCGTCGCCCACGAGCGACAGGAGCGGCACCGGGAAATAGGTGGCGAGGTCCGCGCCGTCGACGCTCCGCCCGCGCGCGTCCAGCCCGGCCTCCAGCACGTAGGGATAGGGAATCTCCTGCGCGCTGAGACCGACCTCGAGGGCGATGCCGTAGTCGGCGATCAGCGGCTCCAGCTGGCGGGTCAGGTACGTCCGGAAGAATCCCGGATGCGTGATTGTGGTGGCGTAGGTGCCGGCGGCCTGGAGCTTGGCGGTGGCGCGCCGGACCCGGGGCAGCGGCCCGTCCGGGCGGTAGCTGATCCGTAGTTCCGGGTAGCGGAAGGCGAGACGCTCCGTGGCGTCCGGCGGCGGCCCGCCGGCGAGGTAGCGCTCCAGCGCGGTCCGCAGGGCGCCGGCCGCGTCGTCGTAGAGCTCGACCAGCCGGTCGATGGCGGTCGCGGCATCCGCCACCGCCTGCATCGGCCGCAATTCCCGCTCGATCATGTCGCCTCCGTTCCTGCTGCCGGATCTACACCCCGCGCCATCCGGGGGCGAGATGCGGGGTTGCGAGCCGCGGACACATGGCCGACAAGCCGGCCGGCGCGGAGCGCGGCGGCGAGGACGCGGGCATGGACACGGGGCTGGACGCAGATGAGTTCGGGACCCGTCCCGGTGAAGAGAGGGCCACCCTGCCCGCGACCTTCGACGCGGGCCTCCACTTCATCGGCCGACTGCGCACGCCCTGGCAGGCGCGGTCCGACTGTCCGAAGAACGGCCTGCAGGCCGACGCAATCTGCACCGTCGAGGTCGACCCGGCCTACGCCCCCGGCCTGCGCAACGTCACGGGCTGCACGCACCTGATCCTCCTCTACTGGATGGACCGGGCGACCCGCGGCCTCGTGATCCAGCGGCCGCGCCACGCCGACGGCCCCAGGGGCACGTTCTCCCTGCGCTCGCCCGCCCGTCCCAACCCGATCGCCCTGTCGGTCGTGGAACTGCTCGGCCGCGTCGGCGACACGCTCCGCGTGCGCGGGCTCGACTGCCTCGACGGCACGCCGCTCCTCGACATCAAGCCCTACTACGCCTCGACGGACGCGCGGCCCGACGCCCGGGTCGACCGGGCCGGGGCCGAGCCGTGAAGCGCGTCGTTTCCCTCGTTCTCGGCGGGCTCGCCCTCCTGGCGATCGGCGGCTTCGCCGGGTGGCGCCTGCATCGGCCGGGGGCCGACGCGCGGGCCTACGCCGAGATGCGCCTGATCGCCGTGCAGGTCAGCCTCGACGAGGCGCCGCCGGACTACGTGTTCTGGGCCGGCGATTCCCAGGTGGAGCTGCAGCCCGGTAGCCAGCGCCCCTGCGGGCTCGATTTCCTCAACGGCGGGATCAGCGGCGCGACCGCGGGCAGCTATGCGGACTATCTCGCGCGCCTGACCTTCAAGGTGCAGCCCCGGCTCGCGGTCCTGACTATCGGGACCAACGACATCCTGGTGAAGAACAACCCGCAGCTGCACAAGCCGACGGAGCAGTTCGAGGCCGCCGCCGAGACGATCGTCAAGCGGCTGCAGACCCTCAGCTCGCGCGTCGTGGTGACCGCCCTCCCCCCGGTCGGTCGCGAGATCGGCAAGCTGGTCGATGCCGGCGCGGTCGCGGATTACTCGCGCCGGTTGCAGAACCTCTGCGGGCGGCTCGGCTGCGTCTTCACGGATCCGTTCGCCGCCCTTCGCGACGGCGATACGGGCTACGCCAAGCCCGGCGCCCTGCGCGACGGGCTGCACCTCGCGGCGTTCCGGCCGGCGCTGAAGGCGGTCGAGCCGGCGCTCTGCACCCCGTGAGGACCGGCGCCGCGTCATCGCGAGCGGAGCGAAGCAATCCAGGAGCGCGACACGGATCGAAGCGTCATGCTGCTCTGGGTCGCTTCGCTCCGCTCGCGATGACGGCGCGGGATCGGGCCGGACGCCGGCTCACTCCCACTCGATCGTGCCAGGCGGCTTCGAGGTGATGTCGTAGGTCACCCGGTTGATGCCCTTCACCTCGTTGATGATCCGGGTCGCGACCCGGCCCAGGAAGGCCATGTCGAACGGGTAGAAGTCGGCGGTCATGCCGTCGACCGAGGTGACGGCGCGCAGCGCGCAGACGTGGTCGTAGGTGCGCCCGTCGCCCATCACGCCGACGGTCTTCACCGGCAGGATCACCGCGAAGGCCTGCCAGATCGTGTCGTAGAGGCCGGCCTGCCGGATCTCGTCGAGGTAGATCGCGTCGGCCTTGCGCAGGGCCTCCAGCTTCTCGCCGGTGATCGTGCCGGGGCAGCGGATCGCCAGGCCCGGGCCCGGGAACGGGTGGCGGCCGACGAAGCCCTCGGGCAGGCCGAGCTCCTTGCCGAGCACCCGGACCTCGTCCTTGAAAAGCTCGCGCAGCGGCTCCACGAGCTTCATGTTCATGCGCTCGGGCAGGCCGCCGACATTGTGGTGGCTCTTGATGGTCACGGACGGGCCGCCGGTGAACGACACGCTCTCGATCACGTCGGGGTAGAGCGTGCCCTGCGCGAGGAACTTCGCCCCGCCGATCTTCTTTGATTCAGCCTCGAAAACGTCGATGAACAGGCGGCCGATCGTCTTGCGTTTTATTTCCGGGTCGCTGACGCCCTCCAGAGCCGCGAGGAACATCCCCGACGCCTCCACGTGGACCAGCGGGATGTTGTAGTGGTCGCGGAACAGTGCCACGACCTGCTCGGCCTCGCCGAGGCGCAGGAGCCCGTGGTCGACGAACACGCAGGTCAGCTGATCGCCGATCGCCTCGTGGATCAGCACCGCCGCCACGGCCGAATCGACGCCGCCCGACAGGCCGCAGATCACCTTCTCGGAGCCGACCTGCTCGCGGATCTTGGCGATGGCCTCTTCGCGGTAGGCGCCCATGGTCCAGTCGCCCGAGCAGCCCGCGACATCGCGCACGAAGTTGCGGATCAGCAGGGCGCCGTGGGGCGTGTGCGCCACCTCCGGGTGGAACTGGACCGCGTAGTAGTTGCGGGCCTCGTCGGCAACCGCCGCGAAGGGGGCGTTCCTGGAGATCGCCACGGTGGTGAAGCCGTCCGGCAGCTTGGTGACGCGATCACCGTGGCTCATCCAGACCGGGTATTTCTCGCCCTTGTGCCAGACGCCCTTGAACAGCGGGCAGTCGGCCAGGATCTCGACCTCGGCGCGGCCGAACTCCGCGTGGTGGCCGCCCTCGACGGCGCCGCCGAGCTGGGCCGCCATGGTTTGCTGGCCGTAGCAGATGCCGAAGACCGGGACGCCCGAATCGAACACGAGTTGGGGCGCGCGGGGCGAGGCCGCGACGGTCACCGATTCGGGGCCGCCGGAGAGGATTACGCCCTTGGGCTTCTGCTCGCGGAACGCGGCCTCGGCCTTCGTGAAGGGCACGATCTCGCAGTAGACGCCCTCCTCGCGCACCCGGCGGGCGATGAGCTGCGTCACCTGAGAGCCGAAATCGACGATCAGGATCTTGTCGTGGTCGGTGTTCATCGCGGGCGATTATCCGAAGCCCGCGGCGCGTGCAACGCACAAGTCCGGATTGTCCGGCCTTCCGACGTGCCGTCACCGACGGAATGCCGGACCCGACCGTCAGGTCCCGCGCGTCGCCGTCGCCCCGTCGGTGCCGGCGCGGCCAGCCGCGCGCGGCGGTCTCGGCTGGCCCGACGCGCGCCAGCTCTCAGTCGAAGTTGCGGACCTTGGCCGAGCCACCGAGGCTGATCGCGGGTTTCGCGGCGGCGCCGGCGAGGCTCACCTTCTTCTGGCCGGGCGGGGTCTTGGCGCGCAGCTGCGGGGCGGGCTCGGGAGTCGGTCGCGACGGCTTCAAATGCGCCTGGCCGTGGATCACCGAGCCGATCTCTCCCGCCACGCGGATCAGGTCGTCGCGCTCGCAGGAACGGGCGACCTTCAGCCCGAGCTTGTGCATGTGGCTCTTGCCGTAGAGGTAGGCGGCGAGCTGCGCGCGCTTCAGCGGCGGGATCTGCTCCAGGATCAGCGGCAGGTCGAAATCGTCGGCCCGGTACACAGAGCCCAGAACCTCGAGGGTCACCGGGCAATCGACTTCGGGCTCGGCGCCGCTGGTCGGATGCGCTTGCGTCATGGATGCCTCTCGGAGGTCGATGGATCGGGACCGGGCTCGGATGCCCCGGAGCCGGGGTCGAGTTCAACCCCTATCGGAACGGTGAGGTTCGCAATCCTGTCCTGCGCGGGCGCAGGCGTCGGTGGCGGGACAGGTTCGGGCTTCCAAGCGCCCAGGCAGCCGGTGCAGACCGATTCGATCACCGCGCGGGCATGAGCCTGCCGGCGGGCCCAGAGCATCTCCCGGGCGAGGCGCGCCGCCTCGGCGTCCGGCAGCGGGCGGATGCGGATGAAGAGTGGCTCTTGCGCGGCGACGGGTGCCGGTGTCAGGGCGAGGAGCCCGACCAGCGCCATCGCGGGATCGGCGGCACGCCACCGGCGCCGCGGCGCCGACCATGCGGGTCCCGCCATGTCACTCTCCCGCCCGGAACGAGCGCGATACCTCACCCGTCAGGGTAAACCGCCTCTTAACGGCCGCCGCGGCCGCGCGGAACTTCACCTCGGGAAGCCGGTAGAACCAGGGGGGACCGAGCGGGAGACGGCTTGATGCCTCAGATGTTCGACTGGATCTTCTTCGCGATCATGCTGCCGTTCCCGGCCTATCTGGTCTGGGACTTCATGCGGCATCGATAGGCGGGGCGAAACGGCGCTCACCCGCCGGGCGAAGCGGCCGCACGGCCGACCGGCGCGGTCCGTTCGGGCTCGATGCCCGGCTCCGCCGCCTGCTCAGCCCCGCCGCTCCTGCGCGCGCCCGAGCCAGACGCTGTTCACGAGCCACGCCATCGACAGCGGGATCGCGGCGCCGGCCACGCTGGCGCTGCCGAGCCCCATGCCCTGGATGCCGGTGAACGACCACGCGCCGACCTGATCGCCCAACCGGTAGACCACCGTGTCGATGAAGCTCTTCGCCTTGTAGCGGTCCTCCCGGGGGACGACGGTGAACAGCACCTCGCGCACCGGCCGGGCGATCGCGAAGTTCCCGGCCCGGCGGAGCACCTGGAACGCCACGATGACGCCGATCGTCGGCCAGAGCGCGAGCGCCGCGAAGCCGAGGATGCTGAAGGCCGGGAGGATCGCCAGCGTGAGGGCGACGCCGATTCGGTTCACGATCCGGCCCGTGAGGAACAGCTGGATGCCCAGCGTGAGGACGTTCACCGCGAGGTCGACGCTGGCGAAGAACGCCGTCTGCGCGCCGCGGTCCGGGAAGCTCCGCTTCGCGATGCCCGCCTGCTCGAAGTACAGGAACGTCGAGGTCACCGAGAACAGCAGCAGGAACAGCGAGATGTTGAGCAGGTAGGGCGATGCGAGAGTCCGGGTGACGCCGGCGAGCACGCTGCCGCCGATCGTCCGGTCCTGCCCGTCCTCGGCGCCCCCGTCGCGGCCCGGCACCTCGTGCAGCTGCGTCGACAGCGCGGCGAGCCCGCGCATGCAGAACACCGCGACCTCGAGGAGCACCACCGCGCACAGCATCAGGCCCCAGGTCGGGACGTTCTTGGCCAGGATCGCCGTGGTCGCCGAGCCCGCGATGGCGCCGAGCGTCGCGCCGGCCGCGATGAAGCCGAACAATCGCTTGCCCTGGGCGTTCGAGAACACGTCGACGATCGTCGCCCAGAAGATCGAGACCACGAACAGGTTGAAGATCGACAGCCAGACGAAGAACACCCGGCCGATCCACACGCCCCACTCGGCGGGCGCGAGGTAGAGCGTCAGCGCGAAGGCCAGGATGTTGGCCGCGAAGAACCGGTACGTGATCGGCACGAACCGCGCCCGCGGCATCCGTTTCACCAGGTAGGCGAAGGGCAGGTTGAGGGCGAGCATCCCCACGAGGGTGGCGGTGAACAGCCAGGGCAGGTTCTCGATGCCGCCGGCGACGCCCATCTGGTCCCGGATCGGGCGCAGCACGTAGTAGGCGGCCAGGATCGAGAAGATGTAGGCCCAGGACCAGGCCAGAGCGCGGCCCTCGCCGGGCTGAACGTCGATCAGGCGCGCGAGCGTGCCGCGGGCGGGTTCAGGCATGGGCCGATCTCACCGGAATGGGCTTCTTCCCCGGACGGGCCTCCCTCGGGGAAGGCTCGGTCGGACCCCTCGCCGTTGCGGGGCCCGGCGAGGGGCCGGACGACGCGCCTACTTCGCCAGTCCGAGTTTCTCGCGCATCTCCGGCGCGGTGACGTCGTGACCGAAGCCCGGGCTGCCCATGGCGAACTTGTCGGCATCCTTGAGCGGGCCGACCACCACCGGGTCGAACCCGGCGTCGCGGACGAGGCCCTCGGCGACCTTCAGCGCCTCCGGGTCGTCCCCGGCGATCGGGATCGCCATCCGCCCGCCCGCACGACCCTTGCCGCCGTCCGCGCCCTCCTTGGCGAAGATCTTGTAATTGGCCGCATTGAAGGCGCGCACGATCTTGGCGCCGGGGAAGTACTTGGCCGAGGTCGCGCCGATCCCGCTGGCCTGGACCTCGTCGTAGAGCGCGCCGTCGCGCTTCTGCGTGGCGTTGCCGGCATCGAGCACGACCTTCCCCTTGAGGGACGGGCCGATCTCCTTCGCGAGGTCCGGATAGGCCTTGTAGGGGACGGCGATGAACACGGCGTCGCCGAACTCGATCGCCTCCTCGGGCGTGCCGGCCCTGGCCTTGGGCCCGAGCTCCGAGACCATCGCGGCGAGCTGCTCCGGGTGGCGGGAGGCGAACATGACCTCGTGGCCGTCCTTGACCCAGAGCGACCCGATCGTGCCGCCGATGTTCCCGGCGCCGATCACGCCGATCCGGATCTTCTTCGCGCCGTCCTGGGCCGCGGCGGGCACGGAAGCGGGAAGAGCGGCGGCCACGGCGAGGCCGGCCGCGAGGGCGAGCGCTGCGCGGCGCGAGGTGAGATCAGACCGCATCGATGAACGTCTCCATCTGCTTGCGCTGCGCCGCGTCGGGCAGCTTGCCCCGCGCGGCCCCGAGGTTGTCTTCGACATAGGCGGCCTTCGCCATGCCGGGGATCGGGCAGGTCACGGCCGGGTTGCCGAGCACGTATTTCAGGAAGAACTGCGGCCAGCTCGCGCAGCCGAGATCCTTGGCGACCGCCGGCAACTCCTTGCCCTGGACCGCCTTGAACAGGCGATCGCGGCCGAACGGCACGTTGGTCATCACCGCCACGCCGCGATCCGCGGCCAGCGGGAGTACGCGCTCCGCGGCGGCACGGTTGTCGATGGCGTAGTTCACCTGGATGAAGTCGAGGCTCTCGCGCTTCATGACGGCCTCCAGGGCGTCGAGCTGGTTGTCGCGCCAGACCGTGACGCCGACGTACCGGACGCGCTTCTGCGCCTTCAGATCGCGCAGGACCGCCAGATTCCCGGTCACGTCGATCAGGTTGTGGACCGCCACCAGGTCGAGGGTGTCGACCTTCATGCGCTTCAGCGATCGGTCGAACTCCGCGAGCGTCGCGTCGCGGCCGGTCGTGTCGACCTTACTGGCGAGGAAGATCTTCTGGCGCAGGCCGGGCTCCGCCAGGATCAGGCCGAGGACGTCCTCGGCGGTGCCGTAGCTCGGGGCCGTGTCGATCACCGATCCGCCGAGTGCGACGAAGGTCTTCACCGCCTCCTTCAAAGGCGCCACCGCCTCGGGCGTCGGCTCGACCTCGTAGCGCCGGGACGTGCCGATCCCCATGGCCGGAAGCATCTCGCCGGTGGAGGGTATCGGGCGGCGGATCAGCGGCTCGGCCGCCGCGGCGAGGCGGCCGGCGAGCGGGGCGATAGCGGCTGCGGCGATGACGGCGCGACGGGATACGGGCATGGCCGGCCTCCGACGGATTCAGGACCTGCCGGGAGATAGGGCGCGTCCGCGCTCTGTGTATTCTTAATTCTCACGCTTCCGCGAGGGATGCGCGCTGCACCTTCGAGGCTCGGTCTAATCTTCCTCGGGCGGGTCCTCGAATTCCGCGCCCTCGGTATCGGGGGCGATGCGGAACCTGTACTCGTCGATCGCCAGGAACGCCCGGTGGGCGACCTGCGGATCGATCCCGTCGCGGACGACCAGGGTCTGGAAGTCGATGAACAGGCGCGCGACGCGGGCCTCCTCCGTCAGGGTGGCCAGGGCGGACGAGCTCGCGCCGGCGCGCATCATGTAGCGCTTGGCCTCTCCGGCCGCGTCTGGCGCGGGCAGGACGACGACCTGCCCGGCGGTCTCCGGCTTCAGATCCGCCCAGCGGACGGGCGTCCAGGCGATGATGGCGTCGGTGTGCTTCATCGAAGGCTCCGGCAGGTGGACGGGGATCCGCCTACCGGGCGCGGCCGGGAACGTCGAGGCTCCCGGCGTTCCGGATCAGGGTGCGCGCTCCATCTGGCCACGGATCTCGCCCTTCGGGTTCGCGGCGGTGTGGAGGTTGAAGTAGACCTTCCCCGCCTCGAGATCGGCGGCCTTGGCGTCATCGAGGGCCGCCTCGCCGGTGAAGGGGCTGCTCGCCGCCGTCACCGGCACGAGCACGCCGGCATTCTCGCCCGCCTTGGCCGGTCCGTGGAAATGGGCGGCCGTGACCGGCCCGGTGAGGCCGCTGTACTGGCCCGACCAGCTCAGGCGCTTGGTGGCGGGATCGAAGGTCGCGGTGATCTCGCCCTTGCCGGAGGACGCGGTTGCCGGGACCTCGCTGCCGCCGGTGAGCGCCGCGCGGTAGGTGACGTCCTTGCCCGCGGCGAATGCCGGACCCGTGGCGAGCGGCACCCCGAGGACGAGAAGGGCGGCGAGGCTGGTGGTCCAGCGATGGCTCTTGCGCGCTGTCATCGAACGCTCCGCGATCTGACGGGCCGTCGAGCGGCCCGTGCCAAACCTAGCGGGCCGGGACAGGTCGGACATGGCGGACGGGCTGTCGCCGAGCGATTCTCGGTGACAGCCAAGCGTTTCCCTCCCGCGCGCGACGGCACGCGGCCTGCCCGACCTCCGGAGGCGCGATTTGCTCACGGGAAGACGTTGACACGGAGCGCCCGCTCTTCCTATACCGCCGCCACTGCACGCATCGTCTCGATGGACGGTCGCGGCTCGTGGCGGGGTAGCTCAGCTGGTTAGAGCAGAGGAATCATAATCCTTGTGTCGGGGGTTCAAATCCCTCCCTCGCTACCAACAGTTTCATTAGTCGACGTCTATAAATTTCAAGTCTCATCTGAGCGTGCCGACCTCTGTGTCGGATCTGGGCCGCAGCCGGAACGCTGATCCTGAGGATCGCAAATCCTTCCGCGAGCGGCCGGTCTCTAGCACAATCAGTTCTTCGCTCGAGCGCTTCGGTCGCACGCGAAGCCACTCACTTTTCAATCCCGTCTCGCTTGCCGCGAAGCAATGGACGTCTGGACTTGCTTCAGGATCTTGTACGGCTTGCTTTCGAGGACGGAGATCGGCGCGTCGAGCGCTACCGACCTTTCGATCTCGGCCGGCCCGACAGCTGATCGGGTCGCGACCCTTTAAGGCAGGCGAAGGTTGATGCCGGCGAACACCGTCCCGTCTTGAAAGTTCAGGACGGTGTCCGTCCATCGCATGACGCGGCGGCCACGATTGCCGGGCGGACCGCGGCTGCCGGTCCGGACCGGCGGGCGACCGTGATCTCTCCAAACGGAACCGGCCGGGACTGGATGGCTTGGCCTCCTGATGCACGACTTCGAAGAGACGCCGGCCATTCGGGAGACGGTGAAATCGATCGGCCCGGACGTCGGCGCGATGTCGCGCGCGCAACTTGAGGCGGAGGTGCTGCGCCTGCGCTCGAGGCTGCCGGAAGCAGGGGGCGAGACCGTCGGCCGGGAGGTGCGCCCGGTGCATCGGACCGCCGGGCAGGACGCGCCAGCGAGCGAATGGCGCCACCGGGTCGTCTTCGACAACGTCAGGGACTTCGCCATCGTCGTCACCGACCGCGACGGCTCGGTCATCGACTGGAACCCCGGCGCCGAGCGGATCTTCGGTTGGACGTCGGAGGAGATGCGCGGGCAGCCCGCCGACCGGATCTTCACGCCCGAGGACCGTGCGGAGGGGCGCCCTGAGGCCGAGATGCGGCTCGCGACGAGCGAGGCGCGCGCCTCCGTCGAGCGCTGGCACCTCCGCAAGGACGGCAGTCGCGTCTGGACGTCGGGCGAGATGATGCCGCTGCTCGACGAGGCCGGTGCGCATCGCGGGTTCACCAAGATTGTCCGCGACCGCACGGCCGAGCATCTGGCCGCGAGGGCGCTGAGGGAGCGCGAGGCCCACCTCCGGCATACCGTCGAACTGAATCCCCAGGTGCCGTGGACCTGCGACCCGGCGGGCAACATCACCTCATACTCGAACCGCTGGCTGGAACTGACGGGCCAGGCACCCGGCGAACCCGACGGCGCGGGCTGGATGAAGGCCCTGCATCCGGAGGACGTCCCCCACACGGTCGCGGTGTTCTCGGCCTGTCTCGCCTCGGGCGAGCCGGTCGACGTGGACTATCGCATCAACATCGCGGCGACCGGCACGTACCGCTGGATGCGGGCGCGCGCGCGTCCCCGCCGCGACGGAGCCGGCGCCATCGTGGCCTGGTACGGGGTGGTTGAGGACATCCACGACCGCCGCCTGGCCGAGGCGGCGCTGCAGGAGAGCGAGGCCCGTTACCGGACGCTGTTCGAGACGGTCGAGGTCGGGTTCTGCATCCTCATGATGCGGTTCGACGCGGACGGACGGGCGGTCGATTACCTGATCGAGGAGGCCAATCCGGCCTTCGCCCGGCAGACGGGGGCCGACGTCGCCGGCCGCTGGGTCAGCACGTTCGCGCCCGACCTCGAACGGCACTGGTTCGACAGCTACGGCCGCGTCGCCCTGACCGGGGAACCCGCCCATTTCGAGAACTACGCCGCCGTGTTCGGGCGCTGGTTCGACGTGCGTGCGCATCGGGTCGGGGACCCGCGCGACCACCGCGTCGCGGTCTTCTTCAGCGACATCACCGCGCGCAGGAGCGCCGAGTTGCTGGCGGAGGCCAGCGCGCGCGAGCTCCGGCTCATCACCGACGCGCTGCCGGTGCTGATCGCGTTCATCGACGCCGGCCACGTCTACCGCTTCGCCAACGAGGCCTACAAGGACTGGTTTTCCGCCCCGCCCGGCGATGTCGTCGGACGCGATGTCCACGCGCTGCTCGGCCCGGCCGCCTACGCCGTGCGGCGACCCTTCATCGATCGGGCGCTCGGGGGTGAGCCCGTCACCTTCGAGACGGACTGGCCGCACCGCGACGGGCGCCACCGCGTCGCCGAGATCCGCTACCTGCCGCGACGGACCGCCGGCGGCCGCGTCGACGGTTTCCACGTCTTCGTGCAGGACGTGACCGTCCGGGTGCAGACGGAGGCCGACCTCGCCCGCCAGGTCGCCGTCCGGACCGCCGAGCGCGACCAGATCTGGCAGGCCTCGTCCGACCTGCTCTGCGTGGCCAACCTCGACGGCTACTTCGTCGGCCTCAACCCGGCCTGGTCGCGAACCCTCGGGTGGACCGACGCCGACATGAAGGCGCGGCCGTTCCTCGATTTCGTCCACCCCGACGACGTCGCGTCGACCGTGGCGGCGGCGGGGGGACTGTCGCGCGGGGAGGCCCAGCTCACGTTCGAGAACCGCTACCGCCGCAAGGACGGCAGCTATGTCTGGCTGTCCTGGAACGCGGTGCCCCGCGACGGGCTGATCTACTCGTCCGTGCGCGACGTGACCGAGATCAAGCAGCAGGCCGAGGCGCTGGCCAAGACGGAGGAGGCTCTGCGGCAGTCGCAGAAGATGGAGGCGGTCGGCCAGCTGACCGGCGGCCTCGCACACGATTTCAACAACCTGCTCGCGGGCATCTCCGGTTCCCTGGAACTGATGCAGACGCGGATGAGCCAGGGGCGGATGGGTGACCTCGACCGCTACATGAGCGTCGCCCAGGGCGCGGCCAAGCGGGCCGCCGCCCTGACGCATCGCCTGCTGGCCTTCTCCCGCCGCCAGACCCTCGACCCCAAACCCACCAACGTGAACCGCCTCGTCCACGACATGGAGGAGCTGGTCCGGCGCACCGTCGGTCCGGCCGTCCACTTGGAGGTCGTCGGTCTCGCGGGGCTGTGGCCGGCGCTGATCGACCCGGGCCAGCTGGAGAACGCGCTGCTCAACCTGTGCATCAACGCCCGCGACGCGATGCCGGACGGTGGTCGCATCACCATCGAGACCGCCAACAGGTGGATCGACGAGGTCGGCGGCCGCCAGCACGACCTCGCGCCCGGCCAGTATCTCGGCGTCTGCGTGACCGACACCGGCACCGGCATGGCGCCGGACCTGATCGGAAAGGTGTTCGAGCCGTTCTTCACCACAAAGCCCACCGGCGAGGGCACGGGCCTCGGCCTGTCCATGGTCTACGGCTTCGCCAAGCAGTCCGGCGGGCAGGTGCGGATCTACTCCGAGGTCGGCGCGGGGACGACGGTCTGCCTCTACCTGCCGCGGCACTACGGCGAGGCCGACGAGGACGCGGTCGCGCGCAGGCTTTCCGAGGTCGAGCAAGCGGGCCAGGGCGAGACGGTGCTGGTCGTCGACGACGAGCCCTCGGTGCGCATGCTGGTCACCGAGGTGCTGGAGGACCTGGGCTACACCGCCATCGAGGCCGCCGACAGCGTCGCCGGCCTGAAGGTGCTGCAGTCGGACGTGCGCATCGATCTGCTGGTGACGGATGTTGGCCTGCCGGGGGGCATGAACGGGCGACAGATGGCGGACGCCGGCCGCGAGCGGCGACCGGACCTGAAGGTGCTGTTCATCACCGGGTACGCGGAGAACGCCGTGCTCGGGAACGGCTACCTTCGGCCCGGGATGCAGGTCTTGACCAAGCCGTTCGTGCTGGAGACCCTCGCCTCCCGCATCAAGGACCTCATCGCCGAGACTTGAACCCCCTCGTCCGAAAGGGCCGCGCCCCCAGAGGGCAGCCGACTGCTCGTGCAACGGGAGCGGGCGAGCCCTGGGGTGCCGCCAGCGAGGTGACCGCCTCGTGGATCGGTCGCCTCGTCCGTGATCCGGTTCCCCGGGCCGGTCGCGCACATGATCGCAGGGCAGGCCGCGGGACGACCGCGTCGTGCCACCGGGTCCGCATTCGCGAGACCGATGACGGAGCGACGCCGAAGGTGTTGATGCCCGGTTCTCGTCGTCGGGCCCTATCCCGGGGCTTGCACGGCCGGGTGATATTGCGGGCTCTCACGCCTGTCGAACATCCCGTAGTCGCGAATGATCCGAACAGCTCGGAGGCGCGTGCCGGCGACCGATGAGACGGCGTTCGCCGCGCCGGCATCTCTCCACGACAGCAGCACCAGCACCTTTCCTGGATTGGTGAAGGAATCGAACGCGTCCCAACTCACCAGCCCCTCGGTCCGCTGGTCGAGACCGAGCATGGCCATGAGGTCGACATCGAAGGGCGTGGGCCGGTCCGCCGACATCGCCTCCGACAGTGTACAGGCCTTGGCTTGGCCGACTTCCGTCTCATCGAGGCGTTGCTCGCGGACCCGATGTCCCGCCGGCGGGTGGGTGTCAGCCGTCACCTCGCCGACGCGGAGATGGTAGTCCGCGAACACCTCGGACCGGCCTTTCCCCTGGATCAGGTGATGACCGGCATGGGTGCGCCAGCGGATCACCGACTTCTCGTCCCGCCACGTCGAGTGCGAAAGGACCCAGCCCGGCCGCGTCCGGCTCGTGAAGCGCTCGTTGTCGATGAAGCCGTCGATGCCCTCGAGCTCAGGCTTCAGCACGCGCGCGTGTTCCAGATAGGCGTCCTTGCGACCGTCGCCGGGTCGGACTTCGAAGATGACGGAGAACATGGGCTCCTCCCTGGGTGTCGATACGGTTCAAGCCGGGACCGGCTCACTCAGACATGTGGCGGAGGCTCGTCAGAGGGCCCTACGCCCGGCCTCGAGATGCATCAGATGCGTGCCGCGCCCGAGCTTGATGTCACGCCGGTCCGGGGTGCCGGAGAAGGCATCGAGCAGCCACGCGGCGTCGGTCGTCAGACCGTCCCGCTCACCCCGGAACTGGGGAGACAGCCGGCGAAGGAACAGTGTGGGCCCGGATCGCGGATCTTCGATCCAATGATGCTCTTCCCTGTCGTCAATCTCATCGGGCGTCATAGGCGTCACCTATGGCCGTGGCGGGCGAACCGTCGGCACAGACGTGGCGCGGTTCTCCAGCTTCACGCTCCACTCTGATCCAGGGATCCCAGCCGAGTCAGCCGTAAACGCTTCGGTCCAAACCGAAGCGTCGTCGGATGCGGCGGGCATTGAGCGCGTGTAGGTTCAGCTCATGACGCAGGGTCCTGCACTCTCTGAGATCGGCGCGCTCGTCGGAGATCCCAGCCGCGCCAATATCCTGTCGACCTTGATCGACGGGCGAGCGCTGACCGCGACCGAACTGGCCTGGACGGCCGGCGTCGCGCCAGCCACCGCGAGCGAGCACCTGACGAAGCTCGTGGCCGGCGGCCTGCTCACGGTGTCGCGCCAAGGTCGGCACCGATACTTCCGCCTCGCCTCCATCGAGGTCGCCCGCATGCTCGAGGCCATGATGGTGATCGCGAACCGGGGCGAGCCGGAGGAAGCGTCGCGCCGAGCGACGCCGCGGATCGATCCAGCCTTGCGCGAGGCCCGCACCTGCTACGATCACCTCGCCGGACGGCTCGGCGTCGGGATCGCCGATGCGCTGGTCGCACGGGGACTGATCGTCCTGGGCGAGGAGGCGGGTGAAGTGACCGCATTCGGCAGTGCGTGGCTGGCCGCGTTCGGTGTCGAAGTCGAACCGGCCGGACGAACCCGCCGCCTGCTCTGCCGCCCCTGCCTGGACTGGAGCGAGCGGAGACCGCACCTCGCCGGCCGTCTCGGAGCCGCCCTGTGCCGCCGCTGCGAGGATCTCGGGTGGATCGAGCGTCAGCGCGACGGGCGCGCCATCCGCGTGACCGAGAGGGGAAGACTCGGCTTCGAGAGCGAGTTCGGCTTGGTCGAGTGACGGTCGGTCGTGATCCGGTCTGCACCCGCCAAAGCGATCAGAACGCCTTCCCCGGCAGGGGAAACAGTCCGGCGAACCGCTGCACGACGTCCCGGTCCCCGCCCGCCGCAGGAGATGGGCACGTTCATGTACGGCCGGAACTTCGAGGATCCGGATGGCCACGTCGTCGAGCTGATGTGGATGGACCCCGAGGCCGTGACGCGAGGGCACTCTCCGGCCTGAAGCCTTTCCGCGCGCACCCCGACTCGAGGAGGCAACCCATGACTTACGTGAGCGGGTTCGTCACGCCGGTTCCCGACGCGAACCGGGAGGCCTATGTCGCGTCGGCCAGGGCGGCCTGGGCGCTGTTCCGTGAGTACGGCGCGCTCCACCAGATGGAGGCCTGGGGCGACAACGTTCCGGAGGGCGAGCGGACCGATTTCCGGCGGTCCGTCGCCCTTCGCGACGGCGAGAGCGTCGTCCTCGGGTGGATCCTCTGGCCCGACCGGGAAACGGCAGACCGGTGCGAGGCCGCGATGCTAACCGATCCGCGCTTCCGCGATCTGACCATGCCGTTCGACGGGGCGCGGATGATCTTCGGAGGTTTCGCCGCGGTCTTCGAAGCGTCGCGCGGGGCGGCGTAGAGGAGACGAGGATCCTGATCCTCTACGGCGTGGCCCCGACGCTTCGGTGCAACCCTGAGGCGACCTAGCCTTTTCGATGTTCGGCCTGATCGGCGGTGCCGGCGATGTCGACCGCTGCCCCCGATCCCGCGGGATGTTCCGCCACGAAGCGCTCGAAGGTCGCGCGATCCTTGGCGCGCTTCAGCGCGTCGACGAAACCCTCGAAGTCCCGGAGACGCGTTTCGAGCGCGCGGCGCTCCCCCTCGATGCGGCCGATCTCGCCGTCGCGCCAGGCGTCGAAGGCGGTGTTGCCGCTGGTCCGGGGCGGCGTGAACCGGCGCCGCTCACGGAACCCGGTGCCGGGCCCGAGCGACCGGCGCAGGCGTTCGAGGCCCGGCAGGCCGGACAGCCCGAGATCGCGCCGCACGAGCGCCTGCCGCGCGACGAGGACGAGGGCGGCGAAGCTGCCGACATAGAGGGCATCGTGGATCCAGGGCATGATGGGCATGGGACAGCTCCTTGCGCGTGTCGGCGCCGTTGATGACGGACGGAGCATGCCGACATGCCGCTGCTGCGGGCTGAACCGGTCGGTTAAGGCCGGGTTAAGCCTTCAGGCCTGTTGACGGACAACCCGTCCGCGACGCCGCGCGATCGCGGGGCGGAATGCCGTGGGTCCGGGGGTTCAGCCCAGGACGACCCGGAGCTTGTTGGCGAGTTCGTCCCGTTGATAGGGCTTGCTCAGGAGAGGCAGGTCGGCCGGCACCGCGTGCTCGTCGAGCGCCGTGCCCGTGTACCCGGACGTCAGGAGCACCCGCAGGCCGGGACGCAGGCGCCGGGCCTCGACCGAGAGCTGCACGCCGTTCATGCCACCGGGCATGACGACGTCCGAGAACAGGATATCGATGCGCTCGGGGCCGCCCAGCCGCTCCAGGGCCTCCGACGCCCGGGTCGCGGTCAGGGTCCGGTAACCGAGCTCGCCCAGGCTCTCGACCGCCATCTCCAGCACCGCCGGCTCGTCCTCGACCACGAGCACCACCTCGCCGGAGGCCGCCCGCCGCAGCGGGAGGGTGTTGTCCGGCCGGGCCTCGACGGCCCTCTCGGCCGAGCGCGGCAGGTAGAGCTCGATGGAGGTGCCGGCGCCGGGCTCGCTCTTGATCTGCGCGTGCCCTCCGGCCTGCCGCACGAACCCGTAGACTTGGCTGAGGCCGAGGCCCGTTCCCTTGCCGACATCCTTGGTCGTGAAGAAAGGCTCGAAGGCGCGGCTGCGCGTGGCGGCGTCCATGCCCTGGCCCGTGTCGGTGACCGAGACGAGCACGTAGGCGCCCGGCCGCAGGTCGGGCCGGTCGGGAATCTCCGCGGCATCGAGGTGCCCGTTGCAGGTCTTGACCGTCAGGACGCCGCCGTCCGGCATCGCGTCCCGGGCGTTGACCGCGAGGTTCAGCACCGCACTCTCGAACTGTCCCGGATCGAGCCGGACCGGATCGAGGACCGCGTCGAGGTCGAACCGGATCTCGACGGTCTCGCCGACGGCCCGCTTCAGCAGGGCCTGGAAGTCCTTGAGCAGCCGGTTGGGGTTGACGGTCTCGGGCCGGAGCACCTGGCGCCGGGAGAACGACAGCAGCTTCTCGGTGACCTCGGCCCCGCGCCGCGCCGCCGTCATCGCCGACGTGGCCAGCCTCTCGACGCGCTGCGGGTTGTCGGGCTTGCGCACGATCATGTCGAGGTTGCCGACGATGATGGTCAGCAGGTTGTTGAAGTCGTGCGCCACGCCCCCGGTCAACTGGCCGATGGCCTCCATCTTCTGAGCCTGGTTCAGGCGTTCCTCGGCCTCGCGCTGGCGCGTCGTGTCCATCACGACGCCCGCCATGGACCGGGGCTGGCCGTTCCCGTCGCGGTAGACCTTGCCCCGCATCGTGACCGAGCGGGCGGCCCCGTCCTCGGCCCGCCGGATGTGGCAGTCGATGTCGAGGCGGCCCGTCCCGATGGCGGCATCGAACGCCGCCCGCACGGCGTCTCGGTCCTCGGGGACGACGTGCTCGACGAAGGTCCCGACGTCCCATGCCGCGACCGGAGCGCTGTGGCCGAAGATCGCGTCGTGCCTCGGCGACCGGCGCGCCGTGTTGCCACGGAGGTCGAGCTCCCAGTCGCCCATCTCGGCCGCTTCCAGCGCCAGGGCGAGGTTGTCGCGGGCACGCTGCAGCTCCGCCCGCCGGGCCTCCCGGTCCTCGGCGGCGGCCGCAGCCTGGGCGTACAGGAAGTCGACCTCGCGCAGGTAGACGCCGAGCAGGATGAAGCCGGCCACCAGGGCTTCCATCCGGCCCGCGAACCAGCCGACCGTGCCGCGGGCGGCGCCCGGAAGCGTGACCATGTTGTCGAAGACGAGCAGCAGAAGCGACACGGCCAGCCAGAGCTGGAGCACGGTCCGCAGGCGGGTCTTCCACCACAGCACGGCCAGCGCGATGACGGTCAGGGCGACCACGCCCGGCCCGATGCCCGAGGTGGTGAGCAGCCAGTAATCGTCGCCCTCGACGCATTTCGGCAGGAGGTGGACGTAGCGGACGGCCACCACGCCGGTGAGCGCGGCGGCCGCGACGGTCCCGGCGACGGTGGCCCAGCCGATCCGTCCGGCCTTTCCGCGCGGGGCCTGCGGCGGACGCTCGTCGCCCTCCAGGAGCGCGTAGGGCAGCGCGAAGAGCGGCGGCCCGAGATGCCAGAAGGTCCAGAGCCACGTCGTGGTGTCCGGCCCGTCACCGAGGAGCCGACCCTGCGCGAGGACGTTCGGGAACGACAGCATCTGCAGGAAGACGACGAGCGTCACGTAGAGGCTGCCGGCCCCGAGCACGAGCAGCGGCGCCGAGCCGATGCGGCGGTACTGCGTGAGGAACAGGTACGTGGTCAGGCCGTAGACCACGATCAGCGCCGATTGGTAGACGGGCACGAAGCCCGGCATCGGCGGCATCGGGCGGTTGGCGAACGGCAGCAGCGCGAGGGTGACGGCCCCGAACAGGAGGCTGACGGCGACCGCGAGCCGACGCTGCGTCCGGCCGGCCCGGGCTGTCGCCAGGGTCGCCAGGGTCGGCGCCGTCGAGGACTCGCTCATCGTGTGCTCCGGACCGAAGCGGGATGGCTGGCTGCGCCGGCTGATCGCTCGCGAGGCATCAGGTGTACCACGGCGCTTCTCGCTGTTCCACGCGAGGCACAGGGGCGTTCCCGTCCGTTAAAAGGGCGAAGCTCGGCCGTCGTTCCCGTGCCGTGACGGCGGTGGGCGACGGATGGCGGCCTCGGCGGAATCGCCTTGCCCGGCGAGAGTGGAGAGCACTTTCCTGAAGGAGGCGGGTCCCCGTCGCGGGCCGGAAGCGGTTCGAGCGGGGCATCGCCCAGCCCGTCGCGCGCACCGTAGGGAAGCGAGTCCGGTTCGGTCAGCCGGGCATACTACGCGCGCAGATTCAGCCGATAGCGATAGGCATCGCCTCGGAACAGGCCTTCCACGTACTCGATCATCACCGAGTCCTGATTGTAGCTGTGGCGCTTGATCAGCAGGCACGGGAGGGGCTGTTCGAAGGCGAAGATCTCGCACTCGTCAGCCGTCGGCATGGTCGCCTCCACCGTCTGCTCGCAGCGCACGAGGCGGCCGCCCGGGTGCCCGCTCAGGAAGGCGTAGACGGAACCGGAGAGGTCGCCGGTCTCGAGGGCGGGCACGGCGCGGATGTTGTACCAGGCGACCTCGCGCGACATCGGCACGCCGTCGCCGGAGCGAACGCGCGTCAGACGCAGGAACGGGGCCGTCGAGGGCAGGCCGAAGATCGATGCGATCGAGCGGTCCTCGGTGACCGCCCGATCGAGGATGCGCGAGGATGGGATCTTCCCCAGCTCCCGCATCTCCTCCGTGAAGCCCTTGAGCCGGTCCATACCCGGGCGCACGGGCTCGGGGGGACGGCGCACGAGGAAGCCGCAGCGCCCGCGCGGGACGAGCAGCTCGTTGTCGCTGAGTTCGGCATAGGCGCGTTGGACCGTCACGCGGCTGACCCCGAGGCTGTCGGCGAGCTGGCGCTCGGCCGGCAAGGTGACGCCCGGCGGCAGCGAGCCCGACAGGATCAGTTCGCGAAGCTGACCCTCGATCTGCCGGTACAGCGGCATCGCCGTGTCGGCGCGCAGGCGGAGGAGAGAGAGCACGGAGGGACGCTCGCCCTCCGCGAGGTCCGCCTCGACATCACCCTTGATCGTCCGATTTTTGGGGCGCACGTCCGATCGGCCTCCGGTACAGCTATTCGCAGTGTACAGGTTCGGAGCGCTCCATGCGCCTGTTCGTCGTCGGAAGCTTCGTGATCGCCTGCTCGGTCAAGGTCGCGCGGCTGCCGCAGGCGGGCGAGTCCCTCGATGGCTTGGCCTTCCTCGCCGAGCCTGGCGGCAAGGGCTTCAACCTCGCGCTCGCCGCGCACCAGCTCGGCGTCGAGGTGGACGGACTCTTCGCCGTCGGCACGGACGTGTTCTCCCCTATGGTCCGCGCCACCTTCGCGCGGGTCGGATTCGCCGAGGACATGCTGGTGCCGCATGCCGGCTCGACGGGCGCCGGCGTCGCGTTCGTCGACGCGGCCGGCGAGAACTGTCTCGCGGTCTGCCTCGGGGCCAACCTCGCCCTCGGTGCGGAGGACGTCCGAGCCGTCGCCGCCCGCCTCGAGCGAGCGGACCTCGTGGCGGCGACGTTCGAATCGCCGGACGCCTCGATCCGAGCGGCGTTCGCGCTCGCTCGGCAGGCGGGCATCCCCACGCTGCTGAATCCCTCCCCGATGCGCCCCATCGACCCGGCGATCCTGGCCGATACCGCGATCCTCGTCGTCAACGCGGTCGAGGCCGCCGACCTCGGCCTGGGGACTCCCGACGCCATCGCGGACGCCACGGAAGCGACGCCGGGGATCGCCGCCCTGCTCTCCGGAGGCCTCGGACTGCTGATCGTGACCCTGGGAGAGCGCGGCGCGGTGGCGTTCCGCCCCGGACTGTCCCCCCTCCGCCAGCCGGCCTTCGCGGTCGCGGCGGTCGACACGGTCGGCGCGGGGGACGCGTTCACGGCCGGGCTTATCGCGGGCCTGCTCGCGGGAGAGCCCCTCGACGCGATCCTGCGGCAGGCCGCGGCCTGCGGTGCGCTCACGACCTGCCAGTTCGGGGCTTTCGAGGCCTTTCCGACCGCGCAGGTGCTGGCCGCCTTCCTCCGCGACGCCGATATGTGAGTCACGCCGCGCCCAGGCGCTTCGTCGTCTGCCCGCTGAAGAGCGCGAGCGACGTGACGATGCTCAGCAAATCGGCCTGCCGCTTCGTTCCGGTCTTGTTGAAGATCGAGTTGAGCTGGGTGCGGACGGTGCTTGTCTGGACGCCGACGCTCTCGGCGTAGCTCTGCAGACGCAAGCCTCCGGCGAGCGCCTGGAGCAACCGCGCCTCCGCCGGGGTCAGGTCGAACAGCATGTTCAGCAGGCCGTCGTCCGGAACCGCCCGCGCGCCGACATGCACGAGAACGAGGAGCACCGCCGAGGCACCGAAGACGTCGCCGGGGCGCTGCTTCAGGCGCATGACATGAGCGATCTGAGGACGGTGATCAGAGTAGCTGCGCACCGGCATGGTCTGCGCCGGGCGCCGGCCGCCAACGACGTTGCCGATCGCGTCCTGCAGCAGCTTGCTGTTGATCAGGCTCTTGAAGAGCTGGCCGCCGTGCTGGCCGGGGGGCAGGACCTCCTCCCGCTCCTGCAGCCGGGCATTCATGGTCAGCACCCGACCCGAGGCCGACAGAACGGCGGCGGGGAGTCCGATCTGGCTGAGCGTCGCGGTCGTGACGCGGCCGCGCTCGCAGCTGAACTGGGCGCTGAGCTCGCAGGCGCGCACGAGGTGTGGTCGCAAGGCGTCAAGTCCGGGCAGGACGGAGGCCTCATGGGGGCCGGTTTGAGCCCGCCGTTCGGCGGTGACGATCGCGATGTCGCCTGTCGAAAGGGGAATCGTTGTGCCCACCTGCCAGAACGGCCTGTCGCCTTCGCGGGGCCAGCCTTCGTAGGAGGCCGGCACGAGGTCGACGTCGCGCGTGAAGCCCGCCTGGGCGTCGGTGCGCCACGGCGCCATCCGACCGCTGCTGCGCCCCGCGCCGGTCTGGTGACCGAGGCGCTGCTCCAGGGCCGGTGAGGCGATCCAGCGGGAGGTCCCGACGGGCGGGAGCACCGTGAGCACAGCGCCGTCCGAGTTCGCCATATCGCCGATGGACTGGAGGACGTCGGGCCAGAGTTCCGGCGTGCCCGCAGCCTCGTAGATCCGGTCGATAAGCGCTTCCCGCATTGGCACGTCCCGCGACGATTCTTCTGACCGCGGTAATACCAATATCAGTCCAAAACCGACATTTGCATCCTTCAAACAGAGGATGCCGTCCGGCAGGGACGGTGCGCCGAGGGCCGTTTCGACGGACTCACCGCCCCCCGGCCCCGGACACGCGGCGTCGACACGGCCGCCCGGAGCGCCGGCGCGGCTGTGTAAGTGCCTGGCGCCACGGTGCTTTGTCGCCCGACCGGGACGCCGGCGGCGAGCGCGGCGCGGCGCTGGCAGCGCCATCCGCCGAACAGAGGATGCCAGGGTTCCCGCCCTCCCTAGTGTGTCGACGCGAGGGAGGAACAGCCATGAAAACAGTCGTCGCCACCGCCGTGGTCGTCTTGTTCTGCGCCGGCGCCCGCGCCGACGAGCTGAACGACATGCCGGACATCGCGTGTGCCCAAGCGTCGTCCGCCGTGGAGCGCGATCACATCGGGTGCCCGGGCACCGACAGGGCGGCCGCGGGGTCCCGGGCGGCCGCCTCGCCCCTCGACCGCGCGGAAGACGACTGACCGGATTCCCGGTGCCATGAGCGTCGTCGCCACGGCACTGCTCACCGGCGCGAGTCTCGGTCTGTCCATCGCCGCGCCGATCGGGCCGACGAGCTTGCTGTGCGTTCAGCGAACGCTGTCAGGCGGCCTGTCGACCGGCCTCGCCACCGGGCTCGGTGTCGCCACCGTGCACCTGACATACGGGGGTCTCGTCATGCGCTGGGGCGCGGAGCTCGCCGCGGTGTGGTCGAACGGCGCCGTTCTCTCCCTGATCTCGGAGGCGGTGCTTCTCGCCCTCGCGGTCCGGGTGCTTCGCAGCGTCTCGGTGCTGCAGGAGGGCCGCGCGTGCTGCGACACCCTGGCGGTGAGCTACGGCAGCGCGGTCGTGCTGGCCCTGACGAATCCGGTCACCCCCGTGCTGTTCCTGGCCGCGATGCCGGCCTTCCTCGAGCGCGGGACCGCACCGTTCCCGGTCCTGGCGGCCGGTGTCTTCGTCGGCTCGTTCGGCTGGTGGGTTGTGCTCAACACCGCGGTGTCCCTGCTCCGGCGCTGCGTGACCAGCCGAGTCCTGAATCGGATGAACACGGCCGCGGGCCTTCTTCTCGCCCTCCTGGCGCTGAGCTTGCTCGTCCGGGGGCTGGACGGTGGCACGGCGGCCCGTTCGAGCAGCGCGGGCGTGAGCGGGGTGTCGGGCGCGGGCACCCGAGCGCCGAGCCGGCTCTGAGCCGCCGCGCAGCGCGGGACGCGATCTCGCCCCGGCTCGCAGCGCGGTCGACAGCGTGGCCGCCCCCGGTCGTGTCGGCGGTGATACCGCGGACCGGATCCGGAGAGCCGCGCCCGTCAGGAGCGTCGGAGGCGTACGGTGGACGCGGGCCGCGTCACTGCCTGCCAGGCACGGTGCCGTGGACGGCGTTGCGCCATGCCTCCGCGCCCCCGGCTTGGTGCCAGAGCCACGCCGTTGCCGCCACCCAGGGGCCACCAATCAGGATGAAGGCGATCAGACCCATGTCGTCCCTCCTCGGCTAGGGAACGCCAGCCTACGCCAAATCGACGCGAACGCCAGGTGGACCTGTCCCGGCCGCGCGCGCGCCGGGGCCGCTCGGCGTCTCGGCACGTCAGCCGACGGGGCCGGCATCGAGCGACACGCGGAAGCGCATCCGCACCACGCCCGTGTCGTCGCGGACCGCCGCGATGTAATCCTGGCGCCCAGGCCGGTCGGAGAGCCCCTGCGCGATCCGCGTCATGATCTTCACGGCCTGCGACCGGGCGGCTTCGAGACCGGGCAGGTCGTAGCCGTCCTTGTCGCGGACGAGCTCGGTTCCGTCGTGCAGGTCGATGAAGAAGCGGGGCATGGGCGGCTCGGCGGGGGGATCCGTCCGCTACGCTAAGCAGTTTCCGCACCGGCCCGCGTACCCCTTTTCGGCAGGTCGCCGTCGCGGCGCTCCCGTGATCGCGCCGGCACCGGCGGTGGCTCGGGACGGGCCGGGCGACGGCCCTAGCGGTAGTCGCCCGGGGTCAGACCGTGCCGGGCCATCTTGTCGTAGAGGGTCTTGCGCGGCAGGCCGAGGGCTTCCGCGGCGGCGCGGACATCGCCGCCGGCCATGATCAGCTCGTCGCGGATCAGCTGCCGCTCGAAGCGATCGACCTGATCGGTGAGGCTGGCGGCGGCCCTCTCGGCCGCGGGCTGCGCCGCCGCCGCGAGGCCCAGCGCGCAGCGCTCGGCGAAATGGCCGAGCTCGCGGACGTTGCCGGGCCAGGCGTGGCGGCGCAGGTGCTCGCGGATCGCCGGCGTGACGGGCGGCACCGGGCGCCCGAACTTCTCCGCGGCCCGGCGCAGGAAGTGCTGGAACAGCAGCAGCACGTCCTCCCCGCGGTCGCGCAGGGGCGGGATCGCGATCGTGATGACGTTGAGCCGGTGATAGAGGTCGTCGCGGAAGGTGCCCTGCGCGGCCGCCTGCCCGAGATCGACCTTCGTGGCGGCGACCACGCGCATGTCGACCGGGCGCACCTCGTTGGTGCCGAGCGGTTCCACGGTGCGCTCCTGGAGCACGCGGAGGAGCTTGACCTGCAGCGGCAGCGGCATGCTCTCGATCTCGTCGAGGAAGAGCGTGCCGCCCTGCGCGTGCTCGATGCGGCCGACCCGGCGCTTGAGGGCCCCGGTGAAGGCGCCGGCCTCGTGCCCGAACAGCTCGCTCTCCACGACGCTGTCGGGCAGCGCCCCGCAATTCATGGCCACGAGGTTTCGCTCCGCGCGGCGGCTCCACCGGTGCAGGGCGCCGGCCACGACCTCCTTGCCGGACCCGGTCTCGCCGAAAACCAGCACGTCGACGTCGGCCTGCGCCACCTCGCGCACCAGGGCGCGCAGGCCCACGATCTCCGGGGAGGTCCCGAGGAAAGCCGGATCCTCCTCGATCGCCGCGTCGAGCCGGGCCCGCAGCGCCCGGTTCTCGATCACGAGCCGCCGCCGCTCCAGCGCCCGGCGCACGGACACGACGAGCGCCTCGGCGGGATAGGGCTTGGCCAGGAAGTCGTAGGCCCCGTCCTGCATGGCGGCCACCGCCATGCGGATGTCCCCGTGGCCGGTGATCAGGATCACCGGCAGGTCGGGGTCGACCCGGCGCAGCCGCGTCAGGAGGGCGACGCCGTCGAGCCCCGGCAGCCGCACGTCGGTGACCACCACGCCGGGCGGCGCGGCCAGGATCGCCGCGAGCGCCGGCTCGGCGGCCGCGAAGGCCTCGACGGTGAAACCCTCGAGCTCCAGGCTCTGGCCGTTGGCCCGGCGCACGTCGGCCTCGTCGTCGATGAAGACGACGCGCTCGGTGCCCGCCTGCGCGTCCGCCGGTCCGCTCACGGTGTCGCTCCCACGGGCTTGCCCACGTTCGGGACTGCGTCCGCCGCCCGGATCATCTCCATCCGGAAGACCGTCCCGGCGCCGTCGCCGCCGGCCAGGATCAGGTTCCCGCCGCAATCCTCCACGATCCCGCGGGATATGGCGAGGCCCAGGCCGAGGCCGTCCGCCTTGGTCGTGAAGAAGGCGTCGAAGATCTGGCCGCGCACCTCCGCGGGGATCCCGGGCCCGGTATCGGCCACCTCGATCGCGACGCGCTCGTCCCCCTCGACGAGGTGCAGGCTGACGCGGGCCTCTTCGCGACCCGCCACGGCGTCGACGGCGTTCTGCAGCAGGTTGACCAGGACCTGCTCCAGCCGCGGGCCGTCCCCGAGGACGCGCAGATCCGGGGCGGGCCGGTCCGCCTCCAGCGGGACGTGCAGCGCGGCGGCGCGCGCCGCCACGAGCTCCAGCGCGTTGGCCACCACCTCACGCAGGGAAACCGGTTCCCGCCGCGGCGAGGCGCGGCGGGCGAAGCCCTTGAGTTGCCGGGTGAGGCCGGCGATGCGGTCGGTGAGCCGCCCGATGGCGGCGGCATTCTCGGCCGCGTCCTCGCCCCGCCCGCGGCGGATCAGGATCGCGGCATTGTCCGCGTAGGAGCGGATCGCCGCCAGCGGCTGGTTGATCTCGTGGGCCATGCTGGCCGCGAACTGGCCCAGCGCCGCGAGCCGGCCGGCCTGCGCCAGTTCGCGGCCGAGGCGCTCGCGCTCGGCCTCGGCGCGCTGCCGCTCCGCGATCTCGGCGCGCAGCTGGGCATTGGTCTCCCGCAGTGCCCGCGTCCGCGCCTCGACGCTCGATTCCAGCTCCGCCCGGCGCGCCGCGGCCTCGGCGAGCCGCGCCCGGGTCCGGCGGCCGCGATCGGTGAGCGCGAAGATCCCGTAGCCAGCGAATGCCGTGACGAGGGCCGCGATGATCCAGGCCTGCAGGCGTTCCCGCTCGACGGCGGTGCCGAGCGGCGTCAGCGTCCGCAGCTGCCAGTCCGTGCCCGGTACGGGCGCCTGCGACAGGATCGCGCTCCAGGCCGGCAGCGACCCGCGCCCGACCCGCACCACGTCCGGCTCGCCCGCGACCGGATGGAGCGGCAGGCGCTCCAGGCGGGCGTTGCCGAATTCTTGTCCCGCCTCGATCCGGGCGCGCTCGGCCGCGTCGACGGCGCTGAGCGTGTCGAAGCGCCAGCCCGGCTCGCTGGTGACGAGGACGATGCCACGGGCGTCGGTGACGAAGGTGACCTCGCGGGCGGCCCGCCACGCCGACTCGACGGCGTCGAACTCGACCTTCACCACGACGACCCCGCTCCCGGCCCCGATCCGGCGCGCGAGGTACAGGCCCGGCCGTCCGCTGACCGTGCCGAGGGCGAACTGGGAGCCGGCCCCGCCGGCCAGGGCCTGCTTGAAATACGGGCGGAACCCGTAGTCCCGGCCGACGAAGCTGCGATCCTCGCCCGCGTTGCTCGCCGCGACCGTGAGTCCGTCGACGCGGATGATGTAGATGACCGCCGAACCCGTGGCGGCGGCGACCTGGGCGAGCCGCCGGTCGACACGGTCGAGGAGGTCGCGCCCGGGATCGGGACCGACCGCGGCGGCGACCTCGGGGTCGGCCGCGAGCGCCAGCGGCAGGGACGCCTGCTTCTGCATCTCCGCGAGCAGGACGCCGACCTGAAGGCCGATCGCCGAACGGGCGCCGCGCCGCAGGTCTGAGAGGGCCCAGCGCTCCGCGGCGCGCCCGGCGAGCCACGCCGTCACGAGGATCGCGCAGAGCCCGACCACGACGGCGACACCCCGGCGCGAAGGCGGGCGGTGACCGGAGGGCGGGTGCCCGGTCACTGACGGCGGGCCAGTGCGGAGATCCGGACCGTTCCGACCGGTGACGTGCGGGAATCCGCAAGACCACCCGCGGCCCTGCCGGGAGTCTGCTTGAAAAAAGCTATCTCCAGCAAGTGGTTAAAGAAATGTAGCGGCCGTCGGTCAATTGGCATGCCGGTTGCCATTCTCGTCACGAAACGCAGCCATGTCGTCAGAGAACGGCTGCGCGCCGGAAGGCCAACAGCAAGCGCGGACACCGCCGGGACACCCCGACGCGAGCCGCCCCGCCCGAAACCCGAGACAGGGAGAACGCCCGATGGCTGTCGTACCGTCACCACTCACCGCCCCGCATCCGCCCGCCAAATCGAAGCCGCTGTACCGGACCCTGTACTTCCAGGTTCTGGTCGCCGTCGCGATCGGCATCCTGCTCGGCCATTTCTACCCGCAGCTCGGCGCCGAGTTGAAGCCGCTGGGCGACGCCTTCATCAAGCTCGTCAAGATGATCATCGCGCCGGTAATCTTCCTGACCGTCGTCTCCGGCATCGCCGGGATGACCAACCTCGAGAAGGTCGGTCGGGTCGGCGGCAAGGCGCTGATCTACTTCCTGACGTTCTCGACGCTGGCGCTGATCGTCGGCCTCATCGTCGCCAACGTGCTCCAGCCAGGCAACGGCCTGCACATCGATCCGAAGTCGCTCGATCCGAAGGCGGTCGCCACCTACGCCGGCAAGGCGAAGGAGCAGAGCATCGTCGACTTCCTGATGAACATCATTCCCACGACGGCGGTCGGCGCGTTCGCGGGCGGTGAGATCCTGCAGGTGCTGTTCTTCTCGGTGCTGTTCGGCTTCGGTCTCGCCTTCCTGGGCGACCGCGGCAAGCCGGTGCTCGACATCATCAAGGTCCTGTCCGAGGCGATCTTCGGCGTCGTCAACATCATCATGAAGGTCGCCCCGATCGGCGCCTTCGGCGCGATGGCGTTCACGATCGGCAAGTACGGGATCAGCTCGCTGGCCAACCTCGCCTACCTCGTCGGCGCCTTCTACCTGACGTCGGCGATCTTCGTGCTGGTCGTGCTCGGGGCGGTCGCCCGCTACAACGGCTTCTCGATCATCAAGCTCATCCGTTACATCAAGGAAGAGCTGCTCCTCGTGCTCGGCACGTCGTCCTCCGAGTCGGCACTGCCCTCGCTGCTGGAGAAGATGGAGCGGGCCGGCTGCTCGAAGCCGGTCGTCGGCCTCGTGGTGCCCACGGGCTACTCGTTCAACCTCGACGGCACCAACATCTACATGACCATGGCGGCGCTGTTCATCGCGCAGGCGACCGACACGCCGCTGAGCTACGGTGAGCAGGCGCTGCTGCTGCTCGTCGCCATGCTGTCGTCCAAGGGTGCCGCCGGCGTCACCGGCTCGGGCTTCATCACCCTGGCGGCGACGCTCGCCGTGGTGCCCTCAGTGCCGGTGGTCGGCATGGCGCTGATCCTCGGCGTCGACCGCTTCATGTCGGAGTGCCGGGCGCTGACCAACTTCATCGGCAACGCGGTGGCCTGCATCGTGGTGGCGCGCTGGGAGAACGAGGTCGACGAGGCCAAGCTCGCCGCGGCCCTGTCCGGCCAGACCATGGCGCCGCTTCCCCCCGCGCCGGCTCTCCAGCCGGCCGAGTGAGCCAGCGGCGTCGCGGGCCGCGCACGGCGCAGCGCGCGACGCCGTGACGGTGGAAAACGCACGCCGCGCCGCGGATCCCACCGCGGCGCGGCTCTCGCATGCCGAAGGAACGCGGCCGAAGGAACGCGACGGAGCCGCGGCCCGACGCCGCCGAACGCTGTCAGGCCGCGTCGAGGGTGTGGGGCGCGAAGGCGGCGACGACCGGCCGGAACGCGCCGACGATCGCGGGGTCGAGCCGCCCCGCCATGCCCTCCAGGATCGCGTAGGCCGCCTCGCTCGCCATGGGCTGCTTGTAGGGCCGCTGCTCGATCAGGGCCGCGTGGATGTCGCAGACGGTGACGAGGCGGACGAGGTCGGGGATCTCCTCCCCCTTGAGCCGGTCCGGATAGCCCGACCCATCGAGCATCTCGTGGTGCGACCGGACGACGTGCAGCATCTGCTGCTCGAAGCCCTGATCGACGAGCATGCTGTAGCCCTTCTCCGGATGCAGCCGCATGACGGCCAGCTCGGCGTCGTCGAGCCGGCCCGGCTTGTTGAGGATCGCGGCCGGGATGTGGATCTTGCCGACGTCGTGCAGCAGGGCCGCCTTGGTCAGGCGGTGGCGCTCCTGCTCGCCGAGGCCGAGGCTCGCCGCGAAGGCCGCCGCCAGACCGGCGACCAGCAGGCAGTGCTGGTGCGTGGCGTCGTCGAACTGGCGGACCGCCCGGACCCAGTCGCGGATCCCGGTGTCCCGGATCGCGAGGTCGATGGCCTGGGTTCCGTTGTCGATGACGCCGGGCGTGATCGGCTGGTCGGGCACGAACACCGAGGCGTAGAATCCGCGCACCGCCGCGGCCGTCCGCACGGCGCAGGCCGGCAGGGGCTCGTCCGCGAAGGTCGCGAGGCGCGCGGTCGCGCGCGGCGCCCCCAGCGTCTCCCGCAGGCGATCCGTGTCGAAGGGCGCGCACAGCGTGTGGGTCGCGCCGAGGGCGACGCCGAGCAGCCGGGTTCGTGGGCTGTCGGTGTGGAGCAGGACGGTCAGCGGAGCGCCGTGCCGGACCTCCGCGAGACGGCGGCGGAGGCGCTCGACGGAGCTCGCGCCCAGATCGTGCACGTCGGTGACGATCGCGGTCGCGCCGCCGAGGGGCAATTCCGCGGCGCGCAGATCGTGGAGCTCACAGGACAGGCCATCGGACAGGTCCTGAGCCAGGACCTGGCTGCGTGCGGGATCGTCCGTGATGAGGAGTATCCGGCCCATCGGCACGCCTTCCGGACCGCGCCTTACGGGAACATCGCGTCGACCGTGTCCTGCGATACCGAGGCGTCGCCGGGCAGGACGGGGCCGTTGAGCAGGGCCGCCTCCTCGCTGCGCGTGTCGGCCGTCGGATTCGGCCGCGACGGCGGGTCGCCGGGACCGGACCAGACGCGCAGCATCTCGCCGATCCGCTCCTCGACGAGGACGATCGTGCGCACGACCTTCGAGATCCGCTGGCCGGTAAGGTCCTGGAAATTGCAGGATTCGAAGATCGTCTGCATCTCGATCTGGATGGCTCGGGCGTCGGCCCGGTTGGCGTCCTCGCCCGACCGTCTGACGATGCCGCGCGCGAGCGTGTCCACCTTCTCCGAAGCCGTCAGGATCGCGTTGGTGGCGTCCTCGGTGCCCTGCACCACGGCGAGGAGCTCGTCCCGCGCGCGGCTCGTCTCCTGTTCCTGCCGGAGGTCGGCGATCTCCTGGCGCGTGCGCGCGATCGCGTCGGAGATCGACAGGAGCTGGGTCCGGAGGAGCCCAACACCCTCTTCGATGGAGGCAACGTCCGGCAGAGCGCGGGCCATGATCGGGGATCGCCATGCGGTTTATATTGCCCGGTGAAACTATCGGCGACCTCTTAAGCCGCGCTTAATGGCACTTATCTCGACGCGATTCTGTGCCGCTCCGGCCGATCGTGACTGTGCAATGTCCTATTTCCACGTCATCCATACGTCAAAGCACGCCGAACGTGCGCCGAACCCGCGCCTCGTCTTGTCGACCGCTTCGCGCGACGTCGACGCGACGATCTCCGCCTGACCGACGAGTGCGATCTCGCCGCGTTACCGATGAGGGCTGGAACAGCGGCGCTCTCAACTGTTGGTTGATGCTAACGAACTATTCCGGCGCCCGCTCGGTAGCACATGTGCGTGAACGGCACGACTTTGAGCAGTGATGCGCGGAGAAAAGTAAGCTTTTGATGCTCTCTCGAGCTCGGTGGTTCCGATTTCGAGTTGGGATGTGAGCAGGGCAATCCGAGCGGCGTCGCGCTTGCTCGACCTCCGAGAACGGGCCGCGCGCTTCGCGCGGGCACGCGGGGGCGCGACGGCCGTGGAGTTCGCCCTGGTGGCCCTGCCGTTCTTCGCGCTGGTCGGGGCCTGCCTCGAGAACGGGATCGTGTTCTGGGAGCAGGAGATCCTCCAGCAGGCGGTGTCCGACGCCAGCCGGCAGATCTACACGGGCACGTTCCAGACGACGAACGCCGGCACAACCGACCCCGCGACGCTGATGAGCCGCTTCCGGACGGCGATCTGCACGCAGCCGAACGGCACGCCCCGGATCACGATCTTCACCTGCGCCAACGTCCGGGTCAGCGTGATGAAGGTGGCCGATTACGGGTCCGCCACCCCGGTCTCGCCGGTCGCGACCAACGCCAGCGGTGCGAGCGACTGGAACCCGAACTTCGCCAGCTACGCCTGCGCCGGGAACTCGGCCATCGTGATCGTGCAGGCCGCGGTCGACATCCCGGTCTTCTTCCCGCTGCTCGGTGCCGCCGTGCCCAACCTGCCGAACAAGCGGCGGGTGCTGCAGGCCGCGACGGTGTTCAAGGTGGAGCCCTACTCCGCGCCGTCGGGGTGCTCGTGATGGGCGGCCTGCCGATCGGCTTGAGCCGCTTCCGCCACGATGAGCGCGGGATCGCCGCCGTCGAGTTCGCGCTCGTCCTGCCCCTGCTGATCGTCCTGTATTTCGGGACCGCCGAGCTGACGCGCGTCGTCGACGCGACCCGGAAGCTGACCCTGTTCGCGCGCACGCTGAGCGATCTGTCCGGACGGGTGGACAACGCTCTGGCGACCCAGAACGGGATGGCTCTGGCGACGCAGGACGGGATGACGAAGATCACCAGCGCGGCGACCGCGATCCTGCGCCCGCTGGACGCGTCCGGCCTGCAGATCGTGGTCAACGCGATGGGCGTGGAAACGGTCAACGGGTCGCTCAAGGGCTTCGTCTGCTCCAGCTGGCCGCAGAACGCCACGAAGCGCCCGGCCAACCAGGCCAACGGGAGCAACGGACTCCCCGCCACGCCGGCCGCCTATCAGTTCGACGGGGCCCGCTACATCCTGGCGGAAGTCACGATGCCCTACACCCCGATCATCGGGAGTGCTCTGTACCGCTGGATCTTCGGCGGCCGCGGATTGACCTTCTCGCGGCAGATCCCGTGGTCCGAGCGCACCCCCAGCGAGATCGTCATGCCGGGCGGCACCGCCTGCCCGGTCTACAACTAGTGTTTGAGGGAAGGCCCGTGTCGGTGTTCCGCATCCGGTTGAACCGCGCTCTCAGGCTGGCCGTCGCGGCGTTTCCGCGGGCGCGCTCCGGTCAGGTCGCGCTGACGTTCGCGCTGGTCACGCTGCCGGTCATGTTCGCCACGGCGGCGGCGATCGATTACGGGCGCCGCAACGCCGCGAAGACCCAGCTCGACACCGCCCTCGACGGCGCCGTGCTCGCGGTGATGTCGCAGAAGACCAACACGATCCCGGCGACGACCTTGCAGAACATGGAGACGCAGTTCCGCGCCGAGGCCGCCAAGGTTCCGGGCGTCACGGTGACCTCGTTCGTCCCCGGCGCGCCGGTGAACAGCGCGAAGACGCTGAGCCTCACCGCCACCTACACGGCGACGGTCAAGACCAGCCTAGCATCGATGATGCAGATCCCGGCCATGCCCATCAGCGGCACGTCCTCGGCGACCCGCAACACCTCGCAGTACATCAACTACTACCTGCTGCTCGACAACTCGCCGTCGATGGGGCTCGCGGCGACCGATGCCGACGTGAGCAACATGAAGCGCGCGACCAACGGGTGCGCGTTCGCCTGCCACCAGCACACCTTCGACAACAAGGGCAACATCATCGGCGACGATCAGAACGACTTCTACCATGTGGCGTCGCGGAACAACATCAAGCTCCGCATCCAGGTTCTGAGGGACGCGGTCTCGGCGCTCGTCGATCAGGCGAATGTCAGCATGTTGCTGCCGCAACAGTTCCAGATGGAGATGTGGACCTTCAACGATTCGGTGACGCAGACGCGGCTGCAGGCGATGACGCCGACCTTAAACAATATCAAGATCGCGACCCCGAATATCGATATCGCCTACGCCTACTACAATCAGTCCGACAATCAGACCGATTTCGAGCGGGCCATCGCGAAGATGAACGCGACGATCCCGGCCAGCGGCGACGGGCTGACGCCGGACAAGCCGATCCGGTTCCTGTTCATGGTCACCGACGGCGTCGAGGACACCGGCGGCAGCGTCACCAACCAGAGCGCGGGTTTCCAGATCCAGAGCAACCGCTTCATCGGGCCGCTGAGTCCCTCGACCTGCACGAATCTCAAGAACAAGAACGTCAAGATCGGGATCATCTACACGCAGTACCTGCCGATCTACGACAACGATTTCTACAACAGCTACGTCAGGCCGTACGAGTCGAAGATCGGGCCGGCCCTGCAGGCCTGCGCGTCCGACGGCATGTATTTTCCGGTGACCACGAACGGCGACATCACCGCCGCCATGCTGAAGCTTTTCAGCACCACGCTCGCGAGCGTGCGCCTGAGCAACTGACGCGCCGCGCCCCGCTCACGTCGTCGCCGGTGATCCGAGGACGTTGACCCACAGGACGGTGGTCTGGCTGCGCGGGTCGGGATTGCTGAAGCGGTGCGGCCGCCGGCTCTCGAAGCGGAAGCTGTCGCCCTCCGCGAGCTGGAGCGTCCGCGCCTCGACGATCAGGGTGAGGCGCCCCGCGAGGACGAGGCCGGCTTCCTCGCCGTCGTGGCTGAACGGCTCGTCGCCGGTGCTCGCGCCGGGCTTCAGCACCATGTGGAACAGGCTCATCCCCTGCGTGCCCCCTGGCGGGGTCAGGAGCTGCTTGGTGATGCCGGCCCGCCAGAGCTGAAGTTCCGGCCGGTCCTTCCGGAACACGACGATGGGATCCGGGTCGGGCGCGTCCGGCCCCGCTTCGAACAGGCCGCCGATCCCGATCTGCAGCGTGTCGGCGAGCAGCGCCAGGACCCGCAGGGACGGCGACGACAGGCCCCGCTCGACCTGGCTGATGAAGCCGATCGACAGGCCCGTGCTGGACGCCACCGCCTCCAGCGAGAGTCCGCGCGCGCGACGCAGGCCGCGCAGGCGCTGACCCACAGCCCGGTCGACCGGTTCCGGACCCGTTGCCTCGCCTCGGGGGATGCTCACCGTCACGCCAGCCTGCCTCTCGTGTGCTTCTTCATGCACGTGAAAGTCGCTTGCGTCGATACCGAAAACGTGCGGTATTCTTCACGAGAATGAAATCGGGCCCGGCTTCCGCCGCGTGACCCGGGCACTGCACGGGAGCGGCACCATGAGAAGACGGTTGGCCAAGCTGTGTCTGTCGTCGGCGCTGCTCCTCGGCGTCCTCGGCGCTCCCGTCGGCGCGCAGGCCCTGAAGGTGGGATCGACGCCCACCGGCCTGCCCTTCACCTTCCTCGATACCAAGACGAATAGCATTCAAGGCGTGATGGTCGACCTCGTCAACGCGGTCAGCAAGGAGGCGGGTTTCACGGTCGCGGTCGAGCCGCTGCAATTCTCGACGCTGATCCCGGCGCTCACCGCCTCGAAGATCGATATCATCGCGGCGGCGATGTTCATCACGCCGCAGCGCAAGGAGGTCGTGTCGTTCTCGGCGCCCGTCTACAGCTACGGCGAGGGGCTGATCGTCCCGAAGACCGACACGAAGGACTACACGTCCTTCGCCGACCTGAAGGGCGAGACGGTGGGCGCCCAGGTCGGCACCGCCTTCGTCGAGCCGCTGAAGAGGTCGGGCCTCTTCAACGAGGTGAAGATCTACGACGCGATCCCCGACATCATCCGGGACGTCAATTCCGGGCGGCTGAAGGCCGGCTTCGCCGACGCGCCGATCCTCGCCTACTACGTCAAGCAGGGCCTGTTTCCCGGCGTCCGCCTCGTCGAGACCTTCAAGCCGACCGTCGTCGCCTCGGTCGGCCTCAGCGTCCGCAAGACCGACACCGAGCTCCTCGCCAAGATCGACAAGGCGCTCGCCAAGCTGAAGGCCGACGGGACGCTCCAGGCGATCCTGACCAAGTGGGGTCTGCCGCCGTCGGCCGACCGGTCCTGACCTTCATGCGCGAGTTCCTCGCCGACGCGCAGGACTACCTGCCGATCCTGCTGCAGGGCGTGCAGCTCACGATCCTGATCACGATCGCGTCCCTGGTGGTCTCGACGCTGCTCGGGCTGGTCTGGGCGGTGATGCGGGTCTCCGGCATCGCGATCCTGTCGGGCTTCAGCGCGGTGATGATCAACATCCTGCGCGGCATCCCGATCATCGTGCAGCTGTTCTACATCTACTTCGTGATGCCCGATTTCGGCCTGTCGCTCACCGCCGTCCAGGCGGCGATCATCGGGCTCGGCATCGCCTACTCGGCCTATCAGGCCGAGAACTTCCGCGCCGGCATCGAGGCGGTGGATCGCGGCCAGGTCGAGGCGGCGCTGTCGATCGGCATGGGCTGGGGCATGACCATGCGGCGGGTGATCCTGCCGCAGGCGATCCGGATCGCGCTGCCGCCCTACGGCAACATCATGATCATGATGCTCAAGGACTCGTCGCAGGCCTCGACCATCACGGTCGCCGAGCTGGCGCTCCAGGGAAAGCTGATCGCCTCGTCGACCTTCAAGAACACCAGCGTCTACACGCTGGTGGCGCTGATGTACCTCGCGCTGAGCCTGCCGCTGATCCTGCTGGTCCGCCACTTCGAGGCGAAGGGACGGCATCGATGATCGTGCTGGAGGACGTCCGCAAGCATTACGGCGCGCTGGAGGTGATCAAGGGCGTCTCGGCCGAGGTCACCAAGGGCGAGGTCGTCTGCATCATCGGGCCCTCGGGATCCGGCAAGTCGACACTCCTGCGCTGCATCAACGGGCTCGAGGCCTACGACGGCGGCGAGATCCGCGTCGACGGGCAGCGTGTCGACCGGGACAAGCGCGGCATCAAGGCGATCCGCACCCGGGTCTCGATGGTCTTCCAGCGCTTCAACCTGTTCGCCAACCGGACCGCGCTCGAGAACGTCGTCGAGGGGCCGATCCACGTGAAGGGCGAGCCCCGGGGCGAGGCCGAGGAGCGGGCGCGCGCCCTGCTCGCCCGGGTCGGGCTCTCGGGCAAGGAGCACGCCCGGCCGAACGAGCTCTCCGGCGGGCAGCAGCAGCGCGTCGCGATCGCCCGGGCGCTCGCCATGCGGCCGGAGGCGATCCTGTTCGACGAGCCGACCTCGGCCCTCGATCCCGAGCTCGTCGGCGACGTGCTGAAGGTCATGCGCGCCCTCGCCGACGAGGGTATGACGATGCTCGTGGTCACCCACGAGATCGGCTTCGCCCGCGAGGTCGCCGACCGGGTCCTCTTCCTCGACGGCGGCCGACTCGTCGAGCAGGGGCCGGCCGCCGAGGTCCTCAACCGGCCGCAGAATCCGCGTACCCGGGACTTCCTGCAGCGCGTGCTGCACCCGCTCTAGGACACGCCGTGGCCGAACCGTTCCCGCTCGCACCCTCGCTCTGGGCCACGACGGCGGCGCCCGCGCCGGACACGCCGCCGCTGGCCCGATCCGGCCTAGCCGAGGTGGTGATCGTCGGCGGCGGGTTCTGCGGCCTGTCCACCGCCCTGCATCTCGCCGAGCGCGGCATCCGACCCGTCGTGCTCGAGGCGCAGGAGGTCGGCTACGGCGGGTCCGGTCGCAACGGTGGCCAGGTCATCCCCGGCCTCAAATACGATCCCGCCGACCTCGTCGCGCGGTTCGGTCGGGAGCGCGGCGAGCGGCTCGCGCGCTTCGCCGGCGGGACCGCCGACGTCGTGTTCGACCTCATCGCCCGGCACGGGATGGACGTGCCGCATTCCCGCGCCGGCTGGATCCAGGGCGCCCACACCGAGGCCGGGCTCGCCGAGGTCGCCAAGCGGGCGGCCCAGTGGGCGGATCTCGGTGCGCCCACCCGCGTCCTCGACAGGGCCGAGACCGAGCAGCTGCTGGGGACCGACCGCTATCTCGGCGGCTGGCTCGACAGCCGCGGCGGGGCGATCCAGCCCCTGAGCTACGCCCGCGGCCTCGCCCGGGCCGCCCAGAAGGCCGGCGCCACGATCCACGGCGGATCGCCGGTCACCGGCCTCGAACGGACCGGATCGGGCTGGACCGTCACCACGGCCCAGGGCGAGCGGGTGACGACCGGCCGGGTCGTGCTGTGCACCAACGGCTACACGGGCGGCCTGTGG